>NZ_AP018207.1:0-1200000 GCF_002367995.1 Calothrix brevissima NIES-22
TATGTAGTTGTTTTACCCTAGCCTCCGTCATGAGTGTGACATTATCATATTGCTCGGCTGGACGCACACAGTTAACATCTGCATCAGCTTTTGCATCTACTAGACAAGGAAAACCATCACAAGTATTACAACGAATGCAACTACTCAAACGCCGATTTAATTAATGCTTGGGTGAAATCAAATTATCACGATGAAACCAACCTGCTACGAGGACAAGCCCTCAAAGATGCTCAAGCTTGGGCGAAAGGCAAAAGTTTGAGTAACATGGATTATCGCTTTTTAGCCGCTAGTGAGGAACTAGAAAAACGCCAAGTACAAAATGCGTTAATTGCATCTCAACAAGCAAACCAAATCCTTCTCAACGCCGAACAGCAAGCGAAACAAACAATTCGCCGGGGAATGATGGGGTTATCGGTGCTGTCTGTTGTCGCTGTGACTCTCTTAGGAATCTCCGGGTTACTCACATGGCAAACCGCACAACAAAAGCGACAAGTAAGTTTGGGTGAGATTAAAGCCTTGACTCTCTCATCAGAAACAGCTTTTGAGTCCCATAATACCTTTGATGCTTTACTTGAAAGCCTCAAGGCTGGTATCAAGTTAAACCAGATGGGCTGGGATAATGCAGATACAGATTTAAAGGTGCAAGTAGAAAAGACCATTAGTCACACTTAACGGTCATAGCGATACCTTAAGAAGTCTGCAATTCAGTCCCGATGGACAAATTATCGCTACTGCTAGCCGAGATAAAACCGTCAAACTGTGGAATTTATCTGGAAAAGAAATAGCGACTTTGCAAGGACATCAAGCAGATGTGAGAAGCGCAACTTTCAGCCCCGATGGTAAAACCATTGCTAGCGCTAGTTGGGATACAACAGTTAAACTGTGGAATTTGAATGGCAAAGAAATCATGACTTTGCGCGGACATCAAGCCGGTGTCAGAAGTGTCAGTTTCAGTCCTGATGGTCAGATAATTGCTACCGCAAGTGAAGATGGAACTGCTAAACTCTGGAATCGTCAGGGTCAAGAACTAGTGACTCTAAAAGGACATCAAGCGGGGATACAGGCGGTAAGCTTCAGTTCTGATAGTCAGCTTATCGCTACCGCCAGTAAAGATAAAACTGTGAAACTCTGGAACCGAGACGGTAAAGAACTATTGACTTTGCGGGGACACAGGGGTGAGGTGAATGCTGTAAGTTTTAGCCCAAATGGAGAGACAATTGCTACAGCTAGTGAAGATATGACAGTCAAGCTGTGGAACCGTCAGGGAGAAGTGCTGCAAACCCTTGCAGGACTGGATACTGGGGTGAAAAGCGCGAGTTTCAGCCCAGATGGTCAGGTTTTGGCTTCTTCAGATTCTCTGGGTAAAGTCACTCTCTGGAATTTAGATTTTGATTCCAGTCCTGAGAAATTGTTGGCGCAGGCTTGTAATTGCGTGAGAGATTATTTGCTCAATAGTGCAGATGTTAAGGAGGAGGAAAGGAGTTTGTGCGATAGGCTTGCTACAGTAAAAGTATCTCAGTAATTAGCTGTTGTATTGTAGAAAAGTGCTGAAAATGCAGCGACACGATATGTTAGAAATGGGAAATACTATTAATGAATGCCCATGTCTGCTAGAGATGTCTTTCATGAGGTTGTGAAAATAGCTTTACAAAAGGACGGTTGGCAGATAACTCATGACCCACTTTTGTTTAACGTGGGTGGGGTAAAAATTTAAGAAGGCAGAAGTACGAAGGCAGAGGGCAGAAGGGAATCCCCATAAATAAATTCAGGGGATTTAATAAGGACGCTGTATTTCTCGCGCTTCGCGTCTCAAAACACATCTTTTTTTTGCTTTACATAAATAAATTTAGGGGCTTGAAACCCTTGTGGCAGAGGGCAAAATTGTATTTCTTCCTTCTGCCTTCTGCCTCCTGCCCTCTGCCTTTCTTGGTCAATTGATTTAGCAGCAGAAAAACTGATTGCAGCAGAAAGAGAAAATGAAAAAATTGCTGTTGAAGTCAAGAGTTTTCTAGAGAAATCTTCTGCTATCTCAGAATTCCACACAGCGTTGGGACAATTTATCAATTATAGAGGTGCATTAAGGCGACGAGATCCAGAGCGAATTTTATATTTAGCAGTTCCTTTGACGACTTACAGAACATTTTTCCAACTTGATTTTCCCAAGGAAATGGTAGAAGAAAATCGAGTTAAAATGATTGTTTATGATGTTGAAAAAGAGGTGATTATTGAATGGAAAAAATAGTACGATATCGCCAGATTGTACAACAAATGCTTTCAGAGTATGGTAAACAAAAACCTGCTTACGGAAATATTGAAGTTGAGACAATTTTTGACACCGAACGAGACCATTACCAAATTGTTTATGTAGGTTGGGAAGCTCAAGATTGGGTACACAGTTGTATCATACACATTGATATTAAAGGTGGTAAAATTTGGCTGCAATGGAATGGTACGGAGGATGATATTGCAGCTGATTTGGTGAATGCTGGAGTTCCAAAAGAAGATATTGTTTTAGGATTTCAGTCACCATTCATGCGGCAGTTTACTGAATATGCTGTGGGTTAACGTGGAAATGTCAGCATAATGAGTTGTAATGAAGTGCGTAGGTGTAGCCCCTCGTAGACCATTGTACTAGGCGAGCGCACTACACTCACCAATTGTGTTAGTCAAAGCCTTTGGTGAAGCGATCGCATTACCCATACCCTACAACCTCATAATTATGGTAGACAAAGCTGTACAACTTGGTAGCATTGAGTCAAGTACCTGTCAGCAATGGAGCGAGTGCGATGTACGCAGCCGTTACACAACCACTGACTTTTGAAGAGTTTCTTGCCTGGGATGATGGTTCAGGCAGAGAGTTTGAGTTATTGGAAGGGATTCCTGTGCCATTATCACAACCAAATGCCAATCACGAAGATTTAATCCAGAGGCTGTGTGCCTACCTTGAAAATCACTGCCAAGAAAATAACCTGCCGTATGTGTCGCGCCAATCAAAGCAGGTTCGGCTCAAAATAGCACCACCAGAAAAAGAAAAAAGCCGAAAAGCTGATATTGTCATATTTGCTAGGGAAGAATGGCAACGGATGAAAACTCTCTCTAGTTCTGCGGCTGCATATATTCCACCACCGGGAATCATTGAGGTTGTTAGTAACAATTGGAAGGACGACTACCTAACAAAACTTGCTGAATATGAGGATTTAGGCGTTTTAGAGTACATCATTGTAGACTATGCGGCTTTTGGTGGTATTCGCTTCATTGGCTCTCCCAAACAGCCAACGGTTACAATTTACCAACTTGAAGATGGTGAGTATTTACCCCCAAAGGTGTTTCAAGGAAATAATCGAATTGATTCGAGATTGTTTCCCAACATTCCCTTAACGGCTGAACAGATTTTTGCAATGAGTCGTTAATTATTGGACTTTGGACAAAAAATAGTTGTTCGCGGATAATATCCGCGAACACAATTAGTGATTAATCTTGTTTATATTTTTCAGCTTCTGACATTAAATCTGCTGACCCTTGCAGTAAAGTATCGATAGCTCGTTGCAGTCCTTCAATCTTGGCTCTGGTAGCTACTGCAAGAACTGCCATTAAGTAGGCCTGACTACCAGCTTTTCCCAGATGCTGATATTTAGTATACTTCCCTTTAGTTTTGGTGGGGAAAATGGCTGAAGTTGCTTGTAATTTATAGTACCAATATGCGCTCCTTTTCCCCTTTGCTAAGTAGCGCACTATCCAGCATCCTGGTGGAGCTACCAATCCAGTTGCTTGAAGAACTTTAATTTCTTGCTCCAAGCGTTCTATTGTACTAATTAATTGGTCAGTACGTGTGGCTAAATCATCTTGTCTAGAGGCTGTTATATCTCTTGACATAAGTAAAAAATAAAAGTGTTCGCGGATAGATGACGCGCTTGTTTGCAATTGATACAACACCAGCACCCCGTCCCTACGCAAACACCATGCCTGAACGGGGGTATATTTATCAACCAAACACAATTAAGGGCAATAAACCAATTAATATCGGTAACTCTTACTCTATCGTCTCAATCCTACCAGAGAAATATACTTGCTCTAATGCTGCTTGGTCAATTCCATTATCTGGGGAGCGAGTAACACCTCAAATGAGTGGCACCAGCTTGGGAAGCGAACAAATTCAAGCACTTTTGTCGGACAAATCCCTTCCTTGGTTTGACTGTTTGTGTGTTTTAGCCGCAGACAGTACATATAGCCAACGAAGATTTCTGTTTGAGCAGAGTTGCAGCACCTGACTGGTTAGCAACAAATATTCAGCCTGATTGGTTTGACCGCTATGGTCGTCGTGTAGAAAATTATCGTTTACCAAAGCTTGACTCCGAGCGAGAAGCGCTAGGTAGCACAATTGGCGCAGACGGTTTGGCGCTGTTAGACGCAATCTATGACCCAACTGCACCACAGTGGTTAAGACAAATACCAGGAGTAGAAACCCTGCGTCAAATCTGGGTACAGCAATTTTATGCTCCAGAGCCATCTGGAACTGTAAAATGGCGGACTGTTAAAGATATGCCACCATCTACAATTGCGATTCATTCACCCCATGATGTCGAAGCCCACTACAGTAGCAAACGCCTCAATCAATTTTTGGTAGAATTAGATTTAACAGGAACGGTAATTAACCTGTATAAAAACCTAAATGCCTAACGGCAATCTGCACCTTGACAATTGAAGATATGGGGTTCTATTCCATAGTTCTAGTTCCTACCCAGGAATAGGTAAAATCTACCCTTCGGGAACGCTGCGCGAACATGGGGACTAGACGTTCAGAATTTCAATCAAGCAAATTTTGGAATAATCCAACTACCAAGGGGCACTTGGAAAGTTAACGCTTAGGGAGAGAACCACCTCTGGGTTAGATACCGCAAGGGGTCTAATCTAAGTGGACTCGTTGAACTAAGAATCTCCTCGCATGACGGCAGGAGAGTGTCAAAAGGTAGAGTTTCCTTGGGTCTACATAAAAGTATTCCCAACTCATTACCGATTCTCTCCTTGTTTCCCACCCTATCGCTGTTGTGCTGAGTAGGTATAAAAGTTATTAAAAGCTCCCACAGTCTCAAACTTATAAGAAGGTATCAAAGAACTCACTTTTAAGTCTGTTTGATAAATACTAAACAGTAGATAATCTTGTCTTTGTGTCGTAGCGGCAATAATATCTTGCATTTGGGGTTGAATTGAATCTACAGTTTTTTCGCAATTAAACTTGACTAAAGTTTCCAGAAAGTTCTGAGTTTTCTGGCAAACATCGGTTTTGAGATATAAGGTCAAGCGTTGTACAGCATAGTCTTGATATGCAGCCCCAGAGGGATTAGTCTTAGCCATGATCAAACCCACAACAGCTAGACCTGCAACTCCTAGATATGCAATAATATTTAATGGTTTCATGTTTTTCAGCTATGATTTGTTTTGGTCATCAGACTACAAATTAACTGAGTCCGTTCCAAGAAAAAAACATTCTCTTGATCAAAAGACGATAACAGTGTTATAATCAGACAGGTAACGGCGAGCGTAGCCAAGTGGTTAAGGCAGTGGTTTGTGGTACCACCATTCGTGGGTTCAAGTCCCATCGTTCGCCCTCTAACAAAATAGACCTAAACATTCTCGCCCATCAGTGAGATAGATATTGTTTTCACCAATACTAACATGGGTGTAGGGCATGGGGCATGGGGCATGGGGCATTGCTTAACAGTCACCAGTTAACAGTCACCAGTCAACAGTCAACCAATTGCCTTATAGTAGTTTCCAGTTGTTTAAGTTTGACTGGTTTGGCTAGGTAATCGTTAGCGCCAGCAGCAAGACAACGATCGCGATCGCCTGACATGGCTAAAGCGGTGAGGGCGATAATGGGGATATGGGCGATGTGGCTATCTTGACGGATGCGGGCGATCGCTTCTATGCCGTCTAATCCTGGCATTTGAATGTCCATGAGAATAATGTCGGGATGTTGGCTTTGGGTAATTGCGATCGCTTCTTCTCCGTTTTGAGCCACCAGCAACCGAAAGCCTCTAGCTATGAGGTATTGGGAAATTGTGCCGATATTGGCTTCGTTATCTTCTGCTAGTAACACTAAAGGCGCATTTTCCCCAGTTGCTAGGGTATCTGTGTCCTTAGGCGCTAAATTTTCGGATGCAGTCGAGGAATCAGGTAAAGATATCTCTGTTTGACAACAGCTAGCAGGTAACTGAATGGTAAAACAACTACCCTTTCCCAGTTCGCTTACCAAACTAACTGAACCTTTATGTAGTTCAGCAATTTGTCTAACTAAGGTTAATCCTAAACCAGTTCCCTCATATTGGCGGTTAAGTTTGCTGTCTACCTGGACGAATGGTTGAAAAAGTTTATCTTGATAAGATTCGGGTATCCCAATTCCCGTATCGCTGACGGCGAAACACAGCCAATCTTCTGCTGTCTGTTGTTGTCGGTAAACATTTAAGTTGACTCTTCCACCATTGGGGGTAAATTTGATGGCGTTGGTGAGTAAATTAATCAGCAATTGACGCATCCGCAGTTCGTCTACGGTAATATATTCGCCGCAATCCGCTTCTATATGGGTTTTTATGGTAATTTCTTTGTTTCGCGCCTGTTGTGTGACAAATGCCAAACTTGATTGACACAAATAAGCGATCGCTACTGAGGAAATTCTCAATTCTAAATGACCGGCTTCAATTTTAGAAACATCTAAAATATCGTTAATTAAAGCTAAAAGATGTTGTCCGCTATTTTCTACCGTCAAAATTGACTGTTTTTGTAGCTCGTTCACTGCCCCATAAATTCCTTCGAGCAATAACTCGCAATTACCCAAAATTACATTTAGGGGAGTGCGCAATTCATGACTCATATTAGCGAGAAATTCACTCTTGGCTTGGTTCGCAAATTCCGCTTGTCCTTTAGCTACAGCTAGTTCAAAGGTGCGTTCATCTACCCGTTGTTCTAAATTTTCTCGATCTAACTTTAATTGCTCGGCCATTGTGTTAAAAGTTTGAGCGAGAATACCGACTTCATTTTGCCCAATTACAGGTACATGCTGATTTAAATCTCCCTGGGTTAAACGTTCAGCAGCTTGGCTAATGTTGAGAATCGGTTGGGTAATCTGTCGCGATAGCAGGTAAATTGCTAACATTAATAGCCCAGATGCTAAACAACCGCACAGCACAAAGCTAAACGCTAAACTATCAGCAGGTGCAAAAGCTTCGGCTTGAGTCATTTCGGCAATTAATCCCAGGTTATATCTAGGTAACCAACGATACACACCAATTACAGGCACGCCATATTGATTGCGGTATAAGGCCATACCATTTTCTTGAGCGATCGCGCGATCGATGGCTTCGCTTTTCATTGGGACATCTACAATTGAATTTGCTGGATTCGGAGATTTATCTGTTCTTGTATTTAAGAAAGCAACAGCTTTTAAATTAGATTCTCCTACCAAGTAAAAAGCTTGAGTTTCCGTTTTTAAGGTACTGGCTAACAATAGCTGGCGCAGTTCAGTAATATTCAGATCCACCGCTAAGACTCCCATCTGTATCCCAGAACGATCTTTTAAAGGAGTGGCTACTGTAATTACTGGTTTGCGTTCTGAGTTCAAATAAAAATTAGGTGTAATTGAATTGAGATTTTCTTGCGTCAGAAAAGTAACAGGATAACCGCTAGGTGAATACTTATTTTCTTTGCCAGGATAGAGAGAACAAAAAGCCATAAAACCGCTATTTCTGTTAATACAAACATTGCTGAGATTAGTTTTAATCTTTGCGGTTTGATGTAAATATTGTTGCAACCGATTATAAGCCGCTTGACGACTGGGAGAATTTTGTTCGGTAATCAGTTTGGGGACAACATCGACAATCTCAGTTTGTTGTGCAAGTTGCAGCACATCGCGCAATTGAAAGTTAATCCAGTAGTCTAGTTCTTGGGATTTAAAATCTAGGGAATTGTTTAAGCGTGCGATAACTTCTGTCTGCAAATTTTGCCGAGAATACCAGGAAGCGCTAGCAGCTGCTATCCCAATTCCTACCCAAGAAATAATCGAAAATCGATAAAATAGTTGATACAATAAACTGTGACGATGCCAAATGCTCATGGTTTTTTCTCACAGTTTTGCCACATAGTTTGAATTTGTTCAATTCCCCAATCAGCAGCTTGCTTAGGCGAAGCATTTGCTTGAATCCTGCGATGAATGATTTGTGCCCAAAGTTGTTGAATGTGAATTTGACTCCAAATGGGGTGGAGTTTTTCATACTCAGGTAGGCGAGACTGATTGCAAATCGCCAAGGCTGCGGTTGAATGCGGATCGGTTGGATCTTGCCACATAGGATCTTTTAACAGTTGAGGCATTGTTGGTAAAATTCGCCCATTAAATCCTTGAATGAGGCGCTGGAGATGATGGGGTTGGAGGAGATAGCGCAGAAAATCTAAGGTGTTTTGTGACGTACGCTCGTGTTTAATCGCCAGAATTTGATTAAGTACTCTAGGGACTTGCAAAGTTGTACCATCTATTTTTTTAGGGTAGTGAACTAATGTGCCAATATCTTGATAACGCTGCCTAGCACTTTGATTATATTGGTTATTCTCTAATTTTTGGGTTCTGGGAATAGATAAAGTCATGTTAACAGTCATGAGGACTTGATGATTGAGAAATGCGATATTATTACCTGAACCTGACCAATCTAAAGCATCTGGTGGGACGTAGCCTTGGCGGTAAAGGTTTGTAAATTCAGCGATCGCTTCGGTAAACCGCTCTCGGTTCTTAGTTTCAACTATAACTAAACCATCTTGATGATTAGCGATCGCTACATTATGCGCATCTAAAAACAGTTGAAAAGCGGCTGCGGTGTCGAAACCGCTTGCAGACATACACAAACCCAATCCATAAATATTAGGGTATTGACGCGATCGCAATTTGGTTTGTGCTGTTTGCCAAAATTGCCAAAATTTATGCCATTCTTGGGGAATATCCCTGTCCTCATAGCCAATTTCGGCTAGAGAGTCTTTCCAATAATGAATGTAAGCATCCGATTGACCGATGGGTAAGGCATAATAACTGCGATCGCCTTGGACTCGGTTTTGATACAGTACTTGAGGTAATACATCAGCTTGAAAACTTGAGGCGATCGGCTCAATTACCTCAGATAAATCCAACAGCTTATCTTGCCATGCTAATAAAGGGGCAATAATTTTATTAAAGGTAATTGAAAATACAAGGTCAGGCTCTTTGCCGTTATTGGGATTTTTCAAAGTTTCCCATAATGTTTGTTCAATAAAATCATCGGAAACTAACTTTAAATTCACTTTTTGACCAGTATAACGCTGCCAGTCGGCAACTATCTGCATAATGCCTTGATTTTCTTCGCTTAAGTACCCGCGCTCCCATAAAATAAATAGTTCTTGACTAGTCGCGGAATTAACTCTCACATCAGTTTTTTTGCTATAAGTACAACTTTTGACACCAGAGAACAACAGGCTCCAAAAAAATAACTTTTTGAATTGTCTTCTGGTTAGCATTGCAGTTTACAATCACAGGATCAAGATAAAGTAATCTTTTATTATGGCATTACTATTTTATTTGGAGTTAATTCTTAATATTAGTATTTGCCTGAATTCCTGACTAATTAACTTTCAAAATCGAATGATAAAAAAATAACTATATTTTTCTGACAAAAGTTTATTTTCATCAGAGTTATCAGTCCAATTATATTTATTTAAGAAACAATATTTTTTTAAAAGTAAAAAGTAAAAAGTAAAAAGTAAAAAGATAATCCCTATAAATAAATTTAGGTGTTCCGTGAGCGTCAGCGTTCGACTGAGCGCTCACGCCGAAGTCCAAAATTTAAAATCCTTGAGCAACGTACCTTTGTAGTCGAGGTCAATCCAAAATCCAAAATCTAAAATCCAAAATTGCTTGACTGTGAAATATGCACTACATTTTAAATTAATTTAACATCACAAAAATCTAGTCGTTCAAATATTTGCACAGTAAGACTTTCAGCGAGCGCACCTATAAAAAGTACATAAAATTCTCTGCCTTTAGTTAGAGTGCAACGAATTAGACAATAGATATTTTAAGTAAAGTAACGCAAGTTTTCAGGAGATACTATGTCTGAATTAATCCAAACAGTTCTCAATAGTGAAGAAAAGAGTGATTTGCGTTCTTTTATCAGCGAACTGCGCCATCAAGAAAAGAAATATCTATTACGTAATGATATTATTAATTCATATAGTGAATATTGCACAAAATATGATATGTCGGAAAAATATCGCCATTCTTCACATTTAGCAAAATTAATTTACTATACGCAAGAAATAATTCAAGAAGACTCAAATTTCTGCTTTATTATTCGCCCGAAAATAGCTAGCCAAGAAATTTATCGACTGACGGAAGACTTAACAGTTGAGAAAATGACTGTGCAGGAATTGTTAGATATGCGCGATCGCATAGTCAACAGATATCATCCCCATGAAGGGGACTTACTAGAACTAGACTTTGGGCCATTTTACGATTATTCGCCAGTCATTCGCGATCCCAAAAATATTGGTAAAGGCGTCAACTTCCTCAACCGCTATCTCTCCAGCAAATTATTACAAGACGCAAAACAATGGTTAGAAAGTTTATTTAATTTCTTGCGCCTGCATCAATATAATGGCATACAATTACTGATAAACGATCGCATTACATCACAGCAACAACTTTCCGAGCAAGTAAAAAACGCTATCAGTTTTGTGAGCGATCGGCCTGGTGATGAACCCTATGAAAAATTCCGCTTCACCTTGCAAACAATGGGTTTTGAGCCAGGTTGGGGAAATACAGCCCAGCGCACCCTAGAAACCTTAAATATTCTGGATGAATTAATCGATTCTCCCGATCCCCAAGCTTTAGAAGCCTTTATTTCTCGCATACCGATGATTTTTAAAATCGTCCTGGTATCTCCCCACGGTTGGTTTGGACAAGAAGGAGTATTAGGGCGTCCCGATACCGGGGGACAAGTAGTTTATGTACTGGATCAAGCCAAATCTTTAGAAAAGCAACTCCAAGAAGATGTCACCCTCGCTGGTTTAGAAGGCTTAAATGTCCAGCCCAAGGTGATTATTTTAACCAGATTAATTCCTAACAGCGATGGTACTCTTTGTAACCAGCGTTTAGAAAAAGTTCACGGTACAGAAAACGCTTGGATATTGCGCGTACCGTTGCGAGAATTTAATCCGAATATGACCCAAAATTGGATTTCCCGGTTTGAGTTTTGGCCTTATTTAGAAACCTACGCCATCGATGCAGAAAAAGAACTCAGAGCAGAATTTCAAGGAAGACCAGATTTAATTGTTGGTAACTATTCTGATGGTAATTTAGTCGCATTTCTCCTCGCGCGGAAGATGAAAGTTACCCAATGTAATATTGCTCACGCCTTAGAAAAATCTAAATATTTATTCAGTAACTTGTACTGGAACGATTTAGAAGATAAATATCATTTTTCTTTGCAATTTACTGCTGATTTAATTGCCATGAATGCTGCCAACTTTGTGATTAGCAGTACTTATCAAGAAATTGTCGGTACGCCCGATAGTGTAGGACAATATGAATCATATAAATGCTTCACCATGCCAGATTTATATCATGTAGTGAATGGCATTGAATTATTCAGTCCTAAGTTTAATGTCGTACCCCCAGGAGTCAACGAAAATTACTATTTTCCCTATAGCAAAAATCAAGACCGAGTAGAGAGCGATCGCTTGCGAATTCAAGACATGCTTTTTACCCTAGACGATCCAAGTCAGATATTTGGTAAACTCGACAATCCCGACAAACGCCCCATCTTTTCAATGGCGCGTCTCGATAGAATTAAAAACCTCACTGGTTTAGCAGAATGCTTCGGTAAAAGTCCCGAATTACAAGAGCATTGTAACTTAATTTTAGTAGCAGGTAAATTGCGCGTTGAAGAATCAGGAGATAACGAAGAAAAAGACGAAATTATCAAACTTTACCAAATAATTGACCAATACAATCTTCACGGTAAAATTCGCTGGTTAGGCGTGCGTTTATCGAAAACCGACTCAGGAGAAATTTACCGCGTCATCGCCGATCGTCAAGGTATATTTGTCCAACCAGCCTTATTTGAAGCTTTTGGTTTGACAATTCTTGAAGCCATGATTTCCGGGATACCAACTTTCGCCACACAATTTGGCGGACCCTTAGAGATTATTCAAGACAAGGTAAATGGATTTTATATCAACCCTACCCAATTAGAAGAAACCGCCACTAAACTTTTAGAATTTGTCAGCAAGTGCGAACATAATCCCGATTATTGGCACAAAATTTCTCAGCAGAGTATAGAGCGAGTTTACAGTACCTATACTTGGCGAATTCACACAAACAAGTTGCTATCTCTAGCCCGAATTTATGGCTTTTGGAACTTTACCTCTCACGAAAACCGCGAAGACTTGCGGCGCTATATAGAATCATTGTTCTATTTAATTTACAAGCCAAGAGCGCAACAACTATTAGAGCAGCATAAGTATCGGTAGTTAGTCAATAGTCAATAGTCAATAGTCAATAGTCAATAGTCAATAGTCAATAGTCAATAGTCAATGGTAATTGATAGTAGGGGGAAATTTTTCTTCCTACTTTTTCTTATTTATTTCAAAATAAATTTCAGATAAATTGTAGGTTTGGTTGCTAGATCCCCGACTTCTTAAAGAAGTCGGGGATCTGAACACCACCAAATTCTCACAATAACAAATCACTATTGACCAATAACTATAATGTTAATTCTCGCCAAGTTCTTTGACCAACAATTCCATCTACGAATAAACTCCGCCGATTTTGAAATGCTTTTACAGCTGCTTCTGTCAAAGGGCCAAATCTCCCATCAACACGCATTCCATAGCCATTAGCAATTAACAGCTTTTGCAAGACTTTTACAGAAATACCTGAACTACCAAAACGTAAAATTGGCAAGGTTTGACTATTATAATTTTTGACTCTGGCTTTGACGATTAAACTATCTGCAATAACAGAGCGAGGATACCGTATAAGATTTCTGTCAAGTTCTTTCAATAAATGTTCTTGCTGTACTTGAGGCGATAATGGCTGACTTAGAGAATTACCATCTATCTCTATAAATTCTGGTGGTGTAATTTGCGCAGTGGAAACTACCTGAAGTGACTGACTCTGGATAAAGTTCTGTATCTCGTTTTCTTCATGAAGCGTTTGCTGCTCTGGTATATCCAGTAAATATACTTGTCCTGTTGTTACCAAGCCCGTCATCAGCAGGCCAATTTCACTCATATAGTTCGTTCTACCAACACCAATATTCCTTTTGACATCAACAACTGCTATTATTCCGGAATAAAGTATAGGCGAAAATAAAAAAGATTCGGAGAATAATAGCAATTCATAATTAATAAATGTCACATTGAATCTGGATTGACACTGGTTATACCAAATCAAATAATGTTGGCGACACATCCATATATTCTAGAGGTCATGTCACTGCTATAAACCTACAATCTGTCACATTATTTTTTAAAATTCGGATTAAATTTTTTATCGGTTAAAAATTGCAATTTAATATTTGTAGTGCGGGCAGCGTTCGACTGAGCGCTCACGCCGAAGTCTTGCCCGCGCGAGCAAGATGCTCGCACTACTTATTTTTACTTGATGCCTTATTAGTTTGACTGGAGATTATATAATTTGATGTTAATTAGCATACAGTTACTTGAGGGTTAATTTCTCTGCTGAGTTCGACTGATGCTAATTTGCTAATTCGCGCCAAGTTCTTTGACCGACTATACCATCTGCCTTTAAATTTCGCTGGCTTTGAAACGCTTTAACCGCAGTTTCAGTTAACGCACCAAAAACACCATCAACTTTCATCGCATAGCGGTTATTTATTAACAGCCGTTGTAAAACTCTGACAGCATCACCTGCATCACCAAAACGTAAATTTGGCAAACCGACGTTAGATGTAGCCTGAGTATTTAAAGGTTGTGCTTGATTTGTTTCCATAATTAGGGGCTAGAGGCTAGGGATTAGGGACTAGGGGAAGAAAGAGATAAAATTGTACAGATAAGGGTTCATCGCGTCTCATGACCAATAAAAAACGATCGCTCTGGATCAAAGTGTAGGCGATCGCTCATAAAATTGATGTTTGTTGGTAACTAACCAATACCCTCAATGATAGGATGGAAGTAGAAAGCTATACCTAAGACTGTATAAGCTGCTAATAATAGAGTTCCTTCCAGCCAATTAGATTTACCATCAGAACTAATACTATTGGCAATTAGCACCGATACTGCCACCGCGACTAATTCAAAAGGTTGAAAATTTAAATCCATTGGTTGACCTAGCACCCAGCCAGCTATCACTAAAACGGGAGCAACAAATAAAGCTATTTGCATACTCGATCCCACAGCGACGGAAAGAGAAAGATCCATTTTATCTTTCATCGCTACAGTCACGGCGGTAGCATGTTCCGCAGCATTACCTACAATCGGGACAATAATTACCCCAGTAAATAGTGCTGTTAAACCTAACTGCGATGTCGCTACTTCTAAAGAATCAACGAGCATTTCTGACTCTAAGGCAACAAAGAGCGTACATACGAGCAATACACCACTCCATAACCACAGATTTGGCTTTTTATGGCTAATTTCTTCTTCTTCTACCTCTACCATACCCACATCATATAAATACGAGTGGGTTTTCATGGAAAATAACAAGGTGAGAGCATAGACCAAAATTAATACTATAGCCACAGCTACCGAGAAATTTTGGATAGTTTGTTCGCCAATACCAGTAGAGGTAATTTGCATCGCTGTGGGTAATAATATGGCAATTACCGCCAAATTCATAGCCGAAGCATTTACCCGCGCGACAATAGGCTGAAATGTCTGTTCTTTATGACGCAGTCCGCCTAAAAGCATAGAAAGACCCATCACTAGTAGTAAGTTACCAATAATCGACCCGGTAATACTGGCTTTAACTACATTGACAAATCCCGCATTCAGCGCCACCAGAGCAATAATTAGTTCCGTAGCATTCCCAAAAGTTGCATTCAACAACCCCCCTAGAGAAGGGCCAACAACTACAGCTATTTCTTCTGTGGCTGTACCCATCCAAGCTGCTAAGGGGAGAATTGCTAATCCAGCTGTGATGAATACTACCAGTTCTCCCCATTCTAAATAATGGGCAGCCAAGGAAACTGGTATAAACAATAACAGTACGAGAAAGATAATGTTTTTAACTGACATCGATCGCTCTAAGTTAAGGGCATTTAGTCACAGATTTACTAGTCAATGGTCAATGGTCAAGGGTCAATAGTCAACAGTATGGGCATTGGGCAGGGAGCAGGGAAGGGGGACAAGGGGGACAAGGAGGACAAGGGGGACAAGGAGGACAAGGGGGACAAGGAGGACAAGGGGGACTAATGACTAATGACCATTGACCATTGACCATTGACTATTGACTATTGACAATTCCGCGATTTTACGGTTTCGGTTTTGATAGCAGATATGTAATATAAGATTGAGTTTTAAGTAGGTTTTGCAATGTTTCGTAGCAAAACTATAACTAGAGGTCGATATTTTATCGTAAAAATGCGGTTTAATATATTAAAAGACAATTAAGTTTATTGGCTCGACCAAATAAATT
Organism: Calothrix brevissima NIES-22; assembly: GCF_002367995.1. Lineage (GTDB taxonomy): Bacteria > Cyanobacteriota > Cyanobacteriia > Cyanobacteriales > Nostocaceae > Aulosira > Aulosira brevissima. Next base: position 15,668 of record NZ_AP018207.1, read on the forward strand.
CCCAATTAGGGGTTTTTCGATGGATAATAATTTAATTGCTTTTGGGAAAGGTCTGTGCGATAACGCAGATTTCCCGCTATACTAAAACCGCTTTCTTGGAAGGGCTGTATACCATCGTTGTTATCGGTACGGATTTTGGGTTTAAGCCTGTGAAGAAAGTTTTATAGATCCGTTTTTGTCACAATCGCAAGTTTTTTTGATTTTGGATAACAGATACATGACTTCTGCTGCTGAACTGCCAGCTAGCTCTGGCTCTACATTTACGTCACAATACGATGCGAAACACACTCCGCAAAGCGATCCCCTGAGAACGGCGACGGGTGTGTATGTTACGGTACATGGTCATTTTTACCAGCCACCGCGCGAAAATCCCTATCTAGACGCCATTGAACGCCAACCTAGCGCGTCGCCTTTTCACGATTGGAACGAGCGGATTCACTGGGAATGCTATCGTCCGAATGCCTTTGCCAGGGTGTTAAATGACCGGGGCGAAGTCATTGATATTGTGAATAATTATGAGTATTTGAGCTTTAATATCGGCCCCACGTTGATGTCGTGGCTAGAACGCTACGATGTGGAGGTTTATCAGCGAATTTTGGAGGCTGATGCTAAAAGTTCCCAACGCTTGAATGGTCATGGTAATGCGATCGCGCAAGTATACAATCACATCATCATGCCTCTGGCTAACGAACGCGATAAGTATACGCAAATTCGTTGGGGTAAAGAAGACTTCCGCTCCCGCTTTGGGCGCGATCCCGAAGGTATGTGGTTGGCAGAAGCGGCTGTAGATTATGCCACTTTAGAGGCTTTGGTGGCGGAAGGAATTCGCTTTATTGTCCTCGCACCATCGCAAGCACAACGCTGTCGTCTGCTACCGACAAAAGACGATCCCCAGCCAGAATGGCATGAGGTTGGGGGTAGTCAGATTGATCCCACCCGTCCCTATCGTTGTTATTTAAAGCCGACATTGAGTATTGCATCCTCACCTCTCAATGCAGTCTCTGACAAGGCTACCTTGGATGATGCAGAATCCTTAGCTGGATTACCTTATATTGATATTTTCTTCTACGATGGCCCGATATCTCGGGATATGGGTTTTAGTGATGTTGTCTATAGTTCCAATCATTTAGCAGCAAGGATCGGTTCTGCAGTCCGTGGGGATCATCGTCCAGCGCAATTAATTTCTGTCGCCACCGATGGGGAAACCTTTGGACATCATAAAAAGGGAACTGAGAAAACCTTAGCCTACGCTTTTATCGGCGAGTTTCCTCAGCATGGTTGGACAGTAACTAACTATGCACATTACCTGAGTTTAAACAGTCCCGCTTGGGAAGTAGAATTAAAACCCATCACCGCTTGGAGTTGCGCCCACGGTGTCGATAGATGGCAAGATGATTGTGGTTGCGGTGGTGAAGGCAGTCTTTGGCATCAAAAATGGCGTCGTCCCCTGCGAAATGCCTTAAATTGGCTGCGGGATCGGTTAATTGAAGTGTATGAAGAGTATGGAAAGCAATTTTTCCGCGATCCCTGGCTAGCTAGAGATGAATATATTCAAGTAATTCGCGATCGCTCTGCTGCTAATGTTACTCGTTTTCTCAATCACCATCAAACTCACAAACTCACCGCCGCCGAACAAGTAGATGCTTTGCGTTTATTAGAAATGCAGCGTCATGCTTTGTTGATGTTTACTAGTTGTGGCTGGTTTTTTGAAGAACTTTCTCGCCCAGAAGGGACACAGATTCTCCGTTATGCCGCCCGTGCTTTAGAATTAGCTGGGGATGTGGCGGGGATGCAATTAGAAAAAGGCTTCCTCAAACGTTTAGGTTTAGCCCCTAGTAATATCGATCATTTCAAACATGGTGCGGAAGTTTATCGCCAATCAGTGTTAACTGCCCAAATTAGTTTAAAGCAGGTAGCAGCCCATTATGCGATTACTTCTCTGTTTGCCAATCATCGACCGACAGAAAGCTATAATTTCCTAACTGCACAAGATACTCATGGCAAACATCCCCATGTTTCCCACAAACATGTTTACTGCTACAGCGCCAATGAGTTAGATTACCAGCTACAACGCATGGGATCGCTAACTTTGGCGGTTGGTCATTTGCGCTTGGTGTCAGATATTACCTGGGAAAGTGAAGATTTAGTGTTTGCAGTTCTCCATTTAGGCGGCTGGGATTTTCACTGCTGCATTCAGCCCTTTGCGGGGAGACGAGACTACAGCCAAATTAAAGAAAAGCTGTTTGTGTCCTTAGAACAAGCTAGTGCAGCCAAAACCATTTTGATGATGACGCAGCTATTTACTGACGAAACCTTTAGCTTAGAAAATCTCTTTGCTGAGGAACGCCACAGAATTATGCGGTTGTTGAGTCAAGAAACACTGACAAGACTAGACCAGCTTTATACTCAAACATACCGGGATAATTATGGGATTATTGCGGCGTTTCACCGAGATGAATTAGCTGTACCGCGAGAATTGCAAGTAGCGGCGGAGATTGCCTTAGGTTATCGTTCTATGACAACATTGCGATCGCTTGAGCAAGATATTACCGATGTGCAGTTAAGTTTAAGTTATATCGTGGAATTAGAAGCGATCGCTAATGAAGCCAAGCACATGCGCTGTCAGCTAGATATTCCCGAAGGTAAACAGATACTAGAACAGTTGATTATGCGCTTGCTTTGGCAATTGTTGCACGATCCCAACGGCAACTGGGATGCAGATATCCAAGTTCTAGAACGGTTAATTGATACCGCATATCAGCTAAACTTGGGCATCTCCTTACATCGATCCCAAGAACTGTATTTCAGCTGCTTGCAAACTCAAATATTACCCCTGTGTATTTCAAATATGAATCATGGGCGAGGTAATTCACAATGCGATCGCTTGTTGAAGCTAGGACAAAAATTAGGCGTTGACATGAATGGCATGATCAATCAATTGCGCTAGTGCTTCGAGGTAAAAACCTTTCACCGATCCCACAATCCCGCCGTCACCCTCAAAGGGTGCGGCTAATTCAACAAAACCCACCTGCGTGGGCTAAAAAATTCAGCCTGCTTGAGCAGGCTTTGTAACGATAGCCCCAGGCTTCCAGCCTGCGGGCGTTATTTCGGTTATGCGAGAGATATTTTCAACAACTGACAACTGACAACTGACAACTGACAACTGACAACTGACACGCAAAGCGCAATAAATAAAACCCCGGTGACTAGCCGAGGCTGATGGGAGAAGTTTCAATGACGATTTGATAGCGATTAAGAAGGAAAAATTTTAGCTAACACCAAAAGCAAACAATACCAACGCTGTAACTAATAAGGTTGCAACTGCGCCTTGGAAAGCGTAGCGACTTTGCTGTTCATCTGAAGGGTAAGCAGCGTAGTAAATTTCTGGTTCAGTCGCGTAGTTGTTGAGAATGCCTTCTTCGTTAATTGTTGTGTACATGGTTTGCTGTTCCCCGGTTGTTAACTCATGTAAATAAATTTAGCGATTTTGTTACAAATAGTCAACAGGAGTTGACAACAAAAGCCTGATAGTATCCATAAGGGTGACTTATTAGGCAATTGCGATCGCACAGAAGCATCGAAAGTGTTAGGATTGCTTTTCAATCAGGGATTTTTCAATAAAAAACCAGGTCTGTAAGGGCACGGCAGTGCCGATGCCCCTACGGGCGATGATATAATTCTGTGCTGGGTATAAGTGATAAAGGCTATACCCGATAGGTGAAGGAAGGGCGGAGAAAGATTTTAGGTGAGACAGATATGCGATCGCAGTCTTGACTCTAAAATGACGATATTTTTGGAATTTAATATCTCTAATGAGGTTATTTTGTTCGTGAGCAAGGTTATTTTGCTCGTGAATGAGGCTTTTTTGCTCGTGAACGAGGTTATTTTGCTCGTGAATGAGGTTATTTTGCTCGTGAATGAGGCTTTTTTGCTCGTGAATGAGGTTATTTTGCTCGTGAATGAGGTTATTTTGCTCGTGAATGAGGCTTTTTTGCTCGTGAATGAGGCTTTTTTGCTCATGAATGAGGTTATTTTGCTCATGAATGAGACTCTTAAGGCTCAACTAGGTGTAAATTTAATGTAATCTTTGCAAATAGAGCATCAAGCATAGAGTAAATAAATGCGATCGCGCTGCAAATTACTCGCTCACAAGAAAATCTATCTTCCCAGTCAACCGTCAACCGTCAACCGTCAACCGTCAACAAAAACTGTTGCGTAAATTGTAAAAAATTTTCTACCAAAGGCGTTAAACAGTTTTGCTGCCAAATCAGCGCAGTTTCTATGACAGGTGCTGATTCCAATAAAGGACGATAAGTAACACCAGGCCTTTGCAGATTTTGTAGAGAAGATGGAGTAATCGCCAAACCCATCCCCGCCGATACTAGTCCAATAATTGTCTGCATTTGCACTGCTTCTTGGGTAATGTGCGGTTTGATATTTCCCTGACGAAAAACACTCATAATCAAATCGTAAAGTCCTGGTGCGAGATAGCGGGGAAACACGATGAAAGGTTCATTGAGGAGATTTTGCACAGAAATATGTTCTGTTTGTGCTAATGAATGAGTTGGCGGTAAAGCAACAACTAAGCTTTGTCTGTGAATACACTGATACGATATGGTATCATCTTCTAAAGGTGGATGAGCAAAGCCGACATGAATTCCCCCATCTCTCAAGGCTTGCTCTTGTTGACTTGTGGTTAACTCCCGTAACACTAATTCTACTTCGGGAAATTGTTCGCGAAATTGTCGCAAAATCAAGGGTAATAAGTCGTAAATCACCAAACTAGTAAAGCCGATGCGCAGTTGTCCTGTTTGTCCTCTGCCAATCCTTTGAGTTAAGGCGATTGCTGTATCTAATTGCATCAGTAGTTGATAAGCTGCTTGTAAAAACACCTTACCTGCTTCTGTTAGCTGTACTTGTCGCTTGGTTTGGCGATGAAAAAGTTTAACTTTGAGTTCTGCTTCTAGCTGCTGAATTTGTTGGCTGAGAGGCGGTTGGGCTATGTGCAGTCTTTCTGCGGCTTTACTGAAATGTAGTTCTTCCGCTACAGCAATAAAGTAGCGCAGGTGTCGTAGTTCCATATTTTGATACTTTAAAAGTCTTAATTGCTAACTAATATATATTGGACATCTCAAAACAGCCTACATATCATACTCATATCGAGATCCCAGGAGTAGGAGAAAAAGTAATGTCAGAGAATTTCCGCAGTCAAGCAATTACACAGGGAGTACAGCGATCGCCTAATCGCGCTATGCTACGGGCAGTGGGTTTTGAGAATGAAGACTTTAACAAAGCAATTGTGGGTGTAGCTAACGCCTACAGCACCATCACGCCCTGTAACATGGGAATCAATAAATTAGCACAAAGAGCGGAAGCCGGAATTAAACTGGCGGGTGCAATGCCGCAAATTTTCGGCACAATTACCATTAGTGATGGGATTTCGATGGGAACTGAGGGTATGAAATATTCCCTAGTTTCGCGAGAAGTAATTGCAGACTCAATTGAAACCGTCTGTAATGGACAAAGTATGGATGGGGTAATTGCCATCGGTGGCTGTGATAAAAATATGCCAGGGGCGATGATTGCCATAGCGAGAATGAATATCCCGGCTATTTTTGTTTACGGTGGAACAATTAAACCCGGACATTATAACGGTAAAGATTTAACAGTTGTTAGTTCCTTTGAAGCTGTAGGTGAATATAGCGCCGGCAAAATTAACTCTGAAGAACTATTAGCAGTTGAACGTCAAGCTTGTCCTGGTGCTGGTTCTTGTGGTGGGATGTACACGGCTAATACTATGTCTTCAGCTTTTGAAGCAATGGGTATGAGCTTACCCTATTCTTCCACAATGGCGGCGGAAGATGAAGAAAAAGCCGATAGTACGGAAGAATCAGCCAAGGTATTAGTAGAAGCAATTCGCCATCAACTGTTACCCCGACAAATTATCACCCGCAAATCCATCGAAAATGCCATATCTGTAATTATGGCGGTGGGTGGTTCAACTAACGCCGTGTTACATTTTCTAGCGATCGCGCGTGCAGCTGGTGTAGAACTGAATTTAGATGATTTTGAAACTATTCGCGGTAGAGTCCCGGTTTTATGCGATTTAAAACCCAGTGGTAGATATGTCGCCACAGATTTACATCAAGCTGGCGGTATTCCCCAAGTAATGAAAATGCTATTAGTGCATGGATTACTTCACGGTGACTGTATCACCATCACAGGTAAAACCATCGCCGAAACCTTAGCAAATATCCCCGACGAACCACCCGCCAATCAAGATGTAATTCGTCCTTGGAATCAGCCGATGTATGCGCAAGGCCATTTAGCCATTCTCAAAGGAAATCTGGCGACAGAAGGAGCAGTAGCAAAAATTACCGGGGTGAAAAATCCCAGCATTACTGGCCCTGCAAGAGTATTTGATTCTGAGGAAGAATGTTTAGATGCCATTCTTGCAGGTAAAATTAAAGCTGGTGATATCATTGTCATTCGCTACGAAGGCCCCAAAGGCGGCCCCGGAATGCGGGAAATGCTAGCACCTACCTCAGCAATAATTGGTGCGGGTTTGGGCGATTCTGTAGGTTTAATTACTGACGGACGTTTTTCCGGCGGTACTTACGGAATGGTAGTCGGACATGTTGCGCCTGAGGCTGCTGTTGGTGGCGCGATCGCTTTAGTGGAAGAAGGCGATAGTATTACTATTGACGCTCATGGGCGCTTGTTACAAATCAACCTTGACGATGCCGAATTAGCTAATCGTCGCGCTAAATGGCAACCCCGTCCACCCCGTTATACCAAAGGTATCTTAGCCAAATATGCTAAGTTAGTTGCTTCTAGCAGTGTTGGGGCTGTCACAGATTTAGATTTATTTACAGCATCTTCCTGTAAATAGACCACGCTGTAGGGGCACGGCATCAGTAAAATTATTGTATGTACCAAAAGATTGTCGGTGTTCCCTACGATAGATGTGGTTCAAATAGGTGAAAACTGCTGTAAATAAGGGACATCCAATTTTTTAAATACCCAATAAATTTGTAGTGCGAGCATCTTGCTCGCTTTTAAACATCAGCGAGCATCTTGCTCGCACTACTAGGGAATATGGGTAATTTATTTTTTGTAAGTCCCTAAGTCATTTGTTAGAGACGCGATGAACCCTTGTCTGTACAATTTCTTCCTTGTCTCCCATGCCCAATGCCCCATGCCCCATGCCCATTTTAATTGAATGCGATCGCCTACTTAAACTATCCATAAAAAATGGTCACTTACGGCTACGTCTTGTATCGTAAAAAGTAATGGCCTCATCACAAATATAAAAATCATGGATAGCAGACAACTGGCTAGATACATGGAAGCCACGGATGGCATCGCTAAACCTTGGCTGTTAGTGCAACTGCGCCTGAAAAAACTCCAAGAACGTCAATCCCAGATTCCTCAAGAAGTTTATGTTGAGGAATTAGAAGATATCTTCCAAGATATGATGAACTTGGGCGAATGGTGGCAAGGTATCGAAGATGAGGTATTTTGATTAGTTAATAGTCAAAATTACCCAGAGTTAGCAGTTGTGTGTACTTAAGAGAGATGTTGTACACGCGATCGCACTTCAAGTTAACGTAATACTACAGTGCAATTAATTGAATCATCTCTCACCGATCCTCCCTGGCTTACCTTTATGAGGCTAGCAAGGGGGGATCACTTGTTAGGGGCTAGGGGTTAGGGGCTAGGGAATGAGGGGACAACTAACAACTAACAACTGACAACTGACAACTGACAACTGATATAATCTCATCAAAAGACTCGCAGAATTTTCAATGGACTGGATTACTTTACTGCGATCGCTACAGTCTGATTTTATTAAGAGGTTAACGTCTGGTTGTCTGCTTCATTGTGAAACAGAAGGTCAATATAGTGAGTTAACTATAATCTCTGGAGAGAGGTTAAAGGCTTTACGTGATTTTTGCTGGCTAATGGCTGAAAAATATAAACGTACTTCGCCAGTCCGAGATGTTTTTATTAGTAATTTAAAGGGGAAACTCGGTGAAGAAGTTGTTAAAGAACGTTTAGCCGATTTGATTACAGAAGTTGATTATGAAAAACGCTTTGGTGGTGATGGTAAAATTGATTTTACTTTAACTGCTGACCCTACAATTGGAGTTGAAGTAAAATCTCGTCACGGCACTATTGATAAGGTGCGATGGTCGGTTAGTTCGGAAGAAGTGGAAAAAAATGCAGTTATTGTCTGTGTTTTAATCCAAGAAGAAGTGCATGAAGCGCAAAGCGAATATCATCTGTTTTTAGCTGGGTTTTTACCCACACAAATGATTAAACTCAAAAGAGGAAGAATTGCTTTTGGAATTAATCAATTACTTTATGGTGGTGGTTTGTATGCTTATTTAGAACAGTTACAAGGCGAACAACCAATTCAACAACCAGCGACAAATAATAATTATCATCCGCCGCAAGTTACAGCAATTAATCAAAATAATCATCAGCTAAACAAGCTAGTTGCATATCCGAAAAAAGAAGAGGTTTTGTTAGAACCAGAACCAGATTTAAATTTAATATATGTCAATCTCGGCGATAAATCTTTTGAGCAAGGCGAATCTGATAAAGCGATTATCAACTATAATCAAGCCTTGGAACTTGACCCTGAGAATGCCGAAGTATATTACAAACGGGGAATGGTGCGCTATCACCTGGGAGATTACGAAGGTGCGATCGCAGATTATACTCAAGTTATCCAAATTAATCTCAATCATCCCAAAGCTTACCACCAAAGGGGTTTAGCTCGTTATCAGCTAGGAGATTATCATTCAGCAATTGATGATTATACTCAAGCGATCAGAATTAATCCCCATGTAGCCGTGACTTACAGGAACCGTGGTGATGCTCGTTCTCATTTAGGCGATCGTCAAGGAGCTATTGAAGATTACTCCCAAGCTATCAAAATTAATCCCCATTATGCCGTTACAGATAAAAATAGCAGTATTTCTCGCTATTTACTGATAGAACAACAAAAATTTACCCAAGCAATTAAGATTAATCCAAATGATGCTATTGCTTATTATAACCGTGCCCAAGCCCGTGCTGATTTAGGGGATTATGAGGGCACAATTGCTGACTATACCCAAGCAATCAAGATTAATCCTAATTATGTGGATGCTTATTATAGTCGTGGTAACGCTCATTTTGACTTAGGCGATTATCACAATGCCATGAAAGATTATACCCAGGTAATTAAGTTAAATTCTCATTATGTTGATGCTTATTATAATCGCGCTCATGCTCGTTTTGGTATTGGAGATAAGCAAGGCGCATTAGAAGATTTCCAAAAAGCAGCAGATATTTATTGGAAAGAAGGAAAGATAGCCGAACACAACGAAGCTAGGGAAAAAATTTTAGATTTAGAAATTGAAGAATCTTTAGATAATTTAAATTTTTAATGATTAGATTTAGTTGGAAAATAGGGGCTAGGGACTAGAGAAGATAGATTTTTCTTGTTCTTGGTGAACGCAGTTTAGAGTATCTTGTAAAAGTCCTAATTTCCGTGTTCTTCTTTGCGCCTTTGCGTCTATGCGTAAGCTTTCAACCTTCTAATCAACACAGCAACAATATGTATACAAGAACTCTATTGCATTGATGTCGCGGTACAATGCTCGAGTTTAATCTTCTCTAAAGCTGGCGATAAATTACTAGCAATTAATTCTTGTCGCGCTCCATTAAAATTTTTCGCAACAGCTAAACTTTGATTATAAAACATATTAAATTTAGCACAATCATTTAAGTATGCATGAGCAATTGCCTGATTGAGTAAAGCTATATATTCGCTAGAATAATCTTGATTTTTAGCTGTAAGTGCCATGACTTGCTGTGCATAATTAATTGCTGATTGAGAATCACCTTGCAATAAATAAACTAAACCAAGATTCGCCAAAGCTTGAGTTTCTGCGCCATAAATTTTATATTTCCTGGCGGTGTCTAAAAAATCTTGAGAATAATTAATTGCTTGTTGGTTTTGAGGTGAAAACTTTAATGAATATAGATAATATAGGGAAATATGCCTTAAAGCGGTAATTTCACCCAGTATATCTTTTTTTTGCCGACTTTGAGCTAAATAATCTATAAAAAATTTAATATTTGCAGTTAAATTTTCTTCATTTGGTCTTGCGAAAAAGCCAACATTTTTCAGGAAGACTTCTTCTGATTGCAACTGTTGCTGATTGCGGAATTTATCCAAATTATTTTGGTAATTTAAAGGCCAAACTCTTCTCACTGCTTGACCAATAATATTCTTGTTTGGTACAAAACCCCAACAACGACCATCGTAACTACTACTGCGATTATCTCCTAATGTTAAATAGGCGTTACGCGGAACAATTTTTGGCTGGGATAAATTAGGTCTTGCTTCTGTAGTGCAAACACTTATATTTGTTTCTTCTTGAGGACGCAGATAATTTTCTGGCAAAGGTTTATTGTTAATATATACTCGGTTTTTCTTCAGTTCTACTTTTTCACCTGGTAAGGCAACAATCCGACTAATAAATGGGTCTATATATTGTTGCTTTTTTAACTCATCTGTGGGGCTAAAGACAATAATATCGCCTCGTTTGGGCGATTGCGAATTGTAAATTAATTTATCAATTAATACTATATCTGCTTCCCATTGATCTGGGGTTCCATGTAAGGTAGGTTCCATTGAACCACTTGGTATCCATCTCATCTCAAATGCTGCGTTTAATACCCGACTATTACTACCGTCAAGTAGTGGGTTTTGTGGTTTATTAGCTGAAATTTGCGCGATCGCATGATAGTTAATGGCAGATATACTAAGAGCAGTAATGAATATCAAACCGATTTTTCGCATATTTAAGTTATTTTCTCAGACTGTATCTGTATAAATTGTTAAATCTACAATCGTCAGACTTATATCTCAAAATAACAGTTCCTTGATTAGATACAATGTTGCAGATCGTTATTTCTTAAAACTCTGGACAATCGGCGTAATTCAATACTAAAATTGGGCTAAAAATTTAAGTATTTACTAGTAAATAGGTGAGAAGATTTTGATGATGACCTTTGGTTTTAAATATTTCACTGCTGCTTGTACGGCAATTTTGCTAGCTAGTACTAACCATTTACCGGATGCTGCTATAGCATCTGTAAACAATCAGTCTCAGCAAATAGCCCAAAACCAAGCTCAAACAACTAATTCTGAACCTAATCTAGTATTTAAACCTATTTTAGCTAAAATCAAGCAAAAGAGCCGAATTCGTATATTATTACCCAAATTTATTCCTGAATCCGATGGCGTAACCAAAATTTACGCCATTGTCGAAAGCGCTACCAGAAATAAATACGAAATTTTACTAGGTTTTAGTCCCGATTGTAATGGTGGAACGGCTTGTAGGTTGGGCGTTGTGACTGCGGAAGCTGTAACGCGGAAAACACCTAGCCTCACGGGTAAAACTGTGACTTTAGCAAGGGGAATTAGGGGTTATTTTGTCGATGCTAGCTGTGGTGCGAATTGCTCAGATGCTACCTTGACTTGGCGGCAACGGGGAGTGCAATATACTGTAGGGTTAAAAGCAGGCGATCGCGCTTCGTTAATTAAAATGGCTAATTCTGCGATTAATCCCTAAAATTTTGATGCAGTTTTGCAGTGGCTTGTTGGTGTAGATTTGAAAGATATATAAGGCGATATAAAGGCGAAAAATTATGACTCAAGCCTTACGCAAGCTAGTAACATTTGATGAGTTTGTTGCTTGGTATCCAGAAAACTCTGGCAACCGTTATGAACTGCATGATGGAGTAGTGGTAGAAATGTCCCAACCTACAGGTGAACATGAAGATGTTATCGGCGTTTTGGGACTAGAAATATCTGTAGAGATTAAGCGATTAAATCTTCCCTACTTCATTCCAAAAACTGCATTAGTCAAACCACCGGACAATGAATCGGCTTATTCACCAGATATATTAATTATTAATCGCTCCAATTTGGTAAATGAACCACTGTGGAAAAAGCAATCTACAGTTACTCAGGGTGCATCAATTCCCCTGGTAATTGAGGTAGTCAGTAGTAATTGGCGCGATGATTATTTTACTAAACTAGGTCAATATGAAGCGGTAGGTATCCCCGAATACTGGATTGTTGATTATGCAGCTTTAGGCGGTAGGCGGTTTATTGGTAACCCAAAAAAACCAACTATCTCGGTTTATTCTTTAGTTGAGGGAGAATACCAAGTTCAGCAGTTTGTTCAAGAACAACAGATTATCTCACCAACTTTCCCCGAATTAAATTTATCTGCATCACAAATTTTTCAAGTTGGCGGTGTCAGCAGTCTGTAGGGGCGGGTTCTGCGAGATTTTTATCGGGAAAATAGATACGGTTAAACCCCCCGTACTTCATCATTCAGGACAAAACCATAAAAATGTTGGGTTTCGTTCCTCAACCCAACCTACTAGCGCGGCAACCTTAAAATGTTTGGTTGATTAATGATATTATTCAGCAATTATGGCATTTCCATTTTTTGAACCCAACAAATTAGACTAGACGCGCTACTACGCAGTTTAAAATTAATAAATTAAACCCCTCTTCACATAGGAAGAAGGGTTTAATTTTAAACTGAATTACGAATTACGAATTACGAATTACGAATTATGAATTAATTTAATATCCTTCTTCTTCGTATTCTGGCTGTTTCTCTTTGACTTTCTTAGGAATGTTCACAGGTTTGGGTTCATCTTCCCAAGCATCGCCTTCTACATCGTCGTAATCGTCGTATTCATCGACATATTGCTTTTTGTAGGGTTGCGCTTCAAATTTAGCAGGTTGTTGATACCTGTCTTTATCTGTCGCTTCACTCCAGTTGTCTTCTTCGTCGTCTTCTTCGTATTGAATTGATTCGTATTGGCGCGCTTGCATTACTTGGCGCTGGGGTTTTTCTTCTTCAATATAATCTTCGTCCCATTCTTCCCTCGCTACGGGTTCGGGGGTGCGGACTTTGGGTTTGGGTGGTTGTAATGGTACACCACTTGGGAGTTGATTTCCAGGGGCGACGGTACGCGGTGCGGCGTAGTATTCTTCATCAGCGTCTCGTTCCCAAGGTGCTTTACCAATACCGAGTCGTTCGAGAACGCCAACTGACAATTGGGTGGTTCTTTCTTCCGCGCCTTCAAAGACAATTAATCTACTGGGCCCTGTGCTGACGACTTCATCAATTGAAAGTTCGTAGGTACTTAGGACTTGTTCGGGAATTTGGGGTAATCCTAAGGAAGCGATGACTATAGAGTGGAGTTTACCATTTTCACCGTTAAATTTAAAGCCGCGTACTCTTCCTAATACTTCACCTGTTTCTGTAATTACTTCCCAGTTAATCAGGTTACTTAAGGTTTCAACTTCAATATCTTCAATTACGTCCTCGTTATCTACCAGGATGACATCGCCAATCTGGCTGATACTGCTCAGGTACATGTTGCGTGGTATACCAGAAATAGAGATCAGGCTGTCTCTCAAGCCAAGAGCTACAACCTCTCGTTGATCTATATCCACCCAGACTTGACTAACGATACCTACTCGCTTACCGTTGTCGCGGGTAATCACCTGAGTATTTAATATGTCGGAACGCCTAATTATCTGTTCAGAGGTCATTCTATACCGAGTCCTGATCTCGAATCCGGTTAATCTATACACTATTATTAACAAAAACTCAAGCAGATGTATGGTCGGCTGGCAATTTAATTCCCAAAACTTGGGTGTAAGCTCCCCGTGCTTGAGTAACGCCTATTGTGCGTTCGGCTGATTCTATCATCGGGCGGCGCAAACTCACAACTATAAATTGTGCTTGTTTAGCCTGTTGTTTAATCATTTTAGCTAATCGTTCTACGTTTGCCCCGTCTAAAAACATATCAACTTCGTCGAAGGCGTAGAAGGGGGAGGGGCGATAGCGTTGCAAAGAAAAGATAAAGCTTAAGGCGGTGAGGGATTTTTCACCCCCAGACATGGAGGCTAATCGCTGTACTGGTTTACCTTTGGGGTGCGCAACTAAGTTTAAGCCACTGCTAAAGGGATCTTCGGGATCGTCTAGTTGTAGGTAACCGTCGCCTTCGGAAAGGGTGGCGAAAATTGATTGGAAGTTTTCGTTAACTGCGTCGAAGGCTTCTTTAAAGGCGCGTTGGCGTAATGTAGTAAAGTTTTCAATCCGCAAAAGTAATTCGGTGCGCTCTCCTTCAAGGGTTTCCAGCTTTTGTGTCAGTTCTTGCAGGCGGTTTTGGGTGCGTTCGTATTCTTCTAAGGCCAGCATATTTACTGGTTCCATTGCTTGCAAACGTTTGGCAAGCGATCGCAATTCTTTCTGCAATTCTTCTAAGTCTACTTGATCTGGTACTTCTGGCAGTGGATCGGGTAATTCTGGCGCTAAGGTTTGCAGTTGTTCTCTGACGTTAACTAATTCCTCGCGTCTGGCTGTGAGGGTTTCTTGCAGTTTTTCTAGTTCCCATTCTAATTGTTGTTGCCGCAGTAAATGCGATCGCAGTTCTTGTTCGGTGCGATCGCGTTTTTGTTTCTCTTCCCCTAAATTCTGTTCCATCTCGCTCAATTTGGCGCGAATTTCGGTAATTTGGCTGCTGAGGGCGCTATGTTGAGTTGTAATGGTTGCGAGTTGATTTTGCTGGGTTTCTTGCTCTTGCTGGTACTGGGTAATGCGTTCTTCGGCTTCTTGGATTTTCTCTTGTAAGCGTTGCTGTTGATTTTCTAAATTTCTTAATCTTTGTTCTGCCTCCCGTAAAGCTGTTTCCCGTTGTTGTAATTGTTGCTCTTGATTTTTAATTGTGGCTTGAATTTGTTGCCATTCGCTAGGGGTTTGGGAGGCTTCCAACTCTGCTAATGTTTGTCGCAATTGTTGCAACTGATTTTCCTGTCCCGGTAATTCCCGATCCAAAACTTCTAAGCGGGATTGTGCGGTGGCGAATTTTTCGCTATTTTGAGCTAATTGCGATCGCGTGTTTTCTAACTGCGCTGTTAAGGTTTTAATTTCTTTTTGCAGCTGTTCTAATTGAATTTGCTGTTCTCTTCTGGCTTGACGCGCTTCTGTAACTTGCTGCGATAGAGTTTTGGCTTTAATTGCGAGAGTAGAAATCGCTTCGCCACACCGTTCTAAAACCTTCTCAATTTCCCCTAAACGTCTGCGTAATGCGGCGACTTCTTCCGGTTCTGCTGCTTCGCTGTTCCCAAAGCGCAAGGATGAACGCTGGGTGTTACTACCGCCAGTCATCGCGCCACTAGTTTCTAATAATTCCCCGTCTAAGGTGACGATACGGTATAAGCCGAGGTTTTTCCGCGCTTGTTCTAAGGTGGAGAAAATGACGGTGTTACCAAAGACGTAACTAAAGACATCTTTATAACGGCGATCGCATTCTACTAAATTCACCGCATAGTTAACGAAACCGCTAGCTAATCGTAGGGTAGCATCTTGGGTAAATCTCGGCGGATTAATTTTATTTAGAGGTAAAAATGTCGCTCTCCCGGCGCGTTTCTGCTTTAACAGTTCAATTCCCGCAGCCGCAATCCCGTCATCTTCTACTACTATATGTCCCAATCTGCCGCCAGCCGCAATTTCTAAAGCCAGTTGATAGCGGGGTTCGACTCTGCCTAACTGTACCACTAAGCCACACAAACCAGGCATTCCCGATTGTAAAATCACCTTGCTGGCTTGGGTTCCTTGAATTTCCTGCTGTGCTTGCGCTTGTGCTTCAAGTTTATCTAATTGGCGTTGTTTTTCTCGCTGTTCTTGTAATAATCGCTTTTGCGTATCTTGTTGAATTTGCAGTTCTTGTTCTGTTGCGGCGAGATTTTGCGCGAGATTTTGAATCGGTTCGCTAGAACTATTAAATTCTGTTTCTAAGCGACTGCATTCGGCTTGTTTTGTCGCTAATTCCGGTTCTAAACTAGTAACTAGTTGAGTTTGTTCTTGAATTTGCTGCTGTAACTGATCGTTCCGTTCTCTCAAGGTGGCTTGTTCGGTGCGTTGGGGTTCGAGAGTTTGCAGCAGCGTTTCGATTTGATGGTTTAACGCCGTTTGTTGTTGTACCCAAGCTTCGGAAGCGGAAGCGATTTCCGTTGCTGCTTGGCGAGAAGTTTCTAAAGCTTGTTGCGTTTCATCCCGTTGTTGCTGACAGTAAACAATCGATTGCTTTTCCACAACCTGAGTTTCTGCTATTTGTTCGAGGGAACGCTGATGTTGTTGAATTTCTTGCTGACTTTGCGCTTGGCGTTTTGTGGTTTCTTGAATTGCGGTTTCTAATTCGCTGCGCTGACGCTGGAGTTGCTTGTGTTCCGCTTCTTGGGTAGCTAAGGTAGATTGTACTGCTAATAATTCCTCTTCTCCCAAAGCTTTCACATGGGCATTGAGCTGATCTAATTCAACAGTAGTTTGCTCAATTGTAGTATTGAGGGCGGTGAGTTCTGTCGAAAGTTCTACGGATTTGCGATCGCCATTTTGAATTTGGTTAGCTAATTTTTCCTGCTGTGCTTGGAGGGAACGCCAAGATAACACTGCTTCCCAAGATTGCTTTGCTAAATACTCAGCGCGGAGTTTTTGATATTTTTCTGCTTTGGCTCGGTCTTGCGACAGGCGATCGCGTTGTACAGTTAATTCAGTTTCAATAATCCGACAACTATCTTCCTTTTCCTTTACCTCATCTAAAGTCGCCTTCGCTTGATGAATTTTGCGATCAAATGCTGCTACACCCGCTAATTCGTCAATAATTTCTCGCCGTTCCCTAGCGTTCATCGAGATAATACTGGTAACGTCCCCTTGCAGTACGACGTTATAACCTTCAGGATAAATCCGCAGGGTTTCTAAAGCTTCATGTAATTCCGTCAGGGTACAAGAAGCACCATTAATATAGTAATTCGATGTATAAGTTCCTTGATAAGTCACCCGCAGCTTCCTGGTGACACTCCACTCATTTGAGGTTTCTGGGTTAGGAAGCTTAGAATTTGCCTTATTTTCTTCCGTTTCCTCGATTTCCTCGGTTTCCTCAACTTCTACAACTTCTACATCCTCTAAACTATCTTGTACTGTTGGCTTGGTATCATTAATCGAAACCGCATCGCTAATATCAAAAGTCACCGTCACGCTAGCTTCCACAGTCGCGCGACTTTTTGCCGTTTGAGTATTATTAACCAAATCCGGTAAGCGATCGGCACGCATTCCTTTAGAACTAGCCAATCCCAGACAAAACAGCAGCGCATCGAGAATATTCGATTTACCAGAACCATTAGGCCCAGATATTACAGTAAACCCCCCCAATAAAGGAACTTGGGTGGTACCGCCAAAGGACTTAAAGTTGGTAAGTTCGACGCGCTTGACATGAACCATAGGCGCTATGCTGCTAGGCTAATGAAGTAAAAGTGTAGCAAGTAAATTGAGTTTGTCTACTAATTCCGCTAGAGAATTTAGGATTTATCCATCCAAACAACAGTCAGGAGAGTTTAGGGACATCCAATTTTTTAAATACCCAATAAATTTGTAGTGCGAGCGTCTCGCTCGCTGGTGTTCAAAAGCGAGCAAGATGCTCGCACTACGGAATTTGGGTAATTTATTTTTTGTAAGTCCCTTAGCAGCATTGCTGATAAATTGGTATAGTTTTACGCAATTTTTCGCCATAGCT
The DNA here is from genome assembly GCF_002367995.1 of Calothrix brevissima NIES-22. Lineage (GTDB taxonomy): Bacteria > Cyanobacteriota > Cyanobacteriia > Cyanobacteriales > Nostocaceae > Aulosira > Aulosira brevissima. Next base: position 33,335 of record NZ_AP018207.1, read on the forward strand.
ATTTCCGTGAGGAAGCAAACTCTGCAATCTGAACAATTGTACTAACGTGAATATAGCAGTCTTAACTTATATCATGTTTGACGAAATAAATGTTATCGGATGAATATTTTATTTTTGAACAAATACCTGAGAGTGAGCATTGCCCATCATATCTGGGTTTTGGCGAGCATTAAACCGCCGAGACGCGAAGTACGCCTTCTGTGCAAGAGGCTTCCGCCAACGCGCAGCGTTTCCCCTTAGGAGAAGAATTCGAGAGAAGGTGTGTCCATCCTATATTCAAAAATTTCAGGACTTACGCAAAAATCATCAAAAACCTTAATTTATTTAACCGCCTTCGCGTAGCGTCTCGCAGAGAAGACGCCAAGTACGCCAAGAATTCGTAGAGTGTGCGTAAGTCCTAAATTTTTAGTAATGTTATTTAGAGAGATTGGGGAATTCTGTAAAATTATCTTAAGTTGTTAGTTAATTAGATAAATTATGCTACTTGAAGACTACTTTGATTTTCAGCGTCCTGATGATATTCGACTCAAAGGTACAAGAGTAGGAATTGAAACTATTCTTTATGAATTTATCCACCGGAGTCGGACGCCAGAAGAAATTGTTGAAAGCTATCCTTCAGTAACTTTAGAACAGGTATATGCAACTATTCTTTATTACCTACATAATAAAGAAGCCGTCAGCGCCTACATGACTGATTGGTTAGAGTGGAGTCATAAAATGCAAGAAGAACAACGACGCAACCCGCCGCCAGTTGTCGCCAAATTGATAAAATTCAAAGCTGAAAGAGAAGCTATGAAAAAAGCAGATGACTCTCAACTATATTCTTGATGAAAATGTCGATAAACTATATTTACGACAATTTCGACAACGCAATCCTAATTTAATTATGTGGGTAGTTGGTGATCCAGGCGCTCCACCTAGAGGTACACTAGACCCAGAAATATTATCTTGGTGTGAGGAACACAAATTTATTTTAGTTACAAATAATCGTAAATCTATGCCTGTACATTTAGCTGAACACATCGCCCAAGGGCGGAATATACCAGGCATTTTTATTTTGAATGATAAATTAACTATTGGTGAGACTATTGATGAATTAGTTGTAATTGCTCAAGCATCTTTTGACAATGAATATCAAAACCAAATTGTACATTTACCACTGCTTTAAACAATTACCCTAGATTGAAAATGGGCATGGGGCATGGGGCATGGGGCATTGGGCATTGGGCATTGGGCATTGGGCATTGGGCATAGGAAATAATTTCGGATTTGCGCTTTTGGATTAGATATTAATCTAAGAGACTTCCAAATAAAAAAATATTCCAATCATTAACTTACCAAACCCGCAACTCGTAGGGGCGGGGTAACCCCGCCCCTACAATTTGGCATAATTTATTTTTTGGAGTTCCCTAAAATCCAAAATCTAAAATCCAAAATCTAAAATCCAAAATCTAAAATCCAAAATCTAAAATCCAAAATCTAAAATCTAAAATTCCTGGCTCCCCTGCTGCTGAATTCACCCGCGATCGCCTTTCTGTTGCTAAATTAACAAAGTAGAATAAAAAATCACAGTTAGGTGCAATCAACAATGGTATCTACTTCTACATCATTCTCGGATATCAAAAACCATTGGGCACGCTTATTTATTGAAGCTTTATTAGCGCGTCGTATTTTAAGTGGCTATCCAAACGGGACTTTTCGTCCCGATAACTCCGTAACTCGTGCAGAATTTGCTGCCATTATTAAGAAAGTATTTACAGTAGCGCAAAAGCGCCAATATGTGCCTTTTACTGATGTCCCTACTAGCCATTGGGCTTTTAGTGCTATTCAGCAATCCTATGAAGCAGCATTTCTTAGTGGCTATCCCGATCGCACTTTTCGCCCTAATAATAGAATAGCCCGGGGTGATGTCTTTGTTGCCATAGTCAATGGCTTGGATATTGGCACGAAAATTAAACCCGATTTAGTAAATAAGCTGTCGCAATTTTATCAAGATGCCAATGCGATCGCAACTTATGCTAAAAATCAAGTAGCAATTGCTACAAGTGCTGGGTTAGTAGCTAGTTATCCCAATATCAAATTACTCAACCCCACTATCGCCGCCACTCGTGCAGATGTCGCCGTGATAGTTTATCAAGCTTTAGTTTACCTGGGGCAAGCAGATAAAATTACCTCTACTTATTTAATCGCGCCACCCACGCCAATCCCCTCATCAACGCCAATACCAACGCCAGCACCAGCGCCAATACCAACACCAGCGCCAGTTCCAGTACCAGCACCAGCACCAGCGCCAGTGCCAGTACCAGCACCAGCACCAGCGCCAGTACCAGTACCAATACCAACCCCAACACCAGCGAATACGGTGAGGGTAAATCATCAACGGGAGTTTCGCGGTGTGTGGGTAGCCTCAGTTTGGAATGGTAATTGGCCTTCTAAACCGGGATTACCAACTGAACAACAAAAAGCTGAATTAGTTGCAATTATCAAACGATTGCAGCAACTTAACTTTAATGCGCTAATTTTGCAGGTACGTCCCGAAGGTGATGCGCTGTATGCTTCGACTTTAGAACCTTGGAGTGCTTGGTTAACAGGAACTCAAGGGAAAGCACCAGATCCATTTTATGACCCCTTAGAATTTGCGATCGCCGAATGCCACAAACGTAACATTGAAGTTCACGCTTGGTTCAATCCCTATCGCGCTAAAACCTCTATTAGACAAGGAACAAACGTCATTCCTCACATAGCCGTCACCAATCCCCAAGTTGTTTATCAATGGGGTAGTCAGCTATGGATGGACCCTGGATTGCAAGTAGTCCAAGATAGAGCTTATAATGTCATTCTCGATGTTGTTCGCCGTTATGATATCGATGGCGTTCACTTAGACGATTATTTTTATCCTTATCCCATATCCGGTCAAAATTTCCCCGATAGCAAAACCTACGAAACTTATCGACAAGCTGGCGGTGGATTGAATATCGGTGACTGGCGCAGAGAAAACGTCAACCTGATGGTGCTGCGTCTAGGGGAAGGCATTAAAGCTGCCAAGCCCCATGTTAAATTTGGCATCAGTCCCTTCGGTATTTACAGGCCTGGACAACCAACAGGAATTACTGGCTTAGATGCCTATGATGTTCTGTATGCCGACTCAAAGAAATGGTTAGAACAAGGTTGGATTGATTATATTGCACCCCAACTTTACTGGCGTACCGACCAAGCCCAACAAAGTTATACCGCCTTACTTAAGTGGTGGACGCAGGTAAACACTAAGCAAAAACACGTTTACGCTGGTAACAATTTAACCGAACCCAGTAACAAAAGCCGCGAGAGTGAAGAGATTGAAAAACAAATAGTCTTTAGCCGTAGCCAAACAGCAAACTTGTCATTAGGGAATATTTTCTTTAATCTCGATGTCTTAATCCAAAACAGTCAAGGTATCGCTGATAAATTTCAAACTCAGCTTTATACCAAACCTGCCGTACCGCCAATTATGCCTTGGCACGACACCACACCGCCAGCACCCCCCACCGCATTGCAATATGTAAATGGCAGACTTAATTGGGAACCTGGCGATAATCAACCAGTTCGTTCTTGGGTACTGTATCACCAAGCGGGAGAAAATTGGGAAATTCAGCGAATTTTATCTGCCGGTACTAACTTTGCTACAGTAGGGGCAGGTACCTATGCAGTCTCCGCAGTGAATAGGTTAGCCACTGAGAGTTTAGGCGTGGTAATTACAGTTAGTTAATTTCTGCAATCTATATCTGCAAATTGAGATTATTTGTGTAACTTCCCGTCATCAAATTGATGACGCGGAAGTTTTTTAATATGGGAGTAATTAGTCACAGATATAACATTAATTTAACAAAAGAATGCGAAAGATTGTAGGGGCACTGGCAATGCCATGCCCTCTAGAATATATTAATGTGTCGCTAAAAATATTAGTACATGCATAAGTCTATATACCCTTTTTATAGCTAAGTAATTAGCTGGAAATTTTCAATTATTCAAGACTCAGGATGGTAATTGATTCTTGATATAAATACTTACAGCATATTTCAGGTAAATGAGGTACGCGCTTCGGGGCATGGCAGTGCCAGTGCCCCTACAATCAACGATAATCTGTACCTCACTAACTGGCAATCTGCTGTAATTTATAAATTCTAATAAGCAAACTTTGACGATTAGATAATTATAATTGCCAAAATTGTGCGGAATTGACTATAATTAATGGAACAATTCATTTTTGCTAATTCTCGTAATTGCGTAAAAACCAGTTGGGAATTTTTGCTGATAATTCCGCAAAAAGCTGAGATTAGTCTAGATTCGGGGAATCCTTAAAAAAGAATAAAAAGCTAACTTTATTTAGATTTAAGGACTACAGCATCACAATGAAACTGCAATCATTAACAACTGCTTTCGCAGCAGGTGCGATCGCATTCGGTACTACTATTTCTCTACATCAACCAAGCTACGCCCAAGCAAGAGGATTTTACTGCGATCGCTCTACAGGCGTACCCGTGACAATGTACCAAACTTACTCCGGTGCGAGGGAACCTTGGATTCGCTGGACTTCTAATTATTTCACACAATCAGGCTACGACCCAGTACAACGTTGTGAAGAAGTCAGTGCCAGATTAGAAACATATCGACTTAGCAGAAAGCTGAGATTTATTACTGTCGGCATTATGAATGGGCAAAGAGTTGTCTGTACTGCTAGCATATTCAATGGCCGCTGTGAAGGCTTGATATTGACCCTCAAACCTCGTGAAGATGGAGTAAGAACCCTAAATAATCTCTTAGCATGGCGTGATGGGCAAGCTGGTGCCCCATCCCTCTATGAAAGTGGTACAGTACCTTACATAGATGTGAGCGATCGCTTAGGACAAGATACCAACCCTACACCATCGTCTACTCCTAGCAATGTTGAGCCAGTACCATCCCAACCGCAACCGGATGGAGGACGTAGCGGAGAGTTCAATTAAATGTCCCTCAGTGGTTGGTTATTATTGGGGCTGATCGTCAATTTAGCGTTAGCGGAGCTTACCGAAGGTATCGCTCAATTTGATTTGCCAGTTCAGCAGAGTACTATTGCCCAAACAGTCCCTAAATATTCCCTCACAACTCCCACCCAGACAGAGAATATTCAAAAATTAGCACAACAGACTACTGTGCGCATCCTCACCGCCAATGCTTCCGGTTCTGGTGTGATTGTGCAGCATCAAGGACAAATCTACACAGTATTAACTAGCTGGCATGTAGTTGCTTTTAGCGATCGCCATACAATTATCACCCCTGATGGTCGTCGTTATACTCCATCGCGCCAACCACAGCAACTAGGTAATAGCGATTTAGCAATTACTCAGTTTCCCAGTAATTCCCGCTATCAAATCGCAACAATTAGCACTGAACCTGTAAAACTAGGAGAGCCTGTATTTGCAGCTGGCTTCCCCATGTACCAAGAACAGAGTTTAGCCACTACTTTTGATCGAGGTATCAAAGTATTCCGCTTTACCAGTGGCAAGATATCAGTTTTACCCCCAAAATCTCTCGCTCAAGGTTATCGCTTAGGTTACACAAATGATATTGCTATAGGTATGAGCGGCGGCCCGATTTTTAATGCTAGTGGCTTGCTAATTGGGATTAATGGACGGTTGAAAAACCGCGATCCAAATTTTGGTATGTATACCTTTGAAGATGGTACAGAACCACCACTAGGATTGTTACCACAAATAGTTAGTTCTAGTTGGGGAATTCCTATTACTAATTATTTGCAGTTTCATAACTAGCTTGAAAGTGGGCATGGGGCATTGGGCATTGGGCATGGGAAAAACAAATTTTCATGTTTGGTTGTGGGTTTTTCCCATGCAGGAATAGCTTGAAAATACAGTTAACTGTTGACTCTTAAGAGAGATTTTCGTGTTTGGTTGTGAAATTTTCTCGTGATTATCTGTCTTAAAAGAGTTATTTCCCCCTTGTCCTCCTTGTCCCCCTTGTCCTCCTTGTATCCCTTCCCTTCTCTTTCATACAAAGCGATGAAAATGGTTTCATCGAGACTGCCTTTTTTGATAATTTTCACCTCAGAGTAGTTAATTATGAATTTCAGTTTTTCTCGCTTTAACTCTGTGCCTGGGTTACTAACAGGAACAGCAGTAGTAGCAGCCATAGTAATTAATCAACCTGCATCTGCCAAAACAGCGAAAGAAGTAGCGCAAATTGCCGTCCCCACTACAGTAAGAATTGATAATTCATTAGGCAGTAATTATGGTGGTTCTGGGGTAATTATTAGTAGAGATGGTAATACTTATACTGTATTAACAGCAAATCATGTAGTTAAAAGTGCAAATACTGAATACAGCATTCGCACCAGCAAAAATAAAACTCATAACGTCATTTCTGTGCAAAATTTGCAGAGAAATGATAGCGATCCAGATTTAGCAATTGTGAAATTTGAAAGTGCAGAAGAGTATCCTGTTGCCCCAATTAGCAATTCTGATAATGCGGGCATTGGTACAGGTATTTATATTTCTGGTTATCCCATGTCTATTGAGAATAATAACGACCGGGAATATGAGTTTACAAAAGGACAAATTACCAGCCGCCCAGAAAGCAAGCCTCAAGGCTATACCATGCGTTATGATGCGGTGACGCGACGGGGTATGAGTGGCGGCCCGGTATTTGATGTGAGTGGGCGTGTGGTAGGAATTCACGGCCAAGGCGATCGCGACGGAGTAATTAAAAATGAGTCTGCTACCGGCGGAGAGATAGAAATCAAAACAGGCTTTAACGCAGCCGTTCCGATTAATACATTCAAGGAATTAATTTCTCAAACTGGCGTACAAGTTGCATTTCAAGAAGATAATTCCCAAGCTGAAAATGTAGAAGCAACCCAACCAACAAAAGCTGAAGTCAGAAGTTGGGCACAAGATTTTGCTGTCGGAGTAGTTAACACCATTATCGAAAGAGTGATTCCTCGTTTTTGGTAAGAAAAAATAGGCGATCGCTTTGATTGTGTTGAGTGCAACTGAATACCAATTTGAAAAAAGAATGCGCCAGATTGTAGGGGCGGGGAAACCCCGCCCTCTAGAATATTATTGATGTGTCGCAAACACTATTTACAGCGATTTTCAGGTAAATGAACTACATCTTTATATCTCACGCAAAGGCGCAAAGGCATAAAGGCACAAAGAAATACAGATATTAGCTTTTAGTCTAAATACATGAAAACTGCTGTGAATTATTACTATAATCCATTACCCATTAAAATGAATGGTGACCAATAATAAGGATGTGCATAGTTATTTGCATTGTCTTGATTTCTTGGAGATGCACCAGGCTTGGGTCTGAGTTCAATGCCACCACGTTGTTTATTATTTTCTTTGGTAGATTTATTCGCGTGTAATAAACTTAATTGTGCTTGACGTAATGCTTCCGATTTGGTCATTTTACCAGTAGCTAAATTTTTATAAAATTCTTGCATTAATCGGGCAGTACTAGCATCACTAACTAACCATAAAGAAGCGATTACAGACTTAGCACCTGCTATCATAAACTCATGAGCCGTAGAGTTAATTTCTATCCCATCTTGCTCAAGTGAATCAGCCAGGGCGCTACGACAAGCAGACAGTACAACTAAATGAACTTTGCCCAAGCCGGTCAAAGTTTTAATTTTAGGAATGGTTAAATAACCTCCTTTTCCTAAAAGTATATATGATTCATAGGTTTTAGCTTGTTTGTTGGATACAAATTCACCATGAGTAGCCAAGTGTAAAATTTGCTTACCAGCAAGATTATCTCTTAGAGTCAGAAAATCAAATTTTTGATTGAGGAACTTTAACCCCGAATAAATTTTTAAAATATTATCAATCTCTGTTTGCACACTCGGTAGAGGATCTAATCCGGCTACAGATTCAGATACACCCATTGCTAATACTTGAGTATCTTTATTTGCTTGTAAATTAGGTTTATTAACATCTGTAAGACTTGTTGAAAGTAGGTTGTGAACGCTGTATTTCTCAATTAAATATTGTTTGCCATCATATAACGCGCTCATGGGAACATAGCGTGTTACTCTATCAAGTGCAAAAACAAGATGTTTTACCGGGTTTGCTTTCAGTTCTGGTTCTAAAGGTTTAATTAGCCAGTTATACAGTTTTTGACTTGCTAGTTGGATTTTAGGAATATCAGCAGATGTGCAAACTCCCCCCTCACAATATTTGATTAAATCACGAAACTCTTGGACTGCTTTTCCTAATTCTTGTTTGCTAACTTTGACTTCAAATGCCTTATGTACTCCCCCTGGTGCAGTCAATAGCAACCACATTTTATCTTCGATTACAAAAGGAGAAATCATTACTGTACCTGGTTGCGCTTCGACAATTTCTTTAGCTTTATTCTTATATCGTGGATCAAAACTGCCATCATCTTTAGCAATTCGGGAACGTATCTCTTCTTCAATTGCTTTTAAGTCTTGATCGTATTGTGTATTGATAGCCTCAACTTGATCTAGAAGTTGACTTTTTTCACTTGGGGAACATTTCTTTTGTTCATCACATTCTTTAATCTTTAATCCCAAAGCAATTAAAGAGTTATTTTTTGCTTGAATTCTCGCTTCTCTGAGATCTCGTACATTAATTAAATCTAATACCTGCTGTGCTTCTGCTGTACGTCCCTGTTTAAGTAATAAATCAGCATATTGACGATAAATATCAACCGTCTTTACTTTGTCAAAGCCAGCGATTGTTTGCCAAAAAGATGCTTGTAAATCTGGTGTCAGTCCTTGGAAACCGCGTCTTATTTCCTCTGCACGAATGAAAGCTTCTCTAAAATTTTTAATCGCTTCTTCAGGTTGATTTAAATCGGCATAAGCACGACCTAATCCAGCATATATACTAGAATCATCACCTACAGCTTTCGCTGAAACTTTAATTGCTAAAGCTTGTTTATATACCGTTATTGCATCCTGCTTTCTACCAAATTTGTGATGAATCAGCCCTAAAAGTGTCAGTGCAGTTTTTTCATCTTTAGGACTTTGAGCTTTTCTCGTAAGTGCTAGGTAAGCTTGGGCTGATTCCATTGCTTTTTGGTCATTATTTAAATCACCATAACCTACACTTAGTACTACATTTGCTAACATTTCTAACCAAATCGTCTTTGTTTTTTGAGAAATAGCTAACCCCTGATTAGCCAATTCAATAGTTTTTTGCGGTTCGCCTTTAGCAAAGTGTACATAAGCAAGTAAAAATAAACTCAATCCCTCCAATTGGGGGTTTTGCAGTTTCTTTGCTGTCGAATACGCCTGTTGAGATAAATCGAGGGCTTTTTGATAATCTCCAAGTGGGGACACGTAAAATGTGGTTTGATTAACTAGTGCCAAAAATTCAGAAAAGGGATTTTTATCTTGCTTGGCAATTGTTAAGCTTTGTTGTAATAATTCCAGAACTTTCTGCAAGTTTCCTTGAGCAGTATAAACATCCTTAAGGATATTCAGTGCATCTAATTTAAGTTTGATATTTTTGGTTTTGTCTGCTGTCTCCAACAGTAAATTTGCTAATTCCGTAGCTTGTGAATAATTTCCCATTGCAACATACACTGTAGCAAGTTGCTTTAATGCATCTGCTTCCATAGCAGAATTTTTAATTTGTTTAGCTATATCTACAGCTTGTTGAATAAGTTTAATAGCCCGATCAAATTCTCGCAGCGCAGCATATGAATCACCTAAACTAATTAACGCTGGTGCTTCTAGTTCTGGTTTTTTTAGTGTCTGTACCAAATCAAGACGCTGTTGGGCAAATTTTAAAGATTTATCATACTCTCCTAATGCAAGATAAGACCTACTTAAATTTGAAAAAACAAATGATTTTGTTTGCCAAGCATTAGGTTGTTGCTCTTCAGATAATTTTTTAATATCAATCGCTGCTATCTTTGTTAAAGCTTGCTCTGCCAATTCAATCGCTTTTTGGTAGTTTCCTAGTACCTGGTTACTACTGGCAATATTTAATAAAGCTAGCACTTCCCAAATCGGGTTTTTAAGTTGTTGAGCAATTTCTAACTGTCGCTGATTGAGTTCAATTTTTTTGGTTTGATTTTCTAGTGAGCCATAAATTATAGCTAGAATAGACAAAGCAAAATCTTCCGCTTCCAAATTTTCAGACTGTTGAGCAAGTTTGAGACCTTGTTCAGCAAATTCCTGTGCTTTATTTAAATCTCCTAAATTTTGATAGATACTTCCTATTAAAGTATAAGCGTTGCTTTGGATTCTAATGGACTCCTTTTCATCTGATTTTTGTTTCAAATCTCTGGCAATCTTTAACCCTTCTGGTGCTAAATTAATAATTTTATGAGCTTCGTTGATAGCGAAAGTATAATCTTTTTTGTTTTTAGCAGAGAAAGCGATTGAGTAGTGTGATCGCATGGTTAATATCAGAGTTTTTAGCTGCATATCCTGAGCATTAACTGCTTTAAAAAGATTTAATGCCTGCTGATAAAATTCTAAAGCCCGCGCTTTATCATCTTTATCATAGTAAGTATTGCCTAAAAAGAAGAGAATGTTACCTTGTACTAACTTTTTTTCTGCTTTTTGTGCATTTTGTAATTCTTGTTGATAAAAAGCTATCGCCCGTTCATCTTGTTTTTGATTACCGTAAGTATTCCCTATATTAGAGATAATAGTGATTTCCAGATATTCATTTTTAGCTTTTCTGGCAAGTGACAGTGCTTGTTGATAAGCTTTCAAGGCTGAATCATATTGTTCCTGGAGAAAGTAAGAACTTCCTATTTGATTGATAATTTTACCTTCAATATTAGTCTCTTCTACTTCTCTCGCAGCCACAATTGCTTGTTGATAAAAATTAATTGCTTGTTGATATTGTTTTTTCCTAAAATAACAATCTCCTATTCCAGCAATAATATTAGCTTTAAAATCCTTATATTTTATCTCTGGTGCAAATACTAGTGCTTGCTGAAAAAATTCTAAAGCAAGGTCATATTTTTCTTGATTAAAGTAAGTATTTCCTATCCATTGAAGAATATTGCCTTGCAAGGATTTATTATTTGATTTTCTCGCATTAACTAATTCTTGTTGATAAAAGGCTATTTTCTGATCGTATTGTTTAAGATCGTTGAAGGCATTTCCTATTGACGATATAATATTTTCTTCTGCTGGGCTAATTCCTCCTTCTCGAATTAGAGGTAAAGCCTGCTGATAATACTGAATTGCTTGCTCGTATTTCTCTAGCTCAAAATACATTGCTCCTATCTGCTGCAAACTTCTACCCTCAAAAGCACGGTTTCCTACCTCTCGGTTTACTGTTAGTGACTTGTTGTACCATTCCAAAGCGCGAGTATAATCATCTGCATTCCAATAAACTTGTCCTATTCTAAATAGAGTAAATCCTTCTTGAAACTTGTCTTTTAGTTCTTGGTGTAACACCAGTGCTTCCTGTAAAAGTTTCAAACCTTGTTCTTGTTTTTTCAAGAAAAAATAAGTAAACCCCATTTTACTCAGAGTCACTGCTTCCCCATTTCTATCTTTTACTTCGCGACGAATTGCTAAGGCTTGTTGTAAAGTTTGTAGCGATTTTTCATCTTGTGACAAACTGAGGTAAACCCCACCCAAAATATCTAGGGTTTCGCCCTCGCCAGCACGGTCTTTAATTTCCTGACGAATTGTTAAAGCTTGTTGTAAAATTTCTAATGCTTTGTCATTTTGCTGTAAACCGTTGTAAACCAGTCCGATATTATTCAGGGTTTGTCCGATTCCAGCTTTATCCCCCAACTGTCGCCGTATTTCTAACACTCGTTGATAAGTCTGCAACGCTTTGGGATATTCCCCACGCCGATATTGCTGTACCCCTTCTTGAAACAGCTTATCTGCTTCTACTTTACGGTTGTCGCTTGTCAGGTTTTGTGCAAAAGCCTGTGATATTAGCGTCTCGCCTGTTTTAGATACAGCAGGAACTGCAACGGATAAAAGCACAGAAGATGCAATAAGAACAATATATTTCAGCCGAAAGTTCATGGTTCAAACCCTAAAGTATTCTGATTGACAAGATCTACAATCAGTATTTCTCGTGTTTTTACTGAGAAATACTAGATTATTGTCTTATATCTATGTATATTTCTGGACGAAGGGAGGGTATGCAACTTTTAACGCGAAATTCCAGCTTTATAGAAGAATTACATCTCTAGCAGCCTCAAAACTGCCTATCCCCAACGCGCCCAGAATGAAAAACTCCACCCACAAGGGGATGGAGTTTTTAGGCATGGGAATCTGGCATGGGGCGATCGCCTAATTTTATATAAATGATGTCGCCAAGTGGGGGCAAAGCGGTACTTATGCCCCTACAATGATTGGTGCTTGACAAACTAGCAATCTGCTGTATTTCCCGTGAATGCGATCGCCTTCACGATAGGTCGAGTTAAGCCAGGGAAACTCACTTTCATAATACCTCAATACGATTTTGAAGTACCTCAATACGACTTTGAAGTACCTCAATACGACTTTGAAGTACCTCAAAACAATACCAAATTGACATTATGGAACGTCAGTAAATCGCAAAGTGGCTTGTCGCCTGACATCGCCTCTATTGTGTTGCGGATGGTGAGAAATGTGATCGCTTTAATTGTGTTGCGTTTAACGTTGAATAGTCTGGGTGGATTGATTAAATAATAAATCCCGTGACTTCTCAATATCTAATGCCTGATTTTTAAATGCTTCCGCCTTTTCATAAGCGCGAATTGTTGCTGGACGAGCTTTAATTGCCTCAAACCAACGCTTTAAATTGGGAAAATCTTCTAAATTTTGACTTTGATTTTTATAAGGCACAATCCAAGGATAAGCGGCAATATCAGCAATGGAATAATCGCCCGCTACAAATTCTCTATCTGCCAATCTTTTATCTAATACTGCATATAATCGCCCTGTTTCTTTGACATAGCGATTGATAGCATATTCAATTTTTTCTGGTGCATATTGGCTAAAGTGGTGATTCTGTCCCGCCATTGGCCCTAAACCGCCCATTTGCCAGAATAGCCACTGTAAAACCTCAGCACGTTGGTGTAAATCTTGAGGAATTAACTTTCCGGTTTTTTCTGCTAAATACAACAGAATTGCACCTGACTCAAAAATAGAAATCGGTGCGCCGCTATTGGCAGGTTCATTATCAACAATTGCTGGGATACGATTGTTAGGTGAAATCTTTAAAAACTCTGGCTTAAATTGGTCACCAGCACCGATATTTACCGGAATAATATTATAAGGAAGTCCAACTTCTTCTAAGAAAATTGTGATTTTATGACCGTTGGGAGTTGTCCAATAATATAAGTCAATCATGGTAGGTTCTCCTGATATTGGATATTGGGCATTGGGCATTGGGCAGAGACGCGATGAACCCTTGTCTGTACAATTGTGTTGCTTAAAAACGCTCAACCCAAGGACGTAATTCTACTTCCCATGTCCAAGCGCTGCGGGGTTGATTTAAGATGCTGAGGTAAGTTTGGGCGATCGCATCTGGATCGAGAGTACTATCTGGGTTGTCTGCTGGATCTTGGCGTTGTGTAGAACGAATCGCACCATCAATGACAAAATGCGCTACGTGAATATTCTTAGGTGCTAATTCCCTGGCAATGCTTTGAGCTAAACCTCTTAAGGCAAATTTACCCATCGCAAACGGTGCAGATTGCGGGTAACCTTTAACACTCGCGGAAGCTCCGGTAAAAAATATCGCTCCTCCTCCTTGCTGTAACATTCTTTTAGCAGCAGCTTGGGCAACAAGAAACCCTCCATAAGCGGTAACTTCTAAAGTCTTGGCAACTTCGCTAGGATCGAGTTCAATTAAAGGCCCTCGTACTCGAAAACTGGGATTGTAAACAACTACTGTCGGAGTACCAAGTTGATTTTCGACATCGCTAAATAACTGGTTTACTTCCTCTGGTTTTGCAGCATCAGCAGCGAAGCTAACTGCACCTATTTCGCTACTCAGCTGTGTCAGTTTCTCAGTGCTGCGAGCTGCTAAGGCGATTTTCAATCCTGATTGGGCAAATAAACGGGCAATAGAGGCGCTTAATCCATTACCGGCTCCGACTATTAAGGCTGTTTGTGGCATAGGTGCAATTTTCCTTTAAGGGTGAAATTTGATGAGCTAGGGAAAAATTTTCAACCTGCAATGAGCCAGCTATGATGAAGCGAACCACGCGCCAAAAAATAAAGGATTGTTGAATGTTGACTGTTGACGGTTAACTGTTAACCGTCAACAGTCAACTTTATTATCGCTAAGAATTACCCCTGATAAGCGTTACCGATTCTATCTACAGATACGTTAGCAGATAAAGGTAAACGACCAGGATTAAGGCGTGGTTCTGCGGCATAGCCAACAGGAACGACAACTGCGATCGCTAAATCTGGATCTTCAGCTGCACCAATTACTGCTTTCACTTGATCCTCAATCCAACCGTTCATAAAACAGGTGGATAATCCTAAGCTTTCGGCTGCAAGTACTAAATGGGTAGCAGCAATGATTGCATCCTTGATTGCATATTCGCGTCGCTTGTCTCCTAAACTAGCTTGGAATTGCGGTATAGAATTTTTAAAGTAATTGACTGTACCCTCATTCCAGGCACCAGTTTTCAGTGCTTCTTCGTAAATTGGTGTTAAATCTTTTTCCCCAGCGTTTGGATCGGCTGCAAACACAAATGTCACGGGTGCTTGGATAATTTGTTTTTGATTCCAAGACGCGGCTGCTAAAGCTGCTTTTTGTGCTTCATCTTGCACCAAAATAATTTGCCAAGCTTGGATATTAAAACTACTAGGTGCGGCTACGGTTAATTCTACTAGTTGCTGGAGTAGTTCTGGGGCTATGGGGTCTGATTTAAAAGTCTTAATAGAACGACGCTGAACAATAGCAGTGGGTACATCTAGGATTTGAGTAGGTGCGATCGCGCTCATGAGATTCTCCTGATTGTTGAAGTTGCTATCCAGTGATAGCGATTCTGATTATCGGTCTAAATGCTTTTTTGGTGTAAAAGGTTGCCACCCATTACGCCAAAGCAATTATAAACTCACGGCTGGTTCGTTTGCAGGCGACCAAAACGGATAATCTGTATAACCCTTTTCCCCGCCACCATAGAAGCTTTCAGGAATTGGCTGATTTAAAGGTGCATTTAAAGCCAAACGTCGCGGTAAATCGGGATTAGCAATAAATAAAGTGCCAAAGGCGATTAAATCAGCTTGTTGATTCGCTAAAACCGCATTGCCTTTTTCCGCCGTATAACCACCACAGACAATCAGTGTTCCTGTATACCTTTCTCTTAAATAATCAGTTGGTACTGCTGTTCCGCCATGTCTGATATCTGCGTCTGCGGATTCAATCAAATGCAGATAAGCTAAATCAAATTGGCTCAATACTTGCGCTGTATATCCAAAAGTTTCTAAAGGATTAGAGTCACGCATATCGTTAAATGTCCCGCTAGGGGAAAGGCGAACTCCTACCCGTTTACTATCCCAAACGCTGGTAACAGCCTCGACAATTTCTCGTAAAAACCGGACGCGGTTCTCAATACTACCGCCATACTCATCTGTTCTTTGATTCGTACCATCCCGGAGAAACTGGTCAATTAAATAACCATTCGCTGCGTGAATTTCTACGCCATCAAACCCCGCAGCTAGAGCATTTGCTGCTGCTTGACGGTACTGTTCCACAATCACCGGAATCTCGGTAGTTTCTAAAGCGCGGGGAGTAACAAAAGGTTTTAATCCTGCAAAAGTTAATGCTTGACCTTCAGGTTTAATAGCCGAAGGTGCAATAGGTAATTCACCATTTGGTTGCAAATCAGGGTGAGAAATCCTGCCTACATGCCACAGTTGCAGAAAAATTCTCCCACCCTGTTGATGTACAGCATCCGTTACCAACTTCCAACCCGCCACCTGTTCCGGTGAATGAATTCCCGGTGTATTTGGATACCCTTGCCCTTGGGGTGAAACTTGAGTTGCTTCTGCAATAATCAATCCAGCCGAAGCACGTTGCGCATAATGTGTAGCATTTAGCTCCCGTGGTACATTGCCCTGACCGGCTCTTTGCCTAGTCAAGGGAGCCATAACTATGCGATTGGGCAGTTCTAAGTCACCCAATTGATAAGGAGAGAACAAGTTAATACTATTATTCATTGCTCAAATTTTGAGTATAAACAATTCAGCCATAATTTGGGAAGGGAGCAGGGGTGCAGAGGAAGCAGAGGAGGCAGAGGAGGCAGAGGGTGCAGAGGAAGCAGAGGGTGCAGAGGGTGCAGAGGGGGTAAATAAATCAATGCCCAATGCCCAATGCCCAATGCCCAATGCCCAATGCCCAATGCCCCATGCCCATTAACTTTAAGAAATATACTGCGCTAAAGTCTTGGCTAACGTGGTTTTAGGCACCGCACCCACAACCGTATCGACTTGTCGTCCACCCTTAAATACCATTAACGTAGGGATACTCCGAATACCATAATGGCTGGCAACAGTAGGATTTTGATCTGTGTTCAATTTCACTACTTTTACCTGTCCATCGTATTCGGTAGCGACCTCATCGACAACCGGAGCTACCATTCTGCAAGGGCCGCACCAAGGTGCCCAAAAGTCTACTAGGACAGGAACTTGGCTTTCTAGAACTTCTTGCTTAAATGTGGCTTCCGTGACACTTGTAACGGATGACATAAATTGTCCTCCTAATTTAATTCTATTATTCGATATTATCGAATAAGTAAAATATAAGCCATTTTATGAGATAGTGCAACTATGAGATTTTTGTATCATCCAGACCGAAAAGATATAACATTAGTGGGAGTGCTATACGCCTTAGGCGATCCGGTGAGGCTAGAAATTGTGCGGCTGTTAGCTACCAAGGGGGAGCAATGCTGTGCGGGGTTTGATTTTGCGATCGCCAAATCCACAATGTCCAATCATTTTAAAATTTTACGGGAATCAGGCGTAGTACTAACCCATAAAGAAGGAACGCAGCACATCAACCAATTGCGGCGAGAAGATTTAGAAGCCCGATTCCCCGGATTACTAGATGCAGTCTTGCAATCAGCCCAACCATTAAATATTTGTGCCACAGCAGGTAAGTATGGGGCATAGGGCATCCCTTCGGCTTCGCTCAGGGCGAGTGGGCAGGGGGACAAGGGGGACAAGGGGGACAAGGGGGACAAGGGGGACAAATTAAAATTGTACAGACAAGGGTTCATCGCGTCTCTGACAAATGACTAATTGGTTGAAAGTGATAAATATCACGTATGACTTGCACCCAGCCATCGGAGAGGGATTCGAGAATGCGATCGCCTTTTTCTTTGGTAGCGGTTGTGGCATCACCAATCACACCAGTTTTACTGATATCTTTTGTTACCCAAGCTACAGGTAATTGACCTTCCCAACTCAGCAATGTACTTTGTGGTTGTTCTGGTGGATACTCAGCCACAACTTTATCGAGTTTTACCTGCTCTGGTAACAGTGCCAACATTAAACTCGTTTCCGCATCACCGGCGTGCATACCTAACTTAGCTTCTTTAGGAGTTAGCAATTCCTTGGTAATATTAGGCGCACGCCAAGTAAACAAGGGAAATACCGAAAAATCGCCATATTTAACATGTAAATCCCGCGCTGCCATTTGCATAACTTGCGGCTGTCCCCCGTGGGAGTTCATCAACACTAATTTTCTAAATCCAGCCCGGTAAATACTCTCTCCCACCTCCATAATTGTGTTTGTGAGAGTTTCTGTACTCAAGGTAATAGTGCCGGGAAAGTGCCAGTGTTCGTTAGATTTACCATAGTTAATGCTGGGCAAGGCATAAGCCTGAATGCTAGAGTCAAGTTTTGCCAAAGCTTTCCCCAACACCCCAACCCCAATAGCCGCATCCACAATTAGCGGCAAATGGGGGCCATGTTGTTCAATAGCGCCTACTGGTTGAATAATTACCACATTTTCCTTATTTGGCATCTCTTGGATATCAGTCCAACTCAGGTAGGGAAAAAAGCGTTCTGGGGGTATGAAGCTATGCATTTGATTAATCTCGCGTCTTTTTTATCGGGCGTAAATGAGCAACAGTACAGATAGTTACGCTAAGGCTGAAAAGCATACTGGATAAGTAGTCTTTAATAGGAAACAACGAATCGCACTAATCTCTTAAATTTCTGAGACTTTAATTGGTACAGTCTTATCTGTGGTGATAGCGTTTGCATCAGCATCCGCTCTGCACAAGCGCTGTGCTATCAAGCAGATTGCAGTATTGAAAACGGCTCATCAAATCCAAGGGCGTAAGTTTTGGTATCACTGCTCATGTCACCCCATGCATAAAAGGAGATTAAAAAACCTAACTCTATTTAACGGTTAATTTGCGATCGCGCTCACAAATATAAAGGAAATTTGATGAAAGTTAAAAAACTGGCTTTTGGATTATTAATACTGACAATTTCATTTGTGACAATGCCGTTAGTGTTACTCTCCACCATTTCACCCCTAAAAGCCAAAAATGTTGAGATGGCTGAAAAATCTGGGTTGAAAGTGACTCCCGCCGCCAACAATCTCCCCTTGAGTCGCTATATTGCTCAAAGTTCCAGCGCCAATAGTCAAAGTGATATTTTGTGGCATAACAGTTCTACAGGCGAGACACAAATTTGGTTGATGAACAGCTATAAAGTTGCTAGTCGCGCAACCGTCATTGGCGAAAACGGACGCCCTACTGCTATTGGATCACCTTGGAGCATTGTTGGAGTCGGTGATATTAATAGCGATCGCAAATCAGATATCATTTGGCACAACAGTTCTACAGGCGAGACACAAATCTGGTTGATGAATGGCTATAAAGTTACTAGTCGCGCCACAGTCATCGGTGAAGATGGACGCGCCACCGCTATTGGCTCGCCGTGGAATATCGTTGGCTCTGGCGATATCAATAGCGATGGGAAATCAGATATCATTTGGCACAACAGTTCTACAGGCGAGACGCAAATCTGGTTGATGAATGGCTCTAAGGTCGCTAGTCGCGCCACAGTCATCGGTGAAGATGGACGCGCCACCGCTATTGGCTCGCCGTGGAATATCGTTGGCTCTGGCGATATCAATAGGAATGGGAAAGCAGATATTATTTGGCACAACAGTTCTACAGGCGAGACGCAAATCTGGTTGATGAACGGCTCTAAGGTTGCTAGTCGCGCAACAGTCATCGGCGAAGATGGCCGCCCCACTGCTATTGGCTCACCGTGGAGTATCGTTGGATTTGGGGTGTTTAACCGTCGTCAAGCCATAGACTAGGAACTAGCTTGAAAAATAGGCAGGAAGCAGAGGAGGAATATGTATTGCCCAATGCCTAATGACAATTGAAAGATTTTCTAAAAATGTGATCTAGAACACCGACTAGAAATTGAACAGATGATATCGTTTATTTGTGTGTGAGGAGCAAGTTAAAACGAAAAACACCCGGGGTGGAAACACGGCAACACTCCCAGGTGTTTTTTGTTTCATATACACAAGAAATATATTTTACAAGAGACTTCCAAGTAAAAAAATATTCCATTGCTATTGTTCACTGTTGACGGTTGACGGTTCACAGTTAACAGTCAACCGTCAACAGTCAACGTTTAACGGAGTAATTTATTTTTTGGAGTTCCCCAAAGAATAAGCAAAGCGATCGCTAGATTTAACCCCACTAAATTTGAGAGTAGGTTAATTCCTGAATTACCCTAAGAAATTCCTGCAAAACGGGTGATGAATCTTCTCGTCGCCAAACAACGACAATCTCGCGGGAGAAATCTGCACCTTGGATTGGGCGATAAACTACGCCTGTACGTTGCAGATTTTGCACGTTGCTAGGTAACAGTGCAACTCCCATACCGCCAGCAACTAAACTCAGAACGGTGATCATCCAAGTTGCTTCTTGAACTACTTTAGGGAAAAAACCAGCTTGCTGACAGAGGTTAATAATTTCTGTGTAGGAAGGGACAATTTCTGGCGAAGGTAATACAAAAGGTTCGTTAGCCATCGCAGCGAGAGGAATTTCTGCGAGATTGGCGAGGGGATGGGTAGCGGGTAATGCAATCACCAAGGATTCGCGGACAATGGGTAGATAACTCAAGTGAGAATTTTGTTGATGGGAATGGGATAAACGATCGAATGCGACATCGAGACGACGATTGAGGAGTTCTTGAATTTGTTCGGAACCTGTGAGTTCGCGCAATATAAGCTTGACATGGGGAAAGCGATCGCGAAATGTGCGCAGCATATCTGGAAGCACGCTATTAGCCACAGAACTATTAGTGCCGACGATTAACTGGCCAATTTCGCCGCGACTCGCCCTTTGTGTTTGAAAAATCGCTTGTTCTAGTTGATTTAAAACTAATCTCGCTTCTTCTAAAAATACTTGTCCCGCAGATGTAAGTTGTAAGGGGCGCTTTTTGCGATCGAATAATTTAACACCAATTTCGGCTTCTAAAGCGCTAATCTGTTGACTGAGGGGAGGTTGCGCTATATGCAGACGTTGAGCTGCGTAGCTAAAGTTTTTTTCTTCAGCCACAGCAATAAAGTAGCGCAAATGTCGAAGTTCCATCGCTTCCCCGAACTACTATATTTCTTACTATATTTTTTATATATAGTGTACTTGTGCAAAAAATATCTTAAATATAGTTGCTTTCCCTTATATTGACAAATAGAGACTATTGAGCAAGATTCATCCCAAAAACGTCTCAGGTTATCGGGGTAATCAGTAGGAATATGAGCAAAATTAAGCGTGTTGTAATTGTTGGTGGAACTCACGGAAATGAAGTCACCGGAATTTATCTAGTTAAAAAATTTGAGCGATCGCCTCATTTAATTCAGCGTTCAAGTTTTGAGAGTCGGACATTGATCGCCAACCCTAAAGCGAGTGCGATCGGCAAAAGATACGTAGATACAGATTTAAATCGCTGCTTTCTCCGCGAAGATTTAGAAAACCCAAATTTGGCTAGTTATGAAGCACAACAAGCCAAATTAATTCATCAAACTTTTGGTTTGCAAGGTAGTCAGCCAGCAGATTTTGTGATTGATTTACATAGTTCTACAGCTAATATGGGGCTGACTATTATTTTAGGTAATGAGAATTCATTAAATCTGCATTTAGGAGCTTATTTGACATCAATCAGTCCTAAAGTAAATATACTATTTTCTACAAGTCAGCAAAAGTTCAGACCGCACTTAGATTCAATTTGTGAATTTGGTTGTACCTTAGAAGTTGGTGCAGTTGCACAAAATGTTTTAGATGCTGCATTATTTCAAGAAACAGAAACAATTATTCACGCTATTTTAGATTATTTAGAAGCTCATAATCAGGGAACAGCACCGCCTGTAAAAGATAATATCAACGTTTATCACAGCATTGAAACCATCGACTATCCCCGAAATGAGATAGGAGAAATTGAAGCAATGATTCATCCAAAACTACAATTTCAGGATTATCAACCATTGCATCCTGGAGAGCCGATATTTTTAAATTTTGAGGGTAAAGAAATTGTTTATGCAGGTGAATCTACAGTGTATCCCGTCTTTATTAATGAAGCAGCTTATTACGAGAAAGGAATTGCAATGTGTATAACACAATTAAGCAAGATAAATATTAATAGCAGTCCTATCTGATTTGCGAGAATTCGAGGTGTCTAGATCCCCGACTTCTTGGAGAAGTCGGGGATCTTGTTTCTCACGAAGGATTTAGGACTAATATTGCTAACTTTTTACAAATGTCCACTCTAAGATGTTGATGGGTGCTTCTTGGAGTGCTTGAGTAAGTTCAGCGCTGTTTTTGAATTTCAACTGATTTATTTTACAGGCTTCGATATTGACTGTAAATTTCTCATTCTCAAACGGCCAAGGTTTGACAGTTACTAAAGAATCGTTACGTTGCATAATATCATAACGCTCATCGTCAGGGCCTTTGCTAATTTCTAACCAGCGTTCATCCTCAGGTAGTTGTTGTTGACAGAGAATTAAAGACAGGCGATCGCACCATTGCATAAATGCATAAGCTGCATCTACATCTTTCTTTTCAATTCCTAATTCTTTAGTCCATTTTTTTTGATTTTCTATTTGCTCGTCGAGAAATTTAGCTAATTCTGGACTCTGATCGCGATTTCCTTCATATAGATAACTCACATGTCTAGAAATTAATAAAGCTACCCAGCGTCCGCGATAACGAGCATTTTTGACTAAATTTATTTGTTTATCTACAAGTACATCTTTACCTAAAGTAAAGTCCATTGGCGCACCAGCTTCGGTGACAATATCTTCTTCCCATTCCTTCTCTAAATCGTCATGATGAGAAATTGCGGCGAGGGTTTCATATAACCGAGGTGGAGCATTTTTACGCCGCCACTGTCCTGCTAATTGTGCTGCTAATAAAGCATGTGAGCGATGATAAATAATTTCCCAACCATCGGATGTATTATTGACAATCACTAGCTAATTCTCCATAATTTTAACTTTATTTTTCCGGAAAAATGAGCCAGAGAATTAACTTCTAACTGGCTCATATTATGTTATTCCTCAGTTAATTAGGAATGCTTTTGTAGCGGATCGGCAATATATTTGAAAGTTGGTTCAGAATTCCAGGGGCCGCGCTCATCATGACCATTACCGTTTGTAGATAAATTGTAGTAGAGAGCGACAGTTTCATCTGGCTGAATATTACCAAAAAGTGGATCTGTTAATTTACCCAGAGAATCCAGTGCTTTCATAAACATTTGGGTATGAGAAATTTCTCTGGTTAACAGATGGACTAATGTTTTTTTGGTACCATCATCTGTAGCTAACTTGATCAACTCTTCGTAAGTCTGACGCGCACCAGCTTCGGCTGCAATATTAGCTCGCAAATCGCGGACTACATCGCCACCTTCGTTGATATAATTTGCAGTCCAAGCGCTACCTTGACTATCTAAAAAGTGAGGCCCGATACCTCGAATTGCAAAGAGAGTACTTTTATAAGCCTCTGTTTGATCGGTATTTTTTGTATGGGATTCGATGAGTTTACCCACCATTTCTAAATGACCAAACTCTTCAATCGCAATATCTTGTAGCATGTCTTTAATGCCAGCATTTTCGACATGAAAAGATTGCACCCAATATTGTAGAGCAGCTGTAAGTTCTCCTGTAGCTCCACCAAATTGTTCGAGGAGTAACTGCGCAAACCGAGGATTCGCCTCGCTCACGTTTACTACATGAATCGGTTCTTTTTTATGAAAAAACATGTTTTGGTTCTTCCTGAAACAATAATGTGGTCAAACTAACTAATAATTCATTCTTCGTAATCCGTACTCACAAGTAATGCTGATGTTGGCGAAGAGTACTTAATGACATTTATCTTGTCTGATTTAATTACGAATTACGAATTACGAATTAGTAATTATTACACCCTGCTTCTTCTGTTCAATAGTCCCCATAAATAAATAGCAATAATTGCACCAATTACAGCTATAAACAGACCTGGTAGACTAAATCCAGCGCCAGCAGCAGTAATTTGTAAAGTTCCTGTTTGTAAAAGTGTGTACAGACTTCCACCAACGAAAGCGCCGATAATCCCTAAGACGATTGTGGAAAGGATACCGCCACCTTGATAACCTGGATAAATTGCTTTCGCGATCGCACCAGCTAAAAGTCCTAAGACAACCCAAGCAATAATATTCATAAACTCCTCAGAAATCTTGTCTGGTTATTACATAATTTATCTATTAACTATCTAAATTGTTTCTACCAGTTGAGATAAATGTAACAACCGAAAGATAGATAAAGATTTTCTTGTTTTTTTAGAATTATCCGCTCTAATTAGGTTGATTGCTGGATAAGAATATGAAAATTACAAGTGATATTTTCAATTCTAGCTGTTTTGCTCAAGGCTATAAAAATTAGGCTATCTGTTTCTACCTTGAGAAATAAATTGCTTATCTGTCTTTTTATAGATGTATTAATGAATCTAAATATTTTTAGATATAAATGTTGCGCTTTTAAGCTGCATAAATAATCTCATGAGCTTTCACTAAACCTAAGTGATTTTTATTCTTGAGTATCAAGATGAGGGTAATTCTGTTGCTATCAACATAATGAAATTCAAATGCAGAATACCTCTCGAACGCTCAATAACAATCAGGAGTACCAGTGACTAGACGTGAAAACTTCAGTTTAACTGAGCAGGTAGGATCGCCGGAAATAGCCACACCCAAGCAATCGCTAACGTTACCGGATGCTGTGGCGCTGATTGTGGGAATTGTTATCGGGGCGGGAATTTTTGAAACCCCAGCTTTAGTTGCGAATTATGCAGGTAGCGATGTTGCGGTACTGCTGTTCTGGCTAGTTGGTGGTGCAGTTTCTCTGGTAGGCGCATTATGCTACGCAGAGTTAGCCACAACTTATCCTGATGTTGGTGGTGTTTATTATTACTTAAAACGAGCTTTTGGTAAGGGAATCGCCTTTTTATTTGCTTGGGCGAGGATGACAGTAATTCAAACAGGTTCGATTGCACTGTTAGCATTTGTTTTTGGTGACTATGCTTCTCAAATATGGCGGTTGGGGACATTTTCACCCTCTATATATGCAGCTGTGGCGATCGCATTTTTAACTGCTTTGAATATTATCGGTTTGCAACAAGGTAAATGGACGCAAAATTTACTCACTGCGGCGAAAGTCTTAGGTTTATTACTGGTGGTAATTATCGGATTAACTGCCACATATGATACTAGCATCACTGTAGAATCCACAGCATCCGGTAACTGGGGATTAGCAATGGTGTTTGTGCTGTTGTCCTACGGTGGGTGGAACGAAGCCGCTTATATTGCAGCAGAAATCCAAAATAGACGCCGCAATATTTTGCGATCGCTTTTATTGAGTATTGGTATTATTACCACCATTTACCTGCTAATCAATTGGGCTTACCTGCGCGGCTTAGGTGTAGCAAATATGGCACAATCGGAAGCCGTCGCCGCAGATTTAATGCGATCGCTTTGGGGCGCACCCGGAGCCTTTTTTGTCAGTCTACTGATAGCAATTTGTACATTAGGCGCAACCAACGCCACCATTTTTACCGGGGCGCGGACTAATTACGCCTTAGGGCAAGATTTTGCGCTGTTCGGTTTCATGGGACATTGGCGACAAAAGCCTAGCACACCTACCTATGCATTACTTTTGCAAGGTGCGATCGCCTTAGCCTTGATTGTCTTGGGTACCCTTACCCGCAAAGGCTTTGAAACAATGGTAGATTACACCGCCCCAGTGTTTTGGTTTTTCTTCCTCCTTTCCGGGATATCGCTGCTGGTATTACGCCAGCGCGAACCGCAAATACCGCGAGCCTTTCGCGTACCTTTGTATCCGTTCACACCTTTACTATTTTGTGCAGTGTGCGCCTATCTGCTTTACTCCAGCTTAGTTTATACCGGAGTAGGTGCAGTGCTTGGCGTTGCAGTTGTCGCAGCAGGTATACCCCTATTTTTGTGGAATCAATATCGTCAACGAAGGGCGTAAGGAGGACAAGGGGGACAAGGAAGACAAGGAGGACAATTGTAGAGACAAGGGTTCATCGCGTCTTTGCCCCATGCCCCATGCCCAATGCCCATTTTCAAATAACCCAAATACCAAAATAATTAGGAGTATTGTGATGAATTTCTCCAAAATTCTGCTTTTACTAACTACAGGGTTTAGTGTTGTCAGCTTTGGGATTACTGGCTGTACAACTCAACAGCAAAGTTCAGAAGCAGACACCCAAAAACCAGCCGTAACTGTTCAGCAAACTGAAGCACCAGCAACCACAGAACAACCCCAAGAACGTCCTGGTGATGTTCCCTACGTTCCTACACCTCAGCCTGTGGTAGATGCAATGTTAAACGTTGCTAAAGTGGGTAAGAATGATGTACTGTACGACCTGGGTAGTGGTGATGGCAGAATAGTAGTCACAGCCGCTCAAAAATACGGTACCCAAGGCGTAGGTATAGATATCAATCCCGAAAGAGTTGCCGAAGCTAATCAGAACGCACAAAAAGCTGGAGTAAGCGATCGCGTCAAGTTTGTCCAGCAAGATTTATTTAACACTGATTTGAGTCAAGCTACAGTAGTTACGCTCTACTTACTACCTGATGTTAACATCAAACTCCGCCCCAAATTATTTAAAGAACTCAAACCCGGCACTCGAATTGTTTCCCACGCCTTTGATATGGGCGATTGGAAACCCCAACAGACATTAAATGTTGATGGTAAAACTATTTATTATTGGGTAGTTCCAGAAAAGATTCCTGCGAATTTGCAATAGTTATTGGTCATTTGTGATTTGACGATGCAAGATCCCCGACTTCTTAAAGAAGTCGGGGATCTGAACCGCCTATATTGCTCGTGAGAAATGTTTTTCCTTCTTTCTCATGTGATTATCAAAAATCACCGCAATATTTCTCACTAACAATCGACCAACATCTGTAATTAAGATGTAGTTTTTAGATATACTAACCAGCCCATCAGCTTCTAGTGGCTTTAACATCTCTAATTCGTGGCTGAAGTATTCATCAAAACAGATTTGATATTTATCAGTAATGTCTTGTTTATGTAACTGAAAGTGAGACATAATACTCATAATGACATCGCGTCTAATAATGTCATCTTGATTGAGTTTAATACCCTTGCTCAAAGGTAAAGTATCTGTAGAAATTGCCTGATAATATTCCTTCAGTTGCTTGTGATTTTGGAAATAAGCATCTTCTAACATGCTGATAGAGGTAGCACCAAACCCAAAAAGTTCCGTTTCCGCGTGGGTGGTGTAGCCTTGGAAGTTTCGCTTCAGAGTGCCATTGCGTTGCGCGATCGCTAATTCGTCGTTAGATTTAGCAAAATGATCCATCCCAATAAACATATACTCATTATTGGTTAATTCTTCAATGGTCATTTTGAGAATTTCTAACTTTTCCTGGGGTAGAGGTAAGGCTGATTCGGGAATATTTTTTTGTACTGGTTTAATCCAGGGAATATAAGCAAAATTAAAAACTACAATTCGGTCAGGATCTAATGCAATTGTCTTTTTGATTGTTTCCCGAAAACTTTGCCTGGTTTGATAAGGTAAACCATAAATTAGGTCTACATTTACGCTCTCAAATTGAGCTTCTCTAATCCAACTCATGACATCAAATAGCATTTCCTCCGGCTGGATGCGATTGATTGCTACTTGCACTTCATGATTAAAATCTTGAATGCCAAAACTAATGCGATTAAACCCAATTTTTCTCAGAAATAAAATGTAGTCTCTATCTACATAGCGGGGATTAATCTCAATAGAAATTTCCGCCGATGGGTCAATAGTAAAGTGTTGGGTGATGTGTTTCCAGATAAATTCTACTTGCTCAGGTTCTAAGTAGTTAGGCGTACCACCACCCCAATGAATTTGCAGGACTTTGCGCTCAGAATCGATTAAAGCTGCTGTCTGCTGAATATCTTTAACCAAATTCTCTAGGTAAGGTTTGGCAATATTCTTGTTGTTAGAAATTACCGTATTACAGCCGCAAAAGTAGCAAGCACTCTGACAAAAGGGGATATGGAAATATAAAGATAAGGGCGTTTTTCTTTGATTTGAAGCTGCGATCGCATTTTGTAAATCATCTAGGGTGAATGCTTCGCTTAATTCAGTAGCAGGTGGGTAACTGGTGTATCTGGGTGCAGGTGCATCATACTTTTGGATCATCTCCAGATCGAATTTGACACCAGGTAAGAGAAAAACCATCAAAACCTCCGAAGTAATGCGACAATGCGACCTAGCGGTTTTTGCTTGTATGGGGTAGTAGAGACGCGATTCATCACTCTTGTAGAGACGCGATGAATCGCGTCTCTACTGTTGTTTTGTCCGCATCTTTACCCATGTGTGAATCGAATAACTTATTGAACTCAGGACTTACGCAGGTGTTGAGGATTTGTACTTCCTTCATGTTCAATCGCCAGCACTCTCGGCAAATGAGCTACAGACTCAGGAGTTCTGCTAGTTCACAGTCAATGCCAGAGCTTGAGAATTGTTATTCTGGGGTAAGGCAGGATTCGCATCACTCTATCCAGCACATATCATGCCGATGCGTAGAACCAATGGTTCTTGCCCTAAGGCATCGCTGCCATTTTTCTTTCTCCCAAAATTATTTAACTATTTCTCTTTGTATAACTATTAAGCTATTAATATTTCTTTATCTTTGTCTGTGTGTGAAGGCACATATTAATGGGGCATTGGGCATGGGGCATTGGGCAACAGTCAACCGTCAACCGTCAACCGTCAACCCCTCAATTTGCAGAACTTAACTATTCAGAACAATATTTTATGCTTATATAACTATTGGAAGATGCACTCGTAAAAGGATTTTCGATGGTGAAGTCTCTTGAAACTCCGGAGCCTCAGATGCTGAAGCCAGGTATTAAAGCGCCTGTGCAGGAAACATTATTAACACCCCGGTTTTATACTACTGACTTCGCCGCGATGGAGAAGTTAGATATTTCCGCCAATGAGACTGAGTTATTAGCAATTGTTGAGGAATTGAGGGCTGATTATAACCGCCATCATTTTGTGCGTGATGATGAATTTAAACAATGTTGGGATCATATTCAAGGAGAAACAAGACGTTCTTTTATTGACTTTTTAGAACGTTCTTGTACTTCCGAATTTTCTGGGTTTTTATTGTTTAAAGAACTGTCGCGCCGCCTGAAAGAAAAGAACCCAATTTTGGCAGAAGCTTTCCAATTAATGGCAAGAGATGAAGCCCGCCATGCAGGTTTTCTCAATAAATCAATGGCTGATTTTAATCTTTCCTTAGATTTAAGCTATCTGACCAAAAATCGTACTTATACATTTTTTCCGCCAGAGTGGATTATTTACACAGTCTACCTATCGGAGAAAATTGGGTACTGGCGCTACATTTTAATGTATCGACATTTGCAGAAAAATCCTCAATATCAATTCTATCCCCTATTCCGAAAATTTGAGAGTTGGTGTCAGGATGAGAATAGACATGGAGATTTCTTTAAAGCGTTACTCAGGTCACAACCAAAATTATGGCAGAACTGGAAAGCGCGGTTATGGGTGCGGTTTTTTCTGTTGACGGTGTTTGTTACCCATACAATTACAGTTTTTGAACGCGCCAGCTTTTACCAATCCATCGGTATACATCCGCGCAAGTATAATCAGCAAGTGATTCGGGAGACGAATAATACCGCT
This sequence comes from Calothrix brevissima NIES-22, assembly GCF_002367995.1. Classification (GTDB taxonomy): domain Bacteria; phylum Cyanobacteriota; class Cyanobacteriia; order Cyanobacteriales; family Nostocaceae; genus Aulosira; species Aulosira brevissima. The sequence continues at coordinate 62,537 of NZ_AP018207.1, forward strand.
TCCCGTGCATTTCCGTTGATTTTAGATACTAATCACCCGGAATTTTTCTGGCGATTAGAACAGTGTTTTGAAAATAATCAGAAATTGGCAGAGATTAATAAGAGCGATCGCTCTAACTTTGTCAAGTTCTGGTTGAAAGTACCAGCGATTACCGCAATTATCTGGCATATGTTGCGGATTTATCTGGTGAAACCGATTAACGCGGAGTTGACACGGGAAACAGTTCTGTGAACAAAGCAGGAAGCAGAAGAACTTTGACAATGTTATTAGCGCCGTGCACCTACCGTATAATCTTTCGCAATTACTAATTACTAGGGCGTGTTTTCAAAGTCGCCGTCACCCTACAAAGGTGCTTTTACCTCTACCAAGTCCGCCTGCGCGGACTACGAGAAGTGAGGCTTTTTAGTCCACGCAGGTAAGCTCTTTTTGTATAGCCTCAGGCTAAAGCCTGAAGGCGTTTGGGGTTTGCAAACACGCCTTAGTACTCCACCACATTAATTTTGCGGGGCTGCTAGATCCCCGACTTCTCCAAGAAGTCGGGGATCTGATCACCTTCACAGATGCACAGCCCCAAACCCTTGTTATGTTTGGTTTCTTAATTTTGAATTTTGAATTGGTATTACCTTTTCACCTTTGGCTTGCTGTCCTCCTTTTTCGGCTTTTTCTCCTCTAAGCTTTTGACTTTAACTAATACTGGAATATATTGTTGAATCAACCATGTTAAAGTCTCAAGAGTTGAGTTACCTTGGTCAATGCGGGTTTTAGCTTGTAAGCCAATTAGGAATAGTTGCATTGCCAGTAACAAAGCAATAGTTTTACCGAGAATATCTTGGTGTTGGCGTTTCATGTGTTTGCCCCTCAAAGAGTTGGTAGCTAAAGCATCTCTTTGGGGTAGTCTCCCTAAGCAAATACCCCAATCTTGGGGAAAATACCTTAAAATCAGGATTCAATCAGCTTGGGGTAGCCCCAAACTTTCTGGTCGATTTTGGAAATGCAATGCCAAAAACTACTTACGGAGATGTAATCAAAAGGCGAGTTAAGCGTCTATTGGCGGCGTTGCTTGGTTTTGCGGCTGGGGAATTTGCGGAAGATAATTTGAATATTGAGTACGACTGGAAACAAGCAGATAGCCCTAACCCCAAGCTGACGATGAAAACAACTCTGGTAACTTTGGAGTTGTTGACGCAAAAAGACGAATATCCAGGTAAGTTAACTAAAACGCAAATCCGCGCCGCACTGCATTTACTCAAGGATTTTGTCAAAATTCTGGAAGATAATCGGCTTCAAACTCAGGGTTCTGATGAGTGGCACTTTACATTAAAGCTATGGTCAAGGGATAAAGAAAAGAACCTGGAAAAGTTTGATGAGGTATGGCAAAGCAACAAACCAAAGAAACCTCAACAGCTAGAAGCGAATTACCCTGAAGATGAGGATGTTGCTGTTGTACCCCAAACTCAACTGGCAATATTTCAAGCGCCACCTTTACCTGCACACTTTGTTGAACGCCCAGAATACAGCGATGATTTAAAAACTCGCCTCCTCACAGAAGATAATCGCACTTTGGTAATTACGGCGATTCACGGTTTGGGTTCTGTGGGGAAATCGACTTTAGCCGCAGCTTTAGCAGTAGACGCAGAAATCCAAACTCGGTTTTGTGATGGGATTTTGTGGGCTACATTAGGTCAACAGCCGGATGTGCTGTCTTTAGTTAGTGGCTGGGTGCAAGCATTAGGAGACTATAGCTTTAAACCTACCAGTGTGGAAGCAACTACTAATCATTTACGGACGCTGCTTTATGACAAAGCCGTGTTGCTGGTAGTGGATGATGCTTGGAATACACAAGATGCCCAAGCGTTTAATGTGGGTGGGGTGCGGTGTCAAGTTTTAGTCACAACTCGTGAAGCGGCAATTGCCGATGCTTTAGCAGCCAGCACCTACAGCCTGGATATCATGACACCAGATCAAGCTATGGCATTGCTGACGAAGAAATTAAGACGGGAAATTACAGGTGCAGAACTTCAGTCAGCCGAAAATTTAGCTCAAGGCGTTGGTTATCTCCCCCTAGCGTTGGAACTTGCAGCCGCCGAAGTGGCTAGTGGTACGAATTGGGATGAACTATTGGGAGATATTCGGCAAGAGGTAGCCAGATTAACCAGTTTTGACCGGCCGGAAGCCCAAGAAATTACCGATGAGGCAAGTTTAAAACGCTTGAGTTTAACGGCATCATTAAACTTAAGTGTCAAGAGAATACCTCAAGAAAAGCAGCATTTTGCTTGGTTGGGGGTGTTGCCGGAGGATGTGAACATTAATAAGATGATGGCGGCGACGCTGTGGGCAATGGATGAGCGTGATGCTGCCCAGATGTTGGAATATTTACGGAATAAAGCATTGCTATTAACAGGAGTACCCCTGGCTGATGGTACTCCTAGCTATCGATTACATGACTTATTCCATGATTTAGCTTGTAATTTGTTAACTGCTGCGCCACAGCCAAAGCAAATAGGAGATTTGCCAGGGTTAGGTTTAAATCTTGTTGATGCTCATGCTGCTTTTGTGGAGAAATATCGGCAGAAAATCCAGAATAATTTATGGCATACCTTACCTGATGATGGTTATATTCATCAGCATTTAGTTTGGCATTTGGAAAAGGCGGGACTCTTTGAAGAGATTCACTCTTTATTGTGGGAAGAGTCGGCAACTGGCAATAATGGCTGGTTTGAAGTGCGGGAACAATTGGCACAAACAGGGGGTTACATCACAGATATATCTCGTGCTTGGGAATTAGCTCAAAGGAATTGGACTGCATCAACATTAAGTTTGCAGTGTCGCTATGCTTTGATTACTACATCCCTGAATAGTTTGGCAGCTAATTTACCAAGAGATTTATTACTTGCTTTAGTCAAAAACAAGAAGTGGACTCCCGAACAAGGACTAGCTTACGCCCTGCAAAAACCAGAGCTAGAAGAGAAAATAGACGCGCTGGCAAAACTAGTCAATTATCTGCCACCAAATCTTCAACAATTAGCACTGCAAAAAGCACTTGCTGCTGCCAGGGCGATTCAGGATGAGAATCATCGTGCCCAAGCCTTGAATGTCTTAGCAGACAAACTAAAAGAAGTATTACCAGAAGCACTTGCTGCTGCCAGGGCACTTGGGAATGAGAATCATCGTGCCCAAGCCTTGAGTGCGTTAGCAGACAAACTGCCACCAGAGTTGTTAAAAGAAGCACTTGCTGCTGCCAGGACGATTCGAGATGAGAATTATCGTGCCGATGCCTTGAGTGCGTTAGCAGACAAACTGCCGCCAGAGTTGTTAAAAGAAGCACTTGCTGCTGCCAGGACACTTGGGAATGAGTATGATCGTGCCCAAGTCTTGAGTGCGTTAGCAGATAAACTGCCACCAGAGTTGTTAAAAGAAGTATTTGCTGTTACCAGGGCGATTTGGGATGAGTATTATCGTGCCGATGCCAGGAATGCCTTAGCAGATAAACTACCACCAGAGTTGTTGCTAGCAGCTCTTGCTGTTACCAGGGCAATTCGGGATGAGAATTATCGTGCCGATGCCTTGAGCGCCTTAGCAGATAAACTGCCACCAGAGTTGTTAAAAGAAGCCCTCACCGCCGCTAGGTTGATTCTGTATGAGGATTCTCTTACCCATGCCTTGAGTGCCTTAGCAGATAAACTGCCACCAGAGTTGTTGATAGAAGCCCTCACCGCCTCTAAGGTGGCTCGGAATGAGTATTATCGTACCAAAGCCTTGATTGCCTTAGCAGGCAAACTAAAAGAAGTATTACCAGAAGCCCTTGCTGTTGCCAGGGCGATTTGGGATGAGAATTATCGTGCCGATGCCTTGAGTGCCTTAGCAGATCAACTGCCACCAGAGTTGTTAAAAGAAGCCCTTGCTGTTGCCAGGGCGATTCGGGATGAGAATTATCGTGCCGATGCCTTGAGTGCCTTAGCAGATCAACTGCCACCAGATTTGTTGCCAGAAGCCCTTGCTGTTGCCAAGGCGATTCGGGATGAGAATTATCGTGCCGATGCCTTGAGTGCCTTAGCAGATCAACTGCCACCAGAGTTGTTAAAAGAAGCTGTTGCTGTTGCCAGGGCGATTGGGGATGAGTATTATCGTGTCTATGCCTTAAGTGCCTTAGCAGATCAACTGCCAGGAGTATTGCCAGAAGCCCTTGCTGTTGCCAGGGCGATTGGGAATGAGTATTATCGTGCCTATGCCTTGAGTGCCTTAGCAGATAAACTACCAGAAGTATTACCAGAAGCCCTTGCTGTTGTCAGAGCGATTGGGAATGAGCGGAATCGTGCCGATGCTTTGAGTGCCTTAGCAGATAAACTGCCACCAGAGTTGTTAAAAGAAGCTGTTGCTGTTGCCAGGGCGATTGGGGATGAGTATTATCGTGCCTGTGCTTTGCGTGCGTTAGCAGACAACCTGCCACCAAAAGAAGCTCTTGCTACTGCCAGGGCAATTGGGGATGAGTATTATCTTACCAAAGCCTTGAGTGCCTTAGCAGATCAACTGCCACCAGAGTTGTTAAAAGAAGCTCTTGCTGTTGCCAGGGCACTTGGGGATGAGAATGATCGTACCGATGCCTTTAATGCCTTAGCAGACAAACTGCCACCAGAGTTCTTGCCAGAAGCACTTGCTGCTGCCAGGGAAATTAGGGATGAGTATTATCTTACCAAAGCCTTGAGTGCCTTAGCAGACAAACTGCCACCAGAGTTGTTAAAAGAAGCTTTTGCTGCTGCTGTGGCGCTTGGGAATGAGCGCAATCGTGCCATAGCCTTGAGTGCCTTAGCAGACAAACTGCCACCAAATTTGTTGCCAGCAGCTTTTGCTGCTGCTGTGGCAATTGAGGATGAGTATTATCTTACCAAAGCCTTGAGAGCCTTAGCAGACAAACTGCCACCAAATTTGTTGCCAGCAGCTTTTGCTGCTGCCAGGGCGATTCAAAATGAGTATGATCGTGCTCAGGTGTTGATGGCCTTAGCCCAGAAACTACCAGAGGTTTTGCCCGAAGCTATTGCTGCTGCCAGAGAGATTGAGGATGAAATGACTCGTGCTGAAGTTTTGATACCTTTAGTAGAGAAACTACCGCCAGAACTACTGCCAGAAGCCCTGACTGCGGCTAGAGAAACTCAGTATAACTATTATCGTGCTGCGGTTTTGATTGCCTTAGCCCAAAGATTACCAGAACTTTTGCCCGAAGCTATTGCTACTACCGAGGCTATTGAGGATGAGTCTTGTCGTGGTCATCGTTTAAGTGAATTAGCGGAGCAACTACCACCAGAATTATTACCAGAAGTCCTAGCGATCGCTCGGAAAATTCAGGATCATGACGAGCGCGCCCATCCTTTGATAGCTTTAGTAGAGAAACTACCAGAAGTTTTGCCAGAAGCCCTTGCTACGATTAGAGAAACTCAGCATGACTGTGATCGTGCTGCGGTTTTGATTGCCTTAGCCCAAAGACTACCAGAAGTTGTGCCAGCAGCTATTGCTGCTACTGAGGCGATTCACAATGAGTCTTCTCTTGTGCATAGTGAATTAGCCGAGAAACTACCACCAGAATTATTACCAGAAGTCCTTACTGCTGCTAGAGAGATTCAGGATAACCGTTATCGTGCCCATGCCCTCAGTGCCTTAGCTCAAAAACTACCACAAATTTTACCAGAAGCACTTGCTACAGCCAGGGCAATGGAGGATGATTATGATCGCGCCGATGCCCTCAGTGAGTTAGCCGACAAACTACCAGAGGTATTACCAGAAGCACTCGCGGCTGCTAGGGCAATTGATAATGAGTATTATCGCATCAATACCCTCCGTGCCTTAGCTTTCGGTCTGTCACAAATGCCATCCGCCATACTTTTTCCACTTTGGCAAGATACCCTTCATCATTTATCTGTTCGCACTCGCCCTAATTTGCTGCAGGATATCGAGGTATTGTTTCCAGTTATCTTTGCATTAGGTGGTGAAGTTGCAACGGCAGAGGTTTGGCGTGCAATTATGGATGTAGGGCGATGGTGGAAATAATTTGTAATTTACATCTCAAAAGTATTAAGTGCGATCGCTTCTCAACAAAATGCGATCGCCCAATTAAAGCTAGTTATCCCAGATTTGGCGTCATTACTTTATCTCCAAAGCTTTGACTGCCTTGCATATACTCCTCTAAACTAAACGAATCTACTTGAATCGCATCATTACGGGCAAATTCCGCCTCACAGATAAGTTCAACATCTTTCTCGCTAATTACCCCAGCTTTCAGGGCTGTGGAAATTAACTCATCGGGTTTTAGCTGTGCTAGTTTCCCTGTATGAGTAGCATTTTTGATAGTTTTGACGATTGGTTCGGCTTGGGATAACAAGGTAAAAGCTTTTTCCAAACGTCCTAATGCTTCATCGCTGGTGCGGGGAATATGAATACCTGCGGTGAGGCGATCGCGTATTTCTCCAGGAGTTTGTAATTTATGCGCAATTTCGCTACCCAGTTTGTCATCAGGTAAGGAACCAATCGGATTAAGTCGCCACCACCAAGTCAAGAAATTACCTAAAACTGGTACAAATAAATTCTGGAAAATCCCCTCAAACGCTTCCTGCATCTGTGCTAAAGCATATTGCATCGCCCAATGCACAAAAGGTAAATCTTCCGCTTTTCGCCCTTCGGCTTCAAAACGGCGCAGGGTAGCAGTTGCTAAATACATCCAGGTGAGAATATCCGCAAACCTTCCTGTGAGTTTCTCCCGTCGCTTTAAGGTTCCACCGAGGGAGAACATCGCAATATCAGTTAGTAAGGCAAAGGTAGCCGCAGCCCATTGTAATTTGCGATAATATTTAGCTGTCGCACCTGACACTGGTGAAGCTGCTAAATTCCCACGGGTAAGATAGAGAAGTTTGGCGCGGAAACCATTACGCACCGTTAACCCTAAATGATGCCAGAAAGCTTGATCAAAAGCAGTCACATCTGATTGACTTAGGGCTGTAATTTCCTGATAAACATAAGGATGACAGCGAATCGCCCCTTGTCCAAAAATCATCAAGGTACGGGTGAGAATATTTGCACCTTCGACGGTAATTGATATCGGCGTTGCTGTATAAATATTTGCTAATAAATTTCTGGGGCCGCGACAAATTCCCGCACCGCCCAGAATATCCATACCATCGTTGATGATTTTGCGGGAGATTTCCGTCAAACTGTATTTGGCGATCGCCGAAATTACCGCTGGTTGTTCGCCTTTATCTACTGCACCACAGGTATAAGTTCGCGCCGCCTCCATTAAGTAGGTTAAACCGCCAATTCTCGCTAAAGGTTCTTCTACTCCTTCAAACCGACCAATCGATAAACCAAATTGTTGCCGTACCACAGCATGAGCGCTGGTAACTCTCGCTACTAACTTCGCCACACCCGTACAACTAGCCGGGAAGCTAATTCCCCTACCTGCGGCTAGGCTTTGCATCAACATTTTCCAGCCATTACCAGCCTGTTCCACACCGCCGATAATTTGGTCAACAGGAATAATAACGTTATGTCCTTCTGTAGGCGAATTGTAAAAAGGCACACCCATTGGGTCATGTCGTCTACCCATAATTACGCCCGGTGTGTCGGTGGGGATTAAAACGCAGGTAATGCCAACTTCTTTACCTTTACCTAAGTAATTTTCCGGGTCGCGTAATTTAAAAGCTAGTCCTAAGAGAGTTGCGATCGCAGCTAAGGTAATATAGCGCTTCTGCCAATTCAACCGCAGATAAAGCTTCCCATCCTCACCTCTAAACACCGTTCCTTCTGACTTAATACTAGCCGCATCTGACCCCGCAGTCGGTTCTGTCAGCGCAAAACAAGGAATTTCCTCACCCCTAGCGAGACGGGGTAGGTAATAATTTTTTTGTTCCTCTGTTCCGTAGCGGAGTAATAATTTTGCAGGGCCTAATGAGTTAGTTACGCCCACAGTTGCAACGTGAGTAAAAGAACGCGATGCTAATTTAGTCATCACATTACTGTAGGCGAAATTAGAAAATCCCAACCCGCCATACTCTTGGGGAATCATCATTCCTAAAAAGCGTTCTTGTTTGAGATAATCCCAAACTTCCGGCGGTAAATCCTTGCGGCGATAAATTTCCCAATCACTTACCATCCGACAAACTTGTTCAACGGGGCCATCAAGAAACGCTTGCAATTCTGGTGTAATTATAGGGTATGGTTCTTGATTAATTCTGTGAAAATTTGGTTTACCTGAGAAGAATTCCCCATCTACCCACACATTACCCGCTTCAATAGCTGCGCGTTCGGTATCAGAGATTTTGGGTAATAAGTTAAAGGCTTTAATGGCTTTGATTAACGGTGATGTGATGATATTTTGGCGGATAATTGGGATATTGAAGATGAGGGCGATCGCACCAAAAATTACCCAAGTCCAAATAGGGGCGTGAACAGTTACTAGTAATGTTGCAAAATAAAGCGACCAAACCCACAAAGGAACGCCGATATAACCAAGCAATAGTAATAGGAAAATTAGCGTTGAAACTATTATGATTGGATGAATAAGGTTCATTATGTTTTCACCCATGTGAATAAAGGTTTTAAAATCTCACGCAAAGGCGCAAAGGCGCAAAGAAGAAAGCAAGAGTGTTGAAGGCAGAGTGTGAAAGATAAAAATTTATTCCTTCTGCCTTCTGCCCTCTGCCTCCTGCCTTCTTCCTAAATCATCAAATTCTCAAACACCGCCGCAGCACCCATTCCACCGCCTACACACATCGTCACCAAACCATAACGGACACTACGCCGTTTCATTTCATGGAATAAGGTAGCTGTGAGTTTCGCACCAGTACAACCGAGGGGATGTCCCAAAGCGATCGCACCACCGTTAACATTAACAATCTCTTCGTTAAGTCCGAGTTTGCGAATTACAGCCAAACTTTGAGCTGCAAAGGCTTCGTTGAGTTCGATTAAGCCGATATCATTTAAGGTAAGACCAACTTGTTTTAAAACTTTGGGAACAGCTTCCACAGGGCCGATACCCATCACATCTGGGGCGACACCTGCAACTGCATAGCCTAACATTTTACCCATTGGATGGACATCGAGCATCCGCACCATGCGATCGCTCATCACGACTGTAGCAGCTGCACCATCGGACATTTGCGATGAATTACCGGCTGTCACCGCACCACCCATGCGAAATACAGGTTGCAATTTCATCAAGGCTTCCATACTGGTATCGGGACGCGGCCCTTCATCTACCGTAAATACCTTTTCTATTGGGCGCGGAGTTCCTTCAATATAAAGTACTTCCTGCACTGTTAGCGGTACAGTTTCCTCTGCAAACCGTCCTTGTCTAATAGCAACCACAGCCTTTTGGTGGGAACGCAGCGCGAAAGCATCCTGTTCTTGACGAGAGATTTCGTAATGCTGCATGACATTTTCGGCGGTAATTCCCATCGTGCAGTACACCTTAGGCGTATCTATCATCATATTTGGGTTAGGGGCTAAATAATGCCCGCCCATCGGAATCAAACTCATAGATTCCGTACCACCAGCAACAATGACTTCTGCATGTCCTGCCATAATTGCTTGAGATGCGATCGCAATACTTTGCAATCCCGAAGCACAGAAGCGATTTACAGTCATTCCGGCGACAGAATCAGGTAAACCTGCACGTTGGGCGATTAACCGTCCAATATTAAATCCCTGTTCTGCTTCCGGAAAAGCACAACCCATAATGACATCATCAATATATACAGGTTCTAAATCTTTAACTCGTTCAATTGCTGCTTTCACAACCACCGCACCCATATCATCAGGACGCATATTATGTAGAGTTCCTCGTGGTGCTTTTCCTACAGGCGTGCGCACGCTACTCACTATATAGGCTTCTTTCATAAATAACTCCCACCTATTTTTAAATGTGTATTTAATGAACCGCCAAGCCGCCAAGAGCGCCAAGAATTTGTAGAATGTGCATAAGTCCTAAATAATTCAGAGAATTCTCTGTTTCTTCTCTTGGCGTACTTGGCGTACTTGGCGGTTCATAAAAAAAAGTAATTCTCACAACTCACATAGGACTACTATTACTCTCTCTACCCTTAATTCCTCAGAGGCTTCTTAGTTTTCAAAGTATGTGCAAATCTTTCTTGGGTTTTTGGTTGCTGCAACAATGGTAAAAAGGATTCTCTTTCCAATTTCGATAAATAATCCTCATCAACCAACGCAGGCGCAGTCAGTTCCCCACCAGTCATGACATACGCCAAGCGACTTGCTAAATAATGGTCATATTCAGAAATATAACCGCCCTGCTGCATCACATAGGCCGTATGTTCCAACATCGCCCGCGCCTGACGCCCTAACACCATGATGGCGTTACGTTCTGCTGGTGGTGTGTAACCAACGTGATCTAAACACAGCACTTCCTCTTTTGCCACAGATAAAAGTCTGTCGGAATTCATCACAATCTTGGTTGTGGGCGAAAGGTAGCCTAATTCTTGTCCTTCATCAGCGCTACTGGAAACCTTCGCCATGCCAATCGTTTCAAACACTTTCCTCAGGAATGGTTGAATATCTTGCGGTGATTCACTAGCAGCTTTGTCATTAGCCCAGGTAACCATCCGCATAATCCCACCAGCGCCAGGAATTAAACCTACGCTGAGTTCTACTAATCCGATGTAAGTTTCTGCTGCTGCTACTACATGGGGACAAGCTAAAACTAATTCACAACCTCCGCCTAGAACTCGCCCTACAATCGCTGCAACAATTGGTTTGGGGAAATATTTAATCCGTTGCAGTAATGCTTGAAATTTGACGATTAAATCAGCAATCCCTTTACCGTTATCTGTTTGCGCCAACATGGCCATTTCTGCCAAATTCGCGCCACCAGAGAAGTTTGCACTTTCATTTCCAATCACTAAACCCCGGTAATCGCTGTTCTCGATAATATCTAAGACTTGAGCTAATCCTTCTACGACTTTTAAAGTTAGGGTATGGCCTTTGGAATGAAATTCATATAAAACGACTCCATCACCCAAGTCTAACAAAGAAGCTTCTGAATTTTCCCACAAGATATTTTTGGTATCTTCTTTGATAGCTGGTATCAGAATTTCGTCTGTTGGCGCTTTTGGTTGTTCGCTAATACAAACAGCACAAGCATCAACTACTTTTTGTTCAGCCCAGGATAGTCGGTCTTTACGATAGAAACTATGCACGCCATTATTATGCATCTTTTCTACCCACTCTGGCACAGATATATCACTAGCTTTCATGTCTGCTAAGACAGTCTCAAAGCCGAGGATATCCCAAATTTCAAAGGGGCCGAGTTCCCAACCGAAACCCCAACGAATCGCCCTGTCTATATCTGCGGGTTTATCAGCTATTTCGGGAATGCGACGGGCGCTGTAACCTAAGATTTCTAAGGTGGATTGACGGAAGAATTTACCAGCACGACCAGGATCGTGGTAAAGATGAAGTAAGCGATCGCCTAAATCGCTAATTTTCCCAATCGTCTCAATATCCCCTAAATCTAACGGTTTCGCTGCTTCATAAGCTAAAGTCGTCGGATTAATCGAGAGAATTTCCTTACTTTGCTTTTTGTAAAATCCTTGACCTGTTTTTGCACCTAACGTCCCAGTTTCTACGAGTTTCTTCATTAACGCTGGTACTCGCAAAACCTCCCGGCTTTCATCGTCAGGAATAGCTGGGTAAAGGTTCGTAGCCACATACATTAATGTATCCAAACCTACCAAGTCAGCCGTGCGGAATGTCGCTGATTTTGGTCGTCCGGCGATGACTCCTGTTAAAGTATCAATTTCTTCAATTGTATAACCTTGCTCACTCACACCCTTAATCCCCAACATCGTTGCATACATCCCGATGCGGTTGGCAATAAAGTTGGGTGTATCTTTAGCTACTACTACACCTTTACCCAGGTGTATCCTCCCAAACCATTGCATTCTTGCGAGGATTTGCGTATCAGTATCAGGTGTAGGAATTAACTCTAATAATTTGAGATAGCGAGGAGGATTAAAAAAGTGAGTACCTAAAAACCGCTTCCGAAAAGCTTCCGAACGCCCTTGAGCAATTTGATGAATGGGTAAGCCACTAGTATTAGTAGACACCACCGCATCATCTCGAATAGTACTTTCGATTCGCGCCATCAAATCTTGTTTAATAGCGAGATTTTCTACAACAACTTCAATTACCCAATCAACATTAGCAATGCGGTGAAAATGTTCGTCAAAATTGCCCAAAATTATGCGTCGCGCTGTTTTTTCTGTAAATAAAATTGGCGGAGATTGCTTGAGGGCTTTTTTAAAAGCTGTTTCCACAACCTCATTTTTATTGTCACCTTTAGCCGCAATATCTAATAATTGAACTGTTAAACCAGCATTCGCTAAATGGGCGGCGATTTGAGTTCCCATCACCCCCGCACCCAATACTGCGGCTGTTCGGAACGGCTTAAACATAAATCACCCTTCCTTCTTCGATTTTAGATTTTAGATTTTAGATTTTGGATTGGATTAATTACCTAACTCTCAAAAAATCACAGTACTCAGCCAAAAAATACTGATAAATTTCTTCCTTGGCGTACTTGGCGCACTTGGCGGTTCATTTCTTAATACCCTTCCACATCTAAGTATTACGAATTAAGAGACTGCGCAAACGTAGGACAAGAAAAAGTCTGATTAGCTGGACATAATTCATTTACTTGTTCTATTGTGACATTTCCTGCCTTCACTGCCCTCTTTTCTTCATAGATCGCATTAATTTCTTGAGCAAACACCTCTAAAATTTTGACCCTATTTACCTCCTGAGTTGATGTCAACATTCCATTCTCAACAGTCAGGTTAAAATTAATCAGATGGAATCGTTTTACATTCGACCAATGCGGTAAATGACAATTCGCTTCATCGACTAACGCTTGATATAAAGCGGTAATACAAGGATGTTGCAGCAACTCTTCAGTTGATACATCAATTCCACTAGCTATAGCCTGCTGACGCAAGTTTTCTAAATCTGGAAAAATCAGCATCGAACAAAACTTACAATCAGCGCCTACAGTCACAACATGGGCTATTAACGGAGATTTTTCCAGCTTGCTTTCTATCGGTTGAGGTGTGACATACTTCCCTGTAGAAAGTTTAAATCGGCTTTTCTTTAAACCAGTAATCTTCAGAAAACCGTCAGGGGTAAATTCTCCTAAATCGCCTGTATGTAACCAACCTTGAACATCAATTAATTGCTGAGTTGCTGTTGAATTGTTGTAATAACCTTGGGTATTATAGGGACTTTTCGTAAGAATTTCCCCATCTTCAGCAAGAGTAACTTCTACACCTGCAATGGGTACGCCTACGGTTCCAGCACGATTAAATTGACTGCGATTACAACTGACTGCTGAACTAGTTTCTGTTAAACCATAGCCTTGTAAAATTTTTATTCCCGCAGCCGCAAATAAATTTACAATCTCTGGTTTTAAAGCTGCACCTCCGCTCAGTAGATATTTAATATTCCCACCAAAAACAGCACGCCATTGGGAAAATATAAAACTATCTGCCACTTTCAACATCAAAGCATCTTGATGTGGTAATTTTTTGCCTAATTCATATTTTTGGGCTAATTTTACTGCCCATTTCATCATCGATTGGGATATAGGAAGATAAAGTTGTCTGGTGGAAATTGCGTTACGAGAAGACAGTAAATGCGTTTTTAAGTTTCTCCCCGTCGTAGATAATTTTAAGGTAGCTTCTCGCAGGTTAGAAAGTGCTGTTTTCGCCTCCCTAGTAGTTGGAAACCTAAAGGGTAAGAGGGTAACGCGCTGATGTGGTAAGTTTTCTTTTACTTTTTTACTCTGTTTTGAGTTTTTCTCTCCTGCTTCTATCAGCTTGGTATAAACTTTTTCTAACAGCAAAGGAACGGTAGCAAAGATTGTCGGCTTAACTTCTTTCAGGTGTTTTAATACCTTATTGGCATTACTGAAGTAAATACTGTGCCCATAGTTAATATGACCGTAAACAAAAACACGGGCTAAAACATGAGTTAATGGTAAAAAAGAAAGAATTACCTCCTGGGAACCAAATGCTAAGTCGGGAATTCCTGTAAACATTGCGAGTGCATTTGCAGAGAGATTTTCATGGGTAAGCATTACCCCTTGCGGTTCTCCTGTAATTCCCGGAATGTAAATAATAGTTGCTAAGTCATCAGCGATGATTTTGGCTTTGAGTTCTTGTACTCTCAATTCCGAATTTTTATCTCTACCTTGAGAGCGAATTTCATTTAATGAAAATACTTTCATCCCTATTTTATGTTGTTGATGCCAATCATCAGGCACATCAGCAACTATGATTATCTGGAGATGAGTTGTATTTTCTAAATAAGGCAGAATTTGAGACAATAATTCTAAATTAGAAATTATCAGCGCCTTTGCTTCTGTGTGCTGCAAAATGAAAATAATGTGTTCAATTGTTTGGGTTAAATCAATTGGCACATTTACCAAACCTGTGAGTAAAGAACCCATGTCAGCAATGCAAAATTTGACATCGCTGTGCATGAGTAAAGCAATACAATCGCCTTTTTCTAGTTCCAAATCCAGCAAGCCTAACGCCAATTCCGCCGCAGCCGTGCGCAATTCGTGGTTAGATAAAGGTTGCCAGCCTGTATCTGTAAACTGGTTGAAAGCGCTGGGGTTAAAAGTGCGATCGCACGCTTCATCTAATAAAGAAAGCAAAGTTCGCCCTAAAACTACCTCTCCAGAATTAGGAGGCGCTCTATAAGTCTTATTTGTAGATAACATTTGATTACAGAAGAATTTATCACTCTTCCCCTCGTTATCAGTTATCAGATGTTTTTATTAGCTATTTTCTGACAACTATGCTTTTGTTAATAAACAGGCTTAAATATCAAGCTTGATGAATAACTCATAACTCCAAAACTCCAGCGTTACTCTGTCACTGAGCCTCCGCTTGAGCTTAAATTATCAGCACTCATCCTCACATACTCCAAGTACAAAATTTCATTAATTAGTAGTGAATCCTCTGTGTACCTTTGCGCTTACCTTTGCGCTCCTTTGCGTTTAAATTTCCACCCTCAATTAGCCAAAATCATATGCAAAGCTATACTCATCTCTTGTCTTACTTCAGCCAAATAAATGCCAGACGAGGTAATGTCTCAGATGCCGACTTTTGATACCTAACGCCTGAAAACTGCTAAATTTAACCTTTCAATTTGATTCTATTAAAGACAGAATTATCGGTTTTTAAGACATCAGGCTATTACAGAGCCATTGCCTTAAACTCTACTTTTCTGTACTAATAATAATGTAGAACATGCTGGGGATCAACGACAACTTTTGTATCTTTTTCGCAAAGAAACACATTACCTGGTGAAATTTTCCGGCTGCAAAGTAGGTATTTTTATCATACATCTAGCAGATGGATTATCTATTTCTACTTCTAAATGCTTTTCTAGCCAATTCACCAAATCTCCTAGTACTTTGTGGTAATTAACCTCTAGGTGAAAGTCGTGATAGTCCCCAGGATATTCATAGCATTCTTTATCTGGTAAGCTGACTTTTTGGAAAAACGCCATGCTACCTTCTGGGGGTGTAATGGAATCAGCGCTGCTATACATAATTAACAAAGGAACTTGTAATTCGCTAGCATGGCTTTCTACCCATTTTTCTGTTGCAAAAAACTCTGCCGCTAGTCTAGCAGTGCCATATTCGTGGCGTAATGGATCTTGAGTATGAATTACATTTGCACTGTGTAACTTCGAGTTTTTATCCAGACTCACTTTCAGGCTAAAGTTAGGCCAGACTTGAGAAAGCATTCGCCCTAATGCAACTTGCAGCACCGGGAGGTTAACTTTTCCCAAAGCTGGTGCTGTTAAGACTAGCCCTTGCAAACTTTGGGGAAAGCGTAAAGCATAGTCTACTGCGATCGCAGCTCCTAAACTATGACCCCACAAAAAACACGCACAACTCGGCCCTCGTTCCTGAATTCTGGTTAAAAAGGTATGTAAATCTTCTCGTAACTCAGCCCAGGAATTAATATGTCCTCGTTGTCCAGGCGATCGCCCATGTCCCCGCAAATCAAAAGCGTAGGTAGCATAACCTCGCGGGAGTAAATGTTGTACTGCATCGACAAATAAGCCGCTATGTGCCCCAAATCCGTGGACTATGGCAATAATCGCCCGTAATTCTCCCTCTGGCTGCCAACTTTGGTAATAAAGGTTAAGCCCTCCTGCTCCCGTGAAGGTGCCTTCGATATGTGTCATTGCTGTACCTACCAAATGCGTTTTTCTATGTTTTCAAAATCTATGTCTCAAGACGCAATTGGAGATTATTAGCTCTATAGGAATCTGATTTGATTTGGTGAAAATATCCCTATTTGTAAGATTTTTACTGTAGATAATGCCCAAAATATCTGCTTTTAGATAGGCATTGCCCATCCTACTACGGATATTTCAAAAATCTACTATGAATCCTATAGTTTTTCTGATTAGTAATTTTAATTATGTAGTTAACACTCAAGTGCTGACTACAAATTATGAAAAATAATCCCTCTATACTTAGTAATAACTTTGCCAATCAATAGATATTATTTCGCTTTTAAATCTGTACTCTTAGAAACTTGATAATACTATGGGGCTTGCGGTTCAACTAAGTACAAATGCTAATGCTGGTATAAACAATCTACGTTTTGAGACCTTGAATCCAAATTGATCCGGCAATTTGTCAGGCCTCAAGAGCTAAGTTTCAAAAGTCTTTGTGCATCTTTTTATATTGTATTAATTTTATTCCAGTCAGTTGGAAGTCTCAACAATTATTAGTGCTTACATTAGTGGTTGATTACCAAATATCTATTTAGCTGATTTTTCGACACAATGATCAGCTTAGGCAGAAAATGACAACTTCTTAACCTAATAGTCTCGCCCTGCACCTGCATAGTTTAAATTGCGCCTATTTAAATAATGTTTGCAACAACCTTTGCTGGGTTCTTAGATCCCCGACTTCTCGAAGAAGTCGGGGATCAGATCGCCACCCGTCCCTAAGGTGAAATCGTAGCAGCTACCAAACAAAAGCAGTAGGGGTTTAGCATTGCTGAAACCCCTACTGCTTGGTATATTTACCTAAAAATACGGGATAATTTAGCTTGGCTCTAAACTTTTAGGCTTTAGCTAAATTTTCCGCAGCAAAGTCCCAGTTGACTAATTGCTCAAGGTAGTTTTTGATAAATGCAGGACGAGCATTTCTGTAGTCGATGTAGTAGGCATGTTCCCAAACATCTAAGGTGAGAATTGCTTTTTGTCCATAGGCTAGAGGGTTCTCTGCGTTTGGTGTTTTGATTACTTTCAAAGTACCACCATCATCAATCAACCAAGCCCATCCACTACCAAACTGAGTTGCAGCAGCGTTGGAGAACTCTTCTGCAAATTTCTCGAAGCTACCAAAATCTTTATCGATTTTATCGGCTAGTGCGCCGGAAGGTTGACCGCCACCTGCTGGTTTGAGTGAGTTCCAAAAGAAGGTGTGGTTCCAAACTTGCGCTGCGTTATTAAAAATTCCTACTTTAGAAGCATCTCTAAAAGTGGCTTTGATTACTTCTTCTAGGGATTTATCCGCAAGTTCTGTACCGTCGGTAAGCTTATTGAGGTTATCTACATAAGCTTTGTGGTGTTTGCCATAGTGATACTCGAAAGTCTCAGCTTTCATGCCATACGGCTCTAGTGCATTAAAGTCGTAGGGTAGGGGGGGCTGTTGAAATGCCATTGTGTGAAATCCTCTCTGTACCGGTTTCCAGTTTACAGCTATTTACAAGCTTAGGAAATTGCAGGTTTTGTTTTGATTAGTTTCATGCTCTTCATATTGGAACATAAAACTTAACATCGTCATTCTACTACCAAAGTGAAAATTAAAACACAGGTTTTCTCAAATTAGTTAAATCCCCAGTAGGGCTGTGGGGAATTCCCAAATTGCTCGCAAAAAGTTTGTCAAGACAAAAAACCATCGTGGTTAATTTTGCACAATTGTCCAACCTTTTATGAGTCAGGGATTGATGGACGATTTTGCTGGGTGTAGAGAAAAAAATCCCAGATTCCATAAGTAGGCAGCAGCCACAAACTTTTACTAAAACAGCTATTTGCTGGGTGTGCCTGAAAATATGGGTATTTTTTTAGATGAAGATTCATTGACTGAAATGATAATAATTTATCTATAGGAATCAGATGTGATTTTGGCAGAAATTTCCCGATATATAATATGGCAATGCCTACCATGTCTTAGTTTTGGTGGGCGCTGCTATTACATTTAGCTAATTTTTGTAGTTGAAAAACTTCTAGCTCAAGTAAGAAATATACAGTAATTTCAAAATCAGTCTTTAGTTAGATGTATGAATTGCCAAATTATTTAATATTCAAATACACAAAGCTTTATTTAAAATAATTAACAATAAGTTGTTAACTGTACCTAAATATGTTATCCAACGCAAATAGCTTGGAAACCCTTACCAATGACAAATGACAAATGACAAATGACAGCCTTTATTAGCTATCTTTAATTGCGCCGCTCTACTTAAAGTGCAACTTTTCAGAGTGGTGAGTGGGTGCTAAATCACTCACCTCTGTACATCCACCTCAGCAATTAACAGAAAATTACAGGGATGAGGTTTGAGAGAACAGTTGTTGACAATAGCTAACGATTTTATCTGTGACTTCAGAGATGCTGAGGCCATCGGTTTGAATTTCCATCGCATCTGCGGCTTTTTGTAAGGGTGAAACTTTGCGCGTGCTATCTTTCCAGTCACGTTCAGCAATATCTCGCTCCAACTGCTCTAGACTGACTTCCGGCTGATTTTGTTTTTTAAAGTCTTGCTGTCTGCGACGGGCGCGTTCGCTGACAGAAGCGGTTAAGAAGATTTTCACTTCTGCGTCGGGGAAGACATGGGTACCAATGTCTCTACCTTCAGCGACTAAACCACCTCTTTTACCCCAGCTTTGCTGCTGTTTAACTAAGGCTTTGCGTACAGCACCTTGAGCTGCGATCGCGGATACTTTAGATGTGACTTCAATGGTGCGAATTTCTTGGGTGACATCGCTACCGTTAATCCAAACCTGAACGGGGGATTGTAAATTTTGGCTGGGAGTTAATTTAATTTCGCAAGCACTAACTAATTCTGCGATCGCGCATTCATCGTCTAGGGGAATATCTTGTTGCAGTACGAGCCATGTAACGGCACGATACATTGAACCTGTGTCTAAATACACCAGACCTAATTTATTAGCGACTTGCCGAGCCACTGTAGATTTTCCGGCACCAGCAGGGCCATCTATGGCGATAATCGGCAGGCGATCGCACAACAAAATGTTGTCAATCAGCCTTGTAGAATCCATCCGAGCTGCGATCGCGAGCATTCCTTCCTCCTGAACTTTTACTAAAGACATCAATGTAGTTGGCTCAACCAATTCAATATATTCCACTAAGACATTACTGACCATTGCTACTTCTTCCTGTACTGCGGCGATCAGCTGACTGCGATCGCGCACCCCTGACTTGAAAATAGCCTCAGCCTTTTGTAAGCCACGATATAAAACCGCAGCTTGCTGTTTTTGAGTTGCAGTCAAATATTGATTGCGAGAACTTAAGGCCAAACCAGAGGCTTCTCGCACCGTTGGACAAGCAACAATCTCTATAGGAAAATTCAGATCGGCTACTAAGCGTTTAATAATCGCTAGTTGCTGACCATCCTTTTGCCCAAAGTAGGCTCGGTCAGGCTGCACCAAGTTGAAAAGCTTGGTCACTATCGTGGCCACACCTTGGAAGTGCCCTTGCCGAAACCCACCACACAAGCCTGTTATCATAGCAGATGGAGGGATTACTTGTGTAACCTTAGCTTCTTGTATACTCTTCTGTGGAACTCCCATTTTTTCCGGAGTGGGCGCAAAAATTACGTCTACCCCAGCTTGTTCGCACAGTTGCATATCTAGCTCTAAAGTCCGGGGATAGCGATTAAAATCCTCATTTGGGGAAAATTGCAGTGGATTAACGAATATGCTGACAATTACTGTAGAATTTTCTTGCCTAGCTCGTTGAATCAAGCTTAAATGACCAGTGTGTAACCCTCCCATTGTCGGCACTAAACCAACAGCAGTCCGCTCCCAACTAGTCATTTCATCTAGCACTACATCATCTAAAACCGCACAATTGTTTTCCGCGCGGCGTTGAGTTAAATAGCAGCTTAAAGCTGCAACTGTTGTCAGCAGGCGCACAAAATACCCCTAGTTTTTCTTGTCTCTCCCCCGTTAGTTTATATCTGAAATAGGGGGCAAAGATGTTTAACTAGGGGAATTTCCGTGAGAGTTGATCAAAACTCGAGTGTAGGTAGTGAAAGGCGGTGAGGCAATTGGGTTGAATAATTGTGATGGGTAAGGAATGAAGTATAACGTAATTTCATACTTCACCCTTTAGTTACCATTTATGAAGCTGATTGTTATCTTCCCAAAACCTCAATCTTCACTGGTGCAACGCCACTACCCATCATCCCTAAAACTCTCGCCGCGCCTGCTGAAAGGTCAATAACTCGACCCCGAATGTATGGCCCTCGGTCGGTAATAGACACCACGACAGAACGACCATTGCGGGTGTTAGTTACGCGAACTCTGGTACCAAAGGGTAGGCTACGGTGAGCAGCTGTCATTCCTTCTGGATGAAATCTCTTACCGCTAGCAGTGCGGCTACCAGAACCATCATATCCATACCAGGAAGCTATGCCACGCAGGGTGATTGCGCCAACACGAATGGCGGCTTGGGCAATTTGTTGTGGCTGCTTTGCTATTGATAAGGGGGAAGCAGGTAAATTGTTAATCTCGCTGATGGGGGAAGCATTACCGATGAGTCTGCGCATCCGGTTAGCTGCTTGCAATGCATCTTGGGCGAGGTTGTTTGTAGAATCGGCTAGGCGGGTATTATCATTCAGTTCCACCAATTCTTGACCATTGACATTGATGGTATAGCGATCGCCTTTTTGTTGGGTGTCAGCAGCTTTATTTTGGGGTTGATCGGCAAGTTTCGCTTCGCTGCTTCCTGTCCAACTCACGCTAATCTGGCTAGCGTCTAAGTTTTCCCGATACATCTGGTTAATTTTTGCTGCTATTACACCAGCTCGTTGTACCGGGTCATCTGATGTCGCAGTGATTTGGTTACCTACATCCGAAATATTACCAATGCTGGCTACCTTAGTGGCGTTGCTAGCAATAGGGGCGTACATTTGCACGCCCCCAGAATTTCCCATAACGCCGACTTTACTATCAGCACTAGCTGAAGGTAAAGAACTCAAAAAGGTAAGCACAGGTATATTGCGGATGAAAAGGGTTGCCGCTTGGCGACCTGCTATGCTGTGAGCGTGAATTTCTGCGATCGCAGCATCAGCAGTCTGTTTCCCTGCTAGGGATTGATACTCTCCTACCTTGACAACTTCACCTGCTGCCAATTCTGGGGAAGCAATCGCAGTTCCCTTGGTAGTTTGCGTGCGACCGACTGAGGGCATCCCAAAAACAGTCAGAAACAGGGCGACAATAGTCCACAAATGTCTTTGATTCATGCGTCCGATTTTTAAAGCGACTCTAGAACAGAAGTTTTACGGTTCGTCGGATTTTGCACCACTGAATGTGAGTAACCCTACAACTCGAACTCGTTCCGCTTTCACTTTTTTGTTCATAACTGCAACAGACTAACACGAACTTTTGAGCTTGGGGATCAGGGAATTAGCGTAAGTCTTGGTAACTTTAGCAAATTTTTGTGTCGTTTTCAAGCCTCAAACCTTTCTCAAGTGCGGATTTCAACTATGTAACGTTTTTTTTGATAAGTCATACTTTTTTTATGGAAAATTAACATTTTTGGCGTCTCAAATTGAATTTTTGGACTGCAAATTTTACTCAAATATTGATTCTGTATGTATTTTTCTGTGCTCCTATAATCAACTAAATAAACTTTAAAGAAAAAATAACTTTAAAGTTTAGTTATTGGGAATAATTACTTAATATTAGTATTTTATTAAATCTTTACATAGCCTTTTAAGCATTCTGTAACAAGAGTTACAGCTTTCCATTCAAAAAATAGCAGTCTCTCATTAGATATTCTGATAGTTACTTTTGTTACAAATCTTTATCTAGTAGCAACATGGCTAGCTTTAGGCATTAGTAAAATAAATTACTTTAAGTATTTGTACTTTTAAGTGATTGTAACCAAAAAATAGCAATGTGTTATTTGCTACCAAGTAAGCGGCTGTATCAACGGAAATAACACAAAACTTATTGGTCAATGGTCATTGGTCAATCGTCATTTGTCAATGGTCAATGGTCACTAGGGGCGAATTTATGCGATCGTCATGGATATTTGAGGATATTTGTGAACCCGCCCGTACAGTTATCAGTTGTTTGAGCGACACTCAACCGTCAAGTGTCAACCGTCAACAATTTACGCATAAGGGACTTTCAGAAAATAAATTATCCAATTTATTCAGATAATATTTTTATTCCTCCCCCTCTCCCCCTGCCCCCTGCCCCCTGCCCCCTGCCCCCTGCCCCCTGCCTACGCAGCGATGGGATATTTTTTGAGTTGGAAGTCCCTAAGCCCTATAGTTGATTGAGTATGATTTTTTAGAACCAACTGTAGGTTTCATGGCAACTCAAGGAGATTTAGAAACAGTCCTGTTACCGTTATTGGAAGTTATCAAGGACTTGCATTCCCAGTACAAGTCACTCAAGGAAGGTGCAGTAGCAAACTACATTCCCGAATTAGCAAAGGTAAATCCCGACTTGTTTAGCATCTGTATTGTGACTGTAGATGGTCAGATTTACGAAGTTGGGGATTTTGAACACTTATTTACAATTCAGTCGATTTCCAAAGTGTTTGCACACGGACTGGCTCTTGAGGATCATGGAAGAGATTATGTGTTGACTAGGGTTGGGGTGGAACCAACCGGAGATGCATTCAATGCCATTATCCTAGATGATCAGTCAAATCGACCATTAAATCCAATGGTAAATGCTGGGGCGATCGCTACTACTAGTTTAATTAAAGGTGCTGGTGCCACCGAACGCCTCAATCGCATGTTAGATATGTTTAAACGCTATATCGGTCATGATGTGTTCGTAGATATTTCTGTGTTCACCTCAGAACGCAGCACCGGACATCGTAACCGCGCTATGGCGCATCTCATGCTGAATTTTGGCATGATTGACCAAAATATAGAAGAATCTTTGGATCTTTACTTCCAGCAATGTGCGGTGATGGTAAATTGTCGCGATTTAGCTGTAATGGCGGCGACTTTGGCGAATAAAGGTATTAACCCTATTACCCAGGAACAAGCAGTTAAGAAAACTTATATTAAAGATATTCTCAGCGTGATGTACACCTGCGGTATGTATAATTTTGCGGGTGAATGGGCTTATAAGGTGGGGATTCCGGCTAAAAGTGGAGTTTGTGGCGGTATTATGGCTGTTGTTCCCCAAAAAATGGGAATTGCTGTATTTTCACCTCCATTAGATAGAAGGGGTAACAGCGTCCGGGGGGTTAAGGTATGTGAAGAACTTTCCCAGAGGTTAGGGTTACATCTATTTGAATGTTCTGAGAAAGATTGAACAGTATTTACTGTTGACTGTTGACTGTTGACTGTTGACTGTTGACTGTTGACTGTTGACTGTTGACTAAATACGCGATCGCATCATTCCGCTTTTTTTAAAGTAATATTTATAACAAGTCTAAAATATCAATTTTAAATTTTATTTAAGCGAGAAAGTACGATGTCGGAAGAAAAGACTTATTTAGAGCTTTCTGAGGCGGATGGCGGTGCCCATAAATTTTATGAAGTTATTGTTAAAGATACGCAAGTTAGCATTCGCTATGGTCGTATAGGCGACAAGGGACAAACGCAAACGAAAACTTATCCCACGCCAGATAAAGCCAAAGCTGACGCGAACAAGAAAATCAAGGAGAAATTAGCTAAGGGTTATGAACATGCTGTGATGGGTGTGCGCCAAAAGCGTTCCGTTACCCGTCGCGCCGTTACCAGTACTGCGTCTACAGCCAAACAAGCACCAATTCTCTGGAAATTTAACTCCAATTCCGCAGCTTTTGGTATTTTTATAGATAGCGATCGCTGTTGGTTAGGTAATCAAGTAGGTCAAGTCTTTGCACTCAATCACCAAGGTAAAGTAATTAATCAATTCAAGCTACCCGATGGTGTGAAGTGTTTAGTCGCTGATGATATTTGGATTTATGCTGGCTGCGATAATGGCAATGTTTACGACCTTACAGGTAAATTACCGCGAGTCGCCTACGAAATTGACGAAAATGTGGATATTTATTGGCTAGATATCAAAAACGGTTTGTTAGGCGTTTCTGATGCTAACGGTGGTGTCACCATTATCGATCATGATGATGAGTCACAATGGACTCGTTTAAGTCAAGGCCAATATGGTTGGATGGTACGCTGTGACGAAGTTGGTGTTTATCACGGTCATAGTCAAGGCGTGACTATGTATGATGCTCAAGAAGGGCGAGTACTTTGGCAGCAAAAAACCGGTGGTAGCATATTATTTGGTTGGCAAGAAGCATCAACCGTTTATGCAGGTGCAAGCGACCAGAAAATTTACAGCTTTAGTAAAAAAGGTGAAGCTGGCGCAGTTTATAAATGCGATGCGTCTGTTTACTCTTGTGCTACTGCGCAGGATGGGAAGTATGTATTTGCTGGTGATAGCAGTTCTTCGATTTACTGCTTCAACCAATCAGGGGAACGTTTGTGGAAACTAGCGACTGATTGCGGTTCTGCTTTATCGATGCAGTTTTTTAATAATCGTATATATATTGTGACAACTGATGGCGCTTTAGCTTGTATTGATACGAGTGAAGCAGCGATTCAAGCCGCACAAGGGGGGACAATTCCCCAAGCTGCGATTATTAAAGCACCAACTACAGAAGGTGCTACACCCTCATCTGTGGTGGAAACCACAACAGATACAAGCCAAGGTGTAATTGTGGAATGCTATCGGGAGGGAAGTAAACTGCGGGTGCGGGTTGTTTCCCCAGGATATAACCCCAATTGGAAAGTACAGTTTCCTAAAGATATTCGTCAAGAAGGACAGCGTTATCTCGTGCAAGAAATTCGTGAGTCAGCTAGCGGTGGATTTTATCGGGCTTACGGTGATATTAAAAAAATCAGTTTGTAGTGAGGGTGAAGTCCTGAGGACAAAATTAATGCCAATCATTTAAATATTGTTGGCGGCATATCAATATATTCTACAGGGCAAGGCAATGCCCATATGTGTCAACTTAAGCTAAAAGCTATATAGGGTACAAAAACCCTCGCCCTCATCCCCTAACCCCTTCTCCCCCAGGAGAAGGGGAATTAAATCTCTTGCTCCCCTCTCCCGGTGGGAGAGGGGTTGGGGGTGAGGGGAAAAACCTTTCTACAAAGCGGGTTTCGCGTTAAGTTGACACGTATGGGCATTGCCATGCCCCTACAATTTTCAAATTGGTATGAGATGATTACAAAGATATTTCTAAAAACCACTCATAACCTGCTTTGAATAAAAGTTTAGCATCTCGTTCAATGATGCTGCCATGTGCCATAATGATGCGTTCAAAATCCCAAGTGAGAATTTGTTGTATGGAATTTTGAACTTTGACTTTATCTTGAGTAGCAAATTTCTCTAATAATGATGGGCGTAGTTGTTTATAAGCACCTAACATTTTGGCGATGAACTTGGTTTTTGGTGTACTTTGAGCGTCAAAATGAAAAACTAGATCTGTGACAATCAAAGTTTGGCTTTTTTGATGAAAAAAGACACATTCATTCAGGGGTAAAAATCCTCTGATATCTAATGTATTGAATCCTTGTACTAATACATAATCAACCCCATCAAGTGACTGAATTGTCTGATTACTAATGATTTGATCGATTTGTAAATCTGGGCGTTTGCGCTCCATTCCAGATACTGCCCAAAGTCTGGCTTGAGGGTAGTAACTCTGGAATTCAGCCGCAAATAAATGATGGTATAAGTTAGGAACTACTATGTAAATTATTTCTCCCAATTGATTGAGATTGCTGATAGTTTCGTTATCTATTTGAATTGGGGAAATCACCATTAATTGATTGCGGCTGAGACGAATTACCGTCATCTTTGTTCCTACTTCTAAGCCAAAATATTTTAAGGGTTGTTCCGCTACCCATAAATCAGTCGCAATTGCTGTGAGCATGATGGATAATTAATCAAAATTGCTGCCAGCTGTAGTACAGACAAGCCAAACTACCTACTAGATAAACTAGCCAAGTGCCAAAAAAACCGATCGCTCTACCAGGCGAGGGGCCATAAGTTTGAATTAATCCCCAAGCGTGAGCAATTCGGGCAATAATTAATACAGTACCGAGCATCCACAAAAGTCTTTTGTCAGCCTGCATTAGCTCTAGGGCAATGAGGAACATTAGGCTTAGGG
Source organism: Calothrix brevissima NIES-22 (assembly GCF_002367995.1). Taxonomy (GTDB): domain Bacteria; phylum Cyanobacteriota; class Cyanobacteriia; order Cyanobacteriales; family Nostocaceae; genus Aulosira; species Aulosira brevissima. The sequence goes on from NZ_AP018207.1 coordinate 89,010, forward strand.
GTACGTATTCGATAAAGTTTCCATGCGCGCGGATGGTACGCTGTAATACTCCATCTTCCGTGTTTTTGGTGACAAGAGACTGTTGGGTAATTTTTTCGACAAACTGCGCCCAAGGATTAGGATTTGCTAAATAATTGGGTTGTGAAGCTACTTCGGCTGTAGATGCACCGTGCCAAATTCGAGTGCGGGTGCGTTCCATTGCTACGAGATATGACAACAATAAAGCAAGTAGCCCGTGACAGCCAAGGAAGAAGGTAGAAATAGGAATGAGAACCAGCATTGACGATTATTGCTTGCAAAGTCTTTAATTTTGACAATACCTGGCAATAATTGTGGTTGTCTTTTCAATTCTTGCGGAATCTGAAAATCTGCTTTGGCGAAAGTTTAAATTGCTGTTGTAAGTCGCTTGTCTGTACCCATGAGTTTGCTTAAAGAGTTTTTGTTCAATCCCCCAGAACGGAAAATTCCCTTGGATAAGCCGCCGCTAGAAACTCTCCCGCAGTGGGGACATTGGTTAGAAACACCAGAGATGATGGTAGCAATGATTCCACCGGGACATTTAGAAGTAAATATTCGTTCGCCGCTTAACCTTGTTGTCACAAGTTTTGGGGAAACTCAGGGAATTGCAGCTTTTAATAGCGATCGCTTACAACCTTACCATGCTTTACCAGGCGGTTTTGATATTGTGCCTAATGGCACTACTTATAGTTCCGTGGAAGATGCTGCTTGTTTTTTGGCGTTTGCCTATTCCCAATCTTTTTTGCAGCGAATTGTCAATGTTGAAGCGGAAGGACAGACAATTGAATTACAGCCTGGGCAAATTGCCAAAACTCATTGGGGGTTGAGTACCGCGATCGCTATCCAACAATTCTTTTATAATGGACAAATTGGTGGCGCTTTTTACCTAGAATCGGTAGCAACGGCAGTATTAGCACAGATTGTTTATCGTCGTTCTAACCTTTCAGAACGGTTGAAACGTCCACCAGAATTTTTAGAGCCAAGCTTGCTCAAGGTAGCTTTAGAATATATGAGAGCGCACCTTACCCAAGAACTGAGCCTCAATCAAATTGCGGCAACTGTGGGATTTAGCCCGTATCATTTCGCACGTGGGTTTAAAGTTACAACTGGATTGTCGCCTTATCAATATGTGTTACGTTGTCGTCTGGAACTTGCTCAACAGCTTTTACGCAATTCTCAGTTATCTCTAGCATACGTAGCAGCCGAAGCCGGATTTGGTAATCAGAGTCACATGACATCTGTGTTTAAGCGAATGCTAAATATAACTCCTAAGCGTTATCAGCAGGAAGTGATGATTGAGAATAAGCTAGTACCTGTGGGGGGAAGTCAACAGTCAATAGTCAATAGTCAATAGTCAATAGTCAATAGTCAATAGTCAATAGTCAACAGTCAACAGTCAATAGTCAATAGTCAACAGTCAACAGTCAATAGTCAATAGTCAACAGTCAACAGTCAAAAGGATAATACATCAAGGCTTGTGACTGTTTGAAGGGACATCCAATTTCTTAAATACCCAATCAATTTGTAGTTCGTAAAGCCTTCGGCATAGCTTCGCTTAACGCGTAGCGTGTCCGAAGGACAAACGTCTCGCTCGCTGGTGTTCAAAAGCGAGCAAGACTTCGGCGTGAGCGCTCAGTCGAACGCTGCTCACACTAAGGAATTTGGGTAATTTATTTACGCCGTGTTGTACTAGCAATTCTTTAGGTGCAAACAATAGCGATCGCTCGCCTAAAAATTTTCGCTATAGTCTAATTTTAGGGTTGAGAGTAGCGATATGAACTCAATTATGGTTATCCGCCCCTACAAATATGATGATATTTGGGTATTTGATGACGATCAGGTTGGTTTGGTTCGCGAACCTTTTGTAGCAGGTGCAGATAAAATTATCGATCGCTTAGTAGCTCATATCCCTAATGCAGAAGCTGGATTTAGTTTACTGTTTTCGGCTCGCCCATTTCCCGGTTACCAAGTGAAATTTGATTGGCGACGGGAGGAATATGGCGGTAATTGGTACTATAATGCAACTTTGGACATGGAAGGGTGGCTTTGTCCGGCTTTATTGAAATATTTTTCAGAAGCACCACCAGAATTTTACGCTCAATGTAAAGCGATCGCTCTTTAAAAAATCTTCAGATAACGCTCTAACTGATTGCTTACTCAAAAAGTCCTATCGTAGATATCGCTTGATGATTTCTTTAAATTAGCTACTCATTTTTATATTTTAAGTCAACAAAAAAGCTGATTACTTTCTCATTTAAATGTTTTAAGTAAGCAAAAAGCCATTTCACTTACTTAAAAAGCCTTATCGCTTACTCAAAAAGCCTTATTGCTTTCTCATTTTAGTGTTTTCCGCAAGCAAAAAGCCATTTCACCTACTCAAAAAGCTTTATCGCTTACTAATTTCGGTGAATCGCGCACTCGTTTTAGTGTTTTCCGCAGATAAAAAGCCTTATTGCTTTCTCATTTCGGTGTTTTGCGCAAGTTTTTCGGCTGATTAGTTGCTCAAAAGGTGCAATGTTTGACGACAAACTGTATAGCAATTACATTTTCTCGTTTTTTGCGATCGCACTAGTAGGGGCGGGGTAACTCCCATTGGTGTCAACTTAAGCTAAAAGCTATATAGGGCGGGCGTTGTACAAATACCTCGCGCCCTCATCCCCTAACCCCTTCTCCCTCAGGGAGAAGGGGAATTGAATCTCTTGCTCCCCTCTCCCTCAGGGAGAGGGGCTGGGGGTGAGGGCGAAACCTTGTAACCAAGCGGTTTTCACATTAAGTTGACACCTATGGGGGTTACCCTGCCCCTACAATTTGGGATAATTTATTTTTTGGAAGTCCCTAAGCGGAAATGAGCAGAGATTTCCGTAGCCGTAGGAGCGATTGTCAATCCAATGATATTTTCTTCCTCTCCCCTACCCCCTACCCCATTGACTCACAGCGCAAGAAACGGGTGGTTTTTCCGTGACTCCATCTGTAAAGTAAAAAATGCGCCAGATTCCCAGAGTCGATATGATGCCTACTAATATTGTAAATGCTGAGGATAGCCAAGACTACAGTCGCATAGCTAAAGCGATCGCATTTATCCAAAAAAATCACCTTAACCAGCCAGATTTGGCAACTGTAGCCCAGCAAATCGGTTTGAGTGAATCCCATTTTCAAAGGTTATTTAGTCAATGGGCGGGTATCAGTCCCAAACGATTTTTACAATATCTAACTGTAGAATATGCTAAGGCAAAAATTAGCGAAACTAAAAGCCTTTTAGATTTAACCTTAGATGTAGGGCTATCCAGTCCGGGAAGATTACATGATTTGTTTGTCAAATTAGAAGCCGTGTCTCCTGGTGAATTTAAAACTGGGGGAGCAGGTTTACAAATTCGTTATGGCATTCATGAGACATTATTTGGCAAATCCCTATTAGCTACAACTCCTCGCGGGATTTGTAACCTATTTTTCTGTGATGACACAGACGGGCAAAATCCGGCAGAAATACTGCGCAAATCTTGGAAAAATGCCGAAATTATTCACGATTCCCAAACTACTCAACCTTTACACGCACAAATTTTTCATCCTTCAACTGTGAATCTGCGTCAACCATTAACTCTATTAGTTAAGGGGACTAATTTTCAGATTCAAGTTTGGCGAGCATTATTACAAGTGCCCTTTGGGGGAATGACAACTTATCAAAATATTGCCGAATTAATCCAGCATCCAACTGCGGTGAGAGCCGTAGGTAATGCTGTGGGGAAAAATCCCATCTCTTATATTATTCCCTGCCATCGTGTAATTCGCGAATCGGGAGAACTAGGCGGTTATCATTGGGGTGTGGTGCGGAAGGCTGCAATTTTAGGTTGGGAAGCTAGCCAGAGAATTTGAGAACCATTGAGGATTTGGGAATTATAAAGCTACTATAAGTTGCCATATTCTCCCGCATCTTGCTGAAACCATGCCTTTGTGCTTTCCCAAGTTAACTAATCAAGTAACACTCCGCTTGATTCTTGTTGTTCCCTTTGTGCTACAAATTTTTGCGGCGGTGGGGTTAGTTGGCTATTTGTCATTCAAAAATGGTCAAAAAGCTGTGAATGAGCTAGCAAACCAGTTGATTGATAAAGCTGGACAGCAGGTTGATGAACGTTTAGATACTTATCTAGCCTTACCAATACAACTAAATAATATTAATATTGATGCGATCGCCAATCAAGAAATAAATCTCAACGATGCCATCAGTAGCGGGCGTTATTTTTGGCGACAAGCCAAAGAATTTAGAAATCTTAATTATATTGGTTATGCCTTAACAAATGGTAAAGAAGCCGGTGCAGGGCACTGGTTAAAAGGCGTTGATTTATTATTGTATGAAAACCAGGGAAAAGGTAGAGCCTCAGATTACCTTGCAGATCGTCAAGGTAAGCCTGCGCAACTTTTACAAAGCTATGACTATAATCCCTTAACCGAGCCTTGGTATCAAGAGACAATCGCCGCCGGTAAACCAATCTGGGGTCAAATTAAAGCTGCACCAATTACGGAAGTTGCTTTAAGCGAGGTGGGAAAAGCTTTGAAGTTGCCGGATAATCCCTTAGATGGGGGAATTAAATATTACATTGCTGTTTCAGCTGCGGCTCCAATTTACGACGCCAAGCGAAAGTTACTTGGCGTCACGAGTATCGATTTAACATTGACAAGTATTAGCGATTTTCTCCGCCAAATCCAAGTTAGTCCTTCTGGGCAGGTGTTTATTATCGAACGCAATGGTAAATTGGTCGGCAGTTCTGGTAATTATCCCATCTTATACAACAAACAGGAGCAAGTAGATCGCTATAGTATTTTTGATGCTCCCGATCGCCTGATTCAAGTTGTCGGCAAAGATTTACAAATAAAGTTTCCCACATTACAAGCAATCCAGAAAGAGCAAGATTTTAATACCTTCTTCAATAAACAAAAGCAATTTGTACAAATCAAACCTTGGCGAGATAAATACGGTTTAGATTGGCTAGTGGTGGTGGTTGTACCGGAATCTGATTTTATGTCACAAATCAACGCCAACAATCACACAACTATGCTGCTGTGTATTGTGGCTTTGATGGTAGCCATTGTTTTAGGAATGTATACTTCTCAATGGATTACCCAGCCGATTTTACGCTTGAGTCAAGCCGCTAGAGCGATCGCTAATGGTAAACTCGATCAAGCTGTCCCCGGTTCCAAAGTCCAAGAATTGAATAATTTGGCGCAGACATTCAACTACATGGCGCAGCAATTGTACGAATCATTTTTGAATTTAGCTCAAACTAATGAACAATTAGAACAACGAGTAGAAGAACGCACCGCCGAACTCAAAAATACTCTCCAAGAATTGCAGCAAACCCAAGCGCGGATGATTCAATCAGAAAAAATGTCTAGTTTGGGACAAATGGTGGCGGGAGTTGCCCATGAAATTAATAATCCGGTTAATTTTATTCATGGTAATGTCAAGTTTCTCAGTGAATATACAGAAGAGTTATTAGAGTTAGTGCAACTATATCAAACAGAATATCCCGATGCTACGGCTGCGATTCAAGAGAAAATTAGCGATATTGATTTAGACTTTCTCAGCGAAGACTTGCGGAAATTACTCGCATCCATGCAAATCGGCACCGAACGCATTCGCGAAATTGTCAAATCACTGCGCAATTTCTCCCGCTTGGATGAAGCCGAAATTAAGGAAGTAGATATCCATGAAGGCATTGAAAGTACATTGTTAATTTTACAACATCGCCTCAAACCTACAGATGATGCTGCTGCGATCGCTATTATTCGCGAATATGGTAACTTACCCATAGTCGAGTGTTATCCTGGACAACTCAACCAAGCTTTGCTGAATATCTTCGCCAACGCCATCGATGCGCTAGAAGATATTCACCATCGTTCCCGACAAATTACCATCCGCACCACAGTTATTGATACTCAGTTTGTGCAAATTGCGATCGCAGATAATGGAACAGGAATGACAGAAGACATCCGCCAACGCATTTTTGACCCTTTCTTTACCACCAAACCAGTAGGAAAAGGTACAGGTATGGGGATGTCAATCAGCTATCAAATCATCACCCAAACCCATCACGGCAAATTAGACTGTGATTCTACTCCAAATGTCGGTACAGAATTCCTGATTCAGATACCTTTGCGACAGATGGATCTGTAGATATAGCTGTTGACTGTTGACAGTTGACTGCGCCGCACTGAGCTTGCCGAAGTGTTGACTGTTGACAGACTCATCGCCAAATAAAATCCCTCAGAGGAGGACTGAGGGATTTACCAGGAACGCGTATTGAGAACAATATACAATACAATTGTACTATACATGGGAATTTTAGTTAAGGACTTCCAGAAAATCAGAACTTACGCACTCAGATCCCCCAACCCCCTTAAAAAGGGGGCTGAAGAATTTCCCCCCTTTTTCAAGGGGGGTTAGGGGGGATCTGGATTTCAGGCTTCAATGCGTAAGTCCTAAAAATAAATTATCCAATTTCCGAGAGAAGATATTCTTATTTTTCCCCCTGCTCCCTGCCCCCTGCCCCTCTGCCTACACAGTGGAGGGTGAATTAGAGGTAAAAATTCTTTGTGCGGGGATGACGACGGTAAAAGTTGTACCGACGCCCACAGTACTATTAACGGAGATTTGTCCGCCATGTGCATCAACACATTTTTTGGTGATTGATAATCCTAATCCCGTTCCAGGAATTTTGTTGACGTTAACTCCGCGATGAAAGGGAGTGAATAGTTTAGCTTGATCTTGCTCTGTCAGTCCAATACCTTGGTCGTGAATCTGGAATTGAATGCAATCTGGCTCACAGTGTAATGTAAAGGTGACTTTGCTGGCTCCTGGAGAATATTTCAGGGCATTTTCTAGCAAATTTGTCAAGATATGTTGCAATAAGCTGGCATCTAGCTCATAAAAAAGATTGGCTGTGGTGTCGCATTCGGAAACAGTAAACACTAATCTCTCTTGGGTTGGAGAACGGGATTGTAAATCTTCTACCAAGTAGGAGCAAAAATGATAAATATTCAGTGGTGTTGGTTGACAGTGAAATTGTTCTTGTTCTACTTGTCCGAGAACTAACACATCTGTAATCAGTTGCGCCATGTGCTTGATGGTTATTTTTCCCCGTTCGATATGGGCTTGTCGCTTTTCGGGGGTGAGTATATCTGGTTGTTCCAAAAGTTCTAATGTGAGGAGGAGGGAACTTAAGGGATTGCGGAATTCATGGGAAACGATGGAAACAAATTGAGATTTTAGCTCGTTAAGCTGTTTTTCTTTTTTTAATGCTTGTCTAGTAGCTTGTTCGGCAAAATGGTTAGCTAAAGCTACTTGAATTGCAATAATTAAATCTTGTTCTTCAAAGGGTTTAACAATGTACCCATAGGGATGGGTGGCGATCGCTTGTGTTAATGTAGCTTCATCAGCATGGGCAGTCAAAAAAATCACGGGTATGTGAAACTGTTGGCGAATTTGATCTGCTGCTTCAATACCGCTTTTATCGCCTTGCAGGTAAATATCCATCAACACTAAATCGGGTTTTGTGGTTGCAACCAGTTCTAAAGCTTTGGCGGCAGAGTTAGCAGTGCCACATACGCTATAGCCTAATTTGTGAAGATGTTGTTTGATATCTAAAGCAATCACCCACTCATCTTCGACAATCAAAATAGTTGGCAAAGAAGAAACTTGCGGCATGATACATTAAACCCTTCTGTGCAAGATAATTGTAAACTGACTGCCTCCTTGTCTATCTACTTGTACTTTACCTCCTAGCTGTTCTGTTAACCCATATATAAGTTGCATTCCTAGGGAAGTTGTATGTGCTGGATCGATGTGCGCAGGTACTCCGATTCCATTATCTTTGACAACTAAACAATAATGTTTGGAATCGTCGAGCCAAAATTGCAAAGTGATTTCGCCGGCTTGTTGGGGAAAGGCATATTTCAAGGCGTTAGATACTAACTCATTGATGATTAAGCCGCAGGTTACAGCTGTATCTAGGTCGAGTTCCACATCGGACACATCCAGGGAAATACGGATAGATGCTTTATTAGACGTATAAGAACGGACTATATCTTTAACGAGTTTTTCTACATAGGAGGCGAAGTTAAGCCGGGCTAGATTTTCCGAACGATAGAGGCGTTCGTGAATCAATGCCATTGTTTTGACTCGCCGTTGGCTTTCAGTCAATAATTTGAGGACGGTAGGATCGTCAATGGTACTGGCTTGCAGGTTTAACAAACTAGAAACCATTTGCATATTGTTTTTTACCCGGTGATACACCTCGCGCAATAAAACTTCCTTTTCTTTGAGAGAGGCGCGGATTTGTTCTTCTATTTGCTGACGTTCTTGGAGTTCAATTTGTAGTTGTTGATACAGCCCCGATTGCTGGATGGCGATCGCTAATTGGTTGGCTATATGTTGCAATAGTTCCATCTCCCAAGGCAACCAATGGCGCGGCGCGGAATTTTGATACACTGCTAACAAACCCCAAAGATGATCTCCCGAAAAAATCGGCGCGATCGCGTAAGCTCTGGCTTGAAACTGTTCTAAAAGGGCAATATGACAATCTTGATGCCCAATTGTATAAATATCTGCCACAGCAAAGCTTTCGTGATTTTTGTACCGTCCTCCTTGAGTTTCTTGCAGATAAGTATCTACCCAGACTTTTTGGATATTGGGTTGCACTAGTTCCAGCCAACCGGGGGTAACTGATTCAACAATAAAATGTCCGCTCCAATCGGGATTAAATTGATAAACCGCTACCCTGTCAGCTTGTAATGTCTGCCTCACTTCTGTAACTGCGGTGGTGAGGATAGCATCTAAATTTAAAGATTGGCGGATTTCTTGGGTAATCAGCCTTAGTATCTGCTCTTGTCTGGCTTGGTGGCGGAAGATTTCTTCTGAGCGTTTGCGATTAGTGATATCCATCGCAATTCCTACTAAGCGAATCGCTTTTCCTTCTGCGTTGAGAACACAAGCACCTCTGGCGTATAACCAACAGCCTGCTGGCTGTAGCAGTCGATATTCTACTTCAAAGGTTGCACCTTGTTGAATTGCTTGCTGGGTTTTTTGTATTACATAGTCGCGATCTTCCGGATGGACGCAACTTAAAAACAACTCAAAGGTGGGATAAGGACTGATTTCTCTGCCATTTTCATCGAGAACCCGTCCTTGCGCATCGGTTTTAAAGCCAAATAGCTCATATTCTTCCGGCGACCACCGAACGACTTTTGTTTGTGGGTTTAATTCCCAAGTGCCCATTTTGGCAGCCGAGAGAGCCATTTGCAATTGGGAAGTACGCTCTTGCACGCGCTGTTCTAGTTCTTGGTTGAGTTGTTGTAAAGCTGCATCGGCGCGTTGGCGATCGCGTAGTTCTTGCTGTGCTTGTTGATAAAGTTGTGCTTGCTGAATCGCGATCGCTAATTGATCGGCTACTTTAGTGGCTAATTCTATCTCTTCCTGTTTCCAAGGAGCTTCCGCAATGGGTTTTGACAGCGATAAGCTACCCCAAATTTTCCCGTTAACGACGATAGGTGTTAACAACCAAGCCGGGGGAAGAGACTGGGAAATTTTCTGGTTAATTGGATCTGTAATGCTCTCAATAGTATTTACCTGCACTACCTGGAGTTGTTTGAGTTGTGCCGCATAGGGATTCCCAATATCGGGAATTTCTAAACCTGTCGTATCTACAAGGGATGTATCTTGGCGGTGAGTCGCCAGAACTTGCCAACATGCACGTTCTGGAAAGTACTGGACAATTGTCGTCCGATTAAGTCCCAATAATTCGGTGACTTCAGCTATGGTCGTAGAAAAGATGGTTGTTAAATCTAGAGAACTGCAAATACGTTGGACTACGCGGTTTAAAGTTTGCGCTTGCTGTGCTTTTTGCTGTAAGGCAATTTGATCTGCTTTGCGTTCCGTCACATCCCGCGAAATACACAGTATTGACTTAATGACATTTTCGTGCGTTAACTCCGGCGCGATCGCCATTTCAAAATAACGTATGGCATAAAGTGTGGGCGTTGCAAATTCAATTATCTGCTTTTGCCCTGTGGTTAATAATGTGTGTACAGCAGCTTCCCAGATATTAACCATTGTTTCTGGCATACCCATTTCGCGACAGGTGCGACCTAAAAACACTTCTGGGGGAATGCCGGTGATTTTTGTCAGGGCTGGACTAGTATAAAGGTGGCGCAGTTGTGTATCAAAGCGTTCGATAATATCCGGGGAATTTTCCACCAAGGTTTGATAAAGCTGTTGCGATTCTTGCAGCGCCGTTTCCGCAGCTTTGCGCGCCGAAATATCCGTGACGAAACCTTCTAAATATAAAAGCTCACCATCGTCAGAAAATATACCTCTGCCCCGTTCCCAAACCCATTTTTCCGTGCCCGATTTGGTGATAATGCGAAACTCAAATTCATAGGGTTGCTGCTGGGAAACGGCTTTCTGAATCGATTTCCAGACGCGATCGCGGTCATCGGGGTGAATTTCTCGACCACAGTAAATTGTGCGTTCGATTAAGTATTCTTCCCAGGAATACCCGGTAATTTTCACTACTCCTTCGCTGATAAATTCTGGGGTATAATTGCGATCGTTGGCTACCCGGTAGACATAACCAGGAAGATTGCTAATTAAAGTAGATAAACGCCGTTGGCTTTTTTTTAAAGCTTGAGCGGTTTGATAATGAGTTGGCGTAGTTTGCCAAACAGTAATCACAGCTTGCACCAATTGAGAGAGATTTGCCGGTGACTTGATGACATAATCATCTAACCCTGCTTTCATCGCCGTCACAGCAATTTCTTCACTACCGGAATTTGTGAACATAATCACGGGACAATCGCTCATCTGTGCTTTGAGATGCTGCAAAATATCCAGTCCGGTTGTCCAAGGTAATTGATAATCGGTAATTACTAAATCAAAGTTAGCAGATGCGATCGCCTGAGCTAACTCATCACCATTGACAATTTCTGCAATGTCAACTTCTGGGAAGGCTTGAGATAGTGCTTGGATGGTAAGAGCGCGATCGACAGAGTTAACATCGATTAGCAGAATTTTTTGTAACAGCTGCTCTCGGCTCATGAACTTCCGCTTCCACTGGGTTGAACGAAGAAATATATTTTGATGTTAATCTTAAGCTTTTACCGCCTTGCTTGGCGATCGCGCTTAGGGACTTCTAACCCAGAAAATATACTATCACTGTGTATGGCAATGCCATCGGCACGAAATATCGAATCCGGCTAACTTATGTGCCATCTTCCCAAACCAATCACACCGACAATAGGAGATCTGCTCATATTTGCGTCAAGCCGGGGAACTCTTCCAACACAGTAGCTCACAAATGACTAATGACAAATGACAAATAACTAATGACAGCCTTTGCCAGTTATATTTAATTACGCCAACTTACATCTGTGACCAATCATAATTATTTTTTGAGACTTAATATTTATCAAGAAAGGCAGAGGGCAGGAGGCAGAAGGCAGAAGGGAATTCTGATTCCTGCCCTCTGCCACGACCGAAGGGAGTAAGGGTTTAAGACCCCCACCAAATTGAAAATTTGGTGGCTCTTGTTTAGGAGGGGTCAGAATCCCCTTCTAAACAAAACCTTCTGCCCTCTGCCCTCTGCCTTCTGCCTTCTTCAATTTATAAATTAGCCCTCAGTGAATTATTCAAGGCTAAAGAAATCTTACAGCCGCCTACTCTTGATTAACGTTGGTAAACACCCAACATTGAGATGAAGGCAAATGATAATATCTAATTATAGTTAACCCCTCCTGCTAAAATCCCTCACCTGGAAGAGGTTTTGATTGCTTTGACAAGCGATCGCCTGTTTGGATTAACTTTTTGATCCTCCGGTTGGATGATGTCTTCAAAAAAATTAAATATTTTTTGCCTTGTATAGTTTTATGCTGTTCTGCTATACAGAGGCAAGTTGTTACTGAGGGGTGGAGGTGCTTAACTAAAGTAGGCGATCGCAATCTGTCTGCTGATGAGTTGATTCAGTAGTCAGTATTAGTTTTTTTTGGGTGTATTTATTCGTGTAAGTATAAATTTTTATTCGCATAAGTGAGTCAAGCTATGAAAACAGGCTTTTCTCCCCAGCATACAGAACAGGATTTGGATGATTTAAATTCATTCAATATTCAAAGTTTTTGTCAGCTGCAATCTGAGCAATTAATTAGTCACTATCCTATTATATTTGCGCGGATTGTCTATCATGATTGTCTGAGAAAAAATCATCAAGAAGTTATTAGTTATGCACCAAATCAATTGCCATTTTCTGCTAAAGAATTAACTTATCTTCGTTCAGAAAGTTGGCTGAATAATTATCCAGCAGTATTTGAGGTACAAGCTAGTAACTTGCCTAATCTTGCCACTTTTGCTTATATTTGCCCCATAGGTTATAGAAATCAAAAACCAGAATATATTCAGATAATTACAAAAGAAGCACTTGCATTAGAGCAGGAACAGCAATTACAGCAATCGGCAATGTTACTGAGTAAGTATGCCAGCATATATCTGATATATGGCAGACAAAAAACCGAAATCCAATTACTAGAAGAGTTAATCCATAAAATTGGGCATCAATTGCGGAATTCTTTAGCAATGATTGGACTTTATGCCCACAATTTATACTTGGGTTTATCCGGGAATAAATGCCAAGAACAAGCTACAATAATTCGCGAAGGTATAGAAGATTTAGATACTAATTTAAGTCAATTAATAGATTGCGGTCAAGGGGCAAAATTAAGAAAATCATCTCAAGATTTAAGAACTTTAGTTCTAGAAAGTATCAAAGGATTAGAACCGTTAATTCAACAAAAACAAATCAACATTAATATTCCCACCACATCTACCAATCTCCTCATAGACCGCTTACAAATGAAGCAGGTTTTTGATAATCTTTTAAGTAATGCAGTTTACTTTAGTCCGCATTCTGCAACGGTAACTTGTAGCTGGCAGATTTTTCAAGAGGAAATTTTAATTAAAATTAGCGATCGCGGGACGGGATTATCACCAGAAGATATTCAAAAAATATTTACGCCTTTTTATTCTCGGCGTCCTGGAGGTACAGGATTAGGTTTAACTATTGCCAGAAAAATTATTTTAGACCATCGCGGAAACCTATGGGCACAAAGTGTAGCAGAAGGTGGTGCGCAATTTTGTGTAGTTTTACCTCGACTGAAAATGTCTAGGAGTCTGGAAGATGGTTAATAGTAATAGTCACAAACTTACTGTTCTGCTCGTAGATGATGAAGAACGTTTTCGTCAAGGTATACGTACTCTGTTGAATTTTTATAGTATTAGTGCAGCCTTACCAATAGAAGTGGTAGGTGAAGCTGATTCTGTAGAGCAGGTGTTAAAATTCACGCTGAAAAATTCACCAGATTTAATCTTACTAGATTTACAATTAAGTGGTAGTGATGGCATTACTGTTTTACTCAGGCTGAAAGAATCTGGTTACAGTGGTAAAGTTTTAGTATTATCAGCACATCAAGAAGATGATTGGATTTTTCGCGCTATGCAAGCGGGTGCTGCTGGTTACGTGTTTAAAAATCGCTTGGCTACCCAATTAGGTGACGCTATTAATACGGTGATGCAATCGGAGATTTACTTACCTTCAGAAGTTGCTAGCCGATTTTTCCGGTTTTTTCAAGCTTACTCAGATTCGGCTTTAAGAGCTTGCCATCAGTTACACTTAACAGAAAGAGAACAAGAAGTTTTATACTGGTTAACTCAAGGTGCTTCTAATGAAGAGATTGCTAAACATTTATATGTGACAGTTGCTACAGTTAAAGCCCATCTTACGAGTATTTTTGATAAGTTAAAAGTTACTAGTCGAACTCAAGCTATTGTAGCGGCGTTGAAGTTAGGGTTAGTAAAAGCGTGATTTGTCAGTTGTCAGAGACAGAGACGCGATGAACCCTTGTCTGTACAATTATCCTCCTTGTCCCCCTTGTCTTCCTTGTCTTCCTTGTCCCCCTAGCCCCTAGCCCCTAGCCCCTAGCCCCTAGCCCCTAGCCCCTATTTTCCCTCTTGCTTCCAACCTTATGCCTGCGGAATATTATCAAGAATATCCTTGTTCGTACAATGCTCCTTTAAATTGCGATCGCCCTTTTCAAACTGCGCAGGAAATCAAAGGTGCTAAATTTTGTTTAGAATGCGGTTTTCCGGCGACTTTACCCGAAGAAGCTGTCATTAAGGGAAATCGGGATAATTACCAGGTAGGTAATTTTTTGGGAACGCGGGGAAATGGGCGATTATATACAGGAATTCAACTTCAGGATCGCCAACCTGTAATTATTAAAGAATACCTCCTCCCCAGCCGTTGTTTTAACGAACAAGAAACTCGCGAACGCAAGGACACTTTTAAGCGGGTGGGAGGGGTAACGTTAGCAGATAGCAGAACACAAAATTTTCGTCTTGTCAATACCTGGGAAGCGATCGCGGATGAAAAAGGCGAACGCTGCTATTTAATTACCAAAGGTACAGAAACCGCCCAAACTTTACGTCAGTATATTACCCAAAATGGGGCAATGACAGCCCTACAAGTGCGCGAATTACTCAATCAAGCTCTGCAAACATTAGAATTTTTACATAGTCAAAAACTGCGGTTTCCTTCCAATCAAGTGCAGCAAGGATTAGCACATGGTAACCTGAGTTTAGATAGCATCTTAATTCAACTAGAAAATAATCAACCATATATCTATTTTGACGATTTAGCTATTTGGGAAAATGTCTTTATTCCTCCCGCTAAAACCCAACCTGCACCTTGCAAGCGAGAACAAGATTTAGAAGCATTAGGATTAGTGGCGTTTTATTTATGGGTAGGAAGAACGACAACTTATTCTAATGAACCACTCAACCCAAGAGACAACGATCATTGGCCCAATACAGACGATCGTTTAAAAAAGTTTATTTACCGCCTATTGCGACTCGAAAATCCCTTCGCAAGTGCGGAAGCGGCGCGTCAAGCGTTACTCCAACTTCCCCCAGAAAATCAAGTTAATAATTTATCGCCATTATCAGCATCAGAAGATAAAGAAAAAGATTTTCGCAAAAAATTAATTTGGCTGTTAATCTTTGTTTTATTATTACTAGGCGGGGGAATTTGGTATTATTTATCCCATCGTCAACCAACAGAAGATAACAGCAAATATGCAGCTTGGCTGGGACTGGTGCGCAGATTTTCGGAAGTCAATAATGTACCTTCAGGAAAATTCACTTATACGGGTGAAAGAGATGGAACCTGGAGTTTTATTCTCAAGCAACAAATTGAAGATCAGACCCTGGAAAAATGGTTAACAAATCCCAAACCAGAAGTTAAAGCCGAATTTAACTATCAACCAGTTACCTCTAAAGATTTAGATAATATTAATCAATCTTTAGAAGCAGTATCGAGTGGAGCGCAAAGTTTTGCAATTACTAGTGTAGTTGATAAAATCACAGATACATTAGAGAAACAAGTTTTTGCGAATGATGGGTTACTTGTATATGTAGCATTTAATAAAAAAGATTCTAATTTAGCCAATGCTTTAGGCGGAAAAATTACCCTAGAGCAATTACGCCAAATTTATACGGGTAAAATTACCAATTGGCAACAAGTTAATCCTAAATTGCCGAATTTACCAATTAAACCATACGCACCGACTGAACCGGAAGCGATATATCAATTTCAAAAATTAGTTTTGCAAAACAATCCTCAAGATATAGCTTTTTTTAAAAATATTGAAAGACTAGATACAACCAAAACGCAAAACACCATCCGCAGTGAAATTCTGGAGGGTAAACAAACTGGGATTATTGGTTTTGGGATTTTAACTAAAACTTGGGCCCAGTGTGCGGGTTATCCTTTAGCAATAGCTGATAGTAATAATAATGCTAGTCAACCCCTATTTCAAAGACGCGATCGCCGTCCCATTAACCCTGCTGATAACTTATGTCAGCATGATGACTATTTTTTTGATGTCAAGGCTTTTCAAAGCTATCCTTTAAGATACCCTATATTTGTGGTCTACCCTAAAGACAAAAGTCGTCAACCACCGGGGTCTACATTTGCTGAGATACTAACTACTCGTCAGGGCCAGTGTTTACTTAGTAAAGTAGGTCTTGTCGCTTTACAAAATATACCTGATGATATAAAGTCCTATGCCTGCAAATCGGTGCCCTAATCCTAGTTGTGAATATTTTAACCGGGCTTTGCCCAATAACGCCAAGGTTTGCCCTTGGTGTTCAACTCCCTTGGGGAATGTAGTTTCACCTACACCAACCAAACAAGTTTCGCCACAACCAACACAACCCCAGCCAACACCATCACCAATTCCCCAACCACATCCACCGCATCCAATTCCTCAACAACAAATTCCCCAGCAGCCAATTCCTCAGCAGCCAATTCCCCAGCAACAAATTCCCCAGCAGCCAATTCCACCGCAACCAAGTTCTCGACCTGGGGTAAATCAACCTACTTATCAACCGCCAGCTGATTATGCTACAGAATATCAGCAACGAGCTAATCCATATATTCCACCTGTACAGCCGGGTTATCCCCCACCACCAAGGCTACCAGTTCTCAAGCTAATTCACAGCACGGGTAGAGAATTTATCTGGTCGGGAGAAGCTGGTTTTATCGGTCGTCGCAGTCAAAGTATGACAGTTCCCCCAGAAATTGACTTAACAGGGATTCCCAACGAGGGAATAGTATCTCGTCGCCATGCGCGCGTCTATTGGGACTGGTCGCAAAATGCTTATATGATTGTTGATATGAGTACGAATGGTATCTATTTAAACAGCACTCCTTTAAATCCTGGCGTGCAATATCGTTTACTCAATGGCGATTCTGTGCAGTTTGGGCAGGATAATCTCGTGAGATTTACGGCGTATATTATGTAGCAATAATCACTTTGCTTGTTGGCAAATAAATTCCCATCCTTCGTAGATATTACGGGGGATTTTTTTGTTAGTCAATGGTCAATAGTCAACAGTCAACAGTCAACCGTCAACAGTCAACCGTCAACAGTCAACAATTTCAATGATTTTGCTGAACAACGTGGGTTAATTCGTGCGCCAGTAATTCTTGACCTGATTGGCTTCCTGGTTTATATTCACCTTGACGGAAGAAAATATCTTGTCCGGTGGTGAAGGCGCGTGCTTGAATTGATTTGTTCATTTGGTCGGAGTTAGAATCGTTGTGGATTTTAACACTACTGAAATCATAACCAAATGCTTGCTCCATCGGTTGTCGGACATCATCGCCAAGGTTTTGTCCGCTTCCGCGCGCTTGTTGAATAGAACTTTCTAGATTGGATGAGGTTTCAATTCCATTTCCACTAGATTTTGCTTGCACTTGTCCTTCATCTTCTTCTGGCGTGTCTTCCCGTTGTAGGGAAATGATAGAATTTGTCAGAGATTTTGCTTGTACTTGCTCTTCATCTTCTTCTGGCATTTCTTCCCGTTGCACTAGGGGAGTGATAGAATTTGCTAAAGATTTTGCTTGCACTTGCTCTTCATCTTCTTGTGGCATTGCTTCCCGTTGAATCGACTGCTGATTTGCAGGTTGACTCATATTTTGCATTACCTGCTGTGCAACTCTATCTGCTTCCTGTTCGTACATATCGTTAGGCTGGCTGACTGTCAGTTTAGCTTGAGGACGCAGGGAAATGCGGCTAATATCATGGGTTAATGGTTGACTTTGGCGTTGTACCTGAGTCAAGGTTTGAGAAGAAGTGTCAGCAGATTGAGAACCAAAGCCGCGTTTTGGTTGCCTGAGTGTAGGTATGGAAATGGGTGGAATAGCTGTATTATTAGTCTTCTGACGCTGGGCTAATATCCGTTCTTTCATAAATTTTCTCCTAGTGCCCGAGCAGCAAGCAAATTTTTTACCAATATGAATATCTAGGATACTGCGATCGCATTTCTCAAACTATTCTGCCAAAGTCTAATTTGGTGTAACTCAAGTTCGACTTTTGGCTAATGTTGATTCTGCGGCAGTACCTTTAGCCTTGATTTTAGGATATATTTTTGATTTTTAGTATGGATTCCCAAGACAAGCAAACTTTTTTTACACCTGTTGGCGAGGTTGGGGGTTCTGTTGCTTATGGGGGTGTACCTATCACCTCTAACGGCAAACAGGCGGCTAAAGCGGCTGATAAGTATCTTAAAGATTCATTGCTGTTAAATAAGCTGACGGATCGCGTGTATGAACTTTTACTGACAGACTTGCGTTGTCAACAGGAAAGATTTAGTAACTATACTCATCAAAGGTGGTTGTAATGCCTGAAGGTAATAATAACGGCAATATTACTCACGAATTAAAGTATGTCACTACCAATCACTTCTATTTAGAAATAGATAGTACGATTGCTGCGTCTTTTACAGAATGCTCTGGTTTAAGTTTACAAATCAAGAAAAATGTTTTTATGGAAGGAGGTGTCAACGATCAGCAAAGAATTTATTTAGGACATGCTGAATTTTCTGATGTTACTTTAAAACGTGGAATTACCGATAACCCTGGTTTTTGGAACTGGATTAATGCCATGTTTGATGAAAATTCTACGAAGCGGCGTAATGTCAATATTCTAGTTTTTAATCAAGCTGGTGAAACTATGATGAGTTGGACTTTAATTGGCGCAATTCCCATTGCTTGGAAAACCCCAAATTTACAAGCAGACGGTAATGCAGTTGCGATAGAAGAATTAACTTTAGCTTATGAAGGTTTGCAATTAGGTAAATCTAATGGCGGCGGTAATCCCCAAACCAGGGAGAAAAAATCAGGATTTTTCTTGTCTAATTAATTGGCAATTTTTTCTGTGAAAATCATGCAAATCATTATTAAGTAATTCTGTAATCTTATACAACTATATTAAACAATATCAATAATCTTGAAACTCTTACCAATGACTAATGACAAATGACTAATGACAGCCCTTCTCAGCTATCTTTAAATACACCGCTATCCTTAGGAAATAGAATAGCATTAATTGGTCTTGGGGTAAGAAAGCCTTTAGGTCAAAAGCATAGCCTTTTATCGCGGAAAGAATCTAGTTCTCTGCATGGACAAAGCAGTGCAATTAAGCCTATAGGAAATCATTTACCATTAGTCACAGCTTCACAATTTTTACTATCTCCAGAAAATCCCACTTTCAGCGAACCGATAATAGATAATCTTGCTGAACCGGATGATATTAATAGTGGGGTTAATACTGGGGTTACTTTTATTGATTTTGATCGTGCTGATGTCAATGAAGAGATTAGCAATGATTTAGATATTCAAAATATAGATAATTATCCGTCAGACTTAAATCATCAAGCTCAGTCTAAGGCTAAAAAATCTCAAAAAAGTTCTAGTAAGCAAGAAAAATCAAAAGCTAAATCTAAAAATACAAATAAAGCTAAATCATCTGTTAAGGATAAAGGTAACAAGCAGGATCAGCAATTTAACTTGAGTGCAGTAGATGATGCTGCAAGTACAGCTATAAATTTAGAAAATAATCAAGCACCTAAATTCACAGATAATAAGAATGATAGAGATACAGCCAGCACAATTCCCAATACGATATTTTTAGATTCGCCTTTAGGAGAAAATTTAATTGCTGAGGAAACACCAGGATTTACTGATGCTGCGGCTAGTAATGTAATTGGTGAATCAAGAGTCATATTTCATGATGAAAATATAGCGGAGAATCTGACGCGATCGCCAGAACATACAACCTCGCAAACTCCCATAAATCAAGGATTTCCGACTACAGTAACAGAAAATAATATTGAAAAAGCTGTTGAAAATACAGTCTCGTCGGATATTTATATTCGCCAGATTCCCCAACAGCAAGAGGCTGATAATTCTGCCAAGTTTATCGCAAACAAATCAGTAAATAGGGAAGAAGCAGTTGTAATTGAGAGAAAATTAGACGCGGATAATATAATTCCCGAACAGCCAATAGTTGCTTCACAAACGGTTGATATATCAGAAAATGTAATTGCAGGAAAATCTGATAGTTCTAGCAATATACCTGTTGAGTTAACACCAACTCCACCTGTCATCTTCAATCCGGTGGAAGTAACGGAGGAACAAACAGACACAGAAACAGGGAAAGTTGTAATTCATCGGGAATTTGACACAGATAATATTATTGCAAACCAACCGATAGTTACTTCCCAAGCGGTAAATTTAAATGTCTCAGAAAATGCGATCGCACAAAAATTAGAAAATCCCAATATACCTGTTGATTTAACTCCCACTCCACCTGTAATCTTCAATCCGGTGGAAGTAACGGAGGAAGCAATAGACAAAGATAATATCATTCCTAATCAACCAACAGTTGCTTCCCAAGCTGTGAATTTGGATGTAAGAGAAAATGCGATCGCACAAAAATCAGAAAATCCTCATGTACCTGTAGAGTTTACTCCTACTCCACCTGTAATTGCAGATAATCTTGTAAATTTGGATGTAAGAGAAAATGCGATCGCGCAAAAATCAGCAAATCCCAATATACCTGTTGATTTAACTCCCACTCCACCTGTAATCTTCAATCCAGTGGAAGTAACGGAGGAAGCAATAGACAAAGATAATATCATTCCTAATCAACCAACAGTTGCTTCCCAAGCTGTGAATGTGGATGTAAGAGAAAATGCGATCGCCAAAAAATCAGAAAATCCCAATATACCTGTTGAGTTTACACCAACTCCACCTGTAATTGCAGATAATCTTGTAAATTTGGATGTAAGAGAAAATGCGATCGCACAAAAATTAGAAAATCCCAATATACCTGTTGATTTAACTCCCACTCCACCTGTAATCTTCAATCCGGTGGAAGTAACGGAGGAAGCAATAGACAAAGATAATATCATTCCTAATCAACCAACAGTTGCTTCCCAAGCTGTGAATGTGGATGTAAGAGAAAATGCGATCGCACAAAAATCAGAAAATCCCAATATACCTGTTGAGTTTACACCAACTCCACCTGTAATTGCAGATAATCTTGTAAATTTGGATGTAAGAGAAAATGCGATCGCGCAAAAATCAGCAAATCCCAATATACCTGTTGATTTAACTCCCACTCCACCTGTAATCTTCAATCCGGTGGAAGTAACGGAAGAACCAACAGACACCGATAATATCATTCCCAATCAACCAACAGTTACTTCCCAAGCTGTGAATTTGGATGTTTCAGAAAATGCGATCGCGCAAACCACAGAAAATCCCAATATACCTGTAATTGCAGATAATCTTGTAAATTTGGATGTAAGAGAAAATGCGATCGCACAAAAATTAGAAAATCCCAATATACCTGTTGAGTTTACACCAACTCCACCTGTAATCTTCAATCCGGTGGAAGTCATAGAGCAACCAACAGACACCGATAATATCATTCCCAACCAATCAACAGTTACTTCCCAAGCGGTGAATTTGGATGTGTCAGAAAATGCGATCGCGCAAACCACAGAAAATCCCAATATACCCGTCGAGTTAACTCCCACACCACCCGCTTCCCAAACGCTAAATTTGTCAGATGCGCCAGTCAGTCAGGTTTCAGCGTTAGATAATAGCCAAGTCAACACAGATATTCCCACTGGTGTGACTCCGCCTATTTTACGTGATAATACAGAAATAGATTTAAATACAGCATCTAAATTTACTAAATTTACTTTTACCGAAAATCAGACACCAAACCTAGATAATATACCAGCGCCTCAAGGTTACGCCACAGGGGGACAAGTAACGCATTCCTCAGTAGAGAAGCCACATATAGCATCTTCGGATACTGTACCTGCTATGCTCACACCAGGGGAGTTTGTCGTTAACGCTAATGATGCTCAAAAAAATCTTCACATACTCCGGCATATTAATACAGGTGGTGCAGCAGAAGATATAATTCTTCCCAGTTTAGAAATACCTACTCCAGAAAATCCGACTAAAGTCGATTCTTTTCCCGACACTTCATTACAGCGTCATCCTGCTGACTTGGGAACAGAAATTAGTCAACAAAGGTTGTCTCCACATCATTCTTTGCAGTCGAATCATGTAAATCGTCAAGCTACAACAGCAAATTCAGCCTCACCGCATTACTCTCTACCAACATTAATTTTCCGCAAACCAAGCGTTGATAGTAACACAGCTTATGAGACTCCTAACCAATGGTCAACTGTAGAAGAATTGCTGAATGGAAGTAACGATCCATTTACATTTTTTAACTTAAATAATGAAGGAGAATCTAATTGGCAAAATTCTTCAGATTCTCAAAGTTCTCAATCATCATCAACATCACCACAGGTATTTACTAAACGCCTATCTCCCCAAGGCTTTGCTAATGGTGGTGAAGTTACAGCACCGGATATCGCTACAAATATACCACCAGTTACTGAAACAATCCAAAATCCATCCGCAGCTAATCCTGAAGCTGATGAATCTGCAAATTTAGAAGCTTTAGCCTATGAAATATATAACAGATTGCGACAAAAAATAGAAGTTGAGCGAGAACGTCAAGGTATCTATTTAGGACGTTTACCTTGGTAAATTTTATCTCAAAGTCACCCCAAAGAAGGAGAAAAATTCAAATGGCTAATCAATCAATTTTTATTCCCACAAAACGCAATCCCCAACTGCAAAAAGCTAAACTTGTGGGTTATAACGGCGAAGCGCCAGATATAGAAGTAATGTTTAATCCTACAGAAATTAGTTTTGCACGTACTGTTAGCTGGAAAAGCGATCCAGGTAATAGAGGTACCACGTTGTTACCTAAAGTTAACTTTTCTGGTGTCGAGCCTTATAAATTTACATTAAAACAATTACTTTTCGATACTTATGAAACTAAAAAATCGGTAATAGATGAATACATTAATATTATCAAAAAAGGAGTAGAAACTATTGAAGGAAATCCCGATAAACGTCCGCCAGTATACATTTTTACCTGGGGAACCGAATATTTTTACTGTGTAATTACTAGCCTAACCTACAATTTAACCATGTTTCTCACCGATGGCACACCAGTCAGAGCAATGGTAGATATCGCCTTACAAGAAGTAGATAAAAACAACCTCCCCGGTAACAGAGAATCAGCCTCCACTGGCTCAAATCGTCAACCAGATTCCCGCCTGGGTAGTAATTAATCTAACTTCATAATATTTATATTTTAATAATTAAAAAAACATAAATCTTCCCCTGCCCCATTCCCCATACTTCGGCTTCTCTCAGTACAAGTGCCCCATGCCCAATACCTATTATGCCTGATCCAACTCTATATTTAAGCCAACCAAAAATAGAATTAGGAGGACAAGCAGCTTCTCCTGAATTAATGAAAGATTTATTACAAATAACTGTAGAAGAAAGTTTACATTTACCAGCGATGTTTACCCTGGTTGTGCATAATAGTTATATGCCCACGGTTGACCGTGCAGAATATAAGCCTTGGCGACATGAAAATCTCTTTGAAATTGGTAAAAAAATTAAAATAGGTTTTACTTCTAGTACGACGCAAGACGGCAATTTTCAGAAAAAATTAGATGATTATTTAATTGAAGCGGAAATTACAGCAATGGAAGTTCACTTCAATGAAAAATCAGAAGCCCACATGATTATACGCGGTTACGATCTTTCTCATCGTCTCCATAGAGGTCGTTATAATCGCTCATTTTTAAATAAAACTGATAGCGATATCGTTAAAGACATAGCTTCCGAAGCGGGAATAACAATTGGTAAAATAGACCCCAGTGGAGAAGTTCATGAATATGTCTTTCAAGAAAACCAAACTAATATGGAATTCTTGCGAGAAAGGGCGGCGCGGATTGGTTTTGAGTTATTTATTCAGAATAATAAATTATATTTTCGCAAACCAGAAAGCCAGGAATCAATAAAACTAAAATGGCTGGTTGATATTAGTAAATTTAGTACCCGCGTTACCAGCGCCGAACAGGTGAGTGCTGTAGAAGTGCGCGGTTGGGACTATACTCAGAAAAAAGCGATCGCATCTACAGCCCAAGCAGAGAAGGTAATAACGGAGACAGGCAATAACAAAGGTAGCAGTAGTAGTACTAAGTTCGCCAACTTAAAAGCGCCGAAAATGACAGTAGTCGATCAACCCATTGCTACCCCTAACCAAGCTCAAAAAATGGCGCAAGCTTTGTGTGATGAACTCGGCGGAGAATTTGTCTACGCAGATGCAAAAGCTGTAGGTAATCCTAAAGTTAGGCCGGGAAAAATAATTGAACTCGAAGGTTTGGGTAAACGCTACAGTGGTAAATATTATGTCACCGAAACTCGGCATTTCTACACCCAGCGCATTTACACCACAGAATTTAGCATCCGGGGATTGCGGGCTGGTAACTTATTTACCACTCTTTCCACCCAAACCCGTCTTCAACCCGGACAAACCTTTTTAGTCGGAATTGTTACCGATAACAAAGATCCCAAGGGATTGGGGAGAATTAAAGTTAAATTCCCCACCCTTACAGAAGAACATGCTAGCAACTGGGCGCGAGTTGTAGCTGCGGGCGCAGCCAATCAACGGGGGTTTGATTGTTTACCAGAAATCAACGATGAGGTGGTAGTTGGGTTTGAACATGGTGATATTCATCGCCCCTATATACTAGGTGGCGTTTGGAATGGTAAAGACGCGCCACCAGAAGGAGTGAATGATACAGTTGTTGGCGGTAAAGTTAGATTACGCACCATCAAAACCCGTACAGGACACATTTTACAATTTATCGAAGAAGCTCAAGGAAGTAGTAAAGCCGGCATCAGACTCCAAACCAAAGGCGGTCATAAAATTTATCTTAACGATAGCGATCGCTGTATTGAAATTCAAACCAACGGTGGTCATAAAATAAAAATGGACGATATGGGCAGAGCGAAAATCACCGTAGAATCCACAGGCGACTTGTCATTAAATGCACCAAGTGGCAATATCGATATTAGCGCTGGGATGAATGTAACCGTTAAAGGTACGTTGATTAGGTTGAATTAATATTTGTATATTTTTATCTCACGCAAAGGCGCAAAGGCGCAAAGAATTTATTATCCCAGCTAGTAGGTTGGGTTGAGGAACGAAACCCAACATTTCCGGAGTTTTGTGGGATTTACCCAAGTAAGTCTAACCTACAATTTTTCTTAACTAAACTGAATGGATTATGCCAGGAAAACCAGCAGCAAGAATTACAGATTCTGTAGCCCATCCCTTACCGCCAGTTTTGACACCGGGGCCTGGTAGTAAAGATGTGTTAATTGGCAATTTACCAGCTTGGCGAGGAATACCAGCTGCGGCGGTTCCGGCTTTGCAATCTGCAAAACAAGCAGCCGATGTAGCGATTCAAGCAGCTGAAGCAGCGACGGCGGCAGCAGCCGGAACGCCAGGGGCACCAGCCGCCTATGCATCTGAACAAGCTCTGAAAACATCATTAGGGGCGAGTATGGGTAGTATGATTTCTGCTGCGGCTGCATCTGCTATTCCTGGCGCAGATATTCATCAATGTACTACACCCTTACCCCTACCTCCCCACGGCCCTGGCGTAGTCATTGACGGCAGTCAGACAGTATTAATTAACGGACTACCCGCTTGTCGTCTGGGTGACACTGTTTTAGAAGCATTAGGCCCGCCCAATAAGATTACCAAAGGTGAAATGACCGTTTTAATTGGGGGTTGATGGAAGAAAGGCAGAGGGCAGTCTTGATGAAACAAATTTCATCGCCATGTATGAAAGGGGGAAGGGGGACAAGGAAGACAAGGGGGACAAGGAGGACAAGGGAAATAACCAATGCCCCATGCCCAATGCCCAATGCCCTTTATCATTTACACATATTCAGGACTCATTTTTATATTTTGTGTAAACAAAAAAGGCGATCGCTTTCTCGTTTATCGAAATCAAGTACTCATTTTCCTGTTTTAAGTAAGCAAAAAGCCATTTCACCTTCTCATTAAGCCTTTTCGCCTACTCATTATTGTGTTTTCCGCAAGTAAAATACCATTTCACCAACTCAAAAAGCCTTATCGCTTACTCGTTTCGGTAAATCACGCACTCATTTTGGTGTTTTCCGCAGGTAAAATACTATTTCACCTACCCATTTCGGTAAATCGCGCACCCATTTTAGTGTTTTCCGCAGATAAAAAGGTATATCACTTGCTCAAAAATTGCCATGTTTGACAATAAGCGGCTGTCTAGCTACCCTTTGTTGTTTTTGGCAATGCCGAAAGCAGGCTACGCCTACCCATTTGTTCTCAAAACAAATTGGGTAATTTAAAAACACTAATACATCATAGATTTCACTTCAGGGCATAGCACCCACCTGTGTCAACTTAAGGCGAAACCCGCTTGGCGACAAAGTTCTGCCCTCACCCCCAGCCCCTCTCCCACAGGAGAGGGGAGCAAGAGATTTAATTCCCCTTGGACTGGGGGAGAAGGGGTGAGGGGATGAGGGCGAGGGTTTTTGTACAACACGCACCGTATATAGCTTTTAGCTTAAGTTGACACCAATGCATAGCACCCCGCCCCTTCCTTGTCCCCCTTCCCTTGTCCTCCTTGTCCCCCTTCCCTTGTCCCCCTGCCCCCTGCCCCTACTCCCCCCTATCCTCATCTCGACCTTTGGCGAATAGGCTTAAATCTGCCATACCGATATCTTTGAAAGTATAGATATCACTGCCATATAGCAACTATGGTTTATGGTCAACCACGAGACGATTTAGGAAATGGTTGGGCTTTTCCTTTGCGCTTGAATTTGCAAGGAGGGATACAACTCACCAGCGAAGAAGAAAAAGTTAAAGAATCCATTTGGATTATTCTCCGCACTGGCGTAGGCGAAAGAGTTTATCGCCCTAATTTTGGTTCGCGTTTATCGGAATTAGCATTTGCACCGATGAACAACGACACTCTAATCCAAATTCGCATGTATGTTTTAGAAGCCTTAGAAGTTTGGGAACCCCGCATTACCGTCGATCGCGTCATCACCGAACCCGATCCGGTGCGCGGTCGAGTAAACATCAATATTATTTATCGACTTAAAGACAATCCTGATATTAACAACTTTGTTTATCCATTTTATTTATTACCCCCTAACGAAGAAGAATAATTAGTCATTGGTCATTTGTCATTGGTCAATAGTCAATAGTCAATAGTCAATAGTCAATGGTCATTTATCCCCCTTGTCCTCCTTGTCCCCCTTGTCCTCCTTGTCCTCCTTGTCCCCTTCCTAGCCCCTAGCCCCGCATGAAATTCGATTTTTTACCACAATTACCATCTTCCAATTTAGACGATCGCACTTTTGACGATCTGGTGGAAGAATGTATGATGCGTATCCCCCGCTACTGTCCTGAATGGACAGATCATAACCTCAGCGATCCGGGAATCACGCTAATTGAATTATTTTCTTGGTTAACTGACCAAATGTTACTCCGGTTTAACCAAGTACCAAGAAAAAATTATGTTGCTTTTTTAGAATTATTGGGGATTCGCCTGCAACCCCCCGCACCAGCCCATACTGAATTAACTTTTTATTTAAGTTCTGATTTACCTGAAACTTATACAATCCCTACAGGCACGGAAGTTTCCACAATTCGCACGGAAACTACACCGGCAATTACTTTTAGTACAGATTCGCCTTTAATTATTGGTAAACCCCGATTACAGCATTTTCTCACCGCCCAAACTGTAGAAGATATTCCCCAATCTCTGCGGGAACGTCTCTCAAATGTTTGGACTCGTCAGTCTAATGGTTTCTGGACTGGGGGAGAACAAGCTGTATTTAGCGAACAACCCCAAGCGGGAAATTGCTTTTATTTGGTAATTAATTCCGATGATTCTTTAGATGGTAACGTCATCGAAGTTACTATCCAAGGGGCAGCAGCAACACCTACAGGCATTGACCCCAATCATCCCCCCCGCACATGGGAAGCTTGGGACGGACAAGATTGGCAACCTGTGTTAATGAAAGAATCGGACGACCAAACCAGGGGATTTAGTTTTTACGAAATTAACCAGCAAGGAGGAAACCCCGCCCAAGGTGCAGATGTGCGCTTGCATTTACCGCAATCTTGGCCTGTAACTACCTTTACTGCATACCGAGGTCGTTGGCTGCGTTGTAGCTATACTAGCCCAGAAGAAAGTCAAGAAGGTTACAGCCGTCCGCCGAAAATTACAGGGTTAGCGGTGCGGTCAATTGGCGGTACAGTGAGGGCGAGTCACAGTACTTTACTGCAAGAGGAACGTTTAGGAATTAGTAACGGTACCCCCGGACAAACTTTTCAATTACAAGCACCGCCAGTTTTAGCCCGCCGGGAAGACGAGTATATTATTGTCACGCCTCCTGGGGGTTTACCGCAAACTTGGAATGAGGTGAGAGATTTTGCCGATTCTACACCCCAAGACCGTCATTATGTGATTGATTCCCTTACTGGTTCGGTGCAATTTGGCCCTTTGATTCGCGAACCGGGACAAATTCAACGCCAGACAAAAGTGCGATCGCGGATTCAACAACCAAGACCAGATGAAACCATAGCCCAACCAAGTGACATTGAAAACGCCCTTGAGCATCAATACGGAGCCGTTCCCCCCAAGGGTGCGGAAATTAGAATTCTCGCTTACCGTACAGGGGGAGGCAAAGAAGGTAACGTACAAGTAGGTTCGCTCCAGTTTCTCAAGTCGGCTGTCCCCTACGTAACCAGTGTCACAAATTACAAACCCGCCATTAACGGTGCAGATGCCGAATCTTTAGAACAGGCGGTAATTAAAGCACCAAGAATTTTGCGAACACGCGATCGCGCCGTCACAGCCGAAGACTTTGAAATATTAACTCAACAAGCCGGTGCAGGTGCGATCGCCCGCGTCCGTTGTTTACCCGCCCTTGCTAATACCCAAGCAGGTACAGTCAGTTTACTCGTAGTCCCCCAAGCCAATACAGATAACCTAATTGAAGGTATCGCACCCGCACAATTTGCCCTCAGCCCCGCCCTGCAAGACCAAATATTACAATACTTAGATGATAGAAAGTTATTAGGAGTACAAATTAGACTCTTAGAACCAGACTATGTTGGCGTCTCCGTACAAACAGAAGTTATCCTCGAACCCGCTTACGAAAACCCCTTAGCCAGAGCCGAAATCCAGCGCAACTTAAAAATCGCTCTGTATAAATATTTAAATCCCCTCACCGGAGGTACTGAAGGTAAAGGCTGGCCGTTTGGGCGACCAGTTTATCCCTCAGACATCATTGCCTTAATGCAACAAACCCCAGGCGTGCGTTATTTAGGCCCAGTCCTGCTATTTCCCATCCGCAAACAAGGGGACACCTGGAGAAGACAACCATCACCAGAACAAATCATCGATCCAGGAACCCAAGGCTTAATTTGTTCTTGGTTTGACGCTAACCTGCGTTCCAGTCATGACATCCAAATTAGTACTCGCTAAAACAAAAGCTTATGGTTCAAAGCCGACATAGCCCAGCCGTAGAAATTCAACTCACCCCCATGCAAATACCCGAAGCCGTACCTGGGGCGGGTTTATCATTTGCAGGGCCAGAAGGTATGAATGCAACAGCATATAACTTGCTTTTGCATCCCGGACAACCCAGCGAGATGATTGTCCATATCAAAAACTTAGAAGACCGCCCCTTAAGGCTAAGTTTAAAAGTAGAAGGAGAATTTCCCTCCCAGTGGTGCCAAATTGGTACAGAAGGGAGAGAAATTCCCCCAGGCGCACAGATGGATGCAGTATTATATTTCACTGTTCCCGCCACTTTTTTTGAAGACCAAGAAGCAATTTCCCCAGGGAAAAAAGACAAATTAATACTTAACTTTCACTGTTTAGTAGTAGTTAATATCGACCAAGGTACAGAACGAGAACAAATTCAACACAGCGAAATATTTAATTTATATATTCGCCCCTACAGTTTCTACATGGAATTTCTGCCCGTTCTCTATCGCGAAATTGACTTTATTGGGCGCTTCATCAAAATATTTGAACAAGCTTATCAACCAGCAGTTGATAGCTTTAACATCATGTGGGCAAACATCGACCCCTTAACAGCACCAAAAGCCTTACTTCCATTCTTAGCCCATTGGGTAGCTTGGCAAGTAGATTCTGTCTGGGATCTCAATCAACAACGTCGTTTAATTCGTCGTGCAGTTGAAATTTATCGTTGGCGAGGAACCCGCAAAGGATTGCGTCTTTACCTCCACCTTTACACAGGTTTACCCCTAGACGAAGATATCCCCAACGAACGCGATAAACATATTAGTATTACAGAACCATTTGGCCCCAGCTTCATCTTAGGTGATGCCCACATCGGCAGCGCCGTCTTAGCAGGTGGACAAGCATATCATTTCGTAGTTCACTTACGCAAAACCCGCTCAAATCAACTCATCAACGAACAATTAATCAGAACAATCATCGAACAAGAAAAACCTGCATTCTGCGCCTATGAACTATTCATTGAAAACCAAAATCCTTAAAATGTAAATTACACCATAAAACTCTCATTACTCTCATTCCTCTGTGTTCTCTGCGTCCTCTGCGGTTAAAATTTTCATAATATTTGGGTAAAGACAATAAAATAACAATGTAAATATTTCTTTTATTGTAATACCAATTTTCTGTAAATTTGCACTTAATACTTGCCTCTTTTCTCTTGGCGTACTTGGCGTCTTGGCGGTTCATTAAATAAATATTAAGTACATCATCATAGCGAATTGCTATAAACAATACCCAATCACCAGTATTCATCAATTTAATTGCACAATCCAAAATCCAAAATTGACATGACACACCCATTCCCCCCACCAACCATCAAATCCTTTGAACGCCTACAAGCCTCCGATGGGCTATTAATAAATGCCGAACGCTGGAGTAAAGCCCATGAATACCACCGACTGCGACAAAACACCCACTATCAATGCTTAAACCAACCCGGAATAGTCTGCGGTTTAGGCGTGCGAGTCATTCCTGCACCCCGCCAAGTAGAAGCAAAATATCGAGATGGACGCTGGGTACAAATTCAACCAGGAATCGCCATCGATGTAGCCGGAAACTTAATTGTAGTCCCCAAAGCTTACGACTTTCCGATTGATTTAGAAGTAGTTAGTAGCGAACCAATTACAATTTACTTAGTCGTCAGTTACGTAGATCCAGACGAACTCAGACGCGGACAATCACGAGATATTGTCCAAGAAACATATCGCATCGATCAAAAAAATTCCACCCTAGAAACTCACGAAATCGAACTTTGTCGCATCCTCTTACAACCAGGACAAAACACCATTACTCAACCTGCTGATGTCTTCTTTCCTGGTTACCAAAACATTGATTTACGCTATCGCCGCCACGCCCAAGCAAGACCACAAACAAATATTGCGATCGCGCAAGTAAATCATAGCGATTCTGAATGCGCCCGTAACTTTTTCAACCTTGCTTATTTACTCCAATCCATCGAACATCTCTACCCATCCTTACGGGGAATTGATGAACCAGGACAAGTATCTTTAGGCGAAAATATTCAAGACTACGACTTACTTTATTTAACAGGACAGGAAGCACTATCTTTTAACAGTATTGAATTTGAATCACTGAAAAATTATTTAAATTTTGGTGGCATACTTTTAGTAGATGCACCGCAAAATGCTAATGCCCTAATTGATAGTACCCACGCCTTAGCCCAGCAACTAGAAAATCCCTTAAAACCTTTAGAAGAACTACAAAGAAGTCATCCTTTACGCACCAAACCCTTCTTATTTGCCGCCTTACCCAATGTCAATCAAAACTTCATTCGCCTGTTAATTGGTGGCGGAATCATATTAGTCATTGGTGATTTAGCCAGCGCTTGGGGATTAGATAGAGAATTGAATTTACCCAGAGTAGCTATTAGAACCGCCCAAGAATTCGGTATTAATATTCTGCACTATGCTTGGAGAAGGCGACAGTATATTGGCTTACAGCAAGAAGATAACACAGGTAAATGGTAGAAGGGACAAGGAAGACAAGGGAGACAAGGGAGACAAGGAGGACAAGGAGGACAAGGGGGACAAGGGGGACAAATGACTATTGACCATTGACCATTGACTATTGACAACTAACCATTAATAATTTTGTCTACAGCCACAGAAATATCTGGGAATGCAAGTGGTTGAATAGTTCCTGTAGTCAATGTTTGTTTGCTTGCATATTCCCCATCTAAAATATCGCGAAATACAACTAGATGTAATTTCTTCAAATTGACAACCCAATATTCTAAAATTCCTGCTTCGGCATAGATTTTACTTTTTTCCTCTAAATCTTTTTCTAAACTGGAGTTAGCATATTCAATTACCCAAAAAATATTTTCTGGATAGGGATGATGTTCTCTATACTCGCGTCCCAAACGTTGAACAATTGCAATATCTGGTTCTGGTTCCGAGTTGTTGGGTAAGGTGATAGGCTTGGCTTCACGTAATGTCGCCTGCTTACCTAATAACTCAGCTAAATACTCGCCAGCTTCATCACTAGAATAAGCATGAGGTTCTCCTTCCGGCGACATTTCGACAATTTCTCCTTTAAGTAACTCAACCCTGCGAGAACTCAAAATACCAGCCTCAATCATGCGGTGATATTCTTCCAGCGTCCACTTAGCAAGGATCGTAGCCATAGCGATCGCATCCTCTCAATTATGCTTTTATTTTTCCATATTAATTGACAAATTGTCTATTAATATAAGCATTTTCAGTCAACAAAGGTACGCAATTACTAATATTAAAAGCTGCTGCTAATTCCACATCTAACTCATAACCTTTAGCAATTAACTCTTTCCCAGAACTAGATTTTTTCAAGTATCCTAACAAATCATTCCTAAAAGTCTGAAATACTGCTAAAGCACTTTCAGCCTCTGGAGAGAAACTACCATTTAAAAAACTCAAAATTGCTCCTACACCAATTAAATCTTCAAAAGCTGGTCTTAACGTACCATCCTCCCACTTTTCCCCAGCAGGAATTACAGCAATTTTAGATCCATATTGCTGCGCAAATTTTGCCACTGCTTCACAATTTCGTAAACAACCAGCTATTGTTGGTGTTTTACCTGTGAGTAATGTGAGAGTCGAACCATTAGGAGAAGGTATAACTAACTTAGTTCCTATCGGAATTTTAGTTAAAGATGCAGGAGAAAGAGAATAACCTGTTTGTGAAAACCTACCTTTTGCTAATTTCGCATTAACAGACTTAGCATAATTAATTGCGGAATCATCTCTCCATTGATAGGGATATATAATTGCGCCATTGTTAGTAGCAATTTCTGTCGCAGTCGAAAAAGATAGTACATCGACAATGATAATTACATCACTAATAGGTGCAAGTTGAGTAACACCTTGTACACCCCACTCGCAACGTAAATCAAATTCTGCTTGATCGTAAATCATTTTTTTGAAATCAGTTAATACATAAATATAGAGGATTTATTGTCGCGTAGCGCACCGACACAATATTAATATCTCCATTATTAATATGTGCTTTTTGCGCCATTTATAGGAGTGGTAAATGAATATATATTTACCACCATTAAATTGTTAAACCCCTATGATAATGGCTATCGACAATTTAAGAGTCTTCGGAATGCTATGGTAAAAAAGGTATTAGCAGATTTAAATAATTATTTTCAGCGAGATAAGATTGTGCGCAATCTGGAATTTTTTCAAGATTTCATAATTGTGTTTCTCTGCTTAGGCTTATTTTGCGTCATGCTGATTCGCCTAGTAGATATGTTCTCTTCTTTTGTCCGTCCCTTAGATTTAAGACAAGTAACATCTGATATCCTCTTTATTTTAATTCTCGTCGAACTCTTCCGCCTTTTAATTGACTATATAGAAGCACAGAGTATATCTGTAGCAGCCGCAGTAGAAATTACAATTGTTTCTGCTTTAAGAGAAGTAATTTTACGCGGTGTACTAGAAATTCCCCGCGATCAACTTTTGAGTATTGCTGTATTTTTACTAGTTTTAGCAGGAATTTTTATAGCTTTACCACGCATGTCTAGATTGTTTGAACACGCAAGAATTTCTCATCCAGAAACCACAGAATCCAATTAAAAATTTAGGATTCTTATACCCCTAAAGAAACTTAGGGGTATGACTGATTAATTTGATGTAGATATTAACCCAGTTTGCTTATAAATAGGGCATACTATTTTTTTAATCTCTGGTAGCTTTCTCGCAAAATATAACGCGCTCAGAGAACAACAAACACCTCCAAATAATAAAGCATTTGCTACACCAATGTGACCTGCCAAACCTCCAAAAAATAAATTACCAAAAGGTAATATCCCTAAAAATCCTGTTGTGAATATACTTGTAACTCTACCTCGTTTATTTTCATCAACAATGATTAACTGAATAAAATTGCTAATAGCAATTAAACTCAAAGTATTAGTCATACCAACAATAAAAATTAAGATCAGGCAAAGTTCTAAACTAGCAGAACGCGAAAAGAATATCAGACTTAAACCTAAAATCAAAGTAGAGTTAGCCACAACTTTCTCTAAGCCAGTAACTTTCCTTCTGAGTATTAAAAACAGTCCAGCAACTATCGAACCCAATGCTGAAGCTGTCATAATATAGCCCATAGTTTCAGCACTACCATTTAAAATATCAGTTGTGAAAATGGGCATCAAGTTAACATAAGTCATAATCATAAAACAAATCATGACTTGCATCATTAATACATATTTAATAGGTAAAAATTCATAAGTATATACAAAACCCTCTTTTAAATTCTGCCAAATATGCGGTTTTTTACTGGAGTCTTTGTTACCAAATGACTTAATTCGCACAGTTAAAATTGCGGAAATAAATGGAAAATAACTAATGCTATCTACCAAAAAGCATGATGCTGCGCCTACTTTCGCTAGTAATAATCCACCAACCATAGGACTGACAAATTTAGCAGTATTAATTAAGAAAGAATGAATGGAAATTGCGCTATAGGTATCGGCTTTATTATCGACAATTCGGGGGATAGCTATTAACCGTGCCGGTAAATCAAAAGCTTTGACAATTCCTTGGAGTATCCCAATTACCAAAATCCAAATAAAGTTAATTTCCCCAGTCAGACTCAAATAAGTTAACGAACCGGATAAAATAATAGATACTAGCTGAGTAGCGAGTAAAACATATCTGAGGTTCCAACGATCTAATAAAACTCCTACTATAGGTGTCAGTACTAAGCCTGTTGCTTGATTGGTAAATCCAGCAATACCCACTAATACTGCTGAATTAGTTAGTTGATAAACCATCCATACTAAAGCAAATTGTGTCATCCAAGAACCAAAAAAAGATACACTTTCTCCGATGACAAAACAGCAAACATTTGCAGATTTCAGCGCTGGGGGAATCTGAAAAAAACCAAACTTTAGTTTGTGTTTTTCAGAATTTGCTTGATGAATTTGCGCCATGAATTTTTCCTTTTTTGAAGATAGATACAACCCTTTATGTCAGCACAATGGCTGACGTAAATTAATTAGCAATACTTTTAGATAAACTGAAATTTAGCTCAACATAAATTTAGGATGCTTAGTATTTGATGATAAAAAACTGACACAAGCAATAACTGGCTAGAGTTAAAGATCGTGCCACTAAACTACGTTAATTTGGTAGATATGCCGTAGTATTATATCGGATCTCTGAGGAAAATCTCAACTAAGACTAACTATTGTTTTTTGTTAAAAGCGATCGCAGTAGCTGAGAAACTGTAAAGTCACTAGTACAAGCTAGATACTACACCGAAAATCCGCGATCGCAATTCTTGGGGAAGAGTACCAAAATCACCCCACATACCAAGATTGCGCTAGTTCAACTGATGCTTGCAGGATAATTGCTTGTAAGTAAGTCGGTGGAAAAAAACCAAACTATGTTAAGAAACGTAAATTGGCTTGAAACCTTTACCAATGACAAATGACTAATGACTAATGACAGCCCTTGCCAGTTATGTTTAATTGCACCGCCCTACTTATATAAATTTTAGACAATTGCTGGCTCCAATCAGGATTTATTGCTTACGGTAGACAATAAATCTTCATAGCCAACTCTCTTGGCGGAGTGAAAATAATTTTTGATTAGTTATATGTATTATAAGGCTTTTAACTTAATTGCCTCTGCTAAATAGACAAATCTGCGTTTGCATAATTTGAGATTTATCCCTGATTTACCAACATGTATTGAGGGGAGATTTTCCACTTGAACGAATATCTAATTGGAGAAAATGAAAAATTCAGTATTTTTAGGGTGTGTTAGATGTTGCATGTAAGTTAACATCGCAATATTGTGGAGCATTACAACAGTAATAATCCACCCCATGATATGTATAAAAATCCAATAGGAATGTAATAATAATTTTTCTTTAATTAGCGAAGACTGACACATTTTATTTCCCGTATTAGTCAATACAAAAATATCTGTTTAACAATTATATAAATATAACCGAGAACAATTTATATGCAATTTAGAGAAGTATGGCATAAGTCCCCAGATCTAGATATATTCTCCGAGCAAAGTCCCTTTAACAAGGTTCAAACTCAACCTGTAAAAACTGATAATTTTGGATTAAATGATGCATTAATAGCCCAGTCAGGAAGTTTTCTGGCTTTTATAGTTTTTTGGGGTGGAATCTTCATAATTTGCACAAAAAAACTCAAGTTATTATCTGAGAATAAGCTGGCTGAACCAATGAATGATTGTGCTAACTTACCCTGTATAAAATGCCATTACTTTGCGAGAAATCACTATTTGAAATGCGCTGTACAGCCTGGAATAGCGTTGACTAAAGAAGCAAATAATTGTGCTGATTATCATCCCAAGAAGGAAATGTCAGCTAATGATTAAGAATTAGCGCTAAATTTTGATGAATTTGTAGTCAGAATTTTAGTAATCCTGTAATTCATCACTAAAACCCTGACTACAAAATTATTCTAGGACAAAACGACGTAACTAAAGCTACCATTTCAAACAGTCACAAGCCTTGATTTATTAACTTGTTGACTGTTGACTGTTGACTGTTGACTTACTCAGTAGCGGTACTAGTTTTTTGCTAACAACCTGCATCACCGACAACAGGT
This sequence comes from Calothrix brevissima NIES-22, assembly GCF_002367995.1. Classification (GTDB taxonomy): domain Bacteria; phylum Cyanobacteriota; class Cyanobacteriia; order Cyanobacteriales; family Nostocaceae; genus Aulosira; species Aulosira brevissima. The sequence continues at coordinate 126,077 of NZ_AP018207.1, forward strand.
ATTTTGACTTTTTTACCATTCTGCTGAACAGTAACAATTCCTTCTTTGATGGCAACAGTTTCAATCTCTCCTTTTGCACCAAGTTTAACAGCTACGTCAACTGTAATTTTACCATTGGGACTTTGAAAAGTCTGAAATGTCTTTTGCCCATAAAAAGCTGTACCAGTAGATTTAATTCGCTTAAATTTGGTAATTTTACCGTTTACCAACATCTCCATCGAGTTATTTGTTAACCCATTGAATAAGATATAGCGATTTTTATTTGTGCTACTGGGTTTCCATAAAGTCATACCACAGCCATGCCCAGTAATTTGATCAAATTTGAATTCCTCTACTTTGGGAATGCTTGTAGCTTGAGCAGACTGAGCTATGAGAAAACTAGTAAATAAAGATATAACGGCAATTTTTTTCATTTTTCTGAACAATGTATAAATAATAAATTAGCTTGCCCAATTGGTTTGCATATATTATTTACACTTGAGGACACGGAATTTCCTGATTAATATTTTATTTTCACCCGATTGTTTAAGTTGCTACTGTATACTGTTGCTGTCATTGCCCAAATCATCAATAAAAAGAAGTAATTTTATCGTGATTTCATTTTTAGCGGTAAAACTGTGTAAGGGAGCGTAGAATTTACTGTTTATGCGATTATTTGGGCAATTATTTATCTGAGAAAAAATAAATTTCTCAAAAGCTTGACTCTCCACCCAACTGGAGATTGCTTAATAAAATTAGGAACCTATTGAAATTATCTTTATGCAACTCCCTACTCGGAAAAATAGCGTTTTGGCATTTACTTTAGTAGCGATCGCCTCTGTATCTGGTAGCCTATTAACATCTTGTGTTACCAGTACTTCTCAAAGCCAAGCGCCAAATCTGGCTACTGATGCTAGCGACAAGCACCAAAATCACCAGCATGGAGGAATGGATCATAGCATGGCTATGGATTTAGGCCCGGCTGATACTAACTATGATTTGCGCTTTATTGATGGAATGATTCCTCACCATCAAGGCGCAATCCTGATGGCTAAGGAAGCACAGCAAAAATCAAAACGCCCAGAAATTAAAAAGCTAGCAGACGCAATTATCAAAGCACAGAACCAAGAAATTACTCAGATGAAAAGCTGGCGCACAGCTTGGTATCCTAAAGCTGGGGATAAACCGATGGCTTATGATGCTCACAAAGGTAAGATGATGGAAATGTCATCTGCGCAAGTGCAAGCCATGATGATGAATATGGACTTAGGTGCTGCTGATACAGAATTTGACCTACGTTTTATTAATGCAATGATTCCGCACCATGAAGGAGCTGTAACAATGGCTCAAGATGCTTTACAAAAATCTCAGCGAGCGGAAATTAAAAACTTAGCTCAAGCAATTATTAAAGCACAAGATACAGAAATTCAGCAGATGAAACAGTGGCGACAATCTTGGTATAACAAGTGATCAGCTATTCTGCTTTTAAGTTGCACAGTCCATTGTGAGGTTTGTTGACTGTTGACTGTTGACAGTTGACAGTTGACTGTTGACAGTTGACTGTTGACACTTAACATTTAACAGCCCTGATTAGTAATTATGCAGTTTAGACGTGCATTAGCTTTTAAATCCCCCACTAACAAAATTAAATTTTAAATTTTGCGGAAAGTCTGAGCGGAAGTTTCCTCCGTTCAGACTTTCCAAGAGAGAATTTAGAATTTTTAAGCCAATCCAACTAATTTTGCGCTTAAATCCCACAGCTTTTCCGCTTTTTCATCATCGCGGGCTTGGGGAGATACTTTTTGCACAAAGGATTTCCGATCTTTCTTCTGGCGATTTCCCCAGCTCCAGTAAGCACCAGATTGCTTATACTCAGGATCGGCAATAACTGATGCAACTCGTTCCCCTGACAATTCCTGAGATACGTAGCCGCCAGTAATGTACTTTTGGAAAATGGGGAAGATTTTTTGGAATAGGGGATAATGGTTGCGGAATAAAGGCGTTTCAGCTACACAACCGGGATACAGAGAACTGAAAACAATACCAGTTGAATCGTGATAACGGCGATGTAGTTCCCGCATGGTTAACACATTGCAGACTTTACTATCTTTGTAAGCTTTGACAGGTTCAAATTTCTTCCCGTCAATCATCGTGATTGGTGCTTTAAATCCGTTGGCAAAACCTTCGAGATCTCCTAAATCTGGGCGTGGGGGAATCTTACCGCCCAATTCATCGGGGTTATGGGTGACAGTTCCTAAAATAACCAGACGGCGATCGCTATAAGATGATTTTTTCAAATCCTCAAGCAGGAGATTACACAGCAGGAAATGTCCGAGATGATTAGTTGTCATCGTCAACTCGTAGCCTTCTGGACTGCGCAACGGTTCCTTAATTAAAGGCATATAAATTGCCGCATTACACAGCAAAGCATCTAGACTTTTACCAGTAGAGCGAAAGTTATTCACAAACTGCCGCACGCTATCCAAGGAGCCTAAATCGATATGCAGAACAGTATAGCTATCCTTGGGTATGCCTACAGATTGGGCAGCTGCTTCCGCTTTTTCTAAATTACGACAGGCCATCACTACATGCCATCCCTTGTTAGCCATCGCCTTAGCAGTGTATAAACCCACCCCCGAAGATGCACCTGTAATGATCACTGTGGGCTTCCCATTCTGTACCATTGCGTTTAACCTCCATATAATCTCTAGACTTTATCTAGAATCTCATGCCGCATGACTTCTATTAACAAATGCTATATCTAATGAAACAGATTGTTATGTTTGCAGCCACAAGCTAGACTCTTTACATAGAGCGACTCTTATGCGTTGGATAGAGATTCTTTTAAGTTGTTGACTGTTGACTTCTTGGTGTTAAGCTTGTCTACATTTCGCTTCGCGACTTTCGCAATAACGAGGATTTCGTCCCTTAACTAAACTCTATTGCTTTATGGCGGGATTGCTGGGTGAGCAGCACCGTTGCGAAAAAAGACGAAAAAACCCCTGGTAGGCAGGGGGGGTATCAACTCTAGGAGGTCGTATTATGTCTACCTATCATCCCGTAGATAGAAGATTATGCAATTTTGCCAAAAAAATTTGGGGTATTGAGCATTGGGCATGGTTATTTTGAACGCTGGGACGAAAGCACAAGATTTTCAGGCTGTCAAAACTAACCACAGAAACAGGGTTTGAGCTTATCTCGGACTCAGGTTACATTAAGGGTCAGGTATTCAACAAACGTTCTGGAACTAGAGATCAAAAAGTAAAAGTTTTGCTGACTAAGGTTGAATCACTAGTTCCAAATCCTGTAGGCATCATATAATTTGGTCTTTTATGAAAGGATTTATTTGGTATTTCAGGAAGACCATCAGATTGATCGACTACTTTTAGTTTTAAAGGCTGGGATTGTTTTACTGTTAAAGTAAGCTCTATTTTCTCTTGAGGAAGTGCATAATAATGCAAGCCCCAGAGAGTTCCAGAATTAGTAGAATTATTGATATGGGCATCAATTTTTTTACTGTTAACAGCAGCCTCTAAAACTTCTACTGTTGAGTCTAGATATACGCGCACAATACGTCCTTGCCTTAATGAGATAATCTGCAAATTTAAGGTTCTAGTACCGTTACTTGTATTATCACTAAGTAATGTAATTTTCGGTGCAGCTAGTGAAAGTGCAGGAGCCTGATTTTTCAGAACTTGTTGCGATGCAAAAGGTAAATATTCAGTTAAAGAAACTTTTTCCGCATTTTGAGCAAGAAACTGCGATGTCCAATCATCTGGCTGTTCATCAAAACTAGCCCAGATAGCTTCTCCTGTGTCTGCATTTAAAGCATAAAAAATACTATTTGGTTTGGGATGGTTAGCATTAAACCCTGCTGTCAGGCTACCAGCAATTATCAAACTCAAACTGATCGTTAATGCTGTAACGGGCAACAACCATTTGTGAGGATGTGTGAATAAATAAAGCTGAGGAATGAGCAATCCCAGTAGTAATATCACCATCACCATGACCACTCCAGAAATACTTATGGTGAGGGCAACTAACATCAGGTATATTGTAGGAGCAAATAGAATAATGGCTGGAATAGAGCATACAGATAAAACAACAAAGCTTATTCCCAAGGGAGCGTTCTTAGAAGTAGCGAAGATAAATCCCCATCCTCCAAGATTTAATAACAATGGGAATGTAAATAAATAACTAGCACCCGGTAGATATATGCTAGCTAATACCATTAATATCAGCCACCAAAGCAATGCTCCAAAAGTTAGATTTTGGATGTTTGTTTTTCGGTAAAAATAAATATAAACACCAGATGTAATAGCTATAGCGAGCGTTACAAAGGCGATCGCGTACAAATTACTGTTATATGTATCGCCTTGAAGAATCGCTCTATATTCACTGTGTAAATTATTCAAAAACCACCAAATAACTGTGACAACTGTCGTCACACTGATATTATTTATAAATAAAGCTAAAAATCCTAAACTTATTCCAGCGAATGAAAGATATTTTTTTTGGAAACCAAGTATGGTCACCCCAAAAAATAATACAACTGTCAAAACTGTCAAAGGTATTACCCAAGCTTCTGGGTAGCTAACAATGAATGAAGCAAAAATATCAAAGTATACAGCATCACTTTGCTTAATATTTGTTAAATTTAACTTACCAAAATGACGGGTTAATGCTAAGGCATATTCTCCATGATGTTGCAGGCTACGCCAGTCAATTTTTTGTAAATTGTCATAGGCTGTATGATAATAAACAACACCATTAAGAAAAGCAAAATTCAGCCCAGGAAAATCTGCTGATTTGAAGATAGTAAAATCTGTATCATTAGGTAATTGTTTATAAATGCTATTAAAAAGCGAACTGGTAACTGGATGAACCGATGCCTTGGCAAATTCCTGAATTAGCCATCCATTTTCACTGTTGGTTTCAAACATGACTGAGGAGCCACTATTTCCCCTAGCTTCAAAATTTACTGCTAAACCAACATCTTTTTTCCAGGGATGTTCTTCAACAAATGCGATCGCTCCTAGCAAACCAGGTTCTTCACCATCAGTAAACAAAAAAATTACATCATTTTTTAATGATGAACCCACCTTTAATGCCCTAACTGTTTCTAGCATTGCCGCAACAGCAGCACCATCATCACTAGCGCCGGGACTATTTGCAACTGAATCATAATGAGCAGTAAGTAAAATTGCTTTACTGCTATTACTTCCCGGAAGTTTGACAAGAATATTATGTACAGTTCCAGCAGCAAAAGGAGCGCTATTTTTATTGTTAACAGCTGTTGTTTTCTGAACTTCTGGTTGAAGACCTAATGCTGTCAATTCTTTTAAAATATAGTCGCGCACTTTTACATGCTCTGGTGAATTAATGGGGTGAGGTTTTTGGGCAATAACTTCAAGGTGTTTCATTGCCCTACCAGCAGAAAACTCTACAAGAGGTGCATTGATGCCCAACCTATGGGGAGGATTTAGCTGATAAATGCCCAAAAATACCAGAGATAAGATGAACAAAAAGGTAATGAATTTAAAATATTTCATCATTCAGCTAATATTTTGATTTGCCATTTCTAGTTAGTCAATCACGAGAAAATCTCACAACAAAATATAAAAATCTCTCTTTCCTAGCCCCTAGTCCCTATTTTTAAGCTAGATAAACCACACTGTAAAAATATTCTGTTTAACATCTTTACATAGTTTAGATTTAAAAGTTTTCCTCTGGCATTTTTTGGCGAAGACTAAGCGGTCTCATATCAGTCCATACTTGTTTAATGTAAGCCAAACATTCCTCTTTAGACCCAGTTTTCCCTGCATCCTGCCAACCTAGTGCATTTTCCTGGTTTGCCAGCCATATTGAATACTGTTCTTCGTGATTGACTACGACTTTGTAAATTGTGGTGCTTTCTGTTGCGGATATATTCATTGTGATTACTTGTGTATTTTAGATAAGTAATTAATCAACTTAGTTATTGGTGATTTCAGATTTCTACTAGTAGATAAGGATGTTAATTTTAGTTAAGTTTGGGATTCGGACACTTCCAATTACTACTAAGCATCTGGTAGTTCTTCCTCTACAAACCGTAAACGTGGATAAAAATAGCCAGCGATCGCTACTAGTACGGTAAGTAATCCCATAATCACAAACAACAGCGCAATACCATACCCCGGCCCGACACCGATAATCCGTCCGATACTTGCAGCCAATGGGCCATTGGCAACTAGCAGTGGGTTAAATACGCGATCGGCTAGCGGCCCGGCTAGTAAATAGGCTAGTGGTAAAGCACCCCAAGCAATCATTCGCCGCACAGCAAATACCCGTCCCTGAATATCAGGTGCAACTTTTTTCTGCCAGATTACTTGACTGGAGGCGTTAATAATCGGCAAACCAAAGAAGTAGAGGAACGCTGTGACAAAAAATACAGGGATAGAAGGGCGTAGCCCAGTAAACATAATGCTTAACCCTCCTAAGAGTGTAAAGCTGAGTACGGCATATATAGGGCGCTTGATACCACCCCAGATGCTCATCAGCAGACTACCGATCAGCATCCCGCTACCGCCAACAGACATGACAGTACCAAGTACGGTGACTGGTGCAAAAGCGAGTACTAAGGGTGTCACTAATACATTGACCACTCCTGTAAGAAAATTGACGACAGCAATAAACACTAGTAATGCTAATAGCCCCGATCGCCCAGTAATATAAGTCCAGCCAAAGGCAGCCTCCCGCAGCAGAGGCTCTTTATTTGCTTTCCCCTCAGTAATAGCCTTGACTTCGGGAAAATGGACGCACAACAGAGTAATAACGGAGAAAATAAACGTGGCAAAGTCAATAAAAATGATGCCCTGAATCTTGATAGTTGCAATCAGCACACCGGCGATCGCAGGTGAAAGAATCTCAGCTGCTGCCTCTGCTGCCTCAACCATGCCATTGGCACGCCCCAGAAGTTGCTTGGGAACCAAGAGGGTAGTAGCAGCAGCATAGGCAGGCCATTGGAAAGCATTGAAGGCAGAACTGACTGCACTTGCCAAGTAAATATGCCAGATTTCTAGTTTGCCAGTAAACAGTAACAAAGCAATGACAAGAGTACTCAAAGCCGCGCCACTGTCACTGAGAATCATACAAAAACGCCTGGGCCAACGGTCGATTAATGCCCCTGCCACTGGGGAAAGGAGAATACCTGGCAAGGTAGTGAACAGTAAAATCAGTCCAAACTGAGTTACTGAACCAGTGCGTTGATATACCCAAATACCCAAGGCAAAACGAGTCAAACCGGAGCCGATTAGGGAGACAAGTTGTCCAAACCAGATGAGAACAAAAACTGAGAATTTACTGTTGGAAGTTAAGGTTGCCATTTTCTGCCATTCGCTTTGCTTATGTCCAATGTGGTAGTTCGATCATCCGTTGGTTGGGATTCGCCACCAAGCTTGTTAGTAATGTCTGCAAATAATTGAGTATGCGGGCGATCGCCTCAGCATCAAAATAGCGGTAATCATAGGTCATCTCCACGAACATTTCTACACCAGGAGTCACAGCTATGCAGAGTGGGTAAGACCAAAAATCAGTAGCGCGGAAACCCTCAATTTTTACACTTGACAAGCGCTCTCCCAAGGAATCGTCAATAGGGTAATTCTGGAACCGCAAGATACTTTCAAACAAAGGCTGGTTTTCCGGTACTTCGCTCCATTGATGTACCAGCGTCAGAGGACTGTATTCAAACTGGCGTAATTCTACCTGTTTAGTTTGGAAATGTTTTAACCAAGGCAGGATAGGCGCATCTAATGAAATTTGGACGCGGGCTGGTAAGAGGTTGGTAAATAGTCCAATCATGGAATCAGCGTCTTTTAAATCTGTGGGACGACCAGAAACGCTAATCCCAAAAGCTACATCATTGTTGCCGCTAAACTTATTTAAAAAGATGCCCCAAGCTCCTTCTATCAGAGTGTTGAGGGTAATCTGAGACTGGCGTGCTAAGGACTGGAGGGCAGCAGTAAGTTCTGCTGACAAGCGCAGTGTTTGCAATCCGTACTCTTCTTTAGCTTGGAGCCAGTCACTAGCAGGTCGATTTGTACCCAAAAGATTTTGGCTCTTAAAGCCCTGTAATGCTTGTCGCCAGAAAGATTCCGCTTTGGACATATCTTGTTGCTGTAACCAAGCAATATAGTTACGGTAGGGACGAATGCTTTCTAGCTCCAGTTTTTGGTTTTGTCGAAATGCCTCATAAAGGGCAAAGACTTCTTGTAATATCAACGTGAAACACCAGCCATCCATCAATATATGGTGGATGCTCCAAACAAATTGATGTACGTCATCAGCCATCTGAATTAATGCCAATCGCATTAAAGGGGCTTGGGTATGGTCAAAACCCCGTTCTCGATCTGCTTTTAAAAAGGCTTCTAGTTGCTGTTGTTGTTGGCTTGGTGACAATTGCCGCCAGTCTTGTCGCTCCCAAGATAGGTTGAGATGGGTGCGGACAATTTGCACCTTTTCGGCTAAACCTTCCCATTTAAAGGAGGTACGCAATACGGCATGTCTATCTACTAAGGTCTGCCAAGCTTGTGTAAATGCTTGATAATCGATTTCCCCTCGGAAAGTGCTGTCAAATTGCAGGAAATACAAACCTGCTGTTTGGGCGCGTTGAGATTGGATCAGCATCTCCTGTTGCATGGGTGTCAGTGGATACACATCCTCCACATCTGACTCACTTTCCAGTAAATCCTCTAAACTTTGTTTATCCAACAGAGGTGTGAGTGACAATGGTTCCATTGCTGTTTGTGGAACTGGTTCAGCAGAACTGCCAATGACTTCTGCAAGGGAGGCGATCGTTTGATGTTGAAATAGTTGTGGTGGTGAGAGTTTTAATCCGGCTTCGTTGGCTTTGGCGATGATTCTAATGGCTAGAACTGAGTCTCCGCCTAACTCAAAGAAGTTATCGTGAATTCCCATTGGTTCAATACCAATCACCGCTTGCCAAATTTCTGTCAAGGTTCTTTCTAGCTCAGTTCTGGGCCCAACATAGGGAGTTTGTAATTTTGGTCTGGGATGTTTTGTCGTTCCCTGAATTTTCTCGATTTCCTCACCGATATTTGATTGCATCAACAAAGCAACTTGCTCGATTGTGGCTTGTAAATCGGTGGTAGAAACGAGAATTTGGGGTAGCATATTCTGGCTCAACACCCTTGTAAATACTTCAACTCCTTCATGGGATAAAATACCCTCTCCCAAAACGTTTGACTCTGGTAGTTGCTGAGAATCATCGCTGTTAGCTGCAAAATCAAACACGCCTAAATCGGTTACTTTCTTCAATGTAAAGCCTTCAATTTCAACGAGTTCAATTCCAGATTCATCCATAATTACAACATCAAAACTTATAGTTTCTTGATCGCGATCGCCTTTGTGTTTGACGTAGCTATAAATCTTGCTGGGTAAGGATGCTTGCATCCGAATGCGGTTGTACCAGAAAGGAAAATAATCAGCACCCCCTTCTTCCTGAGCTAACGTCACAGCAACATCTAATAATGCTGGATGTAAAGCGAACTTTTCTACTTCTGCTGCATACTCTTGTGGCAGTTCGAGCATGGCTACAGCTTCGTTTTTGCCAAAGTGTACCTGTTTTAAACTCTGCCATCTAGGGCCAAATTGCATAGATTGTTGATTGTCAACATCATGCTTTTCCGCAGCATTGACAATATCCCGGACATGGGGACACCTGTTAAAAATCTCTTGAAGATTATATTTTTTGGGCGGTTCCGGCGCTACACAAACAATTTTGCCTGTGGCGTGTTCTTGCTGTTGCCCATCACCACTGGCAACGGTAAATTCAAAAATGTCTGAGGATTTGTTCAGTATTGTATAAACTTCTTGGTTGCCGTTTTCAGGGATAATTAAAGGTTGCAAAAAAGATGTTTCGCGGATTTCTACAATACCCTTATCGGCGTGTTTGGCAAAAGCAGCCCTAGCTATTTCTAAATAAGCTGTACCAGGAAGAATGGCATATCCTACTACCTTATGCTCATTTAAAACCCAATGCTTACTAATGCTAAAGTCAGTTAAAAATACTTCGCGTTCGGGTGATTCTTCCACACATCTATCTAATAGTGGATGTGCAACTTCAAAACCAACAGCACCTTGTCGCAGCTTTTGCATCCACATCGGTATTGCTGTATTGACTTTAATGCCAACATCCTCCCATAAATCCCAGTTAATTGCTGTGGTGAATACGTGATGTTTGGCAGTGTAATATTGAGCGAAAGCGTCTAAAAAGGCATTGGCAGCACAATAATCAACCTGTCCAAACTCACCCATAATTGATTGCAAAGATGAGCAAAGGATCAAGAAATCTAACTTCACATGCTGCAATACTTCACCCAGTACTAAGGTTCCAGTTACTTTTGGTGATAGCACCTTGTTTGCCATCTCTGGAGTTTTTAGTTGAATCATCCCTCCACCAGCAATACCTGCCGCATGGATGACACCATGCAGTTCGCCAAAGCGTTCAGAGGTTTGTTGCAGTACTTTCTCCATTTGTTCTTGGTTAACAACGTCAGCGCTAACAACTAAAACCTCTGCTCCCAAGGCTTGCAAGGCTTGGATTTTGCGGATTTTGTGACTAGTATCATCATTATGATCGTGAGTCCCTAGCCAGCTTTCCCAATCTTGTGGTTGGGGAAATGCTGAACGTTGAGTTAAAACTAGCCGTGCTTGTACCGTTTTTGCCAGATGTTCCGCCAGTACCAGCCCAATACCGCCCATACCGCCAGTAATTAGATAAACTCCGCCTTGTCGTAACCGGGAAATAGCTTTGCTTTGATTAGCTAATGGTGCTGTTTCAAAAGTTTGCACCCAGCGTTGATTTCCGCGATAAGCAATTACATTCTCAGTTGATTCTTGCAGTAATTCTGCTAAGATTTGCTCGCTGAGTTTCTCTTTTTGTGCTTGGCGCAGAGTGATATCAATAATGCGACAATTAATATTAGGAAACTCGCGGGGAATTACCCGACAGGGGCCAAAAACAACCGCTTTTTCTAAAGCTGGTAGTTCTAAGTCGGTAATATTTTGCAAGTTATTGGATAATACCGCCAGTTGCAACTTCTCGCCCAGATTCTGCTGTCCTAATGCTTGGGCTAAAAATAGCAACTGATAAAAGAATGTGTCAGCTTGGGTTGCTATCTGTGTTATTTGGGTATCTGCTTCTAAAGATGGGGTGACAGTCCACAAATGTACAATTTGTTGTGGCAGCATTTCTATTGTCTGCAACTCTTTTAATAAGCTGTCATAGTCTGCCCGTTGCGTAGGATTGAGGGTGTATTGTCCTGGGGCAACTTTGCTAAAGGAGTTACCTGTATGCACACAAATTACTTGCTGTCCGCCTGCTTGCAGTTGTTGTGCTAGCAATTCACCAACACCACATTTGTCAACGAATAATAGCCAGCGCTGTGGTGTTAACTCTGATAAAGCCACAGGCAAAGGCGGCATTGTTCGCTTCCAAGAGGGAATGTAGAACCAATCGCTAATATCCGGCTTTTTGCTTAAGGAAACAACTTCTGACTGAATTTGTTGTAGGGTTTGGAGTTGAAAGTCTACCCAATAGCGTTGGCGTTCAAAAGGATAAGTTGGTAATGGTACGCGATGCCGGGTTTCTGCTGCTCTCATCTGCTCCCATTCTATCGATGCGCCGCTTAACCATAGTCTGCCAGCTGTTGTCAGCAAAAATGGCAAATCAGCGATCGCTTCTTTGGGATGGCGCAGTGAAGTCAGTACTACTTGTTCTCCAGCAACCATCTGTTGTCTTGCTAAGGTCGCTAGGGTATTTCCCGGGCCAATTTCTAACAATATGGGTTTGCGGTCTTGTAGCAATGTTTGCACGCCGTCTGCAAACTGTACCGTCTGACGCAGGTGTTGTACCCAGTAGCGGGGGTTTGTCGCTTCTGCTGCGGTTATCCATTGTCCTGTAACGTTGGATACATAAGGCATTTGGGGAGCTTTCAGTGCGACTTTTTCAACCTGCGCCTGAAACTCATCTAGGATGGGTTCCATCATGAGCGAATGGAAAGCGTGAGAGGTGTGAAGTTCGCGACATTTCACACCTTGATGTTCGAGCTTTGCTTGCAACTCGACTATGTGTGCTTTGGCTCCAGCAACTACGCACTGGTTAGGAGCGTTAACTACTGCTAAAGATAATTCTTGACCGAGTAGTGGCAGCACTTGTGCAGATGGTAGCGCTACTGCTAGCATTGCACCTGATGGTACAGTCTGCATCAGCCGACCGCGAGTTGCCACGAGTTTCAAGGCATCTTCTAAGGACAAAACCCCCGCCAAGCAAGCCGCTACATATTCGCCAACGCTATGACCGATGGCGGCTACGGGCTGAACACCCCAAGACATCCACAGTTTCGCCAAAGCGTACTCAATCACAAACAGCGCTGGTTGAGTAATTGATGTTTGCGTGAGTTGCTGCTGTGCTAGTTGTTCTGCTGCGGGATTGGGAGGATAAATTACTTGACGCAAATCTAATTGCAAGTGTGATTTCAGCAAAGTGCAGCATCTATCAACTTCTTTACGGAAAGTTGGCAGGTTGTGGTATAAATCGCTAGCCATCTGTACGTATTGAGCACCTTGTCCAGCAAACATAAACGCCACTGGGCGATCGCTTGTTTCTGGCACATCATCAAAAACGCGATCGGGCTGTGGCGACTCTAATAAGGAGATAGCTTCTTCAATGTCGCGACAAACTACTATCCGGCGGTATTGCCAAGGGTGACGACCAACTTGCAAGGTATAGGCAACATCAGCGAGGTTGATTGTGGGATTTTCCTTGAGATGCTTTGCCAGATTAGCAGTGGTTGTTTCTAAAGCAGCAGCAGTTTTCGCAGATAACAGCAACAATTGCCAAGGTTGAGGATCGCTGGATGGTTCGACAACAGGCGCTTCTTCCATCACCACATGCACATTAGTGCTACCAACACCAAAGGAACTCACACCTGCACGCCGGGGTGTATTTTTTGCCGACCATTCACTTAATTGAGTATTGACGTAGAAGGGACTGTTAGCAAAATCTATTTTGGGATTCGGTGCAGTAAAGTGCAGAGTAGGGGGTATTTGTTGATGTTTGAGTGCCAATGCCGTTTTGATTAAGCCAGAAATCCCAGCCGCCGCATCAAGGTGACCGATATTAGATTTTACCGAACCGATCGCACAATATTGTTTTACTTGGGTACTGGTACGAAAAGCTTTAGTTAGCGCTCTAATTTCAATTGGATCGCCTATTTGCGTGCCTGTACCATGTGCTTCTAAATAGCTGATAGATTCAGGTTCAACTTCAGCGTTCGCTAGCGCCTCTAAAATGACTTTAGCTTGGCCATCGACATTAGGAGCGGTAAAACTGGCTTTTAGAGAACCATCATTATTTATTGCCGAACCTTTGATGACAGCATAGATACTATCACCATCGGCGATCGCATCCTCTAATCGTTTTAAGACAATAGCACCTAAACCACTGCCAAATACTGTTCCCTGCGCTTGAGCATCAAAAGTTCGGACATATCCATCGGGTGACTCAACACTTCCAGGTTCGTAGAGATAACCCGTTCTGTGGGGAACATTAATCGCCACACCCCCAGCCAAAGCCATTTGACACTCATCAAGCAGTAAACTCTGACATGCCAAATGTACTGCTACCAAGGAAGTCGAGCAAGCCGTTTGCACGTTAACACTCGGCCCTTTCAAATTCAATTTGTAAGAAATGCGTGTCGCAAGACAGGATAAATCATTTCCCAATCCGACTTGGAAAGGGTCAGTGTACTGAGGATTACCTTGATGGGAAAATAAATTAAACATATAGGTGCTGGTTTTAGCACCTGCAAACACACCAATATTACGCTTATAAGTTTTTGGATCGTATCCAGCATTTTCAAATGCTTCCCAAGCGCATTCTAAAAATAAGCGTTGTTGAGGGTCGATAATTTCGGCTTCCGTCGGCGAGTAACCGAAAAATCCGGCATCAAATGACTCTACGTCATCTAAAATCGGTTCTGCTTTCACATAATTGGGATTTTTTAATAAATCTGGGTTTACTCCCGCAGCTTGCAATGTCTCGTCATTTAAAGCAGAAATAGAATGTACGCCGTCCCGTAAGTTTTGCCAAAAATCATCAGTATTATTCGCTCCAGGAAAGCGGCAAGCGATACCAATAATAGCGATTTCTGAACCAGTAAGATTGTCTAAATTTTCTGAATTTTCTGAATTATTCACAGTTACCCTTGATTGTTAAAAAATACTTAATTACTAATTACTAAGTATGTAATTACTAACAAATATTGATGACTGAGGAGTTAGCGATCGCACTTAACAATATTCCACAAGTCCTTGAAGATCGATTCCGAATTTTTCTCACTTTTGAAAACGCTATCACGCATTAAATCGCACTGTTTAGTACAGCACAGCTTAAATCAAGCAACTTCTCTCTGTGTCTCTGTAGTTAAATAAATTACTTTTAAACCGCAGAGGCGCAGAGGACACAGAGAGGAAAGCGAAGATTTTTCGAGTCACCTTGAAAGAGCTATTAGTTCACCACGCAAATATTGACAGGTTTAGATTGGGAAAGGGAAAAGGGGAAGGGTTTAAAGCCTTTACCCTTTCTTTCCAGGACTTACGCAAAAATCACGAAAAAGCTTAATTTATCGAACCGCATTAGACACGCAGTGGCTTCCCGCAGGGTAGACGCCAAGAACGCCAAGAAGTCGTAGAGTGTGCGTAAGTCCTACTTTCTTTCCCTGTCAAAAAGACTTTGGCAGAGTACTAGTTCTATTTTCATACAAGTAAGCAACAAAACTTGATATTACGCATCTACTAAACTGATCTCACGCTTTTCTTTGTTGAGTCTTTGGCGTTTTTGATATTGTTGTCGCCGATTGATTCTCTCTTGTTGTACTTCATTCTGAATAGTTATTTCTTCAGTTTTCTCATTTTCATTACTGTTTAAGAATTCTGCAAGGGAGCGGATTGTGAGACCTTCGTAAAGACTAACTACTGGGATTTCTTTACTTAGTAACTTTTTCAGGTCAGCAGTAACTTGAATTGCCAATAGAGAATCACCACCTAAATCAAAGAAATTGTCATCAATACCGATTTTTTCAAAACCAAAAACTTTTTGCCAAACATTGGCTATTTGTTGTTCTAGTTCATTACTAGGAGCAATATAAGGAGTCGCAAGATTTGGTCGAGGATAGAGTGAATTTGTTCGCTCAACTACTTGCGAATTGATTTGATTTTCTCCAAGTGCAAGATTTTGCTGTAACTGCTCTAGCCGCAAGTTGAACAGACTGGAGAAATCCAAATTTTGCATGTTTGCAAATGACTGCATATTTACATTTGGTGTCAGACTCCACAACTGCATAACTGCTTGGGGAATTGTTTCTAGTGTTTGCAATTCTTGCAACAAGTTGTCATAGTCTTGACTCTGAGCCGGATTAATACTGTATGAGTGTTCTCCAAGTTTGCTAAATTGTTCGCCAACTCTGACAGTAATTACGTCTTGGTTTGCTACTTGCAAAAATTGGATGATTTGATTGCTCGCGCTACTTTCATCAACAAACAATAGCCAGTTGAGTTTCTGTTGTGTCAATGGGATATTTACTGCTAAAGCTGTATCTTGCTTGACTGGTGCTAATTTTGATGCTTGCGCTTCAATCCAGTATCTTTGGCGTTCAAAAGGATAAGTTGGCAAAGACAGGCGTTGACGATGTTCGTCATTGTATAAACTAGACCAATCTATTTGTACACCTGCTAACCAAAGCTGTCCCAAGGTGTTTTGTAAGAAAGCTACATCTGATTGTTGATCTTGGGGATGGCGTAAGGAAGACAGTGTTATTTGCTGGGGTTTTTTACTAGGATGGCGGAGAACAAAGGTGCTTAATGTGCGACCAGGGCCAACTTCGAGGAATAAGCGATCGCTTTCTTGTAACAATTCCTCTATACCGGCAGCAAATCGTACTGTTTGCCTTAAATGTTTAGCCCAGTAACTAGGGTCTGTAGCTTCGGTGTCGGTAATCCAAGTACCAGTGACATTAGAAATATAGGGAATTTGTGGCGGGTGCAAACGAAAACCTTTGACTAACTCTGTGAAAGTCAAGAGGATGGGTTCCATCATTACCGAATGAAAAGCATGGGAGGTATGCAGAGGACGGCATTCTATACCTTGGCTCGTCAGATGGTTGTGTAAGTTGGTTATAGCGGCTGTTGTCCCTGCAACTACACACATAGATGGTGTGTTAATCGTAGCTAATGAAAGTTCTGGGTTTAAAAAGGATTGAATTTCTGTCTCTGGTAAAGGTACAGCCAGCATTGATCCTGACGGTAGTTGCTGCATCAACCGACCCCGTGCTGCAACCAAAGCGAGGGCATCTTCTAAAGAAAATACTCCCGCCAAGCAAGCGGCTACATACTCACCAATGCTATGACCGATTGTGGCTTCTGGCTGAATACCCCAAGACATCCACAGTTTTGCCAAGGCATATTCGATGACAAATAGCGCTGGTTGAGTGAGATAAGTTTGATTGAGTTGTTGGGTGGCTAATGCTACATCTTCAGAGGGGTACAGTACAGTTCGCAAATCCAATCCCAAGTGAGGTTCGAGCAATTGGGCACATCGGTCTACTTCTTGCTGAAATGTCGGCTCTACTTGGTAAAGTTCTTTTGCCATATTCACATATTGAGAGCCTTGACCGGGGAACAAAAAAGTCACTGGTCGCTCTGTTAGTTCTTGAGAGTGGGTCAGGACTTGTTTTGGTTCTAGGGTTTGCAGTGCAAGTACTGCTTGTGCTTGGTCACGACAGACTAACATCCGGCGGTGCTTATGGGTTCTGCGTCCGACTTGCAGGGTATATGCCACATCCGCAAGGTTTGAATTGGGGTGCTGCTGCAAATATTCTGCCAAGTTAGCAGTCATGGTTTCTAAGGCAGAATTAGTCTTGGCTGACAGCAGTAATAATTGCGAAGGACGGTTAGGTTCTGAAGTGGCGATCTCTGGTGCTTGTTCTAGAATGACATGGGCGTTAGTACCACCAATGCCAAAAGAACTAACTCCAGCTCGTCGGGGTGTACCAGATGTTTTCCACTCGGTGAGTTGAGTATTGACGTAGAAGGGACTGTTAACAAAGTCAATTTTTGGATGGGGCTGCTCAAAGTTTAAACTTGGTGGCAGCATTTGGTGTTTGAGGGCTAAAGCAGTTTTGATTAAACCAGTGACACCGGCAGCTGTATCTAAATGTCCGATGTTGGTTTTGACTGAACCAATGGCGCAGAATTGTTTTTCGTCGGTACTTGTCC
This sequence comes from Calothrix brevissima NIES-22, assembly GCF_002367995.1. Classification (GTDB taxonomy): domain Bacteria; phylum Cyanobacteriota; class Cyanobacteriia; order Cyanobacteriales; family Nostocaceae; genus Aulosira; species Aulosira brevissima. The sequence continues at coordinate 143,390 of NZ_AP018207.1, forward strand.
GAAAAGCCTGGGTAAGCGCCGCGATTTCAATGGGGTCGCCCAAAGCTGTGGCAGTACCGTGGGCTTCAATATAGGTAATTGTCTCGGCTGCTACCTCAGCCATGACTTGCGCCGCTTGAATTACCTTGGCTTGTCCTTCCACACTAGGAGCTGTATAGCCAACCTTGAAGGAACCATCGTTATTGACTGCCGAACCCTTGATGACCGCATAAATGCGATCGCCATCTGCTAGAGCATTTTCTAGTCGCTTGAGAACTACAATCCCCGCACCAGCGCCAACAACCATTCCCTGTGCTTTGGCATCAAAGGCGCGACAATGTCCATCGGGAGATAAAATCCCGCCTTGTTGATAGAGATAACCTGTTTTTTGAGGCAAGGGTATGGAAACACCACCAGCTAAAGCCATCTCGCAATCTCCACTCAGCAAGCTTTGGCAAGCGAGGTGAACGGCAACTAAGGACGAGGAGCAGGTTGTTTGCACCGTAATACTCGGCCCGGTTAAGTTGAGTTTATAAGAAACCAAAGTGCTGAGATGGTCTTTATCATTGGCAGCAATTGCCGATATTTCTAGCAACTCCCGATTGCCATAAAGATGATTGAGCAAGTAATTATTCATGCCTGCACTAGCAAATACGCCAATGGGACTTTCATAAGTTTGGGAGTTATATCCAGCATTTTCTAAGGCTTGCCAAGCACATTCTAAAAACAGGCGGTGTTGAGGATCGATAATTTCGGCTTCTCTCGGGGTGTAGCCGAAGAAAGCAGCGTCAAACTTCTCCACATCTGCCAACACTGATCCTGCTTTCACATAGTCGGGATTATTCAGTGAAGCTTGGTCTATACCTTGAGATAATAATTCTTCATCCGAGAACGATGAGATGGACTCGACACCATTGATCAGGTTGTGCCAAAACTCATCAATATTTTTAGCTCCCGGAAAACGTCCAGATAAACCGATAATAGCGACTTCTAAACCAGTGTATTGAGTGGATGTAGTGAGATCCATGTTCTACCTTCTCAGTTCTTATTGTTGAGGATTAATTACCGATGAACGCGCTAAACGTTGCTTAAGACGATTTCTGCCTGCTTTCATATCTTCTAAGTTGCTTTGTGGCAAAGCAGATGTAGCATCGTCTTTGTCTAGACTGAGATGTTTTGCTAACAGGCTGACGGTGGAGTATTTAAACATCTCTATTATGGATACATCTCGATCCAGGGTTTTCCGCAGGCGATCGTGAACTTGAATCATTAATAATGAATGACCGCCAAGGTCAAAGAAATTGTCATGCAACCCCACCTTTTCAACTTGCAGTACTTCTTGCCAAATATGAGCTATGGTGCGCTCTAACTCTGTTCGTGGAGCAACATAGGAGGCGGCTAATTCTATTTGCTGATGTTCTGGAATAGGTAAAGCACGACGATTGAGTTTGCCATTAGGTAAAACGGGTAGCGCCTCTAGCAACACAAAGGCCGATGGCAGCATAAAGTTAGGTAAGCGTTCTTGCAGAAAGGCTCGCAGGTCGCTAACACTCGGCTTTTGACCGGGTTGAGGAACCACATAAGCTACCAAGCGGCGATCGCCTGGAATATCTTCTCGCGCCTGTAACACCACTTCTTTGACGGTGGGATGTTGTAGTAATGCTAGTTCAATCTCGCTTAATTCAATACGGAAACCGCGAATCTTTACTTGGTCGTCAATCCGACCGAGAAATTCTATTGTTTTGTTGGCAAGATAACGCACCAAATCCCCAGTTTTATAGAGGCGTGCGCCAGGTTCGGGACTAAAAGGATGGGGAATAAATTTTTCTGCTGTCAAATCTGGTCGATTGAGATAGCCTCTAGCTAAACCAGCACCACCAATATACAGTTCTCCCCTAACTCCCAGGGGAACGGGTTGTAAAGATTCATCCAAAATATAGGTTTGGACATTGGCGATCGCACTGCCAATAGTCACTGCTGATGTCTCTATTAATTCGCTCATTGTGGCGACAATTGTTGATTCTGTCGGGCCGTAGGTGTTCATTAAAGATACATCTTGCCCTACAGATTTGTACCACTTTGTCAAGCGTTCTGGTATAACTCGTTCGCCACCGATAATTACTAATCGTACCGAACTAGGAAAACTGGCATTGCTGGTTTCTAAGTTAGCTGCTAGTTCGTGCCAATAAGATGTGGGCAGATTGAGGATATTAATACCCCAATTTTGGCAAGTTTCTAAGAATGTTGACACAGAAGCCAGCATTCTATCGGTTCGCAGTACAAGGGTGGCACCGCTTGTCAGACAAGGATAGATTTCTTCGGCACTGGTATCGAAACTGATAGAGGCAAATTGCAGAATCCGGTCATTAGCCTCGATTTTGTAAGCTTGACTAGCTGTATTGGTGTAACTTACTAAAGACCTGTGTTGTATGGCTACACCTTTAGGACGACCTGTAGAACCGGAAGTATAAATGATATAAGCCAGATTGTCTGCTGTGACTGGGGTCTGGGGGTTTTCTTTGCTATATTCAGCGATCGCTTGCCAATCTGTATCTAGACATACAACCTGAGTTTGGCATTCTGGCAAGCTGGTTAGTAGTCTTTGTTGGGTAAGCAATACAGGTACTTGAGCATCTTCTAACATCAAAGCTAGGCGATCGCTAGGATAAGTCGGATCTAAAGGCACATATGCCCCACCAGCCTTGAGAATACTTAACATTCCCACCAACAAATCTAAAGAACGTTCTAGACAAATGCCTATCCTTGTTTCTGGTTGGATACCACAAGCTAAAAGATAATGAGCTAATTGGTTAGCGCGATGGTTTAACTGTTGATAACTTAAGGATTCATTTTCTAAACAGACAGCGATCGCATCGGGAGTTACTTCTACTTGCTGCTCAAATAACTGATGGATACATCTATCTTCACCAACAGAGATTTTGCGATTGTTGCCATCTAGTAATAACTGCTGACGTTCGCTGTCTTTTAATAGCGGTAAATTGATAATCGGCTGGTTACTATTGGCAACGATACTTTCTAGTAAAGTTTGAAAATGCCCTGCCAAGCGATCGATAGTTGTGGCATCAAATAAATCTGTGTTGTATTCCCAAAAGCCAGTGATGCCGTTGGGAGTTTCCTCTAAACTGAGGGTTAAATCAAACATTGATGTTTGACGATCTATCGGCATTGATTGCAACGTCAGCCCCTTCAGTTCCAAGGCAGGTATAGAGACGTTCTGAAGCACAAACATAACTTGGAAAAGCGGGTTACGGCTAGTGTCGCGTTCCGATTGCACCACTTCTACTAATTTTTCAAAGGGCAAATCTTGGTGAGCGTAAGCTCCTAAGGTTACTTCCCGTACTCTTTGCAACAACTCACTAAAGCTGGGATTTCCCCCCAAATCGGTACGTAGCACCAGGGTATTGACAAACATCCCGATGAGTGGCTCGATTTCCTGGCGGTTGCGGTTAGCAATGGGAGAACCCACAATCATGTCATCTTGTTGACTGTAACGGTATAACAACACCTTAAATGCTGCTAATAATGTCATAAACAAAGTGACACCTTCGCGCCCAGAAAGTATTTTCAACTCCTCAAGTAAAGCTTTGGGCAGTTCTATTGCTTGCTTGTCACCGACGAATGTCTGTACTGCTGGACGCGGACGATCTGTGGGTAAATCTAATAAGGAACTACCTGTAAGTTGCTCCTGCCAATAAGTTATTTGTTGATCTAGTACTTCTCCCTGCAACCACTGACGTTGCCACACGGCAAAGTCTGCATACTGAACAGACAACTCAGGTAAAGGTGAGGGTTGATCTGTGGAATAAGCTTCATACAGTGCCGCAATTTCCCGAATCATGACACCCATCGACCAGCCATCAGAGATGATATGGTGCATACTCAACAGTAGTAAATGCTCTGTTTGAGCTAACTGCAAGAGTTTCACCCGTAAAAGCGGCCCTTGCAGCAAGTCAAAGGGTTCTTCCATCTCTTGTTTGACTAACTGTTGAATTTCTTGTTGTTGATTTGTTAACCGACTCAAATCGACTATGGGTAAAGATAAAGTCAAATTGGGGCAAATTACTTGCGATGGTTGTCCTTCTATGGTGGTGAAGGTAGTTCGCAAAGATTCATGACGCTGTACTACTTCATTCAAGCTTTGATGCAGTGCTGCCACATTTAGCGAACCAGTCATTTGCACAGCTTCGGTAATGTTATAAGCAGTGGTAAAAGTATCCAGTTGGTTTAAGAACCACAACCGCCCTTGAGCAAAGGAAAGGGGTAAATTGCGGTCGCGTGAAATCGGCAGGATGGGCAAAGCTTTGATATTGGGTGCTTGGCGATGAATTTTGGCAATTTCTTCGGCAAGTTCGGCGACTGTAGGCGCTGCAAACAAGCTACGCAGAGGTAACTCCACTTGGAAAGCTTCCCGCAATCGTGAAATTACTTGTGTTGCCAGTAAGGAATGTCCTCCTAAAGCAAAGAAGTTATCGTTGATACCTACTTTCTCCAGCCCCAGAATTTCCGACCAAATAGCCGCCAGTACTTCCTCTACTACAGTTCTCGGCGCTATATATTCGCTTTCTGATTCCCAAATGGTAACTTCTGGGACTGGTAGCGATCGCCGATCTACCTTGCCATTCGGAGTCAGTGGCAAATTATCAAGAATGACAAAGGCAGCAGGTATCATAAATTCTGGCAGTTTTTCACCCAGAAAAGCCCGCAAGGTTTTCACGGGTATCTCGTCTGCTGCTAGATAGGCAACTAAGCGCTTTTCGCTCGGTCGGTCTTCTCTGGCAACAACTACAACATCCCGTATACCTGGATATTGGCGTAAAAGTGCCTCAATTTCACCCAATTCAATGCGGAAGCCGCGAATTTTAACTTGATGGTCGAGTCTTCCTAAATATTCCAGATTGCCATCAGGCAGATATCGTACTAAGTCACCAGTTTTATAAAGGCGTGAATCGGGTTGATTGTTAAAGGGATTGTGAATAAATTTTTGTGCAGTTAATTCCGGTCGATTCAAATAGCCACGAGCCAAACCGCAACCACCGATATACAGTTCACCAGCAACCCCAACTGGCACGGGTTGGAGGTAAGCATCTAATACATAAACTTGAGTGTTGGCAATGGGACGACCGATGGTGACACGATCCTCCGGCTTGACTAGCGTAAATGTGGAATAAGTCGTGTCTTCTGAAGGCCCGTAAAGGTTAAAAACTTGTTGGACATTTGTTTGCTGATACAGTTGTTTGACCAGCTTTTGCGGTAGAGGTTCGCCTGCAAGGTTAATAGTGCGTACAGATGCAGGTATGCCGTTAATTCTGAGTAATTCCGCGATCGCCGAGGGAACGGTATTAATCAGAGTTACACCATCAGATGCTGCTAAACTGGGCAATGCCAAGGCATTTTCGACTAAAATCACCTTGCCACCACAACTTAATGCGGCAAACAATTCAAAAACCGACAAATCAAAGCAAACTGAAGTTGCTGCTAATACTCCCGCAAAATCCTCAGCGCTAAACACCTTTGTTGCCCAATCTAAAAAGGCAACTGCACTGCGGTGTTCGATAACAACGGCTTTTGGTTGACCTGTAGAACCGCTAGTGTAGAGGACGTAGGCGTTATTTTCTGGTAAAACTGGAACGTGGAGATTTTCAGGACTTTCTTGGCTAATTGTTTGCCAATCGCTGTCAATACAGACTGTTTGCGCCTCTGATTGTGTTAATTGGTCGCGCAGTTGGTTTTGGGTGAGTAACACCGGTGCTTGGGCATCTTGCAACATAAAAGCCAAGCGTTCGGTGGGATATTTCGGATCTAGAGGAATATAAGCGCCACCTGCTTTAAGAATGGCTAAAAGTCCTACCACTAATTCCCAAGAACGTTCTAGACAAATACCGACTCGAACTTCAGGTTTGACACCCAACTTTTGCAAATAACCTGCTAATTGATTGGCACGTTGATTTAATTGTCGGTAGGTAAGTTGTTGGTCTTGAAAAATCAGCGCTACCGCATCGGGAGTCTTTTCTACTTGCGCTTCAAATAATTGATGGATGCATTTATCTTGCGGATAATCAGTCTGAGTCTGATTCCACTCCTCCAAGATTTGATATTTTTCTGGTTCAGTTAGCAAAGGCAAGTCAGATAACTGCTGTTCTGGGTTAGCAATTATCCCTGCTATCAATGTTTGAAAATGCCCTGCCATTCTTTGAATAGTTTCAGCATCAAACAAATCTGTGTTGTACTCTAACCAACCTTTGATGCCATCTGGTGTTTCTGCTAAATCCAGTGTCAAATCAAACTTTGCTGTACCATTATCGATTTCTAATGGAGTTAATTGTAAACCAGAAAATTCTAGTGCTGGCATCGGAGCGTTTTGCAGAGCAAACATCACCTGAAATATGGGTGTGTGGCTCATATCCCGTTCTGGTTGCAAAGTTTCTACCAGTTTTTCCAAAGGCAATTCTTGATGGTTATATGCCTCCAAAACCACATTCCGCACGGATGCAAGGAGTTCTTGAAAGGTAGGATTTCCTTCCAAATTACTACGTAGCACCACGGTATTGATAAAAAACCCGATTAAATCCTCAGTTTCGGCGCGATCGCGATTAGCAACAGGAGAACCGACAATGATATCTGCTTGACCTGTGTAACGGTAGAGTAGGATTTTAAAAGCGGTTAGTAGAGTGATAAACGGGGTAACTCCTGCTTGCTGACTCAAGTTTGCAATTGCATCGGATAGAGATTTAGACAACTGCAATTTTTGCTTGGCTCCGCAAAAGGTTTGTACAGGAGGACGCGGACGATCGGTGGGTAATTGCAATACAGGCAAGCTACCAGCAAGTTGCTGTTTCCAGTAGTTAAGTTGAGTCTCTAGTAAATCGCCTTGCAGTCTTTGTCGTTGCCAAACAGCGTAGTCTCCATACTGAATCGCCAGAGGGGATAGAGGTACTGGTTGATGATTTGAGAAAGCATCGTAAAACTTTGCCAACTCCCGCACCAACACCCCAAGAGACCAGCCATCAGAGACAATATGATGCATTGTCAAAAGTAAGATATGCTCCTCATCTGACAAGCGTATAACTTTAGCGCGTAACAGTGGCAACTGGGACAAATCAAACGGCTGTTTGGCTTCTTGAGCAGCTAATTGCAGATATTGAGTATGGCGATCGCTTTTTGAATATTCTTCCAGGTTGATTATCGGTACTGTCAGAGTTTGGTGCGAGTGAATTATCTGTACTGGTTGCCGATCGACTGTTGTAAATGTAGTTCGTAAAGCTTCATGACGCTGCACAATTTCATTTAAGCTTTGTTGTAACGCAGATATGTTTAAGCGTCCGGTAATGCGTACTACTGCTGGGATATTGTAGACATCGCTTCCCGGTTGCAACTGATCGAGGAACCACAGTCTAGCCTGTGAAAAAGAAACAGGTGCAGTACCGGGGTTTTCTCTGGGAGAAATCTTTGATGATTGTTCTAGTTCTATACCTTCTTCCGCTAGTAAATATGCGAGAAGTTCGCGCTGTTCTGCGGAAATTCCTGTTTGGTTTGTTAATTGCTTGAATTCTGTCATCTTTACTTGAATAAATAGAAATAATTAGATTTGATTCCTAAAAAATCCTCAAACTTTCACACCCTTTGCATTTATCTATGTTGACCAAGTTTTCTCAATGTCCTCAGTCAAATTGGGCTGACTCAATTAATTAGTTCTGGAACTTGGAACTTATGCAAAACGAAGAAATAAAGCATAATAGAGGATAAAAAAATCAGACACATTAATATGACCAAGCCATCAACGAGAGCCTGTGTCAGAGGAATGCTGCTAAGTGTTTGACAAACCCATAAGTCTTGTAACTTATGGGTGTCAGGGGAGTTTAAAAACTGCTGTAAATACTCAACATTGTTTTTATTTACCTTTTTTTTGCTGAAGTGTTGTTTGCAGTTCTTGAGTTGACATCGCTGTGATTTTTTGGAACACTTGAGCAATTTTTTCTATCTGACCTGGTTTGGTTTCACGAGTAATTAAAAGTTGTGAAAGCTGCGCTATGGTACTAGCCTCAAATAAGTTATGTACAGGTAGTTCTACATGAAAGATATCTCTGATTCGGGAAATCACTTGGATAGCAAGCAAAGAATGTCCCCCCAACTCAAAGAAATTGTCATCAATCCCAACGCGCTCAATTTGCAAAATTTCACGCCAGATCCCTGCTAAAACTTCTTCTAGTGGAGTGCTAGGAGGAACATAAGTGACAGCAAGTTCTAAGCTAGTAGCGTCGAGTGCTGGTAAGGCTCGATAATCTAACTTGCCATTTGGTGTCCGTGGCATTTCCGGGATAGTGACAAAGGCAGCAGGAATCATGTAGTCCGGTAAATGACGAGATAGATAAGAACGCAGGTATTTGGCGGATAGTTGTTGATTATCCTGATGTGGATTAACTTCACCTTGAGAAAAGAGGATTTCGGACAAAGAGTCTTCGCCAACGGAGGCAGAAAATTCTAACTGTTGATGCTCTTTGGGTACAAGGTAAGCGATTAAGCGCTTCTGGAATGCCTGATTATCTGTGTTATTTTGCACCACTACAGCAGCTTCTGCCACTCCTGGATATTGGCGCAAAACCGCTGCGATTTCACCTAATTCTAAGCGGAAGCCGCGAATTTTCACTTGCTCGTCCAGACGACCGAGAAATTCGATATTACCATCAGGCAGATAACGGGCTAAGTCACCGGTTTTGTACAGTCGTGCGCCTGGTTCATTGCTAAATGGGTGGGGGATAAATTTTTCGGCGGTAGTATCAGGGCGGTTTAAGTAACCACGGGATAAACCAGCACCACCAACATATAATTCTCCAGATACGCCAATGGGTACGGGTTGTAAATAATTATCTAGGATGTAAATTTGCTGGTTAGCAATGGGACGACCGATGGAAATAACTTCCGACTGCGGCTGACACACCCAGGATGTTGCATCAATGGATACTTCTGTGGGGCCGTAGCAGTTGTGAAGTTCCACCCCTTGAAGACGGTTAAAGAAGCGATCGCGCAGTTCTTTTGGCAAGGCTTCACCACCACAGGTAATATAGCGTAATGCCTCACAAGCCTCTAAACCTGGTTGTTCTAAAATCAATTGCAACATAGCAGGTACAAAATCCGCGATCGTGATTTGCTGCTGTTTCATCACCTGGACAAGATAGCTGGGGTCTTGATGACCGTTGGGTTTAGCCATCACCAGACTTGCCCCTGAGAGTAAGGGGGCGAAAAATTCCCAAACACAGACATCAAAACTAAAAGAGGTTTTCTGTAATACTCGGTCTTTTGGGGTCAATTGGTAACGTTCTATACCCCAAACCAAACGATTAACAATACCCATGTGGGGAATCATCACTCCTTTTGGTTGCCCTGTAGAACCGGATGTATAGATGATATAAGCAAGGTTGCCTGGGTTAACTGCGGCAGTTGGTTTCTCTGTGCTTTGTTGGTTAATAATTTCCCAATCTGTATCCAGGCAAATTACAGAGGCAGGTTGTTCAGGCAAACTAGTAACTAGAGACTGTTGGGTCAGTAGTATTTGAACTTCGGCATCTGCTACCATGAAAGCAATACGTTCCTTTGGATACGTATGGTCAAGAGGTACGTAAGTAGCACCAGCTTTGAGTACGCCTAGTACCCCAATTGCCATTTCCAAGGAGCGCTCAAGGTAAATACCCACCCTAACCTCTGATTTTATACCGCTAGCTTGTAGATAATGTGCTAGTTGATTGGCTTGCTGGTTCAGTTGTTGATAGGTAAGTTGTTGGTCTTGAAAAATTACTGCAATAGCATTGGGAGCCTTCTCTACTTGAGCCTCAAATAGTTCGTGAAGACAAACATCTTTGGGATAATCAGTCTGAGTAGCATTCCACTCTACGAGCAATTGTTGCTTTTCGACTGCTGTTAATAACGGCAAAGTCGAGAGGGGTTGTTGGGAATTAGCAACAATATTTTCTACTAAAGTTTGAAAATGACTCGCCATGCGAGTAATTGTGTCTGAATTAAACAAGTCGGCGTTGTACTCAAATGATGCAGCTAGAGAATTATTGACTTCTGCCATTGTCAGCGTTAAATCAAACTGAGCAACTTTTTGTTCCAGCGCTAGAGATTCCATTTGCAATTCACCCAGATGTATCTCTACTCCTGTTTCATTTAAGGTGAAGGCTGTTAAACCTTGCTCGTGCAACAAATGGGCTTTTTGCAAAACGAACATGGTTTGGAATAAAGGCGAACGACTGGAGTCGCGTACCGTTTGCAGTCGCTCGACTAGAAGTGCAAAGGGATAATCTTGATGTGTAAAAGCATCTAGTACTGTTTGACGTACTTGGGCTAAAAGTTGCTCAAAAGTCAGATTTCCCGATAAGTTTGACCGTATAACCACGGGGTTAACAAAGTAACCTATTACTCCAGCCAGATCGGCTTCACTTCTACCTGCTGTGGGAGAACCAACTAAGATATCTTCTTGACCTGTGTAGCGATGGAGTAGCAGTTGATAAGCTGCTAGTAAAGTCATGTAGAGAGTGGTGCCACAAGTGCGGCTTTGAGTCTTGAGTTTTTCAGTCAGTTTTGCATTTAACTGGAAAGGAACAGAAGCACCTCGATAGGTTTGTACGGAGGGTCGTGGATGGTCGGTAGGTAAATTTAATACTGGTAACTCCCCGGCTAATTGCTGCTGCCAATATGCCCACAGCTTTTCTCCTTTTGGACTTGCTAGCATTTGAGCTTGTTTGTAGGAGTAGTCAATATACTGTAGTGCTAAGGGCGGCAGAGAGAGGTCAGAACCTTGTTTTTCTGCCTGGTATATTGTTCCTAACTCCTGCGCCATGACTGCTAAAGACCAAAAGTCAGTGATGATGTGATGGACAACTAGAAGCAGAATATGTCCCTCTACTGAGTTAGTAAACAGACTCACCCGCATCAAAGAATCTTGCTCTAAATTGAAAGGACGGTAAGCTTCTTGAGTCAGACGTTCTTTCAACAAGGTTTCACTCCAGTAAGAAACATCTTGCTGTTGAAAGCAAACATCCATCTGTGGATGAATTAGTTGCAGTGGTTCGCCTTGTCTGACAGCGAACGTAGTTCGTAAAGCCGGATGGCGATCGCTCAATTTCTGAAAAGCACGTTGCAAGGCGGCAATATCTACATCTCCCTTGAGTAGCACTGCGCTAGCAATGTTGTAAGCTGGGCTTGTTGGTGCTAGCTGATGCATAAACCAAAGCGATCGCTGTCCATAGGATAAAATTTGCTCGCCATCACTATGCTCAACTAATGCGATCGCAGTCTCTTGACTAGAGATATTTGCTGTCAACTGTTCTAGTACTTGGTTGGCAATCTGGGCAATACTATCACCTTGCAAAAAACTAGTCATAGACAAGACAACATCCAAGTCAGTTTCAATAGTGTTTTTTAGTTCAACAGCCATCAACGAGTCTAAACCTACTGTAGTTAACGGCTGTTGAATATCTAACTGGGAAATCTCTAGTCGTAGCGTCTGAGCAACGAGTTGCTGAAGATAAATTTCTAGCTGTCGTTGGCGATCTGGTGATGTCATTTCCAGAATATTTTCTCGTTTGGAACTATCAAACTGAGCTACCACAGAGGATGCTTCTAATATGCTGCTACCTACTACGTCAAAGTCATGGTTGAGAAAGCCTACACGGCAGGCATGACGTTGAATCTTACCACTAGAAGTCTTAGGAAGATTTCCTGGTTTGAGTAACTGGATAGCATAAACTTGTAGTTCGTGTTGTTCTGCTACCGCCTGACGAATAGCTCTCACTACCTCTTCGACATCAAAAGTCCGCAAGTGGGTGCGCTTCACTTCCACAACAACTGCTAGCCGTTCTTCACCAGCAACATCAATGGTAAATGCCCCACTACAGCTTGCTTGCAGTGCTGGATGGCTTTGTTCTACTGTCAATTCTATGTCCTGGGGATAATGATTACGACCTCGGAGGATCATCATATCCTTAAGGCGACCGGTAACATACAATTCCCCTGAGTGTAAAAATCCTAAGTCGCCGGTACGTAGAAATGGCCCGTCGCCAGTATCTTTGAGGTAGGCTTGAAAAGTGCTTTGAGTCTGTTCTATTCTTTGCCAGTAACCCTGAGTCACACTTGCACCAGCAACCCAAATTTCACCAACTTCATCAGCTAAACAGCTAGTCAATTTTTCAGGATGGGCAATAACTACCCGCAAATCCGCCAAAGGTTTTCCTGAGCTAACCAATGTCTGAGCAGTACCATCTTTTAAAGTGGTGGAAACAATCTGATTTTTTTCTAGCGCTGCTTTCTCAACAGTTTGGAATACTGGTGGTATTTTCTTACGACCACCAGAAACAATCAACGTTGTTTCTGCCATGCCGTAACATGGATAAAAAGCTTCCTGACGAAAGCCACAAGATGCAAATGTTGCGGCAAACTTTTCTATAGTTTCAGCGCGGACGGGTTCTGCACCATTAAAAGCCACTTCCCAGCTAGTTAAATCAAGAGTTGCTCGTTGTTCGGCAGTAATTTTGCGAAGGCATAGATCGTAAGCAAAATTAGGCCCGCCACTGGTAGTAGCCTTGTATCGAGAAATTGCTTGCAACCAGCAGTAAGGATTTTGCAGAAATGCGATCGGCGGCATGAGGATACTTTCTGTTCCTAAATACAGAGGCTGAAGCACATTCCCAATTAAACCCATGTCATGAAACAAAGGCAACCAACCAACAACAATAGTTTGCTTGCTATGTCCAAAACCTGCTTCGATCAGTCTTTCGTTATGTAAAAGATTTCCATGACTAACCATCACACCTTTGGGCGTAGAAGTTGAACCTGAAGTATATTGCAGAAAAGCTAATGTATCTTCGGTAATAGTAATTTCCTGCTTTTTGTCTTCCAGATTGCCGACAAAACTATCAGTAGCAAACCATTTGAGAGGCTTCAATTCTGGATTGTTGTCTATGAGGCGAGAACTGTTAGATAGTATCTGCGCGGTAGTAAGTATGAGTTTTGCTTGGGCATCTGCCACAATAGCTTGCAGCCGAGGTGTAGGTTTATTTAAATGTGGTGGATAGGCAGGAACAGCAACAACTCCTGCATACAGACAGCCAAAAAATGCCGTAATAAATTCCAAACCAGATGGATAAAGAAGTAAGGCACGTTCTCCCTTGGCGATACCTCTAGACTGTAATTGAGAAGCAATGCTCTGAGCCTGTAGATTCAAGTCTTGATAAGTCAATCTAGCTGTTTCTGTTTCACCATCTTGCAAAAATCGAAAAGCTATGTTGTTTGGTTGGTGTAATGCTTGATAACGTAGTAAATCTACTAATGTGGAGATTTTCAAATTATTGAATAACAAATTACTCATTCTACTTAATCCTATTGAATAAACCCTTGAAAGTAATGATAACTAACGCAGCAGGCGATTAATCAAATAATCAAAACAATCTTGTCAAGAACTAGAAAATATAGCAATCCTATCTGAGTTGTGAAAATATTTTTTTTGATGAACCGCCAAGACGCCAAGTACGCCAAGGTTCAGAGAAAAAACTGAGAGTTAGCAAATTTCATAAATGATTTAGGATTGCTATATGTAATAAAATAATGTTTGCAAAATTGAATATACCAAGCATCAAAAATATAAGCTTATAAGCTCAAGTTCTACTTATATTAACAAAATGTAGTTTAGACAAAAAACATAATCTATGCAAACTTAATCGAGATTTAAAAAATGCCGATCAATGCCGCATTTTTAATAGCCAAATCTCTAGGCTTTGACGGCGTTTTTGTGATTCTTTGGCTATTTTTTTGGGATTTATTTCTCGTTCTTCTAAAAATAAATCTACTTTTCTTGTTGTTAAAACAAACACTCCCTCACGCTTAAATACCATAGGAATTACTAAACTATGAAGTTGCCATATACTGTGAGGAATTCGATAATTTAACTTCAAAGTTTCTCTGTTACTAAATTTTGAGTTTTTACGCTGCTGAATTGCCCAGTAAGTCCTATTAGTTTTAACAGCAATTTCCTTAAATTTAAACATTTCAGTTTCTAGTTGAGCACTTAAAGTATTGATCCGCTCTTCTAGCCCAGTTAATTCTTTAATTCCTTCCTCAAATTCAAAGTTTAGATTATCTCTAATTCGCTGTTCTTGGAGTTTAATTAACATTTCTTCATATTCAGCTAAAGCTGCTATATCATATTGTAATCTTGTCAAATCAAGTACTCGATCGTTATCTGAAGATTCAAAACTTGCAATCGATATTATGTCAGATTCTTTACTCATTGTTATGTCAAATTTGTACTCATTAGCTAAACAGTTACTGCTATAAAAAATCAGACCTTTTAGTAGTGCTTTCCCACAGATGATATAAATATTTATCAATCGTAGTGATAGTTTTTTCTGACAGCAACTATTATTTGTTACATTTGTTTATAAAATGACAGTAAAGTTCCCGTGGGTTTCGAGAAGTTGCGCGATCGCTTCCGCATCCGCAGCCTTGTTGCTAGGTGCTTGATTTTACTCAGTGTATCCTTGATTAATTGATTGATACCTACTACTAGTGCTTCTCGTCTCATAGTCATATTACGAGACATCTTACTTAATGAATTCTTCCATTACCAAAACCTTACTAGCTCTGTTACTAACACTCAAAGAACTTACCGTTCCCCTGAGTATCGATGAACAAGAACTTTTACAAAACATCGGACAACAACTCAATCTCTATCCTGATGACTGGGACTTGATTCAAGAACAGCTAATCGCAATAATTCAGGAAAATTCCGCATTAAATCAGATTTATCAGGATAATAAAGTCAAATTAGATGCTTTAGATGGTCGAATTCCTCAAGAATTGTTACCCGGCCTAGCTGACTTACACAAACAACTTTTTGGGGAAACAAAAGAAATTATCACCTATGACGGTCAAATTAAAGGTGAACCGACCAATCTAGTAAACCCGGTAATTAGCCTTACCACTTCTATCCTACTTACTGATAATCAAGACTCTACTGTTAAGCAATTAGCTTTTATCCAAGAAATATCTGATTACTTAGAAAATTATCGTTTCTTTAATACTTACTTTGCTAATCTGGATACGCACAGCACAGTTCCACCTAGCGAACCCTTAATTCACGGACAGACTTATTTATTATTTATAGATATCAGCCCAGAACGCAAAGGTATAGAAAACCAAGATATTCCCTTTCCCGATACAGCTTTGGCTCAAGTGTGGCATGATTCCCAATCCTTAGCAATTGATGTAGTTGTGGCTTCTAAAGATTTTCACATTGATGCAACAGTGAAAAAACTCACCCTCCCCCGCAGTGGTGCATCGGATATTCTCCAATTCACCGTCAAACCGAATTTATTTGATGCTAGGGGTTACATTCAGGTGGACTTGTTATATCGCGGCTATCTGCTTCAATCCAAGCAACTTACAGTCCTCGTTATCCCCACAGCAGGAGCAGAAATTCCCGAGTCACTGCGCCCGCCGCAAACTGCTAAGATTACCTTTACTACCACTGACTTGCTGACTCATGACAAGCTAGCACTGCTACCTGAGCGATTTTTAACTGTAGATGTACAAGTCGATCCTAGAGATGGTAGCACTGACTTGCGCTTTCTCGACAGAACCCAGGGAAATCAAGAATTAGTATCTTACAGTACAAATTTACAATCTGGGTTAGGAAATGCGATCGCCAGAGTGCGGCAAAAATTGCACTCAATGGCGGCGACAAAAGAAGGTTACCAATTTAAAACCCAAGGCGACATGACGCTGTTAAATGCTTGGCTACCCCAGTTAGCTGATGCAGGAAGATATCTATATCGCTTACTCATTCCTGAGAATAAAAGCTTAACTTTAGGTGATGATCAAGGGGAAAAATTACGCGCCGCCTTAAAACCTGATAGCGTCATTCAAGTTAATCCCATTAACCCAATTTTAGGATTGGGAAAGGCAACAATTCCTTGGGGGTTACTATATGAACGCAAAATAATGCCTCCAGTCAAGCAACTTCATGTCTGCGAAGAATTTCCCCATCGCGACGTAGACTGTACTGGTTGCCCTTTGAAAGATAATTATAAAGTTGTTTGTCCCCATGCTTTTTGGGGCTACCGCTACGCGATCGAGCAACTTCCAGCTTGGACAAGTAACGAAGGTTTGCAAACACCTAGCCTAGTCTGGCAAATTGCCAACAATCAACCTTTGTATATTAATTTCAACGTCTGGCGAGATTTTCGGTTTTGGCAAAATCATGTACCTAAAATCGAACAACTAGGTTCAGTGAAAATGCTGATAGCACAAGAAATTATCGAACTGGAAAATATTTGGACAAGCTACAGTTCTCATTTAGATATTGTCTATTTTTATTGTCACGGCGGTATAGATGAAATCGAAAATTTACCTTACTTACAACTGAGCGATGACAAAATCTATAGTAATTTTATCGAAGCCTGTGGAGTCAACTGGCAACATCGCCCTTTAGTGTTACTCAACGGTTGCGCTACTGGGGATTATAGCCCAGAGAGTTACATCAGCTTAATTGATGACTTTCGTGCAGCTGGTGCTAGTGGTGTAATTGGTACAGAATGTCCCGTACCAGAATTATTTGCAGAACTTTACGCCTTTACCCTGCTGAAGCGGGTATTTCGTGGCGAACCTTTAGGAAAAGCCATGCTGGCGGTACGTCGGGAAATGCTTCAGCAGAACTTCAATCCTTTGGGTTTATTGTATTCATTGTATGCTCCTTACGAGATTGCTTTAGCTCGTGCGATCGCCCATAATTAACTGCTTCACCTAATCATGAAACGCTGGATTACTGCTGCACTGTTGATTTTACTCATTTGTCCTGCGCCAGCTGTGGCTCAAACTAATCGCAAAATTGAAGTTGATGCTTTAGACAAGCCTTTAGAAATTAAAGGTTGGCTGGGGGAAGAAAATGCTTTAATTAGCAACATTCGCTTAACAGCTTCTGGCGAAAATATCACCAATTGGACATTCTTACCCTCAGACTTAAAGCGAACCGAAGGCGATGAAGTCATTGGTCGCCAGCAGGTAGAGTTAATCGGGGAACGCAAGCTAGAAGCAGGTTTACCAAAAGATTTTCAAGTGAAAGTTAATGGTGTCAAGCTACCAGGAACTTATCAAGGACAAATTGAAATACTGTTACCCAGTCAAAAGCGGTCTGAGGCGTTAATAGTTCCGATTACAGTAAAAGCCAAAGCTAGACCCGCCTTAGTACCTGTAAAAGATTCCGAACAAGTACAGTTGCAATTAGTTCGATGCAGTTGGGATTGTGGTTTAGCGCAGCTGTTACTTCCAGACAGCGCATTTCAACAACAACGGCTAATTTATTTAGATAACCCCAATCAGGCAACTATATCCCTTACCAGTGCTGAAGTAATTTTACAAGGAAGACAAACTAACTATCAAATTACGCAAACCGAGGTAGAATCCCCACAAAGTCCGCAAACTTTAGCCGCTAATAAAATTATCAGTGTGCCTTTAAAGTGGGTGCGATCGCATATTCCCCCCGACAGATATACAGGCGCAGTTTACTTCACAATGGAAGGTAAAGAAGGAAGACTATCAATTCCCATAGATTTAAGTATGCGAACTGGCCCAGCTATGCCAATTTTAGTTTTATTGTTGGGTATTATTTTGGGTCGCTTGTTTAAATATATGCAAGAAAAAGGCATTCCCCAATCCGATGCTTTGGCGGAAGTCTACAAAGTAGAAAATACTATCGATAAAGCTGACCAAAAAGACCAAGAAATTCTCAGTCCAATGGTTACAAAAGTCCGCAGTTCTGTTAAACAAATGGACTTAGAAACCGCGAACGCAGATTTAGTTAAAATTAAAGAACGAAAGAACTGTTTAGATAGCCTCAGAAAAATCGAACAGCAGTTAGCAGGTATGGAACAAGACCCTTATGTCGGTGGTGAGAATGGAATATTAGCCAAAATTAATGAGGCTCGCAAGTCGATTAAATTTGAGAAAGACGATCAAGCTCAAGAACTTTTAGAACAAATAAAGAATAGTCTGATCAAACTCAGTCAAGTTATGATGGGAGCAAACCAACAACCCGATCCTACTTTAACAGCAGCTGCAAATGAAGCAGCTATGGCTAAGAATTCTGCTGAAAGTGCTACAAAAGTGCAGAAAATTCCCGCAGCTAAATTTGCATGGTGGCGACGAATTTTGATAGTGACAGCAGGAGTCTCTAATGAATTGCGAGCAGAAGCAACATTGTGGGTAGTGCGACCGCTGTTATCTTTAACTTTGTTATTAGGATTATCGTTAGTAGGAATCCGCGCTTTATATGTAGAGAAGGGGTTAACTTTTGGTGCTAACCCCTTTTCTGATTATTTAGAATTGATACTTTGGGGACTGAGTGCAGATGTTGCTAGCCGGAGTTTGAGTAATTTAGCAGGGGGAGAAAATAAGGAGTAGTAATTTAAATTAATGGATGTCAAACTTTTGCTAAATTTTAAGTAACTGTCCAACTTCCAGTAATTGAATACTCTGTTTGAGGTTGTCCTTGGACTTTGAGTTTATAGTATTTTTGAGGATTACCAGGGTAGGTTAATGTTTCTTGACTACCATCTTCAACTCTGATAAATGCAACACGTTGCCATGAGCGTGAATTTTTGCTTGTTGCCTCTAACATAGTAAAATTAGCACTTCCTCCGGATACAGTAATCTCAGCGATAATAGGATTGCGACCACGAATAATATAATTATCAGAACCTTCGTTGACCAAAATATTGCGTTCCCCAATATCCGTAATACCGCGTTCTATGAAGTTGTTAGTAAAGGAGAATTTTAGCTTGTGTGCTACTTCAGGAGGATGTAGCAAGGATAATTCTATAGCAACTTCGTTATCGTCGCTGTTATCATTTAATAATTCTGAGTCTGCTAAAGTGAATTTAGGTGCAACTTGATCGTTAGTTGAAAGAATTGTATTATTTTGTAATTCTTCAGACTCTTCTGATAAAATTTCGCAATCTACACGTAAGTTTTTAATAGATTTTTTTATTAGCTCTTCGTTGTAACCACTGGCTTTAACTAGAAAGCTCTCCCCTTTACTATTTTCATGTATGGCAGTAGTTTCATAGCGTATTATGGGCTGGGAAAATTTAAGTTCAGTTAACTTCTTCATGGAATTTTACCTCATATCTTGATTAGCTTACTTGGCACAACGCATACCTGTTTGTTGGGTATGACGAGATGGAACTGATTTAAGTTTTTGTGTTATTCTATACATAACATCTTTCCAAGTTCCTCCTTTAATAGTTAATGATGAATCTGCTCTATTTAGCGATCTAATTGGCTTATTTGGGTAAAGCCAAACACGATTCTCAATATATCCTTTATAAGATTTTTGATAGTAGGATGCAGTCCATTCTTCTACATTTCCAACTAAGTTGTAGACTTCTTCCATACTTTTATCTTTTGTAGGGCTATTAACTGCTACAGTGCTTCGTGTATCTTTTCCAGATCTCACATTCGCAGGTAATGGTTCAGGAGTATCATTACCCCAGGGCCATTTGTTGCCGCTTATACCGCGTGCAGCCCTTTCCCATTCTAATTCTGTGGGCAAGCGCATTCCCAACCAATTACAGTAAGTAGCAGCATGAAAAGCTGTTACTTCTACTACGGGGTGATCTAAAAGTTGCTCGTCATTTAATTTACCAGGGTCAACTGGTTTGTCGCAATGTCCAGCGTCAACACATAAACGATATTGACGATTAGAAACTTCATATTTTTGAATTTGGAAATTTGCAATATAAAAATGCCGTGATGGTTTTTCTTGGTTGTAGGCATCAGATTCATCCGTACCAATAATAGTGTCGCCACCAGGAATAAATACCATCTGAGTTTGCCTAATCGCCATCTGCCGCAATCCTTCTCGATAGATGAATGAACCAATAGTACCCATAGCGATCGCACCAAGTACAAAAGCCAGCCATTGCCAACCACGTTTTGCTTGTTTCTCTCGTTGTAATTCGCGCTGTTGTTCAAGTCGTTCTCGTTCAAGTTCGTCTTTTTCGAGTTGTTCAAGTTCGCTTGTAATGCGATCGCGTTCTTTCTGACTCGCGTCAATGAACTCAAAACTCAAACCTGATAGCGGTACAATATCAACGTGTTGTTGTAAAAACTTCTCGGCTTCTGCCAATCTCAACCCTGTTAGCAAGTAATCAACAGGCTTACCTTTATCTTCCCACTCTTGGGCTGCGGCCTGAATTCTGCGCTCAGTTCTAATCGCCTCTCGATTATTATCTAGTAAATTCTGCAACCTCGACCAATGGCGAATCAAGGCTTCATGGGCCACATCTACTACCGCCACCTTATCCTCACCTCGGCGTTGTTCGCTAGTGACAATTAACTTGGCTTTTGCTAGTTTTAGAATTACTTGCTCTACCAACTGTGCAGATTTACTCAAAGAAACTAAATCTCGCTGTGGAACTTGCTTGCGCGTATCTGGTGTACCTTCCCCTAACTGAGTTAAATTAATAAAAATCAAGTCTGCTATTTTTTGTTCTTCAACTGAAAATTCTTTGTAAGTTTGTTCTGCCAAATTTTCTAGAGTTTTTCTGACTCCGCCTAATTGGTGATAACTATCTAGTTTCAACCAATTTAATGTTTGCCGTTGCCAAAGCTGCTCTAAAGTATAAGACAACAAAGGCAGCATTCCCGGTTCGGCTTCTTGTGTGGGTTGTTCTACTGCAATTCCTAAGTCTTGGAGAATAGCATTAATTAAATTTTCCTCAATCTTCCGTCCTAATTTTGCGGCGGGTTCGCGAATTGCTCGCTGTAACTCTTCCACAGACATGGGAGTTACCATCACTAAATTGCTTTCAATTAAATTAGCCAGTTCATGATATGCCGCACACTTACCTAAAAAATCATCACGCATGGCAAATATGAGGCAGAATTTATCTGCTGTTTGTTGCAGTGCCCCTAATAAACTAGCAATAAACTGCTGGCGATCGCTTGAATTTTGACAAACGGTAAAAATCTCTTCAAACTGATCGACAATTAATAGAGTGCGGGGCGATCGCGATGCTTTAATTAATCTTGCTAATCCTGTTGCTCCTTCATTTATTGCATCTTCGGCTATTTTCAACTGTTCTGCACGCTGAATATCTGTGGCTGACTCATCTAAAAAAGCCGTGGCTAAACTTACTAAAGGTTGTTCTCCGGGAGTAAAAATCCGAATTTTCCATTCTTCTGTTCCCGGTAATCGTCGCTGTCGCTGTAATTGGTAAATCAAACCCGCCCGCAACACAGAAGATTTACCACTCCCCGATACCCCCAAGACTGCTAAAAAATTTCCCTTCCCCACCTGAATATTTTGAATCAGCTTTTGGGTTAATAGTTCTCGCCCATAAAAATAATCAGCATCTGCAACTTCAAAAAAGCGTAACCCTTTGTAAGGACAAACTCCATCGGGGATATCGATCAGAATATCTTCCCGTTCACCAGTGAGAATAATTTCTTGGTTGGGGTTATACCATATCGGCTGTTGGGGAATATCTTTCAGAGTTTGGGCAATATACTCAATCAATTTGTCATTGTTAACTAAACCATTTGGCTGTTGTCTGGGATCTAATCCTTGCCAAAGTGCTTTGGAAAATACCCCATGCTTACCATCAATATCTTCCTCAGCCAGTTCAAATTCTCGCGATGCAGCCATGAAAAACCGCGTTTGTTCTTGCAGCGATGTCCCTAAATCTGAAGAGGCAAAATTGAAGAGTTCTCCACTGTAGCAGCAATCTAGCCAAACTATTTGCTGCTTGACTGGGCTTTTTTGTAACAGTTCTCGCAACCATCGCAAAGAAACACCCCACTGATTTTTTCGCGGATCGACATCGCTGCTAGCTAGAAATCCTTCAGTTACACCGCCGCGATTTTTACGTAAACCATGACCGATAAAATATAACAGGGCTGTTTCAGGAATACTTGCGCCTACTGGGTTAAATAATTGAATAATCGCCTCTTCTAAGGTATCCAACTTGACCAAGCTCTCAGATGCGACTTGACGCTGTTCGCCCTGAAGCGCTTCTGGTAGCCGCCGCACGCGAAAATCACCATATTCTTCTAATCGTTGGGCGATCGCTTCGGCATTGTTGGCAGCAGACACAAGATTTTTGGCTTTGCTTGTTGGAGTATCCTTGAGATAAGGATACTGATTAATTCCTACTACCAGCGCGTCTCGATTCATGAGGATGATTTAACACAGTTGAGTTAAGGATAATTATGGGTTGAATTGTAGCAATATCCCCAAGGATATAAAGCTAAATTCAAAAAATCCTCAAAATATGGCGTTATTCTACTACCTATAGCGAACTGCAATCAATAAGTTTTAAGCTCATCCTGCCCCTAGAAGGGGCAGGATTTCGCGTCAGTAGTTAGTAGTCAGTAGTCAGTTGTTTTCTTTACCACTGACCAATGACCACTGACCAATGACGCGGCGGGGCGGCTATCCCTCCTACCCCTTGAAGGGGCAGGCTTCCCGCCGCCTTTGGTGATAATTCGCGATCGCTTTGTGATCTCTGCGATTAAATTGTATCGGCTGACAATGGGTGATCGCTTACTTCGCTTCCCCAATTAAAGTAAATGCAGCCCAAGCGCTAGGATTTGGATACTTTTTCATCGTCACCAACATCGCTTGACGCAACGCCTGTGCTTTATCTGGATTTTTCTGTAATTGACGGTAAAATTCCCCCATTAATAATGCCGAAGGGCTATCGGGAATTGACCATAATGTAACAATTACACTCGGCGCACCCGCAGAAATTAAGGCGCGAGATAAGCCAATGACACCATCGCCTGTAACTGTACCTTGGGCGGTATCGCAAGCACTTAAAACAACTAATTCGGCGTTAATTTTTAAATCTAAAATTTCATTCGCAGTTAGTAACCCATTATCTTTACCATCAGGGGCGAGAGCGACAGCACCGGGGACACCCAAACCTTTAAAATCATCAAGTAAGCCGTGGGTTGCTAGATGAATAAATCTCGCTTGGGGTAATCTTTGAATAAAAGCAGCTTTAGTTGCATTCTTACCTGTAATCGCTATGGTGTTGAAAATTTGCGCTATTTCTTTTGCTTCCGTTTCTGCGCCTGGTAAGTCTGGTAATTGTTGTGGTGCTTCGCCAATTTTGGGGGGAACACTGGGCATAATCGGATTACCCATAACTAGGACTTGATTACCAGAAACTCGCTGCCGTTGTTTGTGAGTTAAATCTAATACTTGAATTGCTGGGGCAGTGAGGATAGTGTGTTTTTCTATTAAATATTTACCTTGCTCATCTTGTAAAGCGGCGAAGGGCACAAGAAATAAAGATTCTTGCGGTATAAATGTTACACGCTCATCAGGATTTTTAGGTAACAAGTCAGCAATGGGATTAATGAGTAATTTGTGCAGCTTTTGAAAGCGCTGTTTTACCTTAGTTGGATGGGGGTTGTAAGTTACTGCAATACCCCGACCTCTAACCCCGATTGACTCGCGGCTGTTGGTGACTAATTGAGCTAAGGTTGTATTTTCTTTTTGCCATAAAGGTTTAAGGTCAGCTTTGCGGAAGGTAACTTCACCTGTGGGTTTGATTACCCAAATGTAGAGTTCTGATTCTTTAAATTCTTGTTTACCCTGAATTTTGAATTCATCACTAATAATTGAATATTGTACGAGGGTGGTATTTTGTGATTTAGCAATTTGTTTAATCTCGGCAATATTTGCTGGGGTGGGGAATTGTTCTTTGGGGTTAGTAGATAACCGGGAAGTAAGTAACTCCACAAAAGCCCGTCCTCGTCCCCGTTCGGATATTTCTAAAGCAGCATCAGTTTTATTTTGGGCAATCAAGACTTGTTGTAAAGTGCGATAGGTGTTACTTTGCGTTTCAAAAATTGAAACTTTCTCACCATCTTTTAAGTCTCGACCTCGGAGAGATTCTCTAACTTTTATGCCTGCAATTAGGGTACTTTCTGCTAAAGTAAGATTGCCTTGTTTGTAGTTAGCAAATCCTAGATTGTTCAGTGCATTACCCTCACTTTCACGGTCTTGAATTGAGCGTGCGATCGCCAAGAACTGTTGTAGGTAGTCAATGGCTTTTGGGTAGTCTGCCAACTTAAGGTAAGCAAGACCGAGATTTCCCAGTGCTGCACCCTCACTTTGACGGTCTTGAATTGAGCGTGCGATCGCTAACAATTGTTGTTCGTACTCAATGGCTTTTTTGTAGTCTCCCAAGGAATAGTAGGCAACACCGAGATTACCCAGTGCTTTACCTTCACTTTGACGGTCTTTGATTGACTGTGCGATCGCTAACAATTGTTGTAGGTAGTCAATAGCTTTAGGGTAGTCTCCCAAGGAATAGTAGGCAACACCGAGATTACCCAGTGCTTTCCCCTCACTTTGACGGTCTTTGATTGACTGTGCGATCGCCAACCATTGTTGTAAGTAGTCAATGGCTTTTTTGTAGTCTCCCAAGGAATAGTAAGCAACACCGAGATTACCCAGTGCTTTCCCCTCACTTTGACGGTCTTTGATTGACTGTGCGATCGCCAACCATTGTTGTTCGTACTCAATAGCTTTTTTGTAGTCTCCCAAAGAATAGTAGGCAAGACCGAGATTTCCTAGTGCTGCACCTTCACTTTGACGGTCTTTGATTGAGCGTGCGATCGCCAACCATTGTTGTTGGTAGTCAATGGCTTTAGGGTAGTCTCCCAAGGAATAGTAGGCAAGACCGAGATTTCCCAGTGCTTTCCCCTCACCTTGACGGTTTTTGATTTCCCGTGCGATCGCCAAGTATTGTTGTAAGTAGTCAATGGCTTTTTTGTAGTCTCCCAAGGAATAGTAAGCAATACCGAGATTACCCAGTGCTGCACCCTCACTTTGACGGTCTTTGATTGACTGTGCGATCGCCAATACTTGTTGATGGTAATCAATGGCTTTTTTGTAGTCTCCCAAGGAATTGTAGACAAGACCAAGATTTCCCAGTGCTTTCTCCTCACCTTGACGGTCTTGAATTTCCCGGTAAATAGAGAGTGCTTGTTGCCAAGACTGTAATGCTGTTGTAAATTGACTGGTTTGAAACTGCTCAATACCTTGTTTTAACAATCTATCTGCTTCTGCTTTCCGCGCCTGTGGTGTTTGCGCCAGTACTCGTAACTCTCCAGATGTTGCCCAAAGGCTGAAAGTTATCGGTATGGAAGCTGTCGCGATAACTAGGGCGAGGAAACTTAGACCAATTTTGTGAAAACCCATAAGGAATTATGAATTATGAATGATGAAATTAAGATAGGGTGGGGATATGCACTTTTATTGCGATCGCAATTTATGAGTAAAGTGCGATCGCCGAGCCAAAATTCCAAATTACCGCTTTACTTCCGCCACAGCGTCAGCTTGGCGGTGAGAGGAATGGGGACGAGTGAGGAGCTTCACCCCTGAGCCGAGTTGTGGCAAAGCAGCAACAGGTGACGGGGTGAGCGACGAGTGAGTAAATAAACTGAAGTTGGTTTAGATCCCAGTCGCTTCCCCACTGTTAAACACTTTACTTCTTGTAATTTTGCCTAAGTACTTATCTTCTCTCGGAAATTGGATAATTTATTTTCTGGAGGTAAAGAGTTACCAATGCCCGATGCGCAACCAGGGATCGGAGTTTCCCACCAACTTCCTCTATTTTTTTACTGATTTTCTGAATAGTTTGCATTTTTAAATGATTTGTCATCGTTCTTTTACCAACTGACTTGGTAAAAATAAGTGAAATTTGGTATGCTTAAGCATAAATTACCAAATACGTAGGTATAAGTATCGTCAGGGTTGGTAATAAAATCTCAAATCCATCTTACCCAGCGAGTATTTTCAGCATGTTTTTTCTCACCCAAAGAAGACGACTCCTAAGTTGGATAGCAGCAGCAGTTGCTAGTTTAATTCTGGTAATCAGTTTACCGTTGTTGCTCAATTCCAAACATGAAACAGCCCAGGCTGCAACTACTCTGCGAGTTTATGCGGCTGTTAGTTTATCAGAAGTGCTCCCAGAAATTGAGAGTGACTTTAACGCAGCTAACCCTAGCTTAGGAGTTACCTTTGTCAATACCTTTGATTCTTCTGGAGCCTTACTTAATCAAATTAACTTGGCAGCAAACGAGTCAGCCGGGATTCCAGATATTTTTATCTCGGCGGCGACAACTCAAATGAACAGTTTGCAGAATGCCGGAAAATTGGCTGCAGGTTGGCCTAAAACCATTGCAACAAACCGTTTAGTCTTGATTAGACCGAACAGTCCAACTGCTCCTGCTCCCTCTCCTACTATTGCTGGTTTTGATAAATTGGTGAATGGTGCTGGGCTAAGTGGTAGAAGAGGGATTGTCATCGGCGATCCGGCAACTGTTCCAGCAGGAGCCTATGCAAGAGAAGTTCTGCAAAGTACTTTAACAGGTTGTGGAGGAGGTAGTTACAATACACTTCTCAACAGTGTGACAGCTAACAAGCTAGTATTTGCTAGCAATGTGCGTAACGTTTTGGCAGCCGTACAAAATAAAACCCTCAACGGTAACGTCATTGATGCCGGCATAGTTTACACCACCGACCAAAGAATTTCTAGTACTACTACGCTCATCGCCACTGCACCGCAGAACTGCCACAGTGCGATTGTTTATCCGGCGGCTGTACTTAACAGAACTGCTAATCTGTCTGTTGCTAATAGTTTTGCTAACTTTTTCTCCAGTACGGCAGCCAAAAATAGGTTTACTGCGCGTGGCTTTGGTGTGCCTGCATAACCTCTTTATAGATATTTGCGAGGGCTATGTCTATAGCTCTCAATCTTTGTGACACCTTGTGATGTTTGAACTATTTGGAGTTAAATTTCATGAAATCAGCCAAGAATTTTGGACTATTTGTTGCTAGCGTAACTAGTGCGATCGCAATTACTGGCGCTCATATTCCCCAAGCACAAGCAGCAAAAGTTAATCTCGTGGTAAACGGAGATTTTGAGGCAGATCCACTGGTAGATCCTAATTACGATCCCACCTTGCCGAATCCTTTTATTACTGGCTGGAAAAATGATAGTCAGTTGGAAGGTGGTGTTTATGCTAACCGCCTGTCAAATTATCCCAACCCAGAAACTAATGGCTTACGCAGCGTTGAACTAGGCTATACTCCTCCTGGGACATTGGCTAATCTTTCACAAACTCTAGCTACAAAGAAGAATAATAAGTACCAACTCAACTTCTACTTAGCTTCTGTAGAAGAAGCGCCTCGTCTGGATAATATATTTCAAGTCTTTGCCGGTGGACAAAAGCTGCTAGATTTAGCAAATGTGTCTTTTCAAGGTTTCACAAAATATTCGTTAAATTTTGTTGCCAAATCCAAGGCTACAGATATCAAGTTTTCTAGTCGTACTGGATATGACTGGATGAACTTAGATGATGTGAGTGTCTATAAAGTAGATGATGATGAACAAGGTATCCCCCACTCTTCTGTTCCTGAACCCTCAACGATTGGTGGTTTGGTAATTGCTGGTTTATTAGGTGGTTGGCTCAAAAAGCGTAAGCGGGTTGTGAGTTGTTAATGTTGAGCTAAGTTTCTGGAAGAACAGACGCGAAATTTAATTTAAGTAGGGCGGTGCAATTAAACATAACTGGCGAGGGCTGTCATTCTTACAAAGTTCTGATCGCCGGAAGCCGGCGCTCAGACTTTGCGCTTTGTCATTTGTCATTGGTAAGGGTTTCAAGCCTATTTACGTTTCGTAATATAGTTTGGTTTTTTTCCACCGACTTACTTACTCGCGTCTGTTCAATTTTCGGTGATGTCAAGCTGAGAAATTATTGCTGGCGGTGGCTGTGACTATTTTACGTACTTGAGCATCAGTGAGATTTTTATTCGCACTGAGCATTAAAGCAACTACCCCAGCAACATGAGGCGTCGCCATAGATGTTCCGTTCCAACTAGCATACTTATTATTGGGAACTGTGGAATAAACATTCACACCAGGAGCCGTAACATATCTGATGAGTTCAGAGCCGGCAAAGTTAGAGAAGCTAGCTATCTCACCATATCGATCCACTGCTCCCACTGCTAGTCCCCAGTTTTGGGCATAGTTGGCGGGATAGTATGGTGTAGAACCGCCATCATTGCCTGCTGCCATAACTACGATCGCGCCTTTGCTGCTAGCATATTGAACAGCTGATTGGATTTCCGCGTTCCCTAGATACTTACCTATACTTAGGTTAATCACATTTGCGCCATTATTAACTGCATAGCGAATACCAAGTGCGATCGCTTTATCGCTACCAGAACCATTATCATCTAAAACTTTCACTGGCATAATCTTGGCATCATAAGCAATACCAGTGACGCCAAAGCTATTTTTTACCCCAGCAATTGTACCAGCAGTATGAGTACCATGACCCTTTTTATCTAAAATGTTGTTGTTGTTAGCAGCAAAGTTCCAGCCATAAACATCATCAATATAACCATTGCCATCATCATCTTTACCGTTACCAGCAATTTCTTGGGTATTTTTCCAGATATTCGCCTTTAAATCGACATGGTTGCGATCGACACCAGTATCCAAAACAGCTACAGTAATTCCCTTACCTGTATAGCCTTTTGCCCAGACTTCAGGTACATTAATTAAGTCTGCTCCCCAATTATTTCCCCCTAAATTAGGAACATCTGTAAAAGTATTTTGACCTAAAGCTTGAGCCACTGCGGCGGCGGCATTAATTAAGCCATAACCATTAATAGAACTAAAGTTATTTTTGACAGTGACAGATCTAGCAACAATATTATTGCTTTCATTTGTTTCAATTACACTATTGTAGCCATCAGCTTTATACAACAAGTAATAGCTACCTGCGGCGATATTCTTGCCAATCCGCAATGAAGATGTTTTTGTAGCGTAAGTACCAGATACTAAACTGCCAACATCAGCGTAACCTAAATATAAATCATTCTGACTCAATGTTTTATCTTGAGATAGATAAAACATGGCGACAGTCGGCAATGATTTATCGACACCTTGATTTTTAATCTGGTAATTAATTGTAAATTTATCTCCGATAGTTACGACAGTAGGAGACACAGCCTTTTGCACTATCAAATCTACTTTAGTCTGAGTAATATTGATAGCTTGGCTAAAAATATTATTGTTTTCATTGCTTTCTAGCAAATCGCCATTGCCATCAGCTTGCAATATTAAATAATAGCTACCTGTGGTAATATTATTGGGGATTTGCAATGTAGCTGATTTGGAAACATTCGCACCTACAACGAGAGTATCTACAGAGTCTGAACCCAGGTAGAAGTCATCATCACTGATTGTTTTATCTTGAGAAAGATAAAATAGCGTATAGCTAGAAAAAGCGGTTTCCGTTCCTTGGTTTTTAACTTGATAATTTAGCTGGATATTATTACCAACTAATGTGGAACTAGGAGAAACAACATTTTGGATAATTAAGTCTGGTAAAGCTGGAGTAGTATTAATGGCGCTAGCAACAATGTTGTTCCTGGCGTTGCTTTTACTGACTACCTGATTATTATCAGTTTGGGAGATACTACTGTCGATTTTGAGCGTATTTGATTCGGCAGCGTTAACACCAGCAGCCATAATATTCACAGCATCGTAGCTGAGATATTTCTCATCATCGCTCAGAGTTTTATCGGGAGATAAATAAAATTTAGCGGTACTAGCGATCGCATTGCTTTTACCTTGATTTTTGACTTGATATTTTAAGTCGATATTACTGCCAATATATGCTGAACTAGGAATTACAGCATTTGGCAAAATTAAATCTGCCCGCTCGACAGCAACAGCATTAGTATTTTGACTATTGACGATAGGGGCATTAGAGGTAGAATGAGTTAATCCTAATGCATGATTTTGCCAGTCTGAAGTGAATATACCGCTACTAGTAAAATTGTGATTCCAGCCATTAGTTATTTCGGAAATATAGTTACCTAATATACTAAGTGGCTCAATGGGGCTATGATTCATTTCTCTAAACTCCCCTAATAGTTTACTATGGAGAAACCCTTAATTTAGGTCTCATGTTTTTTGCAATTAAAGTTATATTTTATATTAAAAATTTACATTATTGAACTAGCTAAAATAGATGAATGTGCTGTTAGTAAATGAATCAATTAAAAATTCAAAATTCAAAGCAATTGAAGAAGGCAGAAGGCAGAGGGCAGAGGGCAGAAGGTTTTGTTTAGAAGGGGATTCTGACCCCTCCTAAACAAGAGCCACCAAATTTTCAATTTGGTGGGGGTCTTAAACCCTTACTCCCTTCGGTCGTGGCAGAGGGCAGGAATCAGAATTCCCTTCTGCCTTCTGCCTCCTGCCCTCTGCCTTTCTTGATAAATATAGAAGATCATCATGCAGGCGATCGCAAGATTGAAACTTTAGATAACGGCTTCATCTTGCTACCTTTTTGGCGTTCAAATTACTCAACAACGCCAAAATATTTATGCAAGAAGCCTAATCAAACCCATTCGCAGGATTGAAACAACAAACTCAAGATTGGGTTTCAATCACCGTAGTTATAGAAAAGCTTTTGTGGTATAATTATGCGCCTCTGCCCCGGCATTGTCTATTAACTCATCAATCAAGGACTCATCAAAAATACTTATATCAGTCCTGAGTCTCTTTTGAAACGTCCTGATATGCGCAGTTGATAGTGGCTATTTAAAAAAAAAGCGATCGCTGATAATTGGTTATGATTTGTCATTTTCTCATTGGTGTACCTGGTAGCGGGAAGTCTACTTTTGCAGCTGAATTTGCCAAGCTGGGGAATTATCGCATTGTTTCTACGGATGCAATTCGTCAACAACTCTATGGAGATGCAAGTATTCAAGGTGATTGGTTGGCGATTGAGGAGAAAGTTATCGCTGAGATTGTAGACGCGATCGCTCAGGGTTATGAAGTAATTTATGATGCTACTAATGCCAAGCGGATGTGGCGGATGGTTTTCTTAATGAAACTCAAGGCGCTAACTCCGGCTGTGTGGATGGCTTGGTATTTGCAAACCCCTATCGCCGTTTGTCAGTTACGCAACCAACAGCGCGATCGCCAAGTGCCACAGGTCATAATTGAGAGTATGTACAAATCTTTGCAAGACTTTCCACCCATAGCCGCAGAAGGTTTTGCAGCAGTCAAGCAAATCAATGTCACTTCAGCAAATTTCAACTTTCAAGAAATATTCACCCATATCGCAGAACTTCCCAGTAGCATCATCAACTATGCTAACCAAAATCGCCAAATTACCTTACATCCCTACAGCGAGTTACTAGATTTTGAACGGTTAATGCATCTGATTTCGCTGACGATTCGCTATCCGGGAATAGGAAATCTGCAAGCCACCCAACCCAGTCAGCTAGAAACTATATTTGGTAGCCTTCCAGAGTTTGCCAGTTCTCTAGAAGAAATCACCGCCTGTATGGGGAAATTGTGTGGTAATATCTACGCCGATGCTCAAGCGATCGCATCTGATTTACATTGGTTACAAAAAAATGATTTCATTGGTGATTTGTTAGTTTTCAGTCAGGGTGGATTTATACAAGATAGTCATGAATCAGTAAAGATATCTGTTAACCCCCCCGTAGAGTTATCAGTTGTTCATCCCTCTGTATCTCCATCACCACCTCACCCATATTCTGATTTAGCGTCGTTTCAAAGGTTGCTGCAAACAATTCGTTGGATTGTGCATCATCCGTTTTTACCAGATTCGGGTGAGGAAAGTTGGGAAACGCTGATATCTGCGCTGAAGGAAAAAGGCATTATTGATACTAATGATTTAGACCATCTCCGTAATGATATTGAGAATGTGCTAAAGCCGTATAAACTATTACCCGATATATCTTTACTAAATCGCTAGCTTACGCAGACAGATATTTTAGGACTGCCGATTCTTCGGTTTAATTTTTTCCAGCAAGTTCCCAAAGTCTGCAAAATTGTCTGAATATTATATCATATCCGCCTAATCAATTGCGATTTCGTAGTGTAATACCAATTGGGGACATCCAATTTTTTAAATACCGAATAAATTTGTAGTGCGAGCGTCTGGCTCGCTTTGGAAGATCAGCGAGCAAGATGCTCGCACTACGGAATATGGGTAATTTATTTTTTGTAAGTCCCTTGAAAAAAAGAATACGACAGATTGTAGGGGCACTGGCACTGCCATGCCCTCTAGAAGGGAGCATCCCAATTTTGACGCAATACCCTAGAAGGGTATTGCTATACCAACAAAGCCTGCCTACCCTTCGGGAACGTCTTCGACGAACGCAGGCTATCAAACTTTTAGCAAAAGAAGGCAGGCTTCGTATTTCTAGCCCCACCCTTATAGGGTGAGGGCGTTTTTGCACATTTGGGATGCTCCCCTCTAGAATATTTGAATTGGTATAAGTTGGGTAAACGCCAAGCAGCTTCCCGTTCGCGTAGTGTCTCCGCAGGAGAAGGGGCACCCAACACCCGAAAACTTCGGTATTGTTGGGTTTACACAAGGTAAGCCCAACCTACATTTATTTTCCCCCTGCTACCTTCACGAAGATATTATTTCTTGGCGCTCAATGCTTGAGATTGCTCTACCAGGCGAATAAATTCACCTCGATAGCCCTCTGTATCCTCACCTTTACCTTGAGTTGCCAATTTAATTGCTAAATCATAATTAGCATTACCCTTATACTCAGAATCACGTAGTACCATGCCAAAAGTAGCCACCGCCGCCGCAAATCTGAGGTTGGTTGAGGGTATCCGTTCGTTGCGGGAATCATCATCTTGGATAGTTTGGCTAATTAGTTGACTGTTACTGTCTTGAGGTAATTTATAACGCAATTTGACTTGCATTAACTCATTGCTGGTATTATCCACTTGAGTTACACCAGAACCCTGATAGCGCAAAGGGTCTACTGTTGGTAGTTTCACATCGCTCTTGATACCAGTAGGAACGATTTCATACAGCGCTGTTACAGAATGACCCGATCCAATATCCCCTGCATCTTTCTTATCATCATTAAAATCTTGGTTTTGCAACAAGCGGTTTTCGTAGCCAATCAAGCGATAAGCTTGAACTTTTGCCGGATTAAATTCCACTTGAATTTTCACATCCTTGGCAATGGTAAATAAAGTTCCTCGGAGATCGTTGACTAAAACTTTTTTGGCTTCTAATAGGGTATCAATATAAGCGTAATTGCCGTTACCTTTATCGGCAAGTTGTTCCATTTTTGAGTCTTTATAATTGCCGGTACCAAATCCTAATACTGTGAGAAAAATTCCTTGGTCTCGCTTCTGCTCAATTAATCGCGTCAGTTCCCCATCGCTAGAAACCCCGACGTTAAAATCTCCATCGGTAGCTAAAATTACTCTATTATTACCAGATTTCATCAGGTTTTGTTTAGCTATTTTGTAAGCGAGTTCGATACCTTCGCCGCCAGCAGTGGAACCTCCAGCCCGCAAACGGTCAATTGCTGCCAAAATTTTTGCTTTCTGACTACCAGGAGTAGCAGGTAATACTAATCCCGCATTTCCCGCATAGACTACCAAACTTACTCGGTCTTCAGGACGTAGTTTATTAACTAGCAATTTCAGGGACTGTTGCACCAAAGGTAATTTGTTGGGTTCATCCATAGAACCGGAGACATCAATCAGAAATACTAGGTTACTAGGTGGTAAAGTTGCGCTCTCACTGCGTTTACCTTGCAAACCTATCTGTACCAGCTTATGTTGCGGATTCCAAGGAGCAGCAGTTACTTCCGTCGTCACAGAAAAAGGGCGATCGCCTGTTGGTTGGGGATAATTATATGTAAAATAGTTGATCAATTCTTCAATTCGCACTGCATCCTTGGGCGGTAATTCTCCTTGAGTAATAAACCGTCGCACGTTGCTGTAAGATGCTGTGTCTACATCAATGGAAAAAGTAGAAAGTGGGTCATTCTTGACAAGATGAAAGGCATTATCATCAATTCGGTTATAGTTTTCTGTGTTGAATCTATCTGGCTGAGGTTCAGGGCTAACGATTCCTCTGATTCTCATAGCTGGTAGTTTAGGGCTTGCTGGGCGGTTAACAGCTTGCTCTTGCGCAATTGATGGTAGGGGTTGAGTTTTACGATTACTCTCAGTCGCAGTTACACCAGTACTAGCATCCAATTCTTCTGTCTGTTTTTTGAGGATTGCTAACTCTGGCGCAAATTCAGACTGCAAACGTTGCAAGGTTTGTCTATCTGCTGGGGTAACAATTTTCGGATCTGTTGCTATTAGTTGATTGCTACGATTCACGCAGGCATTTAAGATGGTGGCAAACTCAGATCTAGTTATAGGTAAAGTGCCAAAGTTAGCGATTGAGACAACACAACTATACTTTTGTACTAATGCTTGAAGTGACTGATAGTCAGGGTGATTGACTGGAATGGGATTAGCTGCGGTAGAACTTTGAGGATTCTGATTGACTGGAATCGCCACCGTTGCAGATTGACGTAAAATTGCCATTCCGACTTACGGTATTAATAACAACATTGCTGCAATACTGATTCGCTGCCAGAGTTTGGATGGAATGGGGTAAGACATGGCTGAATTCTCACACTAATTCTTAAATCGGCTCAAAACCTCAGAGGATGTGTGGTAGCCCTATTTATTGAGACAGGGTTGCTGACATTTGAAGTTTCTCATTACCTAGAATAATCTTCAGCTACCAGGGATTTCATGGCTGTTACAGTTTTAGTAACTGTAACAGAGTCTAGTCAGTGATTATACTGAATTTTTGGTAAAAGCATTTCTCAAAAGAAAAATTTTTTAAAACACTCTTAAATCTATCGGAAAACTGTATAATAAATAAACTACTAAAAGTCGAGCGAGTAACCGTAGTTAACGGTAGCGATCGCAATCATCAAAGAAAGCAAATATCAAAACCATCCATTGAGAGTGTTTGATGTTTGCGAAATTTGATTGTGCTTGTTTGCATAGCTTTGCAAAACCGACTTACCAGCAGTTGCGCAGCTGCTGAGAAATATTGAGAATCGGGATTTTTTGTTAAATCCTGACTCTTTGTCTTGCATAGGTACTATTTACAGTTCAAAGGAGTGAACGTGAACAACGCTATTCGGATCAATGAAAATTTGACAACAACAGGACAAGTTATACAACAACAGCTACAACAAGCTAAACAAGAAGGTTTTAAGTCAGTTTTAAATTTGCGATCGCCAGATGAGTTAGGATTTGTGAAGAATGAGCAACAGATAGTGGAAGCTTTGGGACTAGATTATGCAAATGTGCCCCTTAAGCTAGAAAATTTAAGTGAAGAGTTGATTACGCAAATCCTCACAACCTTAGATCAACTTCCCAAACCAACCGTTATCCATTGTGCTGCTGCGATGCGTTCCACAGCAATTGCATTGTTAAGTGTAGCAATTAACGAAGGATTAACACCAGAACAAACCTTAAATAAAGCCAAGAATCTCGGCTTTGGCTTCTTTGAACATACTGGCGTCAGTCCGCGCCTGAAGCAATTATTTGTCAACTATTTGCATAAACATCAAAAGGTAAGTGTACCTTATGCATTGACTGCATAACATGAAAATTGCGATCGCCTGTTACAGTTGACCAATTAACCATACCTGCATAATTCTCACCTGCCAATGCATAGAGTGTAAAAAGTTCTGTTTTGGCAGGTTGAGTTACGAGCGTTTTTTTACTAATTTAAATCAGCTTAAAAATCTTCATTTATCTTAGACAACCGCAATAGATTGTTGATTTCTCGCCAACACAACCTTGTTAAATACGTCAACCAAGTACTAATACCAATTATTTTGAATACATCTTCCATTACGGCAACAATATGGTGATTATGAATTTTATCAGATAATATTGATAAAATAAAAAAAACTATAGCTGCGGATAGAATGATAAACTCCGTTTTCTTGATCGCTTGAAAATTTTTACCAAACCCAAATAATATGGTCATTAAATACAGAACATAA
Source organism: Calothrix brevissima NIES-22 (assembly GCF_002367995.1). GTDB lineage: Bacteria > Cyanobacteriota > Cyanobacteriia > Cyanobacteriales > Nostocaceae > Aulosira > Aulosira brevissima. The sequence continues at coordinate 179,358 of NZ_AP018207.1, forward strand.
AATAACTTTTCTGGAAACTTTAAATATAGAGGAAAAACTTCCTCGTGCAGCATCAATAAATCGTCAAGCGTTAAGAAAGATGTTAACAGTCCAGAAAATAATAAAAACCCAGTTAATTCCCGATAACGATTATTTTGTTTGAGAATTGCATAACTGAACAGACAAATTGTTGCACAAGAACACCATAGCAATATACCGATATTTGAGAACAATCCAATGTAAAAAGGTGTATTAGTAAGTGCTGCTGTATCTCTTGTTAAATAACCTATCCCAGTTTTTTGCCCTATATTCAAGAGGAGAAAAATTAAAGTAACTGGTATCATTGTCGCCAAAAATGTGCAGGCTACAATTTTTATTTGATAACTAGGCTTTGTTTGACTAGAATAGATGAATTTTACGTTAATTAAATCTTTCATGAAAATTACCATTGATTATTTAAATGTTCGTGTTTATGGATGTCAACACATCAATATGATTGCTAACATCAGAAATTCAATTAAGGAAAAAATTAATAATTTTCTCCGTCAAATATTAATATTCACGGCTTTTCAAGCATGAATATTTAACCCAAAAATTATTTTTTGAGTTCACATATTATTTAATTTTTGCAATCCTAAATGCTGGCTTATGCACCCATCTTAAAATTGACTCTGACAGAGCATCAGTTGAAATGAAGCTTAATTAAAGGTTAATCCAAAGTTAACCAATAACTATGTATAGTTGCACATGTATAAAAAAATATCAATATTATTATCTTTTATTTTTTTAAATTTTTGATGAAGTATGACTGTTTTATCAGAATAATTACTTAGGCATCTATCTGTTGATAGATTCAAGTTGATTCGATAGAGTAAAGTGAAGAAATTTCCTCTAGAGAAAACTTAAAGCTAACTAAAAAATATTAGCTTGAGGCTGTTGAAAATATCAATGTAATTTACCAAATAAAGCAATTATCAATTGTCTCTACTGCTTTTCCAGAAGGGAATTAAACATAAATAGACTAGAAAAACTCAGAGGATGTGCTAAAAGTCCTGTCATGGGTAGCACAAGGTTTTAAATCTCCCTAAATTCCCTTAAAAACAGGGATATTTCTCAAATTCACATTTTTTAATGGGGGTAGGGGGGATCAATCAGTGTAAAGATACAGCGAAAAACTTTTCAAACAACCTCTTACTAGCATTTTCGTTGCATTAACTTCATTGATCGTCAAAAAACCACAGATAAACAGCAAAGAATGCGAATGTATATCTGTGGCGATAAACTATCTATTTGTTAATTTGTCAATCTAACTTATCTGTTAGGTTTGATGGGAGATATTTGGACATCTAAAGGAACTCTCACCTTGAGAGATTTTTGAAAATAGTCGCGGCTATAATAATTTTGCCGACCGCTATTATCTAAAAATTGAGTGAAGCTTTGCAACATAATTTGAGAGCCAGCATAATCTAAAGTTAATAATGTATTGGAAAAACCTTGATTATAGTTAGCTGTTGCATAGGTATGGTTAGTATCTTGCACATTCAAACCATAGGTAACAACTGATGTTGTTCCCCAATCACAATCTGTGGGATGACATTTACCAAACACTTGAATGTTTAATTTATTGCTACCTGCTGAGGTAACAACTAAGCGAGTCACACCACGAGTATTGCTATCTTTATTCACCCAAGTACCGATGAAATCAGCAGGTGCTGCTAATGTAGGACTAATTAGAGAAGCAGCTAAACTTACACTAGAAGCAGCAATCATCAAATAACGTTTCAACATTTTATGACTCCATTATTAGTAATTTAATTTGTGATTTGTCTAGAAATATGAAATAGATATTGGCATAAATTAGTAATATCAATTTCCTAATTTATTACTGCCATTTTTCACTCCAAGCACCTGTAACTTTAAAACCGCCACCTACAGGGGTTAACTGCAATGAACCCCAACCAAAGGTGTTACAAATAGGGCCTAAACCATTACCGCAAATATCACCAGCACCATAACCATTAAATGAACGAGTACCGATGTGGGAATAAGTAGAACCGCCCCAATTACCGTTACCAAACCAAGTGGTATTCTTGAGTCCGACACGGAGAACACAACGCAATCCTTCACCGTTGCGAGTTCCATTTAAATCGGAAACTTTGTATTCATCAAAATAGCCACCACAAGTTTTTGGTCTGGGTAAAGGTTGATAGTTAGTATCTGAGACTAATTGCCATTCTTCATTCCATGCACCAGTGACACGAATAGTTGAAGAACTGATGAATTGGACGTTGAGATTTCCGGGAAAGTTATTGTGAATATCTTCGCCATTTCCGTTAATATCCGATGCAAAGCCGACAAGGTTAGCACCTCGGTAAATTGCCTGTCCTACGTGACGGTAAGTAGCGCCACCCCAATTACCTTCGCCGTACCAGGCTAATCTGGGGATTTTCGTTCCTGGTCTACCTTCACTGAGTTTGACGCAACGGATACCTTGACCTTGACGGTTATCTAAAGGCTTAACAATGTAAGTCCGCAGATGGGGGCCACAATTAAAGCTGGGTACTTGAGTCAAATGTATATTTTTAATTACAGGAATTTGCGCTACCGCACTAGTTACTGTAGTTAGGGCTACCATACTAGCAAGTGCTAAAGATTTCATTGAAAGTCGCAACATGATTCTCATCCGGTGTAGTAAAGTTTGTGGAGGCACTTTATTAATGCCTTCACTACTTCTCTAGGTAGGCTTTACGTTTTTTATGCACCCTCGGCAAAGCATCATTGAAAATTTTTCAACTTTTGTGCAATTTGTTGCCGATCGCTTTAGTCATTGGGCGACAGAATCAAAATTGCGTAGTAGTATGCAAAGTTGTCTCAAACGCACACCGCAAGAAACTTCGGAGTATTTTTGGGCGCTTTACTGGTATAAGTTTTGGCAAATTCCAGAAACTCAATCTTTAGCAAAGCAACATCTGGCGGCTTATTTGCAAGAGTCTTGCTATTGGGTATCGCAAAAAACCGTCAATAGTTTTGCTAGTACCCAGTATCAATTATCAGATTGTTTTCAAATAGCGATCGCGCAAATCGATCGCGTCCTCAAAGGTTTTAACCCCAATCACGGCTATACTCTCAAAAACTACGCCAGCCCAATTTTTGCTAGCGCCATTCGCGAAACTTTACGCCAACGTCATGAAGTCGATATCTGTACAGATTGGGCTTTGTTACGCAAAATCTCTCAAAAGCGTTTACAGGAAGCGTTGCAAACTGCGGGTTTAACTAAAGATGATGTTCATAGCTACATCCTAGTGTGGAACTGTTTTAAAACTTTGTATGTTCCCACCAGTACCGGAACCTCGCGCCAACTTTCTCGACCAGACGATCGCCTTTGGGATGCGATCGCTAAAGCTTACAATAGCCAAAGTAGCCAACAGCAAAACATTGCTACTTTAGAAAAGTGGTTACTTCATGCAGCTAAAACCACCCGCAAATATCTTTATCCCAGCGCCGAATCTCTCAATATCACTCAAGGTAGTGACGATTCTTGGGAATTACTCGATAATTTGCCCGGAAATCAACAACCATCCTTAATTGAAGAATTTATTGCCCAAGAAGAACAAACAACTAGAACTGCGCAACAAACTGAAATTAACCAGATTTTAAGGAATGCGATCGCTCAATTAGAACCAGAGGCGCAACAGATTCTTCAACTGTACTACACTCAAGGACTCAACCAGGATAAAATCGCCAAACACTTAGAAATCAAGCAGTATACTGTGTCACGGCGATTGACCAAAGCCAGGGAAAATTTACTCAAGTCTTTAGCGACTTGGAGTCGAGACACCCTGCATATTTCCCTCACGCCCGACCTACTCAAAAGTATGAGTACAGTAATGGAAGAATGGTTACAAAGCTATTTAGGGCATGGGGCATAGGAGACTGTTGACTGTTGACCGTTGACTGTTGACCGTTGACTGTTGACCGTTGACTGTTGGCTGTTCCTTCTTACTACTGACAACTGACAACTGACAACTGACTATTAACAATTTCCCGGAGGAACCGCCATGACTGCAATGATTTTTGCCAATCCCACAGATTTATTGTTAGAAATTCCCGTTAACGTGCAAAATCGGGCGGATATTCAGAGTCCATCTTTTTCTAACCCCCTTTCTCGCTATCAAGGCTATATTAATGAACTTTGCCTTGGCGCAGTCTTGCCTTGGTTGCAAGAAGATTTTGCACCACAGGCAAAGGTCTGGCCAACTACCACTGCTTTACCTAGTTTTTGGGAACTGGTAAATGGAACCGCAGTCTTAATAGACGACAAACGCTTTATTTTAGTTCCCAGTGAAACCATAGATTTAAGTGAAATCCGCGTACCCCAAGAATGGGTGGATTTACTTAGCTGGTCTGGTGATTATTATTTAGCTGTGCAAGTGGAAGCAGATGAAGGCTATGTCAGGGTTTGGGGCTATTGTACTCACGCACAACTGAAGGAAAAAGGAAATTACGATCCAGGCGATCGCACTTATTCCCTAGATAGTACTGAACTAATTAATGACATTACTGTATTAGCCCTCACCCAAGAACTTTGCCCGCAAACAGCTACGCGCAGTGCAATCGCAACTTTGCCCAGCCTACCACAACCACAAGCTCAAAACCTCATTGCCCGCCTGGGAAAGTCCGAAATCGTGACACCGCGTTTAGAGATTCCTTTTCAACTTTGGGGTGGATTAATTGAACATGGGGGTTGGCGAAAAAGCTTATATCAACAGCGTTTGGGAATTCCTGAACAATGGTCTATTTTACAATGGTTGCAAAGTGGCGTCTCTCAATTAGCGGAAAATATCGGCTGGGAACGATTAAATATGCAATTGAATTTTTCGGGTAGTAGAGGTGTAGAAGAAACACAACCTGATTCTATCCTGTCTCGCCAATTAGCGATCGCCGGACAAACATATGAACTCCTAGTTATCCTCCAAGGCGAACCAGATGAACCCATTTGGCGTTTTCAATTGCGTAACGCCACAGTAGGCGCAGCTATCCCTGGTGGCTTTAAGTTGCGATTACTCACCGAAGATTTACAACCCTTTCCTAATAATGAAGATATCGCCGCAACTGCTGTAGAGCAACTTTTTGTAGAAGTTGCCCTAGAACCAGGTGAAGGTATAGTCTGGGAAATAGAGCCACTGCCAGATAATTATGACCGAGAAATACTCAAATTTTAAAATTCGGCATAGCTTTTTTATAGATACTAAGATGGAGGATTATTTTTTCAATCCACTGCAAATTAAAAAGCCATGAGAGAAAAACCAAAAAAACAAATGCGTATCTGGGCGATGTTTTGCCATCTCTCAGCTTTATGTGCGTGGATGTTATTATTTTTTTTGGTATTTCTCGGTATTCCCTTATATCTCCCGTTAAATATCTTATTCCCACTAATAATTTGGCGCTGGAATAAATCCAAATCTCCTTGGGTAGATTTTCAGGGTAAAGAATCTTTAAATTTCCAAATTTCTCTCACAGTTTATATTTTGATTATAATTATCCTGTCATTGCTGATGCTTCTGACTATTTGTGGTATAGCAATAACAACTAATAGTACAGGACAAGAAATCAAAGCATTTTTAGATATTTTATTATTTCTCTGGTTCGCAATTACATCATTAATGATATTACTACAAATATTTTTAGTAACTTTTGCCGCAGTCAAAGCTTATAAGGGCGAACATTATCGCTATCCTTGGACAGTGAGATTTCTCAGATAAAATCAAAGTATTTTTTAAGTAAATATCCTAGGGGCAAAGCTTGAATTCTTTGTCCCGCAAGGAAATCAAGTTCTTTTCTCATAGCAAAAGTCATCTGTACACTAAGTGTTCCCGAAGGGTAGATGACTAAATTTATTTGCATATACTGAGTCTACTTCAGTAGACTTGAGCTATTAGCCTGGGAATTAATTCCCAGGCAGGTAACTATATATAACTAAGATAACTAATCTATAGTTTTTTTGATTTCATCTTTGATGTTTTCTGCAGTGTGAGTGATTTTGGCATCAGCTTGCTTGGCTTTACCTTCAGCCTTATCTGCTGGATTACCAGTGACTTCACCGACGATTTCTTGAAGTTTACCTTCAATATTTTTAGCAGTAGCTTCTACTCTTTTTTCAATACTCATAGTTTTTCTTGTCAGTCTTAGCTGTATTTATGGACAAGAAATAATCTATGATATCGGCTAACATCATGTATCTATCATGAGATAGCTTATTGATTTAGCACTATCGTTACTTGGGATAGATGCAAAATCAAAAAGTATATATTAGAGAATAGTATATGTGGATTTTGATGATTTCAGGTAGCAGATACATTAATAAAATTTTACACGTAAAAAATTTTTTGGAGTCAAAAAAGTGATTTTTAATCTAAGGAAAGTATAGGAGTGAAGTTCCAGAAATGTCTAATACAATTTGGGATATATAATAGGCGGTTAGGCGATCGCCTCTGTAGATAGTTGCAGTTAAACATTGGAGTAGAGGTACGATCCTATAATCCGGCTCGCATTTAAAATAGCCAGTAGGGCTACACCAACATCGGCAAACACAGCTTCCCATAATGTTGCTACTCCAATGCTTCCTAGCGCAATAAAGATTGCTTTAATCCCTAGTGCCACCACAATGTTTTGCAATACAATCTGGCGAGTTTTGCGGGCAACTGCGATCGCTTCTGCTACTTTAGAAGGAGCATCTGTCATGAGCACGATATCAGCAGTTTCAATGGCAGCATCCGACCCTAACCCACCCATTGCTATACCCACATCAGCTCTAGCAATTACAGGCGCATCATTAATGCCATCGCCGACGAATGCGAGTTTTGCTTTGCCAGATAGATCTAGCAGTTTTTCGATTTCGTCTACTTTTCCTTCTGGTAGCAATGAGGCGATGAAAGTATCTAAACCGAGTTGACGAGCCACTGCGGAAGCAACCACTTGATTATCTCCTGTCAGCATCACAGTTTTCTCTACACCCATGCGTTTCAAATCTCGAATGGCTTGAGGAGCATCTTCTTTGATTTCGTCTGCAATGAGAATGTATCCGGCGTAGCATCCATCTACTGCCAGATGAACCACCGTACCTGCGACATCGCAATTGTCATGATTAATGTTTTCCCGATGTAACAGGCGATCGTTGCCTGCGATCACGACTTGATTTTGCACAACTGCCCGGATGCCATGCCCAGGAATTTCTTCGTAATCTGTAACCTCAGAAAAGGTAATTGGTTGAGCATAAGCTTCACGAATCGACTGTGCCACCGGATGATTGGAATGAGATTCCGCTTTTGCTGCTAGAGTCAGCAATTCTGACTCAGAAAACCCATTTTTTGTGACAATTTCGGTAACTTTAAAAGTGCCTTTGGTTAAGGTTCCCGTTTTATCAAACACAACGGTTTTGACTGTAGTCAGCGCATCTAGAAAGGTGGAGCCTTTGACCAAAATTCCCCGCTTGGCAGCTCCTCCTATGCCACCAAAATAACCCAGAGGAATGCTAATTACCAATCCGCAAGGGCAGGAGATTACAAGCAGCACCAAGGCACGATATACCCAGTCGGCTCGATTTGCTCCGGGAATTAGTAGGGGTGGTAACAGAGCAATCCCTAGGGAGAGAAAGACAACAACGGGTGTATAGTAGCGGGCAAATTTGGTAATAAATTTCTCAGTAGATGCTTTTTTGCTGGTGGCATTTTCCACTAAGTCCAGCACCTTGGCAATCGATGATTCGCCAAACAGTTTTGTGACTCGAATCGTCAGCACACCTGAAGAATTAATCATGCCTGCGAGAATGGGATCTCCAGCTTTTAGGGTGCGGGGAACTGACTCTCCTGTGAGGGCTGAAGTATCTACTTGCGAGTTACCTTCGAGAATTTCGCCATCAAGGGGTACTTTCTCGCCTGGTTTCACTAAAATTAAGTCCCCAACGTTGACTTTTTCTGGAGAAACCTGTTTGACTGTGCCATTTATTTTCAGGTTAGCTGTATCGGGACGAACTTCTAGCAAGGCTTTAATCGAACGGCGCGATCGCCCCACTGAGTATTCCTGAAATAACTCCCCAACCCGAAAGAACAGCATTACAGCAACGGCTTCGGGAAGTTGATGAATGGCAAGTGCGCCCAGGGTGGCGATCGTCATCAAAAAGTTTTCATCAAAGATTTGTCCTCTGAGAATATTGCGTCCAGCCGTTTTAAGTACTGTCCAACCACTCAACAAATAGGCAGGAATAATGACGGCAAATTCAGCAATGTTGTCAGGCGTGTTATGTAAGGGTTTTTCAAACAGAATGGCAATGGTAAAAAGTGCCACAGCGATGATTACAGGTGGTAGTTCTTTCTTAAAATTAAATTCGCCAGCACCATGACTGTGACTATGATCTTGTTCATCTTCCTCGTCATGCTCGTTGTGAGTATGACCATCCTCATGACTATGCCCTGCATGATCGTGGTGATGGTTGTGCTTAGTAGCAGCTTTAGATGCGGGCGATTTCATGTTTTCAATGGTGTAACCCAAGGATTTTACTCGCTCTTGGATAGTTGCCTCGCTTACCTGCTTTGGATCGTAAGTTACAGTTAAACGCCCTGTTGCTACTATTACAGATGCCTCAGTTACCCCTCTCAATCGTTCTAGGCTACCTTCGATTTTTATCTTGCAGCTTGTGCAGTCTATCCCGCCTAAGAGCATCTGCTGAGTTGTAAGCGATGGAGTAGTCATAGGGGTTTCATTACTTGGTTGAGCAAGGAACTTTTTTGAACTTTAACATAATTCTGAAATATATGAAAAGATGTTCAGATATTGTAGATGTTAGAATGAGAATCATTTCGCCATACTGAACTCGCATCCTGTTCTCTGCAACTAACTCCAACTAATATGAGCAAATCGTCGTCATTAAAATCGCCATCTTTTCACAGTGGAGATACGCCCAGTTGTGACACACATCTGGTTCATCTTGAGCAGGTGCGTCAGGTGCAGCTAGAGATTATGCCTGTTGACAAAGCACAACAAATGGCAGAGTTTTTTAGTGCCTTGGCCGATCCCAGCCGTTTGCGGCTGATGTCTGCGTTAGCTAATCGAGAACTATGTGTCTGTGATTTAGCTGCTGCTGTGAAGGTAAGCGAGTCTGCGGTATCACACCAATTACGAATTTTGCGATCGCAACGCTTGGTAAAATATCGGCGAGAAGGGCGTAATGTCTATTACAGTTTAGCCGATGGCCATATTATCAGCCTTTACAAAGAAGTTTCAGAACATTTAACAGAGGTCAAGGATTAAGAGAAAATAGAATATCTATAATTGGGTATATTGATATTTCTGCCAGATTTTTTGACATTATGAGAAGAATATGAAAATTTCTCCGGCAGAATAAATGGCTATCCCAGAAAACAAACCTAGCTTAAGCGAAGTTCACCGCAGCATCAAAGTCCCCAACAGCAAGAGCTTTTGGCGTAAAATGCTGGCTTATGCAGGGCCAGGATATCTCGTTTCAGTGGGATATATCGACCCGGGAAACTGGGCTACAGACATCGCTGGGGGGGCTAAGTTTGGCTACACCTTGTTGACAGTCATTTTGCTATCTAACCTGATGGCAATATTACTGCAATCGCTATGCGTGCGTTTGGGTGTGGCTACAGGGCGAGATTTGGCACAGGCTTGTCGAGACTATTTCAGTCCGAAGGTAAGCTTTTGTTTGTGGTTACTGTGCGAGATTGCCATTGCGGCTTGTGACTTGGCAGAATTATTAGGAAGTGCGATCGCGCTGCAACTTTTATTCGGTATTCCCTTAGTATGGGGTGTGTGCATCACTGCGCTAGATGTCCTAGCTTTACTATTCTTGCAACATAAAGGCTTTCGCTATACAGAAGCCTTGGTAATCATGCTGGTAGGAACTGTAGGCTTATGTTTCACTACAGAAATTCTCTTCTCCCGTCCTGATATGGGGGGAATTTTATTAGGGTATCTGCCCAAGCCAGAAATTTTACAAAACTCAGAAATCCTTTATATTGCCATTGGCATTTTAGGGGCAACGGTGATGCCTCACAACTTATATTTACACTCTTCTATTGTGCAAACCCGTGATTGGCAACCTAATTCAGAAAAAAGATGGGAAGCAATCAAGTTTGGCACAATTGATTCAACTTTTGCTCTGTCGTTGGCACTATTTATTAACTCAGCTATTTTAATTGTGTCTGCGGCCACATTTCATTTTTCTGGTAATCAGAATGTGGCAGAAATACAAGATGCTTACAAACTGCTTTCACCATTGTTAGGAGTTAGTGCTGCTAGCGCTATCTTTGGGATTGCTTTACTTGCTTCCGGTCAAAGTTCAACACTGACTGCAACCTTGGCTGGACAGATTGTGATGGAAGGATTTTTACAATTTCGCTTTCCGTCCTGGTTACGCCGTTTAGTTACCCGGTTGCTGGCTATTATTCCAGCCTTAATGACGATTATAATCTTTGGGGAACATAGTACAAGTCGCCTCATAGTTCTCAGCCAAGTTATCCTCAGCTTGCAGTTACCGTTTGCCGTAATTCCATTGGTAATATTTACTAGTAATCGCCGCTTGATGGGTGAGTTTGTTAATCCGTTGTGGTTAAAAGCTTTAGCCTGGGGAGTTGCTCTTGTCATCGTTGGTTTAAATGCTTGGCTGTTATTACAAACTCTTTTGGGATGGCTGTTATAAGTTCCCAGTTAAAAGGCATAAAGCGACTGAAGAACCTGATTTTCAATTAGCCAATTTGTTTTGAGAAAAAATGCGTAGGCGTAGCCCGCTTTCAGCATCGCCAAAAACAATCAAGGGTAGCTACATAGCCGTTTATTGTCATACATCGCAATTATTGAGTCAGCAATATACTTTTTTATCTGCGGAAAACACCAAAATGACTACGCGATTTACCTAAATGAGTCAGCAATATACCTTTTTATCTGCGGAAAACACCAAAATGACTGCGCGATTTACCGAAACGAGTAATAGAAAAGGCTTAATGAGTAGGTGAAATAGTATTTTACTTGCGGAAAACACAATAATGAGAAGGTGAAATGGCTTAATGAGTAGGTGAAAAGGCTTTTTGCTTGCTTAAAATAGGAAAATGAGTACTTGATTTTGATAAACGAGAAAGCGATCGCCTTTTTTGTTTACTAAAAATATAAAAATGGATATTGAATATGTGTAAATGATAAACCTGGCACATTTTCAGCAAAAAACTTAACATCAAGCCTTGGGAAAAAAATGTGCCAGTTGTTAGAGGAAGGCTTGCTCCCCCTGCTCCCTGCTCCCTGCCCCCTGCCTCTTCGTTAAAAATAGCGACTAGGGGCTAGTAGCTGTACCCAATTGCAGGGCGTATAGGTTCGCATAGACACCTTGCTCGGCAATTAGTTCGGTATGGGTTCCCCGTTCAACGATTTGTCCTTGCTGGATGACTAGCACTTGGTCGGCTTGGGTAACAGTACTGAGACGGTGGGCAATTACAAAACTAGTACGACCTTGCAATAAACGGGCGATCGCATTTTGCACTAAAGCTTCGGTACGTGTATCTATACTACTAGTCGCTTCATCTAAAATCAAAATTTTCGGGTTAATCAACACGGCACGGGCAATACTAATCAGTTGGCGTTGTCCTTGGCTGAGAGGTGCGCCTCTTTCGCCTAATTGAGTGCTGTAACCTTGAGGTAATGAGGTAATAAAATCATGAACATTCGCCATGTGCGCCGCCGCTTCAATTTCCGCTTGGGTAGCATGAGGCAAACCAAAAGCGATATTTTCTGCTACAGTGCCGCTAAATAAAATATTATCTTGCAGTACTATGCCAATTTGTCGGCGTAAACTGGCTTGGGTAACACTGCGCACATCAATGCCATCAATTTCTACTGCACCTTCTGAGACATCATAAAATCGCAGAATTAAGTTAATAATCGTCGTTTTGCCTGAGCCTGTGGGGCCGACTAAGGCAATCATTTGCCCTGGTTTAGCTTGTAAATTTACACCTTTCAGCACTATTTGCTGGGGATTATAGCCAAATTTAACATCAACAAAAGTTACCTCACCTTGAATTGCTGGCATTTCCGTTGCATTGGCTGCATCTTTGAGTTGGGAGGGTTCATCTAGCAAAAAGAAAATTCGCTCTAAGCCAGCAAAGGCGGATTGTGCTTGGGTGTAAAATTGGCTGAGGATTTGGATGGGGCGGAAGAATTGCTGCACATACAATAAAAATGATGTGACTACACCCACGGTTGCGCCACCAGTCACAGCTAAATAACCACCATAAGCCAAAACCCCAGCTGTTGCTAAGGTATTGAGAAAATCAATTGATGGTAAAAATGCCGCAGTAATGGCGACAGCTTCCACATTAGCGTCGCGGTTAGCGGCGTTGAGGATATCGAATTCGGCAATGTTAAGATTTACGCGATTAAAGGCTTGAGCTTCGCGCACACTACCAATATCTTCTTCTAGCTTGGCGGAAAGTTCGCCGATAGTTTCTCTGGTAACCCGAAATTTATCTCTCGCCCAGCGTGCAAACAAGCTGGTAGTGATAATCATCACGGGAACAACGAGGTTGCTTAATAAACCCAGTTGCAAATTAATTGCCAGCATCGCAATGACAATGCCTACTAAGCTGAAAATGTTACCTAGCATTTGGGCAATTGTCTGTCCAAATGCCTGATTTACAGTGTTAACATCATTCAGCAGACGACTCATTAAATCGCCGGCTTCGCTGCGGTCAAAAAAGCTTAATGGTAGACTTTGAATTTTGATGAAAATATCTTGTCGCAATTGTGCCAACAAGCGCTGCATAATCCAACCGACGCGCATAATTTGACCGCGAATTGCCAAAATACCCAGCCCATAAATTAGCGCTAGAAAGAGTAATAACACCAGTAAACCCTGTAAATTACCCTTGGCAATTAAGTTATCAACAGACCAACCGAGTAAAAAAGGCCCGATCGCTTGTGTTGATGCACCAATTAATACAAATGTCAAGGCTAGAGGAATTTCTTTGCGGTAAGGTCGGAAATATTGTAAAAAGCGGCGCAAAGTGGAGACTTGATTAGTTGCTTGTTGCTCAGATGCAACAACAGGGCCGATACCTCGCATAGGAATTTTAGGTTAGGGGTTAGGGGCTAGGGAAGGGGGACAAGGGAGACAAGGGGACAAGGGGACAAGGGAGACAAGGGGGACAAGGGAGACAAGGGGGACAAGGGAGACAAGAGGGACAAATGACAAATGACAAATGACTACTGACTACTGACTTTGCTTGACTTGAGATTCTAAAATTACGCCGTAAAGCGGGCTGGTGCGCATCAATTGTTCATGGGTTCCTTGGGCGACTAAGCGTCCTTGATCAATTACAAAGATGCGATCGGCATTTTTGACTGTGCTGATGCGTTGGGCTACGACAAAGGTGACACAGGCTTTTTGGCGCATGAAGTTATCGAGTTCGGCTTGGATTTGGGCGGCTGTTTGAGCATCAACCGCAGAGGTACTGTCATCTAAGATGAGAATGCTGTAATCGGTGAGTAAGGTACGGGCGATCGCAATTCGCTGTTTTTGTCCTCCCGATAAACCTATACCTCTTTCCCCAACTATGGTTTCGTAGCTATCGGGTAGGCTGGTGATGAAATCATGAATCTGCGCAGTTTTGGCGACAGCAATCACTTCTGCCAAGCTGGCGTCGGGTTTCGCATAGGTGATATTCTCGCGGATGGTACCAGAGAATAAGGTGGTTTCTTGGAAGACGATGCCGATATGCGATCGCAAACTTTTTAAGCTAAAATTCCGCACATCTCGCCCATCGATGCGAATTGAGCCTGCGGTAACGTCATAAAAGCGAGGAATCAAGTTCATGATGGTGCTTTTACCGGAACCTGTCATGCCCAAGATGGCGATTAATTCTCTGGGCTTGGTTTCAAAAGAGACATCTTTTAAGGCAGGGGTAGCGGCTCCAGGATAACGAAAGGAGACATTTTCAAAGGTGATTCTCCCACCGCAAGTATCAAATTCAACAGCATCAGCGCGATCGCGAATTTCCACGGCTGCGTCTACCACTTCATATACTCGTTGGGCTGAAGCCGCCGCCGATGCGATCGCGGGAGCCGCAAAACCAATGAGTAAAATTGGTTGGAGAATTAATACTAAATAAGAGTTAAAAGCTACCAGTTCGCCAATGGAAAAATTATTATTAATTACCTGCGCGCCTCCATAGGCAAACACTGCTAAGGTTACCAAGTTACTCAGAAAGAAAATAAAGGGGAAAGTATTATGAATAGCGTCAATGGTCTTCATATTCGCTTTCACCAGGCTATCATTGAGTGCGGTGTAACGCGACCTTTCCGCCGACTCCCGCACGAAAGCTTTAACTACCCTAATTCCTAATAAATTCTCTTGCAAGATAGCGTTTAAATTACCTAATTGTTCTTGTACTTGTCCAAATAATTTTTGATTGCGGGTGATGAATGTTGCCATTAACCAACCGGAAATCGGCACTACTGTTAAAGTAATTAATGCCAACTGCCAATTCATAATTAACAGCACCACCGCAATACTAAATAATGTCACCACTGCACCGATGACTTGAATTAAGCTAGTACCAATAAAGGTGCGGATTTGCTCGATATCACTGGTAACGCGAGTTAATAGCTGGGAAGTTTGCGAGCGATCGTGATAGCTAAAACTCAGGTTTTGAATTTTGCTGAAAATCTTATTGCGTAAATCGTAAGCTACACCTTGGGAAGCAGCTTCCGCCCAGTAGCTTTGGCCAAAATTAAACAAACCGCGCGCGATCGCCGCCACTACCATCCAAGCTGCACTGTAAAGTACAATTTGCAAATTGCGTGGTACAATTCCGCCATCGATTCCCCAACGAAATAATTGGGGGGTAACGGCGTTCGCAACTGTCAAAAGTAAGAGACTTAATAAAGCTCCTAAAGAAATCCACCGGTAGTTGCTCAAGCTACCCAGCACTCGCCGGATTGCTTGCATTGACGAATTTTCAGTGAGTTCTGATTGTGGTCGCAATGGAATTCACCCCTGTATCTTTAAAAGATTATCTCGCATATTTACACAAGAGTGGCTTGGCTTTAAATATATCTACTGGGTTGTCTCATTCGTTGTCAGAAGGTGGTGCTATTAAGATCCCCGACTTCTTAAAGAAGTCGGGGATCTAGCAACTCTCATAAATCCGCTTCTATGCTCTGGTGTAAAAAATTTTTATCGACTCACCATCCATGCTCGTCTTTTGTTAAATAAATCACTAAATAAGTATTAATCTTGCTTAAGAACTTTTGTTTATTGTTAAGTTAAAATCAACTACATAAATCATCCTGAAAGTGCCTAAATCTAAGTATATCAAGGATTTGATGAGATAATCTGCACTATAAATAAACATAAAATTAACTTAATTACTATATAAAATAAATTGCTTTATTACAGAGCATTTTGTAGCATTAATGACATTAAAACTTAATATATATATATGTCTTCAGACTAGATATTCTGCGTTATTAATCCATTAATGTAGAAATAAAGAAATCACAAAACCTTCTTTACCCTATTTTTTATTAAATATTGAAGTAGGGATTTATTAAAATTTAAAAAATAACTAGCTGGAAAATACCACTTTGACAATTATCAATCTATATACAGCTATGACCTATAACCAATGTCCTATGCCCAACACCTGAGCAGTTATTAGCTGCAAACTTACATTTTTAAACTTCATTAAATAAATGTGGTGTTTCTAGTAAGTTATGTTATTATTAATTCTTTATACATGCTAACTTACACCTGTATCTACAGCAATTATTAAGCTCTAGACTTAGTTGGCGTTTGTGCATAAATTTGCACAAACGCTCTTGGTAGAGAAGATTTTTATAAAAAATCTAATTTTGTCATGATATTAAATATTTATATTAAATGTTTTTTCTTCCTAGCGTTCAAACTTAGTTAACAACTGCAACAAGAGAGAAGTCCTAATGAACCTAGAACTGTTCTTCCAACGCACAGAAGTCTTGCACAAGCGGTTAGCAGATTTATATCAAACTGCTACTATTCTGCCTTGGATGCCATCAGAAATGCTACCCCAAGCATTTGCAGAACTTCACAACAGTTCAAAAACATTGCAGTTAGCGGTTGAGGAACTATATCAGCAAAATGAAGAACTGATCCAAACACAAAATTTTCTAGAAACCGAACGCCAACGTTATCAAGATTTATTCGATACAGCGCCAGATGGTTATTTTGTAACTAACGCCTCAGGTATCATCTGTGAAGCTAACCCAATGGCTGCTAAATTACTTAATGTTTCTCAACAATTTTTAGTGGGGAAGCCAATTATTAATTTTGTTCCCATCGAAGAACGTCAGCAATTGCGGACTGAAATTAACCGCTTAGGAGAATCTGATAGAAATACAGAATTATTAATCAACTTGCAACAACGTCACGGTGAGATTTTTAATGCGGCGTTAACAGTTTCAGCTATTCGCAATGCACAGGGTAAAGTTATTTCTCTCAACTGGTTAATTAGGAATATAACTGAACGCCAGAAAGGGGAATCGCCAGGAATGAAAAATGTTAGCGGCGTTATCAGAGATCAGCGCTTATATAAATACGATAAGGGAGACAATATTAATCTCAACCCGCTACAAATTTTACAAGTTAGTCGAGGTTGGGTGAAACTTAGTACTTTCTGTGAAACAGGGGAAGAAGTACTTATTGGTTTAGTTGGCTCAGGTATGATATTTGGTGCTAGCATGACTTCTCTAAAAATTTACCAAGCCATCGCTTTATCGGAAGTAGAATTACAATCAATTCATGTCACAGAAATTGCTGCTTCTCCGCCACTTAGCCATAACTTTTTACCAAAAATTAATGAACGATTGCAGCAAACAGAATATTTACTAGCAATTTCCGGTAAACGCCAAGTAGAAGAAAGATTATCTTATTTTTTAGATTTTCTCAAGCAAGAAATTGGCGAACCTATCGCAGAAGGAACGCGGTTAAATGTGCGTTTAACTCATGAAGATATTGCTAGTGCTTGCTGTGCAAATAGAGTGACAATTACCCGCTTTATGAGCAAATTAAAGCAAGAAGGTAAAATTAGTTTTGATAGTCGTAAACACATGATTTTAAAAGATGTTATTTGCTCATAATTAGTCAGCAGTTATATGACAAAGATTTTTAAAGATTCATGTAGGGTGTGTTGTCGCGCAGCGCAACGCACCTTGTTTATATTGATTAACTAATATCAATTTAAATAATGTTTGTAGCATATTAATATATTCTAGAGGGCATGGCATTGCCCATCGGTGTCAACTTAACGCAAAACCCGCTTGGCGACAACGTTTTGCCCTCACCCCCAGCCCCTCTCCCCAGGGGAGAGGGGAGCTAGAGATCCAATTCCCCTTCTCCTGGGGGAGAAGGGGTAAGGGGATGAGGGCGAAAGTTTTTGTACCCTATATAGCTTTTAGCTTAAGTTGACAAGTATGGGCAATGCCATACCCCTACTGTTGTATTCTTGTTTTAAATTGCGATAATTTAGTGAATTGCGATGAGAATTTACAGCAAATTGCCAGTTATGATTGTAGGGGCACTGGCACTGCCATGCCCCGAAGCGCTTACTGGGCAAAGCTTATTCTAATTAAACTTAAATCTTTAAACATTAATTCTTTATCGGTGCGTTGCGCTACGCGACAACACACCCTACAAATACTAATATTTATTGGCTGGATATAAATATCAAAGTTAATATAAATTGCTGAATAAATCAAGATAAAATCATAACACCACACTTGAATAAAGTTAAGTTTTTATGTGACTTAATAGACAAATATTGCTAAAAACTTAACGCTTCAGTTCGCTAGTTGATGGGACATCATATCTGATAAAGTGCAAAGCATATCTGTAGTTTTAATTGCTAAATACTTAATATCCCCCAGTATTAATTACTCACACCATGACCTCTAGGCGTTCTGCTCAAAAATCTCCATCTAATTCTTCAGCTCGTCAATCTGCAAATGAAGAACAAGAAAATCATGACAATACATTATTTCCTATAGTAGGAATGGGCGCTTCGGCGGGTGGGTTGGATGCTTTTACGGAATTACTCACCCATTTACCAGATGATACGGGGATGGCGTTTGTATTAATTCAGCATTTGAGTCCCCATCAAAAAAGTTTGTTGAGTGAAATTCTTTCTCGCGCAACTAATATGCCTGTGCGGGAAGTAGAGAATGGGATGGTTGTGGAAGCGAATCATGTCTACGTGATTCCGCCAAATGCGAAAATGACTATTTCTCAGGGAGTGTTGCAACTAACTCCGAGAGAGAAAACCTACGGGTTGTTTATGTCGGTGGATACTTTCTTTATTTCTTTAGCAGAAGATAGGGGAAATAAAGCCATTGGGATAGTACTGTCGGGAGGCGATGGCGATGGGGCCAGGGGGTTAGAATTTATTAAAGAAGCTGGGGGGATTACTTTTGCCCAGTGTCAAGATTCAGCAAAAGTTAGTGCTATGCCTAACACGGCTGTAGCTTCGGGTAATGTGGATTTTATTCTGACTCCGCGAGAAATTGCTGAGGAACTAGCAAAACTCAGCCGCCATCCTTATATTCAACGCCAGTTACCAGCCGCAACAACGGAAGTATCTGAGCCAATTCCCACTAACAGCGATGCTATCTCGACTATCTTTAGTTTATTGCGGGCGGCTACGGGGGTAGACTTTAAGCACTATAAACAAACTACTCTCAAGCGGCGAATTTTGCGGCGGATGATGTTGTATAAGCTGGAAAGATTGGAAGATTACGTCCGCTATTTGATGGAGAATCCGCCAGAGGTTTTGGCACTGTATCAAGATATGCTGATTACGGTGACGAATTTTTTCCGCGATCGCGAATCTTTTGACGCTTTAAAAACCAAGGTCTTCCCCATTATTACCCAAAACAGCACCCCAGATTCACACATTCGCATTTGGGTAGCTGGATGTTCCACCGGTCAAGAAGCTTACTCAATAGCTATTTGCTTGCTGGAATTTTTGGGAAATCAAGTAATTAATACAACTATCCAAATTTTCGCTACAGATATTAATGATGCGGTAATTGAAATTGCACGCATCGGAATTTATACACCCAGTCAAGTAGCCGAAGTTTCTCCCGAACGCCTACAGCGCCTTTTTGTGCAAGTAGAAGGTGGTTACCAAATTAGCAAGCCAGTACGGGAGTTGTGTGTTTTTGCTAGACAAAATCTGATTGCTGACCCGCCTTTTTCTCACTTAGATTTAATTACCTGCCGCAATGTGCTAATTTATTTGGGCAGTGCCGTACAGAAGAAAGTTCTACCTTTGTTTCATTATGGTCTTAAGCCTACTGGCTTTTTAATGTTAGGCACTTCCGAGACTGTAGGAGAATTTTCGGATTTATTTACTTTATTGGATAGAAAGTCCAAGATTTATAGCCGGAAAATGGCTCCAGCGCGGTTGGGTATAGATTTAATTGCGAATAACTATTCTCTCAAAGTCAGTACTCCCCAGTTAGCAGTTGACGATCATATTTGGAATGACATGGAAATGCAGAGAACTGCTGACCAAATCGTTTTAAATCAGTATGCTCCAGTTGGTGTGATTATTAACAATGATTTAGAAATTCTCCAATTTCGCGGCCAGACTAGTCCTTATCTTCAACCGCCAGCCGGCAGACCTAGCTTTAATTTGTTAAAGATGGCAAAAGAAGAACTGCGGTTAGAATTACGGACAGCGATTCATCAAGCAAAACAGCGACAGGTACCAGTATGTAAAGAAGGTATCCAAATTCTTGAAAATGGTCAAGTGAGACTGGTAAAAGTTGATGTAGTGCCGTTTAAAGCTCGCGGTGGGGAAGAGCGTTACTATTTAGTGATATTTGCAGATATATCAACCTCAACAATTAATATCACACCGGAGAGCGATCGCAATTTAAAATCTCGACGGGGTAAACAAGCAGCAGCAGAGCAAGAAATTAACGCCCTTAACCAGGAGTTAGCCACCACTAAAGAATATCTGCAATCAATTATTGAAGAACAGCAAGCCACTAATCAAAACCTCAGAGCCGCTAACGAGGAAATTCTTTCTAGCAATGAAGAGTTGCAAAGTACCAATGAGGAATTAGAAACCGCCAAAGAAGAAATTCAAGCCACCAACGAAGAATTAAACACCATCAACGACGAATTGCAACGGCGCAATCTCGAATCTACCCAAGTAACCAACGATTTACAAAATTTACTCAGCAATATTAATATTCCCATCCTCATGTTGGGTGGCGATTTGCGGATTCGCCGCTTTACCCCGGCGGCGGGGAAAATTTTTAACCTAATTTCTACGGATGTTGGGCGACCAATCAGTGATATTAATTACAATTTAAATATTGATGATTTAGAAGAGCAAATTTTAGAAGTTATTGGTAACCTCAACCTCAAAACCCAGGAAGTACAAGACTCCGAAGGACATTGGTATGATTTGCGCATCCGACCATACCGGACAATCGATCATAAAATTGACGGTGCAGTGGTGGTATTAGTTGATATTGACGCCCTAAAACGCAGTGCCGAACAGCTACGCGCCTCTAGAGATTACGCCGAAGCGATTGTGGATACTGTGCGGGAATCGATTGTGGTATTAGATTTAGATTTACGGGTAGTCAAAGCCAATCGCAGTTTTTACGAAACCTTTCAAGTACTACCACCAGAAACCGAACAGCGCTTAATATTTGAACTGGGTAACGGACAGTGGAATATTCCCTTATTGCGATCGCTCTTAGAAGATGTTATCCCCAGCAACGCCCCATTTCAAGATTTAGAAGTCGAGCATAACTTTGAGTCTATTGGGCACAAAATTATGCGGCTAAATGCGCGAAGAATGCCGCAAATCGAGAATATGCAATTAATTCTCTTAGTCATTGAAGATATTACCCAACAAAAGCAACTCGAAGCCGAACGCATTCAGTTACTCACTCAAGAACAATCAGCCCGCACCGCCGCCGAAACCGCCAACCGCGCCAAAGATGAATTTTTATCGATTTTGTCTCACGAACTCCGCAACCCCCTAAACTCCTTACTGGGATGGGCGCAGATGTTACAACGGCCGGATCTCACACCAGAGATAATTAATCAAGGTATATCAGCAATTGAGCGTAGCGCGATCGCTCAGGCGCAGTTAATTGGCGATTTGCTAGATGTTTCTCGCATCAGCGCTGGTAGGCTGCGTCTGGATGCAGAATTAATGGAATTAGTACCCGTAATTAACGCCGCCATTGAAGTAGTGAGGATTTCTGCTGAAGCCAAAAATATTCAAATTGTCACTCGGCTAGATACCACAGACAGAAGAATTAACGGCGACCCTACCCGCTTACAACAGGTAATGTGGAATTTACTGTCTAACGCGATTAAATTTACTCCAATCGGCGGCAGCATCGAGATTATCTTAGATTACAGTGATTTTCACGCTCAAATTCAAGTCAGCGACACAGGGCAAGGAATTACACCTGAATTTATCCCTTATATTTTCGAGCGCTTCCGCCAAGCTGATGGTACCAGAAGACGCACTAACCCTGGTTTAGGGCTAGGACTTTCCATCGTGCGTCATTTAGTTGAACTTCACGGCGGTACAGTTGAAGCCGAAAGCCCAGGAGAAGGACAAGGCGCAACTTTTACAGTTAGACTACCTTTGCAAACTCAGTTAAGCGAAACTTCCGCGCCAACAGTTAACCCGTTGCTGTTACCCAGCCAGCCAGAACAATCCTTAGAAAATCTTCCCTCATTAACAGGTTTGCGGGTTTTAGTTGTCGATGACGAAGCAGATATTCGCGATTTATTTTCCATTTGCTTAGAGCAGTACGGAGTCATAGTCACCGCCGTAGCCTCAGCTAATGCTGCTTTATCCACCTTAATGGCTAACCCCAACGGTTATGATGTGTTGCTATCTGACATTGGCTTACCAGAACAAGACGGTTATGATTTAATCCGTCAAATTAGAGCGCTAGATGCAGAACTTGGCGGACAAATTCCCGCCGCCGCCCTCACCGCCTATGCAGCCGAAGCCGAACAAGCCCAAGCCCTCGCCGCCGGATTTCAAATGCACATCGCCAAACCCATTGAACCAGAGCGATTATTATTTATTGTTGCCGCCTTGGGGGCGAGGCGGTAGCTTATTGTAGAGACGCGATTCATCGCGTCTGTATTGTTTATCGATTCATCGCGTCTCTATTGAAAAATAATCTTATCCCAATTCAAATCATGTTTGCGACAGATAAATTCTTTGTAGGGGCACGGCACCAGTCATACCTGTCAACTGAAGCTAAAAGCTATATACGGCGCATGTTGTACAAAAACCCTCGCCCTCATCCCCTAACCCCTTCTCCCTGAGGGAGAAGGGGAATTAAATCTCTTGCTCCCCTCTCCCGGTGGGAGAGGGGCTGGGGGTGAGGGCGAAACTTTGCAACCAAGAAGGTTTCGCGTTAAGTTGACACCAATGGGCACCAGTAAAATATTGGATATGCCAAAAAATTGTCGATGTTCCCTACCCATCTGTCGCGTTCTTAGGGACTTCCAACTAAAAAAATATTCCATCGCTGTGTATGCAGAGGAGGCAGAGGAAGCAGAGGAAGCAGAGGAGAAACAATCTGCCACTATGAAAATGGGATAATTTATTTTCTGGAAGTCCCTTATTTCAAAATGACCTTAGATTTACTAATTCAAAACGGGTTAATTTTTGATGGTTTAGGCTCTGCGCCAGTGCGGGGAGATGTGGGGATTAAAAATGGTAAGATTTTTGCTATCTCTCCTGCCATATCTACGCCAGCAAAAGAAATAGTTGATGCCTCTGGGTTGTGGGTGACGCCGGGATTTATTGATATTCATACCCACTACGATTTAGAGTTGGAAATTGCCCCAGGATTAAGTGAATCGGTGCGTCATGGGGTGACTAGCGTAGTTATTGGTAATTGTAGTTTGTCAATTGCCATCGGTGAACCGCCAGTTCTCGCAGATATTTTTCAAAGGGTAGAGACGCTTTCCCATCGCTTAATTAGCAAATGGTTGAACAAGTCCCTGGCTTGGCAAACACCAGGAGAATATTTACAACATTTACAACAGTTACCACTAGGCCCCAATGTGGCACCATTATTGGGACATAGTGCTTTACGCGCTTATGTCATGGGGTTGGAACGTAGTTTAACTGTGCAGCCGAGCAAATTTGAACTCAAACTGATGCAGCGCATTACCGCCGATGCTTTAGATGCGGGATTTGTCGGCGTTTCTATTGATATGTTTCCTTGGCACCGCATGAGCGGAGAATGGCAAGGTGATACTATTCCCTCCCAACATGCCAAATTTAGGGAATATGCAATGTTAGCAAATTTGTGTAAAAAACGCGATCGCGTGTTTCAAGTCACGCCCAATTTACACAAGCTAACTTCTTTCGTTGATATTCTGCGCATGGGTTCTGGCTTTGGTAAACCACTGCGGCTGACAATTCTTTCGGCTTTAGATGCTGTGCATAATCGCCAGCTATGGCGCATATTTGCACCCATTCTATTTATCTGGAATCGCCTGCTTAACGGTAACGTGCGCTTGCAAACTTTAACTGAACCCTTCACCATTTACTCAGATGGCCCTGTTACCCCCTTATTTGAAGAATTCCCTACAGGCGCACAGTTAAACGGTTGTAAATCCCGCCAAGAAAGACAACAATTATGGCGTTCAGCAAGTTTTTGCGCTCAATTTCGCCAAGAATGGCTGAATAAACAGCTTAAATCCTTTCATCGCCAATTAGACTTAATGGAAGTAGTTAACTGTCCTGATGTTAGTTGGCAAGGTTTAAATTTTGCCGAAATCGCCCGCCGTCAACAACAAGAACCGATAGACTTATTTATACAAGCCTTACAAGAATACGATACAGACTTGCGCTGGGTAGCCACAGGCGCAAACGACCGCCTAAAGCCTCGGTTAGCCATGATGCAGCATCCCCATATTTTCCCAGGATTTACGGATGCAGGCGCTCACGTGCGTAATTTGGGTTACTATGATGGCGCTTTATCTTTACTCAAGCAAGCAGTTGCAACCAAATTTCTCACCCCAGAAGCAGCGATTTCTCGCGTTACAGGTGAACCAGCCGCTTGGTTTCGCCTAAATACAGGCGTGCTGAAAGTAGGCGCGAAAGCCGATATATTATTACTCAATCCCAATGCATTAAATCAACCCATCAGCCCCCAAGTAGAAATTTTAGATCCCCTGCTAGATAACGAACCGCGCATAGTCAAACGTGGTTCCGACGAGATTGTGCAAGCAGTGTATATTAATGGAGTGAGGGTTTTTGCTGAGGGTAAAATAGGCGATCGCTTAGGGCGAGAAAAATTAGGAAGCGTTTTGTCGCCATGTTAATCCAATTTAAGCAGGAATTCGATGATTTTCCTGGGGCACAAAAGCTAAAATAATATCTTCTTCTGCAATACCATGATCAATTAAATCTTGAGTAATTCCTGATTCCATCCCATCGTACTCAATAATTACTTTTTCTGCCGAAAGACTGGCAATGGTTTGATTATCGTTAATTGTAGGGGCACTGGCACTGCCATGCCCCCAAGCGCGTACTCTTGAATCACCATGCTATCAAATGCCACAACTAAGCGATCGCTTAAATTGCAAAAGACTGGCAAGGGTTTGATTATCGTTAATTGTAGGGGCACTGGCACTGCCATGCCCCCAAGCGCGTAATCTGCGATCGCCTATTTTTGTAGTTAAAAGTCCCTTAACTCTTAACCACAACTGACTTTTGACGGCTAGGACGTTTGCGAGCAGATTTTTTCTTCAACCCTACAGCTTGCGCTTGATCGCTATCTGAACCATATTGCCCCTTTACAGCTTCTTTCATTGCTAAAATTGCATTGTGGAATTCCCATTCTGCTAACCTCGCAGCATCCAAAGCCGCACGGTATACAGCTAATCTTTCAGTCTCCGCTTGTTGCTGTGCCAACATTGCTTGATAAGCGTTCTGGAGATTTGCAATGGAAGCATCAGCACGGGTTGTATCATAAGTAGTAACGGTTTGCAATCCACGCAAAGACTTCACATCTTGACTAATAATTTGAGGACTTAAACGGCGTCTTGTGTTTTGGTTAGCCATAGAAAACACGTAGTAATGGTATGTATTTAATATGCCCATTAACGCCTCAAAAAATAGCACTAAGGCGATGTTTTTGGATAAACTAAGCCTAAATTAACAGTTAACTGCTTTTTTAGGCGTTACATTAACAATGTCAGGCGTTACATTAACAATGTAAGTCGTTACATTAACAATGTCAGGCGTTACATTAACAATGTCAGGCGTTACATTAACAATGTAAGTCGTTACATTAACAATGTCAGGCGTTACATTAACAATGTAAGTCGTTACATTAACAATGTCAGGCGTTACATTAACAATGTCAGGCGTTACATTAACAATGTCAGAGGTTGTTTAAAAAATTACCCAAATTCCGTAGTGCGACCCCTTGCTTATCCCGAAATTGCGCCGTCACCCTAGTAGTCTGTCGCATTAATTCTGATAAGTCGCGGATGTTCAGATCCCCGACTTCTTGAAGAAGTCGGGGATCTCGCAGCCTAGCAAAATTAATGAGACAAAGCACTAGTAGTCTGTCGCATTAATTCTGTGGGGTAAGTTTCTTCTTTTTTTCTCTTCCTTTGTGTACTTCGTGTCTTTGCGGTTCGTTTTTACCCCTCGAAATTTTTGCGCCTTCTACCCAAAATACGTGATTTTTCTTTGCGTCTTTGCGCCTTTGCGTGAGATTATCCTCTTGACAAATTTCCAACACCAGCGAATGAAACAGCCCTGCTACCTACGTAGCGATCGCATATTTTTTAGTTAGAAGTCCCTGAAGAGGTGAACTTCCTTAACCAAAACGTCCGCTAATATAGTCTTCGGCTTCTTTAGTTTGCGGCGAGTTGAACATTTGATCTGTCGGACTAAACTCGACTAATTTTCCCCGCCGCTTGCTGTGTTCGTCTATTTCTGTATTGAAGAAAGCTGTCCAATCGGCAACTCTGGCTGCTTGTTGCATATTATGAGTTACCATAATAATGGTGTATTGTTCCTTCAATTCTAAGCAGAGTTCTTCTACTTGACGGCTAGAAATGGGATCGAGAGCCGAGCATGGTTCATCCATTAATAATACATCTGGCTTCATGGCGATCGCTCTCGCAATGCAGAGTCGTTGCTGTTGTCCGCCAGATAAGGCTGTACCCTTTTCTTTAAGCTTGTCTTTGACTTCATTCCAAATCGCTGCGCGTCTGAGGGAATCTTCGACTAATTCATCCAGATTACCTTTATAGCCGTTAGAACGGGGGCCAAAAGCTATATTTTCGTAAATTGATTTCGGAAAAGGATTCGGACGTTGAAACACCATCCCGACTTGGCGACGCAATTTGACAGAATTAACCCGAGGATCGTAAATATTGCGATCGCGATAATTTAACCTTCCTTCTACTTTCGCACCGGGAATTAAATCGTTCATCCGGTTGAAGCAGCGTAATAAAGTACTTTTACCGCATCCTGAAGGGCCAATAAAAGCCACAATTTGTCTCTCAGGAATTTGTAAATACACATCTAGCAGTGCTAAAAATCCCCCATAATATACTTTTACACCTTCAACATCAAACACAGTATTATTTTGGTCGATTGTTGCACTATCAAATTGACTTTTATTATTGCTAGAATATGATGGCATTTGGTAAATCTCCTAGTATTGATAAATTCCTGAGAATTTTTTAAGAAGGTAAAAGTTCGGAGACAGAGGGCACAAGGTAATCTCCATAAATAAATTCAGGGGCTTGTATCCCTAATGCAGAGGGCGCACTCTTGAATCTCTTCCCTTCTGCCGTCTGCCTTCTGCCGTCTGCCTTTCTTCGGTTATTAATGGATAGTGAAGCGTTGTCTAATATAAATGGCGACACCATTTAAAGCTAAAATCAAAAGTAACAAGGCAATAATTGTGGCGGCGGCTGCATTGGCAAAACCTGGTTCGGGACGAGTAATGTAACTATAAATTTGAATTGGTAACGCCATAAATCTCTGGAATAAACCAGGATTAAATGTGAGAAAACCGACAGCACCAACAACTATTAACGAAGCTGCATCGCCAATGGCGCGGGAGATAGAAATAATTACCCCTGTGAGAATACCAGGAACAGCATAAGGTATGACATGACTGCTAATAGTTTTCCATTTAGTCATACCTAATCCATAGGATGCATATCGCAGCGAATTAGGAACAGCGCGAATCGCTTCTCTTGCCGTCACAATAATTACTGGTAAAGACAATAAAGATAAAGTCAAAGCACCAGAAATTAAAGCAGGGCCAAATCCTAGCAAATAATTAAAAACACCTAAACCCAGCAAGCCATAAACAATAGAAGGTACCCCAGCTAAATTACTGATATTAATTTCAATAATCGCCGTCCACCAATTTCTCGGTGCATATTCTTCTAAATACAAAGCTGCACCTACACCAATAGGAACTGTTACGCAAATCACCACAAGTCCTAAAATAATGCTGCTGATAATTGCGGGACGAATACCCCCTGCATCAGGAAAGCGTGAAGGTGTTTCTGTTAAAAAACCCGGTGATAAAAATCTACCTAATCCGTCCCGGAGAATATCAAACAGCAGTAATCCTAAAACGAACAAGCCAATTAATAAACCCAATAAAAACAGGATTTCAAATACCTTGCCTAAAATCTCTCGTTGATTGATATTATCGCTAAATTCATTTGTAGAATCTAGATAATCATCCCGTTGGTAAGTTGTCGCCATAGTGATTCAGCAGTGATTAATCGTATTTTTCTTTAAATCGGTTAGCAATCCAATAGCTAACAATATTCAAAGCCAGGGTAATTAAAAACAATAGCGCGCCTACTGCATATAAAGTCTGAAAATTCAAACTTCCCCGGGGACTATCACCACCGGAAATTTGTGCCATATAAGCTGTCATTGTTTCTACTGATTCGGCAAAGTTAATCGTGATTCTTGGTTGTTGTCCCGCCGCAATTACAACTGTCATTGTCTCACCCACAGCGCGAGAAATCCCCAGAATAATTGAAGCGATAATTCCCGAAAGTGCGGCTGGTAGAACAACTTTAAAAATCGATTCTAGTTTTGTAATTCCTAAAGCATAAGCGCCTTCTCGCAAAGAACGGGGAACAGCTTGAATTGCATCTAAGCTAATAGAACCAACTGTAGGTGTAATCATCACTCCCATCATTAAACCTGCACTTA
Organism: Calothrix brevissima NIES-22; assembly: GCF_002367995.1. Taxonomy (GTDB): domain Bacteria; phylum Cyanobacteriota; class Cyanobacteriia; order Cyanobacteriales; family Nostocaceae; genus Aulosira; species Aulosira brevissima. Next base: position 207,659 of record NZ_AP018207.1, read on the forward strand.
AAGCGTTGAATAATTCTAAGGGAAAGATATTTCTGAGTAAGGGAGTGATAAAAAGTAGGGCAAAATAACCATATACTACAGTTGGTATCCCTGCTAAAAGTTCCACTGCAGGACGTAAAATTGCGGCTACTTTAGGTTGCGCATATTCACTCAAATAAATTGCTGAAGATAAACCTAGAGGAATCGCCACAGCCATTGCGATCGCAGTTGTTAATAATGTACCGTTAATCAAAGGCCATACGCCAAAATGCTTATCGGCAAATAGCGGTGTCCATTTAGTATCCAAAAAGAATTGAGCAAAAGAAACTTCTTGAAAAAATCCAAATGTTTCTTGAAAGATAATTAAGACAATGCCAAAAGTAGTTAAGACAGAAACAAAAGCACAAGCAAATAAAATTACCCCAATAATCTTTTCTAAGATATCATCTGAGGCATTTTTTTCTAGTGACTCTCGAAATCTTTGCTCTAAATCATCTTGTGGACTGATATTTTGCATAAACGTTCCAAGTATCAAACTTGATTTAAATAAAATTGGTAATGGGTTCGCCGGGTTTAGCTTTTTTAAACTTGGTTCCTGTTTCGCCTTTAGCAAACTTTTGTTTAACTTTAATATAGGCTTCATCGGGTAACGCTACATAACCCACGCTATCTACCCATTTCCAAGAATTATCTAGATAAAACTCCACAAATTCTTTCACTGCGGGTTTAGTATCTAGAGATTTCTTACTGACATAAATAAATAAAGGACGAGATAAAGGTGTGTAGGTATTTTTAATGACGTTATCTACTGGAACGGGTTTTTCACACTTTCCTGTCGGACTTTCTACCGCCACTAAATTTAATTTATCTTGGTTTTGAATGTAATAAGATATGCCTACATAACCCAAGGCTGTCGCATCACCGGATACACCTTGCACCAATAAATTTTGATTGTGGCTGGGAGTATAATCTGTGCGCCCATTTTTAGCTTTACCAGTTACAGCTTGCGTCATATAGTCAAATGTTCCTGTATCCGAAGCTGGCGCATATAACTTCAATTTTTGATTGGGAAACTTGGGATTTACTTGATTCCAAGTTAAAATTTTACCGTCTGATTTAGCACTCCAAATTTTGTCTAATTCCTTAATCGTCAAACATGTAGCAAAGTTATTTTTACGGTTAGCAATAACAGCAATCCCATCTAAACCTATGGGTAACTCAACAAATTCAATTTTCTTACTACTACATTTTTTGATTTCTTCATCCCTAATGGTACGGGAAGCGCCAACAATATCAATATCACCATTACAAAACTTACTGATACCGCCACCGGTGCCGCTAGATGCAACACTTACTTGCGCTTGCGGTTTTACCTTTCCATATTCTTCTGCAACTGCTAAAGAAATCGGAAAACCCACAGCAGCACCATCAATACTCACCTGACTTTTTAATTCATTTCCTCCATTACAAGCAGTAATGCTGCTAATGATTAAGAGGAAATTAGTCAGATAACAGCTAGATTTAAATAGGCTACGCCAACTCATAAGCTACCCAAAATTTGTCAGTAATTAAATCCAGGGGAATTTTATGCTTTCTTTCCCGATTGCACTTTGTCAAAAATTGCCCCATCGTCAAAAAATTTCTGCTGAATTAAATCCCAACCGCCTAAATCTTGAGATGTAAATAATGTATTTATAGGCGGATATTGGGCGACTACTTCTTGGCTAACGGTAGGATTAACAGGACGATATTGTAATTTCGCAAATTCGCGCTGTGCTTCTGTCGAGTATAAGAAATCAACAAATGCGGCGGCGACTTCTCTTGTACCGTGTTTATCAACGTTTTTATCAACTATGGCGACAGGATTGTCAATAGAAATATTGACTTGGGGGACAGAATAAGGCGATTTTGAGCCATTCTTTTCAGCCAAAGCTATCTCATTTTCGTAGTTGATTAATACATCTCCCTGATTTTGTTGGAAGAATAAATTGCTAGCTTCGCGAGCATCTTTTGTCAGAGTCGGAGTATTTTTATAAACTTTGGTAACATAATCTAAAGCTGTTGCTTCATCGCCACCATTAAGAGTTACCGAACCCCAAAAAGCGAGAAATTCCCAAATAGCAATCCCCGAAGTTTTGGGATTAGCTGCAATTAATGTGACGCCATCTTTTGCTAAGTCTTGCCAACTATTTATTCCTTTGGGATTACCTTCACGAGTGACAATCGCCGCTACAGATTTACTCACAATCCCATTTCTCGGCGCTCTATTTTCCCAACCAGCTTTTATTAAACCTGCTTGCTGGATTTTCTTAACATCTAAAGGTAGTGCTAAATGGACTATATCTGCTTCTTGGCTACCAGCAATTACAGCTGCGGCTTGTGCGCCAGAACCCCCATAACTTTGTTCAAAAGTGACATTTTGATGATGTTCTTGTTTCCACTTGGCAACAAATTTGGGAATTATTTGATCGTGAGCTACCTGGGTAACTGAAAAAGAAACCAACTTCAGCTTCACATCAGATTGTCCAGCAAATCTGCTTTCCGAACAAGATGCGATCGCTGTACTAAAAATAGCGGCTACTAACAACAAACTCACAAAACTGCTAACATTACGCACCTGCAACCACTTTGCAACTATGTGTTGGTAACGCCTTATAGTCGGCAAAATTTTCTCCACAATTAAGCATTCTAACTGCGCTAGATGTGGCAACTTGCTCATCAGCATTTGCTCCTTTTACGGTATATCGGGCGGAATACCGTTGTTCAAATTATTATATACAGTATCAACTGATATTTATGATTTCGGTTTATTTTTCGTTACTGAGTCAGCAAATTACTATAAGGTAGCAACACAAGTATTTACAAAATTAACTTTTAAAAAGCAGAAGGAATCAAAAAATAAGCGCAATCAAGAGCTTATGAGATATTTTTGGTTCTAAAACTCATCAAAATACTGGATATATCCAACATTTAATTGCTGAACCAGAAAAACTAACAAACTTTACAAATAATTGTATATAATCTAGCCAATCAATAAAAAATCCCTCCTGAGAGGGAGGGAGTAAATTATTATTTGTGTATTACAAATTTAATGCCTAAAGTCTTAATCGGCGTTGCATAATTGCGGGATGATTTATCTCACGCAGAGGAGGCAGCGCGTTGCGGGGGTTCCGCCCGTTGTAGCGACTGCCGTCGCGCACCAGACGCAGAGAGAATCAGGAGTGGAAAATTTTAATAGCTCAAAATCCATCCCCTAATTCAGCAATGCCTCTTAATCAATCAGTTGTGGGCTAGGAACTTGCACATCAATATCTGCTTGAGATAATGTAGGCAGTACCCAATTACCTTCTCCAGCTTTGAAAACCTTGGCTGGTGCAACATTCAATTCAATTGCGCCAGTAGCAGGATTAGTTCTAGCAACTGACTGTGTACCATCAACAAACTTGACAGCAATTGCTTCAGTTAAGGTTTGCACTTCTGTATTGGGAGTTAAAACTACCTGTGTACCTGCGGGAAAGTAAATACCATCGCAATCCCAATCATCATCTGTAATTTGCCCAGCTGCTAAAAAGTATAGTTGCGTTGGCGATTTTTTGGGTTTATTGGCGTAGACACCCAAAGTTTTACCGGTTTGATTAAAGCACTGCGCCCGCTTTCTTGCTGTTTCTATCACATACTTTTGCGACTGCAATTGAGAAAGTCTTGCTTGAAATTGTTCGGGCGTATAACCAGCTTGTTCGGGGTTATCTTTTACAGTTAGTAGTTGATTGAGTTCTTGAGTTACTTCAACATAGTCAGCGCCTTTCGTAAAATCCTTACCTGCCCAAGAAGGTTGAGCAACTGTTAAATTTAAAATGAATACGAGGGCGACAAGCACAATTTTGATCAACTGCATATTTTTCTCCTTGCTTGGAAAGTCTTAATAATTTACTAAGAAAGTTATCGGCAGAATTATTGCTAGGGGAAGGAAGCTTTGAGAAGATTGTGACATAAGTTTTGATTTAGCGGAAAGCAGAGTCTGAAATCTGCGGAAAACTTTCTAGCTTGTTAGGATTTACCCAACGATTGACAAATTCGTTCTGGTTTTTACGAACTTTGATTTGCACTTGTTTTGAGCTTAATTTCACCACTTCCGCCGGTATTTTTTGGATATCAGCCGAGTCAGCACGAGGTTTATAAAGCCAGATGACTTTTTCACCGACTTCAAAATAGTGAGAATTATCTGCTAAATAAATATGTGTGACTGCCCAAGAAGGATAAGCTCCTATTAGGTTGATTAGCAGTAAGAAAATAGCTAAAGAAAGTGGGAGAATTTTCATAGTTTTGACAATTATAAGCTTTGCATTTTAAATTTATAGCTTTGAATAAGTTTGATAATAGCCATTAACCCCAGACAAGTAAACGTCAAAATAATCGGATTCAAGGCAGCACTATCTAAGATAATAAACACGCCTAAACCTATTAAGACAAAGGGAACAAAATTATTACCATAGCGAGTTAATAAATTAGCGATCGCATTTTGACAGGTTAGTTTATAAGTCACATAACACCAAACTCCAACCAGCAATAAAAATACACTAATAATTACTAGCAATTCAGACCAAGCACTATGAGCAAATAATGGCATATAAATTCCGATATTATCACTACCATTAGCAATAGTAATTGCTGCCACACTATAAGCTTGAGGAGATAAAAAGCTAGTAAAAATCGAAGTATGAGATAATTCTAGTTCTGCTTCTGTATCCGATGATGTCTCATTATCAGGATGCAGCAGACGATTTAAACCAATGGTAATTGGCACTAAACCCAAAAGTCCAATCCAATGAGATGGTAATATTAAACCTCCAAAAAAACCAAATAAACTGGCAATTACTAAAGTACAAAATCCTAAATACTGCCCAATAACAATATGCCGACGGCGAAAAGTAGCGTTCACCTGAGAAAATAACAATGTGAGGATGACTAAATCATCTAAATTAGTAGCTGTAAACGCTGCAAGTCCTGTAGGGATAGCTGTAATAAGTTCTTTCATTTAATTGCGGCTCAACTTTTTGCTGATAATGTTGGTAATGATGTTGGTAATATCTGTAAAGGTTGGGAAAATTTCTATTTAATGAAGCGTGCAGATATAATTTCCCATTTCCATGATTCACTGTGTTTACTGGTAAAGCAAAACAAAAATTATGCCCAATATTCTTTTTTAAGCAAAACCTTCTCAGACGGCTTTAAATCTGCAATATTTTCTGGTTTAACTCAGCAGATTTCCACTGTGCGATCGCAATTGCCATGAGTTGCTGATCGATGATTACATCAGCTTATCAACAACTTTCTTATGTTCGCCTACTTGCTTATCGGTTGCCAAGGGTTTATTACTAACAGCTTGTTTGGCAAATTTACTGTTAGTTTGTAAATGTAACCCTGGTAATATCGCAACTTTCGCTGCGTTATGCTCCTTAGCAGGATGTACTAAAGTTACTTTTAGTTCATGAATTAGTTGTTGTTGCTCTTTGATAATTTCTGTAAGCTCATTAAGCTTTTGTGAGTGTAATTCATCCAATTTTTGATGCAGTAATTCAATATTTTGACTAGCTCGCAAATTTACTTGATGGTCGATTTCTGCATTTCTGCGATCGGTGTCAGATTGGCGATTTTGACTCATCAAGACAATTGGTGCAGTATAGGCTGAAGCAAAGGAAAACACTAAGTTGAGCATAATAAACGGTGACCGAATTTTAGATTTTAGATTTTAAATTTTGGATTGAAGATTCAAAATTTAAAGAATCTAAACGGGTTCCAAGCCCCCGAATTAATTCGTGGAATAAATCTAAAATCCAAAATCCACAATTTTTAATTAAAGCCCCTGCATTTATGCATGGGGTTAATCTAAAATCCAAAATCCAAAATCCAAAATTGATTGACTCATCCCAGTGCGGAACTCCAGGTGCTAAATTCATTCCCACCCATCCTGCCAAAATTGTGCTTTGACAAATCAGAAACTTCCAAGAACCTACTTGACTAGCTAATTTATCCGCCAGTTTTTGTCCAGATGTTAATTGCTCTGGGGATATATTTGGCGCTTTTTCTGCAACTTGAGTATTTTCTCTGATTTGGGCATCAACGCTATTTAATATCATTTTTGTGATAGTCTTCATACTGCACCTGCTTGGGTAAATCAGTTCGCGTTTGCTTGATGAGTTTCAATTTACGTCTTTCCCAAGATAGGAGCAAATATTCTTTTTTTTCAAACCGATAAATAAAAGTGATTAATGATCAATTCCTTAGCAGTAGCATCAAGTGAAATGACACTTAGTATAGATAGAGACTAGATTAAACTCACAGCATTGTGTAATCCTTCGAGGTTACAATCTGCGATCGCTCATCCAGATAATGGTGTTACCACAATTGAACCACCAATTCACACATTTTGTGGAGATTAATCCGGTAGAAAGCTTGGCTGGTATTACTTCCTAATTTCTACCATATAAGCTACGTAAAAGTACTCGTGTGCAAATTTGTACGCAGTGCTAATATTGACATTTGAATAGATTGAAAAAATATAAATTACTTTGCTAATTTAGCTTGGGTTGCAAACTACTGGAATGACACGATTAAAATGATGCAAAAAGATTTTGGGTTGGGTTAAACGCAGTAAAACCCGACACCAAGCTCCATGTTTTGTTTTGCCTTGCGAAACAACATTTAATGCAGCAAAGTTATCTCTGTCAGGCCAATCAAACTATTGCTGATGAGTAAAATTGGTTGACTAAAAATCTTTTTTTGGGTGAGATTATCAAGAATTGGCGTTTTATAAATTAGGGATGAGTCGATGTTTAAAACCATTGATAATTCTTTCTAATTGATGTGAAGTCATCCCATGATTTAGGAACGTTAAAAATTTATCAATCGTCAAAGCAAAAACTCCTGAAGAGCGAACTGTATAAGTTGGCGACGAGTGATGTACAGAAGTAGGAGGATAACATTTTTGTGTTCTGTATCCTACTTATATATGTCATTTTAATTTTCCAGAACTCTAATCTTTTCTACAAAGAACATTTCTAATATGACTAGTTCTAACTCCATCAATACCCTTCTGTTTGTCGATCGCAATGTCGAGAATTACCAATCTCTTATTGCTAATACCCAAACGGGAACTGAAATAATTCTCCTCGATGCTAACCAGGATGGAGTAGAACAAATTACCAATGTTTTAGCCCAGCGAAGTAATATCGCTAGTGTTCAGATTATCTCTCATGGAAGTGAGGGACAAGTTCAGCTAGGTTCCACTCTCCTAAATACAGAAACCATCACTCAATACCGTCACTTACTAGAACAGTGGCGCAATTCTTTGACAGAAAACGCTGATATTTTGCTGTTTGGTTGTGATGTAGCTTCAGGAATAGGCGAGGAGTTTCTTCAGCAATTAAGCGAAATTACCGGGGCTGATATTGCAGGTTCTACAGATATTACCGGAAATGCAAATTTAGGGGGAGATTGGAACTTAGAAGTTCAAACAGGAAGTATTGAATCGAGTTTAGCGGTTACTGAGGAGGCGAAGCAGAATTTTACAGAAGTTTTAGATTTGCGAGCCGAATATTATGATGGCGAAAATTTTGCCATCAGAAATGGAGAAGATACTACTGATATTAATTATGCTAGTAGTAACGATAATATTGGTTCCTTAGGCAAAGATGATAATTCCAGCATACATTGGACTGGTTATATATATGCACCTAATGATGGAAATTATACTTTCTATACTAATGTTGATGATGGTGTACGTCTGTGGGTAAATAGTCAGCAAATTATTGATGATTGGCAAAACGGGACGAGCGAGAGAACCAGTAAATCAATTAATTTGAAAGGAGGACAATGGTATCCTATTCAAATGGATTTTTATAATGATACAAGAGATTGGAAAGCAATCCTTTCTTGGTCTTATCCAGGGCAAAGTAAAACTGTTGTTCCCGGTTCTTATCTCACAACTCCTACCTATAAAGGTTTAAAGGGAGAATATTTTTATGAGAATAATTTTACTGATAAACGAGGAACTAGAAATGATACTACAATTAATTTTGATTGGGGAGGCGGACAAGTTGATTTAACACAAGGTAAAAATAATGTCAGTATCATTTGGACAGGAAATATAATATTTCCTACTAATGACTGGTATCAATTAATTGTTGAACATGATGATGGAGTAAAACTAACTGTTGATGGGAAAGTTGTTATTGATAAACTCAACTCTACTGGAACACACGGAAGTACTTTATTAAAAAATTCCTCTGGAAACCCAATTTCAATTAAATTAGAATATCGAGAAGAAGGCGGAGATGCTAATGTCAAATTATATTGGCAAGCTTGGACTAATTCAAACCAAACAGGTGAAGTATTACCTAAACAACTGGTTCCCTTTAGTAATTTAATTCCAGGTAATCCATATAAAACAGTTTCTATTTCTGCTAAATCATCAACAGCTACAGAAGGAACTGACGCAGTATTTACAATTTCATCTCCTGATGGTGTTCCCCCAGGAGGACTAAAGGTATTTTACCGAGTTGATCCGGTAAGCGGAGCAGAGAATAATGACTTTGATTCTGCTTTTCCATCTCTTTCAAGATACGTTACGTTAACAGATAAATCTACAGAACTTAGAGTTAAGCTGAAGGATGATTTATTTACTGGTGAATTAGGAGAAAAAATAAAAGTAACTTTATTACCTGATGCTAGTTACTCAATTGACACCGCTTCCAGTTCTGCTACCGTAACTATCAACGATAATGAACCTGTAATTAGCATTGAAAAAATCACAACAGATGGTTCAGAAAATATAATCGAAGAAAAATTTACATTTAGCCTAACTTTAGATCGCGCTGCTTCTCAACCGTTTACAGTCAATTTTATTGTCAGTGGTAGTGCAAAAATAACTGATGACTATACCTTCTCCACTAGTCGCATAATAAAACCCAGTGATGGAACTAAGATTACTATTTCAATTCCTATTAAGAACGATGACATTAGAGAAGGAGATGAAAGCTTTACAATTTCCCTAAAAAAACCTAACTCTGATGATGGATATACAATTAATTCCTCTAAGAGTTCAATTGATTTTAACCTCATTGATGATGAACCAAAAATAGGGATTACTAAAATTAAAGATGGTTCGGAGAATATCGGAGATAATGCCGAATTTGAGCTAACTTTTGACCGCCAAAGAACAGAAGATTTCGCCTTAAAACTAAATGTTGATGCTGTCACTAAAAAAGATGCGTCTGACTCTGACAAATACCTAAAAACTACAGGTAGTCAAATTATTCGGGGCGATTATATCGACACAGCCAAAGGTAGTGACTATCTTCTCTATTGGCGTTACAAAGATGGTAGCAAAAAAGAATATATAGCAGCCGATCAATTTACAGTTACCGCTAACACAGGACTTGGTGATAAAGCAATTATTATCGGCGTTGAACCGATTAATGACGAAGTAGCAGAAAATACTGAATCTGTAAAAGTTGAATTGGTTCAACAAACTTCTGGTAGTAACAAACGCTACTATGAAGTTGATAGCAATAATAAATCTGCCACTATCAATATTAATGACAATGAACCAACCCTAGAGTTTGTCACTTTTAAAAATGCCAAAGAATACGATACATTCTTACCTAATGGTGAAGATTCAGGAACAATTGGTTATATTGAATTAAAAGCGGATAAACCTGTTCTTAGTCCTTTGGGATTGTGGGTTAAATATACCATTACGGCTGGTAATACCGTTATTGAAGGGGTAGATTATCTTAGTTCTCAATATCGTAAAGTTTCCTTCCAAGCCAATACCCAAACAAAAGGGATTATTGTCCCTAACAGTGAAGACTTAAAGATTGCAGGTAATAGCGTTGTTGATGCTTCCAAAATTCGCATCTATTTTATGGCGTTACCAGATGCAATCAAAGAAAATACTGAGAACTTAGCTATTAAAATTCAACCCTATCACTTTGATTTAGATACGACAGGTAATAAGACAATCTCCAATTACTTTCTCAAACAAAATGGTCAGATTGTTGATGCTATTAACGCTACATTAAAAATCGAAGATAGCGGACTATATTCACCACAAGTATTAATTATTGACCAAACTGGTCAATTAGTTAGCGATAAAAATCCCTTAGCAGTCACAGATGGTAAAGCTACCTTAAAACTCAAATTAGGTAGCCAACCTTTAAATGATGTTATTGTTAAATTTAATCCCCCTGCACCAACAACATCTGCTTCTTTACCTACAGGTACAACTACAAAAATAGAAGGAACAGATAACAACAACCAACTCGTTAATGCTATTGCGATTACCACCAGTTCTTTCCGATTTGATGGTGCAATCAGCAGTAACAAAGACATTGATAATTTTAAGATTGACCTTAAACCAGGTGATAAACTTAAAATTGATATTGATGCCAGAAAACCCAAGTTATCAACACTAGATTCACAAATAAATCTTTTAAACTCCAAGGGGGAAATAGTTGCTAAAAATGATGATACCTCTGGAGATGATTGGGATTCCTTACTAGAATATACTGTCAGCAAAGCTGATACATACTATATTCAAGTTGTTTATAGTGAGTATTACGGTGCATCTAGTACAAAATATAGTAGCGGTAAGTATAAACTAGCTGTAGATGTAACTCCCATTGGTGTGGCGTTAAAACCTGGTAATAGTATCACTTTTAATGCGACTAATTGGGATAAATTACAAACTATAAATATTGAAGGAGTCACTGCTGATTTTAATTTACAAGCTCAACTTACTAGTAGTGATGCTAACTATCAGAACCTCAATCTCAGTCTTCCTGTTACAATTACACCACCTTTACAAACAATAGTTAAAGAAGGTGTAGCAGCACAAAATTTAGGTACACCCAAAGTTAGTATTTTTGCTGTAGGCGATCCTAACTTAAGCAACAAAGACTCACGAATTCAGGAAAATAGTTTAGAAGCGGCTCAATTTGTTGTTCAACTAGACCATGTAGTTGATAAAGATTTAACAATTAGCTATAGCATTGGTGGTACAGCAACTAAAGATATTGATTACTCCGGTAAATTTCAACCAGGTGCTAACAATAGTTATTCTGTCACAATTCCCAAGGGGGAAATTTCTGTTGCTTTACCTGTTGTACCGATTGCTGACGATATCAAGGAATTGTCCGAAGAAATTACCATTACTTTAAATTCTGGAAGCAGCTATAACGTTGATGCAAATGCTAACAGTAAAACCATAACTTTAATTGATAGTAATATTGTTGGTTTTCAATTGGCTAATGTCAGCTTTGATGACACAAATTTAGATGCACAGGGTAAACCTAAAGCGATAATTGCTTCTAGTTTCCGTCCATTGCAAACTAAAGAAAGTGGCGAGAGTGAAACATTTGCGATTCGGCTAAAAACCAAACCAAGTAGTAGCGTTACGGTAGATTTCACTGGAGTAAATAGTAAAGAAAGTAGCCTCAGCATCTCTACAATTACCTTTACTCCTGATAACTGGGATCAATATCAATTAGTGACAGTTACGGGTAAAGCTGATAATGTTATTGATGGTGATATTACTTACGATATTCAAGCAAAAACTAGCAGTAATGACTCTAATTACAATGGGTTAGGTATTCCTATTACTGTTACGAATCAAGATATTAACAATAGTATTGATAAGCTTGTCACTCTCGAACGTCCCGATCCATCTTTACCTTTGGTAACAATCCAGGGAACTAATAATACCTTTGCGGAAAATAGCAGCGCATCTAACACAGTCAAAATAATTTTAGATCGACCTGCACCCAAAGGAGGGTTACCAGTATTCTTTTCTTTTGATGGTAGTAGTGCTACTTGGAAACAGGATTTTACTGTTAATACTAACTACTTCCAAGCACAAACTGAAGCAAAAAATCCTTTTAATGCTATTAATGTTGGTAAGTTCAGTAATCCTAATTTTGTGGATCTGGATAAAGATGGAGATTTAGATTTAGTAGTTGGTAATGGTAATGGTGTCGTCCAGTTTTATCGCAACATTGGAACTACAGCGACTCCCTTCTTTAGTGCAGAAACAGGTAGTAGTAATCCCTTCACCGCTATTAAGGTTGATGGTAATAGTACACCAACTTTTGCCGATATCGATCAAGATGGAGATTTAGATCTAGTTATTGGTAGTTCTACAGGGAATCTCTCTTATTCTGAAAATATCAGCGATAGTAAAGGAATTAAATTTGCACCACTGCAAAAACTAGAAATAATTGGACAACCAACAATTACCAATAGCGCGCCGACTTTCGCGGATCTTGATCGAGATGGAGATTTAGATGCAATTATCGGTGCCGGCGATGGCACAATTAAGTATTATCTCAATACTGGGACAAAAAATACTGGTACAAGCATACAGCCAATCCTAACTCCCCAAGCAGACATAAATAATCCCTTTAAGGGTATTGATGTTGGTGATGATAGTAAACCGAATTTGGTAGATTTTGATGGCGATGGCGACTTAGATTTATTTGTTGGTGGTAAAGATGGTAAAGTTTCCTTTTACCGCAACATTGGTACAGCCAAAAACCCTCAGTTTACCCTCGATAATAATACTCCAACTAATACCTGGAATACAGGGGGCAATAGTGCACCGTTATTTATAGATTTAGACCAAGATAATGACTTAGATGCAGTTATTGGTAAGGCTGATGGTACGCTGCAATATCAGAAACAATACCAAGCAATTGTGATTCCTGAAGGACAAACCACAGGGGAAATTACAGTTCAAGCAATTGACGATCAAATTCTCGAAGGAAATGAAATTATTAACCTAAAACTAGCAGAAGATACTAGTTATCGGGTTAATACTAATCAACCAGAAAATCACCGTCTACCCCTGACAATTCAAGATAACGACAAAGCCGGATTACTATTAAAAAATGCTCAAGGACAACCTGTCCAAAGTCTGAAATACCAAACTCAAGAAAATAGTAATACTCCTGTTAATTTTAGCCTTGAACTGACTAGTAAGCCGACAGATCAAGTTAAAGTCAGCATTTTTAGTCAAAATGTCAGGGAAGGATTACTCCAGAAAACTGGAGATACAACTGCTAATCAAGTTGTTGATTTAATCTTCACCCCAGATAACTGGAATCAACCTCAATCCTTCTCAATTATTCCCCAAGACGATCGCGTTGAAGATGGCGCAATTGCTTATACAATAGGACATCAGGTTCAAAGTCTTGACCCCAACTACAATGACACCGCAGACTCTAAACTAGGTTTTGGTATCAGCGACAGATTAGTTGATCGGGTAAGTATTGCCGCAGATGGTACACAAGCAAACAACTCTACCAGCGTCTTTGATTCTCCGGCAATTAGTGCTGATGGACGCTATGTGATTTTCTCTTCTTTTGCCAACAACTTAGTAGAAAATGATAGTAACGCTAACGCAGACGTTTTCATTTACGATCGCAATACTAAAGAAACTGAACGCATTAGCGTCAGTAGTGATGGTATTCAAGGAAACAATTATAGTTTTCAACCTTCTATAAGTACCGATGGCCGCTACGTAGTTTTCACCTCTGCGGCTAACAATTTAGTGTCAGGTGATACTAATAGTCAGACAGATATATTTATCTACGATCGCACTACTCAAGCAACCCAACGGCTGAATCTCAGCAATAATGGTACCCAAGGAAATAATAATAGTCTTAACCCAGCTATTAATGCAGATGGACGCTATGTTGTCTTTGAATCTGATGCTAGTAATTTAGTATCGGATGATACTAATAGTCAGCGAGATATTTTCGTCCGCGATCGCACTACCAATCAAACCCAACGGATAAACCTCAGCAATAGTAATCAACAAGCAACTGGTAATAGCTATAATCCTGTAATTACTGCTGATGGACGCTACATTATCTTTGAATCTGATGCTGATAACTTGGTAGTGGGTGATACCAACGGTAAGAAAGATATCTTCATTTACGATCGCACTACCACTCGCACCATTGTTAACAAAGTTATTACTAACCCCATTAACACCACTGGCGGGACTATTTCTGTCTCTAGTACCACTTCTCCTACTGGTGAAGAAAAAGACAAAGCATTTGATAACGACACAAATACTAAATGGTTAATTTTTGGTTCTTCTGGTTGGATTCAGTATGCATATCCAGTCAGTAATGTTGTAGTCAACAGCTACTCGATTACCTCTGCTAATGATTTTTCACAACGAGATCCCAAAGATTGGCAATTACTCGGATCAAATGATGGTATCACCTTTGAAAAAATTGATGAACAAACAGGAATTAACTTTAATACTCGGTTGGAAACCAAGACTTTCCAAGTAAATAACAGCAAACAATATCGCTACTATCGCCTCAATATTCTGTCTAATCATGGAACCGATTCTCTAAGCGGTGGTGCAATTCAATTAGCGGAATTTAAACTCAATGCTAACACTGCCACAACTGTCACAGAATCTGTAATTACCGCCGGAGAAGGTATACAGCGCATTAGTGTTGCTAGCGATGGTACACAAGCAAATGGTAATAGTGCGATCGCTTCAGTGAGTGCCGATGGACGCTATATTGTCTTTGAATCGGAAGCTAGTAACCTGGTAAGCGGTGACACCAACGGCAAAAAAGATATCTTTATTTACGATCGCACTACTAAACAAACCCAACGCCTCAGTGTTAGTAGCGATGGTACTCAAGGTAACGGCGATAGTTTAGATCCTACTATTAGTGGCGATGGACGTTATGTTGTCTTTGAATCAGATGCTAGTAACTTAGTAGCAGGTGATACTAACGGCAAGAGAGATATTTTCCGCTACGATCGCACTACCAAGCAAATCGAACGCCTGAATATTGCGAATAATAACGCCCAAGGGACTAATAGTAGTTTCGATGCGGCGATCAGTGGGGATGGTAGCTATGTTGTCTTTGATTCGCTAGCCGAAAACCTGGTTCCTGGGGATAGCAACAAATTTAGCGATATTTTCGTTTCTGCGCCTACTAAGGATTTAGTTGTTACCAATCTAGATGATAATGACAAAGCGGGATTTGTCATTACTTCTTTACCAATTACTACTGAAGGAACTCAGGATGCCTTTAGTATAAAACTTGCCAGCCAACCCACAGGTAAAGTGGTTGTCACACTGACACCCCAGGATGATGAATTTTACTTTGTTGGGAAAAAACCCGGCGATACCATCACCATTACTTTTAACGCGCAAAACTGGGATAAAGCCCAAACCCTGCAAATAGCTGCCGTTGATGATAACAAGGTAGAGTATTTACAAAGAAGTGCGATCGCTTTTGAGGTTAGTGGTGAAGATCCACTCTATAACAACATAGGTGCAAACCTCAAACCTGTAACTGTCCTCATTCAAGATAACGATCTTCCCACAGCCAGTATCTCTGCTGGTAGATCCGCCGCCGAAATCTACTCCACACCAGGCTATTTTGTTGTGCAATTAGATCGTGATCTTGGCGAACAAGGGACTTTAGCCTTGGATGGAGTTGATGACTATGTTTCCCTTGGCGATCCCAAAATTGGTGGTGATTTTACCCTTGAAGCCTGGATTAAGATTGATAAATATCAAGATTATGCCACCATTATTGACTTAGGAAATGGCCAGGCTCAAGATAATATCCTTTTACAGTTTGATAATACAGGGAAACTACAATTAAACACTCGCAACGGTAGTGGTAACAGTAATAGAACCATTATCACCACCGACAAGGTGTTACCTACTGGTCAATGGATTCATGTTGCCGCAGTTAATGATGGTAAAGGTAATGCTGCTATTTACCTGAATGGTGAGTTAGCTACACAAGCAAGTGGTCAAACCATCGTCAATAATATTACTCGTAACAGTAACTTTATTGGTAAAAGTAACTGGAGTAATGAATACTTTGATGGCAATATCAGCGAAGTTAGAGTTTGGGATACAGCCCGTAGTAGCGACCAAATTCGGCAAAATATGAATCGTTTTCTCACAGGTGCAGAAAACGGTTTAAAAACTTACTATAGTATTAATAACGCTAATCCCACCAACCTTAATCCTGAAACTCTTTCTGACTATAGCAATAACGGTATTGATGCCACTCTGAAAAATGGTGCAACTTGGCAAGTAGGGAACTTTGATGCGCCTGTTTATGCCCTTCCTGTTGATAATACAGGGTTAGAAATTAACTACAAAATTACAGGCGGAACTGCGACAAAAGACGCAGATTATCAGTCAATTGGCACAGATGGTAACAACACAGGTAAAGTTCGGGTTTTTGGCAATCAAATTCTCATTCCCATTGTTCCCATTGATGATAAAAAAATCGAAGATGTAAGTTTCACAATTAATAATGTTTCTACCGTATCTAGCAGTAATGGTAAGACGACTTTACGGTTAGATGTTCTAGCTAAAAGCCTCAAACCAGAATCGACATCAAGTGTCGATTTAGCAACAGGTAGTATTGTTGATTTTGGTAATGGGTTAACTGGAAATCTGAATAAGAATGTTACCCTAACTCAATTAGCTCAAGGTTCATTCAGTTTTGATGGTACTAATGATTACGCTTCTTTAGGCAATACAAAAATTGGTGGCGCTTTTACAATTGAAGCGTGGATTAAGATTGATAAAAATCAAGACTATGCAACCATTATTGACTTAGGAAATGGTGAAGATAAAGATAATATTCTTTTACAGTTTGATGGTAGCACAGGCAAACTACAGCTAAACACTCGCAACGGTAGTGGTACTAGTAACAGGACAGTCATTACTACAGACAAGGCGTTACCTATTAGTCAATGGATTCATATTGCTGCAGTTAATGATGGTAAAGGTAATGCTTCTATTTATCTCAATGGTGAGTTAATTAAACAGGCAAGTGGTCAAAAAATTGTCAATAATATTACCCGCAGCAGTAACTTTATTGGTAAGAGTAACTGGAGTGATGAATACTTTGACGGGAGGATTGCTGAAGTCAGAGTATGGGATACAGCCCGGAGCACTGAAGACATTCAGGCAAATATGAATCGTTTTCTTTCTGGGAAAGAAGACGGTTTAGACCTTTATTACAGCGCTAATACTGCTAATGTTAATTCTACAAGTAAAACCAGTGGAACAATTAACGATTTGACTGGTAATGGTATTAATGCCACCTTAAAAAATGGTGCTATTTGGAATGTTAGCAAAACAGATTCTCCGGTTAACAGTAACGTCATCAATTACACGGGAACCTTAGAACTAACCGTTGATAATGCTATTGCTAGCCAAATTCAAGCTGGAAATGCAGCAAGGATTCCTTCCGAAACAGTCACGGTTACATTACTCCCTGGTGACGGCTATAAATTAGGAGATACTAATTCAAAAACTGCCAGCCTGAATATTATTGATAACGATGTTCCTGGGGTGCGGATTGTTCAAGGTGGAAATCGGACTATTGCCATTGAAGATGATCCATTCAAAACCAATAATGGCGATACAATTCGCACTTCTCAGTTTGAAATCTCTTTACTCAGTGAACCTTCATCTGATGTCACCCTGACTTTAAAAACTAACACCACTAAGAAAAATGCTGCTGGTGAAGATAAGAAACAACTAGGCTTTATTGATAAAGATGGTAAGTTAGTTGATACGCTGCAAGTTACTTTTAAGCCAGAGGAATGGTATAAATTAAAAACCATTACTGTTCAAGGTATAGATGATGGCATTCTGGAACCAGATTTAGAAACAAATATCGCTGTTATTGACTATAAACTGAGTAGCAATGATGCTAACTATGACAATCTGGCTGTTGTACCCCAAACAGTTTATATAGTTGATCGGGTTCTGGATAAAGTTGAAACTATTAAGGGGATTGAAGCTGGATTTGGCACACTTCAAGGCACAATTGATAACTTAGAACTACCAATTATTGGTTCACTCAAAGGACGTTCTCCTACTTTACTGCAAGATTTAGGCAAAATTGTCAGTCAAGGTGTCAGCCAAACCGATCCTAATCAACTGACAACAAAGTCGCTAGATAAGCTAATAGAAGATGCTTTAACTCAGTTAGGCATTGCTGGGGTAGATGTCAAAACCACAATGACAGATACCGATGTTTACTTTGAGTTTAATGCTAAGAAAAACTACGAACTCTTTAATCTCAATCTTTCCTCAGATTTAGGTGTTCCAGCTTTAGGGATTGGCTTTGAAACTCAAGGTAATTTAACAGGTAATTTTAATTATGATTTATCTGTTGGATTTGGCTTAAATAAACTCCTTGGTTTCTATATCAATCCAGATAAAACTAAGTTTCATGCTGATGTCAGCTTGAATTTGAGCAAAGATTTTAAAGGTGTAGGTAATTTAGGCTTTCTGCAAGTTGATTTTGCTAACGATCCTACTAATCCAACTAAGTTAGGAATTTCTGCGGATATTAGCTTTAAAGATCCAGACGCTAGCAAGAAAAAACTTGTTACACCACAACCAATTACCACAATTGATGTCACAGCTATCAAGGTAGACAGTACCCCCGCCGATACTTTAGTTATTCCCACACCGCCACAGCTTCCACCTGCACCTACGGAAAAATTAGCGCCGAAATCACCAGCTGCTACCACGCCAAATTTACCCACTCCGGTAAGTAAGAGTAATCCTAGTCAAGAAATTGCAGAAATTCCCGTAGCTAATCCGGTTTTAGCGCAAACAGTAGATACAAAGACGGTAGAGTATAACCGCAATCTGCAAACTATTCCCCAAGCAGCGCCTTTTACCTCTTCTTTCTCTAATGTCTCAGCATCAACCCTAGCGACATGGTTAAAAAATCCAGCCACAGCAACGGCGGGTATTCCCCAAGAGGTGCTGACAGCCTTAACAAATGCTTCCCCAGAAGTCAAAGTTTTGCTGCAAATTCTGTTAGCAGAAACTACTGGGGTAAATATTGCTTTTAACGATAAACAACTGCAATTTACCTATCCCGGATCGATTGATTTTGCGAAGTTAGCTACTGTGATTCCGGGAGTGAAGAATATCCCCCTCAATGGCTTAACTCTACCTGTTACAGGTGCAAAACTCACCATTAATAATCCGGGATTAGAAAATGCTGACTATACATTTAGTGCAGCTAGTTTACCAAAGGCACAGTTAGTTACTTGGTTAAGTAATCAAGCGAAAACAGTAATACCACAAAGCGTCCAAGATGTTCTCAATTCATTACTAACATTAACTAATAATGTTGATTTGGTATTAGGTAGAGATCAACTACAAATTACTTATTTGGGTAATTTGGATCTTGCCCAAATCAAAGATAAAATTCCGGGGATTAAGGATTTACCTTTAACTGGCTTAACTTTACCTGTTACCAATCCCACAATTACCATTACTAATCCAGGTAATGCTAGTGCTAATTATGCTTTGTCGGCTGCGAGTTTGCCCAAAGCACAGTTAGTTAGCTGGTTAGGTAATCAAGCCAAAACATTACTACCCCAAGGTGTACAGGATGTTGTTAATCAACTATTGGCGTTAACTAATAATGTTGATTTGGTATTGGGTAAAGAACAAATCCAAATTGCTTACCAAGGTAATCTCAACCTCACACAGTTTATAGGTGTAATTCCGGGGATTAAAGATTTACCTTTAACTGGGTTGAATTTACCTGTTACCAATCCCAAGATTACAATTACTAATCCTGGTAGCGTTAATGCAGATTATGCCTTTGTTGCCGAAAAATTACCGAAAGAACAATTAGTTAGCTGGTTAGCGGCTCAAGGTAAATCTTTATTGCCCCAAGGCGTACAAGATGTTTTAAATCAACTCCTAGCACTCACTAACAATATTGATTTGGTTTTAGGAAATAATCAAATCGAAGTTGCTTATCAAGGTAATCTTGATTTGGCAAAGTTAGCAGCTTTGATTCCTGGGGTGAAAGAATTACCTTTAAATGGTTTAACTTTACCTGTTACTAATCCTCGCCTCACAATTACCAATCCTACAGGAACTAACCCAGATTATGCCTTTGCTGTTGATAGTTTACCAAAACGGCCTATTCTTAATTGGTTAACTAATCAAGCCAAATCTGTATTACCAGAAGCTGCTCAAAACCTCCTGAATCAGCTATTTATCGAGAACTTTGAACGAGTAGATTTGGTATTGGGTAGTAAGCAAATGCAAATTACCTACAAAGGGGATTTGCAATTAGATAAGTTAATTTCGGCGATTCCTGGGGTGCGAGATTTACCGTTAACAGGGTTAAATTTACCTGTAACAAATCCGAGTTTAACTTTATTAAATCTCGGTACACCTAATGTTGATTATGCCTTGAGTGTAGAACGTTTACCCAAACAAGAATTAATCAATTGGGTGAAAGGACAAGCAGCAGCTTTGTTACCAGAAGAAGTGCGTAATGTCCTGAATGGGTTACTAAATTTAACAGAAAATGTAGATTTACAACTGGGGAATAACCAGATTCAAATCGGTTATTTAGGTAAATTAGACCTGAGCAGTATTTTACAACAAATTCCGGGGCTGAAGGATTTACCTCTGAATACCCTGAAGTTACCTGTTACTAATCCGCGTCTAACAATTATTAACCCCAATAGTCAGGATATAGACTATAGTTTTGCGGTTGAACAGTTACCCAAGCAAGAATTAATTAATTGGCTAGTTCAACAGTTACCCGCAGAAGCCAAATCTATTTTAAATACGGTTTCTGATGTTGCTCAACAGGTAGATGTTCTGTTTAGCGATAAGCAATTAAAACTGGCTTATCAAGGTAATTTAGATATTGCCAAAATTGCCAAAGTTATACCGGGAATTAAGGATTTATCTTTGGATGGCTTGACGTTACCAGTTAGCAATCCCCAGTTGATTTTAAGCAACTTAGGCACACAGGATCTCAGTTACGCCTTTAAGAGCGATCGCCTACCCAAAAAAGAGCTAGTTACATGGTTAACAAACACAGTCACCAAGCTACTTCCGGCTGATGTGCAGTCGTTTGTCAAGCAACTGCTGAGTGTAGTTGAGAATATCGATGTGCAATTTGGGAATAATCAAATCCAAATTGGCTACTTAGGCGATCTCAACCTCAAAACAGTCATCGATGGAATTACCAGTCAACTCGGTAATTTCTTGTTACCACTCAAGGGATTAAACCTCACCCTCACTAATCCCAGTATCACCATTACTAATCCCAATGTTGCACCGAGTTTTAGCTTTAATTTAGATCGCCTCCCTGTAGCTCAAATTAAAACTTGGTTGGTGGATCAAGTTAAAACTTTAGTTAACGATGCGAGTGTGCAAGATTTCCTCACCGGATTATTAAACAACTTAACCAACATTGATTTAGTTCTGGGCGATAACCAAACCCAAATTACCTATTTAGGTTCAGTTGATTTAGTCAAAGCTTTAGATATTATTCCGGGTTTAGACTCTGTTACCCCCAAAAATTTAAGCTTACCTGTTCTCAATCCCAGCTTTACAATTAACAAAACCGGAAGCGATCGCAACTATAGCCTGACGGCGGAAAGTTTACCCAAAGACGAGTTAACTCAATGGCTGAGTAAAGAAGTCATGGCGCTGTTACCTACAGAAGTTGCAGGGATGGTGAAATCTCTGCTCAATGTAGCGCAACGCATGGATGCAACCATTGGGAGTAATCAACTGACGCTGAGTTATCAAGGTAGTTTAGATTTAGGAACGATAATTAAAGAAATTCCTGGGTTAAATGAGTTACCCCTGAATAATTTATCTTTACCTGTGCTAAATCCCAAGATTGAGATTCTCAACCCAGGTAAAAATGCTAGTTATAACTTTAGTGCCGAACAACTACCAAAGCAACAGTTACTCAATTGGTTAGTGCAACAGTTACCTGCTGAAGTGAAATCGGTATTACAGGCGATCGCAAATGAAGCGCAAAACCTGGATGTGGTTCTCGGTAACAGTCAGATTGAAATTGGTTATAACGGTAACATTGATTTAGTTAAACTCCTGGCGTTGATTCCTGGTGTGAAGGATTTACTAACCACTGGGTTAAGTCTACCTGTACTCAATCCCAAGCTTACCATTCTCAATCCTGGGGCAAATGCTAGCTACAGCATTGATGCCGAAAAATTACCGAAACAACAGTTAATAAATTGGCTCAGTTCTCAGTTACCCAGTGACGTACAAACTGTACTGAGCAAACTTTCTACTAATTTAGATATCAATATTGCTCAGAATCAACTGCAACTCAACTATCGTGGTGATGTTGATTTACTAGAACTCGCGGGAGTTATCCCTGGCGTTAAGGATCTACCTCTGCAAGGATTAAAACTGAATGTTACCAATCCCAGTTTTACCTTGATTAATCCAGGTAAAGCCAATGCAGATTATATCTTCAATAGCGATCGCCTACCCACCAAGGATCTTCTCGCTTGGCTAAAAACGACAGCTACCAATAGCCTACCCGACGCGGTGAAATCGGTTCTCAATCAATTACTGGCGCTGGGAACCAATATTGATTTAGTTTTGGGTAAGGGACAAATGCAACTTGCTTATAATGGCAATTTGGATCTTTCCCAAGTTATCGGCTTAATCCCTGGAGTGAAAGATATTGGTGCTTTATCGGGGTTAAACCTCCCTGTCACCAATCCCAGCATTACCATTCTCAATCCTGGCACAGCCACAGCCCAATATTTACTCAAGAGCGATCGCTTACCTAAAGAAGAACTGGTACAGTGGGCAAAAGGAAAAGCTACCGAATTACTACCCGCAGATTTAGTCAAGGTATTTAATACTTTGATGAATATTTCTGAAGGGATTAATTTAGAAGTAGGCAATAATCAGCTAGAAATTGCTTATGAAGGTTCGGTTGATTTAGCTACCCTCCTCAAAGAAATTCCTGGCTTAAATGAATTACCCCTCAATAACCTCAAATTACCTGTTCTCAACCCCAGTTTAACTATTACTAATCCTGGTAAGAGTGCGAGTTATAGTTTTGCTGCTCAACATTTACCAAAACAAGAGTTAATTAGCTGGCTGAAAGAACAAGCAAAATCTTTAATTCCCACAGAATTACAAGGAATATTCAACGCTTTAGCGGCGGTAGGCGAACAATTAGATATTCGCTTTGGTGATAGTCAATTCCAGGTGAAGTATCAAGGCAATCTCAATCTGGTAAATATCCTTAAAGAAATTCCTGGTATCAAGGATTTTGACTTTACTGGTTTAACCCTGAATGTTAAAAATCCCAGTATTACGATTACCAACCCAGGTAAGGATGCAGACTTTAGCTTTAGTGCCGAAAAATTACCAATTGCTGATTTACAAAATTGGTTGATTACTAAAGCTGGTAATGCTTTACCCACAGAAGCTAAGAATATCCTCAATGGACTTAAGAATTTAGCACAGGATGTTAATATTATCCTGACAGATAAACAAATCCAAGTCCTTTATGACGGTACTGTTGATGTCATTGGGCTAATTAAAAATATTCCTGGAATTAGTAACCTTCCCCTCCCCTCAGATAACGCCCTTACTGTTACTAAACCAACTTTAACTCTCACAAGGGTAACTACAAATAACATTCCCAGCACAGACTTTAACTTTAGTGCGGAGAAACTCAATAAAGAAGGCTTGACGGCATGGTTAATCAAGAAAGCAGGGAGTGTACTACCGCAATCAGTTAGCAATGTTATTAGTTCCCTCATCGCCACCGCCGCCGATTTTGAGGTTCTCTTTAAAAATAACCAGCTACAAATTAGTTACCCAGGAACTCTAGATTTAGCTAGTGTTATTAAGCAGGTTACTGGCTTGTCGGAATTACAAACTGCTGGCTTAACTTTACCAATTACCAATCCAGTACTGAGCATTTCTAACTTAGATCAAGGTGCTGCTAATGCTAACTATTCCTTAACTGCGGATCATTTGCCAAAACAGGAATTAGTAGATTGGTTAACCAAACAAGCAAAAGCCGTTTTACCTGGGGAAGTACTCAATGTAGTTGAGGATTTGCTAGATTTAGCCAGAAGAGTAGATTTGCAAATTGGTGATAGTCAGATTCAGATTACCTATGAAGGTATCCTAGATTTGAGCGATGTTTTAGAGAAAATTCCAGGCTTAGATGCGCTCAATGTTAATACCCTCGATTTACCAGTTACTAATCCTAGTCTCACCCTAACTAAACCCCTTGACGCTACCAGTTGGCGAGATGCTAACTTTACTTTTAAAGCCGATCAATTACCTACCAAACAATTAGCCGATTGGCTCATTTCCCAAGGTTCGGCATTAGTTCCTAGCAGTGTAGCTACGCCAGTTAAGGATTTACTGACTGCTTTTGGTAATGTGAATATAGGTTTGAGTAATAATCAATTCCAATTCTCTTCTAACCAAATTAACCTCAGCCAAGTTATTAATGCTATTCCCGGAATTAATAGCATTTTCACTGCACCGCCAAATCTCACCCTGCGTGATCCCAATCTACTGTTAACTAACTTTAAGTCTGGGACTACTAGTTATCAATTTTCCGCTTCTGATTTGAATTTAGCGACTTTAGCAACTTCTTTGGGCATTCCTGATGATTTAAGTAGTAAGTTACCAAAAGTCAATTTCTTTGTTAGTAACGATAAAGTGCAATTTTCTGCATCCGAAGGCATTGATTTGAAGTCTTTGGTATCTTTGGATAGTCTTGGTTTACCTGATGTTATTACCAAGTACATCCCCGAAATTAAAATAGATAATCCGCAGATTACAGTAACAAAAGCTACTAATTCTGCTAATAAAATTATTGACCTTTCGGGAACAGTTGCTGGGTTAAATATCGGCTTAAATTATACCAATGGTAAATGGACATCGAAAGGTATTGATGATGGTGGTCGCCTCAGCGCTTTAGATTTAATTAATGTCTTCAAGACAGCGAAAACTAATCAGCAGGGCTTTTATAACTTCATTGATTATCAACTTAAAGGCGAAGCCAATCTCGGTTTAACAGCTAAAACTAGCATTAATGGTAGTCCGGTCTTTCCTTCCTTTAGTTTTGATGTTGCTGCCAATTTCCCCATTTTCAATTATGGCAATGTTCAACAAGCCAACAAGAATGGAACAAATATTAAACTCAATAATGTAGCAATTGATTTAGGCTCATTCATTAGTAATTTAATGGGGCCAGTCATCAAAGAAGTTAATCAAATTATTGAGCCAATTAAACCAGTTATTAAACTCCTAAATGCTGATACCAAGTTATTTACTCAACTCGGTTTAGGTGATTTATTTGATGCCAATCGTGATGGTAAAGTCACAGTTTTTGAAGTCGCCAAACGGTTAGCACCTCCAGAAGACCGGGCAAAATTAGAAAAATCTGAGCGCTTTATTAAAGCTGTTGGTGATATTGTCGATTTGATTACCGAACTGAGTAAAATTCCTGCCAATCAGCCAATTGTTATTGATTTAGGTAGTTTTGCCCTCAATGACTTGAAAGTAGCTAGCAAAGATACCACCCAAGCTGCGAATAAAGTTGATACCAGTTCTAGTAATACAGGCGGTTTACAAACTACTAAAACAGCAACAGATCCCCTCACTAGCGCCACCAATAAAACTAGTGGTAGTTCTACAGGTAGCTTCCTCAGTAAGCTGAAAAACATTGAAGGTTTAGAATTCCCGATACTCACCAATCCCCTCAAAGCCATTGATTTGCTGTTAGGAAAAACCACCGACTTGGTGATTTATGATGTTCCTGATTTGGAATTTAACTTTGGCATTTCTAAGAGTTTCCCAATTTGGGGGCCAGTTAAAGGTGAACTCGGTGGTAGTTTCTCAGCGAAAACTAACCTGGTAGTCGGTTTTGATACCGCCGGAGTTAATGATTGGAAAAATGATGATTTTGAGTTCAGCAGTATCTACAAAATCTTTGACGGTTTTTATCTCAAAGATTGGGATGCAAACGGTAAAGATGTCGATGAATTGTCTTTAAATGCCACAATTACTGCTGGTTTAGGCTTAGATGTTGGCGTAGCTGATGCGACAGTGCGGGGTGGTGTTCAAGGTTATCTTGGTGTTGATGTTGTAGATATTGGGGAAAATACAGGAACTAGCGATGGAAAAGTGCGCGGTTCCGAGATTATTTCTCGTATTAGTAAGCCTTGGGAATTGTTCAAGCTCAATGGTAATATTGATGCTTTCCTAGAAGCAGAAATTAAAGTACTTTTTGTCGGGACTGTATGGAAAGAAGAATTTGCTCGCTTTAACTTAGCTAAATTTACCTTGAGTGCTGATGGTTTTACCTTCAGTGGCGCACTTTCTCAAAGTTATATTGCAGGTGCCACAATCTTTTTAGATACCAACTTTAATAATCAGTGGGATGCAGGCGAAGTTAAGACAATTTCCGATGAATACGGTCAATTTAACCTGGATATTCCCCAAGAAGTCGATACTAATGGCGATGGCGAGATTGGGGTTGATGAGGCGCAATTAGTCGGATTAGGCGGCTTTGATACTTCTAGTGGTTTGTCTTCTGGTGCTTTAATTGCTTTACCGGGTTCGGCAATTGTGACACCGTTAACTAGCTTAGAAGCAAGACTAGTACAATCAGGCTTGAGCCGAGACGCAGCCGATGGCATTATTAAACAGCAATTGGGCTTAGATTTGTCATCGAAAATCGAAAGTTTCGACCCCCTTAAAGCTGTAGGAGAAAAGCAAGAAATTGGCTTGGATGTCTATCTAGCACATATTCAAGTCCAATCTCTGCTCAATCAAACCCGTGCTTTCTTAGATGGTTTGCAACAAGCTGTTACAGGTGTAGCTAATCCCAATAATTTACTAGAAGCGATTAATGCCCTAGCTGTATATCTGCAAAATAGCACTTATTCTCGCCTGGATCTGACGAATATAGAGATTCTCAAATCCTTCTTTAACTCAGTACTTGAGCGCAATCAATTAACTGCATCGGCTGAACAAGTAAGTGGTGTAGCTTTAGCCACCGCCGCAGGTAATGAGTATTTAGGGAAAGTGGCAAAAGTGGGTGCATCAAAAGCTGTATCGGAAGCCTTACCAGTACTAGCCTCTCTCAAACGAGTCACCGAAGAACATATTCCTGTATTAATACAGCAGATGGCTGCGGGGAAACTGACTACAGAGCAACTTATCGGTGCGATCGCAGCGACTTTCGATCAAAACTATTATTTAGTTGATGCTAACGGTAACAACTTCGGTAATCGTTATGCTTCTGTAAGTGTGTCGCCAGCAAGGGTTTCTGAGGCTGATGCAACTAAGGTACAGTTCCGCATTGATTTAACCCAAGAAGCACCAAACCAAGGCTTAAAGATTCTCTATGATTTCTCCGGTACAGCTACTTTAGGGGAAGATTACCAAATTGTCGGCGCAACTACAGGGGAAATCAATATTGCTCCTGGTGAAACTACTGCTGTGATTGAGATTCAAGTTCTCAATGATAACTTGACAGAAAACTTAGAAAGTATCGCCTTGAACTTGAAAACTGTAGGTGAAGGTTATGCGATCGCGCCAAATGCTAAAGTCGCTTTGATCGATATTCAAGATGATGACCAAACAACTACAGATTCAGCTACTAAAGGAATAGTTCTGAAGGGTAATTTGTTAGCTAATACCCTCACAGGTGGTGTTGGTAACGATCAACTCGAAGGTAAAGAAGGTAACGATTATCTTGATGGTAAAGAAGGTAATGACTTTTTACTCGGTGGTAGCAGTAATGATACCTTGATTGGTGGTCTTGGTAATGACCAGCTTGAAGGTAACGCTGGTGACGACTCCCTAGATGGTGGCGAAGGAAGCGATAGATTAGAAGGTGGCGAAGGAAGCGATCGCCTTTTGGGTGGTGTCGGTAGCGATATTATCTTAGCTGGTTTAGGCGATGACTATTTAGAAGGTAATCAAGGTAACGATCAGCTTGAAGGTGGTGGCGGTAAGGACACCATTTACGGTAACGAAGATAACGACTGGATAGTTGCTGGCGATAGTAATGATGTCATCGTCGGTGGTACGGGAGATGACATCCTCAATGGTGGTGCTGGTGCAGATGTCTTCTTCTTCAACTCTCCCAATGACGGCTTTGACACAATTCTCGATTTCGATCCCGAACAAGGGGACAAAATCCAGATATCAGCTTCAGGTTTTGGTATCAGTGACCTCAGTGGTTTCCGGTTTATTAATGGTGTCTTAGATTTCCAAGGCAAAAATCTGGCACTGATTCAAAATCAAGGCAAAACCTACGCTTACTTTTCTCACCTTGACAAAATTCTCGAACTTGTTGATCAACCTACCCCAATTCCGGTTACTGAAAATCAACAGATACAGAAAAACCTGTCTACCTTTAATGCACCCGCAGTATTGAATACTGTAGTTCAAAGCAGCCAAGGAACTGCGGCTAACCTTTTAGAAGCAATTTTACAAAGAGGTTATCTCAAAGTAGCTTCATCTAGCCAAAATTCGATTCTCAGCTTTGATTTAGAGTTTGTTGGTGCTTTAGCAGCTGCTTTATTTGGTAACAAAAACCAAGTCGAAATTGTTAACACCACCTCCAGCGATGGTTTTACTCAAGTTGCTAATAAAAACCTTGACCTCAGTGTTCGGCGAGTGACTGAGAATCTTGTCCGAGATGGTGGTTTAAATGTGGATTTTGGCCCGGTGTATCTTTACGATCACCAAGGTATTTTAGTCCCCACTGACGGCAAGATTCAAAAAATTGAAGATCTCAAAGGAGCAACAATTGGTGTTGTTAGTGGCAGTACCGCCTACGCTAATTTAGTAAATATACTGCAACCTTTAGGTATTAGCTTTACACCGCGCTGGTTTGACAATGGAGCGCAGATGTTTGCGGCTTATGAAAAAGGCGAAATTCCTGCGCTGTCTATTGATACAGCTTTAGTAGATAATTACTTACGTAGCTTCCCAGATCCACAAAAACACAAGCTTCTCGATGGCGAATTTTCCAAAGAACCAATCGCCTTAGTATTACCAGAAAATGAATCTGCTTGGGCTGATGTGGTACGCTGGGTGACTTACGCCACAATTCAAGCGGAAGAATTTGGGATTACTTCTCAAAATATTGACCAAATCCTCAAAGATAATCAAGATGAGAACCCTAATAATGATTCTGATCCTGCTATTCGCCGTTTCTTAGGCTTGCAGGAAAAATTGGGGACTGCTTTAGGTTTGCGCGATGATTTCATTGTCCAAGTGATTAAGCAGGTTGGTAACTACGGCGAAATTTATCAGCGTCACTTCCCGAATTTAGAACGCGATCGCAATCTTCTGTGGACTGATGGTGGTTTAATGTATACACCGCCGTTCTCAGGTACACCTAAAGAACTGAATCTGATTGATAATGACAAACGCAACGTCTTAGACGAAATCAAACAAAGAGGTGTACTGAAGTTTGGTTTACCTGAACCCTTGAACTTCCCCGGTTTTACAGTCAAACAAGCAGATGGTACAGTCAAAGGCTTTGATGCAGATTTAGGTAGAGCTTTAGCCGCAGCCGTATTTGGCAATCCCAATCAAGTAGAATTTGTACAACAAGCTTTTGCCGATGGCTTTGGTAATACAGCTAATGGTGTAGTAGATGCTTCTGCTGCGGCTTATACAGAGAACTTAGTCCGTGATGCGAGTTACGGAATCGATTACAGTCCGATTTATCTTTATACCGGACAAGGTATTCTCACCCGCAAAAATAGCGGTATTAGTTCTATCCCCACTCTCAATGGTCGTAAAATTGGGTTGCTGAGTGGAATGTCTGGTACAACTGCATTGAGCAATTTGCAAGATGCATTGGTAAAATTTAGCGCCAGTCCTACCCTTGTCACCTTTGAGACTTCTGCTGATATGTACGCCGCTTACGATCGCGGTGAGGTGGAAGCCGTCTTTAATGACGTTACACTCTTAGCAGGCAAAATTCCGACTTTATCTCAGCCACAAGAACACCAAATTCTCCAGGATACTTTTTCTAAAGAACCTTTAGCCTTAATCATTGATGAAAATCAATCAGATTGGGCTGATGTAGTTCGATGGACAATGTATACTTTGGTGCAAGCTGAGGAATACGGCATCAATTCCACTAATATTGATGAGTTTATTGCTCGCAATACCGACGCTGACCCCAATAATGATTCTACGCCGGAAATTCTGGCATTCTTAGGAATTAAAGGTAATCTTGGTGCCAAGCTGGGACTCGCCAATGATTTTGCAGTTAAGGTAATTAAGGCAGTAGGTAACGCAGGTGAACTATACGCCCGTAATTTTGATCCAAATCTGTTACCGCGAGGACTGAATGAACTTTATAGTAGTTCTGGCTTACAGTATGCACCACCCTTTGGCGGTATCGAGCCACAACAGCCCCATCTTAATTTTAATGCTGACACCAAGGTCTTCCAACTAGAAGGCGATACTGACACAATTAATCTCAAGTTTAGTCTGAGCAGTAAGCACCTCAATCGCCAAAACATTCACCAAATTGCGTTGGTTGCTTATGATAACGCCCAAGGGGAAGTTGATGGCTTCAAACCTGGACAAGATGGCTATCTCAATGCTGTACTCAAACGTTCTCAGGTGCTGTTCTCGGTACTCCCCGATGACTTTATTTCTAATCCAACAAAAATTATTCAAAGAGCCAGTCGTGAAAACTTAGGATTGCTGTTTTTCCAAAATACCAGCTTAGATGCAGTTATCAATGATAGCAGTCTGCTGAATCGCGTGTTCCTTGGTTCTCCTTTTGGTACCAGTTCTACCCAAGTCTTGACTGTTGCATCATTGGATAATAATCAATTTAGTTTGAGCTTTGAGGATCAATTAGGAGATATTGACCCTGATTTAGTAGTGAAGTTAGAAATTACTAATGAAGAGATTCCTTTAGGTGGGAAATTACAAAAACAAGGAACAGAGGAACTAATTGACCTTACAGATTTAGCTGGGTTACAAGTTCAAGTTTCTTTCCCAATTGTCAAAAGTGAAGCGGCTTATGATAATGTTTTCGGTTTCTATCAAATTGAAGACATTCAAGGTTCAGTGGTTGACTCCCTCACTGGTAAATTAATTCGTGTTGGTGAAGCCGGTTACGCACAAGCCGCAATCCGCAACAGTCAACAGCATGGTATGACTATGAATGACCAAGGGGTATTAACTGGTGGTACCTTCGCAGGTGGGAAATTCTATGCACCATATCTCATTGCTAATGGTACAGTTGACGCTGGGCTGAAAGGCGATGTTTCTGTCTATTTTAGCTTTACTGGGGCAAATTCCGACCATACAGATCATTTCCTCTCACTCGGTAATAATGCTTGGGGTGTAGAAGATTTAGCAGGCGGTGGCGATCGCGATTTCAATGATATTGTGATTCAAGCCAATTTCAAAATTGTCTAATCCCAAATCTAGCCCACTAGACTCGTCCTAAAATTTGTAAGCAAGTATTTGCAAGGGTTTGAGACCAATCCTTGCAGATTCTCTTTGAACGTCACAATAAGGCTTTGAGATGGTTATTGATAGTTTAGAGTCAAAAAATCAACTCTCACTATTTTCTGCGATCGCTAATTTTTATTAATATTAATTAGCTGGTCAACACTAAAGTACCCATCCGTAATCTTACCAAACCCTTCGGGTTCGCAGTCGCCTGCGGAGGGAAACCCTCCCGCAGCGCTGACTCACCACAAACTGTTAAAACTATTTTTTTGTAAATATTTGAATTTCACCTAAATCTTTTGGTGATAATAATTCTTTCCGTCCTCCTCCTGGACTATTAATCCTGATTTTTTGTTTTTCTTTTGATGATTGGATTTTTATATGTTTTTTTACAGCAGATTTAATTACAGCGATTTTCAGCTAAATGAACCACATTTTTTTATCTCACGCATAGACGCGAAGCGGCTTCCCGCAGGGTAGGCGCAAAGGCGCAAAGTTACAAAGAAATACAGATACCAGCTTGTAGTCTAAATACATGAAAACTGCTGTAACTGTTGAAACTGTTCATAACTAATACCCAAAATTTGTTTCGTTCTCGATGGGTATTTTTGGATCTAATCGAAGACAATACACATTTTAAGTTGTAATGGTAGAATGCTAATTTCACTTTCTACCATTTTTTTGCACCTAGATTATATTTTGGACGAGTCTATTATATTCTGGAAGTTAGAAGAATGATTTGCTGTTTTTGGAGCGATCGCACATCTGCTAAACTCGCATCTACTGACTGCAAAATTTGCGCTGTGGTCTGATTTCCATCACATGCGAGGAGAAATTGCCACTCGGCATCATTTAAACGCACAATTTGATAGTCTTGATTAAAAAATTGTTGACTATCTCGCCATCCTTGAATGCAAGGACTAGGTTCCGGTACAGCCGACATTAACTTGGCATCTGATACCCAATCTTCTTTATTAATGGGGTTGCGTCCTAAGAAAAACTCATAGTGAGTAATTGCTTGGGGGTCGAGGATTTCAATTAACCGATAGCGTTGGCGATCGCTTAAATTTTGCGATCGTTCAATTAACTCTGGTGCTTTACCAATCAAGCGTTCTAAATCCCACACTTTGGGATTAGAAAAGCCGAGAAATTCTAACCCCGAAGCATCGATTAATTCAAACACTGTATTGATGTTGTAATCAATTTCTTGGGGATGGACATACATATCTGCAAAGTAGCCATCGCGTTGATTTTCCCAAGACCAGCGTTCTTGTTCGCGCTTGCGGAGGCGGTTATCTTCTGGTAGTGCAGCAAATATTTGTCTTCCCACTGCGACACCATCGGTGTAATCTCCCCGTTTTTCGCCTTGCAAAAGTGCGATCGCTTCTTGCATCAATTTAATTTCCCAACGTCCCAGTTCCCCATACACAAAAATGTGCATTATACCACCAGGCGATAGTTTTTTCGCTAAAGCTTGAATTCCGCGAATGGGGTCGGGGGTATGGTGCAGAACTCCCACACAGTTAATTAGCTCAAATTCACCAGGAAGTTGTTCTACATCAAACAAACTCAGATGATGAAATTCTACCTTGCTTGCCCCTGATTTTTGACAACGCTCTTGAGCTACAGCTAATGCGCCAGCACTCAAATCGATACCGACAACCGCCGCATCCGGATTGAGATGGACTAAGTATTCTGTTCCCACCCCCGTACCACAACCAGCATCAAGTATGCGGACATTGGTTTGTGCGGGTTTTTGTCCGGTACAAAAGTTATACGCCGTCAGCCAGTTCCAGCGCCAGTTATAACCAGGAGGCGGTTCATCTAATAACGGTTCTGGGGGGAAGGGATAGGTATTGTAGAGTTTGGCGACGGCTGCACTAATTGCTTGGGAATCTGACATCGGGGGAGATTAATTTGTTATACAGTTTAATTATGTATGTCCTGAAGATGCGATCGCAAAATTCTAGGACAATTATTTTTCCCCTCGCTGAAACTTCATTGTCATTTCTAAGCGAGATAATGCGCTAATAGCCGACTCGCGCACGTAAGAATCAGTTGATTCACTGTTAATTAGAGATTGTAAAACCTCTACACCCCGACCATCACCAATTGAGCCAAGAGCATTGACAATCGTGATTCCTAGCGCTGGGTTGTCTGTAGTTTGCAATGCTTCAATCAAAACATCGACTACAGGAGAACCAATTTCACCCAAAGCCATGACAGCCGCAATATGTACTACAGGATTGGAATCGTTGAGAGCAGTTTTTAAACCCTGTACGCCTTCTGCTGCAAAGGGAACATCTGGATGATTAATGGCGACTTGCGCTAGTGCTTTAGCCGCACTACCGCGAACGGTAACATTATCGCTATTGAGCAAGGCTTCAACTAACGGATTTACCGCATCGGGGCCGATCGCACCTAAGGCTTTCACCGCAGCTCGGCGATAGGTGGTATCTTCTTCATCAAGAATACTCATCAACCGGGGGATAGTTGTCTCATCGGGATTTTCCGCTAATTCCCACATTGCTTGATCGCGCAGGTGGGGGTTAGGGTGTTTCAGCTGTTGGAATAATTCTTCTGTTGTCGGCATTGTTTTTAATTAAAAAATAATTAGTATTAAGTAGGGCGGTGCAATTAAACAGAACTGGCAAGGGCTGTCATTAGTCATTAGTCATTAGTCATTAGTCATTGGTAAGGGTTTCAAGGTAATTTACGTTTCGTAACATAGTTTGGTTTTTTCTACCGACTTACTTACAAAGGAAAAATCAGATTTAAACACATTTCATTGCTTTGCCTAAATCCCAACTTACTATAAATTGGTTTTCTTGAAGGATAGGAAATAAACCTCGTCCATTTTGAAACTAGGACTAGTGCGGGCATCTTGCCCACTACTACCACCAGGGAGCAAGATGCTCCCACTACTTTTAAAACTATGGTTCTCAAAATAGATGTGGTTTAAGCGATCGCTATTTGGGATTTTCACTAGGTAAATTAGGCAGTGATTTCTTGCTTTTTCAGGGTAATTGAGGCTTTAGCAGCAATTAGCCAATCACTATCTTGTGTTAATTGCTCATGTCCACTGATATCGCCTAGTTTTTCCAGTGCCATCAACGCTGCATACTTCAGATCCCAAATTTTGGTTTCTAAACAGGTTTTTATTTCCGGGATGGCTTTTGCATCTCCCAGTTCAGCAAGTGCGATCGCCGCAGCAGCTCGTGATTTTTGAAACTGTGGTTGTTTGTTATGCAAGGCTTCCACTAGTAAATCGTAGGCTGGAGCATGTTTTAACCATCCGAACAGCTTCATTACATGAAAATGGGCACCATAATCATTATTCGCTTCTGCTGCATAAGTGGCAAATAAAGCCTCCGGCACAGCATCGGCGTAATGCTCTAATAGAGTTTTGATGGCTAAATAACAACGGCCAAAGTCGGTTTCATACAATTCGCGGATTAAATTTTCTAGGCTGGGAAGGCGATCGTAACTATGCACCAAACTCAAATCCTGGGGATGATCGTATAATGTCTGCTCTAAATACGGTTGAACTTTGGCAAAAGTAATTGCACCGGTAGCGATTCCCGTTTCTGCTAAGGTGCGAATTCCCCGCAGTCGAAACACCAAAGAAACTGGACATTTTGCTATCTGGGGAATGGCATCATAATACCGCGCATCCATTAAATCTTGGATCGATAAACGTCGCCCTAAGACATTGCGGTGTTGTAACATCGCCACCACTTTTCCCATCTGGGAATAGTCTCTAGTTAAGCGACAAATTGCGGCGATCGCAGCACTCGCTGTCGGTGGATCGCTATCATTGACGAATTTACGAATGCGTTCTAATGCTGGTTCATAATTAAACTTAGTTAATGTATGAATTATTACCCGATATGTTTGCCCCGGCTTATCGAGTAATTGCGCCACTTCTTCTAATATATGGTGGTCTTGAGTGCCAATTTCCCCAATTGCCCAGACAGCATTTTCCACAGTATAGCAGTCATCATCAGACAAGCATGTACGGATAACTGGTAAGGCTGTTGCAGCTTTGAGTCGTCCCAAAGTCTCCACCGATTTGCGCCGGACGATCCGATTATCCAACGAGGGGTCAGTTTGCTGCACCGCACGAATAAGTGCATTGATGGACTTATCTGTAGGGAAATTAACTAAATGAGAAGCTGCAATATAGCGCGAATCATTTTCACTCACTTGGTCTTGGGGAGTATCCAAAAGAGCGATCGCTTGGTCTTCTGTGAGATTAAATAAATTAAAAAAGCGTTTATCCATAATATATAAATCTTAGCTGCTACTGGTTCAGCCTCAAGCAAATATTCTTGAGTAGCTTATATATATAGTCTTTAATCACCAAGAACCAATGACTATTGACTATTGACTATTGACTATTGACCATTGACCAATGACCAACAACAAAACAAACCCAGAGATTCTGTGCTAATACTCAACCTTCACAGGCAAAGCAAACAGCCAAGAACCTCTAGGTTTGTAGGGTCACAATTTAGCCTCGCTACCAAATGACAACTTGGACAACTGACTAGGAGAGAGAGTTAATAGCGTAGTCTAGTAAAGCATTGTATTCGGTCAATGCTTGAGCAGACATATCGCGAGGTGCACAACCACGGTTACGAGCAAAGCTTAAAGCTTCAACGTAAGGAGCGGTGGGTAAGCCTAAAGCGCGATAAACTTCGCGTTGTCCAGCAATACCCCACTCATCCAATGGGCCTGTACCACCAACAACTAAGGAGTATTGGATTAGGCGCAAGTAGTGCTTGATGTCACGAGCGCACTTAGCTTTGTAGGTATCGGTGGAGTTAGCTTCACCAGCGTTGTTCAAGTAGGGATACTTCTTGATAGCAGCGTTGTAAGCTTCGGTAGCAACTGCATCGATGTTGTTAGCTAGCTTTTCAGCAGCTTCTAAACGAGCAGATGCACGTTGAATAGAACCTTGTACGGATTCTAAATCAGAAGTGCTGGGGAAACGACCTGCAGCATCAGCAGATGCAATAACGGTGGTAACAACTGATTTCATTTCTTAAATCTCCCAAAAGGCTTTTTATTTAAACTGTGTTGGATGTCAATCTGTTGAGTGAATTGCAAGTAGCAATTATTAGCTCAAAGCAGAGATTACGCGATCGAAGTAGCTAGAAGCTTCAGCAACTAAGCTAGCGCAACGATCTTCAACAACGGGGGTTCCCATTTTACGTAATTTGGCACCAGCACGAGCCTCGCTGGGGGTGTCTTGAATGTGAGCAGCAGCTTGAGCCTTCATGATTTGAACGGCACGTACTGTAGAGGTGGTGGGTACGCCTAGAGCAGCATAGGTTTCTTTCAAACCATTTAAGCAACGATCGTCTAGAACGGAAGCATCACCAGCTAGTAGAGCGTAGGTTACATAGCGTAAGATGATTTCTGCGTCGCGTAAGCAAGCAGCCATACGACGGTTAGGATAGCAGTTACCACCAGCTTGAATCAAACCTTGGTTTTCGCAGATCATGCCTGCAACAGCATCAGAAACCATGCAGCTAGCGTTACTAGCGATCGCATTTACAGCATCCAAACGTCTGTTACCACTGGCAACGAAAGCTCTCAGAGCAGCAATATCAGATACGGTAGAAGTGCTAGCATCTGCTGAAACTACAGCTCTAGAAAAAGCATCAAGCATTTCGCTCTCCTTAAAAATTGGTTTTCTCTGAAACTTGATTGCTTGTTCCCTGAACAAGACAATATAGAACATAAAAGATGAAAGCTGTCTCAGTCTCAGTTATGAGAAACTAAGTAACAATCCTTAACAAACAAACCCCAGTCAGGCTTGTTCTGTCTGGGGATTGCAGATAAGTATTTAAGAATTATGACTCTGCTTATAAGTATTGAGAGCAGAAGGAAATTATATATACGACGACAAAGAAGAATATCGGCTTGGGTTTGATAGCCAAGCAGCCTTTGCAAGTGTTTTGATTTTTATGCGAACTCTAGGAAATTAACAAATATCCCTAGTTACCTAAGACTGCTGGAGGAGATGCTTGATCATATTGTCTTTGACCATTAACTGTCGCAGCACCTCTAAAAGCAATTTTTGCGATTCTTCTTGGTCTAAACCCTTAATTTGCTCTTCGTAAACCTTGAGGTTGAATTTCTGCTCTAAGTTAAGCTCCATCGGAATATCCATAGTTTCTACTCTCCGGTGTTTTGCAACATTAGCTCGATTTATTTCCTGGAATCAATGTTAACAAAAGTTACATGTGCTTGACAAGTGAACCTATTTACAATCTAGCTTAGCGAATAAATTCACATAATGCTACTAATTGGGGTTAATCAACAAAGCGCTTTTGCTGCTTGCTCCGATTCCAGAGTGCTTATAATCAACCTACACTTTGTCAGAGGCTTGAGTCCTCTATCAATTGGGGGTAAGGCTGGGTAGAGATTTGCATCCAGGATTCTCAGCCAAAAGATAGCGATCGCCATCTCTCAAGGCGTGGGTATAAATTTTACCTGTAAAAAATTACACCAAATAAGCTATTTTGCTTTT
This sequence comes from Calothrix brevissima NIES-22, assembly GCF_002367995.1. Taxonomy (GTDB): domain Bacteria; phylum Cyanobacteriota; class Cyanobacteriia; order Cyanobacteriales; family Nostocaceae; genus Aulosira; species Aulosira brevissima. Next base: position 245,569 of record NZ_AP018207.1, read on the forward strand.
AACTTGCATAATCTATCGTCAGATCTGTTGACTGTTGACTGTTGACTGTTAACAGCCCTTATTTAGTAGTTATGCAATTTAGACGCACATTAGTTTATTCTTTTGGCGCAAAAACCACATTAATTGAAAATAGCAGAAAATTCTTAGTGTCGAAGAATTTTCTGCTATAAAAACACAATCATCCTGAAAGTATCAACTGTAAAAGTCTTTTCTCAATGTTATCTGAAGCGACTTTTTTGAGTTTTAACAAACCAGGTATAAACAACTTACTCTTGAGAATTAAGCAGGCACAGCAGCCGACTGAGTAAGACCTACAGCTTCAGCATACTTCAAGTAGGTTTCAACAGAAGCGATAACGATGCGAGCTTCGATAGCTAGTAATTCAATACCTACTAAAGAAACACGTACCCAAGCGTCTACAACAATACCTTTGTCTAAAATGCGGTCAATAACTTCTGCCAAGCTTGAAGAAGAATTAGTTTTTTCGACTGCCATTGTATTTACCTTAACTCATTGTTGATTGTTATCTTTAGCGAAGTTTTTGTCTTCGCTTTCGACTAAATTTATATTAAACATACTTTCCCAAGATGTAAATATTTCTGTTGCATAAAAATGTAAATAAATAATCAAGTAAAAACATTTTATTCAGAGAAATGATTGTCTTGAATGTTTGTTTTGTATACTTTAACTTGATTTGTTTATCTATCTCCTAGTCTGGATGCTGAATCTGTTTATTTTTGTCAACTTTAATGTATTTTTTTGAGTTAGATATTTTCATTTGCAATCAAGGATAAATATGAGTTAAAAACATGAAAATATCTAGACATTCATTAATTTAAATGCTAATAATACCTTGAGAAAACTCAGGTTATAAATCAAGTAATTATACGGTTGAAAAATCTTGATTTATTGCTATATATTGAGCCGGATTAGAGGACTAGTATTTGATTTTTGAAAAACTTGGTATAAGGACTTCCAAATAAAAAAATACCCGATTGCTGTTGCCGCACAGAGAGCAGGTAGAGGAAAGTAATTGCTTTACGCCTATATTTTGTAGTCAGCACCAAATGCGCTTTAAGGTCACTGACTGATTTTATCGAGCATTTACCAGCGCAGATTCATTTAGCGATCGCAACTCGTATCGATCCACCCCTACCTTTAGCTAGATGGCGGGTTCGCAATCAGTTAACCCAACTGCAAGCAGATGATTTACGTTTCACTGATATAGAAGCGGCAATATTTTTGCAGCAGTCGATACCAGTATCGTTAACAGAGTCACAGATAGCCACCCTGCAAACAAAAACTGAAGGTTGGATTGCGGGGTTACAGCTAGCGATGCTGTCATTACGTGATCGCACTAATCCAGATCTATCTATTGCATCCTTCGGTGGAGATCAGCCCTATATCCTAGATTATCTAGTCGAGGAGGTTTTACAAAGTCAATTATCATCTTTGCAATTGTTTCTGCTGCGAACTTCTATCTTAGGACAGATGACATGTTGGGTTTCGTTCCTCAACCCAACCTACGCGGTTTAAGGTTTTTGACGCTAACTGAACGGTATTGTGTTTTAACCAAGAAGCACTGTGGCCGGGTGTGTTAACTTAGTACCATTCCATCAAGGACAAAGACGGATATGATGCGGGAACTTATTCGGGCGTTGTCAAAGAACGATAATTTTTAGTACTAAGCTACTTTCATTGCCTCAATCAAGTTTTTAAAATATTGAGATAGTAGGTTAATTATTATATTACTTTCAGATTGTGGGTAAGGTAATTCCCAAATATCTCGCTGTCCATCTTCCTTTTCTACTAATAATTGAATATGAACTGGCAACTGAGAATATTGTGTAAATGACCAAGTTTCCCCGTTCGACAATTCATTTTCTATGCCATGAAACATAATGTTTTTCTCTGTGGTGAATAAGTTGCGATCGCACTTTTTTATGTCATAATTTCTGGACGCTATCGTGAATTTTGTAATCTATGAGTTCGTTTATGTAATGTGGTAGCGTGGCAAGACTAAAATAGTGAATTAATAAAACGCAGAAGCGCAGCGAAAAGTCTGTTCGTCTCCGACAAACAGAACTTTTCAAGACAGAGGAGGCAGAAAAAACAAGAGATTTATTGCAACATTTTAGGCTTGTCAGTCTAGTAGTGCCCATTACCCCATATCCAATTAATCCAATAAATCCGGTTCTTCGCGGACAATTCTGTCATAAAGTGGTTGGAAACTAAACCAGCCACCTGCATGAGTTCCAACTTGGCTATGGGTTAAAGTAGCAATTTCATGATCAATAGAAATTGGTTTACCTGCTGCTTCAGCTAAAAGTTGTGCTTGAGCCGATCGCTCAAATGTGATATACCACCAAGCCGCTTCATCTACTGTTCTTCCTACTGTCAAAAAGCCGTGATTGCGCAGGATGACAGCTTTTTTCTCTCCTAATGCTTCAGCAATTCTTTTACCCTCTGAAGTATCAAGTACTACACCCTTATAATCATCAAAAATAGTGTGGTCTTGATAAAAAGCACAAGCATCTTGAGTTAAAGGGTCAAGTAAACGACCTAAACTTGACCAAGATTTCCCATATAGAGAATGGGCGTGTGCGGCTGCAATGACATCAGGTCGGGCTTCATGTACTTGAGAGTGAATAGCAAAGGCGGCGCGATTAACAGCTGCATCGCCTTTAACTACTTCGCCTTCTCTATCAACCAAAATTAAGTCAGAAACACGAATATGGCCGAAGTAAATTCCTAGAGGATTTACCCAAAAATGGTCAGTAAATTCTGGGTCACGGGCGGTAATATGGCCTGCGATTCCTTCACTGAAACCAAAACGTCCAAATAAGCGAAATGCTGCTGCTAGGCGTTGTTTGCGGTAAAGGCGTTCATCTTCAACTTTTGCAAAAACTGGTGGTTGGGGTCTATCAAATCTCGCCATAGTCTTCTGGTTGTTGTTTATGAATTTTCTTTGTCAGGTGCATTGGAATATCCAGAACGAAAAGACTTAACGCTTTTTGCTTCTGGGTTATAGTGGTGTCGCAAAATGTTACCAGTATCATTTCCCATCACATGAATGGAGATAGAGGGAGTAAATACTGTTGTTGCTTTGACTGAATGAATATCTCCGTCTGGCGGTAACAGACGGTAAATATCACCACTTTTTACTTTATAAGTACCGAGGTTTTGTAACTGGGCATATCCTTCAACATCACCGTTATCTAGGCGACGGTAAACAGTTTCTTCTTGTCTGCCTTTATACAAACCCACTAGTCCCCAGGATAAATGATCGTGAACAGGTGTAATCGAATTAGGCGGAATTACTAAACTAAAGATAGTCAGCGAACGATCCTGAGAACGATATAGCAGCCATTGTCCAATGCCACCACCTAAACCGCTCTGGTGATTTGGCTGGGCGAATTGTTCTGGTAACCAATCTTGTTTTTTTAGGAGTGTTGCAAAATGGGGTTCCAGGGTATTGAGAGTTTCTTGGCGATCGCCTGCTGTGTGTGAGACAATTTGTTTTGCGATCGCTACAAACTCACGTAAGTCAGGACTATCAATAAACCATTCGTCTGTTTCTAAGGATTCGAGAATAGTTGTATGAGTCATAACATTCCAGATTTGTAATTTAACTTTTGGGATTCAGACTTACGCATGGGGCATTGGGCATGGGGCATTTGTCCCCCTTGTCCTCCTTGTCCTCCTTGTCCCCCTTGTCCTCCTTCCCTTCCCTACCTCGTCGCGGTAGTTCCCAAAGGACATACTGAAGCGGCAATATCTACTCGTTTGGGCAGAATTTTTTGCTCTAGTAGCCAATCAGCTGTTTTCTGAAGCTTGGCGACATCATCAGCATCAGGAAAAACGTAAGACTCAGGGCCGCGATTCTTAGTAGCTTGCTTGGCTACAGCTTCTGAAACTTTCAGTTCCTTCACCATAAAATCTGCGGCTGCATCGGTATGCTGATTCAGCCATTCACCATCTTGGCTCAAAGCTGTCAGTGCAGATTTAATTGCTACAGGATTATCCTTTGCCGCATCACCGCGCACAACCATAATGCCGTAGGTAGGTGCAGGATGGGTAGTCGTGATTCGTCGCGCCTTATGTTCTAGTTCAGCAATGGAAATATAAGGTTCCCAAACTGCCCAACCATCAACCGAACCTTGGTATAGCGCTGGTGCAGCATCATTTGGCGATAGGTAAACTCGCTGAACTTTTTCTTTGGGGATATTTTCTTTTTCTAAAACTTTTAATAACAGGTATTCACCTGCACCCCCTTGGTTAACTGCTACTTTTTTACCAATTAAATCAGCAGGTTTACGGATAGCAGAATCACCGCGAACTAAAATAGCACTACCTAAAGAATCAGCTTTAGGACGCTGTACAGAACCAATACAGAGTGGTTGTCCAGAAGCAATCCCTGAGATAGTAGGAATATCACCGCAACCACCAATGTCTGCACGATTACCATTAATGGCTGCTAACAACGTAGCACATCGGTCAAAAGGGCCAGTCCATTCAACTTTAATATTTTGCGTTGTTAGCTGCTTTTCTAGGTCGCCGCGCTGACGGGAAATGGGAATAATCCCGCCTTTTTGGTATCCCAAGCGAACTACGTTATTTTTTTCGGAATTTTTTTCGGAATTTTGATTGTTACTCACAACCTGTGAGGCAGAATTGGAGTTAGCTGGCGGATTCACAGCCGTTTTTTGACTGCAACCAGTAACCATCAAACTCAAATATGCAACAGCAAGTAAAAAACTCCGGGTAGAATACGCTTGTTTATAGCGAAAGTCATGCTCTTGTAAATAATTCACCACAATTTATTCCTTCATCTCAATTGTTGAGAGTTGAAGCAGCAGATGTATTTGTTTAATTTGAGAGGCGAAACCATTAATCTACTTAAACTCGATATATATATCGGAGATTAAAATTCAGCATACCATCTTTTTGCTTGACTATATAAGCTCAAGCCCAGATTTTTTTGATTTCAGGCATTGCCATGAGCAGAAATCTTATATATAAAGGTTTTTGTGAGTTGGTATTGCCTGAGTATGCAGTATTATGGTTAGCGGGTGAATCAAACTAGCGTTGCTGGTGAATCAATATTGGCGCACAAATTTCACCTGTATTTTACCTACCTTTTTTGCAGAATCAGGGTTGGCGAAATAAGTATATTTTACAAATGTTAAAAAAATATGTAGTTTTTTTAATATCTATTTTTTTTTGATTCCTGCTTCAATGTGCTTGAACGAAAAATTTTATACTCTTTTAAGATGACGAGAGAAAAAACATAAACTTTCCTCTCACACCATCGTTCAGATAGGAAAATTTTGACTGGTAAAAGGCAGATGTAAATAATGTTTTTACCAGTCAATATCTCAAGATTAGGTATCCCAATCGATCCCAGGTTAATACTCAGTACGCATCACCTTAAAAGGGGGTCGGAAATATTGAGGTTTGACGTTGGATAGAACGAAATTAAACCCAACTAACTAATGATTGAATTCTCTAATGTTGACTGTTGACTGTTGACAGCCCTGATAATTAGTTATGCAATTTAGACGGGCGTTAGCTTATCTCTGGTTATACCTATACCTGAGTTGTTATCGATTAATAATTCTCCGAATAATAAAATTAGAGAAAACGTGCATTTTCTCTGATTTACTCTGCAATATAAAAAGTCAAAGCTTGTCTAAGTTACATCAGACTCAATCTTGAGCTATCGCCTCTCAGTTTTTCAATTATTAACAAATCTCCTCATGTGGTGAGGTGGTAATTATGACAAACTTGTCAGTTTCACAAAAGTCAGGAAGCATTCAATTAGCTGAACTGGCTAAAGACACTATTGTGGCTTTAATCATTCAAGTGACTGGTTTAGTTTTGATATATCTCCTGCAAATATTTCTGGCGCAGTGGATGGGAAGAACTGAATATGGCATTTATGAATATGTCATGTCTTGGTCGTTATTGTTAGCAGTTCCCGCAGAATTAGGGTTACCTACCACGGTTTTGCGTTTGCTTCCTGAATACCGAGTTAAGCAGGAATGGGGACGTTTGCAAGGTTTAGTTCGTGGTTGTTGGTTACTCGTATTTTCCAACAGTTTACTGTTGATTATCTGCGCTACAGGGACAATTTTAGTTATTAATTATTACCATAGTTTTGTCTATGCAACTCCGCTACTGTTGGGGATGGGATTAGTATTACTACAGAGTTTGGCTAGGTTCCAACAAGAAACAGGAAGGGCGATGGAGGATATTCTTGTAGCATTTATTCCATCGCAAATTATCTGGCCTGTTTTGGTGCTGGCTGGTGGCTTTGTATTTATGCAAACCCAGGATGATTTGACTAGCGTACCAATGATTGCGATCGCTTCCGGCATGTTTATCGCGATTGTTGTCGTGCAACTATACTTGTTGTGGAAGAAATTACACAGTGATTTTGAAGCAGCAGCGCCAGTTTATGCTTACCGTGAGTGGTTAAATATAGCGGTAATTTTGTTAATTCAACAAGCATCTTTTGGGATTTTGAGCCAAACCGATACAGTGATGATTGGTTCATTTATCGGCCCGGAAGCAGCAGGTATTTACAACGCAGCAGTAAAAACAGCCGCATGGACAAGTTTCGTTTTACAAATTGTGAATATGGTAGCTGCACCTGTATTTACAACTTTGTACACTAAAGGGGATATTCCAGAATTACAAAAGGTGGTTTCTTGCGTAACTAATTGGATTTTCTGGCCGACTGTCGCCATGACAATTGTACTCATGACCTTTACGCAACCTATTCTCAATCTATTTGGTGCAGGTTTTGTTGAAGCGAGTTTGTCTTTAAAAATTCTGATTATGGGACAGATGGTAAATGCTTTATGTGGTTCCGTAGGGATTTTGATGATTATGACTGGTCATCAAAATAAATCTTTACCTGTAATTGTTGCTAGTGCCTTACTGAATATAGTCTTGAATGCGATATTAATTCCCATATTTAATATTACTGGGGCTGCGATCGCAACAAGTTTCACCATGATTGTCTGGAATATTTGGTTAGGTGCTTTGGTTGTTAAATATGTTGGCGTGCGTCCTTCAGTTTTTTACACTCTGTTTGCTAGAGAAAATGAATCCATAACCTAAATGTGATGAAACCGTAACTCTGTAAAGTTCTGTAGAGGAAAAGGGGAAAAACCTTTTCCTTTTTGCTTGCACCTATGGCGTAGGGTAACAATATACTGTAAATCGATAGACTTACGCTATATTAATGGTGCTACTACTAAAAAAATATATTTGATGCAGTAATTGTCTATGTCTGAAAAATATCGCTTTGAAACTTTGCAAGTCCATGCAGGACAAGAACCAGCACCAGGAACAAATGCGCGTGCTGTCCCAATTTATCAGACAACATCTTATGTTTTTGACGATGCGGAGCATGGGGCGCGGTTGTTTGCGTTGCAAGAATTTGGCAACATTTACACGCGGATTATGAATCCGACAACGGATGTTTTTGAAAAGCGAATTGCAGCGTTAGAGGGGGGTGTCGCCGCATTAGCCACTTCTAGCGGACAAGCTGCACAATTTTTAGCTATAAGCACGATCGCCCAAGCAGGGGATAATATTGTTTCTACCAGTTTTTTATATGGTGGCACTTATAATCAATTCAAAGTCGCTTTACCACGTTTAGGGATAAATGTCAAATTTGTCGAAGGCGATGATGTAGAAAACTTCCGTCAGGCGATCGACGATCGCACAAAAGCATTGTATGTTGAAACCATTGGTAATCCCCAATTCAACATTCCTGACTTTGCAGCCTTAGCCCACGTTGCTCACGAAAACGGCATTCCCCTAATTGTTGATAATACCTTTGGTGCAGGTGGATATTTAGCACGACCTATTGAACATGGTGCAGATATTGTAGTCGAATCTGCAACTAAGTGGATTGGTGGTCATGGCACTTCTATTGGCGGGGTAATTGTCGATTCTGGTAAATTTAACTGGGGTAATGGTAAATTCCCTGTTTTTACCGAACCATCCCCTGGTTATCATGGGCTGAATTTCCAAGAAGTGTTTGGTGTCGGTAGTCCTTTTGGGAATATTGCTTTCATTATCCGCGCCAGAGTAGAAGGGTTAAGAGATTTCGGCCCCTCTTTGAGTCCATTTAACGCCTTTTTGTTATTACAAGGGTTAGAAACTCTCTCGTTACGTGTAGATCGCCATGTCAGCAATGCATTAGAATTAGCCCAGTGGTTAGAACAGCAACCACAAGTAGCCTGGGTTAATTATCCCGGACTTCCCCATCATCCTTATCATCAGCGAGCGAAAAAGTATTTGAGAAACGGCTTTGGCGCAGTCTTAAATTTTGGGATCAAAGGTGGATTAGAAGCAGGTAAAACCTTCATTAATAATGTGAAATTAGCGAGTCATTTAGCCAACGTTGGCGATGCGAAAACCCTCGTCATTCATCCAGCTTCTACCACCCATCAACAATTAAACAACGAAGAACAAGTTTCCGCCGGTGTGACACCAGATTTAGTGCGCGTTTCCGTGGGAATTGAACACATCGACGATATCAAAGAAGATTTTGAGCAAGCATTTGGGAAGATTAGTCATTAGTCAAGAGTCAATAGTCCAAAGTCAACAGTCAAAGGTCATTTGTTGTTTCTTCCTTGTCCCCCTTGTCTCCCTTGTCTCCCTTGTCTTTCTTCCCCATGCCCCATTTTAAATGAAATACCAGCATTTAATTTCCCCACATACTCAGTATTACCATCTCTCGCAGCCGTTTAAGTTAGAGGGTGGTGAAGTTTTAACTGGGGTGCAAATTGCTTATCGAACTTGGGGAAAGTTGAACTCACTTGGCGATAATGGAGTGCTAATTTGTCATGCTTTGACTGGTTCGGCTGATGCGGATGTTTGGTGGGAAGATTTATTTGGTTCAGGAAAAGCATTTGATAGCGATCGCAATTTTATCGTATGCAGCAACATTTTAGGAAGTTGTTACGGTACTACAGGCGCGACTAGCATCAATCCCCAAACCGGAATTCCTTACGGCGCATCATTTCCCCCTATTACCATTCGAGATATGGTGCGCTTACAAGCTGAACTAATTCAATATCTAGGAATTAAATCTTTGCAACTGGTAATTGGTGGTTCCCTGGGGGGAATGCAAGTACTAGAGTGGGCTTTATTATATCCAGAAATTGTGAAAGCGATCGCACCCATTGCTACATCTGGGAGACATTCAGCTTGGTGTATTGGATTGAGTGAAGCCCAAAGACAAGCTATATATAACGATCCTAACTGGAAAGCTGGGAATTATACAGATAAGGAACCACCCAACCAAGGATTAGCCGTCGCGCGAATGATGGCGATGAGTATGTATCGTTATTGGGAAAGCTTTACAGAACGCTTTGGACGACAGTATGATGACTCTGCTGACCAATATGCGATCGCTAGCTACTTACAACATCATGGACAAAAGCTAGTAGAAAGATTTGATGCCAATACTTACATTACTCTTACCAAAGCGATGGATAGTCATGATATTGCTCAAGGTCAAGACTATGAATCTGTGTTGCAAAGTATTAAACAACCTGTTTTAGTTGTCGCCATTGATTCTGACATTCTTTATCCCCCAATAGAACAACAAGAATTAGCAAATTTCATTCCTAATGCTCAACTAGTTTGCTTAAAATCAACCTACGGACACGATGCATTTTTAGTCGATACAGAAACACTTAACGACTTTATAATTAACTTTCGCCAAACTGTAGATGTAGTAAATAATTCGTAATTATAGCCATCCTATCTGAGTTGTGAAAATATTTTTTAATGAACCGCCAAGACGCCAAGTACGCCAAGGATAAGAGAAAAAATAGAGAATTAGTAAATTTTATAAATGATTTAGGATTGCTATACACCAAGATTAATTTAGTTGTCTCTCTGCGTTCTCTGCGCCTCTGCGGTTCAATAAATTTTTAACCACAGAGACGCAGAGGACACAGAGAAAAGAGGATTAAAAAACGGGTATTAATCTACCTTTATATTCTTTAGTAATAAAATCTCTTACTTGGGGATTAACAAGGAGATTATTTAATTTTTGAATCTTCTGCTCATTTTCTCGTCCCTGTAATGTAACCAAAGCAAGAGCATATTTTTTATCCTTAGCAGTTTCTGAACCCATAGAATTAGGTTCTATCCCTGCTAAAGCCACAGTTTGAGCCGAAGAAACAATGAAATCTACATCATTAATTGCTCGAACAACTTGGACACCTTCTACTTCTTTAATTTTCAAACTTTTAGGATTAGCTGCAATATCTCTTTGCGTCACAAATTCGCCAATATTATCTTTTAACTTAATTAAACCATTAGCTGCTAATAATCTCAAACCTCTATCATTATTAATTACATCATTAGCAATAGTCACAGTCGCATTCTGGGGAATTTCATTCACTGACCTGAGATTTTTAGAAAAAAGCCCCAGAGTATTAAGATAAATTGTATTCAACGGCACCAAATTAATTTTCAGTTCCTTCGCAGCATTATTCATAAAAGGTTTATGCTGAAAGAAATTGGCATCAATTACCTTATCTCTTAATGCTGTATTAGGCTGTATCCAGTCATTAAATTTCACCACCTCAATTTTTAACTTTTCTTGAGGCGCGAGACTCTTGTTAATAAATTTCAAAATATCTTCCGAAACTATCCCAGTCACCCCAACTTTAATAGTCTCCTCTGCTTCAGCCTTAGCCACAGTTCCAGAAATTCGGCTACAACCTGCAAACAAGAGTGAAGCGGTAAATGCACTTCCTGCTGTGAGGAAGAAACGGCGATTAGTTTTTGTCAAGAAAAGTAAATTTTGCTGTTTCTTCATAAACAAATTTAAAATTGACAATTAATTCAATCTCACGCAGAGACGCTAGCACAGTATCTCTAAAAACTCCGCGTACCTCCGCGTGAACTTCGCGCCACTTTGCGTTAAAACAATTACTTTTTCCGCAACTGTCGTGCTAACAAATCACCCAAAAACTGAATAATCTGCACCAACAAAATCAGCACAATAATTGTGGCAAACATAACTCCCACATCAAACCGTTGATAGCCGTATTGAATAGCTAAATTACCCAAACCACCGCCACCAACAGCCCCAGCCATTGCAGAAGAATTCAAGAGACTCACAATTAAAATTGTTACCCCTAAAATAATCGAAGGTAACGCTTCCGGAATCAGAACTTTCAAAACAATTTGCCAATAGTCACAGCCCATTGCTTCTGCTGCTTCTATTAACCCTTTATCAACTTCGAGAATACTAGTTTCCGCAATCCGCCCAAAAAAGGGAATCGCTGCAAGAGTCAGAGGAACAAGTGCGGCGGTACTACCGATAGAAGTGCCAACAATTAATCGTGTTAAAGGCGTAAGAACTACAAGTAAAATAATAAATGGAAAAGAGCGCCCAGTATTAACTATTGCACTTAATATTTTGTTGAGCTTGGGAGCATAGAGAACATTACCAGGGCTAGTCATTACTAACAATAAACCCACAGGTAAACCCAAAAGTATCGCTACAAAGGCGGAGACTCCCACCATGTAAAAAGTCTCCTGACTTGCGAGCAGTAAACTGTTAATTAATTCCCATCCTTGCATTAATGCACCTCAACTGCATATTCTGAATTATGTAAGTATTCCAAAGCTTGCGTTACCTTAATTCCTGCAAGTTCGACTTGAAACTGACCGACACGGCGATCGCCTACAGTTTCTACGCTACCATTGAGGATATTAACATCAATATCAAAACGGCGCGTCAAGGTAGTAAATATCGAATTTTTCGCACTTTCATCAGCAAATGCGACTGTTGCCAAAACTGTCCCAGGACGAGGTATATAGTTATGAGAACGGGGGAAAAACTCTCTAGCTAATAAAGAATCCGGTTGCGCTGCTAAATCGCTCACGCTACCTTGTTCTACAACCTTACCAGCATGAAGTATCGCCACGCTATCGCAGATTTGTTTAACTACACCCATTTCATGAGTAATCAACAAAATCGTCAATCCCATGCGTTGATTCAAGTCACGCAATAGTTCTAAAATTGAGCGTGTAGTTTGGGGATCGAGGGCTGATGTTGCTTCATCGGAAAGTAATACTTTCGGTTCCCCAGCTAAGGCACGCGCAATTCCCACCCGTTGCTTTTGTCCCCCAGAAAGTTGTGCGGGGTAAGCGTTGGCTTTACCTTCCAAACCCACTAACGAAAGTAATTCTTCAACTTTAGCTTTGCGTCGCAATTTACTATAACCAATCACCTCCAAAGGGAAAGCGATATTTTCAGCTACGGTTCTGCAACTGAGTAAATTAAAGTGTTGAAAAATCATTCCTATACGCTGGCGTGTTTGACGCAAAGCTACGCCGCTAAGAGATGTGATTTCTTGTCCATTAACTATTACATAACCAGATGTAGGTTTTTCTAATTGATTAACGCAGCGAATTAAGGTACTTTTACCTGCACCACTTTGTCCTAATACGCCAAAGATTTCACCTGCTTTAACATGTAGATTTACTCCATCTAAAGCTACTATTTTATGTTCGCCTTGATGGTAGATTTTGCGAATATCAATAAACTCTATCATTTACAAACTTCTCCATAAATAAAAGTTAAATTTTCATCCTCTCTGCGCCTCTGCGTGAGATTTATATCTTCTGTTCACAATGTATAAGAATAAAAAACGAACCGCCAAGACGCCAAGAGCGCCAAGAGAAGAGAGTTTTTAAGGAATAGGAAGTACTGCGCCTTGATATTTTTCTCTAATAAATTGCTTCACTTTTTCATCGCGTAGCAATTTATGGAGTTTTTGAATTCTCGGATCGTTTTCCTTTCCTGCTAATGTGGTTACAGTCACCGCATACAGTGGATTTTGCGCTGACTCTAGTGCTAAAGCATCTTTATCTGTTTTCATCCCAGATTGCACAACCCAATTACCTGTAATTCCCGCTAAATCCACATCAGGAAGAGTAGGGATTGCTTGCGCTCCAGGTATCTCTTTAATCTGTAGGTTTTTCGGATTTTCAATAATATCTTTGGGACTAGCAGGTTGGGTGTTGGGTTTAAGTTTAATTAGCTTTGCTTCTTCTAATACTTTTAAAGCACGATGAGCGTTACTAATATCATCGGGAATTGTGACTAAAGCTTTATTAGGAACCTCCGCTAGAGATTTATATTTTTTAGAAAATATCCCTACAGGGTTTAAATGTATCTGGGGAGTAAAAGCGTACATTTTGAGATTTTTGCGCTTGCCATAATCTTCCATATAGGGGATATGTTGGAAGTAATTAGCATCGATTTGTCCATCTTTTAACGCAGTATTATTTTGCACTGGATCATTAAAAGTGACAATTTCAATATCTAATCCTGCTTCTGGTGCAAGATTTTTTTTCACAAATTCCAAAATCTCTCCAGCCGGAACTGGTGAAACTCCGACTTTGATTTTCTCTTTTGCTCCTGTTGCAACTGTATTTGCAGCCGTTGTGGCTGTAGGACTATTTGTGGTGTTAGCAGCATTATTTTGCGGTGAACTACAACTAGTGACTGTAGCTAAAAAAGATGCAGTTGCTATTACAAAAAACCGACGTTTAATATTCATGCGATCGCCTTTTTCAAATATTGACAAAATTCCACTTTCATGAATAGATACACCCAAACACAAATGACTAATGACAAACTCACCATTTCTGCTCAGGAACCCAGTTATAATTTTTGTCCTTCACATCTATCTTTTTCGGAATAATTTTTAGCTCATAGAAGGTATCCGCCATTCTTTGTAACCCTGAAAGCACTTCATCGGTTACAGGTAAGACACTGCGCTCGCCTCCTCGCTTTTCCACTATTTCCATTGTCGGTTCGTCAATTTTGTAGAGTTTAGAAAGTAATTTTGCAGAATCTTTGTAATTATTTTTTGACCAAGAACCTGCTTTTTCTAACTCTTGTAAAATTATCTTGACAATATCAGGATGGTCGCGGACAAAATCGGGAGCAGCATAATAAAATGAAGGGCTTTCTAAGGCAGCCTTATCACCAAATACAGCAGAATTATCTGCTAACAAACGAGTGCGCAGCTTTTGTTCAGCTTGTGCTGTGTAAGGGTCCCAAATCAACCATGCATCAATATCACCACGTTCAAATGCTGGTAAAGCTTCTGCTGGAGTTAAATATAAAGGTTGGATATCAGTAAATTTTAATCCTACCTTCTCTAAGGCACGTACTATAATATAGTGCTGACCTGAACCTTTAGCAAAAGCAACTTTTTTACCTTTCAAATCCGACAGCGTTTTAATAGGTGAATCTTCTTTCACCAAAATAGCGGAACCTCTAGTACTACCAATTCCGGCAGCTACTCTCACAAATGGTTTATCGCTAGCTTGTGCAAATACGCTTCCTGTACCGCCACCACCACCAAACACAATACTACCGACACCCATACCTTCTAAAAGTGGTGCAGTAGAAGAAAATTCGTTCCATGTCACAGATATACCTTGAGGTTGTAAACGCTTTTCTAAACTTCCCTGTGCTTTCACAATATTTAAAAGTGCCATCCCTTTTTGATGACCCATTTTTAGCACTGTTAACTGGCTTTTCTGTGGTTCTTGTTTAGCTGCATTGGCAGAGTTAGTAGAGTTATGTGGGGTACAAGATGCGAGAGTTAGACTCAATCCAAAACCAATAATAAAAAAGATAATAAAATTCTTGATATTTGGTTTATAAATTGCCTGTAATATTTTCTCGTTTATCCAAGAAAATAATTTATTTGTAATTTCGCTGAACATAGGTACTCCTTAGCATTATGATTTTTTTAATTAAAATATCTTGGTGAAAATTTGAATATTAAATACAACTTTTATAAAAATATACGTATACTTTTGATAATCGCTGGCGGTGCGTTGCGCTACGCGACAACACACCCTACAAAATGGTTTTTTATTAATTACAGATTTTCAGAAAGCCCCCAATATCATGGGGGCGACCACAAAGAGAACACGTTTGGAAACACTGACTCTATTTCATCACTCACTCACACTCACAAGTTGAGGAAGTTTGGCAATGGGAATATCTAGAAAATAAGACAATACTTCCCGCCGCCAAGCGTCATATATGACTCCAATTCCTTCAATTTCTGCGCCAGTTGCATCGTGGACAATCTGCCAATGTTTTTGTAAATAAGGATTGCGTCGCCGTTGTCCTTCTTCGTCTAGTTCTAATAACTGGGCGGCTATTTCTGCTTTTTCTGTTGGTGAGGCTTTATCATATTTACTTTGCCACCAAGCTAAAACTCCAAATCGGTGGACGGCTTCATCAGGTAAAATTGTTTGACTGGCAAATTTAGAAGTTTCTGGATCGACAATTTTTGTAGTACGGCTGTTTAAAATTAACTGGGCGACTATATGCAGTTCATAGTGTAATTCAAAGGCTATGAAACCCAACCAATTACGAATTGGTAAATCGCCCATAAATTCCCAGTGATTTTTTACTTCTTCTACAATCTTTTCTGTAGGGTCTTGTCCTGATAATTCCCAGACTCGCTGACGAGTAAATTGGGCATGTGCGCCATCATCACCAATTTGGCGGCTTAAAAATAGGTGCAGTTCTGGGTCGGGTATTTGGTCAATAATTTTGCTACAAACTTGGACAATATATAAATCGTGGGCTGCGCCACCAATGCGGAAGCGATAGAATTTCTCAAAGTCTTCTTTTGTTGTTAGTTGTCGCGGTTCTTGAATGCGAGTAGTAGGAAAATTTGGGGTGTGTTTAGCAATGATTTTATCGATGGTTTCAATTTCAAACTCAGTTGTCCAAGCTGGGCGAGTTAAAGTTGCACTCATAAAGCCTTCCTTGATTATTGCAGATTAAGCTACGAGTTCTCGCGATCGCACTCGTGGCATTACTTCTTCAGCAAAACGTTGCATTTCTGGGGTAAAAGGTTGGAATTGCAGCATGAAGGTATCTACACCTACTTCCACAAAATCTGTAATTCTCGCGGCTACAGTGTCATAACTACCAACTAACCCCGCCGCAGTCCCGCCATTACTTCCCACCCCTGGATATTTCGCCATATTCTTAAACATGACTACATCTGGTTCCACACCTTTCATCAGTTCGGTTCTGTCGTCTTGTTGGGCGAGTTCTCGCAGGTATTCATATTCGGCTTGAGCTTCTGCATCAGTCGCTCGCGCAATGACAAAAGCTGACATCGCAAACCCCAGGGGATTGGGTTTTTTTCGTTCTCGCTTTCTCACATCAGCAATAGTTTCTCTGATGACATCTAAGGGACGCCCATTGAGAAAGAATACATCTGCTGTTTCCATTGCGAGATTCTTCGCCGCATCCGATTCTCCACCCAGATATACGAGGGGATGAGGTTGGGCGATAGGACGAGGACGCAAGCATAAATCGCTAATTTGAAAATATTCACTATGATAATTAACTTTTTCACCACTCCACAAAGCTTTTACTACTTCCATCCACTGTTGTGAATAGCGATAGCGTTCATCATGGGGTAAGAAAGGAATTCCAGATTTTTGCAATTCCGGCATAAACCAGGCGCTAATTAAATTAATAGAAAATCTACCGCCACTAATCGCATCAATATTTAATGCCATTTTTGCCAAAACTACTGGATGAAATAGCAAAGGCTTAATTGCGGCGATAATTTCTATAGATTTAGTAACTTCTGCTAGGGCGGCTGCGGTTGTCCAAGTCTCTAGCTGGTCTAATTCTTGATTTCTCGGATTAATAATGTGTTCGGCGATGAGAGTGGTGGTAAACCCATAGGCTTCTGCTAGTTGGATGAGTTGTTTAGCTCTGTTGTAGCTAGCATCACGGGGTTCATACGGGTGGTTCATCGCGCCACAATTGCCGTAAACGGGAATCCAAATCCCGTATCGTGGCTGAGGCATATTTCTACACCCTCTTATACTAGAGGCTAATTCTGCTGAAATTCAGGCTGGGCTGGTTTGGGAGATTAAAGTCCGGTTTATTGACCAATTTACCGTAGTATTGGTATATAATAATTTCACAAATGGCTGATAAAAGCAATGGGTAAGGTGAAGAAAGTTTGCAATTCTTCGCGAAATGGGAGGAAGGGGGACAAGGGAAGAAGGACAAGGAGGACAAGGAGGACAAGGGGGAAGAAGAACTGAAGAAAGGCAGAGGGTGGGAAGGTAGCTTTTGCATATCTTTGAAGCGAAGGAGGCAGAGAATAACTACATTTATTTATCAATAAAATTAATCGAAAAATACAATTTTATTGTTAAAGTTTGCGGCAATTATTATGCACCTATCTATGGGAGATTCCTTTTGTATGAGCCAAATCATTAGGGGTGAGGCAGTACCTTGCCCCTACAAGCGACTATTTTTATAAAACTCTTGATTTTTATCTTTAAATATGTGAAACTTGCTTTGATAAATTAAAATACTAAAAACTGACCGAAATACAGTACTTAAATTAAATTGCCTAAATATACATAAAATCTTCAGGCAGCAATGCCAAAAAATCTTTGTTAGTTATAAATGCTTGGTCTTAAGAGTATTTATTAAATAGGGTGGCACTATTAAATTAGTTTAGGCATTAGTCAATTAGCTTATTTCTCTTCAATATTTGTTTGGGAAAGTAAAAATATCACAATGATGCCCAATCAGTAGATATTTCCAGCCCGTAAGTAAAATTTATCGATTTTTATTCACAGACAATCACTCGTAAATTAGGAGGTTTTTCACATGGGATTGAAAACACACGGAATGCACTTGAAATTATCAGGACTAAGTAAATCTTTTGGCGCAAAACAAGTTCTACAAAATATTGATTTAGATATTCAGCCAGGGGAATTTGTAGCTATTGTTGGTCGTAGTGGTTGCGGGAAGAGTACCATGCTACGCCTAATTGCAGGCTTAGATGCACCGAGTGCAGGGGGTGTGTTTTTGAATAATGAACAATCCCACCAGCAGATAAATCCCACTATCAGGATGATGTTTCAAGATTCGCGACTTCTACCTTGGCAGCGAGTGATTGCTAATGTGGAACTAGGTTTACTGGGTTCTAGTTCTAAGGTGACAGCAAGGCAGACAGCTTTACAAGTGTTGCGGGCGGTGGGATTAGAAGACAGGGCTAATGAATGGCCTTCTGTCCTTTCTGGTGGACAACGGCAACGGGTGGCGTTAGCTAGAGCTTTAACTAGTCATCCTTCGCTATTGCTGCTAGATGAACCTCTAGGGGCGCTAGATGCCTTAACCCGCATTGAAATGCAGCAATTATTAGAAAATTTATGGCAAGAACAGCAATTTACGGCATTGCTAATTACCCATGATGTAGAAGAAGCGGTAGTGTTAGCAGACCGAGTGGTGTTGATTGAAGATGGTCAAATTGGTCTAGATGTCAAGATTGATTTTCCCCGTCCTCGCTCTCGGGGAGATGCAGAATTTGCGCAGACGGTGGAGAAGATTTTACAACGAGTGATGACGAAACAAGATAGCGATCGCTCATCTGATTATGCCCTAGATTCGGAAGCAGCTTAGAACAATTCGTAATTCGTAATTCGTAATTCGTAATTAAGAGGCGCAATGGTGCAACTATTAGTTAAAGAAGAATCTCAAGATTGGATTGGAATAGCATCTTCTGTAGCTGCGGAACTTAGAGCTACTGCAGTAGAAAGAGACCAAAAAGCGGGAATTCCCGATATAGAAATTCAACTGTTGCGGGAAAGTGGCTTATTACCTTTAGTCGTACCTCAAGAATATGGCGGGATCGGTGCAACTTGGGTAGAAGCTTTTAAGGTGATTCAACAACTGTCAACCGCAGATGGTTCTGTTGGACAGTTGTACGGGAATCACCTGAATTTAACAGCTTTAGCTCATGTTTCTGGCACACCAGAGCAAAAAGAAAGATATTACCGCGAAACAGCCGAAAAAAATCTCTTTTGGGCAAATGCGATTAATACCAGGGATACTAGGCTGAAAATTACCCCCGATGGCGAAAATTTCCGGGTAGATGGGGTCAAAAGCTTTGGTACTGGTGTGGCGATCGCAGATTTGCGTGTATTCTCCGCCCTGCAAGATGGTGTAGAATTGCCCTGGTTGTTTGTCATTCCTAAAGATAGACCAGGGGTAGTTTCCAACCAAGATTGGGATAACATTGGACAACGGCGCACAGATAGCGACACATTCACCTTTCATGATGTATTGGTAAAAAAAGATGAAATCCTGGGATATCCTCATCCTACTGATAGTGCTTTTGGTACATTTTTGGGAATCATCGCTCAATTAACCAAAACCTATATATATTTAGGGATTGCTGAAGGTGCGCTAGCTGCGGCTAAAGAATACACGAAAACTCAAACTAGACCTTGGATTACCTCTGGAGTAGACAGCGCTAGCAAAGACCCGTATATTTTGCGGCATTATGGCGAATTTTGGACTCAACTACAAGCCGCCATTGCATTGAGCGATCGCACAGCCGCCCAAGTACAAAAAGCTTGGGATAAAGGATCTGATTTGACTTTTGAGGAGAGAGGAGAAATTGCGATCGCTGTTTTCTCCGCCAAAGCCTTAGTTACCCGGGTGGGATTAGATATCACCAACGGTATCTTTGAAGTCACCGGTACTAGATCCACGGCTACTAAATACGGCTTTGACCGCTACTGGCGTGACTTGCGCACCTTTACCCTCCACGATCCAGTCGATTACAAACTCAATCACATAGGTAATTGGGTATTAAATCAAGAGTTACCAATTATTACGCAGTACTCTTAATGGGGAAATGGCGTTTTTGGGCATGGAATAATAGTGCTTTAGCACTATTAGCTCTGTTTAATCACCCTTTAATAGATATTTTTCCAGAAAATGATTCACTTCCTCGGCACATAACCCGACATGAACTATTTTCCCTGCTGCTTTGAGAATATCTAATCCTTGACCGTGATTGCGCGGATCTGGATCGACTAGCGAGACATATATTTCTTGAATGCGTGGATCTTTAGCGATCGCCAAAGCACAAGAGGGTGTGCGTCCTTGAAAAGAACAAGGTTCAAGAGTTACGTACATTTGCAAAAACGGTAAATCTTGACCTTGAATGTAGGTAAGTGCATCAGCCTCAGCGTGATGCTTTCCTGGTGAATGGGTATATCCTAGTGCTACTATCTCGCCAGAATGGACTATGGCACAACCTACTGGTGGATTCGGTAAGCATTCTGGTAAAGCTTTTTTGCTTTGAGCTAGAGCAGCCAGCATAAATTTATCGTTCATATTGTTAAATCTCTGTATGAAAAACTAGCCAGCAAATAACTTTTTTAATATCCTCGTTACGGGCGATGGTTTCTCTGCAACACCCTACGCGATCATCTTGCGCATACCTTCCCTAGCCCCTAACCAGATACTTTGCAATATTTAATGTTTGATAACCTAATAATTCGTATATCATATACTTGTGTTTGCCAGCACATATTTTTTTGGTTGGATTGTGTAAGCTGTATCTTAACTGTCCAGTTATAGGTGAATGCCTGTACCAGACATAATTACCTCAAAGCCTTACAGTCAAAGGATTTTATAAATCTGCCATCCAGATAAAATTATTTTTTGGGCGTATGTCAGTAGTTGAAAGCTTAAACTTTCGTCTTTTCACAAATCACTTACTAGCTATTGATCGGGGTTTGATCGAGATGTGTCAGGCTATCAGTCCAATATAAGTTTTGAGCAGTTAGGAATCAGCCAAAGTTTTTTAGCAGCAGTCAAATGATGACTGATGTTGTGAGAAAAGCGATCGCTATTAGCGAACCGCATTATTGAAGAAGAGAACAAAGTAGATGAGCAAAAAACGTCAGTTTCGGTTAGGTGCATTTATTCAAGCCACTGGACATCATATCTCTGCATGGCGACACCCTGACGCCCAAATAGATGCAGGGTTAAATTTCGAGCATTACAAAGAAATTACTCAAACAGCCCAACGCGGGTTATTTGATGCAGTCTTTCTCGCAGATAGTCCAGGAGTTTGGGGTAACGGTGGCGAAAATCAGTGTCGTAATGGTAAAATCGCCCATTTCGAGCCTGTGACTCTCTTCTCTGCTTTATCTTCAGTAACTCAAAACATCGGTTTCATCGCTACCGCCTCAACTACATACGAAGAACCCTACACCCTAGCACGGAAGTTTGCTTCTCTAGATTACTTGAGTAAAGGACGCGCCGGTTGGAATGTCGTTACCACAGGTAATGATAACGCCGCCGCTAATTTTGGATTGGAAAATCACCCAGATCACAGCCTGCGTTATGAACGGGCGGAAGAATTTGTCGAAGTCGTCAAAGGACTATGGGATAGTTGGGAAGATGATGCCTTTATTCGTGACAGAGAATCAGGCATTTATTTCGATCCAGAGAAGCTACACATACTCAACCATAAAGGTAAACATTTCTCTGTCAAAGGCCCCTTAAACGTTGCTCGTCCGCCTCAAGGTTACCCTGTAATTGTGCAAGCTGGAGCCTCGGAAGCTGGGCGAGATTTAGCTGCGCGTACTGCTGAGGTAATTTTCACCGCGAATCAAACCCTCGCAGATGCTCAGGAATTTTATGCCGATATCAAGGGCAGATTGGCAAAATATGGACGTTCTCCGGATGATTTAAAAATTATGCCTGGTGCTTTCCCAATTATTGGGCGTACAGAAGAAGAAGCACAAGAAAAATACGAGTTTCTGCAATCATTAATTCATCCAGATGTCGCTTGGGGTATTTTAAAGACCTATTACAAGGGTGTGGATCTATCGAAATATTCTCTAGATGATATAGCTCCCGAACTACCCACCGACACCAACACCAATAAGAGCCGTCTGAAATTAGTTAAAGATTTAGCTACTCGCGGTAGTTTAACGCTGCGTCAATTGTACCGTTCTCTAGCTACTGCAAGAGGTCATCGTACTATACTTGGTACTCCCGAAACCATTGCCGATCAATTAGAAGAATGGTTTAACAACGGTGCAGCAGATGGCTTTAATATCATGCCTCCAATTCTACCTACAGGATTAGATGACTTTGTAAATTTAGTTGTCCCCATCCTGCAAAAACGCGGACTATTCCGCACTGAATATGAGGGTAGCACCTTGCGCGAAAACCTTGGCTTACGTCGTCCTGGTAATCGTTTGGCTGCACAACAAGCAAATGAAAAATTAGTATCAGCATAAATTTTGCTAGGTGCGTTATCCCAATTCACAAAGATTCGGATACAGATTCAAATCCAGAAATTATTGCTAATACCAATTCGCTATGAAGATGCATTTAATATTTAATTAACCGCCAAGGCGCCAAGAGCGCCAAGAGAAAAGAAAGAATTATTAAGTGCAAGTTTACAGAGAGTTAGTATAAATCTGGATTTCTGAATTTTGAATTGGTATAACCCTCCAAATAATTCTTTTGGACTTTTCACTCATGCTTAAACTCTACTGTTTCAAGCGTGTTTTTTGTAGAGCGCCTCCGATTTCAGGTTTTCCTGATGCTCTACATAACCTGAAAATCTTAGCTAAATATGAGGAAGAAAAAATGACTGAATATAGCAGATTAAAGACATCACCCTCAGCCGCAATCAGAGCTACTCTAGATTATCCAGTAATCGATACCGACGTTCATACCAACGATTTCACACCAGCGTTGGAAGATTACATCGCTAAATATGGCGGTGCAAAGCTTGTAGATGAATTACGGAAGGCAGAATCATCTCGTCTGAACTCCAAAGCAGATGGTAAAGACTGGTATCAACAAACTCCAGAAGAACGTCAATACAATCGCACAATTCGCTCTCCTTGGTGGGCAAGAGTGACTAAAAATACTCTAGATTTAGCTACATACATCCTGCCAGAACTACTGTATGAACGTCAGGCGGAACAAGGTTCAGATTATTCTGTACTGTTTCCCAATAACGTCCTCGCACCAGCTGGAGCTAGCCCAGAGAATCGCCAAGCATTGCAAAGAGCCGTTAACCACTATCATGCTGATTTATATCGCAAATATAGCGATCGCCTGACGGTGGTAGCTGGTATCCCCATGACTACTCCTCAAGAAGCCATTGAGGAATTAGAATTTGCCGTAAATACACTAGGTTTAAAAGTAGCTAATATTCCTGGTGGTGTAAAACGACCAATTAAAGCGATCGCAGATAAATATCCCGCCGATAAATACCCAGAAGTTGCCAGATATGCCTCATATATTGACTTCTTCGGTCTAGATAGCGAATATGACTACGATCCATTCTGGGCTAAAGCCGTTGAGTTGGGTGTGCCCATTACTACCCACTACGGCAGCCAAGGTTGGACTGGTCGCTCCTCCATCAGTAACTACATGAATAACCATATCGGTCACTTTGCCGATGGTTCCCAAGCCTTTGCGAAGGCGTTGTTCTTTGGTGGTGTTACCAAACGCTTCCCACAATTGCGCGTGGGAATGCTCGAAGGTGGTGCAGATTGGGGCGCTCATGTCTACATTCATTTAGTAGATCGTTACTCCAAGCGTAATCTTCAGGGGCTACAAAACTACAACCCAGACTTGGCAAATGCTGATGAGTTGTTCGAGTTGTTTGAGCGCTTCGGTAGCGAAATTACTCAAGGGTATTCCTTCACCAAAGAAGAATTAGCCAAGATTGTGTTGGGTTCTTCCTTTGCGCGTCATAGCCGTCAACCAGTTGGTAAGGAATTAGAAGACTTTGCCGCAGCTGGAATTGAAAGCATTGAAGATATTCGCGATCGCTGGGTGAATAGTTTCTTCTTTGGTTCCGAATCTGACGATCGCACCATCGGCGCAGCATTCAACGACAAAGCCAATCCCTTAAACGTGAAGATTAACGCCATCTATTCTTCAGATGTCGGTCACTGGGATGTACCCGATTTAACAGATCCTCTCGCAGAAAGCTGGGAATTGGTGAAAGAAGGCGTAATTTCCGAAGCTGACTTCAAAGCTTACGTATTCGCTAATCCCTACAAATTCTACACCGAAGCTAACGCCAACTTCTTCAAGGGTACAGCGATTGAATCCCAAGTAGCTCAAATCCAATCACCACAATTAGATAAAAGCTTTGTAAGGGCATAGGGCATAGGGCATGGGGCATTGGAATTGCTCTATTTATCCTCCTTGTCTCCCTTGTCCTCCTTGGGAGCATCCCAAATGTGCAAAAACGCCCTCACCCTATAAGGGTGGGGCTAGAAATACGAAGCCTGCCTTCTTTTGCTAAAAGTTTGATAGCCTGCGAAGGCAGGCTTTGTTGGTATAGCAATACCCTAGAAGGGTATTGCGTCAAAATTGGGATGCTTCCTCCTCCTTCTCCCCCAATCCATAACGGGAAATCGACATGACAACAACGACTGACCTAGATTTTCGCGCTCGTGAGGCACTACGTCTCATCGGCCCCGATCCGGAAAACTGGGTGAGCGATCGCCCAGGTATTGACCATAATGTCACAATTGTTGGTGGTAGTGGTAGCGGTAGTGTCTTTGCGTTTGCGCTGCGGCGTGCAGGTATCGGTGGCGTGACGGTAATTGATGCCGCCGAAGATGAAAGCCTTGCTGGCGTGTGGTTGACACGAGCAAGAATGAAAAAGCTCCGCACGCCAAAGAATCTACCAGGCCCGGAATTAGGTATTCCGGAATTGTCATTTCAAGCTTGGTATGAAGCGCGACATGGTGCTGAAGCTTACGCAGCAATAGACCGGATTCCCCGAGTACTCTGGGCTGAATATCTTAGCTGGTATCGTCAGTTTCTCGGTATTTCAGTACGTTACCGGACGAAGTTAGTAAGAGTTGAGCCTGCTGAAGGCTTTTTGCGCTTGCACCTTGAGGTAAACGGTGTATCGCAAATAGAAACTACCCGCAAAATTATCTTCGCTAACGGTGTGGCTGGTACTGGTGGCGCGTATATACCGCCTGTATTAGCTGATTTACCACGCAATTTATATGCACATACCTCCGAGTTGATTAACTTTGAAGGATTGCGCGGTAAAACTGTAGCGGTGTTGGGTGCGGCGGCTTCAGCTTTCGATGCTGCCGGGGTAGCGCTGGAATCGGGAGCCAAGGAAGTACATTTGTTTGCCCGCAGAGAAGCGATCGCATCTTTACCAATCAATCGCGTGCGTGGCTATCCCGGTGCTTACTTCAACTATCCAGAACTATCCGATTCGGCTCGCTGGTTTCAAGCTTGGCGATTTCGGCAAGTAGGTTCCACACCACCACCTGATGCAATTGAAAGGGTAATCGCCTTTCCTAATTTTTACCTGCATCTATCTGCACCTTGGAAATCTGCAAGGGAAAAAGGCGATCGCATTGTCGCTCAGGTAAACGATGATGTTTTCGAGTTTGATTTTGCGATCGCTGGTACTGGTTACTTTGTCGATCCCACAAAGCGCCCCGAACTAGCAGACTTTTCTCAGCATATTGCTTTATGGCGCGATCGCTATCAGCCACCAGCCGAACAGCGCGACGAAGATTTAGGAACGCACCCTTACCTTGGCAAAGCCCACGAGTATTTAGAGAAAGTACCGGGTACTGCGCCATACCTCAAAGATATTCATGTCTTCAATCCGGCTGGTTTTGTCAGCTTTGGCTTACCAATTGGTGATGTACCCAGCATTCGCCGCGACATCCCTGCAATAGTATCCCGCATCAGCGAGGATTTATTCTTCGCCGATTGGGAACAGCATGAAGCACGCATTACTGGTAATAACATCGCTCCCGACTTTGAAGAATCATTGTACGCCGCCGCAGTTTGGAAACAGCCAGCTAAGGTTGCCGTGAGCTGAGTCTAGGTAGTCCCTCTTTCCTCTGTGTTCTCTGCGGTAAATAAATTACTTTTAAACCACAGAGGCGCAGAGTTCGCAGAGAAAAAATAATCAATGCCCAATGCCCAAATTATTTAGGATTCACCTATGTCAGTACAACAAATCAGCAATAGTTCCTTACCTTATCTTTTTTCACCCGTGGCTGAGGATGCGAATAAACCCGCACCCCTGGTATTGTTTTTGCATGGAGCGCGCGATCGCGGCAACGATTTAAATATACTGTTGAAATGGGGTTTACCACGTTTTGTGGATGAGTCAAGCCCTTTACCTTACGTCTTTGCAGCTCCCCAACTTCCCGAAGGACAAACTTGGGTAGAGAGAGAATCAGATGTCATTGCTTTACTAGATAATCTCATCGCCTCTCAACCCATCGATCCATCCCGCGTAATTATATCTGGATTCAGCTTAGGTACGGCTGGCGCTTGGCATATCGCCGCTTCTAATCCTGGGCGCTTCGCCGGTTTGGTAGCAGTTTCCGGGCGCGCACCTAAGACATTAGAACCAACACAACTAGCTGCACTCCAAGAAATTCCCATCCAAATCTTCCAAGGTGGAAAAGACGAAAAACTCTCAATTGAAGATACAGAGCAGGTTGTCACCACCTTGCGCCAAGTCAAAGGTCAAGTAGATTTTACTCTACTGCCTGATGGCGATCATTTTATTGCCGATGAAGTCTACAGCAACCCACAATTGCAACAATGGCTAATTTCACAAAGCCGTCGCGCATCTGTAGCTGTGTAATTGGAGACTAAAAAACAGGGGTAGGCAGAAATAATTAATGCCCAATGCCCCATACCCAATTTGATAAAATTTATGACATTACCTACTACAAATCTCGGTAAAACTGGCTTAACGGTTTCGCGCCTTGTTTTAGGCACAATGACTTTTGGATTGCAGACTGACGAAGAAACTTCCAGAGTAATTCTCGATACAGCCGCCGATGCTGGTATCAATTTTTTAGATACAGCCGATGTTTATCCATTGGGCGGTGGAGTTACTACAGCCGGACGCACTGAAGAAATCATTGGGCGATGGCTGAAAGGTAAACGCGAACATTTTATACTGGCTACCAAAGCTGTAGGCAAGGTAGGCCCTGCACCTTGGGATCAGGGTGCTTCACGCAAACATCTTTTAGATGCAATTGATGCTTCCCTCAAACGCTTGGGAACCGATTACGTTGATTTGTATCAATTACACTCTGATGATACGTCAACTCCCTTAGATGAAACTCTTGAAGCCCTAGATATCATAGTTCGTTCTGGTAAAGCACGTTATATCGGTGTTTCTAATTTCTTAGCTTACCGACTCAGCCGCGCTTTAGGTCGGGCTGATGTGCGGAATTTAACTCGCTTTGTCTCGATTCAGCCTCGCTATAATTTATTATTCCGCGAGATTGAGCGCGAACTTTTACCCTTAGCGCAAGAGGAAGGATTGGGTGTAATTCCTTACAACCCATTGGCGGGAGGTTTACTGACTGGTAAACATAATCTTGCTCAAGGCCCTACTGAAGGAACTCGTTTTACCTTGGGTTTAGCCGCAGAACGTTATCAAGATCGTTATTGGCGCGATCGCGAGTTTAACACAGTTGAAGAATTACGCACAGTCGCCGATTTAGCCGGATTATCCCTGACTACTTTATCATTAGCTTGGGTGTTGGCTAATCCGATAATCACTGCTCCCATTATTGGCGCTAGTCGTCCAGAACAACTGAATGACACTCTCAAAGCAATTGAAGTCAAACTCGATGACAACTTAAAACAAAAGTTAGACGATATCACCGCCGAATATCGCAAAGGTGATGCTGTGCGTTAGTTAGAAATTGAAGTAATATCAGCAGACGGTTTGTTCAGCCGTCTATTTTTTTCTTTTTGTCACCCTTGAGCTACTGTAGCAAGAATGTTTTCCATAGAAACAAAACGCTTAATTCTGCGAGAATTTCGGCCAAAAGATGTACATCAAATTGCGCCAATACTTGCAAATACCCAAGTAATGAAATTTTCGCCTACAGGAATTCTCTCAGCTTTGCAAACGCAAGAGAAAATAGAGAGTTTCATCACTTCTTATAAAGCGTTTGGATTTGGAAAATGGGCTGTCATTTATAAAGAAAGTAACCAATTGATTGGTTACTGTGGAATCGCCATTGAGCAAATTGATAATGTAACCGAACGAGAGATTGGATATCGACTACACCCCAATTTTTGGGGTAAGGGTTTAGCAACTGAAGCTGCATCAGCAACAATCCAATATGGATTTGAGCAATTCAAATTTACTGATATTATTGGCATTGTTAATCCAGCAAATACAGCATCAGTTAGAGTATTAGAAAAAATAGGCATGAAATATGAAAAAGCCACGATATTTCATGGTTTTGAAATATATATTTATAGAGTGAATTTCAATGTTACATAAACCTGATTAAACTAAATTTATCAAGAAAGGCAGAGGGCAGGAGGCAGAAGGCAGAAGGGAATTCTGATTCCTGCCCTCTGCCACGACCGAAGGGAGTAAGGGTTTAAGACCCCCACCAAATTGAAAATTTGGTGGCTCTTGTTTAGGAGGGGTCAGAATCCCCTTCTAAACAAAACCTTCTGCCCTCTGCCCTCTGCCTTCTGCCTTCTTCAAACGATTATAACGAACCACGTAGACGCGGAGCGGCTTCCCGCAGGGTAGTACACGAAGTACACAAAGAAAGAAAACAGAGAAGATGTTTACGAAAAATTTAGGTTTGCTGTAGTTATATTGTGTTGTGTAAATTATTAGTTACGCTGGCAGCAAAAAGTTTGAATTAAAGCGAGAAAATCGATTTTCATGACAAAAAAGTCCAGACATTTTAAATCCTTTCAACGTGCTGCTGAAGCACCCAATTTACCGCCGAATTCATTCCAGTTTATTTGCTATTTTGTCAATCAATTTCGCTGGTGGTATATAGCAACCGTCATTTTAGAAATTATCCATGCGACTTGTGGCATTATGTTACCCTATGCCATTGGCGAAATTATCCGCAGTGTCACCAAATCAACGGTTAACAGCAGTGAGATTTTTGCAACCATCAGTCAACCCTTAATGCTGTTCACTGCTTTAAGTATAGGTGAAGTCGTATTTGGGCGTTCTTCGGGACTGTTATTAACTATTCTCCATCCCATCCACCGCCAGCATATTATTCGCTCACTTTATGCTTATTTACAGCAACATTCCCATCGCTACTTAAGTAGTAGTTTTGCAGGCGCTTTAGCACAACGTATTAACGAAACTGCTTACGGCGTTACCCAGACAATGCAAATGCTGATTTCTGAATTTATGTCAGTCATCATTGTCTATATCGTCGCTATCATTTTACTGTATCGTGCCTATCCGCCTCTAGCTGCATTGGTAGGGATATGGGCAGTTTTATTTATCAGTATTTCCTTTTGGTTAGCTACTCGCTGTCGAATTCATTCCCGCAAAGCCGCCGCTAGAAGTGAAACAGCTGGTATTATTGTCGATGCGGTGACAAATCTGACTTCTAGCCGATTGTTTGCGCGTTTAGGTTTTGAAAGACGCTATTTAAATGAGCGATTTAGACGCGAAATCATAGAGGTGAGAAAAGCTAATTGGTACTCAGAACGCATTCGCTGGTTTCAGTTTATCTCAGCTGCGATTTTGAAAATTGCCACTTTGTATTACTCGCTTTCTTTGTGGAGTCAAGGAAAAATTGCAACTGCTGATTTTGTAGTTGCAACTAGCTTATCACTATTAATTATTAGTGAAGCCCGCAATTTAAGTAGAAGATTTTTAGATTTATTTGAACATATTGGTAATATCGCCAATGGTGTTTTAACTATTGTGCAACCCCACGAGTTAGTTGATCGAGAAAATGCGATCGCTCATTCCATCACTACCGGAAAAATTGAGTTCCGGCGCGTTAATTTCAGCTATTCTGCGGAAAAACAAGTATTTCACGACCTTTCTGTTACCATCCAAGCAGGACAGTGTGTAGGTTTGGTAGGCTTTTCCGGTTCCGGAAAATCTACTTTTGTTAATTTAATTTTGCGTCTATTCGATCCCCAAACTGGACAAATTCTCATCGATGGGGTGGATATTTGCGATATGACGCAGGATGCATTACACGCCCAAATTAGCTTAATTCCCCAAGATCCGTCTTTGTTTCATCGCACCTTACTAGAAAACATTCGTTATGGGCGACTTGAAGCTACTGATGAGGAAGTAATCCAAGCAGCGCGCAAAGCTTACGCTCATGATTTTATTGTTCAGATGAGTGAGGGTTATGATTCTCTCGTGGGTGAACGGGGTGTGAAACTTTCAGGGGGACAAAGACAAAGAATTGCGATCGCGCGCGTTATCCTCAAAGATGCACCCATCCTAATTTTAGATGAAGCCACATCTAGCCTCGATTCCATCACCGAAAAAGCAATTCAAGATACCCTAGATTTAGCAATGGATGGCAAAACTGTCATTGTCGTCGCTCATCGCTTATCTACTATCGCCCATCTCGACCGTATTTTAGTCTTCGACCAAGGGCGTATTGTTGAAGATGGTACCCACAGTAAACTACTCGCAAAAGGTGGTGCTTACTACAGATTATGGCAAATGCAAGCAGGTGGATTTTTACCGGAAAAAGCCAGCGATAATTCATTATCTGAACTACAAATGGGATAGTTAGCCACCAAAATTACAAAACTTCAGCTTAATTTCTTCATTGCACCAAACTCTACTAATAAAAGTAAATAGCCTTCAAACTCTTACAAATGACCAATGACCAATGACCAATGACAATTACATGATTTAATAAGGAGCATATTCAACAAATCGACGAAATTTAATGCTTCATGCGCCGAGATTCAATTTTTTACAAACTGTTTCAACAATCGCCTAGTTTATTATTTGAACTCTTGACAAATCCCCCAATCAATGCTGAATCCTATCGATTTGATTCAGTCGCCATTAAAGAACCCAAGTTTGAAATTGATGGCGTATTTCTACCACCAGAAAATGATACACCGGGGATTGTCTATTTTTGCGAAGTTCAGTTTCAAAAAGATGAAAGGCTTTATGAAAGAGTCTTTGCGGAATCTTCGCTATATTTTTATCGCAACCGTGACAGATTTAATGATTGGCAAGCTGTCATAATTTACCCATCTCGCAGTCTGGAACAAACTGATATTTATCCCCATCGTTCATTACTTAACGGTGGACAAGTACATCGCATATATTTAGATGAGTTGGGCGATATTCGTCAATTACCTGTATGGGTAGCGCTGATGGTGTTGACAACAGTAGATGATGAACTTGCACCCCAAGAAGCGCGTTATTTGTTAACCAGAACATCTCAAGAAGCGCCAGAAAGAGCCAGTCGCGCCATAATAGAGATGATCGTGACCATAATGGTTTACAAGTTTGAACAATTAACTCGAACTGAGGTAGAGTCAATGCTAGGAATCACGCTCAAGGAAACACGAGTTTACCGCGAAATTAAGGAAGAGGAAGCAAAATTACTCGTGTTTCGTCAATTAAATCGACGGGTGGGTGAATTATCCCAAGAACTACGCGATCGCATTGATAGTCTTTCTCTAGAACAATTAGAAAATCTGGGCGAAGCACTGTTAGATTTTACAGGTGTAGCTGATTTGTCGTCTTGGCTAGACGCAGTTCAAAATTAAGAGTTGAAAATTAGATTAGTATAAATTAGTAGCGATCGCCTGATTTTTACCTAATACCTCAACTTTTTCCATCCCCATAAGGGGTAATTGAAATGTGCGATCGCATCTACAATTCAAATATCGCCAGTGACAACCGCGATCGCAATAGGCTAGCTAATCTTATCTTGAGCAAGATAACCTATGATGTTTGCTTATAAACATTAGGATTCACGATTTCCATAAAGCGATATTTATCATGAAGTTCAGTAAACCCAAATTTTCGATATAACTCGTGCGCATCTTTCGTAGCAAGTACCCATCGCCGCAATCCTTGTAATTCAGGATAAGCCAGAATAGTTTCTATTAACCATTTACCTAAACCTTCTCCGCGAAATTCTTCCAAAACAAATACATCAGAAAGATAGGCAAATGTAGAATAATCTGTAATTACACGAGCAAATCCAATTTGTTCTTTACCTTTATATATACCAAACACAAGGGAATTATCAATTGAACGCTGTAATACTTCTAATGGTAATCCTGCTGCCCAATATGAATTTGCTAGAAATTGGTGTACAACAGTCAAATCTAGCCGTTTGATATCTGTACTAATGGTATACTCGCCGCGTTGCCATTCTCGAAGCATTTACAGGGATTTCCTATTAATATCACACGCATCAATTGCTTAACAACGATTATAATAAAAACTAGCGAAACCACATCTATTTTGAGAACCATAGTTTTAAAAGTAGTGGGAGCATCTTGCTCCCTGCTGGCAGGGAAAGTATTAGCGGGCAAGATTCCCGCACTACTCAAGATTTCAAAATGGACGAGGTTTATAATTAAAAGTCTGTTTTGGATAAATTGAAACAATTCATATAAACTCAATCTGAAAAAATAATTCGTAATTAATAATTCATAATAAAAATTACGAATTACGAATTACGAATTACGAACTTGTACTGAGCGTTCGCGTAGCGTCTCGCAGAGAAGCCGAAGTATTACGAATTACTAAGCAGCAACAGGAGTAGGTTGAGCAAACTTTGCATATCGCTCGATATAGAACTCTTTAGAATGAGCGATCGCTTTCACAGATGGACGTTCTTTCAGCGCGTGTTTCCACTGTTTTACACGAGTAAATTCCGCAGGTATACCAAAACCACGATATTCTTTAAGCGCAGGCCAGCGTTCAAACCAAGGGAAAAATGTGAAATCAACCAAACTGATAGATTCACCAAACCAATAGGGGCCATCTTGAGAGAGTTTCCCTAAAGCTTCAGTTTCAATAAATTCTAGATGTTTGTACAATTCTTGTTTAGCTTCTTCTTGTTTTTGAATATCTGTACTGCGTAAGAGAGTAGAAAAAGCAGGTACTAATCTTGTATTAGCAAAATCAATCCAAATTCGAGCTTGAGCTTTAGCAATTGGATCGCTAGGTAAAAGTGGTGGATTAGGGAATACCTCATCTAAATATTCATTAATTACCGCCGATTCCCACACTCGACTTTCGCCATGTGTAATTGCAGGTACTTTGCCATAGGGAGAAACTTTTGTAAAACCTTCTGGCTTATTTTGCAAATCAATTTCAATCAAATCAAAATCAATGCCTTTTTCTTGCAAAACTAGGCGTGTGCGGTGAGCGTAAGGACAAACAACTGCACTATAAATCTTAATGTCAGCCATGTTAATGTTCCTCTATAAATAGGTTTGGTTGCTTGGCATTGTGATAGAGATTTTCTATCTAAAAAAATCTCATAATTTTTGGGATGAATTATTAATTCAAAATCCAAAATTATCTTAGCCTTTCAATAAAGGTGAGGTATTTCCCCACTGTCCCGTAAACACAAATTCGCTTAAAGGTTTGCGGGTACGGGGTGCTAATTCGCGATCGCGTAATCCATCAGGGAGATTCTGCGGATCGCCTGGATAGCCAATTGTCAACACAGTTGCAGGTTCATAATCTGCGGGAATTTGGTATGTTTCTCTGGCGGTGTCTGCGTTAAATCCCCCGATTTGATGAGCAAATAAACCCAGAGATGTCGCCTGAAGAATCAAGTTTTCTATAGCCAGTCCCACATCATGAAATGCGTGTCTGTTTGTCTTTCCATCATCAGTACGAATTTTGGCGATCGCAAGGATCAATACCGGCGCATTTTTCGCCCATCCTTGATTAAACTCAACCAAGGCACTAAGTAGACGGTTGTATTCTGTTGCATCCTCTTTAGTTGCAACAATAAAGTTCCAAGGCTGATGATTAAAGGAAGAAGGTGCCCAACGCGCCGCTTCTAACAAAGAAAGTAGTTTCTCTGGTTCAACAGCGCGATCGCTAAAAGCTCTAGGACTCCAACGACTGCGAATGAAATCATGAACAGGGTATTCCGTAGGAGCAAGTTTCTGCGTCATCTGAGTGAATTTCCTGGGTAATGAACTGAATAGATCTACATCACCGATTTATATTTGATTGCTGCTTGCCAAAGGCTTGTAGCAGTTAAAAAACTTGTTTAGAGAAGAAATACTCAATACTACGGTAAATACGTGTAAAAACCGATTTTTAATTATCCTACTGCATCCATCAGCAGTTAATCAAGTATCAGGGAATCAAAAACCGAGAAGTTACGGAATATTGCAATTAATTGCAACTATGAAACATTTATTCAGGAATTGTGATTTAGAGAGCGATCGCTTTTTGCAGGAGATTGTCAAAATGCTCTCAGAAACATCAAAGTAAGAAACTCAACACGAGAATTTCTTACTTGAGGTGTAAAAATCAAAGTATATCAATGCTTTCGAGAGCCAATGTCGCGCACTGTTCTTGCGAAGTCGCAGATGGCGGAGTGCGATCGCCCGGTGGTGCAGATAGAAACAATACAGACATAAGTAAGAAAATCCAGTTGCTCTGTTTCTTACTTTTATTTGCACAAGCCAAGCAAAAGCAATGGTTTTGAAAGGCAATGTCTTGGATCTCTATTGCGCGGTCGCGGCTGGGCGATCGCCGCCAGTGCTTCGCACTCAAGGTGCGACACATTGGCGGCTGAAAGCCTTCTGTTGTAAGCTATATTAGCTAACTAACTCAATTTTTTCGGAATTTTTTTCTTAAAAGACGACCCGATGTCGTCATACCCCACTTTCCCGACATAAAAAAATTGCGATCGCAGCAATAACTATATTTGAGGTTAGAAAAAATTTAGAAATTATATTATGGCTTGGGAAATTACCACTGAAGAGTTGTTGAAAAAATACACTTCCGGTAAGCGCAACTTTGCTGGGGCTGTCGTAATTAGAGAAAAAAGATATGGTAGAGAATTTATTGACCTCGAAGGTGCTGACTTACGGGATATCAACTTGCGTGGAGCCGATTTAAGTTTCGCTAATTTGAGTGGAGCCAATTTGACTGGAGCCGATCTCTTTGCTGCTTCCTTGAGAGAAGCTCGGTTGGATGGTGCGATTATCAGAAATGCTAATTTGGAATGTGTTAATTTGTTCAGGTCTTATTTAATTGGTGCTGATTTAGTTGGAAGTAACTTGTATCATGCTAATGCCATCGGTGCTATTTTCCGTGAAGCTAGATTTTTGTATGGTGGTGAGCATAACATTTTCATTCGTGCGGATTTTCGGGGTGCTTCCATTGCTCATGACGCAATCTGTCGAGGCATGAATGTAATTTGGGATACTATTATGCCGGATGGCAGTATTGAACGAGGGCCTTATTTCGGAGAGTGGAAATCTATCAGTAAATAAGGTAATTTGTATAACCTCGACCTCGCAAGGAAGTTGCGAGGTAATGGCTAACTCAATATAAGACTACAATTGATTTACAGCTTTTATTTAGAAACCATTTCTTACCAAATTTTCTTACTAAGTCTCCGGACTAATATAAATACGCTCACGGAACAGTATTGCCAGCAGACTTGATTTTGCATCTACATCTGTGATACTGTGCGTTCATTGCAAAATACTGTTAATCGATAGATTTGCCGTAGTTAATTATTGTGCAGTGTACTTGTCACACTGCAAAGCCACAGTTTGCAAGGAATGGGAATCACCCCTTATGCCAAAAGATTGGTTTGAATGGCACGAGCTCTATAATACGGAACCGAAATTACAACAACGCCTAGAAATCGTGCGGGAATACATCACCTACAGCTTAGATGCATCACCAGCAGGAAGAATCCGTGTAGTTAGTGTTTGCGCTGGTGATGGTAGAGATTTACTCGGAACCTTAGCAAATCACCCCCGCGCCCAAGATGTCTATGCAAGACTGGTGGAGTTAAACCCCAATTTAGTTGAACGCGGAAAAGCAACTATAGAATCATTGGGTTTAGCCAAGCAAATAGAATTTATCAATGGAGATGCAACTATCTCCGCTAATTATGTAGGCGCTGTACCCGCAGATATTGTGATTGTCTGTGGTGTGTTTGGTAATTTGGCTGATGAAGCTGAACTTAAACGCTTGCTAGATAACTTGAGTTTTCTCAGTAAAAAAGGTGCTTTTGTTCTCTGGACTCGCGGACATTCTAACGGTATTACTTACTCTGATACTGTGCGGAAAGTTTTACAAGCATCTCAATTTGAAGAAGTTAAGTTTAAACTCACTGCTACGGGAGATATGGGAGTAGGTATTAATCGTTACGTTGGTGAAAATTTACCTGCACCAAAAGAGCAACAATTATTCGTATTTTCTGGCGTTCCCCATAAAGCTAGGTAATTCGTAATTCGTAATTCGTAATACCCTACGGGAAGCGCAAAGCGCTACGTAATTAAATTTAGGGTTAGAGTCCTCAGTTTAAATCACCATTTATAACGTAATTACGAATTGTTAATTTCTGTTGCTTTTCTATCTAATAGGATTGCTTTAATTTTGAGGTTGTCCGACATAATTTTTTTAAAATAGGTGTCAAAAATGGCTATTCAAGACGCTGTATCTAATTGGGAACAACTCTTAGAAACTGCTCGAAAAAATACCCCAGCGCGGAGGGTAAAAAGACCAGGACAAGCTCCATCTACTGCACCTATACCCAGCAGTTTGCATAAACTTCCACCAGACACTAAAGCACCAGTTTTGTTATATAGAGATACTAATTCTTGGTGTCCTTTTTGTGAGAGAGTGTGGTTTGCTCTAGAAGAAAAAGAAATTCCTTTTGAGACAGAGTTTATTGATTTAAGTAATAAGCCAAAATGGTATACTGATTTAGTACCGACTACCCTTGTACCTGGCGCAAAAATTGAAGGTAAGTTAGTGTATGAATCTAAAGATATTCTCTTAGCTTTAGAAGAAAGATTTCCTACACCAGCCTTACTTCCAGAAGATTCAGAAGAAAACGCTGTTGCTAGACAATGGGTAGAAGAATCAGAAACGAATGGTTTTAGAGATATTGCTTACAAATTCCTCAGAGAAAAAGTTACCGATGCTGATGAATTAGCTAAGTTACAAGCAGAATTTGAAGCTAAATTAGATGAACTTGAACAAACTTTAGGTAAATATCCCGGCCCCTATTTTCTTAGCAGTTTTAGCTTGGTAGATATCCTCTACAGTCCCCATCTTGATAGATTAGCGGCTAATTTGCCTGTTTATCGACAGTATCATATCAAAGGTAATCCCCGTTACCCCCGAATCAACGCTTGGTTTGACGCACTCAATCAACGCCCAGCTTATCATCGGGTGAAATCGGATAATATCACCAACAATTTACTTTTACGCCGCAGATGGGGTGTAGAACCGATTGGGAATCCTTTACCCTTAGATCCAGCAGAAAGCGAAGCTATCCAGTTTCGTGCAGAAGCGGCGGAGAGATTGAGCGATAATCGAGAAAATGCGATCGCAGATATTTTGAAAAATTCTGGCGTTCAAGCTTTAGCTACAGATGGTGATGTTTCCGCAGTTCAAGAGGTGGTTGATTTCCACCTGAGATTGCTTGCTGATTACCTCATCAATGGTAATGGCGCACCCCTACCAGGTGGACGCACAGGCGGTAAAGATGGTAATACTATCGATCCCAAGATAGCCGCAATTGGCGCAATTACCCTCGCCTATGTGCGAAATCGCATCTGTGCGCCTAGAGATATGAGTGCTGGTGCTGCGACTGCATTCCGCGCTGCTGCTGATAAGGTTTTGGCTTCTCTTTATTAATTTTCCTCAATTTTCATCGGTGACGGGTATCAACCTGTCACCTTTTCAAGTGCAAATATGAAAACTCGTCGCTATATTTTAACTGCGATCGCCACTTGTGTATTAACCTGGCTTTTAGCCTTGGCTGGCTGTAGTTCGCAAAATACCTCACAAAGTAACGTTTCTCCCGTTGCACAACCCTCTCCTAATTCTTCACAGTTAAAGGTGATTAATATCGGTCACCAAAGCGGTACACCTGGACTAAATTTGCTAAAAGCGCAGGGTTTATTAGAAAAACGCCTAGCACCAGAAGGTATTCAAGTTAAATGGATATCCTTCCAAGGAGGGCCCCCAATGATGGAAGCAATGGCAGCTGGTAGTGTTGATATTGGAAACGTAGGAAATCTACCGCCTGTATTTGCTCAAGCTGGTGGTAATCCCATCCTTTATGTAGCGGCTACGGGTTCAAATGCAGGCGCTCAGGCTATTATCGTACCTAAAGATTCTCCGATTAAAACCCTTGCCGATTTAAAAGGAAAAAAATTAGCAATTCAAAAAGGGACAGCCCTACAATACTTTGTACTCAAAGCTTTAGAGAGTGCAAAACTAACGCTAACTGATATTCAACCTGTTTACTTAAAAATTCCCGATAGTACCACAGCTTTTGAAGGTGGTAATGTCGATGCTTTACCTATTGGCGATCCTTATCTAGCTTCTAAAGAATTAAATGGTAGCGTGCGTGTATTAGTTAGAGGTTCTGATGTTGCACCTCAACGCGCTTTTTACATCGCTACAGAAAATTTTGCCAAAAATCACCCCGATTTAGTCAAAATCGTTTTGGAAGAACAAACAAAAGTAGAAGATTGGGCGAAAGCTAATCCTACTGAAGTTGCCAAACTTTTGGCAGTAGAAACTAAATATAAGCCAGAGGTTTTGGAATATTCTTTAAAAAATCGTCCTTACTTTGGTGTCTTTGAAATGAAGGATGAATATATCGCCGAACAACAACAAGTAGTTGATTTGTTCTACAATCAAAAGCTGATTCCTAAAACATTTCAAGTTAAAGATGCTATTTGGAAACCTTAAGTAGGTTTTGTCATTTGTCATTTGTCATTTGTAAGGGTTCAAGCCTTGTTCTCTCGCTTACCCGATACACCGCCCGCAGGCTGGAAGCCTGGGGCTAGCGCTACAAAGCCTGCATTTGCAGGCTCAATTTCTTTAGCCTGCAAATGCAGGCTTTGTTCGGTTAGCCCCACCCTTCTAGGGTGAGGGCGGGATTTCGGGATTATCGAGGGATCTTATCCCTGATTCGCCAGTTACATCCTTGAGAGTTAGGGCGTTAATGTGCAGCTAAACCAAACTTTGCTTCACAAACGTTTACCCATACTAATAACATCATCTATTTTGAATCCTAGATGCTCGTAAAATTGAATAACATCTGTATTTGTATTACGTATCTGGATGTTAATTTTTGGGCAGTTTATGGACTTTAATTTAATAGTTGCTTGCTCAACGAGATACTTACCAATACCTTGTCGTTGATACTCTGGTGCTACCGCTAAATAGTTGAGCCAACCACGATGTCCTTCATATCCAGCCATAATAGTAGCAACAACTTGAGTTTCCATCAAACCAACAAGAAATAATTCTGGTTGGACTTGCAATTTAAGTTCAATATCTTGTTTAGGATCATTCCAAGGTACTACTAAATTACATCGATACCATAAATTAATTACTTGTGCTTCATCTGTTGTTTGATAAGGTCGTATTTCTAAATTTATGTTTGGCATCTGCGATTCATGAAATTTCTAATCAAATCGGCAATCGACGCATTAAAATGACCTTCATTTCCCTAGAAATATAATTATCAAATCGCTCGCGTAAGAAGATGGGAACTTCGACTGGTGAAACTTCTTGAAACTTTACTTGTTGATAAAAAGAGCGCAAATGTTGCCAAGGAATACAGTAACAAACTCGATTGACTAATTGCTGAGTACATATCTGAAGCAGTTGTGTACCAATACCTTGACGCTGAAATGGTGCTATAATTTGCATCCCTCGCAACACAAAAAAATCAGTATTGGGACACAACCGGACTGCACCAATAATTTTGTTATCTAATTGAGCAATAAATATCAAATCTTCTTCACTTATAGAACCGCCTCCATAACCACATTCGCCATAAAAAACTTTCACGGCTTCAATATAATTTGGTTTTGCTTGGCTAATTTCGATCATTTTGCTAATGAAGATAAATAATTGCTCGAAATAGCAGTTTCTATCCCAAGTTCTGCTCTCAAATTAGCTAAAGATTTGTGCCAGTTTTTTTCCCATTTTTGCGCTAATAAAGGTTTAGCTTTTAATCCCATATTCCATCCCTGATGAATGTAGTTGATCATCTGAGATAAATCTTCTCTAGAATACAGAGTATGGACAAGACCAATAGCTATAATTGCAACTGATAAAGGGTTTCGAGTTTGCGCTAACAGAAATGCCTGTAATCCAATTTCACCTGTCAGGTTATTGTCAAAACCTGTAATTATATGATGAATGTGGTGATTCTGGCGTATGCGTAAGCTAATATATCTGTTGTCATCTGGCACATTTACGTTGCTGTTAACTTCAGAATTTAACTCAGATTGTTTCAGGTAAGTGGCATAAATATAAGCCAAAGAATCTGAAGGATATTCTAATAGTTCATCCAAGTTAATATTAGGCTCAAAATAACGTTCTTGGACAATCTGCAATACTTCTGGCTGAGATTTGATATATTCTCTTGATGCTTGATAAATCTCTGTATGACTTAATCCTTCAGCTAATTCATCAACAGCATCCAAATCGCTAGGATTTTTCACAAGCTTGACAAAACTTTTTAAGCTTTGAATTTGATAAGCAGGGATTTTTTGTGGCTTTTTGAATGAGAAAATCCTGGGAAAGTTTTGACTTAAGGAAACCTGGGGTACTTCATTACGTAATTTGAAAACTGAAACAGCCGCAGACGCACACAGAATTAGCGCTGCAAACCGAAAGGTACCTTGAAAACCTGTAACGATCGCATCCGGAGGAGCCACGGATACATCTGCACCTGCGGCTACACTAGCAATTAAACCGCCAAATACTGCACCGATCAGGGAAACGCCGACAGTATTACCAGATGTGCGTGATAAAGAGAGTAATCCCGAAGCAATCCCCAGGCGATCGCGAGATACAGCTCCCATAGCTGTGCTATTATTGGGCGATTGAAATAAACCTAGTCCAATACCGTAAATAAAGTAACGCGATATATATCCAAATTCAGTAATTTGCGCATCAAAAGTACTGATACCTAAACAACCGCCAATCATCAATCCTAGCCCAATTGAACTGATTAATCTTGCACCAAAGCGGTCTGCAAGTATACCAGCAAGCGGGGCAACTAATCCGCTAAGTATAGGCGAAAAAGCTAAGAGTAACCCAACTTTTACTGTCGGGTAGTTCTTGACTCGCTCTAAAAAGAAAGGGGTAATCAGTAAAGAACCACCAATCACAGTGAATGTTAACCAACCACTGAGCAAACTTGTACTCAGCTGAAGATTGCGGAATAGGTGCAATTCTAGTAATGGCTGATCGAGGATGGCTTCGACTACTAGGAAAGTGACAAAGCTGAGAGCTGCGATCGCAAGTAAGACTAAGCTGTTAATACTGCTAAAGCCTTCGCTTTGTCCGATCGTCATCCCTAAGCCAAAACTACCCAAAGTCCATAAAGCTAATAAGGCTCCTAATGGGTCGAATTTCTGTTTGCGATCGCTAGTAGGGATAGAAGGTGGTACTAACCGCGCCACAAGAAAACTAGCTACGATTCCCAAGGGCACATTGATCAGGAATATACTCTGCCAACCTGACAAGCTCAAAAATAATCCACCCGCAGAAGGCCCAGAAGCAATCCCCAGTGACACTACACTACCAATGATCCCAACCGCCCGACCTCGTTCGGAAGCGGGAAAGACTTCTGTAACAATCGCCAAACCCAGTCCAGAAATGAACACCGAACCGAGTCCTTGAAGTGCGCGAAAAGCAATCAACCACTCAATAGTAGGTGCAAAACTGCACAACAGCGAACTTAAGGTAAATATAATCAGCCCTGCTTGATAGAGGGGTTTTTTCCCCCACATATCCCCTAGACGAGTTGCACCTAAAACTAGACCAGAACTGACTAACTGATAACTCAACACAGCCCACTGGGCTATAGGAAAGCTAGTGTGAAAGCTTTGCACCAAGGTGGGTAAGGCCACATTGATAATGCCCACATCTAGGGTAGACATAAACACCCCTAATCCTACACCTAACAAAACCCAAGATTTTTGAGAGGGGGATAAAGTCAGAGATTGCATTGGCAGTTGCGACAATATTAAGTCTCCTCTAGTTAGTTCAATATGATTAATCTTTGGCTTTTAGATTAATTTTATGGAGATAAAATTCGGTTTTCTCGAAAAGTTTATTTAAGGCTTGTCTTAATAATTTTATAGTTTATATAAAAATTTTCACCTGAGTAGGAAAATATTTTTTATTTAACCGCCAAGTGCGCCAAGTACGCCAAGAGTTAGAGAAAAATTTAGAATTAGTAAGTTTACTAGATATTTTATCAAAGCTAGGATTTATTATAGAATTTGCCATTTGCACATTATAATTAAGTTCATTTTTTGGGAAATGTATGTTGCAAATTGCTTGCCTCGTAATAGGGCGATCGCAGTAAATATTTAACCTCTCGCAAATTTCTAGGTTAGTATTTATTGAATACCCATCAATGAAAAAATATTAATAATAATTTTGATTAAAATACGTTAAGTCGATAAATTTGCCGTATTTTATAGATAAAAACTTATCATACACAAAGAAAACAAGCAAGCTCCAGTGAACCCAAAAGACAAGGAAACAGAGGGCAAATGCCCAATGCCCCATGCCCAATGCCCTACACCAACTGTAACTGCCGCACGCGAGGCATAATTTCTTCAGCAAAACGGGTCATTTCCCTGACAAAAGGATTGAATTGCAGCATAAATGTATCAATACCTGCATCAGAAAAAGCGGCAATTCTTGTAGCAACTGTATCGTAGCTGCCAACTAAGCCTGCAGCTGTGCCACCATTACCACCAACGGCAGGATTTTTAGCGAAGAGTCGGAACATAACTGCATCTGGATCTACACCTTTAGCGACGCTTAATTTCAAATGTTCTTCTCTTTGCTGAAGTTCTGTAAGTCGCTGGAGTTCTGCTTGCGCTTCTGCATCGGTAGGTCGAGCAATGACGAAGGCTGATAAACCAAAACGCACTGGTTGAGGTAGCGTAGGCGTAGCCCGCCGTAGGCATCGCGATCTACTCAATACTTGTTTAATTACCTGACGTACATCTTCTATGGGCTGACCATTGATAAAGTATACATCTGCTTGTTCTGCCGCTAAAATCTGGGCGGGATCGGATGCGCCACCAAGGTAAATCCGGGGATAGGGTTTGGCGATGGAAGTAGGATTTAACCTTAAATCTGTGATTTTGAAATATTCTCCCTCAAAGTTAACCCTCTCCCCGCTCCACAAAGCTCTGACAACTTTTAACCATTCACCAGAATAGCGGTAACGTTCATCATGGGGAGGAAAGGGAATATTTGTGCGTTCCATTTCTGGACGAAACCAAGCGCTAATCAAGTTGATGGCGAAACGTCCGCGACTAATTGCGTCAATCC
Source organism: Calothrix brevissima NIES-22 (assembly GCF_002367995.1). Lineage (GTDB taxonomy): Bacteria > Cyanobacteriota > Cyanobacteriia > Cyanobacteriales > Nostocaceae > Aulosira > Aulosira brevissima. Next base: position 288,846 of record NZ_AP018207.1, read on the forward strand.
CTAACGCCATCTTTGCTAGAACAGCTGGATGGAATAATAAAGGTTTAATGGCGGCGATAATCTCAATTTTTTCTGTCGCCTCAGCTAAAGCCGCAGAAGCAGTCCAAGTTTCTAGCTGCTCTAACTCTAAACTGCGTGGGTTGGCGAGATGCTGTGCTACCAAGGTTGTAGCGTATCCCAAGCGTTCAGCTGCTAAAATCAGCGATCGCGATCGCTCATAACTCGCATCGATGGGTTCTTCTTGAGTATCTAGAGGGCCAAAATTACCACCAACAGGTGCCCAAATACCATAACGAGGTTCTGACATGGTGAACTCCAAGTTAATTGAGAGAATGAGGAGATGAGGTAGGGGAAATACTGTGTTGGATTATTTTATAATACGGTAAATTTATCGAGTTAGTGTATTATATTAAAAGTTGCGATCGATGGAAGCGATCGCTTGCACATAAATAAGTGCTAACACCGCCCAGGTAAACCTCTGGAGAATTTATATGAGCAATAAGCATATTGAAGTCAAACCGGTAGCTGGTCACATCGGTGCAGAAATCGGTGGTGTAGACCTTTCTCATCCTCTTTCAGATGAAGCAGTAGCCGAAATTCGCCAAGCGCTGTTGAAATGGAAAGTCATATTCTTTCGCAATCAGAACATTGACCACGCAGCACAAATTGCTTTCACATCTCGGTTTGGCGAAGTGACTTATGCACACCCCCACGAGGATGAACCAATCGAAGGTTTTGCCGAAATCTTACCAATCGACCGCAGCCGCTACGAACGGAAAAATGGACTGCGTCGTTCCAGCTATGAAAACCGTTGGCACACCGATGTCACAGCAGTTGTTAACCCACCAGCAGGTTCTATTTTGCGTGCGGTTAACGTCCCTAGCTTTGGTGGTGACACACAGTGGACTAATTTAGTTGCTGCTTACGAGGGTCTATCAGCACCCGTGAAGGCGCTAGCAGACACATTAAAAGCACAACATCACTTCAATGCACGCTTGCGTTTATCCAGCAGCAGCAAACTTGCACAACGCATCGCCGCCAATCCCCAGGTTTCCATTCACCCAGTCGTGCGAGTGCATCCAGAGACAGGCGAACGTGCATTATTTGTGAATCCTGGCTTTACCTCTCACATTCTCGATGTATCGCCACAAGAAAGCGATTTACTACTAGAGTTGTTCTTCAATCAGATTACCAAACCTGCTTATACCACCCGTTTCCATTGGAACAACGGTGATATTGCCTTCTGGGACAACCGCGCCACCGCACATTTAGCACCCCAGGATCTAGATCATATAGAAGTCGAGCGCGTACTTTATCGCACCACAATTACTGGTGATATCCCCGTCGGCCCCGATGGCTTCCGCTCGCAAATCGTTGAAGGTGAGCCTTTAACTAGCGAATTACCAACCGTACTCAAAAACAAAGCCGAACAGCGACAACCCGTGCTTTCATAAGCCATATAGTTTTCAACTAGGCTGCTGATACACTTCACAGCCTAGTTGATTTGATAGCAAATAACAAATGACCAATGACAAATGACCAATGACCAATGACAAAACTAATTTTACCTATAGAACTTGCTACTGAAATTGAGCCAAATTTACCATCAGATACAAAATTTGTCAGAGTAGATAGTGATGGTAATTTTGATGGCGATCCCAGCGATGCTGAAATTTATCTGAATGGGTTTAAATTAAAGCCCACGACTCTACATAAAGTGCTAGAAACTGCGCCGAAAATACGTTGGCAACAAACTCCTAGTGCGGGTGTAAATCACATCCTCACGCCCACTTTTCTCGAACACGATATTATCCTGACTAATGGCGCAGGGGTTCATGCAATTCCGATTTCCGAATTTGTCTTGAGTTTGATTCTCTATCACGCCAAGCAGTTACGAGAATTGCAAGCATCTCACGATCAGCAGCATTGGCGCAAAAGTTGGTTAGTACTACCAGAGTTAGCAAATTCCACTGTGTTAATTCTTGGTACTGGTAATATAGGACAGGCGATCGCATCTCGTCTCAAAGCATTCGGAACGCGAGTTTGGGGTGGTCGTCGTCGTCCAGAAGCGCTGCCAAATTTTGATAAAATTGTCGGTCAAAATGAATGGCACGCCTTGTTACCAGAAGTTGACTATTTAATTGTCGCCACACCCCTGACACCAGAAACCAAAGCTTTAATTGATGAAAAAGTACTGCGATCGCTCCCTGATCATGGTTATTTAATTAATGTGGGTCGTGGTGCAGTTGTGGATGAATCAGCCTTAACTAAAGCCCTCACTGAAGGCTGGATTGGAGGTGCAGCATTAGACACCGTTTCTATTGAACCTCTACCACCAGAAAGCCCTCTGTGGTCGTTACCCAATCTCTTAATTACACCGCATACTTCCGCAATTTCCCCAGCATTAAAAGAGCGCATCGCCGCCTTATTTCTGGATAATTTAGAGCGTTTCCGAACTGGTCAGCCTTTACGGAATATAGTCAATAAACAAGCAGGATACTAATTTATACTTCACCGTCCTGATAGAAAGAGTCCAGTTAGATAAGAATTTGAAAAAAGAATGCAACAGATGGTAGGGCATGGCATTGCCATGCCCTCTAGAATGTATTGATCTACTGCAAACATTATTTAAGGGACTTCCAGAAAATAAATTATCCAATTTCCGAAAGAACATATTTTTATTTTTCCCCCTGCTCCCTGCTCCCTGCCCCTCTGCCTACACAGTGATAGTATATTTTTTTAGTTGGAAGTCCCTAAATTTATTTATTTCTTAGCTTGACCAACTTTTGTGGCTTCAAGCACTTCAATTAATTGCCCAGTTTTCACATCGTAAATATAACCATAAATAGGAATTTCTGGAGGAACTAACGGATGCAAACGAATCCTTTGCACATCTGCATAAACACTTTGAGCCAGATCATCAATAGTCAACCAATTGATAAACTTACCTTCGTTTGATCCCGGCCCAGATCCAATATCAGACCAACCAGTTTCATCTAGTTTGGCTGTTTTGAAGCTATTAGCAAGTAAGTTACCCATGATGTCATTCGTGAAGGTTTCCATCCCACAATTAGTATGATGAATGACAAACCATTCACGAGTCCCCAGTAGTTTGTAAGAAATCACCAAAGAGCGAATTGCATCATCGCTAGCACGTCCACCTGCATTGCGAATTACATGAGCATCCCCTTCAGCTAATCCAGCAAATTTAGCTGGATCAAGTCTTGCATCCATGCAAGTGAGAATTGCAAACCGACGAGCTGGGGGTATGGTGAGATTACCCTTATCACCGAAGTTTTGCGTGTAAGTCAGATTTGCTGCCAGAACTTCTTCTACAATTTGGCTCATTTTTAATCTTGATAGGCAAGCACTTGATTAGCAAAGCAAAAGCCAGATTTCTATCTATTGACCCTAGTTTGAGAAAATTACTTATCTAAACTACAGTAACTTGATAGGAATTTGCTGTTTTATAAAGAGTAATTTGCCATAAATTGATATAAAAAGCAAGTTAGGGGACTCAAAAAAATCAGTTATCCTGCTGAAAGTTGTTGACGGTTGACTGTTCAATGTGAATAATCAACCGTCAATAACAGCAATGAAATATTTTTTTAATTCAGGAATGCTTTACCATTTCTGGTCAGGAACCCAGTTGTAATTTTTATCTTTGACATCAATTTTCTTGGGAATAACTTTGAGTTCGTAGAAGCTGTCTGCCATATTTTGCAGGCCTGAGAGAACTTCATCAGTTACAGGTAATACTTTGCGATCGCCTCCACGCTCCTCTACTATTTCCATTGTGGCTAAATCAACTTTGTAGAGTTTGGAAAGTAATTTCGCTGAATCTTTGTAGTTACTTTTCGCCCAACTACCTGCTTTTTCCAATTCTTGTAAAATTATTTTCACAATATCTGGATGATCGCGGACAAAATCTGGCGCAGCGTAATAAAATCCTGGGCTTTCTACAGCAGCTTTTTCGCCAAATACCGTAGTATTATCTGCCAACAAACGAGTACGCAGCTTACGTTCCGCCTCAGCAGTATAAGGGTCCCAAATTACCCATGCGTCAAAATCACCACGTTCAAAGGCTGGTAAGGCTTCAGCTGGCGTGAGATAGACAGGTTGAATATCTGTGTATTTCAAACCGACTTTTTCTAAAGCACGCACGATCATGTATTGCGAACTTGCACCTTTAGCAAAAGCGACTTTCTTACCTTTTAAATCAGCAAGAGTTTTAAGGGGTGAATTTTCTTTCACCAGGATGGCGGAACTTCTGGTACTACTGGTACTTGCAGCCACTCGCACGAAAGGTTTATCAGCCGCTTGAGCAAAGACGCTTCCTGTACCACCACCACCACCAAAAACAATCGCACCTACACCCATACCTTCCAGCAGAGGAGCAGTCGAAGAAAATTCATTCCAGGTGACAGAAATACCTTGAGGTTGCAAACGCTTCTCTAGGCTACCTTGGGCTTTGAGGATATTCAGCAGCGCCATCCCTTTTTGATGTCCCATTTTCAACACTGTTAACTTGCTGGCTTGGGGTTTTTCTGCTGGTGCATTCGCTGAATTACTGGGAGCGCAAGATGCGATCGCAAAACTCAAGCCTAAACCGATGACAAATAATAATGCAAATGAGCGAATTCCCGGTTGCTTAAAAAATTTAAACAAACCCCTCTGATTTATCCACACTAAAACCTGATTTCTCAGTTGCTTGAACATATTTATTACTCTTAATTTTGGCAATATTTGCATATTTAAAACTTTTAATTTTATTGCAATAAATTAAAGCTTTAACTGTAGGGTGGAATAGCACTTACTGAAGCAAAAGTTGCTGCCCAGATCCCCGACTTCTTTAAGAAGTCGGGGATCTAAATCTCGCTTAAGTAAGTGAGATTCAAGTGTAGGGTGTGTTATGCCGGAGGCTAACGCACCATAAATATTTGATAGTAAGTCGGTGCGTTGCGCTGCGCGACAACACACCCTACGTCAATTGTTTTGATTACAGATGAGAATAATATCAACTCACTGATTAATAGAAGTAAGTTGAGGATTAGGAATATCTAGCAAGTAGGAAAGTACTTCTTTGCGCCATGCATCATATATTGGTTCAATGCCTTGGCTATTAGAGCCATTAAAGTTTTCTGCATCTTGCCAGCGTTGTTTGATATAAGCAGCACGTCGCTTTTGAATTTCTTCATCCAATTCTAATAATTGTGCAGCTAGTTCAGCACGTTCATTAGACGAAGCTCGCTCAAATTTCTTACGCCACCAATTAGCAATTGTCACTCGATGAATTGCTTCATCATCGCTAAATCTTTCGCTACTTTGTTGGGCTAATATTGCATCGCCAATTGTTGATGTCAGTTTATTAAACCAAACTTGGGGCAAAATATGATGCTCATAATGTAGTTCCCAAGCAATAAATCCTAGCCAGTTACGATAGGGTAAATCTTCGAGAAATTCCCAATGGCGTTCAGCTTCTTTACGGATATCGTCAATGGGATCGCGTCCAGTCAGAGCAATGACTCTTTCACGAAATGCGATCGCATGTGCGCCGTCGTCACCAATTTGTCTACTCAAAATTAAATGCAAATCTGGGTCGGGAATCAATAAGATTGCCTTACTTGCAGCCTGCACAATAGACAAATCATGACCACCAGTAGCAGCCCAATATTGATAAAAATGCTCTTTTTCTGCTTCTGTAATTGGCGGACGGCTGGGATGTTCGCGAGTTAATGGTACATGTGGCGCGTGCTGACTAAAGAGTTTTTCCAGGTTTTCTTTTTCAAACTCTACACTCCAGCTTCGGGTTAAATTTGCAGCCATATAGCGGTTCCTTGAAGTATTGTAGATTGCGTCCTAATCGTCAATGCTGACAAGTTTGGGTAACTGAGAAACTGGAATATCGAAGAAGTAAGACAATACCTCTTGTCGCCAAGTATCATAAATTACACCTGTCCCCTCAACTTCAATACCCAGCGCCCGACGGCTAACTTTTTCATGCTCTTTTAAATAGGGTTTGCGACGGCGTTGTACTTCTTCGTCTGCTTCGATTACCTGGGCGGCTAACTCAGCTTTTTCTGTTGGCGAAGCTTTGTCAAATTTACGTAACCACCACTCTGCAACACCTGCACGGTGAAATGTTTCATCTGGGATAATTCTCGCTGTCGCAAAGCTGGAGGATTCTGGATCGTACAGCCTTGATAAACGGCGATTTAATGAGCCAATGGCAACAATATGATGTTCATAATGCAGTTCAAAAGCTAAAAAGCCTAACCAGCCTCGTCGGGGTATATCTCCCATAAAATCCCAATGCTTTTGTACTTGCTTTTGGATATCTTCAATGGGATCGTGACCAAATAATGCTTCTACACGGCGACGAGTATTTTCTGCATGTGCGCCATCATCACCTAATTGGCGACTTAAAAATAACTGCAATTCTGGATCGGGAATTTTATCGATAACGTTGGCGACAACTTGCACAATAAATAAATCGTGGGCTGCACCACCAACACGGAAATGGTAAAAATTATCTAGTTCTTCGGCTGTAGCGATCGCTTTTGGATCTTGCAAGCGCTTTTTCGGAATATGGGGCGCGTGTTTATCAATTAACCTATCAATAGTTTCATTTTCAAATTCAATTGTCCAAGCTGGACGAGTGATAATAGCAGTCATATTTTGCTCCTGTGTGTGAGTTGTTCACTGATTTGGAACAGAGCCGATTAATACTTAGTCATTTGTCATTTGTAAGCGGGAACAGGATATGATTGTGAATCTTTGTCACTTGTCTCCCTCATTGCTAAATAACTAGTGCTTTTTCTCATTAATTTTGCGGTGCTGCGAGATCCCCGACTTCTTCAAGAAGTCGGGGATCTGAACATCCGCGACTCATCAGAATTAATGCGATACACCACTAGTAAATTTAAGTTGTGAAATTTGTTGTCATCCACACATTTTTTGCAACTGTGGGATAGTCTTTGGCTCATAATTAGCTAGGGTTTAAGAAAAAAGTGAGCCTAGTTGCTGGAATTTGAAATCTTACTCCCTTCTCTAGGCTCAGGCGGCATAACTGTTCAGAACCTTGGCAATCAGCGTTTGAAAGTAAATGTTTAATTTCTTAAACCATAAACTACGGTAATTTGACCAATAAACCGTAGTTTATAAATATGAGATTTGCATATATGGCGATAAAAAACAAGGGGTGAGATTTTCAAGCTTGCTTCTTGAGGTGAACTGTGGTAGGTTCATATTGCAGAAAATACAGTAGCTCGACTGATTTACCGTAGTTTAATAAAAAATATTACTAACCTATTCCAAAGAGTTGCTGTGCTAGATAATTTCCTACCTAACTTTGGGTAAATAGTAATGATCCGAAAGATTTTATTAATTCAGTGCGATCGCGTCTGTTAAGAAATTTCATCAAATAATTCTGTCACTAGTTTGACGGTGCAGTCATCTGAATCGTCACGCCTAATATATCAGGCTATTTCATGGCTGTATTTATTAAATAATCTTCTATTTATAGGAGTCGAGAATCATGGTGCAAACTTCCATCGTCCGCAATGGTACTCTCGTTAAACCACCAACCTTTACCTCCACAGAAGCAGAGCGTCGTCATCGCAAAGAACGGTTAGCAGCAGCTTTACGCATTTTTGCTCGCTTAGGTTTTGCTCAAGGATTAGGAGGACACATCACAGCCCGCGATCCGGAACTTACCGATCATTTTTGGGTAAATCCTTTTGGGATTCATTTCAGCCGCGTGCGCGTTTCCGACTTAATCTTGGTTAATGCTCAAGGTGAAGTTGTTCAAGGTAATGGCGCACTCAATCAAGCTGCATACGCTATTCACTCCCAAATTCACGAAGCCCGTCCAGATGTAGTAGCGGCGGCTCATGCTCATTCCTTCTATGGCAAAACTTGGTCAGCACTAGGTCGCTTAATCGATCCAATTACCCAAGATTCTGCGGTTTTCTACCAAGATCATGCTTTATTTGATGATTACAAAGGCATTGTGTTAGATACCAGTGAAGGAAAACGCATTGCTGAAGGATTAGGTAATAAAAAAGCGGCAATTCTCCGCAATCATGGATTATTAACCGTAGGACACACTGTAGATGAGGCGGCTTGGTGGTTCATTCGTCTAGAAGATGCGACTAAATCCCAGTTGCTAGCCGAATCCGTAGGTAAACCAATTCCTATTGAGCATGATCTTGCTTTGAGTATTCAACAACGCAATGGTACTCATGAAGCAGGTTGGCGTGCATTCCAATATTTGTGGGATGAAATTACCCGCGATCAACCAGATTTATTGGATTGATACCCTTTCACGTTAATTATGATACAAAGACGCTGGTAGAGGCATGGCATTGCCCAGTGGTGTCAACTTAACGTGAAACCCGCTTGGTTGCAAGGTTTCGCCCTCACCCCCAGCCCCTCTCCCACCAGGAGAAGGGAGCAAGAGATTTAGTTCCCCTTCTCCTGCGGGAGAAGGGGTTAGGGGATGAGGGCGCGAGGTATTTGTACAACGCCCGCCCTATATAGCTTTTAGCTTAAGTTGACACCAATGGGCATTGCCATTCCCTGAAGCGAAATCTATATGTATCAGGGTTGAAATGGCATAAAAGGGAATAGAAAACAGGGTAGTATTCAGGAGAATTTATCATGCCAGTTGAGTTTATTGGGTTAATCCGCACCAAACCAGCTTCGGAGTTAAACAGTTTACCGGGTAGTCTAGCGGATGATATTATTGACCCCGCCTATGTGCGTGAGTTTGCCCAAGCTCATGAACAAGGGGATTTTGATAAGGTACTAATCGGCTATAGCTCTAGTAGTCCTGATGGTTTTACCGTTGCTACCCATGCAGCTGCATTTACTGAGCGCTTAGGCTTTTTGATTGCTCATCGTCCAGGTTTTGTTGCACCAACTTTAGCAGCACGCAAAGCAGCTACCCTCGACCATTTTACTAATGGTCGGATTGCGGTACATATTATCACTGGTGGTAGTGATGCAGACCAGCAAAGAGATGGTGACTGGCTCGATCATGACAATCGCTATCGTCGTACAGATGAGTATTTAGAAATAGTCCGTCGTGTCTGGACAAGCGATACACCCTTTGATTACGAGGGTGAATTTTATCGTGTTAAAGATGCTTTCTCTGCTATCAAACCACTGCAAAAGCCTCATATTCCCCTTTACTTTGGCGGTGCATCCGGCCCAGCCGTAGAAGTAGGAGCCAAGCATAGTAACGTTTATGCTTTGTGGGGTGAGCCAATAGCCGCAGTTAAAGAAAGAATTGCTCAAGTTAAGGCTGCTTTACCTCGCGATCGCTCTATTCGCTTTAGTGTATCTCTGCGTCCTATTTTGGGTGTGACAGAAGAACAGGCTTGGGAAAGAGCCAGAAATATTTTAGGACGGATTCAAGAACAACGCGGAGGTGCAAAAGTCGCGCCCCCAGCTAGACCACAGGCGGTAGGTTCGCAACGGTTACTGGATTTCGCAGCTAAAAGCGAGATTTACGATAAACGTTTATGGACACCGATCGCATCTGCTACTGGTGCCGCAGGTAACACAACTGCATTAGTGGGAACACCAGAACAAGTTGCAGAGGCTTTAGTTGATTACTATGACGCAGGTGTCACTACATTACTAATTCGGGGCTTCGATCCGCTAGCAGATGCTATTGATTACGGGCGGGAAGTTATTCCTTTAGTGCGGAAAGAAGTAGCAAAACGAGAACGCCAAGCTGTTACAGTTGGGAGATAAAAATTATGGTACAAACATCTACATCTAAAAGAACTGTTGAATTAATTACAGTTGATACTGCATTAGCCGCAGTCAAAGCAGGTTTAAAAGAAAGCCAAAATTTAGGTGCTAACGTATCTATTGCTGTTTACAACTCCCTTTTAACTTTGGTAGCCTTTGCACATGGTGATGATGCACCGCCTCACAGTGTGCAAACAAGCAAACGCAAAGCGCAAACAGCAGCTTCGATTCGTCGCCCTACAGGAACCTTTGCCGATCATCTAGCTGTGGCGTTACCTCTAGCTTCTGGTAACTTGCTAACAAATCTCGGTGGAGGTTTACCTATTCGCTTTGGTGGTGTCCATGTAGGAGCCATTGGTGTTGGCGGTGGTACTGTTGAACAAGATATTGTGATCGCCAAAGCCGCGTTAAGTGCGATCGGTGCAGAGCCAATAGATTAGTTATCTACCCCATTTGAGCGATGATTCTTAGCCATTACCCTGGTTCAATTGTCGGCAGCGATCGCTTTTTGGCTCCGACAGATTTTCCCGACAGTCCGCTCTCCCAAGCATTGCAACAGCCTGTATTGTTGGGGTTATTTCTCCCCATTCAAGCAGGCGGTTGGAGTGCTTCCACATTACCACGCACTACCGACTGGAGCTTTGAATACAACAAGGATTTGGTGCTAAAAACTGAGGCGCTGGGTTTTGATTTAGTATTTGCGCTGTCACAGTGGTTACCCAAAGGTGGCTATGGTGGCGTGTTCAATGGTCAAGCACTGGACTCTTTTGTGACTACAGCTGCACTCACCAGCGTGACACAGAAGATTATGCTCATCTCTACAATCCATGTGTTGTACGGGCCGATTCATCCCTTGCACTTAGCTAAATATGGTGCAACACTCGACCATATATCAGGGGGGCGCTGGGGTATTAACGTGGTGACTGGACACCGCGCAGTTGAACATGAAATGTTTGGTTGGAATCGGATTGAGCATGACCATCGTTATGAACTTGCAGCCGAGTTTATCGAAGTACTGCAACGTTTATGGGGTGATAACGAGAATTTCTCATTTGAGGGTAAGTCTTCGTGGAAACTCAATGGTGCTTATGTAACGCCTAAGCCCAAATATGGCCGTCCGGTGCTAGTCAATGCTACAGGCTCAGATGCAGGTATTTCCTTTGCTGCACGTTATTCTGACATTGTGTTTATTACTAGCCCAGCAGGTTCAGATTTCCAGAGTGCCATTGAAGCATTACCCCCACATACTAAAAGAGTCAAGCAAGCTGCACGGGATATTGGGCGGGAAGTACGGACACTCCTCAACCCGATGGTAATTAGCCGGGAAACTGAGCGCGAAACTTGGGAATATCACGATGCGATCGTTGCTCATGCTGACCCAGCTGCGCCTTCAGGCTTTAGTAGATTTGATAGTGACGCACATGCTTGGAAAGGTCGTGTCGGTAGAGATGAACCAAAGCGTCGGGCGATTGGCGGTAACATCGAGGTCATCGGTACGCCTGAGCAGGTAGTCGAGCAGTTTGTCCAGTTGAAAGAGGCTGGTATTGATGGCTTGCAATTGAGCTTTTATGACTTTAAGCCTGATTTGGAATTTTTTGGCGATCGCATCCTCCCACTCATGAAACAGGCAGGTTTGAGGTTATGAGTTTCTTGCAAATCAATAACACTCAAGTACTTGAAAGCAATTTCTGAATATTTCACAGTCATTATTAAGCCATTTAAAAGAAAAGAGCATAAGTTGTTCCCTGTTGTTCCTAGTCTCTTGACAAAGAAATTGTATCTGGTTAAGTTGGATACATTCTACCAAGCAGGCACAACCAGGAACAACAAAATGCCTATTAAACATTACACTGCTTCAAAAACTCGTTCACAAGGAAGATCAGCATGGGCAATTACCTTCCGACATCCTTTACGTCCCGATCCCCGGACTCGGCAAGGTTTGAAAGTTCGCCGTGGGTTAGGAACATCAGATGAGGTAGAAGCTGACAAACTCGTAGCACAGATGAATAAGTTGTTAGCCGATGAAAGTTTTCACAGCATATCTATGCGTTCAGAAGCAGCTCGTCGGTTCTCATCAGTAATAGTTGATGCTTTCTACGATGGAATTGAGAACCCTCCTTTAGAACCTTGGAAATTACGTGAACAATACTTACCATTACCAACAATAGAAGATGGATATTCTAAGGTATTACTGGTTGGTACAACAGGAGCAGGCAAAACTTCATTATTACGACATTTAATTGGAACAGATCCTCAGAAAGACCGTTTCCCGTCAACTTCTACTGCAAGAACCACCGTCTCAGACATAGAAATAATCACATCTGATGAATCTTACAAAGCAGTAGTGACGTTTTTCTCTGAGTGGGCTGTTCGTAGTAGTGTACGTGAATGTGTAGCAGATGCTTGTTTAGCTGCTTGGGACAAACTTTCTGATGAAAAATTAGTAACTCGCTTATTGAATCATCAAGACCAAAAGTTTAGACTCAGCTATATTCTAGGTTCTTGGCAAATCAATAATAATATAGATGATGAAGACGATTGGGAAGATGAAGAGGATTCTTCATTAAAAAATGATTTAGAACTGGATGTTAGTACTACAGGAATTCCGACTCCAGATGAGCGCTTAAAAATGCAGAAAATACTTGAAGGATATGTTCAACGTATCCAGCAAATGGCTGAAAATACCATTCAAAATTTGAATAAAGAATTGGATGAGGATGTCAGTCTTTATAGAGGAAAAGATCGAGAAGCTGCAGAAGAACTTTTCGATGCTGAAGTTCAAGCTTCAGATTCTTTTGATGAGCTAGTAAACGATATCATAGAAGAGATTCAACAGCGCTTTGAGCGATTAACTGTTGGTAATCTTCTTAAACGACGTACTGGTTGGCCAGAAGTTTGGATTTATGAAAACGATGACAGAGAAAAATTTATTTCCCAAATTAAGCAGTTTTCCAGCAACTATGCTCCAGCCTTTGGTCGATTACTAACACCACTAGTTCAGGGAATAAGAATTCAAGGTGCATTTGACCCAATTTTCACAGATGAAAAGCGAAGTTTAGTTCTGATGGACGGACAGGGGCTTGGGCATACTCCTGATTCATCAGCTAGTGTGACAACTCATATTACTAGTCGCTTTGAAAGTGTAGATGTTATTCTTCTGGTTGATAATTCTCAACAGCCTATGCAAGCTGCTCCTTTGTCTGTAATTCGGGCAATTGCTACTAGTGGCTATCAGCATAAATTAGCAATTGCTTTTACACACTTTGACAATGTGAAAGGAGATAATTTACCTAGATTTGAAGACAAAAAAGCTCACGTTATGGCTTCATTGACTAATGGTTTAACTAGCTTGCGAGATATTCTAGGTCAGCCTATCGTTAGGGCAATTGAACGAAACCTAGAAAAACGCTGTTTTATGTTAGGTGGACTGGATAAGTCTTTAGAAGATGTCAAAAAACGCAAAGTCAACAGAATTGAACTAGAACGTCTCTTACAATTTTGCCAAGATGCAATTGAACAAATACCTTTGCCAGAAGTAGAACCGATATACGATCCTGCGGGATTAATGTTTGCCGTTCAGCAAGCCACAAGAGACTTCCATAAAAGATGGGATGCAATTCTTGGGCTAGGAGAATTAGACGGAGTTTATAAGGAACATTGGACTCGCATCCGGGCGCTTAATAGGCGTATGTCAGAGCAAACGGATGTAGAATATGACACATTGAAGCCAGTTGCAGATTTACTAGCAAGGCTCAATGAGGCTATTTCAAAATTTTTAGATAACCCAATTGATTGGGCTACAATGGTTAACTCAGAGGAAGAAGCCGAGCAAGCAATTAATAACATTCGTCAAAAGGTTTTTGCGGAACTGCATTCGTTTACTGCTAAACGTTTGGCTGAAGACCCTTTAATTTCTTGGGTAAAAGCATATCAGCACAGTGGAAAAGGCTCTACATTAGTTAGAGCAAGAGATATCAAAGTTATCTATGATACTGCTGCACCAGAACTAACTCCAATTATGGATATTCGTAAACAAGAATTTTTGCAAAAAGTTCGTGAACTTGTTCATGATGCTATAGAACAAGGAGGTGGTCAGCTCATAACCTCTATTTTTGCTAAAGCATAATGCAAAATCCAACTACCGGTGAATTTGCCGATTTGTTTGAAGCTGGGATTGTTGATCCCGCCAAAGTAACTCGTTCCGCCGTGCAGAATGCTGCATCAATTGCAGGTATGGTATTAACCACCGAAGCCATTGTAGTTGATAAACCAGAACCGAAGGATGCTACACCTGCTGCACCCGGTGGTGGTGGCTTAGGTGGCGATTTCGATTACTAATCCTGAATTGGTTGTAAAACAATAGGTTTTGGGTCTTTTGTAATCTTCAGGGGCGATCGCCAAATATTGCGATCGCCTCTTTACTTACGATTTTAGGGCTTACGCATACTCTACAAACTCTTGGCGTTCTTGGCGTCTTGGCGGTTCATTAATTTAGGCTTTTGGGAATTTTTGTGTAAGTCCTAGACTTCTCTTCCTTCTCTCTATAACCACTCATTTCCAAGTGACTTATAAAATATGTTTTTTCTCTGCGCCTCCGCGCTCTCTGCGGTTTAAAAATAATTTATCTAACCACAGAGACGCAGAGAACACAGAGATAAGAGATTAATTTGCAATATTTAATTTTGAAAACCTAATAATTAGGGTATCATATTATCTGAAATCTTACGTTTATCAATACTGTTTGAACTTGCTTACCGACGCAACTTACCAAACAACATGAATTCAACCCCCAGACTCATCTGCGGGGTTATTAATTTTTGAATTCCCCAAACAGGGTGCAACTACCAACAAGGAGGAAAAACAATTGCTCACAGTCGATAGCGAAACAGAACTCCAACTAACCGCCGATGTGCTGGTAATTGGTGGTGGGCCCGCCGCAGCATGGGCCGCATCAGCAGCAGCCGCCCAAGGTGTAAAAGTCATCATTGCAGATAAAGGCTATTTGGGTACGAGTGGAGCCGCAGCCGCCAGTGGTAATGGCATCATGGCCCCTTCTCCAGAAAATTGGGAGAAAGTTGTATCAGAACGTTACCGCATCGGAAAAAACCTCGCTAACTTACGTTGGATTGAACGTGTCATTGAAAAAACTTGGTTAAGTTTGCCCCTAGTGGAAGATTGGGGCTATCGTTTCCCTAAAGAAAATGGGGAATCTGTGCGCCAGAGTTATTATGGCCCGGAATATATGCGAGTACTCCGCAAACACCTGTTGCGTGTGGGCGTGCAAATTCTTGACCAAAGCCCCGCTTTAGAACTGTTATTAGCTGAAGATGGCTCTGTAGCTGGCGCTAGAGGTGTACAAAGGCAAAATCATCGTACCTATACAGTTCGCGCTGGTGCAGTAGTTTTAGCAAATGGCGGTTGTGCATACTTGAGTAAAGCTTTAGGTTGCAATACCAACACAGGTGATGGATTGCTGATGGCGGTAGAAGCTGGTGGCGAACTCTCCAGCATGGAAGCTTCTAATCACTATGCTATTTCGACGGCTTTTAATGCCACAGTTACAAGAGGTGTTCCCTTTGGCTGGGCTAGTTATAGCGATGAAGCAGGTAACGATTTAGGCGGTTATATCAATGGTCGTCGCGATCCCGCATTCCTTCCCAACGCCCTCTTAAAAGGCCCGGTTTATGCTCGTTTGGATCGAGCTACGCCTGAAGTTAAAGCCGTAATTGAAAAGTCTCATTTCATCGCGTATTTACCTTATAAAAAAGCTGGTATTGACCCCTATACAGAACGAGTACCTGTAACCCTAGTTTTAGAAGGTACAGTTCGGGGTACTGGTGGAATTCGGATTATCAATGATAGTTGCGGGACAAAAGTACCTGGACTTTACGCCGCAGGTGATGCTGCATCGCGGGAATTTTTAGCCGGTTTAGCTTCTGGGGGTGGTGGCCCTAATGCTGCTTGGGCAATATCTACAGGACAATGGGCGGGAGAAGGTGCAGCCACTTTTGCGAAAAGTTTGGGCGCTTATGCAAATGAAAGAGTTGTGTATCCTGCTGGACAAGCGGGAATGCGTTCCCAATCTACCACATCTGAAACATTCGATAGTCAGGCGATCGTGCGTGGTGTTCAAGCTGAGGTGTTCCCCTTAGAGAAGAATTACTTGCGTTCTGAGCAGAAACTTCTAGATTCTCTCGCCAAATTAGAAACTTTGTGGCAGCAAGTACAAGGAAATCCGAAACAAGATACCGTGCGCGATGTAGAATTTTCTCGCAGAGCTGCTGCGCTGACTGCTGTAGCAAGATGGGGATATTTTAGCGCTTTACATCGCAAAGAAAGCCGCAGCGAACATATTCGCATAGATTATCCTGAAACCGATCCCAATCAGCGTTATTACCAAGCCATAGGCGGCTTAGATAAGCTGTGGGTAAGACGGGATTGGATTACAGATGAGACTAAGACATCACCAGTATTAACAACTCAAACTACAGCCTCAGTATCATGATCGAGCTTGTCAGCCATCAACTTTGCATTAATTGTAATGTCTGCGTTCAAGTTTGCCCTACCAATGTCTTTGACGCAGTTCCTAATCAACCACCTGCGATCGCGCGTCAGGAAGATTGTCAAACTTGCTTTATGTGTGAAGCATACTGTCCAGCAGATGCGCTTTATGTTGCACCCCAATCTCATACCAATGTTGCAGTTAACGAGGATGAGTTAATTGACAGTGGGATTATGGGTGAATATCGCCGCATTTTAGGTTGGGGATATGGTAGAAAAAACAACAGTGAATTAGACACTGCTCATAAATTGCGCCAACTACCACGCCCTTATCAAAGTTAGTTCACTGTTGACGGTTGACTGTTAACTGTTAACCGTCAACGATTTGAAACGGAACAATTTCTGGCGTTGCACAATTGCGGAATGATTTAGCTCACGCAGAGGCGCAAAGACGCAGAGAGAATAAGGAGTTTAAGATTTTAATACATCGAAATTTATCCTCTAATTCAGCAATGCCTAATTTCTTTTTTCGTTTTTCATAAATGAAGCATCTTTGTGTCATTTTTGATTTGGATGGAACTTTAGTTGATAGTGAAAAGCTTTGTAACCAAGCATTTATCGATTTGCTACCTTTTATAAATGAATCAATTGACAGTCTTATTTGTCGATATCGTGGCAGAAAGTTAGCTTTAATTTTAGCGGATATAGAAATAAGATATAGCGTAAAGCTGCCGATAGATTTTGAAGCAACATATCGTCAAAGAGTAAATGAATTATTTGAATTTTATTTACAGCCAGTAACAGGCGTTCCAGAGATGCTCAAAACTTTGGAATATCCTATTTGCGTGGCTTCAAGTGCACCCATAGCAAAAATTCGTCAGGCTCTAAATGTCACAAATCTATCCCATTATTTTGGCGTAGACGCGGAGCGGCTTGTCGTCAGACATCGCTTATTTAGTTCTTATGATGTAGGCTCGTGGAAACCCGACCCAGGTTTATTTTTATACGCAGCTAATCAAATGGGATTCCCACCCGAATCTTGTGTTGTTATAGAAGATAGCGATGTCGGAATTCAAGCTGCACATTCAGCCGGAATCTATGCTTTGAAATATTCTACAGAGGAGAAAGCAGAGACACAAAATAATGTGTTTTCTCATATGAAATATCTGGGAAAGCGGCTGGATGATATTTACGCGCTGAAATGCGATCGCTCATAAAATAGCCCAGGATATGTAATAAGTTAATAACTTTTGGTGACAGGGCATATCGAGAATCGTTGCCTGAATCAGGAATCCTTCTATTGCGATAGCCGATGAGTTGTCAGGCTATATCAATGCCAGTAAACAAAGTTCTTGACTTATTTTTGCTTAAGAGGTAGGTTATCAATATTGTCTTAAATACGGTAAGTACATCGATATATAGTATGATACAAATTTAAAACAAGATAAACTTTTTTACAATAGCGCACATTCATGGCAATTTTCAATAAATGAAAAATTGCTAATTTTTTGCATATTAATAGACTGATGAATATTTATCAGCAATATTGAGTCTGAATTTTGATTTCTTTTTGTTAACAGTCAACACCACTGTGTTAAGGAAAAGTTTTTTAGCGCTGTTATTGGTTATAGGAGTAGCAATGTCTACGGCGATTCCTCCCGCTTTTGCTGCTTCCGCTAATCCCTGTCCCCCAGACATGGTAATGATTCCCGGCGGGACATTTACGATGGGATCGGATAATTCCGGTTATATAGAAGAACTCTCAGCACAAGAAGTAAGAGTTAGTTCCTTTTGTATCGATAAATACGAGGTCACAAATTCCCAGTTTGCAGAGTTTGTCAAAGCCACGGGCTATTTAACAGTTGCAGAGAGACCTTTATCAAAAGAACAGTTTCCCGACTTACCAGATGAGCAGAGATTACCCGGTTCTTTAGTGTTTGCAATAGTACAACCAGGAGCAAAACAACTTAGTTGGTGGCATTGGCAGACTGGGGCGAATTGGCGACATCCATTTGGCAAAGAAAGCGGAATTGCTCATCAAGGTAACTATCCAGTTGTTCATATTGCTTACGAAGATGCTGTAGCTTACGCCCAATGGGTAGGAAAATCACTACCTACAGAAGCCCAATGGGAATATGCTGCCCGTGGTGGGTTAGATGCTGCAACTTATGCTTGGGGTGATCAATATTCGGAGAAAAAAGCCAACACTTGGCAAGGAATATTTCCCTTTTTTAATACTCAAAAAGATGGTTACACAGGTATTGCCCCCGTTGGTTCATTTCCACCCAATGGTTATGGACTTTATGACATGACTGGTAATGTTTGGGAATTAACATCTGATTGGTTTATGCCAGGACATAACCACAAAACCCACAGTGTTAATCCTACAGGCCCGGAACAAAGTTTTGACCCCAATAAACCTACAGAAAACGCCCTACATGTTATTAAAGGTGGCTCTTATCTGTGTGCTACTAACTATTGCAGCCGTTTCCGTCCTGCAGCGCGAGAATCTCAAGCGCCGGATACGGGAACAACTCATATCGGATTTCGCTTAGTAAAGAACCTGACTACAGAAAGGATGAAGAATGAAGTTTGAATCTAAGCCCTGGAATTTATTTCCAAGAATAGCAAAGGCGATCGCTTTATCATTATTGATAGTTTTGTTAACGATCAATGGCCCCGCCTTAGCTGCTACATCTGAGGTTTTACCTGTGCCCTTACCAGAGTTTAAGGGAAAAATCGGCCTCACCTACAAAGAATCACAACCAGACTTTCCCCAACCTATCACCGCCCCCGCCAACGCCCCCAACGTCTTGCTAGTAATTCTAGATGATGTGGGCTTTGGACAAGCCAGTACCTTTGGCGGCCCGGTAGACACTCCCAACTTAACGCGCCTAGCCGAAACAGGATTACGCTACAACCAATTTCATACCACCGCCCTGTGTTCCCCTACCAGGGCAGCTTTGTTAACTGGACGCAATCATCATTCAGTGAATACAGGGGTAGTTGAGGAATTAGCTACAGGTTATCCTGGCTACACAACAGTTTTACCTAAGAGTGCTGCTACCGTTGCTGAAATCCTGCGACAAAATGGTTATAACACAGCCGCTTTTGGTAAATGGCATAATACACCAGACTTTGAAACCAGCGCCGCCGGGCCTTTTGATCGCTGGCCTACAGGGTTAGGATTTGAGTATTATTACGGCTTTCTTGGTGGTGATACTAACCAGTGGAGTCCGGCTTTAGTGGAAAATACTAAGCGTGTAGATAAACCCAACAAGCCAGATTATCACCTAACACCTGACTTAGTAGACCATGCGATCGCCTGGATTCGCAACCAACAATCCATTGCACCAGAAAAACCATTTTTCGCCTATCTCGCCACCGGTGCTACCCACGCACCCCACCACGCCCCTAAAGAATGGATTGATAAATATAAAGGTAAATTTGACCAAGGCTGGGATAAATTACGCGAAGAAACCTTTGCCCGACAAAAGCAACTAGGTGTAATTCCCGCTAATGCCCAACTCACCCCCCGCCCTCAAGAATTGCCAGCTTGGGATTCCCTCTCAGCAGAACAGCAAAAACTCTATGCCCACATGGCCGAGGTATTTGCTGGATTTTTAGGCCATACAGATTATGAAGTGGGCAGGTTAATTAATGCCGTTGACCAACTTGGTGAACTGGATAACACCTTAGTCATATATGTGGTGGGAGATAACGGTGCTAGTGCCGAAGGTGGATTAACAGGTAGCGTCAACGAACTGCAAGTTTTCAATGGTGTACCCGAAAATCTCCAACAATTGCTAGCTGCTTATGATGACTTGGGTAGCCCTAAAACCTTCAACCATTTTCCAGCTGCTTGGGCATGGGCAGTCAATACTCCCTTTCAATGGACAAAGCAAATCGCCTCTCACTTTGGCGGTACTCGCAACCCCTTAGTAATCTCCTGGGGCGCAAATATCAAAGACAAAGGCAGTATTCGCAGCCAATTTCACCATGTAATTGATATTACACCCACAATTTTAGAAGTAGCGGGAATTACTGCTCCCAAACAAGTAAATGGTGTGAAGCAACAACCAATAGAAGGTACTAGCCTCGCATATACATTTAATAATCCTAATGCCTCTTCTCATCGGGAAACACAGTATTTTGAGATGCTGGGTAACCGAGCCATTTACGATGAAGGTTGGGTAGCTGCGGCGCGTCACGGTCGCTTACCTTGGGAACGAACGGTAAAAGGTAGCTTTGATACAGATGAGTGGGAACTGTACAACATTGCCGAAGATTTCAGCGAGGCGAATAATCTAGCTAAGAAAAACCCAGAAAAGTTAGAAAAACTGCAAAAGTTGTTTTTAAAAGAAGCCAAGAAGCATAACGTCTTACCGCTAGACGATCGCATCGCTGAAAGATTTGATGTTAAAATTCGTCCCAGCCTCACCAGAGGACGCACAACATTCACCTACTATCCAGGTACAGTGGGCATTCCCGAAGGTAGCGCCCCAAATTTGAAAAATCGTTCTTTCACTATTACAGCTAATGTAGAAGTTCCAGAAAACGGAGCAGAAGGTGTAATTTTAACCCAAGGCGGTCGCTTTGCTGGCTGGAGCTTTTTCCTAGAGGATGGTAAGCCTACTTATGTTTACAACTATGCCAATACCGCCCGCTATACTATTCAATCACCAGAAAAATTACCCTCCGGTAAATCTACAATCCGGTTCAACTTTGATTATGACGGTGGTGTAGGTGCAGGTGGCATCGGCAAATTATTTATTAACGATCAACTCTTAGCAGAAGGTCGAGTTGATAAAACCATCGCTTACCGTTTAGCCCTAGACGAAACATTTGATGTAGGCAGAGATACAGGTACTCCTGTAGTTGACACCTACCAAGTACCCTTTAACTTCACTGGTAACTTACAACAAGTCAGCCTGGATTTGAAGTAATTAAGATTTGATATGGGGCATGGAAACAAGGAAGCAGAGAAGAAAT
This sequence comes from Calothrix brevissima NIES-22, assembly GCF_002367995.1. Taxonomy (GTDB): domain Bacteria; phylum Cyanobacteriota; class Cyanobacteriia; order Cyanobacteriales; family Nostocaceae; genus Aulosira; species Aulosira brevissima. The sequence goes on from NZ_AP018207.1 coordinate 310,101, forward strand.
AACAATGCCCCATGCCCCATGCCCCATGCCCCATGCCCCATAAATCATGCCCCATGCCCCATAAATCATGCCCCATAAATCATGAATGAAATATTAGTAATAATTGATAAACTTGCACTATTCACATTCATTGTGTTCACTATGTTAGGTGCAGGTTTAGGTTTAACCATCAAACAAATTTGGGAACCACTCCGTAGCCCTAGACTTGTCATTTTATCTTTGCTGACAAATTTTATATTTGTACCAAGTTTTGTCTATCTGCTAGTACAAATAGTACCTCTCAGTGAAGCATTAAAAGATGGTTTACTCATCATGGCATTAGCATCAGGCCCCCCAGCTTTGCCTAAACTTGCTCAAATAGTTAAGGGTAATATAGCCTTTTCTGTGGGATTAATGATGTTGCTGATGCTTGGCACGATTTTTTATATGCCGTTAGTACTACCCTTAGTGGTGCAAGGTGTGCAAATCAATTCTTGGGATATTGGCAAACCTTTGTTATTGATGATGATTAGCCCGTTAGTAATTGGACTATTTATCAAAGCCAAATTTGCTGCGATCGCTCCTGTTATCCAGCCTATTTTATTCAAGTTATCTAGTAGTGGATTATTGTTGGGTTTAGTAGTCAGGTTAATAATTCACACCAACGATATTATTGGTTTATTAAAAACAGGTGCAATCTTTGTTTGTGCAGTATTTATTATCTTTTCTTTTAGCGTTGGTTATCTTTTAGGCGGTCCTGGTATTGATACTCAAAGGGTGCTAGGAGTAGGAACAGCGCAACGCAATTTTGCCGCAGCATTATTAGTAGCTACAAGTAATTTTGACGACCCCAATGTGGTGAGCATCATCATGGTGACAAGTATATTAATGATGGTGACAGTTTTGATTGTCGGGACAAAGTTTATCGAATTAGACCAACCAAAGGATGGAGATATCAAACAGTTAGAGATATCAGGGTAAATGCCTTTACAAGCAAAAATCAATAATATGCCAATACAATCTCACTTTGAAAATTAATTTTTAATAAAATTAATTAACCAAAATGGTCTTATCTTTTAGAAATATCTTTGGCAATTCATCCTCAAAAGCAAAGGATAAATAATTATCAATTTTATGATAAAATCCTAAATTTGGGGTAAGAGAATGGGCAAGAATCGATTCGAGCTTGTGATTTTTGATGTTTTTGGCTATGCTTATCACAGCGATCGCACTGCTTTAGCTGAGGCTGGAGCCAAAATAGTTTTTCACGATATGCGCCAGCTTTCTCAATTGTTATAGCTAGCGCATTGGGCAGAGGTAAGCTGTTAAGCATTTAATTTGCACATTGAGGCTGCAGAGGAGCAGGGAGCAAGGGAGAGGGTTTGTAACTTTTACCTGCATGAAAACAATACCTTTGCCCATTTACGAGGGATGAAGCAACATCAAAAATATAGACACAAAAAAAGATGGTAAAAATTATCAGTCTTATTTAACCTGAGTTCGGGTTAAGCAGATTGAGGTAAAAGCCATTCCCTGCAACTCTTGACGAATATTTCCGGGTACGCAACCTTAAAAAGGTGCTGTACCTGTTGACAAGCTACGAGAGCAAATCAAAACTTGGCTTGTTAAACCTGTTAGGAAAGCCCGGAAGAATATTAGAGACAACTGGGCAGAAGTTAAAAAGCAAAAAAGCTCTACCCCGCACAACTATAATGAAGCTGAAGAAATTGCTCGAGCTGTTCAAACCACCCTGCCGCTTGGGTTGGCTGGTACCACTTCAACGAATGCGGACGCACAGCGTGCGGTTGAAAAACTAATTGAGGATCTTCAGCTAACACAAGAGAATAACTCTAAAGAAGTTGAGATGCTTCGAGAACGCGTCTCAGAAAATCCAATTACGATAGAGGATGTTCCTTGGCCCGGAAAGGAACTGTTGGATATTGAGCACCTCAACAATAAGGCAATTTTAAAGTTCAACAGTAGGCACCTTTTTATGAAAGAGGTTGTACTGCCATTAAAGGCATGGACAAAGCAGCCAAATGCTAGTGAAGTTGATAATTTGCTCCGCCTCGTATCACGTCTGGATGCTGCTATAGATTTTATTTTTATGGCTTATGCCAAAGCTGAGAGTATGCATCGCGATCCAGAAAGTCAGTATGGGGACTTGCGGCGACACTGGGGTCATTTCATTCACGCCTTTCTTCGTGAGTTCCTTAATCATGAAGAATAATTGGGAAGAACGAAGGTGCCAGCCCTATGTTATGCTTTAAATCACACAGCAAATAATTAGTCACTGTACACCTGACCAGTCTCACGTGACAACAACCCTCCCGGAACTGGGTGAGTTGAAAGCCTGGCTCCCCATAAGCTAAAACTGCCAATCGAGGTGGCAACAATCCTCCCGGAAATGAGTGGGTTGAAAGCAAACCGTTGTACACAGATGCGAATAGCCATCATGTGGCAACAACCCTACCGGAACTGGGTGGGTTGGAAGTCCCTAACAAGAGGCATTAATTTTTTGATTAGAAAGTGGCAATAATCCTCGCGTAACTGGGTAGCTTGGAAGAACATGGTGGATATGTGCATTAAAACTTTCCCATGTGCCAGTACCCATCAAGTACCTGGAGGGATTATCATAATTTTTATTAGGGAGGGTTGAAAGAGAGCGCTACGTTGACATTATCACTAAAGCCTCTGTCAATAAATGACATTAATCTGTCACTGGCGCTTAAACGACATTAACTTGTCCCGACGACAAATAATTAGTCACTGTACAAAAAATAATGGACGTAACTGGATTCGAACCAGTGACCTCTACGATGTCAACGTAGCGCTCTAACCAACTGAGCTATACGTCCTCAACCCACGATTAACAATATTAGCATACCTATTTACAATAAGCAAGCATTTATTTTTGCAGTTTTTTCTGGGCTGATGCTAGCAGTTTTTGGGCTTCAGGGTAGGCAGTTGTCCCAGCTTGAATAGTTTTAAGGCGATTAATAATGCCCTGAATTCTACCATTGAACGGCTGAGGCTCGCTAGGTGGAGAAGCAATTAAACTTTGGATTTGCTCATTCGCGGCTGCTAAAGATGCTTGTGCTTCGCTTTCAGCTTGGCGGCGAGTTTCGATGATGCCTAAATTAGTTTGATACTCAGCGAGTAATTTTTGTGCGGCGACATAGCCAGGTTCTTCAACGCGAATGTTTTCTAGCTGATCGATTGATTTGCGCCATAATTTTGCAATTTGCTCCCATTTAGCAACAGAATGGGGTGGATTTTGAGATGCTTTGGCGGCGGCTATAGCAAATTGTTTTGCTGCTTCTATGTATGTATCGCTACGCGGATCGACAACTGTTTTGAGTTTGACTTGATAGCCAGCTAGTAATTTTTGTGCTTCTAAATAGCGAGGATTTTCTGTGGGGATTTGGTTGAGGCGCTTCAGTGCTTGTTCCCATAGTTCAGATGCAGCTTTAGGTTGGGTGACTTGAATTTCTTCTGCTTCTACATCAAATTCTTGTGCAGCTGCAATAAATGTACCGATACGTGCATTATCAAAATCGCGTTGATAAGCTTTGAGTTTAGTTTGTGCGCTTTCTCCAGCAAATGTGGCGTCGGGGATTTGTTCTAATTGATCTATAGCGGCTTGCCAAGATGCGATCGCATTTTCTTTATCCTTAATAGTAATAGCTTTTTCATACTGCTGCCGTGCTATAGTTACCAGCTGTTCTCCTTGAACTAAGGGTTTCAAAGCATTTTTATCTTGAAAAGCTATAGCTTCGATCCGCGCTACTCGCTGACGAGCTGTTTCAAACTCATCTACAGTAAACTTCCAAGTACAACCGAAAAAATTACAGTAAGCTTGAGGATAGTAACCTAAAAACCAAACTGGTAAATTATCCAGATTTTTTTGTGCGGCTTTCGCTTTGAGGGAACCTTGCTCAATATCAACAGCACTAGTGGCTTGATTAATTAACTGATCTGCTTGCTCTAAGTTTTTAATAGCCTCACGATAGTGATGATCCATATTGATATAGCTAGGCAACAATAGAATTGGCGCAGTCTTCGCAACAGGCCAGCGTATCATCGGATAAGGCAAATTTATTACCCATAGTATCCCTGCTGAACCACCTAAAAGTATAGTTGCCCATTTGATTTTGCGAAAAATACCAGGCGGTTGATTAGCTTTTGCAGCTTGTTTGAGTACCTTCTCGCTAAATTGGGGATATATATCGATCACACTATCTCGCAATTCATCTAACTCTGCTGGCGAACCTTTTTCTTGGGAGAGTTTTTCTAAGCGCTTACTGACTATTTCTTGTTCAATTTTGCTGACTTGATCGTTACCACTACATTTTTTAACTTCTGCACGCAAAATTTTTAAGGCTGTTTTATTTAACCGATACATAGACATAAGATGTAACTTATAATTCTAGTATTCCCAGCCATGAGTCAAAAATTAGCACTCAATTGTCAAACAAATGACCAATTTGGCATATTACTCTAGGTGGTTAAAAATATTAAGTCTTATGGTTAATATTTATAAGCTGATATTATTTTTATCAAACTACATATAATGTCAACTGCTTTAATTACAGGTGCATCTAGTGGTATTGGTAAAGCCTTTGCCCAACAACTAGCAGCACAAAATACAAATCTGGTTTTAGTTGCACGTTCACAAGAAAAACTCTATCAACTAACAAAAGAACTTCAAGAAAAATACAATATTCAGATAGAAATTATAGTTAAAGATTTAACGGAAAATAATGCAGCTAAAGTGGTTTTTGATATTATCCAAGCTAAGGAATTAAGTATAGATTTACTAATTAATAATGCTGGGATTGGTGATTATGGTGATTTTGCTAATTCTGATGGAGAAAAGCAAGTCAAAATCGTGCAATTAAATATTCTGGCATTGGTTGATTTAACGCATAAATTTTTACCTTTAATGCGGCAACGTCAATCAGGCAGCATAATTAATGTATCTTCAATTACTGCATTTCAACCTATGCCATATCTTTCTGTTTATGCTGCTAGCAAAGCTTTTATTGTCAGCTTTAGTCAGGCGTTATGGGCAGAAAATCGTCCTTATGGTATTCGAGTTATTGTTACCTGTCCAGGCCCTATAGAAACTAATTTTTTTGCAGAAGCTAATTTTCCTCCTAGTTTAGCAGGAAGTACAGAGCAAATGTTTACTAGTGAAGAAGTAGTCAAACAAACACTGAAAGCTTTAGAAAATCGGCAGCCATCTGTTGTGATTGGCGATGTTACAACTCAAATTAGAACTATATTAGCCAGAATAGTTCCGCGAAAGATTTTGTTGAATATGTTAGCAAGAAGCTTTAAATCGTAATTTGTAATTCGTAATTCCCATTTAAATAATGTTTGTTGCACATCAATATATTCTAGAGGGCATGACAATGCCCATTGGTGTCAATTTCAGCTAAAAATAGCCTTTGTCTTAGCTTTGTCACCCACTTGTCAGCTTTGGATAAATTTGTAAGAATGAGTCTATCTATGGGCTTAAGTAAATTCCGATGCAGGTAGGGGAAATTCTGCGCGATCGCTATAAAATCATTTCACATTTGGGACAAGGTGCCTTTGGTGAAACCTATCTCGCTGAAGATTTGGGTATTCCCATCAATCCTAAGCCTAAGTGTGTCGTCAAACGCCTAAAAACCCAAAATTTCACTGATGCACAATTGGATTGGGTAAAAAATGCCTTTGAGCAGGAAGCAGCAACCCTATACAATTTGGGCAGGCTGCATCCCCAAATCCCCAGTTTATCGGAATATTTTCAGGTAGAGAGAGAATTTTATTTAGTCCAAGATTTTATTGATGGGGTAGATTTAACGAAAATTATCAACCCTGGAAACAAGCTGGCAGAGAAAGTAGTTATTCAACTTTTAACAGAGATTTTAGAAGTATTGACAGTTGTTCACCAACAAAATATTATCCACCGCGACATCAAACCACAAAACATCATGCGCCGTCGGATTGATGGCAAAATCGTCTTAATTGACTTTGGTGCAGTCAAGCAAATCATGTTGAAAAATGCCGGACAAAGCACTTTGACAATGGGAGTCGGAACACCCGGTTTTATGCCCTTGGAACAGTTTAATGGCAAACCCAAATTAGCCAGCGATATTTATGCTGTGGGGATGGTGGGAGTACAAGCACTGACAGGTATACCACCGCATTTGTTGGATGATGATGAGGATGGAGAAGTAATTTGGCAGGATAGAGCAAATGTGAGCGATCGCTTTGCGGCACTATTGAAGACAATGATAAACCGTCGCGTCAGCCAGCGCTATCAAAATGCGACGGAAGCATTAGAGGCGATGCAGTTATTGAACGAACCCATTGTACCTACAATTCTTTCCCCATCTTCACCCTCAGAAGAAAATCAAGAAACTCAGAATAGTCAGCCATTACAACAGACCCTACAACCGCAGCGTGGAACATTTTCATCCAAAATTACAGGGTTATTCAATATTTTCAATAAACAAATAACCCCCAACGTAGGTAATACAGTACAGGCAAAAGATGCTGATACCTACAAAAAAGAAGGAAAGGAAAAATACGATCGGGGAGATTATCAAGGAGCAATAGAAGATTACAATCAAGCTATTAAAATTCATCCTGACTATGCAGATGCTTACAACAATCGGGGTAATGCTCGTGAAAAGTTAGGAGATTATCAAGGAGCAATAGAAGATTACAATCAAGCTATTAAAATTCATCCTGACTATGCAGATGCTTACTGCGATCGGGGTAATGCTCGTGGAAATTTAGGAGAATATCAAGCAGCAATAGAAGATTACAACCGAGCCATCAAAATTAATCCTGACGATGCAGATGCTTACTGCAATCGGGGTAATGCTCGTTGGGATTTAGGAGAATATCAAGCAGCAATAGAAGATTACAACCGAGCCATCAAAATTAATCCTGACTATGCAGATGCTTACAACAATCGGGGTAATGCTCGTTGGGATTTAGGAGAATATCAAGCAGCAATTAAAGATTACAACCAAGCTATCAAAATTAATCCTGATTATGCAGATGCTTACATCAATCGGGGTCTTGCTCGTGAAAAATTAGGAGAGTATCAAACAGCAATTAAAGATTACAACCAAGCTATCAAAATTAATCCTGATTATGCAGATGCTTACATCAATCGGGGTAATGCTCGTGGAAATTTAGGAGAATATCAAGCAGCAATTAAAGATTACAACCGAGCTATCAAAATTAATCCTGACGATGCAATTGCTTACATCAATCGGGGTGTGGCTCATTATGATTTAGGAAAATATCCAGCAGCAATAGAGGATTACAACCGAGCTATCAAAATTAATCCTGACAATGCAGATGCTTACTACAATCGGGGTCTTGCTCTTAAGAATTTAGGAGAATATCAAACAGCAATTGAAGATTACAACCGAGCCATTAAAATTAATCCTGACTATGCAGATGCTTACAACAATCGGGGTATTGTTCGTAAGAATTTAGGAGAATATCAAGCAGCAATTGAAGATTATGAGCAAGCAGCCAATTTATATAAACAACAAGGTAAAGAGAGTTACTATGAAGATGCGTTAAACCAAATTAGCGCATTACGCGAAATTATTTGAGTGACTTACGTAACTTTCATTATCTGTAAATTTTTTAAAAAAGTGGACAGTAGACTTCTTGCAAAAGTCGAAAAATTTTGGATGTCATTGTGAGCGCAGCGAAACATCTTGCAGATTCTTCGCTTAGCTCAACATGACAATCTAACCATTTATGTTAAGAGGTCTGTTGATTTGTCTCCCTCATCTCCCGCTTGGTGAGCAAAGCCGAACCACATCTTCCCCATTTTCCATAACTACATATACCTTGTTAATTGCACTCGATAACGGTCTTTTTTAGTCACAGCAACTTCACCAACTTCTAGGCGTCCTTTACCACGAATAGCGATTAAATCACCTGTTTTCACTTGCGAACTAGCTTGAGATACTTCCTTCCAGTTAACACGCACATCACCGGAATCGATTAAATCTACCATTTTGCTGCGCGACATACCAAAACCAGCAGAGGCGATCGCATCTAACCGTAAGGAAGCCTCAACAGTAGTCATTTCTTTTTTCTTCGGTTCGCGAACCTTCAACTCGCTTAGATCAATACGCTGGGTTTTTACAGGTACCGATCGCACTTGTTGGAGGTTCATCTCTAAAAATTCTGCTAACTCTGGTGCAACAATTACCTGTGCGCCACGTTCACCCAGAACAACAATATCGCCAGTTTTGTCCCGGACGATTCCCGTACCCAACATTGCGCCTAAAAAGTCGCGGTGGGTTGCGGTATCAAACAAGAAATTACCAGCAATTTCTAATAATACTAAGGCGACTTGGGATTGATCTAAAGGAATTTCCGCACGCGCGATCGCTAATCTTTGGCGTTCAGCTTGCGGATATCCACCCCAAGCCAGCAATTGCACCTCTGTTAACCGACTAAACACCCGTTGAATTTCTGCTAATTCTGGGGGAGACAGAAAATCTGTCAAAACCACTTCCCAGGTTTTGATTGCTTCTTGTGCGCGATCGATGACACGAGCTACAATATCTCGATTTTCAACAGTTTTTAAAAGTTCTTCTCTGGGCAACATTATTAAAAATTACCAGTTGTGAGTTTCAGCCAATAATCTTTATTGACTAATTACTCATGAGCATTGTTTGATTCTAGCGCCATCTGCAAATCAAACCAATTGCCAAAATCATACATCATAGGGTCGATATGCCAATAAACGCCCGCACTATTCTATAGTGACAGGGCGATTTCGGGATGTTCTAGTAACAAATGACCATTGACTATTGTACAGACAAGGGTTATCGCGTCTCTAACAACTGACCATTGACCATTGACAATTGACTAACTATCCCCATAACCCTGAATATTTTCCGGCTCAAACTGACGTAAGATCCGAGTTGCTTGACGAGTTATAGTTTCCGAACCTTGAACTACTAACAGATATTTACCTACTTCCAAGCGGTTGCGATAGGGTAAAGCATCGCCGCTACCCGCAATCAAACCAACACCACCACCCACAAATACACTACCCATAGCGCCACTCACTGCACCCAGTAGTCCGCCAACCACGTGATTACCAATTTCTCCCGCCCAAGCAAAGGTATCTAAACCAGTAATTACGCTGAAGGTAAAACCAGCAAAAAAGCCAAATGGTATTAACCAAAACGCCATCAGCTTTACTTGTTTCTTGGCTTGTTCTTTCGGGTCAATCAAGCCGAACTCATCTGCTGTTTTATATCCCTTCCCCAGGATAGTACTTTTAATGGACTCTTTTTCTAAAGCTAAGTAAGCAGCTTCAACTTGGATACGGTCTGGTAATACAGCAACGAGGTAATTCATTGATTTTTTGAAAAATAGTCTGGAAAATTTTTGCCTTTATTAACAGCGTACCAGTGTAGGGGGCAGGGGGTAGGGGGACAAAGGGGACAAAGGGGACAAGGGGGACAAGGAGGACAAGGGTTATCCCGTCTTTAACAAATGACAAATGACAAATGACTATTGACTAATAACTATTTTTATGCATAAATATCTATTTGCTTTCATTTGAGTGCATCTAATGGCTCACAAAAATTGTTGACGCCTTGTTTAAGGACATACAGCAAAACTGGTACTGCCAAAATTTTCGGGAATGTCGGCATGGTATAAAGATATTCCATCATCCTTTGCAGGGAATTATTCTGTAATTCGTCGCGAAAATCTTGTTCGCAAATTACAGCTCGCCATTTTCGCGCCAAAGCATCTAACCACTCGGAGTTGGCTCTTTCTGGCTGCTGTCCCGCCCTAATTGCCAGGCTCATCGCCGCATCTTCTAAATCACCCTCACAATCCTCAATTAAGTCTAGTACTTCCATTGCTGTAGGATTATCTATGAATAAAGAGCGAAACTGTGCAATTTCTTGTGATGTCACTATAGTCATAAATTTTTTTAACAGCCGAGTAAATTAAATACTCAGCTATGTTATTCCAATTTTGATTGATTATTCATCATCCACGTTGCCAGAAGTACTCTTAATGAGGAAGATGAGGGTGAGAAAAGCGAGGTAGACTGTTGACAAATGACCATTGTACAGACAAGGGTTATCGCGTCTATTGACGAAAAGCCCTTGATGTGACTGAACGTTGTAACTCAGCTAGAGCGCGATTGTAATCCAAAATTGCACGAATGCGGTTACCTTCGGCTCTTGTCAAGTCGTTTTCGGAGTTAATCACATCAGTTTGCGTACCTACACCTGCTTGAAAGCGTAAACGTGCTAAACGTAAAGCTTCTCTAGCTTGTTCTAAAGCTGTATTCGCAGTTTGAACGTTTTCTAAGTTAGATTGCTGGTTGGAATAAGCTTGTTCTACCTGAAATCTAATTTGGTTGCGCTGTTCTGCAAAGTTAGTTTCTGCGATCGCAATATTGGCTCTGGCTTGTGCGGCTCTGGCTTTAGCTGCGCCACCATCATACAAGTTCAAGGACGCTCTAACGCCTACAGAATAACCATCAGCGACGCTGATATTATCATTAAACCGATCAAAGAAGTCATAGCTAGCAACTAAGCTGACCTGTGGCCCCAGGGCTGCTAGTGCTTGTCTTCGCTGTTGTTCGCTAATGTTGCGTTGTGCTAACTGTTGTTGGAGTTCTGGGCGGTTTTGATAAGCTAAAACTATACTTTGTTCTAATGTTTGGTTCCAAAGACCAGCTAACTTTACTGGATCGCCAGCACTAATAGTTACTGACTGTGGCAAACTTAACCTTGTGGCTAATCGACGACGGGCAATTTGTTGCTGGGCGATCGCGTTGGTTAAGTCTTGTTGTGCATTAGCTAAGTTCACCTGCGATCGCAGTACATCAAATCTCGTACCTACCCCGGCGCGTTCTAAGGCTTCTGCATCTCGCAAACTCGCCTGAGAATTAGTCACAGCAGACTGAGCAATGCGTACTTGTTCGTCGGCTTGTTGTAAATTGTAATATTCAGTCGCTACATTCAGGCGAATATCCTCAGATTGGCTTTCTACAGTTAATTCCGCCAATCTTACCCGTTCTTCCGCTTCTTTGATTGTTGCTTGCCTTCTGCCAGAAGTGTAAAGATCGTAGGAAAGCTGCGCTTGCGCATTCAAGTTTGTATTGCTGGGAGCAGGATCGATCGGTTGACGGAATGAAGGTGGTAGGCTTTCTTGTTGCTGCTGTTGAACCTTGACAGAATAAGTATCGCTGACAGTCCTCTGACGTGTAATATCCGCACTCACGCCCAAAGTGGGTAGTAAGGCTGCTTGCGCTTCGCGTAAAACTGCTCGACTCCGTTCTAATTCTAATTGCGATACCTGTAGCTCTCTGTTGTTGCGCCTTGCGAGTTCCAAAGCTTGCACTAAGCTAATTGACTGATTGCTTTTGACAGTAACTTCTCCTGCATTGGTGGGATATTGTAGCGGATTGGGGTTAGGAATCAAGTTCTCAGGTATCTGTACAGTACCTTCTGGTGCTGGCCCTACTAAGCCTGGTACATTCTGAATTGGTACTACTGTTTCTGGTGCAGTTTGAGTTGGTACAGTCCCAGCTGGTGCAGTCTGAGTTGGCACCGTTACACCAGGTGTAGTCTGAGTACTACTCTGAGCTAGTAGATTCTTGGCTGTCATGGTTTGCGAGCAAGTCACCCCAGAGTTCAACTGTCCCTGTGGCTGTGCGCAATTGGGTATTTCCAGTAACTTGGAAGCGACTGTATTTCCAGTTACAACTGGTAAGGTTGTTTGTAATTGCGTCTGCGGCTTTTGCGCTTGATTGGTTGACTGCTGTAAAGCTGATAGGAGCAGTTTTTGCTTGTCGGTAGCAGAGAGTTTGGTGTTAGTAGTAGGAACAACTCTATTCTCTAATTTCTGCTCCGAATTACTGGAGTTAATTTGTTTGTGATTTTCTGGAGAAAACCGTTTAATATCAAGCTTTTGAGCAGTAGGAATAATAGATAAAAAACTCGAAAATCTTCCTTGATTTCCCTGCAGGATTTTGTCCTTAAGGGTACTAGGATGGCTGCTACTAGTAATTGCCAGATTGCGATCGCTTACAGGTTTTGTTGGCGTTAAAATCCCATTACTAGTAGGGACTAAACTCGGTAACCTCTTATCAGCCATATATAGCTGGGTACTAGCGTCATTCCCCATCGAGGTTTGAGCATTATTAGCTGTCAAAACACTAGAAGAAGACAAAGGCTGTAGCCCATTAACTTTAGCAGTACCAGCCCAAGCTGTTTGGGTGGTTAATACTGCTACTGTGACACCAGGCAAGAAAGTATGAAATAATTGCTGTCCGTTCACCGCATCCCCTCACACAAAATCAATCTGGCGGCAGAAAACTTTTCTTCCCCACAGAATATAGCACGACAATAAATTCCAAAGAGAATATAGTACGATACCAAATTTAGGAATCGCCACTCTTTTTATCTTCAAAACTTTTAACTATACGTGAAAGTTCTGCCTTTTCATCGATACTAACGCGGGTAGGAGCACCACTTACAATTCTTTCATAATTCCGGAAAGAATCTTTAATTTCTGGGCCGTCGGCGGTAATGTTATACTCGCGGATACCTTTATCATGCCAAGATCCCCGCATTTTAAAAACATTAATCGCCCGCGACATTTCACCGCGAATTTCTACATACTGTAGCATCAATATTGTGTCAGTAATCGTAGAAATATGGGAATCAGTAATTGAATGCGACCCCATAAATTGGTCAGTTGTGTTGGTAAAAAACCCGGTAATTTCTTCTTGTTTGGCGTAACCTGTCACACCAATGACAAACTGACGAAATGCATTATTGCTCACGCCTCTAGCCAGTGCGGAAAGAGAGTCAATCGCAATCCGCGCTGGCTTAAACATGGCAATTTCTGATTTGATAATTTGCAGGTGGTCTTCTAATCCGGTAGATTCGGGATAGGTACAGATAATTTTGAGTAAACCTTGTCTTTCTAAGTCCTCAAAATTAATTCCCCAAGAAGAAGCATTGCGCGAAAGTTGGGCGCGAGATTCTTCATAGGCAAATAATATGGCCTGCTCCCCATTTAAACAACCGTCTTGGATAAATTTGCTAACTAATAAAGTTTTACCAGTACCTGTGGCTCCTGTGGCTAAAATAATCGAATCTTTAAAGAAACCACCACCACACATACCATCTAGAGTTTTCACTCCCGAAGATACCCTGACATTTGAAGATCTTTGAGTCAAGCGCATTGCTCCCAATGGGAATATATTCACGCCTTCGTTGGTAATTGTAAAAGGATATTCGCCTTTCATGTGGGTTGTCCCCCGCAATTTGAGAATTTCAATGGTGCGGCGACGGCGTTCTCCTTCTAAGACGTTGCGGACTATGACCACATTATCAGAAACAAACTCTTCTACCCCAAAGGAGGCTACAGGCCCGTATTCTTCGCTACGTTCGGTGGTAATGACGGTGGTGACACTCAGGTGTTTGAGCCGAGCTACCAGACGAAATATCTCGCGCCGGACGACTCCCATCGCTTCATACTGCTGAAATACTGCTGTAATTGAGTCAATGGAGACTCTTCTAGCCTTGTATTTGCGAATGGCATATTGTAAACGCTCAATTAATGCCGAAAGGTCAAAATTACCCACGATATCTTGACCTTCGGGGTCTGGTGAAGCATCGAGGATAAACAGTTTCCCTTCATCAATTAATTGCTGTAAATTCCACCCAAAAATATGGGCATTTTTAATAATGTCGCTGGGCGATTCTTCAAAGGTAACAAATACTCCTGGTTCATCAAAGTAGGTGATACCGTTATAAAGAAACTGTAGAGATAATAAAGTTTTGCCTGTGCCTGAGGTACCGCTAACTAAGGTAGTTCTGCCAATAGGTAGACCACCATGACTAATATCGTCAAAGCCCTCAATCATTGTGCGGATTTTTTCTACACCCGCAATTAACGGTGTTTTGCTTTGTTCTGGCTGGTCTTTTTCAATCATTGTTTGTTAAGCGAGAGGTATGAAACCCCAGTTTTTTTTTCAGACTAATGCTTGGAGTAGCTCATGCAATTTTACGCTTAAATATTTTACTAAAGAAGGGTGAAGTTTAAAGGATGAATGCTCAAGTCTAGGTTAGGGCTGTGCTGAATGGAGTCAGGAGATGAAAACACCATCTTTTTGCAGCTTGCGGACTCACTTAGCCCCATATTTGACTTGTGGCTGTAGCGGTGCGGTGATTTTATCCGTCATCCTTGATACTTCATCCTCGCTTTTACTCTTCCCAGTTTTCTTCATTCATTTCTTCATAGAGCAAATCCAGTCCAATTAGCACTCTTTCTCTATCTGAAAGGTCGCCGATAATTTTGCGAACTGGCGGCGGCAAAATTTTCGATAAGGTTGGTGTGGCTAATATTTTATCTTCTTCTGCTAGTTGGGGATTTTTGAGCACATCGATGACTTTCAAAGCATAAACGCCTTGAAACTCTTGGTCTAATATGTCTTTTAGCGTTTTTAAAGCCCGTACTGAGTTAGGCGTGTTCCCAGCTACATAAAGCTTGAGGACATAGGTCTTTCTGGCTTGCGTCATAAATGTACAGGCTAGACTTGAGGATATAAATATAAGAATTTCTGGTGCATTGGCAGATCATCATGGCAAATGCTTTGCCTAAGGGAATTTCGATACATTTACTTTATTTATATATCGAACATCTATAAGTTTCACACAGATGAGCAAGAATATCTATTAATGTCAGTCGATAATCAAGGAGTGTTTCGTCGCTTCTTCCTTCTAATTTCAATTGTGTGGCAAACTCTTCAATTAATTCCATGTGAATTTCAATGATTTGCGGCACAGGAATATTAGCACAAAATACTGCATTGATAAATTTATCAATTCTCGATTTTAAAGTTTTTTCTGTAGTAAAGTAGTATATGAGTATTTCCCGATAATCAGATTTAATTTGCTGCAACAAATTTTCTCTGTCGTCTCCATCCATCTGTTGAAAAATATCCTGGGGTTTTTCCTGATAAGATGCAAATACATAGCAATCTGTTTGAGGCGGGATTTCTGGTAATTTAACAATCACCCGCTTCATAAAATAATAATTGATATGTTCAGCATCAACTATTGTCAATGGTAGAGGGAAAAACTGGCGATCGCTATTTGCATAAAGCAAGTTTTTGCTCCACCTAGTCAAGAGTTGGGGAATGGCTAAGGCATATCGGTTGTATAAATTTTTTTTAACATTTGCGATAAAAATTAAAATGGGGAATAACATTTGTGGTTTATACATCTCCTCGATCGCTGTGACCAAGTTTAGCGAGTTGATTTAGCGCTAGACATGGTTCTAGACTCAGGTTGCTGTGTAGTCAACTAAATTCATCTGCTCCCAGAGGAGAATTGTGCTAGCCCAAACGATAAACACATCAAAACTAAAACAGCTATTGAGACAGAAGACTGAGGCAGTTGTTGAGGCGTTGGTAATGGAGGGCGCTGTACTTAGTTAATGACTTTCATAAGACTTACAGAATGTATATCTATCTAAATATGGATTTTATTATTTCACTCCTTGATAAGATACTTAACCGAACTTAAAAGATATTCGCATTCTAAATCATTATAATTCCTCAAGGTTCTAAAGCGAATTTTTAGAGCCATAATTGTTTTTAGCTATTACTGTTGAGGAGGATTTTTAACACCAGTTCAAAGATTGTTCGGCATGTCAGGTAGAAGTTCAATGCTGCAGAGGTAATTACAGCCTTTGTAAAGAGCTGTAGACGAAACCAAGCGTCAGTGAGGGCCAAGCCCGTGGTTTGAATAGCATTGAAATTATCACAAGAATTGTTTATATCGAGTCTTCTTACAGGATATTGCTTCAGGCATGAGGGCCATCAAAGTCAACGGTGATGCTCTCTCCAGAGGCTTTCACCGGAAGAATCACCCCCGAAGCTTTATGTCAATGCTACAGTACCCGCTTTATGACTTTATAACAAGCGTACCTATCTGCGTAGAAACAAGCACTCTGGCAATGGTGCTAGAGATTTTTGAACAAGAGCAGTGCGATCGCGTGGTGGTGGTAAACCAGCAACAATCTCCCATTGGGTTGCTGCATTCTGCCCGGTTAATCGAGAAATTTTTGGCAGCAGTTGGTGGCGATCGCCTTAACTTACAGCAGCCATTATTAATTTTTGATGCATCTTTAGTTGAACCAATCCCAACTATACCAGCAGCTGAACGTGTAGAGCAATTTAGCTTATTTTTGCGCTATCAACCCAGTCAAATCAACCATCATAATTTAAATTGGGCTTTGATTGACCCGGAAGGGAAATTTTTGGGTTTGCTCGATAGCTCGCGGTTGTTGCGATTATTAATTCAGGAACAACTGACTAGTTTTGAAGAATATACCCAACAGAGTAATAGTGTGGTAGATGTGGCGATCGCCAATCAATCACAAGCACAGATAGCCAATCCGCGTTCCGGATCGTTATATAAGCCACTGGTGCAATTGCTCGAACGCTTGCCCTGGCCTTTAATGTTAGAAACGACTAATGGTGAGGTAGTCGCCCAAAATCCCGCTTGGTGGGAGCAATTGGGCGAATTGAAAGATGTAGAAACCGTCAGGCTACAGGTAGAGCAGGTATATGCCTCAATTCAGGCTAAACAGGCAGAATACGCTACCTATCAAGCTTTACAAATTCAGCCGCAAATTGCAGGTAATGGGTATAACGCCCCAGAGTCGTCGGGAACGCTGAAATTTTATGTTGGCGACAATAGCCACAATCACCCATCCACAGGAGTAAACGGTGGTTTGGGGAGTAACAATGTCCCAGAACAGCCAACAACCAATAGTCCATCTAGTCAGTGCTTTTGGGATAGTAATATAGGTACTTGTACTTGCATTGTCGAAGTGCAAAATGGACAAGAGCGAGTTTGGCAATTTGCCAAAATTCCTCTAGATATTGCCGAGTTAAATAATTTGAGTGCTGAGTCCCAAATTCTCAATAATGCTAACTCAGCCAAGAAAAATAAAGATTTGTGGCTAATGTTAGCTACTGATGTCACAGAACAACAACAACTTTATAAAGAATTAGCCGCGAAAAATGCGGATTTAATTCAACTCAATCGCTTAAAAGATGAATTTTTAGCTTGTATTAGCCATGAACTAAAGACGCCATTAACGGCGGTGTTAGGGTTATCGCGGTTGTTAGTAGATCGCCAATTAGGAGAATTAAACGAACGCCAAGCTCGGTACGCCGGGTTAATTCATCAAAGCGGACGCCACTTGATGAGTGTGGTGAATGACATCTTGGATTTAACCAGGATGGAAACAGGACAAATGGAATTAACCCTAGCGCCTGTGAATATTCGTGCAGTATGCGATCGCGCTTTTTCTGAAGCCACAGCTTTACACACCCAAGTCGCCAAAACTAAATCCCCTAGTTCATCTACTGTTGATAATCCTAGCGATCGCCGATTTACCATCACCATTGAATCAGGCTTAGAGCAGATGGTAGCTGATGAACTACGTCTGCGGCAAATGCTGGTACACCTGCTTTCTAATGCCTTTAAGTTTACCGAAGTCTCAGGTAAAATTGGCTTGCGGGTAAGTCGTTGGGAAGGGTGGATTGCCTTTACAGTTTGGGATACAGGAATTGGCATTCCCGAACATCAGCAGCATTTAATTTTCCAAAAATTTCAACAGCTAGAAAATCCCCTCACTCGCCAATTTGAAGGCACCGGTTTAGGACTAGTCTTAACTAGGGCGCTAGCCAGACTCCACGGTGGCGATGTCAGCTTCTTATCTCGCGAAGGTAAAGGTAGTCAATTTACTTTACTTTTACCCCCCAGCCCTCCAAAAACAGGCTTTAGCGAGTTTGATGAAGATATGGGAGAGGAAGAAGCAACAAATAACACCAGTAATCGAGAACTTTCCTCATCTACAGCCCAGCGTCTCAACGCCACCGTACAGCAACATTCTGTCTCTTCTCAAAGGTTGGTGTTGATAGTTGAAGCTGTCGCCCGCTATATTGAAGACTTAACAGACCAACTCAAAGCTTTAGGTTATCGCGTAGTCATAGCGCGATCGGGAACGGAAGCAGTCGAAAAAGCGCGTCGCTTGCAGCCAAAAGCTGTATTTTTAAATCCCTTACTACCGTTATTGTCTGGTTGGGATGTGCTGACTTTACTCAAGTCTGATGCGGTAACTCGCCATATCCCCTTAATTGTCACCGCAACGGGGGCAGAAAAGGAGCAAGCATTTGCCAATCGCGCTGATGGTTTTTTAAGTTTACCAGTACAGTCTCAGGCATTAGCCCCATTATTAGAGAGTATATGTGCTACACCCAAAATTTCTGCATCCGGCGTAGAGAGTAACGAAATTAGCAGCAGCAGAACGCCACTAAGAATTTTGAGATTAGTTAATTCCGAAGTGGAAACAATTAATCATCAAGCTTTATTAAGAGAACATCGAGTAATCGAAGTAGACGATCTCGATCAAGCAGAACTGTTGGCGCGAGTTTGGCAATTTGATGTAGTTTTATTGGATGTAGAGAACCCTACAGCCCAAATGTATCTGCAACAACTGACACAGCACCCCCGATTAGCAGCCCTACCACTGGTGACTTGCGATGTGGGGACTACCTTAGCAGCTTCTCAAATACCGGGGTTATCTGTGTTTCCTTGCTTACAACCATTGGGTAAAGACAATAGTAGCAGTAATAGTAAAACCGAAGCTTTATTATCAGTTTTGCAAATAGCTTCTGGTATTTGCTGTCCGCCAAATATTTTAGTGGTAGATGCTACTACCCTCAAAGATTTACCCCAGGTAAGACGCAAGCAGATGCGGGGACAGCGCTGTGCTAAACCATCAACAATTAGTAGCGAAAATACAGAACGAGGATCTGAGTGGTTTCAAGCGTTAATTCAGTATTTACAAACTGCTGGGTTAAAAGCTGCAATTAGTAATTGTTGGACAGAAATTCTCCAGCAAATGCGCCATCAAAGCGTTGATGTATTGTTGATTTGTTTAGGCGAATCACCAATTTCACCCGAATTGCTCAAAGCATTAAAAGCATTAACAGATTTACCGTTTAATTTGCCCCCAATTTTAATCCTTGACCAAAGATTACATGGTAATGGAGCGATCACGCAAAATAAAACTACCCGTTCATTAATGGAAAAACAGAGAAAAACTGGCTTAGAAACTCTAGAAAGCATCGTTAATGAAATTTCAGCGCAAATTTTACCCCGCTCAATCTCAATGGAAGATTTATTAAACGAAGTTAATCAAGCTTTGGCTATTAGTCATCAACACAAATGAGGAGATGGTTGACTGTTGACTGTTGACTGTTGTTAGAGAAATCCGCATAAGGGCGGGGAAACCCCGCCCCTACAAAAATTGAAAATTACATCACCAAATGCTGATTAATATGACTACTGACAACTGTAAAGACGCGATTAATCGCGTCTCTACTGACTATCAAACGATATATCTAACTTTTGATTTTTGATTTTCTTCACAGCAATTCGCGTCAGATAATAAGCGCCTTTACTGCTGAGATGTTGATATTCATCTGGTTCTAAATCCATTGCTACAAATCTGTCTTGTTCGGCTAACAAAAGTACAGAAGTGGCTTTGACTGGCTTGGTATTTTCTTTGTGAATATAGTCTACAACTTCATCGGATGATGATAAATATTTGACATTCTGATGACTGTAAAACACTACAGTCGGTTTTTTAAAGCCCAACATGATGACTTCTTCATTAGGTTGTTTGACTTGACTAACCATGACAGACAATTCTCGTAAAGGTAGCTGACGCTGCTGATCCATGACTAACAAAGCAGGCATCAAAACTACAATAAAAAAGGCAATAAATCCGAGTAAATTGGCATTAATAATACCTTGCCAACTGCGATTGATAATACAAGCAGCGATAAAAATTGCTGTTAGTAGCCAAATAATCCCCCCCAAGACTGGTAAACCTAATTCTTGAATCCGGTTATATAAGTTGGGTGCGGCGGGATCGTAGCCGACTAATTTAGTTAGTTGCCATAATGCGATCGCTATTGCTGATAAAAATACGACATTTACCCATGCACTCCAGAAAAATGATTTGGATGCTGGGGATCGCTTCTCTGTCTCACCTTCACCGATAAAGTCACTCCATAGTAGGGCGACTAAAATTGCAGATGCTGGCATTAATGGCAACACATAGCTAGGGAGTTTGGTAACAGCGATAGTAAAAAAGCCAAAAACGCTGAGAAACCAAATACAAGCAAATAAACCTAATTGCTGAGAACGTTCTTGAGATAGCCAGCGCGATCGCTGCCAAAATTTCAGTCTGACGATGGCAGCAGGCAGATAAACTGAATATGGGGCAAAGCCTAGCAACACTACCAAAAAGTAAAAATACCAAGGTGCGGAGTGTCCGTTAACTACTTCCGTGAAGCGTTCTATATTGTGATAACCAAAGAAAGAATTAATATAATTCCAGCCATTACGCCAAATTACTAAGGCATACCAGGGAACTGATAACAGTAAAATCATCCCTATCCCTAGCAGCACTTTCATTTCTCGCCATACTTCTCTGAGTTTTCCCAGATAAATAACAAAAGCACCAATAATAATTGCTGGTAAGACAATCCCCACAGGCCCTTTGGTTAAAATTGCACCAGCTACAAGGACATAACAAGCTAAGTACCATTTATTAGGTAATTTAGAATTTGCTGGTGATGGCGAATTCCCTGCATAACCGAGAAAGAAGCAAAGTAAAGCTGAGGCTATACACCCAGTTAGCAGCATATCGGAAACGCCAATTCTACCCCAAGCGATCATTTCTGGGGTTAGCGCCATGATAGTTGCTGCTAGTCCTGCTGTTAAGTAACGGCGTACAGGACGGGAAACCTGTTGTAATTCATCCTGTTTCGTTAATGACCAATGTACTGTGTAGAAGGCTAAACCAATCGTTCCCATTGCAGCGATGACTGATGGAATCCGCGCTCCCCACTCATTTACACCCATGATTGCATAAGCGATCGCCTGACACCAGTAAATTAATGCTGGCTTATCAAAGCGCGTCTCTTGATTAAAATAGGGGGTGATCCAATCCCCAGTAATCAACATTTGTCGGGAAGCTTCAGCAAACAGTGGTTCTGTTTCATCCACTAAGCCAATGTTGCCTAAATTCCAGCCATAAGCAATCCAACCAATTACAATCAACCACAGAACTGATACAGTCACAGCAAGGGCTGGACGCTGTAGTATATTCTTGAACCACTGGTCAACAGTTTGGGGAAAGCTCACTTTCATCTTCATTAGTAATCAGTCAATGGTTAATAGCCTACATTCTTTAGTCGCTGACTGGTGATATTTTGTTCTTGAGAGTTGTTACTAACTTGAGATCCCCGACTTCTTGAAGAAGTCGGGGATCTAAGAGCTTATCGAATTACAAGTTAGCCTCTCATGGGAAAAACACACAACCAAACATGAAAATCTCTCTTCCCTAGCCCCTAGCCCCTAGTCCCTAGCCCCTATTTTCAAGCTAGTAATTACTGATTCAGTATAAGTAGCCATTCTTGCTTTTGGGAATCCCATTTAGGCAGAGATGTTTCTCCTACTACGTAAGGGCCCCAGTAGCGACGAGAACCATCTTGCGCAAAAGCGACTACAACATCTCCCTTTTCTAACTTTAAATTCCCGGTTGGTAAAGATAGTAACAACCCCTTTTCACTTCCTTCTTGGGGTGCAAAATCCCAATGTGCGGGAATTTCTTGTTGGTTTTTTGGCGCTGAATTACCCTGGGATTTTCGCGCTAATAAAGCTATGCGCACAGGCTGATTTGTTTGATTACTCAGGCGCAAAGTTCCCCGATCCTTAGCAGTTCCAATTGAGTCTTGACGATATGCTAGGCGGGTAGTAACTTGGCTAGTGCTATCTTCTACTTTGCTACTTGCGGTTGTTACTGAATCGGAAACATTAGTAGAAGTTAATGTTTCATGAGCCACGGCTGAAGATACATTGCTGGCTACCTCAGAAGTTCCATTAGGCGGTGAAGTAGCTGAATCTGGATTTGTAGTCTCAAAAGAAACACTCATACCCAAGCACCCCACCAGTAACCCTAACAGTCCTACAGAACAGGCTAGAACAGCAGCGTTACGATACACTGACGTTTTCATTTTGATTAGTTATTAGAAATAAGTATTTGTCTAGGCTTGACCAAATAGTAGCCTATTCCTTGAAGAGGCAAGTACTGAAACTGCCTACTATAGAGTCTCCTGAAACCAAGTCATGCTATGTATCATAAGTAGCATTTTCAGGAAACATACTAGCAAAAAGAATTACCTTGAGTTTCGCGGGAAAAATCAGGTAGAACCCTGATGAATCAAGGCTTTATTCTTGAGTGCCTGGTAAATACAAACTATAATTATGATACATAATTAGCAAATTTATTCGTAAAAACACAAAGAGCAATTTTGATTTTAGAAGTAGCGATCGCAACTAAGATGATGGCGATAAACCCTCAGATAAATCTGGGGTATGAACTTCATTTTTCTTAATATCTCACCCTTCATCTTTTAAGATAACTCTTCTGGTTGAGGGGTGACACCTATCAGAAGAAAATTTTTTTGAGAGTCTTGCTTTCACAAAGATGAGACAATGTATAAAATGCGATCGCCACTGAACAACCAATAGATATTGAAACTAGTACTCAGGGAATTCCAAGTTAAAAAAATATCCCATTGCTATCGTTAACTGTTAACTACAAATCGTCAACAGTCAATAACCCAAAAGTGGAATAATTTATTTTTTGTAGTTCCCTAAAATAAGCTTAAGCTAAAACCGATATCCTCAAGAAGAGGAATAGTTAAAGATTTCGTGACTTTTGATTCCAGTCCTCATCATGCAAAACACCAGACTGAATAACTTGCTGGATACCATTGCTAGCCGCTTGAGTCAATGGTTCCTCAACCCTTGGCGGCGATTGTCTCTACTGTTAATCAGTTTTTTCTTTGGTACCTTTCTGGGTACAGCAATTTCCACCACTGCGGGACAAAAAGCCGAATTAGATATTGTGGTAGCGGCGTTTCTCGTCTTTTTGACGGAAATTACTAGCAGAATATTTTACAACCGGAATTTTTTCTCCAAGCGATCGCTTTGGGTGGAAGCGCTAAATATTCTCAAAATTGGTTTTATCTACAGCCTGTTTATTGAAGCATTTAAGTTGGGATCGTAATTGGGCATTGGGCATTGGGCAGAGACGCGATGAACCCTTGTCTGTACAATTGTTATGAGGATGGAAAATATGGGTTCGTGGCTGGATGAAATTCTGAGTACGGGGAAAGCTGCGGAAAGTTGGCGAGAAAAGGCTAAAGAAGCGGCTTTAGCTGATAATTTACGATCGCCTGTTTGGGGGATCAATGCGGGAAATGTGGATGAAGTCATCGAAACGCGATCGCAATTACTCGAATCTATACTCCCAGCTTTTCGGGAATTTTGCCAAAATAGCCTGCAAAAGCAACCCCAACAGATGTTACCTGTGTTGTGGGAATTGTGGCTACCTTTAGCAATGAAGATAGGGTTACAGCGTCAAAAATTGAGACATCCCCTCATCCAAGGAATTTTAGGCGTACAGGGAACGGGTAAAACTACCATGTGTCAAGCACTAACGTTGATTTTGCAGCAGCTTGGATACCGTACCCTGAATTTATCATTGGATGACTTATACAAAACCTATAGCGATCGCTTACTTTTAATTCAACAAGATCCCCGGTTAATTTGGCGAGGCCCCCCAGGAACCCACGATATTGATTTAGGCTTAAATTTACTCGATGGGATTCATCAATCCCAAAGTCCGGTAACTGTTCCCCGGTTTGATAAATCAGCTTACAACGGCGCAGGCGATCGCACTACCCCAGAAATTGTCACAGATGTAGATATTTTGCTCTTTGAAGGCTGGTTTGTGGGAGTGCAACCCATAAATCCCCAAAATTTTGATAACCCACCACCACCGATTATCACAGCAGAAGACCGGAAATTTGCCCGCGATATGAATCGTCAATTAGAGAGCTATCTACCCCTGTGGGAACGCTTGGATAGTTTAATAGTGTTATATCCCAGGGATTACCATTCTTCCTTAACATGGCGCAAACAAGCCGAACAGCAGATGATAGCTGCTGGTAAATCCGGGATGAGTGATACACAAATAGAAGAATTTGTCAATTACTTTTGGCGATCGCTACATCCGGAATTATTCCTCAAACCCCTAATCGAGTTACCCCATGTTGATTTGGTAATTGAGATAAATAGCGATCGCACTTTGGGCAAAATCTACTCAGGCTCATTGCACTCTTCAAGAGTTGACTGTTCCCTGTGACAACTGACAACTGACAACTGACTTAATTCCCCGATTTAATCTTCTCAATTAATTGATAAAATGGTTGCCAATTATCATCTTGGGTAATTGGTTCCCAAATTGATTCAATCACAGGTCTTAATAAAGCTGTTTTGGGATTATAGCGACGCAGATTTTGAGCAATGACATCAATTTTATCAATATCAAAATTATTTAACGCTTTATGGTACAAAATACACCAATTATCAAACATAGCTGACGCTCCCGTAGCCGGGACAATATCGCTATCATGTAAAACAAATGCCGGATCGTCGCGCCAATTCGCGGCAAAAGTCCGCGCCATTTCTGCGAAGAATTGATGATAAGGGACTCTACTATCTTGTAAGAATTCAATTGTTAGGGGAAATAGTTCATCAAGTTCCGGCGCTTGTAAATCTGCAAAACCTAATCTATTCAACATTAAAGCACGATATTCAGCGCGATAATATTCATCAAACTTAGCTAATCCTTGCTCCATCACACCTTTATCAATGATTTCTTTTAAAGGTTCCTGGAGCATTTCTAAATTTAACTTACAAATTCCTGGTTGATGGCTGTAACAATAGCGGCGATAATAATCAAAATATGCAGCAGTAAAATAGGGATCGTAGGTAGGAATAAAGGCATAAGGGCCATAGTCAAAACTTTCCCCAGTAATGGACATATTGTCAGTATTTAAAACTCCATGACAAAAGCCAGCTACCATCCATTGCGCTACAAGTTCTGCAACTCTTTTAACTAATTCTGCATAAAATAACGCATATTGATCTACCTCTGTAATTAAGTGTGCATAATATTGCTCAATTACATGGTTTAATAACTTTTGGCTTAAATCGGGACGGCGTAAATAATGTAATCGCTCAAAAGTACCAAAGCGAATATGAGAACTGCTCATTCTTACCATCACAGATGAGCGAGTTGGAGAAGGTTCATCACCGCGCCATAGAGATAAACCTGTTTCAATCATAGTTAAACAACGGGAGGTGCGCACACCCATGTAATGCAAAGCTTCCGCAGCAAGAACTTCACGCACACCACCTTTAAGTGTGAGCATCCCATCACCACCACGGGAATAGGGAGTTCTCCCCGAACCTTTAGTACCAAAATCGTATAATTCCCCATCAATCCCGCGTACTTGTCCGTACAAAAAGCCTCTACCATCACCTAAGCCTGAATTATATTCGCCAAATTGGTAGCCATGATAACGTAGAGCTAACAATGGTTGACGCTCTGCAAATTTGCCAAAGGCGGTGATAAAATCTTCATCAGTGACTGTTTGAGGATTTAATCCTAAACGGGGTAGTAATGCATCGTTGCGCCAGCGCAGGATATGTTGCGGAAATTCTGCTGCTGCTACTTCGTCATAGTAGTCATTGCCTAAAGATTCTAAGGCTGGTTCGTATTTAAGGGTAAGAAAAGGATTGCGAGAATTTGTTTGGTTGGGAGTTTCAGCCAGAGTCATTACAAGTAAAGCTTGATGAATTCTTCTCTTAATACTACCTCTGGCAATACTGGTCTGACCTACAAGTTTTGCTAGCTGTGGAGTTAATTCACCAAAAAAAGCGGGGAATTGGATATTTGACTACCCTTTTCCCCTTCACCTGGTGTTGCTGAAGCAACTTGGTATGAACACTAACTACTATCACAGTTAATTGTGGAGTTGTTGTGTATTCTGTATGGATTTGCGATGAAATTTTTGATTATAGTCAACTGTCAACTGTCAACTGTCAACTGTCAACTGTCAACTGTCAACCGTCAACTGTCAACAATATTTTTAGCTAAGAGTTCGGTTTTGTCCACTGAGGATTGGTGAGACTGGTGAGAATATGATCTTGCCATTCTCCATTAATTAATAAATAGTCCCTAGCATATCCTTCCACAACAAAGCCCAGCCTTTTAAGTACATTACCGCTACGTTGATTATGTGGCATATAATTTGCCATAATTCGGTGCATATTTAATTCGGTAAATACATAATCAGTGGCGGCTTTCAGTGCTTCTGTCATATAGCCTTTACCTTGTTCAGTTTCCGCCAGACTATAGCCAACATAGCAAAAATGAGCAGCACCCCGGACAAAATTAGTGAAATTGATAGTACCGATGATTTCAGTTAAGCTTTTCTTGGGATAAATAAACAATTTTAGGGAATTATCGTTGATAAATTCTAATAAATTACCTTCAACCTGATACTGCCAGTATTTAACTGTAAAAAAACCCTCAGCCCACAGGGGATAAAATGGCGTCAGATAATCTTTGTTTTCAGTAAAATATTTGATAATTTGGGGAATATCCTCTTGGATACCGATTCTTAATAACAGGCGATCGCTCGTTATCAATGGTAGTTCTGATTTCATAGACTAATATCATTAACTGGATTATTTAAGTCAAAATTTAAGGTTTTTTTAACTAGTTAATGCCGATTACAAATGAATAAACAGCTAAATGTAATTTAATTTACAGAAATTTAATCAGCAACCTCCACAATGTAGGCTGTAGCTTCCAGTTTGAGGAAGTTATACCCAAAGATTAGCATCGTAGCTGTTTAGGGGATAACTTTATTGACGCTTAATCTACCGTAAAACCAAAATCTTGATAAGCTGATTTCTAATATCTATAAGCAAATCAATGGAAAAGCGATCGCCAATCAAGCACATACGCAGCATTAGAAAAATGCGATCGCTCTACCAAATGCAGTATCTTAAGATATTCAACAAAAAGACAGCTCTTGGTAAATCCAGACTATAAGAAGGATAAGTGATGTCGGTGGGAAGAATCCGCTACGATTGGCAAGAAGCAGAAATTCAGGCGATATACAATACGCCATTGCTAGAGTTGATTTATCAAGCTGCTAGCGTACATCGCCAATTTCACAACCCAAAACAAATCCAAGTTTGTAAGCTAATCTCCATTAAAACCGGAGGTTGTCCAGAAGATTGTAACTATTGCGCCCAATCTTCCCGCTACAAAACCGAGGTAAAACCCGAAGCCCTGTTAGAAAAAGAGGCAGTAGTTAGTATAGCCGAAAAAGCTAAACAAACAGGTGTCAGCCGCATTTGCATGGGTGCAGCTTGGCGGGAAGTGCGGGATAATTCTCAATTTGACACAGTGCTAGACATGGTAAAAGATGTCACAGCAATGGGTTTAGAAGTCTGCTGTACCTTGGGAATGTTAACCGCAGATCAAGCAAAACGCCTAGAAGATGCGGGACTTTACGCTTATAACCATAACTTAGATACATCGCAGGAACATTACAGTACTATTATTACCACGAGAACATATAGCGATCGCCTAAATACTATCGAAAATGTGCGTCAAACCAATGTTACCGTATGTTCTGGTGGTATTCTCGGCTTAGGTGAAACCCCTGAAGATAGAGTATCCATGTTACATACTCTCGCAAATCTCAGCCCCCATCCCGAATCTGTACCAATTAATATTCTCTCCCAAGTTCCAGGTACGCCCCTAGAAAATCAGCCAGATGTCCCCATTTGGGATGTAGTGCGGATGATTGCTACAGCTAGAATCATTATGCCAGCCTCCGATGTTCGTCTCAGCGCTGGTAGGGCGAGACTTTCCCAAGTTGAACAAGCCTTATGCTTTATGGCGGGAGCAAATTCTATCTTCTCCAGCGACGACAACAAAATGTTAACTGTGACAACACCCTGTCCAGATTACGATGCTGACAAAGAAATGTTGAACTTGCTTGGCTTAGAAATGCGTCCCCCAAGCAAAAGAGAAGTCAAGGTAACAACACCTGCCATTGTCGGATAATTAAAAACAAATTATGCCAAATTGTAGGGGCGGGGTTACCCCGCCCCTACGAGTTTTGCGCTTGGTAAGTTAACGATTGGGATGATGTTTTTATTTGCAAGTCCCTAACATAACCAACCAGATAAATTACAAATTAGTAATTACGATTACAGAATTTTAGCAGCGCGCAGACCGAATAATAGACCGCTAGCAATGCCAATAAACAAAGCTAAGAAACCGATATAAGCTACAACTGCAAACATTTATTTTTCTCCACAATACTTCACTAAATCTATTGAATCATTAGTTAGTGGTCAATGGTCAGTTGTCAGTTGTCAGTTGTCAGAAGGAACCGTCAACAGTCAACCGTCAACAGTCAACAGTCAACAGTCAACCGTCAACAGTCAACCGTCCCCACACTCCACAGATTGCGGTAAAATACAGCCCACGGGCGTGTTTTTAGGGCTAGGCAATGACTTCTGTAATTAGCGTGAATTTACCACAGCAATCTTATGAGATTGCGATCGCACCTGGAAGCTTAGAACAACTGGGTGAGAAAATCAGCAGTTTGCAATTAGGTAAAAAGGTACTGCTGGTTTCTAACCCGACAATTTTTAAACATTATGGCGAAAAAGCGATCGCATCTTTACAAAATGCCGGATTTACAGTCTCTACTTGTATTCTGCCACCTGGGGAACGCTACAAAAACCTCAACTCAATCCAAAAAATTTACGATGCAGCCTTAGAAAACCGCTTGGAACGTTCCGCCACCATTGTCGCCTTGGGTGGCGGTGTCATTGGCGATATGGCTGGTTTTGCAGCCGCAACTTGGCTGCGAGGTATTCATATCGTCCAAGTTCCCACCACATTATTAGCAATGGTAGACTCCGCAATTGGCGGGAAAACAGGAGTCAACCATCCCCAAGGTAAAAACTTAATTGGCGCATTCCATCAACCACGATTAGTATTAATCGATCCCACAGTCTTAAAAACCCTACCCGTGCGCGAATTTCGTGCCGGTATGGCAGAGGTAATTAAATATGGCGTCATCTGGGATGCAGAATTATTTGCCCAAATGGAAGCCAGCAAACACCTCAATCAACTCCGCTATATTAAACCGGAACTGATTGAAAGCATATTAATTAAGTCTTGTCAAGCTAAAGCTGATGTTGTCAGCAAAGATGAAAAAGAAGCTGGATTAAGGGCAATTTTAAATTACGGTCATACCATCGGTCACGCTGTAGAAAGCTTAACCGGTTACCGTGTAGTTAATCATGGCGAAGCTGTAGGAATTGGGATGGTAGCAGCCGGACAAATTGCGGTAGAACTGGGAATGTGGCAAAAAGAAGAGACAGAACGTCAAAACGCCTTAATTCAAAAAGCAGGTTTACCCACACAATTACCATCTGGGCTAGATATTGAAGGTATTATTGACGCATTGCAACTAGATAAAAAAGTCAAAGCAGGTAAAGTCAGATTTGTTCTACCCACACAGATAGGTGTAGTCACAGTTACCGATGAAGTTCCCGCAGATATTATTCGTCAAGTCTTGCAGAAAATGTAAATAATCTCAAATCTCTAATCGAACATGGTCAAACTTGAAGCTAACAATAAATTGACCTTGCAAGAGTTCTTAAATCTTCCTCCAGGTGAGGGAGATATCACCTACGAACTCGTTGATGGCCAAGCAATTGCGAAAATGTCACCAAAGAAATTTCACTCTAAACTAACTCGTGCCCTTCTCAATTTAATCGAGGAATTATCCGCAGGTAAAGGAGAAGTTTGTCCAGAATTGGCTATAGCATTAACCCGCCAAGGAAAAGATTGGCTCCCAACGCCGGATCTGTTATATATCTCTAATGAACGTTTACCCGCAGACTGGGATGAAGAAGGAACTTGTTCTGTTCCTCCCGATTTGGTAATTGAGATTATTTCCCCCGGACAAACTTTCGGACAAATGATTGCTAAAGCCAAAGATTATTTAGATGCTCAAGTCTTGCGGGTGTGGGTGGTAGATAGTAAAGCCAGAAGTATCACTGTATTTTACCCAGATGCGCCACCCAAGACATTTATGGGAGATGAATTACTCACCGATTCCTTATTTGAGGGGTGGGAATTTACCGTTGAGCAACTGTTTCAAAAAGCAAAAATTCCCTTAAAGTAGTGTGGGGATGAGCTAAAAGCTGAATTAAATATACACATAGCCTAATTTGATTAAATTAGCTGATTTATCAATCGTGAACTTAATATACAAATCGTATACTTGATTTTGTAGTTACAAAACTTGATTTACAACTTGTATATTTGATTTACGAATTAGAAAACTTGATTTACGAATCGTATACTTGATTTACAACTTGTATATTTGATTTACGAATTAGAAGACTTGATTTACGAATCGTATATTTGATTTACAACTTGCACTCGCAGCAAATACAGCAAATTGCCAAAATTGACTTTCTACTCTGGGTAGGTGATAGAATTTTCGCGATCGCTCGTCATTCACAAAGCATCTCATACCAATTTAAACAAAGAATGCGACAGATTGTAGGGGCACTGGCACTGCCATGCCCCGAAGCGCGTACTGTATTGCACTCAACCGAGAAACGCTATATTAAACTTTCGTTTTCTTGAACATTTGACGCCGACGCTGAAAATCCTTTTGATTTGTGCGCAAAGGTACTACATCAGCTTCGCTACTCTCTCTAGCTACGCGAATCAGTAACGCCGCACCGACAAGACTAGCAATCATCGAATTACCACCATAACTAAACATAGGTAAAGGTAAGCCCGTAGTTGGTAAAGCACCTGTCGCGACGCCAATATGCAGCAAAGATTGTCCTACCATCACAATCGTCACCCCAATCGCTACCAAACGAGACACAGGATTTTTCGCCTTCAGCGCCACCATTAAACCCAAAGTAGCGAATATAGCTAACATTAACAGCAAAACCATACTCCCAACAAAACCAAATTCTTCAGCGAACACCGCAAAAATAAAATCAGTATCCTGAATTGGGAGATAAAACAACTTTTGTTGAGATAGTCCAAACCCCGAACCCCAAGTTTGACCAGAACCCACAGCTAATAAACTTTGTACCAATTGATAGCCATCCCCTGTAGCATCAGCCCAAGGATTGAGAAACGACATCACCCGCTTGCGCTGGTACTCCTTAATGCTAATACTCAATAAAGCTAACAAAACCCCACCTACAGCTGTTCCTCCCAGATACTTGTAAGGTAACCCTGCTGCTAAAGCAATTAACCAAATAGTTGTCCCGCACAGTGCTGTAGTACTCAAGTTAGGTTGAGCAATAATTCCTAAAAGTACCAGCCCAAAAATACCCAACCAAGTGAAGCGAACCCGCCAACTTAACTTTTCCCACTGACCAAATAATCGCGCACTTTGGAGTACCAAAAACGGCTTAATCAGTTCTGAAGGCTGAATAGGAATCGGGCCGATAGCAATCCAACGCGCTGCATCAAAAGCTTTTCTGCCTAATCCTGGTATAAGCGTACTAAAAATTAACAGGAGAAACAATATTAAAAACCAATGGCTGACCCTTAAAATTTTTTTTAAGGGGAGATGCACAATTATATTGAATAAAATTAGCGAAACCAGCACCCAAAGCAGTTGACGCTTAAAGTAATACAGTCCATCATTTTGACGAACAGCAGCAACAGTATAAGATGCTGAAAATAAGATAATTAAACCGACAAACAGCCAAATCAATGTTAACCAGCGCAACAGGCGCGCCTCCAAAGCCCAGCTGGAAACGGAATTATCAAAAATCGGAATCAGGCGACTTAGATTCACAATCAGTATAGGTATAAGAACTTTTAGATTTTAGATTTGATATTTTAGATTTGGGAAGGGTAAAACAGTAATTAACTTGTATAATATATACCCTGAATAAATTACCAATACCCTAAGATAGATGTTTTTGATTTTACAGTTTTTGGCAGCCTGAGGATTTTCGCTCCCAAGCAAAGCATGGAAGCTAGATGAAATTGGGGTTTCACGTTGACTTGAAACCTGGGTAAGATGCGACTATACAAAAAAAAGTCCGCTTCTGCGGACTAGTTGAAACCCTATTGTATTGATTTCGTATCACTTCAGGCTTAACCTGAAACCTGATTGCAGGATTTAGCTTATTGGTTTTAAGGCTGACTCTGCAACTTTTTCATTTCATGCTGCACATCTAAGGCAATCTGCAATGCTTCATTGAGTATACGGCCATGTTCAGTAGCCTGTTCAGTAACCTGCATTGCTGTTAAAGTTGCCAAATTATCAGCAAAGAAATCACTATGATTAATAATAAAGTTTTTATTTTCTCGCAAAATTTTCTCGGTTTTGAGCGCCCGTACTAAATCATTTCGCGTCAGTCGCAGTGCTGCTAACACTCTCTCCCGTTCGCGAATGCTAACATCTGAATTACCAGCATCTTCTATTTGATCGTTAATATCGATGGCTTTAATAATTGCATTATATCTATCGACATCGTTTAATAAAATTTGCAAAGAATGTGTCATGTTTGCTTTTAGCAGTTTACTACGTTTTCTCCACATTACGTATAAACCTATTTGGGTAACTCCCCCCAGCCATAAGCCCAAAAGCATCAATACTAACCAAGATGGAACTGTCAGCCACAAATCGAATAATTTGACAATGAAATCAAAAGCTATATAACAGCCAACTAATATAGAAAAGCTGATAAAAACTACTGTAGCGCCTTCAGTTCCTTTAATTTTTCCTAGAACTTGCTTTACAAATTGCCCTACCGGCACAATAATATTTAGGAGTTCATCTTTTACAGGCAGATTAGTCAAATTTTGTAGTTCTTTGGCAGTAATCTCCAACCCTTGTAAATCATCTCGCACAGTTTTATCCACCTTGCCAGAATAGTTATTTAGTACAATATAGCAAGCTAATTTTGGGATGTTAAGTCAGCAGTTTTATCGATAAATCATAGGCAAAATAAATATTTACATTTAGCAAATAATAGTTTTTGTACAATCAGATACTCTTTTTAAGAGACAACTGACCCTAGTTTAGCAACTGACATACAAAACTCTTTTACATATCATTGGTAGCTAGGTAATAAATATATGAGTTGTTCAAGTTACATTTAATCAGATTAATTTGTTTTTTCTTGGCTTACACTTGACGCTAGCGAAAATATCTAGTAAGTTATGGCGGCAATAAAGCTACTATGTAAAATGGATAAAAAGCTTGAGTTATAAGCATGATTTCTTTTTACTTTTTACCTTTTACTTTTTACTTGTTCTACTAGGATGTTCTTCTAGGACAAAGTTTAGCTGAACAATTAGCTCCCTATCGACAGAGAAATGGTTATGCTTTACTATTGTATCTAGCAGACTGTCTAGGAGCAATGCTTACTGCCGACGACAAAAAACTGCTAGCGAATATTTTTATTTGTTGACAATTCCTGGCTAGGAAGCTGAGTCAGCCAGTTCAGTCATTAAATCTGTAGATGCTCTTGGGTGGTATTTCCCAAGAGTAGTAACTGTCATCAGAAGTTCCCTGCTTTCTGGAAAAAGCTTTTTCCCATATCAGCACCAAAGAATTGCATAAATTCTGAATAACTGCTGTATATATATTGAGAGTGCATCAGACTTATTAAATTAACTGACAATTTAATAAGTCAATTCGCTCTCAAACTCACTAGGAATAATTTTTGAGCAAAATAAAATTGATGGACAAATGTTTGATTTATCTTTGATATTATGTAAACTTGCATACTGATTATATGCTTCCCATCTCACGGGAAAAATATTCAGTACATCTTTTGCTACCTTGTCTACTGTTTCTCTGAAGAGTTTCCTTATGCTATGAGTATTATGAGGAATTAATAAAGATTACTATATTTAGTTTAATTACCAAGATTTTCTTATAGAATAAGACTCATGAAATTAGCTATATATTTACAATTATAGAGGTAGGAATAAACTTACAATTATTGAGATTAAGATGATTGATCTGGTATCTAAGTGCTTATTGCGCTCTGTTTTTATAACATAGATGCTCATCATGAATAAAATTAAAAATAGGCTATTACTGATAGTGAGTAAGTCAAAAGCCTGATATTTTTGGCTTTTCCTTCCAGGGAAATGGTATTTTTATTTCTGCTGTGCTGTACGATTTGGCAAATGCAATTGCTTGAATGATTATTTGTCAATATCAGTTACCCACTGGGGTATATATGTCAAGATTAAGATGAGGACTTAGACGAGTCATCATATGTTAGGAACTTTACTCGACGGGCGTTATCAAGTCCTCCAAGTCCTGGGAGGAGGGGGATTTGGGCAAACTTACATTGCACAAGACACACATCGGCCAGGTGCGCCTAGGTGTGTTGTTAAGCATTTAAAGCCTTGTACTCACAATCCAGAATTCCTGACAACAGCAAGACGTTTATTTAATAGTGAAGCAGAAACACTAGAAAAGTTGGGTCACCACGATCAGATTCCTCGGCTGTTAGCTTACTTTGAACAAGACCAGGAATTTTTCTTGGTGCAAGAGTTTATTCAAGGACATTCTCTGAAAACAGAATTTTTACCAGGTCAACGCTGGACAGAAGAACAAGTTGTGCAACTTCTGCAACAAATTTTGGGGATTTTGGAGTTTGTCCACGCTCACAAAGTTATTCATCGAGATGTTAAGCCGGATAATATAATTAGGCGACCTCAAGATTGCAAATTAGTGCTGATTGACTTTGGCGCAGTTAAACAAATCCAAACCCAATTACTCACAGTTGCTGGGCATGGAGATACTACTATTGCCATAGGTACCCCTGGGTATATGGCTACAGAACAGGGACAAGGGAAACCTCGCCCTAACAGCGATCTTTATTCTTTGGGTATTATTGCAATTCAGGCTTTAACAGGCTTACATCCCAAGCAACTTCAAGAAGATCCGACTACAGGCGAAATTCTTTGGCAACACCATGCTCAAGTTAGTCCTTGGTTAGGCCATATAATCTCAAAAATGGTGCTGTACCATTTTAAGGAGCGCTACCAGACTGCAACCGAAGTTTTACAAGTATTACAGCAGGTGATTAGCGATACTGAAGTTGAATATCAAATGACTCAACCGCCGTTATCTCTAATCCATATTCCCCAGTCTGGGAATTCTCAACAGAATACAGTCAGACAGGAAATAACTTCAATTTTAAATCCGGAGCAGCATAAGTATCTGGAAAGTATACTTTTGCAATATGTTGGACCTTTAGCACCGACGTTAATTAGGCAAATTGCAGCAACAGCATCGAGTTATCAAGAAGTTGTAGACACTTTGTCAGTACATCTGGGAGAAAGACACAAAGACGAGTTCAAGCAGAAGTCAATGATGTTTCTGCGAGAATCTACGACAAATTCTCAACCTCAGTCTAAGATTGTACCCAATCAGGCGGTTCCTGCAATTAGCGATCGCTTTGTGCGACAATGCGAGCAAGAGTTAGTTCGCATAATTGGCCCCATCGCTACTTTCTTAGTTCAAAAAGCAATTAAATCTGCACCTCAAATTACCGAAGAGGAACTGGTGAATACTTTGAAATCACAAATTCCTGACCCCAAAAAGGCAGCAGAATTTCAGCAACGCCTACTTCCTTAAAAATCTTATTAGTCAATAGTCAATAGTCAATAGTCAATAGTCAATAGTCAATAGTCAATAGTCAATAGTCAATAGTCAATAGTCAATAGTCAATAGTCAATAGTCAATAGTCAATAGTCAATAGTCAATAGTCAATAGTCAATAGTCAATAGTCAATAGTCAATAGTTATTTGTCTTTTGTCATTAGACTTGTTGCAAAAGTCTTGATTCTCTCTTTCTCTTTTGCGGCGAATGAGTGAGACAAAAAAATATTTATGTAAGAGGCTCCATGAGCTACGCTCACAAGGAACAATGAAAATCTATCTTCCCATGCCCCATGCCCCATGCCCTGTATATTAGTAAGGGTTTCAAGTCTATTTACTTAACATTATTGACTCTGTTGGTTAAGCATATCTATAGCTATTTGTAAACTATATTTCATCCGATTAAATGCAGAAGATAAACCACCAATTTCATCGTTAGAATCTTCATCAAAGTTAGCAGTCATGTCTCCGGTACTAACTTTTTGAGCGGTTCTTTCAATTTTTCTAATCCGCTCAATTACTGTTTTCTTGATTAAGAAATTAATTAAAATCACGACGATCGCAAAAATCACAATCAACAGCCCCATGATCCATATCCAAGTTTGTTGGGCGCTATTAAAAACCTGCTCTGAAGGTACTGAGATGATTTGAGCCGCTACAATTTCATTGAGTTTCCAACCAAAACCATTATTGGAACCATAGGTAGTTAACTGACTTTTAGGAGCCTGATCTGGGGTAGAATGACAACGCAGACAACTTTGTTGGGTGATGGCTAAGGGACGGGCAATATAAAAGACTGTGCCTTCTGGAAAGCTACGAAAATCTGCAATTTCTTTGAGATTGGGGTTTTTGCGGAATCGCTCGACCACTTGCGCTTCAAAACTATCAGCTTTATCCCTTAAATTAGTCGGATTCAGTGTTGCTTCTTTATACAGAAAGTTTTTATATTCTTCATTTTTCCGTAAATTTTCAAATACTTCTGTAGCTGAAAAAGCTGGGACTGTTTCCGAAATAAATACTGGATCGGTTTCTAGCCTATCTTTTAGTAAAGGATTGATGCGGTCTTGCGTATATTGTCTGACAGAGTTCATGGTTTTACTCAAAATCAGAGCTTTGGTAGCAACTTCATTTTGCGCTCTGCGTTGGAGTACACTTGATAAGGCTGTACCACTGATGACAATGCTAATGATAAAAACTACGATTAACAGTAAGTTAAATTTAGTACCAATATTAAAATCTTTGAATTTTTTAAACATAATTATTATCTCTAGACAAAACTTTACATATGATTGCAGAAATATAATCTTATATTACTTATAGCTAGTTTATAGCAGATACTACAAAAGTAAACAAATATTAATTAAATTATTGTTGATTATTAGGCTGCATAACTTCTTAATCTCAAAGCTATTATAGTTTTTGCGCGCATAAATTACTCATGTCTTGGAAATTATCTCGTCGTGTTTTTCTTTTCCAAATGCTGTTTTTGGCGATGCATGGGTGTAAATCAAAATCGCCGTTTGAAGGTGCATTAACCATTGGCAGTATCAGCTATGGTGGTGGAGAAGAAATAATTACCCAGTACACGAAATTCAATCGCTACTTAGCAGAAAAAACTAAATCACATGTTAAGTTAGAGCCTGCTTTTAACGAAAATAAAGCAGCAGAACGATTAGAAGCGCGGGCTTGGGATTTGGTATTTGCACCACCGGGTTTAGCTGCAATTGCGATCGCGCGTTATCAATACGTGCCCATTTTTCCTTTAGTGGGTGTAAGTAATTTGCGATCGGTGTTTGTCGTGCGTAAAGATAGCCCCATCGCGGAATTAAAACAGCTACAAAATCAAATAGTAGCCTTAGGTCAAGTTGGATCAGCAACCGGATATTATTTTCCCCTATTCAACTTGTATGGGATGACACTCAGTGAAATAATTTTTGCACCCACACCGCAAACAGTAATGGAATGGGTAGCTGTAGGTAAAGCCGCAGCTGGTGCTGTTTCCATTGCTGAGTATAATCTTTACAGTTCTCAGTTACAAAAAACTCAGTTTCGCATTCTGTACACTGATGTACATTATGTTCCATCTGGCGTAGTGTTGATCGGCCCTAATGTGGAACGAAATCGTCAAGAGTACATCCGCAAAGTAATGAATGAATTTCCTTCGGCTTTAGCGCAAGAAGTTGGGTATGTACCCGACGGAACATTACCCGATTATCAATACATGATTTCTGTAGTTGAGCGAGTCAAATTAATTACACCGCAACTGCAAACTAAACCCGTGCGATTGTTTGTGGGTTAGTCAGTTGCTAGAGACGCGATTAATCGCGTCTGTACAATAGTCATTGATCAATCTTTCCCCTTGTCCTCCTTCTAGCCCCTAGTCCCTAGCCCCTAGCCCCTAATCCCTAAATCCTATATGCGAATTTTATTTCTTCATAACAACTTTCCGGCTCAGTATCGTCATGTAGCTTTAACTTTGGCGCAAGATCCTAAGAATGTGGTGGTATTTGGCACAAAAAATCGCGAAGTTAATCTAGCTGGGATTAATAAGGTGCTTTTTGCACCAAATCGCGATCCTCATCCTTCAACTCATCATTATGTTCGCCCATTAGAAGGTGCGGTATTACACGGTCAAGCTGTGTATAAAATGGCGGAACAAATGAAAGCACAAGGTTTTGTACCGGATGTAATCTGCGGTCATTCTGGCTGGGGCCCGACTTTATTTGTTAAGGATGCATTTCCTAATACACCGCTAATTTGTTATTTTGAATGGTTTTATCATGCTGTAGGCACAGATGCAGATTTCGACCCAACAGAACCATTAACGGTTGATGATGTTGCGCGTATCCGGGTGAAAAATGCACCGATATTAATTGATTTATATACTTGCGATCGCGGTTTGTCACCGACCAATTGGCAAAAATCTCAGTTTCCTAAGGAATTTCATGACAAAATCTCTGTCCTCCACGATGGAGTTGATACAGAATTCTTTAAACCCAATCCTGGAGCTAAACTGGTATTACCAAATCTAGACCTTTCTGGTGTAGATGAAATTGTCACCTATGTGGCGCGGGGAATGGAACCTTATCGTGGGTTTCCTCAGTTTATCGAGTCTCTAGCTTATGTTCAAGAACGCAGACCTAATTGTCATGCTGTAATTGTTGGGTCAGATCGAGTTTGCTATGGTAAATCTTTACCAGATGGTAAGACTTTTAAAGAGTTGATGCTCAACAAAGTTCCTCTAGATTTATCACGGGTTCACTTTACTGGCAGTTTACCTTATGTACAATATCTCAAAGTTATTCAAGCATCTTCTGTACATGTTTATTTAACCAGACCATTTGTACTTTCTTGGTCGATGATTGAAGCTATGTCTACAGGATGCTTAGTTTTAGGTTCTGATACTGCGCCTGTCACTGAGATTATCCGCGATGGTGAAAATGGTTTATTGGTAGATTTCTTTTCACCGCAGAAAATAGCCGATCGCATTGATGAAGTCTTAGATCATCCCCATAAAATGGCGGAACTGCGTGCTAATGCGAGAAAAACAGCCCTAGAGCGTTACGATTTAGCTAGTTTACTCCCGCAACATATTCAATTAATTAAAGATGTGATTGCATAG
Source organism: Calothrix brevissima NIES-22 (assembly GCF_002367995.1). Classification (GTDB taxonomy): domain Bacteria; phylum Cyanobacteriota; class Cyanobacteriia; order Cyanobacteriales; family Nostocaceae; genus Aulosira; species Aulosira brevissima. Next base: position 349,516 of record NZ_AP018207.1, read on the forward strand.
CGAGGACTAAAGTCCTCACTACATAGTTACAGCCATTTTCTGGTAAATGAACCACATTTTTTTTATCTCACGCATAGACGCGGTAGCGGCTTCCCGCAGGGTAGGCGCAAAGGCGCAAAGGTACAAAGAAATACAAATACCAGTTTGTAGTCTAAATACATGAAAATAGCTGTAATTAACAAATGACAAATGACAAACTTCACCAGTTATCTTTAATTGCGCCGACCTATTTACAATTGCAATTGAATGCGATCGCCTGGTACTGGTTCAATTACTTTGGTGCTGAGATTATTTTCCGCTAATGATGCCCGAAATTCCTCAACAGTACCTACAGTTGTCAGAAATTTGTCGATCAATCCTTCAAAGGTAACATCGCCACCTGCAGCTGTGGGTAGCATGACTTGCGGTTTTAACCACTTAGCTACTTCTAAGGCTTTGTTTGTTCCCTTAATAATCGACCCGACTAAGGGTAGGTTTAAATCAATCAGGGGTGTAATTACCACATCTACTGGTGCAGCTTGCTGAATTTGCGGGTCATGGGTACCGTGCGGATCGTAGTATAAAGTTAAACCACTCTGCAAATCTTTGAGGAGATAACCATTTTCTCTAGCGTTAGGGCCTGCAAACAAACCATTAGTGGCTTTAATTTCTAAATTATCTTGAAATGTGAAAGTTTCACCAGGATTTAAGGCTGTTACAGAGGTATAACCTAAATTCTGCACTACTTTTGCGGCACTTAAAGAGGCTACCACCGGAATTTGGCGATTAAGTTGTTTGAGTGTTGGTGGGTGCGCATGATCTTCTAAACCCTGAGACAGCAGAATCAAGTCAATGTTTTCTGGTATGGGGCGTTCTTTGAGTTTAGTACCTTTAAATAGCCAATCCAAATTAATGAAGGTTAACGTATTGACTAGCCAAGGGTCTAGTAAGATTCGTTTACCTGCGATTTCAATCAGCCAACTATTGCTGTCTAACCAAGTTAAATGCATAGCACATTCAAGATAACACCTGATTTATATTATGAATTTATTTGCAATTCTTAACAAAAAATAATTTAATTAAAAAAACAGCTTAAATCTTGCAAGCTGGGCGGGTATTGCAACGCTAAGGATTTTATTGAGTTCTTTGCTGTTTTGGAATTGGAGAATTTGCTGCTTGGGTAAATCAAAGGGAAATTCGCCTTCTAAGTCTGGACGTTGCATTTGCGCTAGTAAAATTTGTTCCGATCGCTTACTTTGGATTGCATAGCCGATTTCAATACAGACATTGGGACTGGGAATTAATTGTGTAGTTTCTTTACTGGGGATACTCGCGATCGCGGTTGTGTCTGCAATAAATAATAAACTCTTGCGGATTTTGCGCAAAATTCCCGCCGAAAGCCTTAAGGGGCCAGTTCCCGGACGATATGATTCTACTAAAGTTAGAGGAAGACGCGATCGCTTGTTTAACGTTTCTAAAGTTTTTTGCAGCCCTTCTCGCAAAGCTTCGCTCGCTGCGGCATACTCAGTTTGATAGCATAAAAAAATAGTTGGCTCTAATTGAGCTAACAGCGCTTGCTTAGTAAAATAAATTTCATGACTAATCAAGTCAATATTGGCGACGCAATAGCCACCACTACCTTCAATATAAAATTCAATATTCTCCCCTTCGAGATAGCGGCTAAACCAAGTTGATTGTTTGACTTCATCGCTATCTTCCAAAAAATCCGCTCTCAATCCCGATCGCAACAGACTTTTCTTACTCAGGCGAATATCTGGCGGACGTTTTTCCAATTCCGGAATTGGCTCATAATCTTGTATATACCATGCTCTGAGCGCAATAATTGACATAAGGCGCTATTTCAACTATCTTGTGCTATTTAACTTTGTACCAGCTTATACCAATTTTGCTCAGAGTGGTCAGTTGTTAGTTGTCAGTTGTCAGTTGTCAGTTGTTAGCGAACCAATGACTAATGACCAATGACTAATGACCATTGACTAATGACCAATGACTAATGACTAATGACCATTGACCATTGACCATTGACTCAGGAATTTGTGAACTTATCAAAACTAGTTTTACCTTTCCATCTCTTAGAGTTTCGCAGTGATGAATTAAACGATAAATTATTAACTTTGCATTGTGGGTTGAGAGGTAATTCTATCCAAAACTCTGTACCTTGATCAACCTCTGAGATACATTCAATAATACCACCATGCTTTTCTATGATAATTTGATAGCTAATAGCCAGACCTAATCCTGTACCCTTACCGACAGGTTTAGTAGTGAAAAAAGGATCAAAAATTCTTTGTTTGATTTCTTCTGTCATTCCCGGGCCATTATCAGCAATCCGAATTAATACAAAGGAATTATCTGCTGAGACTCTGGTGGAAATACAAATAGAAGGTTGAAAACATTGTCCGTTATCTGCTTTCAAGTGTAAAGCATCAATAGCGTTGCTGAGAACATTCATGAATACTTGATTCAATTGTCCGGCGTAACATTTGATCGAGGGTAAGTCACCATAGTCTTTAATTATCTGCACTCCAGGGAAATCGACAGTAGATTTCAGGCGATGTTGTAAAATTAGTAAAGTGTTGTCAACGCCTTCGTGCAAGTCAACAGGCTTATATTCTGCCTCATCTAAACGGGAGAAATTGCGTAAAGATAGAACAATAGAACAGATGCGATCGGCTCCTATTTGCATAGAGGAGATGATTTTTGGTAAGTCTTGGGCGACAAAATCCACATCGATTGCTGTTTCTAAATTACTAATTTCCCGATCGCGTTGGGGATAGCGGGATTGGTAGAGGTTTAATAGTTGTAATAGTTGTTGGGTATAGTCTTGAGCGTAAGACAAATTACCGTAAATAAAGTTAACAGGATTATTAATTTCATGGGCAATACCTGCAACTAACTGTCCCAAACTCGACATTTTTTCAGTTTGAATCAATTGTGTTTGGGTATGTTTGAGTTCAGTTAAAGTTTGTTCTAATTGTTGGGCTTTAGCCTTGGCTTGAGTTTCCGCAGCTTGGCTTTGTTTATATAGTTGTGCTTGTTGAATTGCGATCGCCGCTTGATCTGCTAACTGTAGCATTAACTCAATTTCTGTATCTTGCCAATCTCGCGGCGCATCACATTGATGGGCTATCAGTAATCCCCATAGTTGCATACCCATTTTAATGGGGATAATTAAGTTAGCTTGCACTTGCATACTCTGCAAGAATTCTTGATGACAACCACTCAAATTAGCTGTAGCGATATTGTGAATGGCGCGCACTCTTCCTTGCAGGTACAAGCGAGTATATTCATCAGGAAAGCATTCTTCGGGGGCTTTAATTCCTAAAACTGAGGGGTATTTACCATTGCTTTGTTCTACAATTACCTGACTGTGAGATTCCGGTAATATTTGGAAAATTAACACCCGATCGCAATTGAGCAAAGGGCGAACTTCTCGAACAATAGTTTGTAAGATAGTTTCTAAGTCTAATGTACTGCGGATTTGCTGGGTGATTTGGGCGATCGCCTTGGTAATCATTAATGATTTTTCCAGTTCAGCAGTTTTTTCCTGTACCCGTTGTTCTAGATTGGTATTGAGTGCTTGTACCTGTTGGTACATTTGCTGCTGCTGAAGCGCCATTGAGAAGTGATAGCCTAAAGCTTGTCCTAAGAAAATATCTTCAGGTTTCCATTCTGGCGCTTGGCCTTTTCTTTCTTCTCGCCATATATCAAAGGAAAGCTGGGGTAGTTGTTGGCGCTGATTTTGCTCGCAGCGTCCAGCCCACAAAATTTCTGTATCAAATTCAGCCCGAAAAATAGTTAAAATACCGATAAATTTATGCCGATTATGTAAAGGAATCACCAATATTCCCCGAATTTTTGTGACTTTAAACGCCAAGGCTAAAACTCGTAAATGTGTTTCCTTATACAGGTCTGTAATTGCTAAAACCTGACCGGGTTTACAATCAGCTATCCAATTTTGCCAAACGGGATGCTGTTCGAGAGCAATATTTTCTGCTTCATAGGGTAATTTCGGCTGTTCGCCCCAGAGATAAAGTTCTCGACTATGCTCAATATATAATCTGCCACCTGTACCAGCTAAAGCTGCAATAGTAGTTTCTAGGGCGGTTTGTAATTGAATTGTTGGTAATTGATGTAACAGAATGCTAACTTGGTTGAGAATAGCTTGTTGTTGTTGCTGGAGACGGGTTTGACTGAGAAGATTGCTTTGAGCGATCGCAATTTCTACCTGATCTGTAACTTGTTGTAATAATTTCAGTTCCCAAGGCGCAATAGTTCTCGACTGGCTGTGGTGTGATACTAACAATCCCCATAATTGAGGCTGGGCTGATTGCGCTTTAAGATCTCGGTGTAAAATTGGCATGACCAAGGAAGACTGGACGCCCATTGCCGTTAAATATCTAACATGACAGGGGTCTACTTTTCGATAATAGATATTCTCTTTTGCTGTTGATTCGTTAATTTGTGGCGAATACAATGGCGATAAACCAATTTTACCATTAACTACATCCACAATTGACCTTTGGTGCAAGGTGACAAACATCTCTCTGGCATACTGGGGAATATCATTTGCGGGAAAGTGCAACCCTAATAGAGATGGTAGACGCTGTTCGTGAATTGATTCCGCAATCACTTCTCCACTCTCATCTTGATCGAATCGATAAACCATCACTCTATCTGTCCCCAGAAATGAACGCACTTCAGCAACCGTAGCTGCTAAAATTTCTTCAAGTTCGAGCGATCGCCGAATGCGATCGGTCATTCGATGCAGTAAACTCTGTGGATCGAAGGATTGCTCCCAGCCATCTGGTTGATTGGTAAATGCCATTAGTTGTCTACACTAAAGTAATTTATAAATCTTCAACTTTCCCTTAACCACGTTGTTCGCTGAAGAGGATTTCTCCTTAATCCAGACATTTCCGCTATTTCGGGGTATTTTGATCCCCCATATTTGACGGTATGGTTAATCTGATTGTTTTCCTATAAAGGGAAGGTGTATAGAAAATATCTAGCGAACTTACGGTTACCTGTGTTTTCTCGGGAAATATCTGAGTTTTACAGGCTAAATTTTTAAGAAAAAGTTAATTATTAAACACCTAATTTTATAACTAACAATTAGCAGATGTATAGGGTATTTTTATGCAAATTACAAAATTTGAATCAAGTTTCTATGCTTGTATCAATATTGACGCATCTATAAACGTTTCGTTGAAAATAAATCAGCAAATAATCCAGAAGTTATGGAGTTAAAAACTTTTTAATTAGGGGAATTTAGTGATTCCCCCTCTAAGTCGCTCAGTCCGTGTATTAATGTAATTAATACTGCAAATGCTTTTCGGCAATTGCAGTTACAGAAAATCGCTTGCGAATTTCTTCACGTACACTCATGAGAACTTTACCAAGATGGTTTTCACCAGTTTGATTAATACCGCAACCCCAAAAATAATCATTAGGAGAATTTTCTACTAAAATTTCCTCACCTGTGCCTAAGAGAATGTCACGAATTTCAGTATGTGTGAGAAACTTTTTCAGAACTGCTGCTCGCATCACTTGAGTTTTTACTTGAGTCCAATCGGCGCGCATTTGGCGGCTACTACAACGTCCTAAAGCAGCTGCTTCTTCTGGAGTTGTGGCTTGATGGATTAGAGGTATAATCGCTGCATCTTTGCTGCCAACAAACTTTTGTGCTTGATAATAATGCTCAACCGTTGACCAATAAGTACCCTGGATTTTAATTCCGTGGGGAGAAAAGTTAGAAAAACAGCCATAAGGCTGCCAAACCTTGTAAAAGTAAATAGTCATCTGAAAATTGCTCTTCAATATCAACTTAAACTTTAGCCCGACAACTAATAAATTTTTAACTTTCCGTTAGCAGATTTGTATGTTTTAAAGTCTCAAGTTATGCAACAATTCTCAACAGAAAAATGGAAAACCCGCGATCGCTTTGTAGAATTGCGTTCAAGTTGGCTAAGTGTTGACTGTTGACTGTTGACTGTTGAGTGTTGACTGTTGACCGTTAACAGTCAACAACTTGAACAGAATAATTGATTTTTTGGAGTTTTCTTAGAAAGGATTGTAAATCAAAGAGAAATACAGCCCGTTTTCTTGCCAAGTGTTATCTCTGGATTCTACAGATACTAAAGGAATACCCCAATCAAGACGGGCGGTAAAGCGATCGCCTTGTGTCCAACGCAAGCCTAAACCCACAGATGCTAGAGTATTGGGGTCTGGGTTATCCCGATTAGAACTATTCCAAGCGACACCAAAGTCAACAAAGGGGATAATCTGCAATACACTATTCATTTTCGGTAGGCGCAGAATCGGTACTTGCACTTCAGCAGAAGCGAAAGCGCCATTATCTGTTAATAAGTAATCTTGACGATAGCCGCGTACTGTATCAATCCCACCTAAACCGAGTTGTTCTAAAGGTAGCAAAGCTCTAGAAGCGAGTTGCGTATTTGCCCGGATAAGCAATAATGTTTCCGGCGCTAATAGCCTTGCCCACTGGGCTTGACCTTGCCAAGAGAAAAACTGACTATCGGGAGCATCTTGATTTATAGTTGGATTTAATACATCTATACCTAAATTAAATTGCGATCGCAAAGCGATGACTTCGCGGCTATTACGACTTGTCCATTCTTGGAAAAATCGCAGTGCAGAGATGCGGGTTTTACCTTCAGCATCAGCACCTAATGAGGGGAAAGGTAAGCGATCGCCTTCAATATAACTAGCTTCGCTTTCTCGCCGCGAAGCTGTCAAGCCTACAGCAAATTCTTGGGTAGGAGTTTGAACAATCGGTTGACGATAGGTAATTTCGTAATAACGGGAAGAGGATTCAATATCAAGAATATTAAAGGGTTCTTCAATAACATTGCTGGATGTGGTACCAAAGTTAAAAGAAAGGGTACCGTTACGGGCGTTAAGGGGTATGCTATAGCCGACATCAAAGGCATTGCTACCATCGGTATTGGTATAAGCAAAGTTAAAACCATCTCCGAAGCCGAGCAAGTTAGCTTGATTGATTTGTAAGCGCCGACGGAAACTACCCACGCTAGGCGATCGCCCATTATCTAAGACGATTTGCGAACTAAAGGTTTTGGCTTCTCTCACTTCTATTTGTAAGACGCTGACACCGGGACGAGAACCGGCGGATAATTCAGCAGAGAGATTTTGAATTAAGGGATTGAGTTGCAGTAGTTGCAATGCTTCGAGTAATTTTTCGCGATTTAACGGTGCGCCGGTAGCGATCGCTAATCGACTGCGGACATAATTGGGATTGAGACGGCGAGTTCCAGTTACCTGAATTTCTTCTAACTTTCCTTCCACAATCTGAATTTTCACCACACCAGACTTAATAGTTTGGGGGGGAATGTACGCACCGGAGGTAATATAACCTTTTTTGACATATAAATCGGTAATTTTCGACCGCGCCTGAAATATCTCCGCTAGAGATATCGGCCTTTTGGTAAATTCTGCGATCGCTGCGGCTAATTCTTCCTGAGAAAAAACTGTACTCCCCAAAATTTCAAACTTATCCACAACAATCGTTTCTGGTAGCTTGTCGGGAAAAGGTTGCTCTGGGGTAGGGTTAGGAGTAGGTGCGGGAAGTAACTCTTCTGGTGGGGGTAATGGCTGGGGTGGGTTAGGTATGGGAGATGGGGAAGGTATGGGTGGTTGCACATCTTGTGGCGGTGGCAACTGTTGGGAGAGGATGGAAGTATTATTTGGCACTTGTACGGTATTAATCGTCTGGGCCTGTGCTGACCGAGAATTCATGCTGCCAAGCAACACTAATATACTCAGTTGTAACCATAATAATGCTCGCTGGGAAGAAAATTGATTGCTCATACTTAATGTGACAGTTCAAGGGACATGAAAATTTATCGGTCAGCAAGTTGACATTACAGGAGAGTAGTTGGTGTCATATTTATTGACCTGACTCTCACCTAAATGGAAAATTTATAGTTTAAACTGATACCTGAAGTTTCACTATTATCTGGTATGTTCCAGTAATTTGCCAAGCATATCAAAGACCTCTTACCAACCGCCAATTAGACAAAATCAATATGTAGTAATCCTATAGCAACATTGCACAAGTTAGGAAATTAATCCTAGATATAGGAAATATATACTGTTGTCGCAGTTCAGAGGTTTGTGCGCTGATAACTGACAATTTATATCCTTGATTTCAGCCAATTTAGATATTTCTCTGCCCCACCAATATCGGATATTTTACCTTTAAAACTATTTATCTATATTTGAAAATCACCAGGTAATTATATATTTATCTAACCTGAATAACTCAAATTTAGATAACAACTAAATTATTAGTTTTCTTACTTTGAAAAATAAATATTGATTAGCTTTCAAAAAGTAATTGAGTGGGATTAAATATTTTACCAACTACTCTTATTTTCTATTTCCTCTAAATATTTTATGTAATAAATTACACATTGATTCTGGGATATTTCATCCTTGAACTTGCTGTCATGTAGCTTTGTTGACTCTTGATCTGGGAATGAAAAACCCACTCTTGGGGAGTATTTTGTCAAGAGTCTTTCGGTATAATATTTTATTTGAATTTTTGTGTCGTTAGATTGAAAAATCTATCATGCTTTTGACTGTTACTGTGCGTTAATCGCCAGCTTATTGTCAGTTTATTACCACCAATAAAGTCAGATTTTTCGCTAGTGAAGACTCTATCTCCCTCTGCTGAAGAACTACTCAAAAGCTCATCTCCTCTAGAAGTAGAAGTCATTAAGCCCGCTCCAGCATCAGCAATCATACCTTGGACAGATTCTCCACCGAAAATCTCTAAGCAAGCTACTCGAACTAGTCTCAAAGCTTCGACTCTGGATGGAGTATTTGCAGCTATTTTTTCTAATATTACCGGCGGTGTATTACTGGTTAACTTCTTACTTCAGTTAGGTGCTAACCCAGTGGAAATTGGCTTGCTCTCTTCCATTCCCCTACTGACGAACTTCTTACAACCATTTGGAGCCTACCTAGCCGATCGCACTACCAGCCGCCATTGGTATACAATGATGATTTTTGGCCCCTCTAGACTACTGTGGTTGATTTTGGTTGGGGGTATTGCTTGGTTCTGCTGTTCGGATATGGAATCCCACCAGTTAGTTATTTGGACTTTAGCAATTATCCTCATCACCAATATCTTAGGAGCCTTAGGCGGTTGCGCCTGGTTTAGCTGGATGGCTGCTTTAGTTCCCCCTGCTTTACGCGGGCGTTATTTTGGTTTGCGCAATAGTGCAGGTAGTTTGACGAATTTGTTATCTGTACCAATTCTCGGATGTATTGTCTCAGCATACCCTGGTGGTGATATTCAAGCTTACGCCATACTGTTATTTTTTGGTGTCATCATCGGCTTAATCAGTTTGGCTTGTCAGTTTTGGATGGTGGATGTCAACCCCCAAGTTTACCGCGCTGGTAAAACTGCGTCTCCCACTGGGGAAAATCCCCAGGATTCTCAACCGCAACCATTCTCTATATTTCAAGACAGGAATTTCTTAAAATTTCTGCTATATGTAGGGTTGTGGACATTCGCTGTTAACCTCAGCTCGCCGTTTTTTAATCTTTATCTGTTAAAAAACTTAGATTTAAACTTGACTACAGTCACTCTTTATGCAAGTTTACTGGCTGGGGCTAACTTAGTCATGCTGGTAATTTGGGGTAAGTTAGGCGATCGCGTCGGCAATCGTCCCATATTATTATTAGTTGGTAGTTTAATTGCTGTCACGCCCTTATTTTGGCTAGGCTTGGGTAGTGACTTGATTTCTGTCTGGTTATGGCTACCGTTGATATACCTGATTTGGGGTGGTTTTGGTGCAGCCCTCGACTTGTGTAACAGTAATATTCAGATGGAGATGGCTCCTTTAGATAGTCCTTCGCAATATTTTGCGATCGCAGCTGCGGTTACTGGTGTTTGTGGTGGTTTAGGTGCAACAACTGGCGGTTTTTTAGCCCAGCTAGATATTATTGGTGGTTTACCTGGATTATTTGCCCTTTCCGCCGCTTTACGCTTAATAGCGATTTTCCCCTTATTCTTTGTTCGCGAACCCCGCAGTAAATCCCTGACTCAGGTTATCGAAAAAGTTCTGCCTTTTAAGCCAAAAACAAAGTTAGTCTCTACAGAAAAAATGGCAGTCTAGTGCAACAAGGCAAAAGTAAAAAGTCAAAAGTTTATTTCTGCCCTTTTGTTTAAGCGTTTGTCTCCAAAATCACAATTAATATACTGATTTTCTGATAATAATTTCATACAAACCAACCAAATATACCACTGTCAGTACCTTACAGCAAAGAGTATACCAGTCGATCTGATGGGGAATGGTTCGCCATTTGAACTCGCGAACCATTCCTCCCTTTCCACATCCCGTGAAAAGTCAGAATAGCCGAGAAGTATTGGCTAACAATTGAGGAATAAAGTCCAGTCATAAGTATTTATAAATGTTATCAATATGTTATTAGTATGTATTTATATCGCTAGATAATGGTAATCTTTAAAACGTTGACAGAGATGTTCCATTAATTAAATTTTGAAGCTAAATTATCCCGCTTTTGTCACTTTCCGAGAGAGCCATCGCTATGAGGCTTATCAGTCAATACAAGGTATCCTATGAGAAAACTTGGGGTTGTATTTTTTATTAGCAAAAATCCAGCTATTGCTTGTTAGATAAAAGCTCTAGAATCCAGAAATGGTTAATCTTTGCGGAAAGTGACAGAATAGGGTTATAGCGTTTACCAGTCTAATGAAGTACTCTAATTAAGATAAAATTATGCTAAATTTTCTACCTAGAGGAAAAAATGCAATTTTAGCTTGTGCATATTTATTTTGCTCTCTAACATATCCTACAATATCGCAAGCACAAACTAAACGATCAGGCCCCTCCATTTATTATGTTGCTGTGGGAACTTTTTCTGTTATCGCGCAATATTTAGCAAGAAGCTGGCAGAATAACCTATATGCAGACGCGAGAGAAGCTATTCAAGAATTAGAATTTACACATCTAGCTCATGTAGGGCCTAATCCTATAACTGATATAACTCATAGAGTAAGAAGGAACAGACTAGTTCGTATAGACTATCAAGGACATGAAATAAATGCAGGAACACAATTTTTGAATTATCAAATCCAAGTTAATAACTCTCCAGCAAGCAGGACTACCATAGCAACAGTTCTAATCCCATATTCTATTTTAGAATCAATAAATAGAGCGCCAGTAGGTTCTCTTCAATCTAGACTAGCACAAAATGAATACACACGTACTGTAAGAAGGGCTTTATGGACTTCTTTATATAGTACGCATATTGGTACCCCCCAAACGCAAAGATTAGATGGACATCTTTCTAATCTTCCTTAAAATTTATAGGTTGTATAAAATTTAAATCTCCATTAGATAACTTTCGTTTTTATAACAGATTATGATGTTATCCAGCTTGAAAAAAATAGTTTTAAACTTATCATTCTTTTCTTTTGTAATTTATGTAGGAATTAGTGTCGGAAAAACAGGAAACTCTAATTTATTCCTGTTGAAAAATTTAACGGCAACGGCTGGAACCGGAACAAACCTCGGGATTACAACTGATATAGCAGGTTCTAGTTTGTTTCCAGGACAATTTTTACTACCAAATGATTATCTCACATCTCCAAATGGACAGTATAAACTTATCTATCAAAATGATGGTAACTTGGTTCTATATAATAGATTTTCTGGAAACTTACCCGTATGGTCATCAAACACTTCTGGAAACTCTGCGGGAATGGTAATGTTAGATCCGCAGGGTATGCTACGAATGTATGACGTAGACTGGAACCAAGTATGGTCAGGTGGAAGATCCTGCAATGGAGGCTACATAAAGGTATTAGATAGTGGTGAATTTGTAGTGAATGCACCAGTAGAAGGAGACAAGGTAGTATGGCGTACAAAGGGCGGTGCCGTAACATACCTTCCGGGTTTTTACCCTTGTAACTACCAACACTACCAATGGTGGTAATTTCTCAATAAAACCTAAACCGAACTTCCCCCTGTACATCCGATAACACCCCAAAAACGACCCCGTAACACCCCACCAGTTAACTTGAAAATTGGTGGGGTTTTGATGACAAGCTTTTTAGCTATTGTAAACGGTCTGTTGATTGCCGCCATCACCTACTAGAGGCTTTTTTCCGTTTCTACTGATTCTTACCTACGTTCATCAAGCGATCGCGATCGCACAATTTAATACTTGTACCATTGATTTCAATCATCCCATCTTGACTGAGTTTATAAAAGGCACGGGAGAGGGTTTCGGGAATTGTGCCTAAAAGCGCCGCTAGTTGTCCTTTAGCTAAATCTAGCTCGAACACATCAGCATTACCCCGGCGACTGCTTAAATTTAATAAGTAGTTGGCTAAACGTTCCGGTACTTCCTTAAAAGACAGGGTATCAACCAAAAAAGTTAATTTGCGCAAATGGCGGGCAAAAGTTCCTAAAATAGCGATCGCTAAAGTTGGGTGTTGTTGTAAAACCATCAAAAATGCTGCACGAGGAATAAATACCACCTCAGAATTTTCAATCGCTCCAGCTGAAGCCGGAAACTGTCCCCCATCAAAAGCCGGTACCTCTGCAAAATGATCTCCCGCAGCAAATATATGCAGAATTTGTTCTTTACCTGCATTAGCCAGCTTAAAAACCTTAATTCTCCCAGATTTGACAATAAAAAACCCGCTCCCCGGATCTCCCTCTAAAAATATCGTCGCTCCTTTTTTATAAGTCTGGAGAATCGAAATATTCGCTAATGCTTGTAATTGCTCATCTAATACACCCTGAAAAATCGGCGTACTTTGCAAAAACTGTTTAACTTCTAAAACACGTTCGGTTAAAGTCATGGTTGGTCATTGGTCATTTGTCAATAGTCAATGGTCAATGGTCAGTTGTCATTGGACTATTGACTCTGGACTATTGACTATTGTTACCAAACTTTATATCTCCTTTTGACTTAGATCAAGGATTTACTTTTGGCTTCTTCATAACCTAGAAGCATGAAGATTTGAGAGAGAAGACTATGTTCTGCAATCAATGTGAACAAACGACTCGTGGCGATGTCTGTCATCAGTGGGGAGCTTGTGGTAAAAGTCCAGAAGTTGATGCTTTACAAGATTTATTAGTCCATTGTTTGCGGGGACTATCGCAAGTGGCGTTACAAGCAAAGTCTCTAGGAATCGCAACTCGCGAAACTGATGAGTTCACCTGTGAGATGCTATTTTCTACCCTGACAAACGTTAACTTTTCTGTAGATGATTTTATCAACTTTGTAAATCGAGCGATCGCTTTACGTGAAAGTCTCAAGTTACAAATTAAAGCTACAGGTAATCCTGTGGTTGAGTCTGCAATTGCTAATTTTCAACCTGATAGCGATACTAAACAACAAATTCAGCAAGGAAAAGACTTAGAATTTGCATTTATCAGTCAATCTGCTAAAAATATAGATATTTTCTCCCTTAAACTCACCGTATTGTATGGACTTAAAGGTTTGGCTGCCTATGCCTTTCATGCTTGTGAACTCGATCAACATGATGAAGGTTTGTATACTTTCTGCCATGAAGTTCTCGCTAATTTAGATGCCCAAGACAAGACTCTAGAAGAATGGCTGGCTTTGGCGCTGAAAGTTGGAGAAATCAACCTCAAAGCAATGGAACTATTAGATGCAGGCAATACCACCACCTTTGGTCATCCTACACCCACCGTTGTCCCCCTTGGCTCTACCGTTGGTAAGGCGATTCTGGTTTCTGGACATGATTTACTGGCTTTGAAGGCTGTCCTTGAGCAAACTGTCGGTACTGATATCAAGGTTTATACCCACGGCGAACTGCTACCCGCACATGGCTATCCTAAACTCAAGCAGACTTATCCGCATTTATACGGGCATTACGGTACAGCATGGCAAAATCAAACCCATGAGTTTGATCATTTCCCTGGTGCAATTGTCATGACTACCAACTGCCTCATGCCTCCCCATCAATCTTATCAAGATAAAGTATTTACCTTGGGGCCTGTGGGTTATCCTGGATTGCAACATACCAGTATTCGCGATATTTCCAGCATTATCGCCAAAGCTGAGTCGATGCCGGGATTTGAGTCAGAGTGCGATCGCGGTACAGTAACTACAGGCTTTGCGCGCAATGCTGTGTTAGGTGTCGCTGATACTGTAGTTAACGCTGTCAAAGATGGTAGTATTCGTCACTTCTTCCTTGTTGGTGGTTGCGATGGCGCTAAACCCGGACGTAATTACTATAGTGAATTAGTTGAAAAGCTTCCCGATGATTGTGTCGTTTTAACTTTAGGCTGTGGTAAGTTCCGCTTCTTTGACAAAGATTTAGGCAATATTGGCGGTATTCCTCGCCTCTTAGATGTGGGACAATGTAACGATGCTTACTCAGCAATTCAAATTGCTGTCGCCTTAGCTCAAGCCTTTGGTGTTACCGTCAATCAACTGCCACTTTCATTAGTACTATCTTGGTACGAACAAAAAGCGATCGCAGTTCTCCTCACCTTACTTTATTTAGGTATCCAAAATATTCGCATTGGCCCCACACTGCCGGCTTTCTTGACACCTAATGTAGTCAAGATCCTCTCAGAAAAATTCCAGATCAAACTCATCACTTCAGCAGAGCAAGATTTAGCCGCTTGTCTTGGTTAAATATGGGCATGGGGCATGGGGCATTGGGCATATGGCATTGGTCAATGGTCAAGAGTCAATAATCATTTATTTTCCTCCTTGTCCCCCTTGTCCTCCTTGTCCTCCTTGTCCCCCTTCCCTTGTCCCCCTGCTCCCTGCTCCCTACCCCTCTGCCTTTATCTATCTTCGCTCCATGTTTCATTTGCTAACAAATCAATAATCGGATCTCTTAACAAAAATTCATTTTTTTCCAATTCTAACTCTACACAAACCCAATCACGACCAGGAATAAACTTACATAAGGCATAGATTGGTTCATTCCGTTTAACGGCTCCTTTCTTTACCAGATAACGAGCTTCTTCCCTCAGAACATCGAGGTCGTATTTAACAGCAGTTTTCATAAAAATCACCCCAAAATTACTATTTGTAACACATTAGTCTATTGCATTAATTGTTGCTGAATTGATAGTAAGTCTATCGGCAATTAAACTTAATTATATGATGAAAAGTCCTATTGCCGTAATTGGACTTTATACTTGAGGATTTACGCTTTTAAAAAATAGACTCTACACCACAGCATAAATCAACCATCCTGAGAAATATATTAAATCGTTGCAACAATCTAATTACGAATTATGTCTAACGCTATTAATTGGATCTATGTACTTGGAAATTCGCCATGCAGTTTGTAAACCCATCTTTCCAGTTTTGGTAAAAATCCAACAACCACGTTGAAATGAATCTTTACCGACTGCGCACTTAGGTTTAACTCCAATTAACTTTTCTATTTCTTCACTTGTCAGCAACCAATTAGCGGATTGGGCACGTTCTAATACATCCATGTACCATAATGGATTAGGTAATTGCCAACTCGCATTCCAGATTTTTTCTAGATTACTTAAAGATTGCGATATTTCTTGCAATACCTCAGTCAGATGATGAATACTCGGAATATCATTTGCTGATAGTGCGGGAATTTCTGCCACTTGTTGCTGGTTTAAATCATTGGTTGATAATGACGGTAATGTTGTTAAAGTATCAGTTATTGTATTGATTGCTGTTTCCACAGGTTCATTAGTTAATTGATGATTTTCTGGCATTTCGTTTAAAGTAGCCGTGGCGAGAGTTTGGCAGCTATTTTGGTGATTATTTAATGGAGATAACAATTCTTCACAATGTTTAACCTCCTGAGCTTGTTCGCCATCTCCAGGATATTTAATTTGTAATTCTTGCTCAAAATCTGGTTTGATAATATCTGCTTCTTGGGCTAAATTCCGACTTATTTGTGTAGCTAAATCGCTTAAGTAAACAGCAGTATTATTTGCACCTTTTATTGCCATTTGACTGGCAAATTGCTTTAATATTTTGATAAACTGAGAATCAATCAAATCTTGATTAGCGGCTAAAACTTTACCTTCTTGACTGTTAGCACAGTTTAAAATTGCTTGAATTAAATTAAGATATGCACAGAGGCGTTGTTCGTCCATTATTTATTTTTATGCCTCCAAGGTATCAGCGATCGCGTCACGTTAATGTAATCAGTAGATCTGTGCAATTTAAAGTAGCTGGTAAGGGCTGTCATTTATCGTT
Organism: Calothrix brevissima NIES-22; assembly: GCF_002367995.1. Lineage (GTDB taxonomy): Bacteria > Cyanobacteriota > Cyanobacteriia > Cyanobacteriales > Nostocaceae > Aulosira > Aulosira brevissima. The sequence continues at coordinate 365,779 of NZ_AP018207.1, forward strand.
ACTAAAAGCAGTAATTTTATTTACATTTCTTAATATAATTTTGTACAATTACCAACTTACTGATTCAGCAACAAATTGATAGCGGTTTCGATCCGGCTCTACTGGCAAATTAGCAAAAAAATTTGAGGAACTTGTGAGATGGTAAAATTTGTTGACTGTTGACTGTTGACTGTTAACTGTGAACCGTCAACAGTCAACCTCTATGAGGGTAATTATTGCCCAAAATGACGACTAGCTAATTGCATTGCATCAGCAATATCAACATCACCATCATTATCGGCATCCAAGAACGAATTCAGCACCGAATTTCCTCCAGATTGAGGACTTTGTGCATTTGCACCAGATTGTAAAAAATTCAGCACCACAGGCACTACTTGCGGTAATATTTGTTGAATTATCGCCGCATCTAAACCCGTGCGTTGGGCGACAATCTCAGCGATTTGTTGTTGCATACCAGGAGCAAATACCGAGTCAACAGCTTGAGGATTAGGAGAAGTTCCCGCAAATTCATTCACTAGAGATTGTACTGCTTCATTACCTTGTGTAGCTTGCTTTTCTTGCAAAGCCGATCGCACTTGACTACCCACTACTGATAACACCGTTTGCATTGTCGCCGGATCTGCACCAGTGCTATTACTCAGCCGATCCACCGTGCTAATAATACTACCCAATTGCCCCAAACTCCCTTGCTGATTGGGATTTGTCACAGCACCAAGAATTTGATCGAAAAGTCCCATAAATTCTTGCTCCTAATACTGGATTCCTATATATGAATATATTTTCATGGAATTAATCGCTAATCATCTCTGAGAGTTGATATTTTTGTATATAACAACCTTGTGTTATAAATATTACAAATTTAATTGGGTTTAATTATCTATTAATCTATCTTTAGCCAGAAGGTTATTACTTTTAGTTATACTAAGATTTTTTTAGCATCATAAACAAATGCTTTAGTGGGAATACTCACTTACACTTAATACTAGCTCCTTCAGAGGGTGCAATTATTTGCACCCTTATTTATTATGCTTGACGGAGCACAAGTCAGTTTTCAGTTGTCAGGTAATTTTCACAACCAATTACCAATTAACACAAACGCTGACCAATAAAAGGGATGTTTAAATTCAGGATCTTGTAAAAAACTTAGTTGAGTTTGTCGCAAAGCTTCTGCTTTCGTAATTCCTGGTTTTTTCAAGTTTTTATAGAACTCAACCATAAATTTAGCAGTAGATTCATCTTTGACAGCCCATAAAGTAGCTAAGGTACTACGTGCGCCAGAACGAACTGCGACACCTGCTAAACCTAATACCGCCCGATTATCTCCTTTGGCGGTTTGGCAAGCACTTAATACCATTAATTCTATGGGTGTAGAATCAGATTCGTTTCTAGTTTTGAGAAATTCACTCAGTTCTTTAACGTTAATCTTGCTATCCCAGGAGAGGATAAAAGTATCATCTGATTTACTACTAAATTGACCGTGGGTCGCTAAATGCAATACTGAAAAAGGATTGGATTTAATTGCGGTTTGCAGATTAGTATCAGTAAATTCTTGATTCAAAAGTAATTGTACAGGTAATTCCGAAGAAATTTCTCTGACTTCAGCTTTAACTGCGGGCAAAGCTTTAAAACCTTGACGGGCTTCACTTAATGCGGCTGTAATCACTTTGAGATTTTGGGGTTTTAGCGATCGCGTTGGTAATAACTGCATTCCTGGCGATAGTGCTAAACTATACTTTTCTAGTAAATATTGTTTGCCATCATATAAACTCGCCATTGGCAGATTGCGCAACGATCCATCTAAAACAAAGGCTAATGTCTTCACTCCACTATTAGCTAATTGCGATTCTGCGGGACGGATTAACCAATCATATATTTGTTGCGACACATTTAACCGATCCTCATCGCCAAAAGCCGGATTGAGAGATTGTCTCATTTGCTTAATCGTTGCTTCAATTTCCCCTGATGACAAGGTAGTTCTGTAGCTAGAAAGCGGTTTACCGGGAATTGAGAGAATAACTTCGATGCGATCGCTTAAAATAATTGGGTAGATGACAGCCGCTTGTTTATCTATTTGGTCAATTTGTTCCGGTTTACCATTTAAACAAGCTTCTTGAAAGAAATTATCTAATTCTGCCAGTTGTAGCGCTTCAATTGTATCTCTGGCTTGCTTTAAGTTCTTCTGGCTGGGGTTAGTTTCCAGTAATAAATCAACAAACTCCCGATACACTGGTTCCACACTTTCTTGAAAGGAGAATTGGATATCGCGATTAATCGCTACCAAGTCATTACGTAACGACTTGAGAGTTTTCACAGAAAAATCATAAGCGGCAATCGCCCCTTGAGTATCACCCTGTTGTTTAAGAATTCTCCCAGCTTGCCAGGAAGCTTGATAAGCTATATCTGCACCATTAATTTCTTGGGCGATTTGTAATGCTTGTTGAGTCAGTTTTAACGCATCAGCCCATTGTTGCTTTTCATAATATAATTTACCTAACTCGTTTAAAGCATAAGCTTTAGCCCGTGAATCGCTCAACATTGTGGCTTGTTGTACAGCCTGGGCTAAAGTCACTGCTGCTTGTTGGTATAAACCAGATGCTTTATCTTCTAGTTTCGCCAACTTAGACAAACTGCTAGCAAAGTTAACTGCTGCATAAATCGACATCCGACTTGCAGGGAGGGTTGTTAGTTGGCTTTGAATCTGCGGTACTAAGGTATTAGCTGGTTCGATTTGCGATCGCTCTAAATACAAGCTAAGTTGGTTTAACTGGGCTTCGATGCGTACTTGGGGGTGATTAGCTTTAACTATCGCCTGTTGATAATAATCAATCGCCGCTTGTGGTTGCTGTAATTCCCGCGCCCCATTTCCCAAACTCAAAAGAATCTCGCCGATATTTTCTGTAGACTGCAGGCGATCGCTAATCAGCAAACTTTGCTGTAAAATCTCTTGGGATTGCTTGACATTTCCTAACAGTTGCAACCCAATACCTAAACTTTGCAACCCTTTCGCTTTCATCGCCGAATCTGACTGATTTTGCAATTTTTGGTGTACATCCAATAAAAGTTGCTGTCCCCGGCGGTATAATCCTAAAACTTGCAATGCTTGGGCTTGATTAATTTGGCTCCCAATTTTTCCCGCTTCATCACCAATTAGGGCATAATTTCGTTCTGCATCTTGCCAAGCCTGTAAAGCATCTTCCGCTTTTCCCCGCAACAATTGCAAATTCCCCAAAGTGTTCTGCGCCACTGCTAAAACCGTCGTATTTTCTTTTGTTTTTTTCTGGGACTTCAGCAAATTTAAACTTTGATTAATTGCTTGTTCTGCCTGAGGCCAATCTCCCAAATTTTGTGCTGCTAATGACAGATAACTCAGCGTCCAAGCTTGATTAATTATATCTCCTTGCCGTTCAAAACCCGCAGCCGCTACTTCCCAAACCTTGACAGCTTCGGCAAACTTTCCCCCTGCAAATAGACTTCTACCTTGATGCAGTAAAGATTGCGGTGCTGAGGCGGAAATTTCAGCTAGTTTTGCACCTTGTGTACAATCAGGAAAAGAACAAGCCGCGATTGTTAAACGAGTAGATGCAGTAGCAGGAAACCCAATGGTTAATATCAATAATGTTAATGAACTGAAGTAAAGTTTATCTTGAGGAAATTGAATTTTTTTTTTGAATTTGGGCATTATTTTATTCCTTTCTACAGTAATTTTCATATTGCCAAGTGCCGACAAATAATTTGCGCACAAGTTTCTTAACTCTTAACACCACTAAATCTGACAACGAACGATAAACATTGTCAGCAGGGCGATGTTCTTAATTTGCCCAAAATCTCCCCCTATCTCTCAGTAGAAGGGAAAAATTTTGCTCTGATTTTTCTCTTGGCAATTTTACTGGAGAATTATTCCCCCATTCATCTGTCCTCAATTATGCCACAGGCAGTTCAATGATAAATTCTGTACCTTGTCCTAATGCAGAATTAAAGTAAATTTTTCCTTGATGTTTATCTTCGATAATCTGCTTACTAATAGATAAGCCTAAACCAGTTCCTTTACCTACTGGTTTAGTAGTAAAGTATTGTTGAAATATTTGCTGGCTATTCTCTGGTGAAATTCCATTGCCATTATCTTTCACAGTAATTTTTATCAGGTTACTTTCTGGTTGAAAAATAGTAGAAATCTTGATTTCAGGAATTATTTCTTGGAGATTTAATGGGGTTTCTGGCTCCTCTTCAAAAGCTTCAATAGCATTAGCTATGAGATTCATCAACACTTGATTAATTTGTCCGGGATAACAGTCTATAAATGGTAAATCTCCATAATTTTTGATAATGACAATTTCTGGTCTTTGCTTATTAGATTTTAAGCGATGCTTCAAAATTAGCAAAGTACTATCGATACCATCATGAATATCAAAACTTATTTTATGAGTCGTATCTGTACGTGCAAAAATCCGCAGACTCTCGCTAATTTCTGTAATCCGTTCTAATCCTAAATTTACCGATGAGATCGCTTTGGGGATATCTTGCAGGATTTGTTCTAATTCGATAAGTTTGGCATTTTTAATAATTTTCTCATCAGCTTGAGGATAGATTTCCTGATACAGCCGTAAATGGGTAATTAAGCTCTGGGTATAATTATTAATAAAATCTACGTTTCCCGTAATAAAACCTAGAGGATTATTAATTTCGTGAGCCACACCAGCTACTAATTGACCTAAAGTTGATAATTTTTCTTGTTGCACTAATTGTACTTGAGATTGTTTTAAATCTTCTAGTGCTTGCGATAAATCTTGCGTTCGTTCCCCGACTCGCTGTTCTAGTTGCTGATTTTGTTCTGCCAGTTTTTTGGTTAAAAATCTAATTTTTAAATGGACTTGAATTCTCGCGAGAACTTCTTCTATTTGAAAAGGCTTAGTAATGTAATCTACACCGCCAATTAACAACCCTTGTACCTTATCAAATTTATCAGAAAGGGCAGTTAAGAAAATGACTGGTATATCTTGAGTTAACTGATTTTTTTTAAGAAGCTGACAAGTTTTAAAGCCATCTATTCCTGGCATCATCACATCTAACAAAATTAAATCTGGTTGAGCATATTCAGCTTGCTCAATCGCGCTTTCTCCGTCAGTAGCGACTAATATTTCCCAACCCGACTCAGCAATCGCATTAGATAACATTTTTAAATTTGTTTGATTATCATCGACAATTAAAATAGTTGAATCATAAATACTATTTGGGGGGTTGCTCATATTATCCTACTTGATAGATTTAAGTAATTCCCGAATCTTTTTCACTTGAAAGTTCTCAGCCATCTGCCGAATTTCGCCGACAAAGGGTAAGTATTTATTATCTAATTTAGCAATTTCATCGAGTAATATCTGCATACCTGCTATATTGCCTCTCATAGCCATATCCCATAACTTGTCTAACTCTGATTTTTCCGGATAAATTATCGGTTGAGAATTTTGTGTTGGTAATTGTGCATGAATATTATTTTGTACTAGGGCGCTAGATTCTTGGTAAATCCATTCTAGCTGTAAGTATTTTTGTAAACTTTGCAGTAAATTATCAATTTGTAATGGTTTTGGTAAAAATTCATTTCCTCCAGCCTCTAAACTTTGAGTCTGGTAGTTTTCAAATACACTGGCTGATGAAACAATAATTGGTAAATCTTTAAATTGTTCTATACCTCTTAAAGCTTTGATCATTTCCACGCCATCTAAAATAGGCATTTTTAAGTCTGTTATAATTAAATTTGGCTGAATTGCTTGAGTTTGAGTTAAACCTTCTTGACCGTTAGTCGCCTCAAAACATTGAAAGCCAAGGGATTTGAGCAAATTGATGACAAAGGAACGATTTTCGAGATGATCGTCAACAATTAAGATTTTTGGATTTTGGTTTTTGACAGCAATAATTTTGGGTTCAGATAAAACAGATTTTGTCTCAATAATTTTACTGATATTCTCTAAATCTAAATCCAGCCAGAATCTACTGCCAATTCCGATATTACTGTCTACTTGAATGGCACTATCCATCAAGTTGGCAATTTTGCAACTAATAGCTAAACCTAAACCAGTACCTTCTGTTTGTTTATTTTTTTCACCTACTTGTTCAAATGGTAAGAAAATCTTGTCTAATTCTTCTGGCGTCATTCCTATACCAGTATCTTCAATTTGGAATCTGATTTTGGTAAATTGCTTGTCGTCAATTTTCTCAGTTGCTAAAATATCGACTTTGAAAGTAACTGCGCCATTATCGGTAAATTTGATGGCATTTCCCAGCAAGTTAATTAATATTTGTCGTAACCGTTTTTCATCACTGCGAATTACTCGCGGTAGCTGCGGATGTGGTTCGTAAATAAAAGCAATACCTTTTTGCACGGCGCGAATCCGACAGATTTCCACAACTCCCGTTAAAAAAAACTTAAAATCAAAATCTGTATAATTTAATTCTAATTTTCGCGCTTCAATTTTTGATAAATCTAAAATATCGTTGATCAGCGTCAATAGATGAGAACCGCATTGATGGATAATTTTGATCCCATCTAGCTCAGTTGGCGCTAAACTTTGAGAACGCTCTAAGATTTGCGCATAACCTAAAATCCCATTTAAAGGCGTGCGTAATTCATGACTCATATTTGCCAAAAATTCACTTTTGGCTTGATTAGCAACATCAGCAGCGACTTTAGCAACTTCTAATTCTTTGGTGCGATCGCTCACTTTTTGTTCTAATGTCTGAGAATATTCTTGAAGTTGCGCATTTGCTTGTTTCAGTTGCACTTGTTTATAAAAATTCGTCGTGACAATTGCAGAGATAATCAATGCTAGTACAGGTGTAACTGAAGGTATCCACCAACCTACTAAAAAGGCCATGTAGCTAGTACTGAGAATAATACAAGTTGCCAATGTAATTCCTAAGATAGGAAATCCCCCTAGCCTTTGCTGACCAATCGATTTAAATTGTAGCAATTGCCAAGTCGCACCAGTACTCACAAAAGACCAGCAAAAAACCCATAGCCATTCTGCTGAAGAAGACCAGACTCGGATTAAAGTGCGTCCATCTAGTGCAGCACTTAAAATCTGACTAATTAAATTGGCATGAATTATTACCCCTGCCATTCGTTCACCATCTGCTTGAAAATTACTAATATAACCAACGTTAAAAAAGTCATTAATGCTTTTGGCTGTCGTCCCAATTAAGACGATGCGATCGCGGATCAGTTCTGGCGCGACTTTATCTTTAAGTAAATCTCGCAATGTAACTGTATCAAATCGCTCAGAAAAACCTCGATAATTCAAAATAATTTGATAGCCGCCAAAATCTGCACCGCGATAACTAAATTCGTTACCCTTCAGGGGTGTAAATACAGCCTTACCTAACTGCAAATTATTCCCTTGTTCATCCAATGCTTTTAAGGAAATACCTTTAGGTTCCAAATACATCAAACTTAAGCGCGTTGCTAAACCTAAATAAATTTCGCCCTTGTCATCACCAACAGACAACAAGCCGCGCCGCACTTTTCCATCAGTATCTAAAACTAAATCGGCGAGGGCAACTTGATTGAGTTTAGCTAAGGTGGAGGGTGGGGCGACTCTATCCCCGACTAACTTTTTTACCCCAATCAAATTGGGTGTAGACTGCATCAGTTTAACTAGTTCTTGATTTCCGGGTTCTACGGGTAAATCTCGGTAAATATCCATACCAATAGCCGCCGGTTGCTGTGCTTTGAGCTTGGCGATCGCTTTTGCTAAGATAGCATCAGGAATCGGCCATTGACCCACCTGCGTAATGTCTTGTTCGTCAATTTTCACAACTAGAACCCGCTTTTCTGGTGGTTCTAGGGGACGCAAGGCAAAAAATTGCTCTAGAGTAGCCCATTCTAATAATTGAAAGAATCCAGCCATCTCCGCAGCAATAATACACATGGTAACGATGGGAGAGGCCATCAACATGCAACGCCATTGGGCTGACAGCATTAGCTGTATAATTAAAGACTTAAGTTTTTTTTGGATAAATGCACCCCAATACATAACTGTTAAATTACATCCCTCGATTAATTAATCAGAGGTGCATTAGCGATCGCACTCAGGTTGACTGACTTCAAAAGTCCTTCCCAAGCTTCATTTAGCGCTGGATTATTCGGTTGCGATCGTTTTAATTGTGCCAGGTTAGAAAGTGAATCGTACCAAATCCCAGTCTCGGCTAATCGAGAAATTAAATCTAAGGAAACAGGTTTATTTAGCTGAGTTGTCAAACTACTGTTAGCTTCCACGCGACGAATCCAGCCACTTACCCAAGGACTATCCGGTTCTAACTCTTCGGTGCAAATTATCACTAAAGACCATTTATAATTTTTACCTGTCTTGAGTGCGGGAACTGAAGCCGGAATTTTTACTTGCATTACCCCTGGTTTATTAGGTAACGATACATTTGTCCGGTAACTATATTTACTATCTTCTGTTTGTAAAGTAAATAATGCTGTTTTGGCAGTAGTTGTTGGAATATAGACAAATATAGTCGGACGTTCTGCCACTGTATAACCAATATTAGTTGTTGGTATCAATGGTGTGATGGATGTACTAGTAGTTGCTTGTGTCGCAAAGCCACACAAATTACCTTCTCTAGAGGCTCCTCCAGATGAGCTTTTAGGGGCTTGCGCTCCTGGTGGTTTAAAAGTTACACCTGCTATAGTTGGCGCTACTGAGAGAGCTAGAAAAGAACTGGAAATTAAAAGTGCTATTCCTAACAATGGGTATCGAAACAGTGATTTGTTGTTTTTATACATAAACTAATTTATCTGTCTTAGCGTTTTTGACAAGGTAACTAATTGTCAAGCTTGTCAACAGAACTATCCACGAAATATTAATACTCTATGGTTTTTATTTTTTAATAGCCAACAGTGCAATTACGGAAATATTTTATGATGAAAAGCCTGAAATTATTTATTGAAAAATTTTCAGATTATTTCCTGAAAATTGATAGATTTATCGGTTTAATATGTAGCATACAACCCTTTGTTTACAATGAATATAGCAGATATTGTCAATAAATTATTTATTGAAAAATTTATCTATTTTCTAAGTTTTAGATTTAAAAAAAATATGGGTGTTCTACAAAATTTCATGAAGGTTTTGACGCTAAAGCAAAGACTATTTAAAATCAGAATATTTTGGGGTAATTATGGTCAAAATATAGATAATTGCTAGTATATCTCTAAAAACCGAGGAAAATATGAGGATAGCAATAATTATCTAAAAATATTTATCTTACCCAGTCTAATCGTCAAATAGCGGTTTTCCTGATGTCTCCAAAACAGCTTCACAGTAAGGAAAAACGCTTTCTCGATTGCTGTGTTCTTCGTGATAGTTGTACAGTTCACTCAATTTACTTGCTGCTAGTGTTTGATTGAGAATTAATTAAAAATTGATTTTTACTAGATTTTACATCTGTAATTTACCAGAGTCAGGTAATTTTTTGCTGACATAACGACAATTTTGAGTTCAGTATTTTCCGCAGTATATCTTCATAAATTCTCTATCTCATCATAATTAGCACCCAAAAATTTACTATTTATTTACCACACAATTCTGAAAAACTATGAAAATCTCTCCTCTAGCCTAAGCGCCCCTATTTCCAAGTTAGGATTTCTTGATTATTCAGTATTTCAGGATTTTTACCAACTTTTATAGCTTCTAAGTTGGTAAAGTATGAATTAGTTAATCAAAAAATCTTGAGATACTTACTGTACATGCATACTAAACGTATCTTGGCTTTTGTGGGTTGGATGCTGGCTGCTTTGGTACTTTTGATTGCTTGTAATCAAACAAGTACGCCTAACCCAACAGCCTCGGCAGCAAGTTTAACAATATCAGCAGCAGCTAGCTTAAAAGATGCGCTCCAAGAAATCAAGCCGCTTTATGCTAAACAGCAGCCACAGGTGAAACTCACCTATAATTTTGGTTCTTCAGGTGCTTTACAACAACAAATCGAACAAGGTGCAGCTGTGGATGTTTTTATCTCAGCAGCAAATAAGCAGATGGATGCGTTAACGCAAAAAGGTTTGTTAGTTGATAGTAGCCGCAAAGATTTGTTGAAAAATGAATTAGTGTTAATTGTGCCCCAACAGGCTCAGAATATCCAAGATTTTCCCGATTTAGCTAATCCCAAAGTAAAAAAAATTGCTTTAGGCGAACCAAAAAGCAAGGTAATTGGTCAATAGTCAATGGTCAATGGTCAATAGTCAATAGTCAATAGTCAATAGTCAATGCTCATTTGTTATTAGGGGCTAGTTTATTGAGAATTATCGTTGATCGGTGTAGGGGCGGGTTTATTTGGATCTTTGTGAATAAATGAGGATATCGGTGAACCCGCCCGTACAGTTGTTATTGGTCATTTATCAATAGTTATGGTTGGAAATTGATTTAATTTTTGTAATTTTGAATTGTGAATTGTGAATTGTGATTATGCCTCAAGATTTATCGCCGCTTTGGATATCATTGAAAACATCGTTATTAGCGACGTTTATTACTTTTTTTATTGGGATTGCTACTGCCTATTGGATGTTGGAATATCGCGGTAAGGCAAAATCATTAATTGAGGGTGTGTTGATTGCACCGTTGATTTTACCGCCTACAGTGGTGGGCTTTTTATTACTGCTGTTTTTTGGGAAAAATGGCCCTGTTGGGCAGTTGATGAATAAATTTGATTTTACTATTGTCTTTACTTGGTATGGGGCTGCGATCGCGGCTACTGTGGTTTCTTTTCCGTTAATGTATAAAACTGCACTAGGAGCTTTTGAACAGATTGATAAAAATCTGCTGCGGGTGGCGAAAACTCTTGGTGCTTCGGAAAGTAAGATATTTTGGCGAATTAGTTTACCTTTAGCTTTACCGGGAATTATCGCGGCGACAACTCTGGCTTTTGCGCGCGCTTTGGGGGAATTTGGCGCAACTTTAATGTTAGCTGGGAATATTCCTGGACAAACTCAGACGATACCAATGGCGATTTATTTTGCTGTGGAAGCCGGCGCAATGAATGAAGCCTGGTTTTGGGCGATCGCAATTATGGTAATTTCTCTATCGGGTATTATTATTGCTAATTTATGGGAGGAAGGTAAGCGGATTGGGGGACGACAAGGGGGACAAGGAGGACAAGGAGGACAAGGAGGACAAGGAAGTGAAGTTTCTGTGATGTCTGCTTCATCTTCGCCTGTGGGGTTATTTGTAGATATTGAAAAACAATTATCGAGTTTTCATCTGCAAGTTACCTTTAATACCGATAATCTTCCCTTGGGTTTATTGGGGGGATCTGGGGCGGGTAAAAGTATGATTCTGCGCTGTATTGCGGGGATAGAAACACCTACTAAAGGGCGGATAGTTTTAAATGGGAGAGTATTGTATGATTCGGAACAAGGAATTAATTTACCTAGTCGCGATCGCCGGATTGGTTTTTTAGTACAGAATTATGCGCTGTTTCCTCACTTGACTGTGGCGGAAAATATCGCTTTTGGCTTACCCCAAGGATTATCTCACAGCAGTATTCGGGTACAATTAGAACAGCAATTAATCGCTATGCAGTTACAAGGATTAGGCGATCGCTATCCACACCAACTGTCTGGGGGACAGCAACAACGGGTAGCTTTAGCTAGGGCTTTGGCTAGTAAACCGGAAGCGTTACTGTTAGATGAGCCTTTTTCGGCTCTGGATACATATTTGCGCAGTCAGTTAGAACAGCAAATGATGGAAACCCTTGCAGATTACCAAGGCGTTACTTTGTTTGTGACTCATAATATGGAAGAAGCTTACCGCATTTGTCCGAATTTGCTAGTTTTGGAACATGGTAATGCAATACAACATGATTCCAAACATGAGATTTTTGAGCATCCTGTCTCTGCAACTGTGGCGCAAATTACTGGCTGTAAAAATATCTCGCGGGGGCGACTTTTACAACCTTCACAAGTAGAAGCGAGTGATTGGGGTTGTACTTTACAAGTTTTAGCAGCAAATCCTAGAGATTTAGCTTACATTGGGATTCGTGCCCATCAGATAGCCTTTACCAACAATCTTCAACAAGAAAATACATTTCCCTGCTGGTTGGTAAGAACTAGTGAAACACCCCATCGCATGAGTTTGTTTTTAAAGTTGCATTCTCCCGCTACTAGTCCCCATGACTATCATCTCCAAGCAGAGGTTTTTAAAGAAAAATGGCTAACGATGAAAGATCAGCCGTTTCCTTGGTATGTGCATTTAGATCCTTTGCGGTTAATGCTGATGGATTGAGACCAATATGAGAGTGCTATAGTTGTGAGTATCTAGGCGATCGAGTAATAACCCTCCTCCTAACTCACACCTTTTATAACCTTTATATAGCAAGGCTTTTAGCCAAACCAGGAAAATGTGTTTATTTCATTCGTTACCTGGGGAGTTGAATACTTTTGAATGCGTGACTTTTGACTTCCCTTAGTATCAGAATTTCTCCTGAGACTCTGTTGTTGTGGTGCGTCTCTGTGGGATACTCAGATTTTCACCGTAAATTTATGTATTTGCAAAGTAAAATACACAACTGTGTCGCTGTTAGCGCTTAAAATAAATACAATTGGCTTTTGCAGATTTTCAATGCTATAAATTAGTCAATTATTTATCACTAAAGGCTCTAATTGAGTCGTGATTTTTTACACAAGTAGAAGGCTGAACATTTCCGGCAAATTTTCCTATCAAAGATAGTATTTGGGAAAAATATTATCAGATAACCCCTTATGGAAACATCCACAAGGGGAGGAAAAATATTGTTCTTTAACCCCTTGTTTTCAGCCTCTTTTGTTAAGTTATTTTATGACACAATCTTCCTGTCTAACTATTTTGCTCATTGACGATCGCACTGCAGAATGGATGAATTTTCGTCAATATTTGCAACAGGATAGTATATATACGTATAAAATTTTGCAGTTTGAGACAGGGAAACAAGCAATTGTTTGGTGTCAACAAGAGAGTGCAGATGTAATTTTGCTAAATTTTTTATTACCTGATGGTAATGGGCTGGAGTTGTTGGGGAAATTAAGGGAGAGTTGCAGCAATAGACAAACAGCAATCATCCTGTTAACAGAACATGAAGATATAGAGATTGCTGTTCGGGCGATGAAAAACGGGGCGCAAGATTGCTTAATCAAAAATCAGTTGACACCAGCAACTTTACATGCAGCAATTCATGATGCGCTCAAACACAGACATCGAATTTGGCAGTTAGAACAAAGTCGCTCACAACAACAATTAATTGCGGCGATCGCTTTACGAATCCGTCAGTCACTCAAGCTTCAAGATATTTTAGCAGTCACAACCGAAGAAGTACGGAAATTTTTACAAGTAGACCGGGTAATAGTCTATAAATTTAACTCAGATATGAGTGGAACTGTGGTGTCGGAGTCAGTTCTAGCAGGCTGGAAGGTAAGTTTAGCAACACAGATTCAGGATACCTGCTTTCAACGGGGAACGGGCGTTGAATATCGTCAAGGCAAAACTAGGGCGATCGATAATATTTATGAAGCAGGCTTAACAGATTGTCATTTACAGCTATTAGAGCAATTTGAAGTCAAAGCGAATTTAGTAGTACCAATTTTGGTGAGAAATCGCCTATGGGGATTATTAATTGCGCACCAATGTCATGCAACTAGACAATGGGATGCATTGGAATTGGAATTGTTGGATCAACTAGCAGTACAAATAGCGATCGCAATTCAACAAGCTAGTGCTTATGAAATAGCACAAACCCAGATGGAGGAGCGCAAACGCACTGAGAAAACTCTCAGGGAAAGTGTAGAGCGATTTCGCAGCACCTTTGAGCAAGCAGCAGTAGGCATCAGTCATATACTATTAAGCGGGCAATTCTTGCGGGTTAACCAACGATTTTGTGAGATTACCGGATACCGCCAGTCGGAATTGATGAACTTAACTTTCCAAGAAATTACTCATCCAGACGATTTAGTAGCAGATTTACAACAATTACAAATGCTGCTATCAGGTACAATTGATACCTATTCAATGGATAAACGCTATATTCGCAAAGATAGGTCAATTATCTGGATTAAACTGACCGTTTCTTTAGTCCATGATACTTTACATCATCCACAATACCTAATTAGCGTGATTGAGGACATCAGCCAGCGTAAACAGGCAGAAATTGCCCTGCTGGCAAGTGAAGCTAGGTTTCAGGCATTTATGAATTATAGTCCCACAGCTTCCTGGATTACTGATGGAGAAGGTAGGATTGTTTATGTGAGTCAAACTTATCTCCATACCTTTCAACTTCCAGCTAACACTGTAGAGGATGTAATTGGCAAAACAGTTTTTGATTTGTATCCGGTAGAAATTGCCCAACAGTTTTTTGATAATATTCGGCTGGTGGCGCAAACTCAACAAGTTTTGGAAACTGTGGAAAAAGCTCCTAGAATATATAGCACAATCGGAGATTTTTTAGTTTACAAATTTCCTTTGCCAGACACATCAGGGCAATATTTAATTGGTGGTGTGGCTGTTGATATTACCGAACGAATTCTTGCAGAACAAGCATTGCTACAACTAAATCAAGAACTGGAACAGCGAGTTGAAATCCGCACCGCAGCTTTGCAAGAAAGCGAACGCCGCTATGCAGCTTTAACAGAAGCAGCGCCAGTTGCTATTTTTCGAGTGAATAATGCTGGTGATTGTATATATGCTAATGATTATTGGACTCACCTAGCAGGTAGGGGAGCAAAAGCCGCATTAGGTAAAGGCTGGGTAGAGATATTGCATCCAGACGATCGCGATCGCATTGTTAGACAGTGGGGAGAATGGTATCAATCATATCAACCAGGACAAATTTATATCAACGAAGGCAGATTTTTGCATCCAGATGGCAATATTACTTGGTTTTACTGCCAGATATTAGCCGAAACTGATGAAGATGACAAAATCACTGGCTATATCGGCACATTAACAGATATCACCGAACGCCAACAAGCGGAAGCAAAACTTCACCAAATCAACGAGGAACTTACTCAAGCTAATATTGAACTAGCTAGGGCTACTCGCCTTAAAGATGAATTTTTGGCGAATATGAGCCATGAGTTGCGTACACCGCTAAATGCGATTTTGGGTATGTCGGAAGCATTTCACGAAGGTGTATTAGGTGAAATTAATCACCAGCAAGCAACAGCGATCGCGACTATTGAGCGCAGTGGCAGGCATTTACTAGAATTGATCGATGACATCCTTGATTTAGCTAAAATTGAATCGGGTAAACTAGAACTGCAACTCAGTGACAGTTCCATTAAAAGTCTGTGCCATAGCAGTTTGTTGTTTGTGCAACAGCTAGCATTAAATAAGAATATTCGCTTGATGACTGATATTGCCGAGTCTTTAGGTAGTATACAAGCCGACGAGCGCCGTCTGCGTCAGGTACTCATCAACTTACTTAGCAATGCCATCAAGTTTACGCCAGCCGGGGGTGTAGTAACCCTTAAGGTATATTTGGATGCAGCAGAGGGGGAAAATTCACCATCTTCAGTTCCCCAGGTGAATTTTACTGTGAGTGATACTGGTATTGGCATCGCCTCTGAAGATATTCACAAATTGTTTCAGCCTTTTATACAGTTGGATAGCAATCTCAACCGCCATTACAATGGCACTGGTTTAGGTTTGGCATTAGTACAGCGCATTACTACTTTACATGGTGGTACAGTCTCAGTTACCAGTCAGGTAGGAGAAGGGAGTTGTTTTACTGTGCGCATTCCCTACGTTAGCAGCGATCGCAATTCTCCAACTATGCAGGAAGTACAATCTCCTAGCTCTGGGATATCGTCAGCGATCGCGGTCATACCAAATACCTCTGCTTTGATTTTATTAGTAGAAGACAATCAAGCCAATATCACTACAATGGCTAACTATTTGCAACATCGCGGCTATCGTTTAGCGATCGCAAATAATGGACGCCAAGCCATTGAGCAAATTTATACTCAACATCCACACCTGATTTTAATGGATATTCAAATGCCAGAAATGGACGGATTACAAGCCATTCAGCGCATTCGCGAGGATGTTCAATTTAATCATGTTCCCATAATTGCTTTAACGGCGCTAGCTATGCCAGGCGATCGCGAAACTTGTCTAGCAGCTGGCGCTAATGAATATTTAACTAAGCCAGTTAGACTGCGACATCTAATCGCCACAATTCAACAACTGTTAACATAGTTGACGGTTGACGGTTGACGGTTGACAGTTAAGAGAAATTTTCATCTTTGCTTGTGGGCTTTTCCCATGAGGGGCTAGCTTGAAAACCCTTACCAATAATAAATGACCAATGACCAATGACCAACTCAAGAATGTTTCTTTTTGTGATGTCTTCGAGAAATTTTCGCCAAAGTGCGATCGCCTGCTTGCTTTAATTTAGAGAAGAAACGATAAGTTTTGCGGACAACATCTAGCAAAAAGTAGGGAATCTTGATCCGCAATGGTGCAAGAATTGGGCGATATAACCAATAGTATCCTCGTTTAAGGTTATCCCATTTGCCACATTTGTCTTCATGGAGAAAGTCAGAAATATCAACGACTAATCCCTTACCTTCATACATCATCACATTTCGCCCATGCACATCATGGGGATATAGTCCCCGTTTACGTGCATAATCTAAAGCTTGGTCGATATCTTCAATTACTTGCTTGGGTATACGCAGACCGCGTTGAATAGCGTCATACAATGTAACTCCGTATAACCGCTTAAGAATTAACACCTCATCTTGAGCATAAAAACATTCCGAGAAAGCCGGGTGAGAACCTAGAAGACGGTATACTTCTACTTCTTCCTCAAAACCAGGCCGTCCCGGTGCGTAAATTTTTACTACCCAGTGAGGATAATCTGGATGGTAAACGACTGCGGCGTAATTTCCTACGCCTAATTTTTGCCAAGGTTGGGGAAGATAGGTAAATACTACTGGATCGTGAGGATCGATACTCTCTATCTTGAGTTGAGGAATTAACTCTTGGCGAACAGTCTGTATTAGCTGATCTATGAGCGCTCTATCCATACTCAATCCCGTGAGAGTAGTTCCAATGTCAGGGATTATACATTATATTCTGTTTCCCTAAGCCTTATTATCTAAACTTTAAGGATAAAAGTTGATTGGCGATCGCAATTATGGCGACAATTGACAAGCTGTACTTAGGCGATCGCATTTTGTCTGGGTATCCAGTCAAGCTCTCATTACTAAACAATGTGAGAATTTTCAAAATCACTCAAAATTTCTTCTGGTAAAGGTTCGTTGAAATCGGATGTCATAAACACTTTACCTTTATCTAAGCCAGGAATGCGAGGAGAAATATTATTTGCGATCGGGACTAAACGTGCAAGGGGAATACCCTGTTCTGCAATTACAACTTCTTCACCTAGCAATACTTGACTAAGAAGTTCAGCAAATTTTGTGGTTGCTTCAGCCGCTCTTAATTCCAAATATTTCTTAAGATAACATTAGTGGTTCACCACATTAATTTTTACTGGTTGCAGCTGTTTAGATCCCCGACTTCTTAAAGAAGTCGGGGATCTGTTAACCCTCAGAATTATTATGGTGAATCACTAGTTCTTTTTTCTGCGGTGCAAATATCCCATGTCGCGGACTAAATAATAATGCTAATACAAATAACCCCGATACTACTAACACAATCGCCGGGCCGGAAGGTAAGTTATAAAAGTAACTCAGGTACATACCGCTAATACTCGAAATTACGCCGATAACTGCACCCAAAATCATTACTTGATTGAGCCGTTTTACTAATAAATAGGCGGTAGCACCGGGGGTAATTAATAGGGAAAGTACAAGAATTACACCTACAGCTTTCATACTGGCGACAATTGTTAAAGCAATTAGCAGCATTAAACCAAAGTTGAGGCGATTAACTGGTAAACCTGCGGCTTGTGCGCCTAAGGGGTCGAAGGTGTAAAATAATAGTTCTTTGTAGAGTAAAACTACTACTATTAACACAACTGCGGCAATGATAGCGGTATCGCGTACTTCATCAATGGTAACGCCAAGAATATTACCAAAAAGAAAGTGATTCAGGTCAATTTTATTATCTTTTTGAATGACTGTAATTAGGGTAATTCCTAAAGCGAAGAATGCAGAGAAAACTATCCCCATTGCTGCATCTTCTTTAATTGGCGATCGCGTTCTAATGAGTGCGATCGCCATTGTACTGACAACGCCAGCAATAAACGCACCAACAAATATATTAGCCCCCACCATAAAAGCGATCGCTAATCCTGGCAAAACTGAGTGACTGATGGCATCACCCAGTAACGCCAATCGTTGTACCATCAAGTAGCTGCCCACAACTGCACACAATAAGCCCACTAATATCGCGATGGCTAGCGATCGCTGCATGAAGCTATATTGTAATGGCTCAATTAATGATTGAATTGTCATAATTTGTCAGTTGTCAGTTGTCAGTTGTCAGTTGTCAGTTGTTAGTTGTCAGTTGTCAGTTGTGTTGTTTTATCTGTATTTATCCTAATAACCAATAACTATTGACTATGAACTATTAAGCAGCATCAGAAAAGTACATAACCTTACCACCATAAGCACGGTTTAAGTTGGCTTCGGTGAGTACTTCCTGCCGTGAACCTGTGGCGATTAATTCTCGATTTAATAATATTAAATCATCAAAGTGAGCGATAGATTCGCCTAAATCGTGGTTGACAACTAAAACAATTTTGCCTGCGGTTGCAAGTTCTTCAAAGACTTCAAAAATAACTGTTTGAGTCTTTTGATCGATACCTACTAAAGGTTCGTCAAAACAAAATATATCGGCTTGCTGGGTTAAAGCACGGGCTAAAAATACTCGCTGCTGTTGTCCCCCGGAAAGTTCGCCAATGGGGCGATCGCGAAAATTATTCATTCCCACTCTTTCCAAAGCATTATTTGCTACCTGTCGGCTAACTGCGGAAAAGCTACGCAACCATCCAGTCTTTTTTACTCGCCCCATCATCACCACATCCCACACTGTCGCCGGATAAGTCCAGTCAATTTGGCTACGCTGGGGAACATAGGCAACTTTTTCTAGTTGCTGCATTAGTGGCTTGCTTTGGTATAAGGCATTACCGCTACTTTTGGGAACTAAGCCCAACATCGCTTTCATTAAGGTACTTTTACCTGCACCGTTGGGGCCAAAAATACCTGTAAGTTTACCTGGTTCAATATAGCAATTAACGTCTCTTAAAGCCTCTTGGGTGCGGTAATGTACCCCTAAATGGGCAATGTTAATTCCTGCTGTCGATTTCATATCATGAGTATGTATAACTTGTGCCGATTGTTCCCTGGTATTTCTCTGTGATTTATTAAACTTAGTGTTAAAAGAGACGTTTATCATAATGGTGTTTTATATTTCATTAACTTGAGCTTACTATAAAAATGAGAAAATTATGAAAAAATCTATAGAGAGGAATAATGTTGTAAATAAGTGAAACTAATGCTGAAGATAGATAAGGGTAAGAGTCAACAGTCAACAGTCAACGGTCAACGGTCAACGGTCAACGGTCAACAGTCAACAATCAACAGTCAACCGTCAACAGTTAACAATCGCCAATTGAAGAATATTGTTTCGCAGATATGTCTGGGAATGCTTCTGCCTTTGGCTTTATTTGGTTGCAGTCAGCCGAATGGTGGTAATAATTCTCAAGGTGATGGTAAAGCGCAAGTTGTCGCTACTAGCACAATTATTGCCGATCTAACTCAAGAGGTTGCTGGTGATGAGGTTAAGGTAACGGGAATTCTCAAACCGGGTACAGATCCCCATGTTTACGAACCGGTACCAGCAGATAGCCGGGTGATGGAAACAGCGAAATTGATTTTATATAACGGCTACAATTTAGAACCTGGACTAATTAAGTTAATGAATGCTGCGGGTGGAAAGGTAAAGCGGGTAGCGGTGGGAGAAGCTGTGAAACCCTTGCAGTTAGATAAGGGTAAAGGTGAAATAGTACCAGATCCTCATGTTTGGGGGAGTGCAGAAAATGCGATCGCAATGGTAAATGCGATTAGCGATGCGTTAATTCAATTATCGCCGGAAGATAAAGAAAAATTTACTCAGAATGCAACAGAACTTACCAATGAGTTCAAACAGTTGGATAAGTGGATTAATCAGCAAATTCAAACGATTCCGGTCAATAAACGCAAACTTGTGACTACCCATGATGCCTTTCAATATTATGGACAAGCTTATCAAATTGCGATCGCAGGTACATTAATTGGCATTAGTACCGAAGAACAACCCAGCGCCCAAACAGTACAGCGATTGGTAGAGTCAATTAAGAAAATCGGTGTTGATGCAATTTTTGCCGAAACTACCATTAATCCCGCCTTAATTAAAACAGTCGCCCAAGAAGCTGGTGTCAAACTAGCCCCGAATCAACTCTATTCTGACTCTATTGGTGCCAAGGGAAGTGCAGGCGATACTTATATTAAAATGATGCAAGCTAATACCCGCACCATAGTAGAAGCACTGGGAGGTAAATATACACCTTTTCAAGCCAAAAAGTAGTATTTTTCCTCTTCACCTGTTACACCATTTCACGAAAAATTTTATCCAGATTCCAACTCTACAACCTATGCTGAGTCTCACTTTCTTAATTTTGAATTTTGAATTGATATTACACCATTTTGATATGAAGATGCATATTATTAGCCTGCGGAGGCAGGCTTTGTTTATTTAGCCCCAGGCTTCTAGCCTGCGGGCGTTAATGTGCAACCTCACATACAATTGATATTACACCAGTTGTTATAAAAGTTACTGTTACGGGAATAATGCAAGAAAGACCCTGTATTTAACTTTTAATCGGGGTTTTCCCGACAGTAGCTCAAAATATTATGAACTTACTACCTTACGATAAATTTACGATTTTCACGCCTGAGATAGTACCTGTAGTTTCACAACGCTTGAGTGCCAAAATTGAAACAGCAAAAATGTTGCAATTTCCAGACGCCAAATTACCTTATTACGGAACCATATCCGCAGAAAAATTTAATATTACTCGCAACGTCTATCGTAAATTATTTATCCCTGTAATTAAAGGGATTTTAGAAACCCAATCTCAGCAAACAGCAGTGCATATTCAAATGAGTTTACATCCTGCTGCTATTGGTTATTTAGTATTCTTATTTTGGTTTTGGTATGGTGGTTTTCTGCCAGTTATGTTGCAAGATGCTTTACCGATTTATTTTCAGTTTATCTTTTTATCTACACCTTTAGGATTAATATTTATAATTTGGTCATTTTTTTGGTCAGAAGTCAAGAAAACTCGTAGTGATTTGGCTGATATTATTCAAGGGCAATTATAATTAATTAGTCATTTGTCATTTGTCATTAGTCATTTGTAGGGTGGGTAATTCCCACCTTTTTTATTACTCAATCTTTTCTTTTCGCTGTTGTAATTTCAACATAATTTCGGCGTGCATTTCCCGGGTAATGGGGTAAAAGTAAGTTAAAAATAAACCAGCAATTAAACAAATTGTTGGTAAAGGCCCAACCGCAAGACGTATTGCTAATAATGCTGATTCCGGTTGTGTCGGGAGTACAGTTTGCCCAGTCACAGCTTCTTTAAAACCGTAAGATTGTAAGGCATTTCCTACTAAAAATAAACCAAAAGCTAAACCAAACTTTTGCAACAACACCATGAAACCATAAAAAACACCTTCGCGGCGTTGTCCGGTTTGCAGTTCATCTAATTCAATCACATCGGGAATCATTGACCAAGGAACAAGGTAAGCTGTAGAGACACCAAAACCTGCCATAATCGCCATGATATACATGATAATTATTTGACCGGGTTGTAAAAAATAGAGTCCGGCGGCGGCGATAATCCATATACTCATTCCCAGAAAATAAACAACTTTTTTGCCAACTTTTTTACTTAAATTACTCCAAAAAAATAGCATAATTAAAGCTGTTCCTTGGACGGCTATCATAGTTGTAGGTACATCTGCTTCTGGGAGACGCATACAGTAAACGACGAAATAAGGAATGATACTGGCTGTAATTTGTACACCTAACCAAGAACAAAGATATATACCGATAACAAATAAAAAAGGTCGATTGCTAAAGACAATTTTTAATTGGTCGAAGAAAGGAATAGATGGCGGTTCTTCTAATTGGATACGTTTAGCTTCAAATTCTAAAACGCGATCGCGCGTACCGTAAACGCACCAATACAAGCTGAAAACTGAAATTATAGTACAGATGGCGGCTAAAACTACATATTGTTGAGCGCGATCGCTAATTTGAGAAAAGACAATCTTTGACAAAATCAACGATAAAATACTGCCACCAATCGAAAAGGTAAAGCGAAAACTGTTGAGGCTAGTACGTTCATCATAATCTTGCGTCAGTTCTGGAGTCATTGCCGTATAAGGCAAATTGACAACGGTGTAAAACACCTGCGATATCATCCCAATGACTACGTAATACCAAAATAAACCCCAGACACTAAACGGTGGTACAATCCACTGTAAGAAAAAGAAAACTCCAAAGGGAATAGCCCCGTATAATAGCCAAGGTAAACGACGACCCCAACGCCGAGATTGAGTTTTATCTGTGAGAAACCCGACAAATGGATCGTTGACTGCATCCCAAATTTTACCAATCATTAAAATGCTGCCCGCTAAACCCGCCGGAATTCCCGCAACATTAGTAAAGAACACCAATAAAAAAAACACCGAAATATTGGCATTAATCGCGGGACCTAAGTCACCTGCACCGTAAGCTAGTTTAGTTTTAAATGACAGCTTTTCACTTTTGTGAGAGTCATCAGCAACAGAATCACTCATAATATTTAGCGCTCATATTAAAATAAAGAATTTGCAATTCCTTCAGTATTCACCAAAACCCCTTGCTTTATGCCAGACCTTTACGTTTCTTGGTCAGATTATCACCAGAAAATCGAACAACTGGCTGCTCAGATTTATCAATCCGGTTGGGAATTCAACCAGATTGTCTGTCTAGCCAGAGGTGGACTGCGAGTGGGAGATATTCTATCCCGTATATATAAGCAACCATTGGCAATTTTAGCAACATCATCTTACAGTGGCCCCGGCAAGCAGGAAAGGGGATCGTTAATCTTGTCACGTCATTTAACAATGACTAGCGAAACTTTAGGTTCGCGGATTCTGTTAGTTGATGACTTGGTAGACTCTGGTATCACAATTCAACAGACTATTCCCTGGCTACAGCAACATCCTGAATTTGCGATTTCCGAAATTCGCTCTGCTGTAATTTGGTATAAAGCCTGTTCGGTTTTTGAGCCGGATTATTATGTGGACTATCTCACAGATAATCCTTGGATTCATCAGCCTTTTGAACCCTATGAATATACTAACCCGGCGGATTTAGCTGCAAAGTTTAGTCCACGCAGCGAAGTATCATATCGCGTATAGTGAAAAACTTATCGTGAAGGCTGCAAGGGAGCAGGGAGCAGGGAGCAGGGAGCAGAGGGGAGAAGGAAAATATCCTCTCTTGTAAATGGAATAATTTATGCTCTCGAACTCCCTAATCAAGAGTCTGGCGTTAAATTAAATCGTCTGGATTTTCGCCTAATTCCCGCAAACGTGCAGCTAAACGTTCAGCGCGTTGGCGTTCTATTTCTGCGCGTTGGCGTTCTGTCTCTGCGCGTTGGCGTTCGGCTTCTTCCGGTAAAAAAACTAGATTTTCTTCGCGGTCAAAAAATCGTAACCAAGGCGCAGTTTCTCGGTCTATTGTTCCTTCCCAAAGCCCTAACCAAAATCCTAAAGTTTCGCACCATAACCAACCGCGCTCATTAGGGGCTAAAGGCTGATATCGAAAATTAGCATCTAAACGCCATCCTTGCAAGGAATTGGTGTCAAAGGGATCGAAAACAAAATAATCTCTAGTTCTAAACACTCCTGCATAAATATTCTTTTTCTCTCCTAAATCCGCATTTTTCGTTGAAGGTGACATCAATTCAACAATTACATCGGGATAGCGTCCTTCTTCATCCCATACCACCCAACCTTGACGCGAACCTGTCCCTGCGACATTGAGAACCACAAAAAAATCCGGCCCTTTAAAATCTCGATTTCGCGCCTGTGTCCGACTATAGTAAACAAACATATTACCGCCGACAAAGTAATCATCGCGGTCTGACCAAGCTTGTTGCAATGACCGAATTAAAACATTCATCGCAATCCGGTGGCGGTTACTTTCCAAGGGTTCTCCGTCATCAAATATTAAATCTGTTGGGGGTGGGGTAGGTTCCCAGTCTGGAACAGAAGCGGCTGAGAAACTTTGGTTTTCGGTGATGTTTGTCATTTGTCATTTGTCATTTGTCATTGATTATTCTTCCCTTGTCCCCCTTGTCCCCCTTGTCCCCTTTAAAACAGCCACAGCCAAAAGGGTAATGTAATCAGTAGTATAAAAGCTCCGGCGGCTAGGGCGGTGACGGCTAAATCGCGGTCGAGATTGAAGGTTTCCGCTAGTACCAGGGTAGCAAATGCAGGTGGCATAGCCATTTGCAAAACAATTACTTTGGCAGCTGAACCTGTGACGCCAAACCATCCTAAGGTACTGCCGAGAATGAGGGGGACTAAGATCATTTTAATTGCCAAGCTAATGCCTACCTGTGGCAAGCTTCTCCAAGATTTTAGCTGTGACAGTCGCATCCCAATGAGAACTAGGGATAAAGTTATGGCAATCCAAGCTAATTTATCCATGTAGAATGCTACTAAGTGGGGAATTTTCACTTGGCGCAAGAGTAAGCCAAAAGCG
The DNA here is from genome assembly GCF_002367995.1 of Calothrix brevissima NIES-22. Lineage (GTDB taxonomy): Bacteria > Cyanobacteriota > Cyanobacteriia > Cyanobacteriales > Nostocaceae > Aulosira > Aulosira brevissima. The sequence goes on from NZ_AP018207.1 coordinate 390,567, forward strand.
AAACTCCACAAAGCAGGATTAATTAAGATTGCTTTAGTTATCTGCTGATGGTTGTTGATATTGTTGCCAAATCTTGCTGCTAGGGCAACGCCTAAGCCATAAGCACCAAATACTGTGCCCAAGAGATCGTAAAATAAAGCCCAAGCAAAGTATTGTTGTCCTACCATTGCTAAGGTGATGGGAAAACCCAGGTAACCTGTATTACCTACCATCGCAGCTAACAACAAACTCCCTTGCGTTGGTTGTTGGGGCATGGTATTTGTCACATAGGTTTGTCCTTTAATTGCTAACCAAGCTAATAATGCTCCTAGTAAAATAGCGAGGTATGCGATCGCAGGTGCAATCCAAATTTGTCCCGAAAGGTCAGCTTGATATAAGAAAGATACTATGCTTATCGGTACTCCCAGATAAAAGAGGAAATGACCTACAACTGAGGGAACCGTGCTTGGTAGCTTACGTCCCAAAATGAATCCTAACAGGACTAGTCCCACTAGCTTGACATATAGCTCGAAAAGATTTGTCAAGATCTCACCTAAAAAATATAGATGTCAAATGCTAGCGCTTGCGTTTATTTTTTTCCAGTCTAAAATCTGTTATGGCTATTGAAACAAGACAGCTAATCAAGAGAAAATCTCAGCACCAAATATGAAAATTTTTCTTAAGAGTCAACAGTCAACCGTCAACAGTCAACAGTCAACAGTCAACCGTCAACAGTCAACGCTATTTTCAAGCTAGGAGAGAATTCTTGAATAAAGCTGGGTTTTCTGGAGAACCTCAACACTCTTCGGCTGCTTCTGGGGATGATATTCCAGCAGCTTTACGCGATACTCCCGATCCAAAACCGAAAATGCGCGTCCAACCTCTAGTTTTGCTGATTGGTGGAGCATTGACTTTTGTCCTGCTTGCTGTCAGTAGTGGCTTTGTCTTTTTTATCCTTTCACCTAAAAGAATCGCTAATTCTCAACCTTCTCCGACTCTTTCCCCGACAGAAACACCAATATCTAACAATTCTGGCGAATCTCAAACTAATAATAGCGATAGTATATTAGGGCATTTAGCATATACAGAAGCGCCAGAATCTGATTTAACAGTAGTTTCTGGACGAGTGAGAATGCGCACAGCAGCTGCGGAAAGGTTTCGTGAGATGGTAAGATCTGCACGCCAATCTGGTGTCAGTTTAGTCCCAATTTCTGGCTTTCGCTCTGTGAAGGAGCAGGAACAGTTATTTTTTGGTGTGGGTGCGCAACGCAATCAAACCCCCGCCGAAAGAGCAGCTTTAAGCGCGCCTCCCGGTCATAGCGAACACCACACTGGCTATGCTGTAGATGTTGGTGATGGCTCAGTTCCAGCCACAAATCTCCAAGCTAACTTTGACAATACCAGAGCTTATAAGTGGTTAGAAGCCAATGCTGCCCGTTTTGGCTTTGAGATGTCCTTTCCTAAGGATAATGCCCAAGGTGTGAGTTATGAACCTTGGCACTGGCGTTTTGTAGGCGATCGCGATAGTTTAGAAACTTTCTACAAAGCTAAGAACCTCAAACCTAAGCCTAGTCCTACAGTAGCGCCGGAATCAACGCCTTAGTAATTCGTAATTCGTAATTCGTAATTCGTAATTACCTATGGAGTGGATTTTATTCATGATGGTCAATGGCAAAGATATTTTACGCTTAAAACTACAACAACTGACCACTGACCACTGACTACTGACAAAAATAAATACAGAGTAAAAAATCTGCTTTTTACTCTGTTTTTACCTATGTATCTGCACCCTCAATATTTGTGATGCCTTTTGCTTTCTATCTCATAGTTTAAATTTATTTAGCAATCTTCTCATCTGTCTTACGATAGGTTTCAAAATATATTTAGTTGTTTAATTATCTTAGGTTTTTGTAATTATCAAAACTGAGTAATAATCTCTAATTAATCAGGAAACATTTAGCACATTTTAAATTTTTGTCTTTGTAGAATTCCATACTTAATCTCAGTTAGATAAATATGCTTTGAAGTAATAAAACAATCACATATGTATCATGATTTTTGCGGAAGCTGATTTTATATTTAATCGCTAAGACCTGACTCCAAGTAGTTTTCTAACTAATTTGATTTTTATGGACAAAAAAGATGTAAGAGTTAAAATAAGATAGATTACTTAGAAGCGATCGCTCTTTTGACTCAGCATTACCATAAAATATGGGTAATTAAGATTAATTCTGTGTTCCTCAGTGCTGAAAAATTAGCGTGATGGGCGAAATATTACGCGTCCTGGTGACTCTTCTTGATTAATTCGCGCATAGACTCGCAGACAAGCTAAGACTTCCCCTGGATTACCGCCACAATCAAGTTGCAAGTCGTCTTTGGTTAAGGCGCAGATATCGGCGTAAAGCCCTGATAATTGGCGTATTCTGACATCATTACCTGCATTATTTGCGTTATCAACAAATTTTTTTAGCATTCGCCGTGATTCTTGTTGTAGTTTACCCCACCAGGAATAGCGATCGCTTGGTGGGATAAATACTAAGGAATGGATGGCTTCATCTATGTCAATCCAAGCACGTAGAGTTAATAATGCGTCAGTGTTTTCCACGGCTTTTTGGGTGCGTTGAAAGCGTTCTGTTAAGGCTTCAATATATTGATTTTGCTGTTCTGGTTTGGCGTGTAAGGAGACGATATCGAAGCTGAAAACGCTTTTTAAAGCATGATGTAAGTCTGGTTCTATTTCAATAAAATTAATACAAAAAAATAAGTAACCTGCAAGTAAGTTTATATCTTTTGATTCGGTATTTTGTTTGGTTTGGGTATAAGATAACGCTTTTTGAGATAGGCTTAAACCTTTAGTTTGAATTGTACCGCTAAGTCCAGGGTAAATAATTTCGTCGCGGATGAAGGGTAAGGGGTAGAGGTTGGAAGTATCTTCTACTGCACCAATTTCTTGGGCTAAAGTCAAGGCGCGTTGACGCCAAGTAGATGCTAATTCTTCGGGAATTCGTAGGAGTTTACGTTGTATTTCGTTCCATAATTCTGCGTCTGTTTGGCTTTGGAGGGTGTTATTTCCTAAATATAATTTGAGGTCTTTATCGGTGTCGAATTCTTGTTTGAGTTGGCTGAGTTTTAGTTCATTATTGGGGGTTTGTTGGGGAGATTTGGGTTGTAATAAGTTATGGATTTCTTGCAGTATTTCTTCACATAATTTAGCGCCTGGATCTAGGGGATGTTCTGTTTGAGCTTGCCGTAATGTGGCGGCGATTCCGTGGAGGCTATAGCGTAATATTTGGGCTAGTTGGGAGTTTTCTGTTTGTAAGAGTTGGCGTAGGTTTTCCATGAGTGTCGCCTCCAGGTTATTTATTTTTTTTAATTAACCGCCAAGACGCCAAGGACGCCAAGGAAGAGAGATGAAACCGCAGAGACGCGGAGGACACAGAGGAAGAGTTTTTCTCTGCGTCTTTGCGTCTTTGCGTGAGGTAATTCCTAATGAATTCCGCAGAAGGGATCGCGTTCTTTATCTACTTCGTTGGGTTGCAGTTCTAATTCGGCGCGATAAACACATCCTGGTTGTTTGAGGCTTTCTTGGATGTTTGATGTCCAGTAAGGTACTTCACCTGCGTGCATTCTTAAAATACCTTTGTTGTCGAGGGTGACGCGATATTGGCAAGGGTAATCTGTGGTGACATCTGGTTTAGTTAATGCGCCGATACGTATCCATTTTTTTGTGTTGGTTTCTGCGTCTGTTTGTACTACATAAAAGGTATGTTCTCCGTTTTTAGGGAAGGGTGGTAAGGGATTACTAATTAATCCTTTTCCTGGTTCGGGTGAACCATCGCGGATGTAATGAAATTCTTGCAGGGATTTACTAATATCTTTGTCAGCTTCAAAGACTAAATGATAAGCGTCTGGTTGATCTACTGTGGCTGATTCGATGACGTTGATGGCTATATCGCCATCGTTTAAGTCTTTTTTGGGACGTTCAACGGCTATATTCCATTTCAATTTACCATCAGCAAATAATGTAAATGTTTGTGAGGCGGCGGAGATGACGGAGGTGACATCAATACCGGGAACATCTATTAGGTAATGGGGGTTTCCTTGGCAAAGTAAAACGCTAAATTGCAGGGTTTGATCGATTTCAAATTGGACTTTGATTTTTTTGAGAAAGTCGGGTTCTAAAAATCCGAGTTTCTCCATTAAGGTTTTACCGTCGAAGCTACCCCAGAGTCTTAAATCGCCGTCTTCGTAGTCTTGGCGATAAATAATGTTAGTTAATTGTATCCCTTGCCATTCTGTGCGGACTTTGGCGACGTTTTCATCTGCTGCTAGTTGATAAAGTTCTTGTCCGGCTTTAAATATTGTTAGGAGTTCGTTGCTTTGGGTTTTGCGTTTGAAGTTGCAAGGTAAGTAATAAAATAGGTTTTTGACATCAATTTCTAGTTGATTTGCACCTTTACGAAGTAATCCTTTTGACTCTTCGGGGTCGAATCTTAATCTACGTAGTTTCTCGGCGTAGCAAGCACCGGCTGATGTGGCTAGTTTAGTAAATTCTAATACAAAGGTGATGCGTTCGGGGTTCCAGACGAAGTAGGGAGATTTGCTAAATTCTTGGTAGATGGAACGCTGTACGAGGTCGAGGCTGCAAGTTTTACCGGATAAAATTAGCCAGTCTACTTTGTGAGTATTCCAGGGGTCTATGGTGCTATCTTGGGGACGGAGGCGGCTATCCATGAGTCCTTGGGCAATACCGATCGCTTCTTTGATGGCTGATGATGCGGCGCGATCGAATTGTTGACTATCGATGGTGATGCAAATGCTACTAGTATCTTTGGCTTGGTATCTAATTCCACTTTGAGTGAGTAATTCGTAAATTTGCTGCTCTAAAAGGCTGAAGGTTAAGATTGAAGAGTTTTCTGGCGGCTTTTGTCCGAGTTTGATTTTGGCAGCTTCGGCATGATCCCACAATGTATAAAATGTTTGTAGGCGTTGGGGTGCTTGTTGCCAGCGAGTAGGTAAAACTTTTTCGGCTGTATCTAAAGCGTCTTTATAAGCGGCGTCTCCTTCGGGGTTTTCTTTATCTAAACATTTTAAAATACTGCCGCTTTTGAATTGTCCGTTTTCGAGAAAGCGTTCGTTTAATTCGGAGTTGATTAAGTCTTCTAGTTTGTCGCTTTCTAAATTTCCGGTGGAAACTGCTGTTAATAAAAAATCAGCGATCGCTATTTTTAACAGCCTGAATATTCTCAGGGTAATTAATTCGCCGCCTAGCTGTAAATGTCCCGATGAACCTAATAGTTTGGGGGTGAGTTTATAGTAGCGTCCGCCTAAACCTCTGTCTTCGTTATCGGCAAAGAATGGGGTTTTATCTTCTAAAGTAAGTTCAATTAAAGCTAAGTCTGTAGTTCCCCCACCAATATCTAAAACTAAAACATTTTGTGACCATTTATTCCCGACTTGACGACAGCGAGTTTTAAAAGATTCAATCCCAATATTCAGATTCCCGCCAAATTCTCGCCAGAGGAAAAATATCGCTACAGAAACGGCTTCATCATAAGCAGTTTGGACATCATCAAGTCCTAATTTTTCAACTAATTCTTTAACTTCTTTCCGCACTACAGGCGGCGCAACGGTGGGATAGGTAACAACGGCGGAAAGAAAATCACCTTCAGAAAATCTGCGTCTGGCGCGTTTGCGATAGTCTTCGGTTAATTCAATTAAATGTCCCCAAGCTGCTTGTACTAATTGGTTAACATTTATTGTTTCTTCCGCCTCATCTAAGATAACGGGAAAAGAACGATCCTGGCCAAAATAGCGTTTGGGGGAGTGATGAAAGCGGCTGATAATTTCCTTTAAAGCGCTGCTAGTTCCTTGAGCGATCGCTTTTTTTCTGTTATCGCTGGCTTCTCTCCCCATTTTCAGTTTTAAAGCGGCTAATTTAGCGATTTCTAACTCGCTTTTAATTTCCGTGCTGCGCCTATCGATATCTAATACAACGGGGATGAGATTTTGTGATTCGAGGGTGGGAACGCGGAAGACTTCATGATATATCTGATAAAGTTTTTTACTCACAGCACGCCGAAAGCGATCGCTTGTTCCTAAGCATAGTTCAATTTGGCGCAGTGCTTCTAAAAATCGTTCTCGGTTATCGCTGGCAAACACTTCGTATAAGCGGCTGGGTTCTATTTCGAGGTTTTTACTAATGTCAGCAATAAACTTTTCCCAGTCGCTAGCACTGACATCTGGTAAAGCATCTGTAGCGGGGGAACTTAACCATTGTGCCATGCGATCGCGCAGTCGCATTTCTTGTTCTTTGGGTAATACTTCGGCGATGGGGACTTCAATGGGATCGAAAAGTGTCACTGTAGAATTGGATGTGCCAAAGTCTAAAGCAAACCATCCGGGGAATCTTTTTTGTTGTTGGTTATTGGTTTGGGAGGAGTTCATGGTGTTGAAGGGTTATTTTTTTTAACGCAAAGGGGCGCAAAGGTTGGCGCGGAGGTTCGCAAAGTTTTTTCTCTGTGTTCTCTGCGTCTCTGCGGTTCATTTTCCTAATAATCAATCTCAGAAACATCGGACAGAATTTGCAACCAAGTAGGAATTGCTAGTTGTGAGGATTCACCAGCTGCTAGATATCTCAGCAATTCTTCCTTCTTAGAAAGATTTTGCAAACTGGGAATAATTTGATCCAAAACCCCAGCTAATTCCCCATTTACTTGCTGATTAACTTCACTTACATATTGCACTAAATGCAGACTCGCACTAGCAGTAATTTCATCCCGCAAGCGCAATACAAAAAGCTGATGATTGTTCGATTTGGTTAAACCATTTCTTTCAGGTGCCCAATCAAATATCTGTCCTATATTATGTTTTTCATCTTGATGCGCTAAGGGAAAGATGACTTCAGCAGCAATATTTTTTTCTCTATTTTCAATTTCCGAAATAATTGCCTCTTGCCATTTATTTGGATCGCAGCCTAACAGCAGTTTATAAAATAACTCGGCTTCTTCAATGCCAAATTTCGCTTCTATTTCGGCTTCTATTTCTGGGTTGAGATTTGCTTGCAAATAATCCCGTTCTTTGGCGACAATATTTGATAACTTACTCAGTAAATCACCAATGGCTTGACGAATGCGATCGCGGGCGAATTCTTCTACTTCTTGAACTGTCTTAGCAAAGGTGGGATAAAAATCATCGCTTTTGGTAGGAATCGCTGTATTTACTCTATTTCCTCTATCAAATAATTTCCCGGCTGCACCTTTGGATTCAGTTAAGGAAATTGTGCCGTTGTTCGCTTTATTAAATAGTAAAGTCCACTGATTCCAATTGAGAATGCGGTATGTTAGCTCATCTTTAACAACATCGCTAACACCAATTCCTCTTCTATCTTTCAGTGGTTCCTTACCTAAATCTTTTTGGAAATTTCTGTAGGTTTTATCTAAATTTTCAATCGCCGCTCGTAATTCTAGCAAAGCTGGACTATCGGCGGTAGGCATACCTTGTTCTTGCATTTCATCCAGGATATTTTTTAAATTATCCTGTTGTATACGCACGTTATCAGCAGCCCTTTTGGTATCTTCATGGAGTTGCTTTAAGCCGTGATTAGCTACGTGTTTTTGAATTAATTCTCGCAGCTTACTAATCCCCCCATCTTGAGCAAAGTAGCCTAATTGTCTACCTAAATAATTACGCGCATCGGTTGCTAATAAATTCTCGCTTAACTGTCCCCATTTATCTTGTAAGCGTTTGGAACGATCTAAATAATCGGGATAATCTAGATTAGCTAAAAATTCCGGCGAACCTGCTTTGACGGAAGTGGAACGTTTCGCTAACTCTGCTAGTCCTAAAAGTGGTGATAGTAAAACAATTCTATCTTTTTGGCTGGTAAATGCGTTAGCAGCATCAAGGGTAGTTTGCAGAACTTTTAACTTTTGAAAAACCTGACTTTCATGTAAAGGATTATCGATACTATCTTGAATTAATTGGTCTAATTCTCTTTCTCCCCCTTCACTATCCAGAGGTAGTTGATCAAAGCGTCCCACACCTACTAAAATTAAATCCTTAAGGTCTTGTCCCGGACGCTGTTGTTGCATCATGGTAAAGATTTTATTCGCGCGATCGCTTCCTGGTGATTTACCATTTAACAACACTAAAATTGTTTGCACTTCCGCTAATTCGCGCAGTGATAAAAAAGTATCTCTAGCACCAGAATTCGCTGCACCTAATCCGGGAAAATCCAGCAAGATAAATTCCGATGCACCCGTTACATCCCAAATTTCCCGTGAGATGTTCACATCAATATCTACACGGCGAATTAGGGGGAAACTATTTTGTAATAACTTAGCTGGTAATCTTTGCGGGGGACTGGGTAACTTGATATGTGCTGGCGGTAAATCGTCAAAGCTAATCGTTTGAATCGCCATTGGTTGCTCGACCAGCTTTAATCCTTCCCTGGCGGTGGTAGCATCAATTTGATAGGAACCACCACACATGACTTCGCCGTAGGCTTGGTAAGCGCGAACAAATATGACTAATTCACGCAGAATGTAACGCAACTCTAAATTATTGCTATTTTTCCAGGTTTCCTCGCACCAATTGATAATATCCTTGGGTTCCTTCAACTTCGTCACCAGCGCGGGTAAAAGTCCAGCCGCTACTGTGCGCCGATTTGCTTCGCCAATCATGAACCGCAGACAATCACTCACCCCTTCATGGGAAAGATACTCAACTGTAAAGTTGCCTAACTGTGTAGTGGCAAACCCATCCTGGGGTATGATGTGAATCGCTGTAACATTGCCCGTCGTAGGATTTTCGCTCACTGGTAAAGCATCAGCGTAGCCAATCAAGCTGCCTAACAGCAAAGTTTTCCCGCTACTAAATTCACCCATCACCCCGATTTTCACTGGTGAAGTAGCAAGTTCTACTGTTTTCTGGGCAGCTTCCCGGAGGCGAAACAGACTTTCATCAAGACTAGCTGGTACCCAATCTTCTTGCTTGGAGGGATATTCAGGCACAGAGTCCAATTTCTGGAGGATGAATTCGCCATATTTTTTATAACGCTCCAGTTGTTCTGTTTCCATAGAGTATTTTTTGCTCTAAGATAAATTGCTGTGAGTTTTATAACACAAAAAACCTGACCTTCGCCGTAGGTAAATTTAAACTCACCACAGGTAGCGATCGCCACGAAACCCGCTCATGCTTACCAACGTCAATAAAAAAATTAACTATTTTTTAATAAAAAGATTTGTCTTAATAAACTATAAAATTGTGCTTTTTGTTAATGATTTTCTGGCTAATATATCAGATAATCAAACTCCAGCATTCTCAAACATTAAGTGCATCTCACATAACTGCTTAATAGTGGCATAAAAAGCAGAAAGATAGATTAAGGTGCTGCATAGAGATTGATTTGGCAAACATGATTGGTGAGTTTCGCGATCGCTCTTAGCGCAGAAGAGTGCGATCGCGATTATTTATGTTTGTCAGTTGTCAGTTGTCAGTTGTCCTCCTTGTCTCCCTTGTCCTCCTTGTCTCCCTTGTCCCCCTGCCCCCTGCCCCCTGCCCCCTGCCCAATGAGGGGAGTAAACCCTCTCCACAGCCATAGTTTTCCGTGTGAAAATCAGTTTCTACATATTTATACGGAGTCGAAGATTCCTCAAACCCCTGGCTGTCATGTATTCCATGCGGAGAATACTGGTTTACCAGTTGGTGTTTAAGAATCTTTGACAGATTCTTTACGTAAACTTAACTAAACTTTATTGAAAAAATAACCAGAAAGCTGTTTACTGAATAGTAATTCACTTTTTGCTGCAACATTTGAACCCCTCAAGCACCCTGTTATGCAGGCATTGAGGGGATTCTTTATTTTGGGGCATGGGGCATGGGGCATTGGGCATGGTAGAGAGAGGTGTTCATGCTTGGTTGTGTCAAAGCATGGTGTAAATGGCTGGAAATCAACACAACTATATTACGAAATGTAAACAGCCTAAGAACTTTTATTAAGGAAAATTGTAAAAACGTAATTTATCGCGTGTCTAATGACAAATAATCACCCTAACCATTGATATTTAATTAGACTGACCTGCTAATTTAAATCAGACATAAACTTGTCATATCGCCGCAACGTCTGTGTCAATTACAGATGTAATCCTTATTCTTAGTTTGAAACTATAAAGAGTATCAAACGCACAAAATACTACTGCTGCTAGTAATAATTAGCCCGTCATAATCCGGGTAAAGTTACTGTCACAAAAATTTGCGATTTTTATTGAGGAGCCAATATATATGAATTGGAAACTACTTGCTTTAATTCCAGTAATAAGTCTAGCTACTGCACTGCCATCTCATGCAGTAATGACTAAGAAAAATCAGGTTGCTAACAATAATAAAGTTACGCAAACAAGCCAGCAGGCTGTGGTTGCTAAAAAGACTACTGTTGCTGTTGCTAAAAAACCTACTCATGCCAATCAAGTGATTGCTCTCAGGCAAGGTAGCCAAGGCACAACAGTCAAAACTGCTCAAGAATTTCTAAAGAAAGAAGGGCTTTATAATGGAAATGCTAACGGTGTTTTTGATAAGCAAACACGGTTAGCTGTAATCAAATTTCAAAAATCTAAAGGCTTAAAAGCTGATGGAATTATTGGACACCGCACTCTGGCAGCGATGAAGTAAGTTTTTATTGAATTATTATCTCTAAAAAATCTGAGCGGAGGGTGACTTCGCTCAGATTTGAAATTTTTATTACCAATTTAATCACTATTTTCTCTTAAAACTAACTTCCCTCCTGGAATTAGCTGCAATTGTTGACCTCGCCAGGTAATAGCTTTACCAAAAAAGCCATAACACCAGATGGTAAAATGCATGAAATCGCGGACAGGGATTAGCCAAAAATATTGTTTGGTAACGGGATCGTTGAATACGCTAACGCCAATTACCCAAGCCATAATTAAGCGTAATATCCAAGTAATAACTAAGCTAGTCCAACCGATAATTGCGCCTTTTGTCACTAACAATAAAAGTAAACTGGCAACTGTTCCATAGGTAAATAGCAATCCTAAATAACCCCAAGGACGAGAAACCCAAATACAACGCAGCCAACGGATTTGGCGTTGAATGACATCTACTATAGTACTTTCATCTAAAATATGGTCAACTATGTAGTTAGATAAAAAGACGCGATAGCCAGCTTGAGCAGGTAAATAGCCGAGTTGAAAGTCATCTGCGAGATAATCTGCGATCGCATTAAATCCACCAATTGCTTCTAAGGCTGGTTTGCGAATAACGATGGTGGAACCAAAAGCAAATTTTATCTCTTCTAATTGATTGCTGACTAACACCCCAGGATGAAAGCTGGTAGAAATCCCTAGTGCCTCAAAAGAGGTTACCCATCCTTGAGCTAGGGAACGATATAAACAGGTAACTACACCTACCTTTTCATCTTGTAACGGCTGGACGATATGTTGTAAATAATCTTTACCGACGCGAATATCACTGTCAGCGATGAGGAGAATTTCATATTTAGCGGCTGTGACAGCGTTAGCGAGATTACTTACTTTCAGGTTAGCGCCAATAATGCGATCGCTCACCACAAGCTGAATATCTACATTGGGGAACTGCTGGATGAGTTTTGCAATAATAGCGATGGCTGGGTCTTGGCGATCGCGCACTGCAAAAATAATTTGGTATGCTGGGTAATCTTGCTGACAAAATGAAGCTAAATTTTCCTCAGCGTCACGATCGATACCACATATCGGTTTGAGAATCGTTACAGGTGGCAGGAATTCCAGATTTATGGTGCGGGGTTGGGTAAAAAAGGCGATCGCTGCATATATGCTGTAACAGTAGAAACAGATAGCACCTAAACAAAGTATTAATAGCAACCACTCAATGACTAACATCATGCTCATCTAACTAGCTAATTGGCGTAAACGCTGATAAATCCTACTTATACAATGAGATAATAAGACTAAAGCTCATAATTATTCCTGTCCCCTAGACGAGCGCATCCGATAAAATTGCTTATTACATCTTCATGAATCTGATTTACTTTCTTTTACGTTCAGCATGGGGGATGGTAGCGATCGCGATCGTTACCGGATTCCTGAGTGGTGGTAGCAGTGCGGGGCTAATTGCGCTCATTAGTTCAGCCGCAAATCCTAGTAACCAATCACCTCTGACATCTATCGCTTGGGGCTTTGTCGGATTAGTCATAGTTGCATTGATTACCAGCATCATCTCCCAAGTGATGCTAGTTCGTCTCTCTCAAAACGCCATCTTACAATTACGGATGGGTTTAAGTAATCAAATCCTCGCTTCTGAGTTAAGTCATCTAGAAAACTTAGGTAATCCGCGCATCTTAGCCACCCTCACCGAAGATGTTCAAGCTGTCGCTCATGCTGTATATTTAATTCCCTTTCTCTGCATTGATTTAGCGATGGTTGCTGGTTGCTTGGTGTATATAACTTGGCTTTCTTGGTTAGTATTTTTGCTAGTTGTCGTCTTAATGGTAGTCGCCTTGGGTAGCTGTAACTTGTTGTTACGCGGTGGGGGAGAATTACTAGCTCAAGCGCGTGACGATCAAGATGTATTATTTCAGCATTTTCGCACAGTTACTGAAGGTATTAAAGAATTAAAACTTAATTATCAACGCCGTCAAAGTTTCTTACAAAACCAACTTAAATCAACGGCTGTTAGATACAGAAATCATAATGTTAAAGGCTTAACTTTATTTGCCGTCACTACCAGTTGGGGTAGATTTATCTTTTTTTTCGCGGTAGGTTTTCTGTTATTCGCCTTACCCAATTTAATTACTATTAGTCCTCATACGCTTTCTGGCTTCATCTTGACATTTACTTATTTGATGTTGCCAATGGATAATATAGTTAATAATCTACCGCAAATTATTCGCGCTAATGTTTCTTTTCAAAAGATAGAATCATTAGGTTTAGCTCTGGCTAGTAAAGAAGAAACTGCCACAGTACCGCCAAATATTAACCCGATTTGGCAGAGTTTACAACTCAAGGGTATTACTCACACCTATTACAGAGAGCAAGAAGATAATAGCTTTATTCTTGGCCCTATTGATTTGAAATTATATCCACAAGAAATAGTATTTATTGTTGGTGGAAATGGTAGCGGTAAATCGACTTTAGCTAAACTACTTACTGGGTTATATATCCCTGAAAAAGGAGAGATTTTTTGGGATAAAGAGCTAATTACAGATAGTAATCGAGAATGGTATCGTCAACATTTTTCTGTGGTGTTCTCTGACTTTTATCTATTTGAAGAACTTTTAGGGTTAGAAAATGCTGATTTAGATAGCAAAGCCCAAAAGTACCTCAAACATCTGCAACTAGAGCATAAAGTCAAAATTGAAAATGGTAAACTTTCAACTACTGCGCTTTCTCAAGGACAGCGTAAAAGATTGGCTTTACTCACAGCTTATTTAGAAGATAGACCGATTTATTTATTTGATGAATGGGCAGCAGATCAAGACCCTATTTTCAAAGATATATTTTATACTCAATTATTAGCAGAATTGAAAGCCCAAGGTAAAACAGTCATAGTCATTAGCCACGACGATCGCTATTTTCATTTAGCAGACCGAATAGTTAAATTAGACTACGGTAAAGTTGAGTATGAAAATAGTCAGTAGTCATTTGTCATTTGTCATTTGTCATTTGTAAAAATGTAGGTTGGGTTGAGGAACGAAACCCAACATTTCCAGGGGTTTGTTGGGTTTCACTTCGCTCAACCCAACCTACAATTATCCTTACAGCGATTTTCAGGTAAATAAACCACATTTTTTTATCTCACGCAAAGGCGCAAAGGCGCAAAGGTACAAAGAAATATAGATACCAGCTTGTAGTCTAAATAGGTGAAAAATGCTGTAACTGAACCGTATTAGGCTTTAATTGGGTTGCGGCTGCGAATTATTTCTGACTGGACTATCTTGTTTAATTGGCTGTAGAGGATCAACCTTGAGGACGGGTTCATTATTGGAAACTTGTCTTTGTCTGAGAAGTTCAATTTCTCGTTCCATTAATTCTTGTCCTTGGCGGAAAAAGTCTTGAGAACTATGGGGAACTAAATCACGAGATAATTGTTGAGTTTGTGCAGGAGTCAAGCTAGGTAGCTGTTGTTGCGCATTCACAGCAGTGTTTCCCAACATAAATAAAGCAGTGGAGAAACCAAACACTGTAGTTTTAATGTACCGAGAACATCTGAGTAACAACATGGTTTATACCTCTCTTGCTGCTTTTAACTACTAGAAAGGTACAACAATTAATTTGCTCATTACCTCCTACAAATGGGTTAATTATTTTCAGTCAAAAGCTTGATATCAAGCACATCTATAATGTTACGCAGCCATTAAGAGTAGTATATGTAGATTGCATTACATTCAAGCCCGTAACCTCAGTATTAACACACCATACAAATTTATACTAATTCAAATATTATTTGCGATATATCAATATATTCTTAGAGGGCAAGGCATTGCCTTGCCCCTACAATTTGTTGCATTCTTGTTTAAAATTGGTATTATATTTATGCATCAAAATATCTTGAATTTTGAGCGTTGACTCACTCCAAAATTAATAGTCAGTAGGGGCGGGTTTATTGAGAATAATCGTTGATCAGTGAGGATATTTTTGAACCCGCCCGTACAGTTGTCAACAGTCAACAATCAACAGTCAACAAAAAAATAAAGAGACATTGGCGGCAATGTCCCTTCATTTTATAATTTGCTATAGGCTTTTGTAATAATTAATGGTGGCGTTTGAGAACACCAACTTCTTGCTGTATGGGTAATACATCTAAAATATCGGTTTGGGAACAATATTTTAGATCTTCATCACATTCTAGACGCAGCAGACGTTTGCCGTGACTGGCTTGGTGTAAGAGTCCTAACAAGTTATCTTGCCATTGAGAGTAGAGCGCGATCGCACTAATCACTTCATCATTACCAGCTATTTCCTCCGGTGATAACTGAGTTTGTTGTACAATACTATGCGCGATCGCACCTGCACATACAGTATCTTCTAAAGAAAAACTGCCTTCCCAACCTGAACCAACAATCCAGACAGTCTCTGGTTGCTTTTCTAGCAGAAATTGAACTACCGCAGCACGGTTGATTAAAGCTGCTGCTAAAACAGTAGGCGCATCTTGTACCCGCTTTAAGGCACGAGTGCCATTGGTGGTACTAATAAATAAGCGCCGCCCTTCTACGAGTTCTGGCGTGCAATCTAGGGGAGAATTACCCAATTCAAAACCAGCTACTTTTGCACCACCGCGTTCTCCGGCTCGCAGCCGTTTTACTGGGGGCCATTTTTCACTGACTTCCATGAGTTGATCTAAATCGCTGAACACTTGTACAGCTTCGCCTCCAGCCGCCAAAACTGTGGCCATTGTGCTAGTAGCCCGCAGAACATCAACTGCGATCGCACATTCTGGGGCTTGATCGGTTGGAGTCAATTCCGGGGTGTGGTAAACGAATAGCTTCACGTTATAGATAAGCCTGATTAATGCTGTCGAGAAACATTTTAACCAGTTGATGACATATAAAGTAAGTAAGAATTATCAAAGGTTAAGAGAGAGGATGCTCTATGGTTTGGGCATGGGGCATGGGGCGTTAGGGAACTCCAAAAAATAAATTATGCCAAATTGTAAGGGCGGGGTTACCCTCATTGGTGTCAACTTAAGCTAAAAGCTATATAGGGCAGGCGTTGTGCAAAACCCTCTCGCCCTCATCCCCTAACCCCTTCTCCCCAGGGAGAAGGGGAATTGGATCTCTAGCTCCCCTCTCCCCTGGGGAGAGGGGCTGGGGGTGAGGGCGAAAACCCTGCTACAGAGCGGGTTTCACGTTAAGTTGACACAGGTGGGGGTAACCCATTGGTGTCAACTTAAGTATCTCTAGCTTACCCAACAGACCGCCCACAGGCTGTAAGCCTGGGGCTAACGTTACAAAGCCCACCTGCGTGGGCTAGATTTTCTTAGCCCACGCAGGTAAGCTCATGTTCAATTAGCCGCACCCTTCGAGGGTGACGGCGGTTTATTGGGTAAGCGAGGGGTTGGGGATGAGGACAAAACCTTGTCAACCAAAAGGGTTTCACGTTAATTTAACACCTATGGGTAACCCCGCCCTTACAAGTTGCAGGTTTGGTA
Organism: Calothrix brevissima NIES-22; assembly: GCF_002367995.1. Classification (GTDB taxonomy): domain Bacteria; phylum Cyanobacteriota; class Cyanobacteriia; order Cyanobacteriales; family Nostocaceae; genus Aulosira; species Aulosira brevissima. The sequence continues at coordinate 406,710 of NZ_AP018207.1, forward strand.
AGTTCTAGATCGCAATATTTTTATTTGGAAGTCCCTTAATGAGGCTTTTTTTCTCGTCGTTGAGTCTTTGAGACTGGTTAATGAGGCTTTGATACTCGTCAGCGAGTCTTGAATACTCGTCGTTGAGTCCTTGAGACTGATTAACCAGTCTTTGATACTGGTTAATCAGTCTTTGAGACTGATTAATGAGTCTTTGATACTGGTTAATGAGTCTTTGATACTGGTTAATGAGTCTTTGAGACTGGTTAATGAGTCTTTGATACTGGTTAATGAGTCTTTGATACTGATTAATGAGTCTTTAATACTCGTGAATGAATTAGAACTTATGCCAATTTATACCAACAATGAGATAAACCCGTAGGGGAAAGGCACTGCCTTGCCCCGAAAAATGATTTAGGTATCGCCAAGATTATTTAAATTGATACAACGCATTCACAATTTGTAATCGTTGGTTAGAGCATCAGCCAAAGTCAACAAAGCCGCAAATACGAGCAGTAGAGTTTTAGCATTGCCTTGACCTGAAAATTATTTAGGTATCGCTAACCTTATTTGATACCAATTTAAATAATGTTGGCGGCGTGTTGATATATTCTAGAGGGCATGGCAGTGCCAATGCCCCTACCTGTTGCATGATTTTTTATATTGGTAAGAATTGGTACCACACATTTACCATTCGTTGAATTACGAATTAGGTAGACGCAAGCCTTCCCCCAGGGAATTACGAATTACGAATTACGAATTACGAATTACGAATTAGTTTGGCATTACCAAACCCCTACGGTGCATTGGTGTTTTTTGATGTAATTGGCAATTTAGTGAATTTCTTCCCCGCAAAACTGCATAACCTCTACCCTACTCAGAGCTATATAGCAATAAGCCATTAGATAACTCTGGTGTTGCGGTTAAATTATGCAAAATTTAGCCACATTCACCAATTATTTAGCATATTACTTGACAAAACAGCTTAACTTAATTACTTAACTCCCATACTTTCCCACCCAATCTTAATTTCATCATTCATCCTTCATAATTCATAATTCCTTATGCGCTTTCCTAACCTTGGTTTAAGTTTCCTCGCCCTAGTTATCGCGACAGCTTCCACACCAATAACTTTCAGCCTTTTCGCCTCACCGGGAGAGTTACGAGTACTGGCGCAAACACCACAGGCGCGGAAAGCCCAAGCAGATAGATTGTTTAATCAAGGTAATCAGCAGTATCAAACCAGTCAATTTACAGCAGCATTGCAGTCTTGGCAACAAGCACTCTCTATCTACCGGGAAATTAAAGACCGTCAAGGTGAGGGTGCTGCACTGGGAAATCTCGGTCTTGCCTACCTTTCCTTGGGAGACTACCCTAAAGCCATTGACTACCAAAAACAATGGTTGGCGATCGCACGCTCAATTCAAGACCGTCAAAGTGAGGGTGCTGCACTGGGAAATCTTGGTCTTGCCTACTATTCCTTGGGAGACTACAAACAAGCTATTGACTACGAACAACAATGGTTGGCAATTGCACGCTCAATTCAAGACCGTCAAAGTGAGGGAAAAGCACTGGGAAATCTCGGTCTTGCCTACCTTTCCTTGGGAGACTACCCTAAAGCCATTGACTACCAAAAACAATGGTTGGCGATCGCACGCTCAATTCAAGACCGTCAAAGTGAGGGTGCTGCACTGGGAAATCTCGGTCTTGCTTACCTTTCCTTGGGAGACTACCCTAAAGCTATTGAGTACGAACAACAATGGTTGGCGATCGCACGCTCAATTCAAGACCGTCAAGGTGAGGGTGCTGCACTGGGAAATCTCGGTCTTGCCTACTATTTCTTGGGAGACTACCCTAAAGCCATTGACTACGAACAACAATTGTTGGCGATCGCACGCTCAATTCAAGACCGTCAAAGTGAGGGGAAAGCACTGGGAAATCTCGGTCTTGCCTACTTTCCTTGGGAGACTACTCTAAAGCCATTGACTACCAACAACAATGGTTGGCAATCGCACGCTCAATAAAAGACCGTCAAAGTGAGGGTGCTGCACTGGGAAATCTCGGTCTTGCCTACTATTCCTTGGGAGACTACCCTAAAGCCATTGACTACGAACAACAATGGTTGGCGATCGCACGCTCAATTCAAGACCGTCAAAGTGAGGGGAAAGCACTGGGAAATCTCGGTGCTGCCTACTATTCCTTGGGAGACTACAAACAAGCTATTGAGTACGAACAACAATGGTTGGCGATCGCACGCTCAATTCAAGACCGTCAAAGTGAGGGTGCTGCACTGGGAAATCTCGGTCTTGCCTACTATTCCTTGGGAGACTACCCTAAAGCCATTGACTACCAACAACAATTGTTGGCGATCACACGCTCAATTCAAGACCGTCAAAGTGAGGGGAAAGCACTGGGAAATCTCGGTCTTGCCTACTATTCCTTGGGAGACTACAAACAAGCTATTGAGTACGAACAACAATGGTTGGCGATCGCACGCTCAATTCAAGACCGTCAAAGTGAGGGTGCTGCACTAAATAATCTAGGACTTGCTTACTACAAACAAAGCAATCTCACTTTAGCCGAGAGTACCCTAACTGAAGGCATAAAAGTTTGGGAATCTCTCCGAGGTCGAGACTTAAAGGATAGAGAGAAAGTCTCAATTTTTGAAACGCAAAGAAGTGCTTATCGCACTTTACAAAAAGTCCTCATTGCCCAAAATAAAACTGAAGCAGCTTTAGAAATATCCGAACGCGGACGAGGAAGGGCTTTTGTGGAGTTACTTTCTTTGAGATTATCTACTAACCCCAGAGAACAATTCCCCACCCCACCAAATATTGCCGAGATTAAACAAATTGCCAAATCACAAAATACTACTGTCGTTGAATATTCAATTATTTATGATGAATTCAAAATTCAGGGTAAACAAGAAACAAAAGAATCAGAACTCTACATTTGGGTAATCAAACCCACAGGTGAAGTTACTTTCCGCAAAGCTGACCTTAAACTTTTATGGCAAAAAGATAATACAACTTTATACCAATTAGTCAGCAACAGCCGTGAGTCAATCGGTGTCAGAGGTCGTGGTGGTATTGACGTAGCTTACAAACCTAATCCAACTAATGTAAAACAGCGCTTTCAAAAGCTGCATGAATTATTAATTAATCCCATTGCTGACTTGCTACCAAAAAATCCTGATGAGCGAGTAACATTTATACCGCAATCATCTTTATTCCTTGTTCCCTTCGCCGCTTTACAAGATGAGCAAGGTAAATTTTTAATAGAAAAACACACTATCCTCACTGCCCCAGCAATTCAAGTATTAGATTTAACTCACAAACAAAGGCAGAAAGTTTCCGGTAATCAAGCCTTAGTTTTGGGTAATCCTATTATGCCTAGCTTTGCCACCAAAATTGGCGTAGCACCGCAAAAATTACCGGACTTACCAGGTGCAGAAACGGAAGCTAAAGAAATAGCGCAAATTTTAAACACTAAAGCTATTACAGGTAAAGATGCTACTAAAGCCGCATTTATTCAAAAGTTACCCCAAGCGAGATTTATTCATCTAGCGACCCACGGCTTACTTGATGATTTTAAAGGTTTAGGTGTCCCTGGTGCTGTCGCTCTCGCCCCTGATGGTAAAGATAACGGCTTACTAACTGCCAATGAAATTTTAGATTTAAAAATTAACGCCGAATTAGTTGTATTAAGTGCTTGCGATACGGGACAAGGTAAACTCACAGGCGATGGTGTCATTGGTTTATCTCGCGCTTTAATTTCTGCTGGTGCGCCGAGTGTAATTGTTACATTATGGTCAATTCCCGATAGTCCTTCGGCATTATTAATGGGAGAATTTTACCGCCAATTACAGAAGAATCCAGATAAAGCACAGGCGTTGCGTCAAGCGATGTTGACGACGATGAAACAGCACTCGAATCCTAGCGCTTGGGCTGCATTTACTTTAATTGGGGAAGCGAAATAATAACAATTTAAATAATGTTGGCGGCGGAATTCAAAATAACTGGCGAAGTCTGTCATTAGTTATTAGTCATTAGTCATTAGTCATTAGTCATTGGTAATAGTTGTCAACCTATTACATTGCGCCGAAATCTTGCCTTCACCATAGAATGGTACGGCTAATCGAACAAAGCTAAATCAAGCAGACTCAAGAAATTTAGCCCACGCAGGTGGGCTTCGTACTGTTAGCCCCAGGCTTTGAGCCTGCGGGCGTTATTTCGGGTATGCGATCGCATTTTTGGTCTAATACCAATTTAAAGAATGTTGGCAGCGCGTTGATGTATTCTAGAGGGCATGGCAGTGCCAATGCCCCTACCGTATTCATAATTCATGAGGGCAATTCCTTCAGCCTGGATAAACGCGCCCTTTCCACGCACCGCCGCGCCCTTGCCAATGACGGATAGCGGAATCTACAGTCATGAGGGTATAAAGAAAAGCGATCGCAGGTAAACAAAAGGTGAGCCAAGGCGGACATTTATAAAAGCGGATAGTTGGATAATAAGCTACAGACATTAGTAACCAAGCTGATAAACCTAAAAGAGCGATCGCCCAATTAAAAATTAATAAACCAAAAATAGTTGCCAATGGTGGTATCAAATAAATCAAAGTCATCGCCAAAACTGTACCAACTAACAGCACAGGCGAATAATTCAGTTGAGTGTAAGCAGTACGCGCTACCATCTGCCAAATCGTCTCTAAATTGGGATAAGGACGCAAACTCCGAGTTAAAGCACTCAATCCTAACCAAATTCTCCCTTCCCCTTGTCCCCCATATCCCTTAACAGCTTTCGCCAAAGCACAATCATCAATTAAAGCTTGCTTAATCGCCCCAATTCCACCAATTTTTTCTAAAGCTGCTGTGCGAATTAAAATCGAACCCCCAGCCGCCGCAGCTGTGGGATTTTTCGGGTTATTCACCCAGCGAAAAGGATAAAGTTTTTGAAAGAAAAATACAAAAGCTGGTATTAAAAGTTGTTCCCAAAAGCTTTGACATCTGAGGCGCACCATCACCGAAACCATATCTAAATCTTCCTGTTCGGCTTTAGCAACTAATCGGCGGAGACTGCTGACATCATGCTCAATATCTGCATCTGTGAGTAAAAAATAGTCTGGTGCAAAATCAGTCGCTAATTGAATACCTTGTTCTACTGCCCAAAGTTTACCACTCCAGCCAGGAGGCAAGGATTTACCAGAGATAATATGTAATTGATTAGGTTTATTTAAAGCATAGGCTACACCTTGGGCAAAGTCGGCTGTACCGTCATTACTGCGATCGTCCACCAAAAACACGTTCAAATCACCAGGGTAGTCTTGCAAAAGCAGCGATCGCAAACTAATAGGTAGTAAATCAGCTTCATTACGCGCAGGAATAACTGCACAAATCCTGGGTAAAGATGACAAAGGAATTTCTGCAACTTCTAATTGGCGATCGCAACGCCAAAACTGTCCGCGTAAAGTCAGTAATCCTATCCAAATCACTAAAGAAAACACTGTTAACACTAATACAACTGCTGCCATGAGCTGTCGCCTATTCTCAATATCTCAGAGAGAATACTACAGCATATTTCAGGAACATGAGGTATGGGGCATTGGGCATTTGTCCCCCTTGTCCCCCTTGTCTCCCTTGTCTCCCTTGTCCTCCTTCCCCGCCCCCTGCCTACACAGTGATAGTATATCTTTTTAGTTAGAAGTCCCTGTGGTGTAGAGGTTCAAGGGTATTTGATGCAAACTCAAGATAGAGTCACGCTTAATCAAGTCGCAGAAGCGATCGCGGCTAGTCAAAAATATCTGCTATCAATTCAAAAGCCAGCAGGTTACTGGTGGGCTGAGTTAGAATCTAATGTCACGATTACGGCTGAAGCTGTGCTGCTGCATAAAATTTGGGGCACAGATAGCACTCGTCCTTTGCACAAAGTCGAAACTTACCTGCGTTCTCAACAACGAGAACATGGGGGTTGGGAATTGTATTTTGATGATGGCGGCGAACTGAGTACCACAGTAGAAGCTTACATGGCTTTGAAGCTCTTGGGTGTGCCCGCCGATGATCCTGCCATGCTCAAGGCTAAAGCTTTTATTCTCCAACGGGGCGGCATCAGTAAAACTCGCATCTTTACTAAACTACACCTCGCCCTGATTGGCTGTTACGACTGGCGGGGTATTCCTTCCCTCCCGCCTTGGATCATGCTTTTGCCCGATAATTTCTTTATCAATATTTATGAAATGTCGAGTTGGGCGAGATCAAGTACTGTACCGTTGTTGATTGTCTGCGATCGCAAACCTGTTTTTCAAATTGAGCCAGCAATTACTGTTGATGAACTCTACGCCGAAGGACGCGATCGCGTCCAGTGGGAATTACCTAAAAGTGGTGATTGGACTGATTTATTTCTTACCTTGGATAAAGGCTTCAAATTAGCCGAAAGCTTGAATTTTGTACCCTTCCGCGACGAAAGCATCAAAGTAGCCGAAAAATGGATTCTCGACCGCCAAGAAGCCACCGGTGATTGGGGTGGGATTATTCCCGCCATGCTCAATTCTTTATTAGCGTTGCGCTGTCTCAATTATGACGCCGCCGACCCCATTGTGGAACGGGGACTAAAAGCCGTTGATAACTTTGCCATTGAGACAGAAACTACCTATTGCGTGCAGCCTTGTGTATCCCCAGTTTGGGATACAGCCTGGGCAATTCGCGCCTTAATCGATTCCGGTTTCGCCCCCGATCATCCGGCTGTAGTACAGGCGGCAGAATGGTTAATTGACAAGCAAATTCTCGACTACGGAGATTGGTATGTCAAAAATCGCCAAGGCAAACCCGGCGCTTGGGCGTTTGAATTTGATAACCGCTTTTACCCCGATGTTGATGATTCTGCCGTTGTCGTCATGGCGCTACATCAAACCAAACTCCCTAACGAAAAATTAAAACAAGCTGCGATCGCTCGTGCTTTAAACTGGATTGCGACTATGCAGTGTAAACCAGGCGGTTGGGCAGCTTTCGACATCGACAACGATCAAGAATGGCTGAATGCTATACCCTATGGCGATTTAAAAGCCATGATTGATCCCAACACCGCCGATGTTACCGCCAGAGTATTAGAAATGCTCGGTGCTGGTAACCTTGCTATAGATAATCGTAACTTTGAAAAAGCGATCGCCTATTTGCTGAACGAACAAGAATCAGAAGGTTGTTGGTTTGGGCGTTGGGGCGTAAATTACATCTATGGTACTAGCGGCGCACTTTCCGCCCTAGCCTTAGTTGCACCCAAAACCCAGCAGCAAAGCATCGAACGCGGCGCAGCTTGGTTAGTTCAATGTCAAAACCTTGACGGTGGCTGGGGCGAAACTTGCCGCACCTATAACGATCCTAGCCTCAAAGGACAAGGAAGCAGCACAGCATCACAAACAGCCTGGGCGTTAATTGGGCTGATAGCGGCTGGTGAAGCCACTGGTAAATTTGCCCATCAAGCCATTGACAAAGGAATTAACTATCTTTTAGCCACACAAAAACCTGATGGTACATGGTACGAAGCATATTTCACAGGCACAGGCTTCCCCTGCCATTTTTATCTCAAATATCACATGTATCAGCAGTATTTTCCCTTAATTGCCCTTGGTCGCTATCATTCTGTGTTAGGGGCTAGAGGTTAGGGGCTAGGGGCTAGGGAAAGAAGACAAGGGAAGGGGGACAAAGAATTTTAGATTTGCGATGCGTGGATTCTAATCTAAATCCAAAATCCAAAATCCAAAATCCAAAATTGTTTCAATGCCCAATGCCCAAACCTTAACTTTGACATCCTCACCGACCTAAAGGAACGGTGATTCCCAAACCTCACGATTTGAGTTTCTGCTTCATAGCAACTGCCTCCACCCTCAAGGAGTTTTATGGTCTTATGTTCGCTCCACAGACTAACCCCGCTAGTCCAGCGGTTTTATGTGTCGAATACCCAAAAGGAATTCTTATCTGTTGTTTTGATTCTAGGGATGTTTGCCATTGCCCTATCCTCTTTTCCCGGTCTACCGATTTGTCTGCGCCGCCAATTAATTTTACTGGACTTCGCTCGTTAGGCTGTCTGAATCCATCGTCTCGGGTGGGTCATTGACCATCTATATTTTAATATAAAGCCGTCCTACAAGGACGGGGTTTCTACCCAAATTTTCGATGAAAGCTGGAGAGTATGTCAATACGAACTGTTTCCATTTTCCGGTAGGATAACTCCCAGACCCTAGCGCACACACAAAACTTCTCTATGACAACTTCCCCCATCTCTACGCCAGAAATCTCAACTAGCTGGTATCTTTTGCTGCAACAATTAATTGATGGTGAATCTTTAAGCCGCAATCAATCGGCAGAACTGATGCAAGGTTGGCTGAGTGAATCTGTTCCCCCAGAATTATCGGGAGCAATTTTAACAGCCCTGAACTTTAAAGGGGTTTCAGCTGATGAGTTGACTGGGATGGCACAAGTGCTACAGTCTCAATCCCTGGGATACGGGAATGCAGGAACGCCAGGACAAGGGGATATTTCCTCACCTTATTCTCTCATTGATACCTGTGGTACTGGTGGAGATGGTTCATCAACTTTTAATATTTCTACAGCCGTTGCTTTTGTGGCTGCTGCCTATGGTGTACCTGTAGCGAAACATGGTAATCGTTCGGCATCGAGTCTTACAGGAAGCGCGGATGTTTTAGAAGCTTTGGGTGTCAATCTCAGCGCACCTAGTGAAAAAGTCCAAGCGGCAGTTAAAGAAGTGGGGATCACTTTTCTGTTTGCCCCTGGTTGGCACCCTGCACTCAAAGCAGTGGCGAGTTTGCGCCGCACTCTTAAGGTAAGGACTGTGTTTAATTTACTCGGCCCTTTAGTCAATCCTTTAAATCCGACTGGGCAGGTGGTAGGGTTATTTACTCCTAAATTATTGGCAACTGTTGCCCATGCTTTACAAAATTTGGGTAAGCAAAAGGCAATTGTTGTACATGGGCGGGAAAGACTCGATGAAGCGGGATTAGGAGATGTAACCGATTTAGCCATGTTATCGGCTGGGGAAGTGCAGTTAACTACTATAAACCCGGAAGAGGTGGGTTTAAAGCCAGCAACAATAGGCACGCTCAGAGGCGGTGATGTCCAAGAAAATGCGGAGATTTTAAAAGCGGTACTTCAAGGTAAGGGAACTCAAGCGCAACAGGATGCTGTGGCGTTAAATGCTTCATTAGCGCTACAAGTTGCAGGTGCGATCCCGTTGTTAGACCATGCTCAAGGTATTAAGGTGGCTAAGGATATCCTAAATAGTGGCGCTCCTTGGGTGAAATTGGAGGATTTAGTCCGGTTTCTGGGGAATTAACTTCCGCGTGGGATTGGGGGCGAAATTCTACGACGTTGCGCTTGATGGTGACATCGTAATTACCAAAAAAGTCATGACCTAGCAATCCTGTTTCTAGGTCTGAACCAGCGATCGCTACTGGTATTCTATTCACCATTACCCCAGCCGCCGCCATCGAGTCAACATAGCCAATGGTAAATTCCACTTGCTTGGAACTGGCTGTGTTGGCTTTGGTTTTACCTACGGGGACGATACCCAAAGCATTAGCCATGTTTTGAGTAATCACAGTGCCACTAGCCCCGGTATCGACAATCATCTCGAATTTTCGCTCGCCATTAAAGGTCACATCAATAATTGGTGTACCACCAATGCGGCGTTTAATTGGGGCAATAAATACATCTGACTCTTCGGTATCTTGTGGCGATGGCATTAAAACCGATTGGACTGCTGGTTGTTGTGGTTTTACCACCTGTGGCGCTAGAGGTTGAGTAGGGTTAGACGGGTTTTTTTGCGCAGGAACTACAACAACTACACTTTGGGGTTTAGTCGCTACTGGTGTGATAGGTTTCGGGCTAGCCTTGTCTAAGGCATACTTAATCTGACGCTGGTATTCAGAGATTTTGATTTGTGCGACCGTGAAATTGGGACTTTCTTGCTGGACATTTTGCATCAGCGCGATCGCATCTTGGAACTGAGTCGCCACCAATTTCCAATCATCAGGAGACTGGGCAGATTGGCTGATCGTCATCGCACCAGCCGCCTTGTCTAGCGCCAACTCAAAAGAATTCAGTTCAACTACCGACGAAGACTGTGCCTGGGGTTCTGGGCTGGATAATGGTGTTGCTGCTTCGACAACAGGCGTTTCTGCTACCTTGTCCACGGGCGGAGACTGCTCGCGATCGCGATAAGCATTATTCTGTTTGTCTTGACTACAGGCAACACCCAAAACCGCTAGCGCACTTGTAAGAGCAACCAAGGTTGCACGGGATAAAAAAGACTGGAGCATAATTAACTTCGATTTTACCCGCCCTTTAGGGAGGAAATCTACATCTTTTCCAGGAAAGTTAAGAAATGGGTAGGGGGCATTGGGCATTGGGCATTGGGCAAGTGGTGAGCAGAGGGGGAAGAGATGCAGAGGAGCAGAGGGAGAGTATTTCTTTGAAGAAGGCAGAAGGCAGAGGGCAGAGGGCAGAAGGTTTTGTTTAGAAGGGGATTCTGACCCCTCCTAAACAAGAGCCACCAAATTTTCAATTTGGTGGGGGTCTTAAACCCTTACTCCCTTCGGTCGTGGCAGAGGGCAGGAATCAGAATTCCCTTCTGCCTTCTGCCTCCTGCCCTCTGCCTTTCTTGATAATTTTCCTCCTCTGCACCCTTGCTTCCTCTGCTTTTTGTCCTCCTTGTCCTCCTTGTCCTCCTTGTCCCCCTTGTCCCTTGTCCCCTGCCCTAACCATCTTCTCGCTAAATTACCCAACTCATGGGATAATTGACAATCGCAGCTGACTAGGGAATAAAGACTAAGGCTAAAAAACAAGAAACACTTAACCCCTAGCCCCTAATCCCTAGCTCCTAAACCCTAATCATGATTGCCTATGTCTCTGTCTGACACAATACCTGCTCTACTTGTCCTAGCGGATGGAACTGCTTATCGTGGTTGGTCTTTTGGTGCCACGGGAACCACAATAGGGGAAGTAGTGTTTAACACTGGTATGACTGGATATCAGGAAGTGTTAACAGATCCCAGTTACTGCGGTCAAATAGTTGTTTTTACCTATCCTGAACTGGGTAATACTGGGGTCAATGCTGAAGATGAAGAATCGGCTAGACCACAGGTAAGAGGTGCGATCGCGCGCAACATTTGTCAGCGCCCTAGTAATTGGCGTTCTACACAATCTTTACCTGACTACCTCAAACAGCACCAAATCCCAGGTATTTATGGTATTGATACCCGCGCCCTCACTCGCAAAATTCGCATGTTTGGAGCGATGAATGGTGCGATTTCCACAGTTATTTTGGATGAGGCTGAGTTACTTGAGCAGGTACAGGCAGCGCCTAGTATGCAAGGATTGAATCTGGTGCGGGAAGTAACTACACCAACGGTTTATGAATGGTCAGAACCTACTATTCCGGCTTGGGAATTCAAAGCCAATGCACCGGAAAATAATGGCGAATCCTTCACCGTTGTTGCCCTTGACTTTGGGGTGAAACGTAATATCTTACGTCGCCTCGCCAGCTATGGTTGTCAAGTCATTGTTGTACCAGCCAATACACCACCAGAGGAAATTCTCAAATATAATCCAGATGGTATCTTCCTTTCTAACGGGCCTGGCGATCCCGCCGCAGTTACAGAAGGGATTGCCACTGCTAAAGCTCTACTAGGCGCAGAAAAACCCATCTTTGGTATTTGTATGGGGCATCAAATTTTGGGTCATGCTTTGGGAGCAGAAACCTTTAAACTCAAGTTTGGGCATCGGGGATTGAATCAGCCAGCCGGCTTACAACAACGGGTAGAAATTACTAGCCAAAACCACAGTTTTGCTATTGACCCAGATTCTTTACCTGAAGCAGTTGTGGAAATTAGCCACCTGAACTTGAACGATCGCACTGTTGCCGGGGTACGTCACAAATCTCTACCTGTATTTTCAGTACAATATCACCCAGAAGCTAGTCCTGGCCCCCACGATGCTGATTACTTGTTTGCAGATTTTGTCAAAGCAATGCAAGCAGCACGCCAATTAGCCGCAACTGGGGTTAAATAAAATAGGGACTAGGGACTAGGAATTTTAGATTTTAGATTTTGGATTTTAGATTCAAATACAATCCAAAAGACGCTCGCGGACTCGCTAACGCTGCGCTATCGCAAATCCAAAATCCAAAATTGTTTTCAATGCCCCATGCCCCAACCCAGCAGGTTGTAGACAACTTGCACCAAAACCAATTATACTGGAGCGTTCACTTTCACCATGAGGAGGGAGTTATTGCTGAGCCACTGAATCTAACTGTGAGCCTAAGGGGTACTCGTGAAGCCCGGGATAACTGTCAGCTATTCCGCCTCACAGGTTTATTAGATGCTTTTTCTGAGCCGACATTTCGCAAGGTACTCAGTAGCAAAATTGATGAGGGCCCAAAAAATATTATTTTGGATCTCTCACAAATTGACTTTGTTGATAGCTCTGGCTTAGGTGCTTTGGTACAACTAGCCAAGCAGGCTCAAAACGCTAATGGCACCTTGCAAATTGTCACTAATGCCCGTGTAACTCAAACGGTCAAGCTTGTTCGCTTAGAGAAGTTTCTCTCCCTGCAATCATCCGTTGACACGGCTCTAGAAAACATCAAGCCGTCTTGATTGCTTGACCAAAAACACAATCTAGCTATCCGATGCTTTATCTGGATAGCTTAATTTTTAGCAGAGTTGGCTAGCAAACTTCTCTAAGCTAACGAGCGTCTAAAATTGTTCATTTTTTCGCTCACATTGTCAATAGTCATTTGTCTTGTGTCATTTGTGTTGACAAATGACCAATGACTAATGACAGATCCTATAGATAAGTAGCTAAAGCGATCGCCAATAAATATAGCTAACAAATATTAAAATTATTAAAATTTTTAGATCTCAATAAAAAGATCAAATTTATTCAGTAATTTTTGATAGTGTAGATAATGCTAAGTATGTAAACGCAAGAGCAATGATGGCTGCCAAATATAGCAACAAGAAGGAATAGTTAACTTGTGACGCCTAAGGAGGAAGAGTTATTAGATGGACAAGATGAACCTGTGTCACAGAATTCATTTTGGACTGAATCGCTCTTGGCAAACAAATTTCAACTACCCCAACAAATTTCTGTTTCACAAGTGCAACAAATCTCTCCTGCTGCATTAGCATATGTAGGAGATGCAATTTATGAGCTATATGTTAGAATGTTTTATCTAATGCCATTGCAGCGACCAGACACTTACCATCGTCTGGTAGTGGCACAGGTAAGAGCAGAACAACAGGCGCTACATTTGCGATCGCTAATACCTCATCTGAGGGATAGTGAATTAGATATTGTCCGACGGGGTCGTAATGCTGCCGCAGGACGCTCTAAACGGGTTGATCCAGAAATTTACCAGCAAGCAACTAGTCTAGAAACTTTAATTGGCTACCTTTATCTCACAGACTTTACCCGCTTAACCGAACTGTTACAGAAACTCCATCTAGAAAAATAGTGGGCCGTTAATCTCACGCTAGCAAAATCTAGGCCGAGTAAGCTTCGGTAAGTTTAGTAAACAGTATGCCCACCTTATAAGTAATAGCAAATACTTCTATGTCATCAGATAAACCCAGAAAAATCAAAACTGCTGGCGAACCTAATCGCGGCCTACCTGTGAAAGTCAAAGGTAAAAAGCGCGTTCTCGCTAATCCCATTCGCAAGTCCCGTCCTGGTGATGCTAAACCTGTGCGTCATCATCAATCTAGTGATGCTAAACCCGTAACGGTAAGAACTAGTGATGCTAAACCCGTAACTATAAGAACTGGTGATGCTAAACCCGTAACTATAAGAAGCAGCCAACAGCGTCACTTGCCTCATCCCAATACAGATATACACCAAGCATCAGAAGAGAGTGATATCATCTATGGCCGTCATCCAGTCTTAAGTGCTTTAGAAAGTCAGCGTGGTCTGAATCGCATCTGGATTACTTCTCGGTTACGTTACGATCCCCGCTTTCATCATTTGATTTTACAAGCTAAAGATAATGGTGCAGTCATTGATGAAGTAGAACCTAAGCGTTTAGATCAAATCACCCACGGTGCTAATCATCAAGGGATAGCTGCACAAATTGCTCCCTATAGCTATATTGAGTTACCAGATTTAATTGCTCAGGCAAAATCTGTCAACGATCCTGTAATTATCGTTGCTGATGGGATTACCGATCCCCATAATTTAGGTGCAATTATTCGCACAGCAGAAGCTATCGGTGCACAAGGATTAGTTATTCCTCAAAGAAGGGCTTCCGGGATCACTTCAACTGTGGTAAAAGTGGCAGCAGGTGCTTTAGAAAACTTCCCCGTTGCTCGTGTGGTTAATCTGAGCCGTTCTTTGGAAGAACTCAAGGAAGCTGGCTTTTGGATTTATGGCACAGCAGCTACCGCTAGTGAACCCCTGCACACAGTCAATTTCAGAGGCCCCATCGTTTTAGTGATTGGCTCAGAAGGTGAAGGACTCAGTATGTTAACACAACGCTCTTGCGATGTTTTAGTATCCATCCCCCTACAGGGTAAAACTCCTAGCCTGAATGCCTCTGTAGCCGCAGGAATGGCGCTGTATGAAATTTCTCGCCAGCGCTTGCTCAACACACACTACCTGGATAGATTACCAAAACCTCTTTGAAAATTCAGAAGAACAGAGTATAAAGAAATGTAAAGCAAAATCAAAAGCAAAAAACAGTTTAATATCCAGTACCTCATTCATAAATTGGCAACTACCATGAAAACCATTTGGGATGATCTCAAGGAAAAGCTGATTAGCACAGTCAATAATCTAGGCATGGCTTGGTGGGTAGAGATTGTGACACAGAATCCCCGCTGCACTTACTACTTCGGCCCGTTTATTAACGCTGTCGAAGCCAATCTATCTATTAAGGGTTATGTAGAAGATTTGGAGTCAGAAGGCGCACAAGGAATTACTGTGACTGTCAAGCGTTGTAAACCAGATTCTTTAACAATTGCTGAAGACCTGGGGGAACGGATTGACCGCAAAGTAACGCCTGCCTTTAGCGGTCAGATTTAATTTAGGCAACATTCACTATCAAATGCTAAGTATTGAGAAGCCAGTTGCTTGCTCTAGTTTTGAGAGTAGACCACCTGGCCTTGCTAATTCCTGGTAGAACCAATCAAATTTGCTTTTAGATTTGCTGGTGGGAATTATTAGGTACGCCAGATTGAAGAAATCTGGCGGCTCAATTTCAATAATTCCAACCGCTACTATCAGCATTAGAGAATTTCTGAAGAATTTGCTTCCAGCCAGTAGTCAATGTCTCTCAACACCTGCTGGGGAATTTCCCAAGGGAAAAGGTGAGCCGTATTGGCATAAGATTCCCACTGACAGTTTTTCAGGTGACGAGCTGTTTCTAAACTAGCATCAACGGTGATATGTCGGTCTTGGGCACCTGCAAGTACTAAGCTAGGGCATTCTATTTGCTCCAAGTCTGTTAGCCTGTTGTAGCCAGCGCGAATGGCAGTATAAAGGGCACGATTTGCCGCAGGAGAAGTTTGTAAATAAGCGGGGACGGCATCTTTGGCAAGATAACTATAAGCTGTAGGTGTATGTTGTTGGATTAAGTAACGAAATAGCGATCGCTTACCAAAAGTTTCAATATTCCATTGCCAACCTGGTTTAATATAATTCAAGATCCCCGCTACACCAGTATAGAGATTATCCTGCCAAGTAATTGGGGGATGATTACCACGAGGTCTGGCTGCTGTCGCTACTAAAATCAGCCCTGTTACCCGTTGTGGTAAACGTAACGCCAGTTCCATCGCCAAAATCCCACCCAGCGACCATCCCAGTACTAGACATTTTTCAATTCCCAAACGGTCTAAAAGCGCTTCTAAGTCATGTATATGGTCTTCCATGTCAAAATTGCCCTGAAAGCGACTTTTGCCATAGCCACGCAAATCAGGGGCAAAAGTTTGATAGCGCTGGGATAGGTGATTTGTAAAGACAGAAAGACTGCGACCGGAACCAGGATGGCCGTGTAAAGCCAGGATGGGGAAGCCTTGACCTTGAATATAGACATTTAACTTTGCCGCTTTAGCACTATGGCGATCACTCATGATTCCCCATTTTTCTGCTGTGACAACAATTATTTATGTTAACTAAAAACCTCTTTCCTTCTGATACCAATTTAAATAGTGTTTGTGGCGTATCAATATATTCTAGAGGGCATGGCACTGCCATGCCCCTACCATCTGTCGCATTCTTTTTTCAAATTGGTATGACTTGACAATAGAGACTAGGGGCTAGAGAAGAAATTTTTCATACCCTCGTTGTGCGGCTAGCTTAAAAGACTTATTTCTCCCTTGTCACGCCACTTGCTACAACGCGGGGAACCCGCGCAACGCAGTGGCTCCTCCTTGTCTCCCTTGTCCCTTTTATTCCCATAACAAATTTAAGCTATGAGACTACTTTTTCTCGATAGCCGCCAGCGTAGGTGATGACACACATTTGTCTATATTTTGGGTGAACGCCAAACGCTATCCCGGTGACTTTAAAAGCAGAGTTAAAGATATTTTGACGATGACCGCGATCGCGTACTCCATCATCAATAATTAATTGCATGATGATATCTTGAGCCAGATAAGAACCATAGCTAATATTTTCACCTGCGGTAAATTGCCACTCACCATAGCGATTCATGCGGGTAAAGGGATTGCTACCATCGCTACCAGTGTGACCCATCGCCCCTGTAGTTCCTTGGTCTTGTACGTGATCTTTTGCTGCTAAAGACATTCCTTGAGATGTACTCAAAGCGGCTACAGGACGCACAGAAGAAAGAAAGGAAATTGCTTCATCAACTGCTGTGACGCCTTCTTGAGTCAGCAAGTAAACCCCCTCAGCAATTTTGACTTGTAATCCTTGAAAACGCTGTTTCCAGTTCTGTAAAACTGGGAGATACGCAGTGGGATTTGTCCGCACTTTGTTCATTTCTATAATTACTTCTTGTTCTAAACTTGATAGCATCACTAATTAATTACAATTGATCAACAACTCTCACCAACTTCTGCGGGTAATTCAAAATGAATCACCCTACAGAGAAAGACGCCTTCGGAAATTAATTACTGAATTCCTGGTGAAAAAAATTATGATTTTTCTTGATAACCACCAGCGTAATTAATCACGCAAATTGTTCTATATTTTGTGTGAGTGCCGTAAGCCACACCAGCGACTCTAAAAGCACCATTAAAAATATTGGTGCGATGACCGCGATCGCGTACACCATCATCAATAATTAACTGCATAACGATATCTTGGGCGGTGTTTGGGCCATAGCTAATATTTTCGCCTGCGGTGACTTGCCATTGACCATAGCGACTAATGCGAGTCACCGGGTTACTACCATCGCTACCATTATGACCTGTTGTACCTTTGGGGCCTTGGTCTTTGACATGATCTCTAGCACCTAAAGACATTCCTTTGGATGTTGTCAATGCTCCCACAGGACGAGCCGACTTGAGAAATGCGATCGCTTCATCAACTGCTTTTACCCCTTCTTGAGTCACCAAATAAGTATTCTGGCCGATTTTGACTTTATTTCCTTGAAAGCGCTGGCGATAATTTTCTATGATGGGAAGGTAGGATTTAGGATTTGTCCGTACCTTGTTCATTTCCACAATTACTTGTTGTTCTAAAGGAGAAAGATAACTCGCCTTGGCTAACAGAGTTGGGCTAGATTTTGGCAATGGAGACTGGGGCGATTGTGCTACAGACTGGTTATTGGGTATTAATTGTTGATAACAGCTAGCTATCAGGGCTAGGGGCAAAAATAACCAAATTCCAAAGCGATTCATAAATTATCTCACTAAGTTATTTATACGGGGAACCTTTCTGAATTTTAAATACATGCAATAACAGTATAATTCCGGTAGGTTTACCTGATTTTTTCAGAAAAAAAGCGCAGAGTTACGCCTAGTAGTACAGACAACTCTCAAATACCCGGCGTTAAACCTCTGCGTTATTACAATTCTCACTCAAAGTATGTTGTAACCTTTATTACCATAAACGTAAAGAGTGAGTAGACCCTGTGGGGGACAGAGCGATCGCAAAATAGACACAGAGAAAATTCCGATCTCCGTGTCTATTTTTCCAATATTCTATGTACCTTGGTTTTCAGAAATTTTTAGCTAAATGTCTGCATTTACTGAGCATCAGCTAATATTTTCTCGATATTTGACAACTGCACTACACCAGAGAACTTTTGGCTATTTATCACAAAAAAGGGTGTGCCATCAATGCCTAATTTATCTGCTAATAGAATATCTTTAGCTATGGCTTTTTCTGCCAGATTATTAGCACCAAAAGCATCGTTTTTAAATTTCTCCAGATCCAGATGCAATGATTCAGCAGTATCTATATATAATGCTTCGCCAAGTTGTTTTTGATTAGCAAACAAAGCATCGTGATATTCCCAAAATTTACCTTGTTGACTAGCAGCCCAAGCTGCTTTCGCTGCGGGTAGTGCTTGATCGTGAATGGAAATTAAAGGTAAATGTTTGTAAACTAATGTAATTTCATTTTGATGCTTGGCTAACAACTGCTTTAAGGTTTTATGGGCTTCACTACAGTAGGGACATTGAAAATCGGAAAATTCTACTAGCAAAATCTTTGACTGATTCGCGCCTGTAGAGGGAGATTCGCCAATTACTGTTTGAGGATTGAGTTTTAAATCTTGTAAAAATGCTTGGCGTACTTGTTTTAGTTGCTGTTGCTGTTGCTGCTGGTATATTTGAACAGATTCGACAATTACCTCCGGGTGTTCGCGGAGGATTTGTAATACTTGCTGTTCTAGTTTGGGACTGACGGAAGTAGCAGCTTGTGCGGGAAGTGACCAGCTGACAACTAAACACAGTAAGCTAATGAATACCCAAGTACGCATATACCGAAACAATTGACGCATATCAAAATACTCGCTCAGTAAACATCCTCATAGTATTCCCTTAGATGAGTGAATGCGATCGCTTTTCGGAATTAAATTGCATTTAATAGATGATTTAAGGGGGTTGGGCGCGGAGATTATTGATATTACAAGGGCGCGGAGACCGCGCCCGTACAGGGGAAGCCAAGAATTTATACGGGAATTCGATGGTGAATTTTGTTTTGAATTCTATCCTTGATGATATTAGTTATAATTTATGCTAATTAATTAGAAGTTATTCAGTATATACGCTTAAATAGCGATCGCCTGCCAGCGCGATCGCTATTTAAGCGGAATTATGCATATTTGAGCCGACAAGAAAATGAAAATAAAATGAAAATAATTTGCAGTTGTGATTTATCAGATGACAATTAATAGTCAAGTGCAAAAATACAGTATTTACAAAAAATTAGGGATTTATCTGGCAAAATTTTTTGACACTAAATCCAAAAAATTTCTAAAAAAATAGCTTAATGATTCTCAAAAATTATTGCAAAATCCTGAACATAGCATAAAAGATGCTATACAAATCTTATTTAATATCTAAATATAATAAATCTCTAACCCCCGGATATTGCAAGCATCCTGCTAATTTGCGGCTTATACATAAATATTAGATTCACATATAATTCATTTACCTTTTTTAGAGCATCGTTGCAATACTTAACTCTGTTTTAATGAACAAAAGTAAACATAGATTAAAAATAATAAATACCATCATATTTTAGTAAATTGTTCAGGCTAAATTGAAAGTAAGCTTAATCATTAGAGCCTAGTTAAGTACTTACTTCAGTGAAGTGCAAATCACCTTCACAATCCCAACTGTAAAGTTCATCTTCTCGTTCCCGAAAAATCATACTGTGGATCGTTTGGTTGTGATGGGATGAGTACAAAAAACTTACTAGGTAGTTCAGCAAGCTTGTAACCAAGCCAAGTTGAGTCAAATCACTAAGAGCAGAAACCAAAGCAATCTTAACAACAAGACGTATGATGATAGATAAAATTTTGCTGGCTGTGTCTGGATTGGGACATGCGGAAGAGATGCTCAAGGCGTTGAAAGAAGTGCCATCAATCAAAAGCGCAAAAGTCACAGTGTTACACGTAGTTTCTTCTCAATCTACTGCTAACGCTATGACCGAAAAGTGGGAGGAAGGTGGCAAGATTCTAGCGAATGCGATTCAAACTTTGAACTTAGATCCAAGCCAGGTTTCTTCTATCTTGCGCCAAGGCGATCCCAAAGATGTGGTTTGTAAGGTAGCTGATGAAATCGATGCTGACTTGATTATCATGGGTTCGCGCGGACTCAAGCGCCTACAATCTATTTTATCGAATTCCGTTAGCCAGTACGTATTCCAACTGTCATCTCGTCCTATGTTACTGGTCAAAGATGACATTTATGTGAAACGAATTAACCGCGTGATGGTAGCAATAGATAACTCTGAGTCAGCAAAACACTGCTTGAATTTAGCTTTGTTCCTATTGCGTGGTATCGAAGGCGGTCAGCTAATCTTAGCAAATGTGAATACAGATTTACGTGGTAAATCTTCTGAACTGAACGAAGTTACCCCAGATAAAAATCCCGTTTTAGCCGCAGCTGTTGCAGAAGCTAACAGACAAGGGGTAAAAGCACGTTGTTTCAGCAGTTCGGGTAAACCAGGTGAAGAAATCTGTCGTTTAGCAGAAGAGTTGAGCGTAGATTTATTATTACTGGGATCTCCCGATCGCCGTCCATCGGTAGCTAAGAGTTTTGTCGATATAGATAGGCTCATTGGCTCTTCTTTATCTGACTATGTTCGCGTCAATGCTACTTGTCCTGTACTGTTGGCACGAACCACTAATTAACAGCTAAATAGATGTAGCGGTTGATAAACAAAAACCCCTACACCATTGGTGTAAGGGTTCTTTATTTTAAAAAAGGTTTTAGCTATCTTTTTTACCTTCGCGGCTAGCAGTCTGAATGTAAAGAACTATCAAAAATACAGCAGGAACTAGTACGAACAGAATGCTCGCTACAAACCCCAGGTCATTAACTTGCATGGCAAGAAAGCCTCTCCTAGATTTTCCGGTCAACAACATTAGAATAGCATCATCGATGACAGAGTTTGCCCAAATTTTCTGATGCGGCAAATGCCGATTGATCGGAAATAGATTTGTAAGACTAAGGCTTGGTAACGACGCTTACAGGCCCGTTAACAAGAGTTTGACAAGCAAGACGGTAATTTGCAGGTTTTTTCTTTAATTTGCGGTTTTCTACATCTGTACGGGGGGAAAGATTCTCCAATCCTTCTGTAATTTCGACTATGCAAGTACCACATTGCCCATAGCCGCCGCAATTTGTCATTTTGCCGAACAATGTATAGATATCAATGCCATTTTGCATAGCTTTCAGCCGGAGATTAGCACCATCCGCCGCTATTACTTCTTTATCTTCTTTAACAAATTTGATATTACCCATAACTAATACCTGAGAAACTTGCAGCGTGGCTTGGATATTTTTTTTAACCAGGCTTGATATACTAACTTAAGTCTATATTAAAAGATTACATATTATTAAGAAATATCAAGTTTTGCAAAACTAATTTCACCAAAAAATAGGACAGGTATTTTCAACCTGTCCCAGAGATGAAAACTTAATTAACTTACCTAAATCCAACTGCTGCTTGCCAAACGAAAGCAAGTAACAAGAAGAAAACGGGGATTACTGGGAGAACATCTACCAAAGGATTAAAAATTTGGTATGCTTCCGGCAATTTTGCTAACAACAATGCTGCTTCCATATTCGTTTAAATCCACCTATCCAACACAGCTTTCATAATTGATAGGTATCTTAACATGGTTTGGTCATTGGTCAGTTGTCAATGGTCAATGGTCATTTTTCATTGGTCAGAGACGCGATGAACCCTTGTCTGTACAATGGTCATTTGTTTCCTCCTTGTCTTCCTTGTCTCCCTTGTCTCCCTTTTCTCCCTTGTCCCTAATCAATCTAGCCAGTGAGCAAATTCTGTGGCGAAGCGATCGCTTAATATGGCTTCGCGGATGCGTTGGGTAAAACCTATGAGTTCTGTGATGTTGTGAATGCTCAATAAGGTGTAGGCTAAAATTTCTTGCGATCGCACTAAATGAGATATGTAAGCACGGCTAAAGTTTTGGCAAGCGTAGCATGTACAAGTTTCATCTAATGGTGCAAAATCTTCACGAAATTTAGCATTCTTTAAATTCCAGCGTTCGCCTTGAACTATTGCTGTACCATGTCTCGCCCAACGGGTAGGAATTACACAATCAAATACATCAACACCGGAGGCGATCGCGATCGCCATTTCTTTATAAGTACCCACACCCATTAAATAACGGGGCTTTTCTGATGGTAATAAGGGTGCGGTGTTTTGGACAATCTGCGCCACTAGTTCTGGCGGTTCGCCAACACTGACACCGCCTATTGCATATCCGGGTAAATCCAACTTAGCTAAAGCTAAAGCTGCTTGCGATCGCAAATCTAAATACACCCCACCTTGGACAATCCCAAATAGCGCCTGATCGCTGCGTTTATGGGCTGCTATACAGCGTTCTAGCCAGCGATAGGTACGTTCAGTAGCCGCTTCTACTTCTTGGCGAGTCGCTGGATATGGCGGACATTCATCAAATGCCATAATTACATCCGCCCCTAGAGTATTTTGAATCTCTATTGAGCGTTCTGGCGTTAATTTAATGATTTGTCCATCATGGGGAGAACGAAAAGTTACGCCTTCTTCCGTAATTTTGCGCATCTCGCTCAAACTAAAGACCTGAAACCCACCGGAATCTGTGAGCATCGGCCCGTTCCAACCCATGAATTTATGCAGTCCCCCACCGCCCGCAACAATTCCTTCCCCTGGTTGCAGGTGGAGATGGTAAGTATTAGACAATACCATTTGTGCCCCAGTATCCTTAAGTTGGGCTGGAGTTACAGTTTTTACATTCGCTAGTGTCCCCACTGGCATAAATCTAGGGGTTTCCACAGGGCCGTGAGGGGTGAAAAATACGCCAGCCCTAGCTTTTGTCTGGCTACAGCAAGCAAGACATTGAAAAGAAAAATTAGCGCTCAAGGCAAAATTAATATGATTTCGTTAATTTAAAGATTGTATGCCCTTGGGTCTTTGTGGTAAAAGATTATTTTCTACAACAAAGGCACAAAGGCACAAAGGCATAAAAAAAATTCATCTATAAAGATTGGTAAACTAGACAGCCTTGAAAATTTCTCTTTCCGGTCAACAGTCAACCGTCAACAGTCAACAGTATTTCCAAGCTCAATAATTTAAAATGAATCGGTCGTATCGTCATCAATTTCCGCATCCCATCTGGCGGCAAGTACTTGCTCCATCATGGCTTCGATGGCACTAACATTCAAATTGCGCTCTCTGCGCTCTTGTAAAGGCGTTGAGAGGGGAATCAGCCGCAAACACATGCCTTCTTGGATTAAATCAAAGTAGGGTTCCTGTTGTTCGGACTGTTTGAGTTCCAAATAGTCAAAACTATGAACATTCAGGTAAAGTGCATGGTTAGCAACTAAAGTAGACCTTTGCGGGTTGGCAAACACTTCCATCACATCCCCATCACCCTCACTTTGTAATTGTCCGTCTTGGGTGTAGATGTAGTGGACTCGGCCTAAGTCAGCCAACAATCGCCGGATGTCGAGCTTATTCACAATAATGCCCGTGTTAATAATGCACGGAGCTGGTATCTTGGTGTCGGGTAGATGGTGACTCATAAGGAAATGGGGTATGAGCGTAAGTGAGGTGCAACAGCGCAATATTTTGAGGTCAACTGTCTGTTTACTCCCTACATTTAAAAAATATCAACTTTCGTGAGCGATCGTCCAACAAACTAAATTTTGTCATTGGTTATTGGTCAGAGACGCGATTCATCGCGTCTGTACAATTGCTTCCTTGTCCCTCTAGCCCCTAGCTCCTCATCCCTTAAATTCTATGACTGACCAGCTTCGTTTTGGTAAAAAGTTGCTGCTTGATTTGGTAGCTGCTGTGATATTTTATACTGTGATCCCGTTGCCAACTGTCAACGGGTTGGTATTTGCACAAGTTGCCCGGATGGCTCCACTAATTGGGCTGTTGATTGGGGGAATTTTAGGATTATGTGATATCGGGATGAGTTATTTGGGTATACCAATATTAACTCGTAGTGCCTTAGTAGTCAGTATGGGTATCGCCATTACTGGAGGGCTGCATTTAGATGGAGCAATGGATACTGCTGATGGTTTGGCGGTAGGTGACCCAGAAAGAAGGCTAGAGGTGATGGCAGATAGTGCTACGGGTGCATTTGGCGCAATGGCAGCGATCACTCTATTATTGCTAAAAACAACAGCCTTAACAGAGATAGAAACAAACCGTTGGTTAATTTTGATGGCTGCTTGTGGTTGGGGACGCTGGGGACAACAGCTAGCGATCGCTTGTTATCCTTATCTTAAACCAACCGGTAAAGGCGCAATTCACAAACAAGCCATTCAATCTTACAAAGATTTGTTACCGGGACTGTTGTTACCGATGAGCATCAGTGGATTACTCTTTTTACTATATAACCAGCAGAGATTTTTGGCATTAGTAATGGTAGTTGCGGGAATAGCGATCGCTACTGCCACTAGTGCTTGGTTTAACCACAAATTAGGTGGTCACACTGGTGACACCTATGGCGCAGTCGTAGAATGGACTGAAGCCCTATTTCTTTGCGTTCTCACTGCTTTTTGAAAGACAGCAGAGAAAGCAGAGGGGCAGAGGAAGCACAGGAGAAATAGCCATGCCCCATGCCCCATGCCCCATGC
Source organism: Calothrix brevissima NIES-22 (assembly GCF_002367995.1). Lineage (GTDB taxonomy): Bacteria > Cyanobacteriota > Cyanobacteriia > Cyanobacteriales > Nostocaceae > Aulosira > Aulosira brevissima. The sequence goes on from NZ_AP018207.1 coordinate 431,490, forward strand.
CCCATGCCCAAAATTACTTTATCGGCTGTAGCTTTGTGACTTTTAATTTAAAGTTACCAACGCCAGTTTCTCCGAAAGAACGGACGCGAATTATATAAGTTCCTGTTTCTGCTATGCGGGTAAACAATAGGGAATTACTCGTACCATCAGGGCCGTCGTCATTTTCGGCTAAGGTCGTACCATTGGGGGAAAGTAGGGTAATAATGCAGTCAAAGTTATCTGATGACAAATCAACGGCTAAATTATCGCCTTTATTGAGCTTAACGGCGTAATCGCGAGCGTATCCACCCTGACCTGTGGGAATATCTTTATCTGAGAGCGTATCTGAAAATTCAGAACTGCTGGTAGTTAAAGGAATTGGACTGTATAACTTATTTTGAGCCAAGGCAGCATTTGTACTGATGCTCATTGCCAATAAGGTGGCAGGAAGAATAATTACCCGTTGTAAACCCGCGACAAAAGCTTTACCGATCATCAAAGTAAAATTTCCATAAAAACAGGATAATATGGTCAATTATAGAGTTATTTAGCAGAATAGCTTTCCCTGGCGTTGTTGAGTTATTGATTTTTAATGGCGGTAGCCAGGGCTACCAAACCTACAATCGGAATTTGCCACTCACGGAGTGTTTGCACCGCAGCTGCGGCGGTAGCACCCGTAGTGTAAATATCATCTACTAACAACACTGGTACAGTGGGAGGATTGCGGCGAAATTCTTGCCCAACAGCAAAAGCTGCTGCCAAGTTTTTTTCGCGTTCAGATGCTGATAAACCAAATTGCGCTTTAGTTTCTCTAACTCTTTCTAGACCATTTAGTTTGAATTTTAACCCAGCTGTTTGAGAAAAGCTTTGACCGATGAGTGCGGCTTGATTGTATCCTCGGATTTTTTGTTTACTGGGGTGAAGTGGTATAGGTACAACTAGCAAATTTTGATGACTAGTTGGCGAATTTAATAACCAAGTTTCACCTAACCACTGACCTAAAGGTTTAGCGATTTGTGGTTGATTTTCATATTTCATCACAGCGATCGCTCTTTTTAACGAACCGCCATAAACCCCCCAGCTAAACACGGGTATAGGTTGTTGCCAAAACCTTTTCGGGTCTTGAATACGACATTGTTGCAGCTGTCTTTCACAGTATTCACACAGATGGCGAGAGGTACTGCGTTGACACAAAGGACAATGGGGCTGGAGAAAAAGATTAAGTAATTCTTTAATTAGGGCATGGGGCATTGGGCATGGGGCATTGGGTATGAGTCAACAGTCAACCGTCAACCGTCAACCCTTGGCGATTGATTAAGGTATTTCACATAAACGCGATCGCACCTTGGGGTTTCTACTCCTGTGGCTGGTTGATAGCCGTTGCTTTCGTAGAGTTTGACGGCTTCTACTAAGACGCTGGCGGTTTCTATCCAAATTTGCTGGAAGCCACGGGCGGCGATCGCATCTTCTAGCTGTTGTAACAAATATTTCCCTAATCCTATACCTCTGATGCTGGGCAATAAATACATTTTCCTGATTTCTACGGCTTTTTCACCGCGATTTACCGGATAGTATGCCCCGGTTCCTACTAGTTGCCCTTGGTGTTCAATTACCCAAAACTCGCCGCCTGTGGCTAAGTAGCATTCTTCAACTTGTACCACATCGCGATCGGCTCCGTTTGGTTCCCAGCCCAAACCGTATTCTGATAATACATAACTGATAACTGCGGCAGTGCTAGTGCGATCGCTCTGCTCCCAGTTACGAATCAAAAAGTCTCGATAATAATCTCTCATCGGAAAATTTTCAATAATTTTTAATTTTGAATGGGAGCAAAAAGAGAGTCAAGTTTGCACAGAAAATTCTTCTGGATCTATATCCCAATTTACCCAACGAATCGCAACTCTGGCAGAGTTGATCAAAGGCGGTACTCTTAATGTATGAATTTTTGCCGTACTAGGGCAAGTCATTTTCAAAAGATGAATTGGCTCGACATCAATATCAGCATCAATACGAAGTAGGGTGTATTCTTGCCAAGAATCGATGACTTGTGCTTGTAGTTGCTCACAAATGCGATCGTAGCCTATACCTTGAATTAATATGCGTCTAAGTTCAGCATTGTCTTCTTGTAAAAGCCATTGTGCTTCCCATTGTTGGGGGTGAAGTTTGCCGTATTTCTCTGGTAGTTTCACACCATGATAGTAGTATCCTTTATGCTCGCTATCGCTAAATTCAATGGCTGGTTCACCTTCTGCGTGTAGGCGGTTGTCAGTATCTAGAGATATTTTACGGGGGCGATCGCACAATGCACAGACTTTTTCACCAGGAAATATCCAGCCGCAATTTTCAAATAGTTGATTTAGGCATTGCCAAGCTTCTTTTTCTTTATCATCTAGTACATAATTAAATTTACTCATCAATAGTTGCCCTATGCTAATAATTACCAGCATTTGGCTAGGAGTAATATAATCTGACTCCCATTCTGGATCGAAGTCTCTATTGAATTCCTGTAATAATAGTAATTTATTAGCAATTTCATTGTATAGAAAATCTTGCAACCCAGAACTTAATCTGTTGCCGATACTTTCACAAAATTTATATATTTCGTATGCTAATGGTTTTCCCCATAGAGGTTGCTTGTTAGAGTTAAATTCATCCAATTTATTCCTAATTATATAAGGGTCTGGATAAAAAATCACTTCTGGTTCTTGAAGCCCAAGAACTGCATATGTTGATTTGATAGCTGACGTAGCTTTTTCTTTATCAATTGGTACAGTGAAATATAAATAATACTGTTGCCAAATAGATGACAAGTATATATTGTCAATTAATGGTCTGGTTGCATCAGTAGTAAATTTAGTTAAGTTTACTAATTCAAACAGTGGGCTAATATCATAAATATCATTTTCACCTAAATGTAGTTCTCTAAGATTTATTAGCTTAGATAAAGGACTTAAATCGGAAATTTGATTATCACCTATACTCAGTTTAATTAAATTATGTAAACCAGATAAAGGAGTTAAATCATAAATTCTGTTTTTACCGATATCTAGGGAAATTAAATAAGTCAATTTAGATAATGGGCTGAGGTCAGAAATTAAATTATCATCAATATGTAATTCTGTTAAATTAGTTAAATCACCTATAGGCATCACATCAGAAATCAAATTCCTTCCTAAAGATAATTCCTTAAGGTTAATTAACTTAGATAAGGTACTCAAGTCAGAAACTTGATTATCGCCAATATGCAATACTGTCAATTTTGTTAAATCAGATAACGGACTCAAATCAGATATTAAGTCTGATATTTGGTCTTCTGGCTCGCGATTGTAGTTAAGAAAAAGTTGAGTTAAATTAATCAGGTTAGATAGTGGAATCAAACTAGACATTTGATTGTAACTAACATCTAGTAGAGTCAAATTAATAAGTAAGGAAAATTGACTCAAGTCCACATTGATTTTATTACGCCAGACAAATAACTTCGTTAAATTAGGTAGACTAGACAACGGACTAAAATCGGCAATCTGATTATGACCGAGTGCCAAGTGACGCAGATTACTTAAACTAGATAATGGACTAATGTCACAAATGTTATTCCTAGTTAACTCTAAGTAAGCCAGATTGGTCAATGTAGATAATGGACTTAGATCGGAAATTTCCTCATTGTATAGCCTCAGTCTGATAAGGCTTGCAAGTTGTTGCTCTGCTTGGTAGCAATCAGAAGTAATAACTTTCTCCAATACTAGATCAACTGTGTGTCTGGCTTCAGGTGAGAGGCTATCTTTGTGCAAACACCAGTCAGCAAAGCGGCGAAAGTTCGGACTCTGATTTGGCTGTAGTTCAGACATTGGCTAGTAGCTGGCAAAGAAAATTTAACTAAGGATGCCTAAGTTGGTGTATATCTCAATTAAATTGCCATCGGGATCGCGAAAATGAGCTGTGCGGATTCCCCAGTCTGGACGATCTGTAGGTGGAGCCATAAGAATGCCATTATGATCTTTAAGCCGTTGATAAACTTCATCGACGTTATCGACAGCAAAAATTAAGGATGTTTTATCTTGACTAGCAAAGGATGAAGGCTGATTGATGCTGGGGATGACTTGAGCCATGAATTCTTTTTTGAATACAGCTAGCTGAATAGATCCGGTATTAAACTCGGCATATCCAGTTTCTTCATCACCCCAATCTACATTCAATCCCAGTAGATCCCGGTAAAACAAAAAAGTCTCTTTATAATTGGATACGAGTAGTCTGAGGTGCGTTAACTGAAGTTTCATAATTCAAGTACGTTGATTTACTAACTATGAATTCTAGGCTCTGAGTGTAATGTTGCTAACAGCTCGCTTTCGACTATTGCGAGTTCATCCAACCGTTGCATGACAATTTCACGGTCAAAGTAAGTATCAGCTAGTACCCAATAAGTACCGAAATGACGGGCTTCAGATGCCATCAAACCTTTGTAAAATTTGGCTAATTCTGGCTCAGGACAGTGTGTAGCTAATAATCCTAAGCGTTCGTGACTGCGTGCTTCTATTAATCCGGTGACGAGTAAAGAATCTAAAAATCTATCTGGTTCTTGGGGACGAACTTGTGCTTTTAAACCTGCGCCGTAGGGTGGTGGTGGTAAGGGTGCGAGGGGGATGTTGCGACGTTCTAGCCACTGATTGACGAGTTCAAAGTGTTCTAGTTCTTCACGAGCGATCGCAGTTAATTCTCTGACCATTTTCGCATTGGAAGGGTAGCGAAACATAAAATTTAACGCCACCCCTGCAGCTTTGCGTTCGCAGTGGGAATGATCGAGCAGAATTATATCTAAATTAGCGATCGCTTGTTCTACCCAAGCGAAACTGGTAGGTTGTTTGAGGGCGTTGATTTTTGGTAATTCAGTAAGCACAGGATGACAAACTCCAGATATCTCAATGTAGCTGAGATAGCCCAGCACATTGATTTTAATCTGGTCTGGGGCGATTGGGCGAAAGAGTGCGATCGCTTGGGCTAGTTTTTGATTACCAATCGATGATTTGGAGAATCCCAGTTTGTTAGAGATTCATTCAGATCCCCGACTTCTTCAAGAAGTCGGGGATCTAGACAGCAAGCTTTGTGCTAATTACGCCAGAGCATTTTAAAATTGGTTATTACCAAAATGCATCCAGCGTTCGCCATTGAATACCCCTTCGGCTCTTACATACCAATCTGGGAATATTGTTTGATAAAAGTTTTTCGTGGCGTCGATATCTTTACAAGAAAGGTTGATATGTTCCATTAGAGACGCGATAACCCTTGTCTGTACAATAGTCATTTGTCCCCTTTGTCTTCCTTCCCTTGTCTCCCTTGTCCCCCTATTCCTCACGTGCGCCGATTCACCAGGGTGGCGCTAGCTTGATCGACAGGCATCAGGACTATCTCATTAATATTGACATGGGGCGATCGCGTGACGCAGAAAAATATTACATCTGCTATATCATCAGGAGTTAGGGGCGTAACTCCCTGGTAAACTTTTTTGGCTCGTTCCGTATCGCCATGAAATCGCACATCGCTAAATTCCGTTTCTACCATCCCAGGATCAACGGAAGTGACACGAATCGGCGTACCGAGTAAATCTAGCTTTAAACCTTCAGAAATAGCTCTGACAGCAGCTTTCGTCCCACAATAAACATTACCATTGGGATAGGTTTGATGTCCGGCGATAGAACCAATATTTACCACATGACCGCGATCGCGTTTTACCATCCCCGGTACTACATAACGGGTAAGGTAAAGTAAGCCCTTAATATTGGTATCTATCATTTCTTCCCAATCTGTAAAGCTACCTTCATGTAACTTGTCTAAACCGCGACTCAATCCCGCATTGTTGATGAGAATGTCAATATCAGCCCAGGCGGGAGGTAGGCTAGAAATAGCAGCTTCTACCGCAGCGCGATCGCGCACATCTAACTGTATTAAATAAACCTCAGTATTAAATTCTTCCTTAAGCGTCTCAGCTAGCTCCTGCAAGCGTTCCAGCCGCCGCGCCGCTAAAATTAATTTTGCACCTGTATTAGCAAATACTCTGGCACAAGCAGTACCAATACCACTACTTGCGCCAGTGATGAGAATGATTTGATTTTGTAGGGAAATCATTGTTAGTCAAGAGTCAAGAGTCAATTGTCCATTGTCCAATAATTCGGAACTAATGAAAAACTCCACTTACGGATCGGAGTTTTGCGATTGTTAGGTTGAAAATAGGGTTGACTGTTGACGGTTGACTGTTGACTGTTGACTCTTAAGAGAGATTTTTTCGTGATTGACTAGCTTGAAAATATTCTAGTACAGCAGCTGCGATCGCTTCATTGCCTTCTTTGGCTATCGGTTGAGAAAGTTTGGGTTGTAATAGAGGTTGACGCAGAAAATCCCAATCACCTTGAAAAAATTCAGTTGGGCTAAGGATTTGATGCTGATTATAATTAGCTAACCCTGCTAATAAAAAAGCGGCTTCTGCAAAATCTTCCCGTGTAACTGTAACAAGCGGTACTTGCAATTTGGTAGCCTCAGCAAAAGTACCGTAACCAGGTTTAGAAACAACTCGCCCACAAATCGGCATAAAATCTACAGGGCGGTATTTTCGGTCGGTAATCTTCACCAAGTTAGGTAATTCTGGCGCAGATTGATCGAACACAATAAATTGCCAATCGGGGAAATGCTGTAGGTTATCGTAGGGAAATTGCTGTAAACCCAAACCGCCAAAGGTTAGCAGAATTGTTTTTTCTACAGGTGCGGTAATCCGCCAATGCGATCGCAGGTTATCAGCATCATAACGCGGCGAACCACCTGTTAAACCCACATCTATAATATTGGTGAATGCTGACATCGGTTCGTGAAATGGGAGACGATATAAGCGATCGCATTGAGCATAACAATCACTAATCCAATCAGCGATGGCTAAAAACTCTCCTCCCCAATCCCGATAAATAAAATCCCAGCCAAAGTTACTCATCGACCAACAAGAAATATTTGCTGCTTTAGCGATCGCCGAAGCCAAAAAGGGAATATCCGCTAAAATCAAATGGACAAAATTTTGCCGAATAAAATTAACTTCCCCAGCGATCAAAGAATGTTGATTTTTTTTAATTTCTAATAACTTTTCTAAAGTAGCTGCTCGATCCATCGTCAAGCTATCTGCTTGTACTACACCCAAATCAAAAGCCCGAGGACGATGAATAAAATCGCCGTCAATATAGCAATCTAGTAACCAGTGTGGCGCAGTAGTCACCATAATGAGGAGAACTTCTGGGCACAATTTTTGAATTGTGTCAGCGATTGCGGCCATGCGCGTCGTATGACCAAAACCGTGGTTAGTAATGGCCATGTATAAAATAGGGCGTTCCATCAAAGAGAATGTATCTATAGGCCACAATTAATTTACTGGGTCTGAGAAAATTTAACAACTGACTTTTGATACACGAAGCACAGTAATATAGATTGTATATGCTGAGTAATCAGCATATATGTCCAAGAATAAAATTTGAAATTTAATATAAATTAGTCAAGTTTGAAAAGTATTTTTTGAGGTATGAATGGATGCTAGTAGTTACAAGCAAAATGTCATATTATTCGTAGATGACAATTACCAAAAATTAAACTTATTACTGGAATATTTAGAAGAAACAGGATTTAAAGTATTAGTAGCAGACAACGGTATCAGCGCTATTAACATAGCCGAAAATGCCTCACCCGATTTAATTTTATTAGATGTTTTAATGCCAGGGATTGACGGCTTTGAAACTTGCCGACGGTTAAAAAGCAATCCAGTTACGGAAAATATTCCCGTGATTTTTTTAACTGCCCTTGCAGAGCAGGTGGATAAAGTTAAAGGGTTAAATTTAGGCGCAGTAGATTACATCACCAAACCCCTAGATCATGAGGAAGTAATAGCGCGAATTAAAATTCATTTACGTTTGCAAAATTTGACCAAAAAACTCACAGAACAAAATGAATATTTAGCAGCAGAAATTAACGAGCGCAAGCAAGCAGAAGATAAAATCAAAGAACAGGCAGCTTTGTTAGATATCACCACAGATGCCATTATTGTCCAAGATTTAAATAACCAAATTCGCTTTTGGAATAAAGGCTCAGAACATCTGTATGGGTGGACGCAAACAGAAGCGATCGCAAAAAATGCCAACACCCTACTGTACAAACCAGAAACACTATATCAACTCCCAGAAATCCACAAAAGTTTGGCTAAAAATGACTTGTGGCAAGGTGATTTATATCAAAAAACTAAAACAGGGAAAGAAATCATCGTTTCTAGTCGGTGGACAGTTATGCCAGATTTGGCGGGACAGCCAAAATCAATATTAATTGTCAATACTGATATTACCGAGAAAAAACTCCTAGAAACCCAGTTTTTACGAGCGCAACGGATGGAGAGTATTGGGACTTTAGCTAGCGGAATTGCCCACGATCTAAATAATGCGCTGACACCGATGTTAATGATTGCCCAGCTATTAGAAATTAAGCTGGCAGATGAAAATAGTAAACAATGGCTAGCTATCCTGGAAACCAATATTAAACGCGCAGCCGATTTGGTCAAACATGTGTTGTGTTTTTCACGCGGTTTTGAAGGTAAATTTATCACATTACAGGTAAAAAATGTCATTGCCGAAATTGAACAAATTGTTAAACAAACCTTTCCTAAATCTATTGCTGTAAATCTAGATATTCCTCAACAAAGTCTGTGGAATATTTCAGGTGATGCAACACAAATTCACCAAGTATTATTGAACCTGTGTATTAATGCCCGTGATGCTATGCCAGAGGGCGGTTTGCTGAAAATTTCGGCGAGAAATATCTGGGTTGATAGTAACTGTGCGCGGATGAATATGGATGCCCAAGTCGGCCCTTATGTGACGATTAGCGTAGCCGATACAGGCAAGGGAATTCCTCAAGAAATAATTGACAGAATTTTTGAACCTTTTTTTACGACAAAAGAAGTCGGACAAGGTACAGGTTTGGGCTTATCTACAGTCATGGGTATTGTTAGAAGCCACAATGGTTTTGTGAAAGTAATAAGTGCAATTGGTAAAGGCACAGAATTTCAAATTTATTTCCAAGCGAGTCAGAACCTAGAAACAGATAATGCTTTAACCAGCTATGATGAATTACCAGCAGGAAATGGCGAATTAATTCTCATTGTTGATGATGAAGAATCAATTCGGGAAATTACGAAAACAGCCTTAGAAAAAAATGGTTACAAAGTTTTAGTCGCTAAAGATGGCATTGAAGCAGTAGCGTTATATACCAAACATCAAAAAGAGATTAGTGTCGTATTAATCGATATGATGATGCCATCAATGGACGGGCCAATGGCTATTCGGGTACTGCAAAAAATTAATCCCGAAGTCAAAATTGTTGTGGTGAGTGGTTTAACTTCTAATCATGAATTACTGGCAACATTGGATGATAGTATCACCACATTTTTACCCAAACCCTATACATTTGGGGAATTATTCACAAGTTTACAGGTAATATTAAATGCTGAGGTAGGGTCAAAACATTCGCAAAGTAGTATTTAGAATTTGTCAGTTGTCAGTTGTCAGTTGTCAGTGGGTGCATCCCAGTTTTTAAAACGCCCGCAGGCTGGAAGCCTGGGGCTATAAATACGAAGCCTGCCTCCGCAGGCTATAAGTTTTTGAAGCCTGCGGAGGCAGGCTTTGTTTGTGTAGCAATACCCTTCTAGGGTATTGATTAAAAAAGTGGGATGCTCCCGTTGTCAGTTTGTCACAAGCAAGAGGAGATTATTTTGAATTTTGAATTCTTTCCCCCTGCCCCCTACTTTAGTTCCAATCCTGTTCTTCCTTCTTGCCGCGACTTTTGTAGATTCCGCCAATATCGTGGAGTTGGCGAGTTTTTGCGAATAATTCGGCTTCTGTTAGACCCCAGCGTTGCAAAACTTGATCTAAGTCTTGTTGAATCTCTCTAGCTCCGGGAAACCCTTGATAGCGAATCATGAGGCGAGCAAGTTCTGCTAAGTTATAGTCTGTCGCCTCCTGAGCTAGTAGAATATCAATAGTGGGGCGATCGCGGTTTTGCAAAGGATGCTGTTGGTCTTTACCTCCAGATGCTTCAGCCATCGTTAGTCCTACAATTACAAGTAATGAGTTTTTAGTTTAGCCCACAGCCAAGGCCGAGAGAAGTTAAACATTCATACTGAAGAGGTCACTGTCATAATCACAACTTCCCACCTCACCAATATTCTCTGGCAAAAATTAACGACGGCAACCCCACCCGAAATCTTACGGCTCTCACTACTGTCATTCAACTTTAAATAAAGATACATTGTCATTAAGAAAATACATGAAACTTTAGATAAGGGTGAAGAGTATTTCACCTAAAGTACAAGCAGCAAGGGAGCAAGAACCCGCTATGTTTGAACACTTCACTTCCGAAGCAATTAAAGTAATAATGCTAGCTCAGGAGGAAGCACGTCGCCTGGGACATAACTTTGTAGGAACAGAGCAAATTCTCCTCGGGCTGATGGGAGAAGGAACTGGGGTTGCTGCTAAAGTACTGACCGATTTGGGCGTAAATCTCAAAGAAGCACGCCGCGAGGTCGAAAAAATTATTGGTAGGGGTTCTGGTTTTGTACCACCGGAAATTCCTTTTACTCCTAAAGTAAAAAGCCTATTTGAGCAATCATTTAAAGAAGCTCATAGTCTGGGGCACAATTACATTAATACAGAACACTTACTTTTAGGTTTAACTGAAGCAGGCGAAGGTGTAGCCGCCAAAGTATTGCAAAATCTAGGCGTTGACCTAAAAACTATCCGCAGTGCAGTCATCCGTTACTTAGGTGAAAATGCGACTGTATACGCTGCTGGTGGTAGTCAAAAGCGCAATCAGCCACTGAGTTTGGAAGAATTTGGCAGAAATCTCACCAAACTAGCGCAAGAAGGCAAAATAGACCCGATTGTGGGTCGCGATAAAGAAATTGAACGCGCAATTCAAATTCTCGGTCGCCGCAGTAAGAACAATCCCGTATTAATTGGCGAACCGGGAGTTGGTAAAACTGCGATCGCGGAAGGACTGGCACAACGGATAATTAACCAAGACGTACCCGAAGTATTGCAAGACAAGCAAGTTATCAGCCTCGATATGGGCTTGCTAGTCGCCGGAACTCGCTTCCGGGGTGACTTTGAAGAACGGATCAAGAAAATCGTTGAGGAAATTCGTTCCGTTGGCAATATCATCCTCGTGATTGACGAAATTCACACCTTAGTTGGTGCGGGGGGTACAGAAGGCGGATTAGATGCAGCCAATATCCTCAAACCAGCCTTAGCTAGAGGTGAACTGCAATGTCTCGGTGCCACCACCTTAGACGAGTACCGTAAGCACATTGAGCGCGATGCAGCCTTAGAACGGCGTTTTCAGCCGATTCTGGTCGGCGAACCCACAGTTCAAGAAACCATTGAAATTCTTTACGGTTTGCGGGGAGCATACGAGCAACATCATAAAGTGACAATTTCCGACGCTGCGGTATTAGCAGCTGCACAATTGTCCGACCGCTATATTAGCGATCGCTTTTTGCCAGATAAAGCCATAGACTTGATTGATGAAGCTGGTTCTCGCGTGCGTCTGCGCAACTCCCAGATTTCCGCTAACAAAGAACTCAAGCGCGAACTTCTTGGTGTTACCAAAGCCAAAGAAGAAGCAGTTAGACTGCAAGATTTCGACAAAGCTGGAAAGCTGCGGGATCAAGAATTAGAACTACAAGCCAAACTCAACGGCGATGAAAGTGGTACACCCGCCAAAACACCAGTCGTTGATGAAGAAGACATCGCTCAAATTGTCGCTTCCTGGACTGGCGTACCCGTCAACAAACTCACAGAATCCGAATCTGAGTTGCTGTTGCATTTGGAAGATACCCTGCATCAGCGCCTTATCGGTCAAGAACAAGCAGTTACCGCCGTTTCTCGTGCCATTCGTCGCGCTAGAGTCGGCTTAAAGAATCCCAATCGCCCAATTGCTAGCTTTATCTTCTCCGGCCCCACTGGAGTAGGTAAAACAGAACTAGCCAAAGCCTTAGCCGCTTACTTCTTCGGTTCCGAAGACTCCATGATTCGCCTGGATATGTCCGAATACATGGAAAGCCATACAGTATCCAAGCTCATTGGCTCACCTCCTGGTTACGTAGGCTACGACGAAGGCGGACAACTAACAGAAGCCGTGCGCCGCAAACCCTACACAGTGTTGCTTTTCGACGAAATTGAAAAAGCACACCCCGATGTATTCAATATGCTGCTGCAACTGTTAGATGACGGTCATCTTACCGATGCTAAAGGTCGGAAAGTAGACTTCAAGAACACCTTAATTATCTTGACATCTAATATTGGTTCCAAGGTAATTGAAAAAGGTGGTGGTGGTTTAGGCTTCGACTTTGACAACCAAGCCGATGCTAGTTACAACCGCATCCGTAACTTGGTAAATGAAGAACTCAAAGCTTACTTCCGTCCAGAGTTCCTCAACCGTCTCGATGACATTATCGTCTTCACCCAACTTTCCAAGGATGAAGTCAAGCAAATTTCTGAGATTCTCCTGCGTGAAGTTGCTGGTCGCTTGACAGAAAAAGGAATTACCTTAGAAGTCACAGACCGCTTCAAGGAACTGGTAGTTCAAGAAGGTTACAACCCCAGCTACGGTGCGAGACCATTACGTCGCGCGATTATGCGCCTGTTGGAAGATTCCCTCGCGGAAGCTTTGCTATCTGGTCAAATCGTTACTGGTGACAAAGCTATTGCTGATGTCAACGACGACGGACAGGTACACATCCAAAAATCCGAGCAACGGGAGTTACTGCTGGCAAATGTTGGCTAATGGTAAATCAGCATTGATTTATACCATGTCACTTTTGCGGTAACATATGAGAACCATTCCACATTCCTGCCTGCCGCAGAAGAGCAAGAGAGGAGTATCCTTGATAGAACTGAAGTGAAATGGTAATAGCTCTTTCAAACCCTGGTTATTTCACCAGGGATTTTTTTTCTTCTATTTCTTCTCTCTCCGTCCTTGGCGTCTTGGCGTCTTGGCGGTTCATAAAAATAATTAACTTATATTTCAGCGTTTTTATGTTAAATAATTTTGTCTCACGCATTCGACGAAGTCGTTCCCGCAGGGTAGGCGCAAAGACGCAAAGAAGAACGCGAATAATAAGTTTGGTGACGAATTACAAACTATTGATCCAGGTTGCTAAATCAGTTAAAGAGCGATCGCGGTATTTTCCGTAACGTTCTTGTTTATTCTTGATTTTTACGCCTAATTCGGGGAAAATACCGAAATTTGGCGGCATTGGTTGGAAGTGCTTCGGGGATGCCGAACTGATAAACTCAAATAATGCCCCCATCATGGTTGTTGGTGGCAGAGTTAAAGGTTCTTTGCCTAAAGCTAATCTAGCGGCATTAATTCCCGCCAAGCAACCACCAGCCGCCGCCGCCGTGTAGCCTTCAGTCCCAATCAATTGTCCGGCGGCTAATAAAGTCGGACGCTGTTTAAATTGCAGTGTTGGGTGCATTAATTGAGGTGCATTAATAAATGTATTGCGGTGCATCACTCCCAACCGCACAAATTCGGCATTTTCTAAACCGGGAATTAAGCGGAAGACGCGCTTTTGTTCGCCCCAACGCAGATTAGTTTGGAATCCTACCATATTCCACAGTTGACCGGCTTTGTCTTCTTGGCGCAACTGTACCACTGCATAGGGACGTTCCCCGGTGCGGCTATCAGATAATCCTACTGGCTTTAAGGGGCCGAAACGCATGGTATCCTCACCCCGTAGTGCTTGTTCTTCAATGGGGAGACAAGCTTCAAAAAATTTCGCCGTTTCGCGTTCAAAATCTTTTAATTCTGTTTGTTCCGCTTGCTTGAGTTCTGACCAAAAATGCAGGTATTGCTCCTTATTCATGGGACAGTTGAGATAAGCTGCTTCGCCTTTGTCATAGCGAGAAGCCATAAAAGCAATATCGCGGTTAATCGATTCTCCCACAATAATCGGGCTAGCCGCATCAAAAAAGCTGAGGTATTCCATCCCCGTCAAGCTGCGGATATCTGTTGCTAAGTCGGGACTAGTTAAGGGGCCTGTAGCTAAAACTACTATGCCTTCAGGGATAGCGGGGACTTCACCGCGACGGAATTCTACTAAAGGATGGTGGGATAGAGTTTCGGTTAACTCTTGGCTAAATTGTCCTCTATCTACGGCTAAAGCACCACCGGCGGGAACTGCATGTTCGTCAGCTTTAGCTATGACAATAGAATTGAGTTGTCGCAGTTCTTCATGTAATAATCCAGTAGCGCGATCGCTCGCCATTGCACCAAAGGAATTACTACAGACTAATTCTGCCAGATGTTCTGTATGATGGGCAGGGCTAAAGCGTTTCGGCCGCATTTCGTGTAAAATCACTGGTATCCCGGCTTGGGCTATTTGCCATGCTGCTTCTGTTCCAGCTAGTCCACCTCCAATTACTTGTATCGATTGTTGAGTCATAGTTACAATGTCGATTCCTAATTAATTAAATCCGCTTTGCTGGGATTATTTATCTATAGTCATGATAAATGATTTAGGACTTAGGCACACTCTATGAATTGGTGGATGATGAAAACTAAGTACCGCTTTGCATAAGTTCATAAATTTTTAAACGCAAAGGAACGCGGAGGTTAACGCAAAGTTTCGCAGAGTATTTCCTAAGCCAATTTGCTATGAATTAATGAAATTGTGTATTAAGTTTTTAACTGATATTCTGCTTTAATGTTTTGTACTTCTTGTCTCAGTCCCTCAGCATGGAATAAGCCAACATAACCACTAAATTTGCAATCACCATTGCGATCGTAAACATAAATATGAGGAATTTGAGCTATATTATCGCGTAGATTTAATTTTCCACTACTATCTGAAAATTGAAAGCTTTCTCGAAGCTTATCAAGTTCGCCAAGGTAATGATGCCAAGACTGATCTATTTTATAATCATTAGTTTGTATGGAATCTTTAGCATCCATAAAATTAATTGTCATTCCCGGAATTTTCTTGAATCTCTCAATAACGAGATTTAATATTTTTTCCTCATTTCCTAACATAGTATCGACAATGATTTTTGCTGTTTGAGCACATTGCCAGTAATTAAGATGTGCATCTGCTGCACCTGATGCTATCATTCCTAGTGATAAAGCTTGATTTATTTGTGGGTTGAGATTGCCAGCAGTATTATATAAAGCACGCATATTATTTTCCCAATCATTAGCCACTGTTGATATAAATCTATCTTTAACTAATAAATTACATGAATCATTGAAATTTAAGCTAGAGCCTATAGGATAAGCAATTAAGTCAGAAGAATGAATGATGTTTGTCCATCTGATAGGTTGCTGAGAAAATTTGAATACGCAATTTTGAACCTGTTCAGAGGTAACATCAAAAATCATATTGAATAAAAGAATGGGAGAACCCATTGTGTTAATACTTTTTAATGTAACTTTTTGATTAATTAGTGAACGTATTTTATAGGCAGCATCGTCAGAAGAGAATTTATCAGAAAACAAAATATCCCATAAAATTACCGTACCCATAGAATGAGCAATAATGTGAAGCTCTTTTTCTTTGGGGTGAGCTAAAATAAAATCTTCTAAATGTCCGGCAATTGATTCGCGGATTTTCGCGCCACGTTCCGTGTTTAGGTAAGTGAAAGCATCTCCGACAAAATCGGAAAGAAATTCTCGCCTGATTTCTTGTCCGCGAAATATATCTTGAAGATTAACATTAGGGTTTTGTTGCTTCTGGTTTTGTAAATCTCTATCTATACAATTCCAGATTTTGTCCTTTTTATTGAGAACATCTGCATAAAAACCAGAATGAAAATATGGTAGTTCTTGACCGCGCTGTAATAATTCATCTTTAATGAGATGTTTTAAAGGCTGGGCAAATTTAACTTTTGATTCAGCAACACCATGAATAAAAAATACTAGCATTTGGCATGATGAGAAATAACAGCGCTTCCAATTTAATTTATGCGTTTATAAATCGCCAATGTGGAAACAACTTAAATCAAGTAGTACCCAAACCAGAAGTTATAAAACTTGATAGTCAAAAAGTTATTACAGTCAATTTGATGAACTTTTGAAAATGCAAATGATAAAATGCAATGCTAATAAGCAAAAATTGATGAGTAACTGAGTTGTACTATCCCACACTTATAAGAGCAATTTTTTAACCCCCTCTTTACTTCTGCCTCCTGCCTTATTCCTAAAATAAACATATATGAATAACACTGCGGCAATTTTTTATAAAAAAGATGGTTACGATACCTCTGGAAACAGACTGCTAGGGCGTCAAGCTGCGGGTGAAGGTTTCCTCAAGGCTTTAGTGCAACATGGAACAGCCGATTTCCTATATTGTTACACCTCTAGCCAAGGGGAATTTATGGAATTTTGCGATCGCATTAAACCTTGGATGAAACGTCGGCGTCAAGTTACTTGGTTACCTAGCAACAATCATCAAGTACTTGCACAAGCGGGAACCATCTATCACCCAGATCCTATGTTATCTCACCATGCTTGGGCGCGAAGATTTGATAATCAACGGGGTTATAGTATTTGCGGTGTCACCCATACAATTGCAAGTATGGGCGTCATGGATGGGATTGGTGATGCACTCATCGCTCCGGTTCAGCCTTGGGATGCTATTATTTGCACATCTATGGCAGTAAAAAATGCTGTCGATCGTCTTTTTGATACATGGGCTGAATATTTAGCTCAACGCATCGGTGCTAAACCGCAGATTAATCTCCAACTACCAGTAATTCCTTTGGGTGTTGATTGCGATACTTTTGATCAAGGTGAAAATACAGAGAATATCAGGCGCGGTTTACGTCAAGCCCTTGGTATTCCTCAAGATGAGATTGTAGTGCTATTTGTTGGGCGATTGTGCTTTTACGCCAAAGCCCATCCTGTACCAATGTATTTAGCCTTAGAAAAAGCCGCCCAAGCCACCAATACTAAAATTAATTTTGTCTTGGCTGGTTGGTTTGAAGATGAGAAAGAGAAAGTTAGTATTATCCAAAGTGCGCAAACTTTTTGTCCCTCAGTTAATTGTATTTTTGTGGATGGGCGCAAACCAGAAATCCGCGCGGGAATTTGGGCTGCGGCTGATATTTTTATCTCTTTAGTAGATAATATTCAAGAAACATTTGGACTCACACCAATTGAAGCGATGGCTGCGGGGTTACCTGTAATTGTCTCCGATTGGGATGGTTATCAAGAATCTGTACGCCATGAAATTGATGGTTTGAGAATTCCTACATTCATGCCTCAACCAGGGTTAAGTTTAGATTTAGCCGCAGATTATTACAATAATAGTTTAAATTACAGCACCTATATAGCTCATTCATCAATGGTAGTGGCAGTTGATATAGATGCAGCCGCTAACGCAGTCATACAATTAATTACTCAGCCAGAAATGAGAAAGCGTCTGGGTGAGAATGGGAGACAACGCGCCAGAGAAACCTACGATTGGTCAGTGGTTATCGCCGCTTATGAAAATTTATGGCAAGAATTAGCAGAAATTCGCGCCACTGCACCAATGTCTGTACCATTACAACCAAGTAGCCCACCCATACCTTTATGCGACGATCCTTTTAGATTATTTGCCCATTACACCAGTAACACACCCAGCCCAGATTTAGTATTAAGATTAGGGGCGATGGGGACACCAGAAAATCTCCAACGAATTCGGCAAAATTGGATTACTAATTTTGGTGCAGACAGAAGAAACACCAACTCAACCATAGATGCAATCTTAAATGCGATCGCGCAAAATGGCACAGTTTCAATTGACAGCATCCTCAGTTCTCATCGCGATGTTCCGGCTGGGCAATTACTCCGTACATTGTTGTATTTAATTAAGTTTGATATTTTAAGTATTAATTCGTAACCAGAGCTTTGAAGAAAGGCAGAAGTTTAAGAGTATCAAATAAAACGAAAAACTAAGTTTATTAGCCTGCCTCCGCAGGCTTTGTTTGTATAGCCGCACCCTTGAGGGTGACGGCGGGATTTCGGTATAAGCGAGGGTATTACCCCTAATTCACCAGCAGCATCCTTATAGGGTGTAGGTGCAAGATATCCGTAATGACTAATGACAACTGTAAAGGCGGATTCACCGTATTCACAAAGATTCAAATAAACCCGCCCCTACGGAGCAATGACTAATAACAATACAGTTTTCTGCACATTTAGATACAGGATATTGCAGGTATTGGTACTAAAAGTTGTATCTATGTTTGCATAAAAGCTGAAGGACTAATTTCTCTATTTTTTTTAATCTATTAATTGTTAAAGATTTTAATTGCCCAAATAAAAGCATTAAGTCTGAACAGATATCAATCCCAAAATACTGGCTAAATCTAGTCGCAAACTCAAAAAATAATTCCTAATTATCGTTCTCAAAAGGAGGATGCAATGTCTACTTTTGTTGGCTCTACAGGTGGTGTAACTCAAACTAATTCAATTTATGTAAACAGTTTACTATGGGGTAGTCGTTGGAAAATAGAAAACGACAATAGAAAGCTGACTTACTCTTTTGTTGATAATCAATCCTGGGACTATCCTTTATACAATGCTGAAGTCACAGCCTATACTAATGCTTTAAAAGCTTGGGCTAATGTGGCAAATTTTCAGCTTGAGTATTCTGGTTTTAACGATGGTAATGCAGAACTAACTCTTCATAGTGCTGATTCTTCTGCTTTTGATTCTGATGGCGTACTAGGGATGGCTATGCCACCAGGAGAATCTTCCAATCTGTTTTCCGAAGGAGATGTTTTAATTAATTGGCAAGCTTATCAATCCAATCCTGATGCTGCTCTTGTAGTTGGTGGCTATGGCTACTATATTTTTGTTCATGAAATTGGTCATGCATTAGGATTAGCTCATTCTCACGATCATGGCGGAAATTCTGCTGTTTTTCCTGGTGTTGATAGCCCTGATGATTTTGGCGATTTGAATCTCAATCAGTTTTTAACGACTGTTATGTCTTATGTTGTTACTGACAGCCCTTATTCGCCAGGGTATGAGACAAATTGGGGATATGCTGCGGGGCCGATGGCTTTTGATATTGCTGCTATTCAACATATTTATGGTATAAATCGCAATTACAATACTGGTAATAATGTCTACTATCTTCCAACCTATAATAATCAGGTGGGGACTTACTGGTCTTGTATTTGGGATGCGGGCGGAACAGATACAATTTCTGGTCAAGGGGCAACAAATTCGGTCATTATCAACTTAAACAACGCGACTTTGGCAAATAATGACCCCAATGCTGGCGGCTTTATTAGCCAAGTAGTTGGTATTAAAGGCGGATTTACAATTGCTAATTCTCAGGGTGGTATCAGTGTCATTGAAAATGCTATTGGCAGCAACTACAATGATACGCTTACGGGAAATCAGTACAATAATTATCTTTTTGGTGACGGTGGAAACGATCTGATCGATGGAGGCGCTGGTAATGACAGCCTCAATGGTGGTAGTGGCAACGATACTATTTATGGTGGGGCTGGTAATGACACCCTCAATGGTGGTAGTGGTACTAACACGCTTTATGGTGGTACTGGCAACGATCGCTATATTTTTAGTAGTGATAATTACATCACCATTTATGAATATGTTGGTGAAGGTGTAGATACTGTTGAATCGGCTTACAGTTTTAATTTAGGGACAGCAGAACTAGAAAACCTGGTTTTGACGGGTACCGCAGCGATTAACGGCACTGGTAACAATCTGAATAACAATATTACAGGTAATAGTGCTAATAATAATCTCAATGGTGGGTCTGGTAATGATATTCTCGTGGGTGGTGGGGGTAATGATACTCTGACAGGTGGTACGGGTGGCGATCGCTTTACTTTCAATTCTTCCAGTCAAGGCATTGATAGAATTACTGATTTTAGCG
This sequence comes from Calothrix brevissima NIES-22, assembly GCF_002367995.1. GTDB lineage: Bacteria > Cyanobacteriota > Cyanobacteriia > Cyanobacteriales > Nostocaceae > Aulosira > Aulosira brevissima. The sequence goes on from NZ_AP018207.1 coordinate 451,432, forward strand.
TAGTTGATGATACAATTGTGGTGTCGGCGGCTGGGTTTGGTGGCGGGTTAGTTGCTGGTGCGGCGATCGCGGCTAGTCAATTTGTGATCGGTTCTGCAGCGACGACAAGCAGTCAAAGATTTATCTACGATCGCAATAATGGTGGTTTGTTCTTCGATCGCGATGGTACAGGAGCGATCGCTAAAATTCAATTTGCTACCCTCAATACCGGGCTGTCTTTAACTAATGCAGATATTTTCGTGACGGCTTAATGTTGGTTAAAGATTGCAGATGACAAAAGCGTGAATTACTGAAGATGTTGTGGGCGCAACCAAGATGATGGTTGTGCCTTTACTTATATATAGCTGTTGACTGTTGACTGTTGACTGTTGACTGTTGACAGCCTTGAAAGGATTTTGTCTTAGCTTGATGTCCTCATCTATCTGGCTACGGCTATCCTTGATATCGTTTGCGGTACAGGTTTGCACTTTTGTGCATAGGTTAAATATCGCTCTTTGATTAAAATATGCAGATACAGCAAAATGCGACGTTGCTGAGGTACAGATAATTTGCTGAAATAGGCTGTAACTCACCGATTTTACGTCAATTATAGAAACCTATGCCCAAAATATGCTATTTGTAAATGTGAGAGAATCTGAAATTTATGGACAGTTACCAGTGAATACACAGCTGGGTATTCTTGTTGTTGATGACCATCAATTAATTTTGACGGGTACACTGGATGTATTAAAAAGAGAGTATCCCGAAGCTAAGATTATGAAAGCGCAGACGGGAATTGAGACGCTTTCACAATTGAAATCTCATCAGCCCTTTGCGTTAATTATGATGGATTTATCGATTCCTTATCAGCCAGGGGAAACCGCAGAAATTGATACGGGAATTAAGCTGTTGCAAACTTTGCTCAAAGAATATCCAGAGCAAAATTTCATGGTGCAAACTAGTTATGTTAAAGCCTTAATCCGCATCAAACATGAAATAGATAATCATCAAGGTGGATTTGCGATCGCAGATAAGGGATTACCAGAAGCAGAAATGCTGATGCGAGTTAATTTAGCACTCCAAGGGGCGACGCACACTAAAGAAATTAAAACCGCAATTGAACTCAAACCTGAATGGTTAGAGGTGTTGCGCTTGGCTTTTGAAGAGAGTTTGATTGATAAAGCTATCTCTGAGAAAATGCATAAGTCAGAAAGAGCCGTGAGAACTTACTGGACGAAGATTCAGGATGTTTTGGGAGTATATCCTGAAGATTGCAAGCAAAGCGGCAAGAATATGCGCATTCTTACTGAAATTCGTGCCCGTGAAGCTGGTCTAATTGATTAATCAAGAGACAATTCAAGGGCAAGTAAAATGAAAAGGAGAATCTGGAATCGCATTCGCCAAGAATTTGGTTTGTGGTCGTTAGCTGCACCTCCAGGGATTATTGTATTAATAGTGATGATATTCATCCGCCTAGTTGGGGGAATGCAGTCTTGGGAATGGATGCTTCTCGATACAATGTTGCGTTTGCGTCCCCAAGAACAGCCTGATGAACGTATAGTTATTGTGGGGATTGATGAAAAAGATATTGAATGGGTAAAACAATATCCAGTTCCTGATGTCAAAATTGCAGAGTTACTCAGCAAGCTGGAAACTTATCAACCCCTAGCTATTGGCTTAGATATCTTTAAAAATGTACCTGTAGAACCTGGCGCTCAACAATTAGCCCAGATATTACGCACAAATTCGCAAATTATTGGCATTGAAAAAATTTTACCACCGGGAGAAACTGCACCACCTCCAAGTCTGCCACAAGAACGGGTGGGATTTGTCGATTTACCTCACGATCAAGATGGTAAAAATCGCCGCTATTTGTTGTATACAGCCAATCCTAAAAATATTCATGAAGATAAAAATTCTTTGGCTTTGCAGTTAGTTATTAAGTATTTAGATGCCAAAAAAATTTCATTAGACACGGGAATTCGTGACCCCAATACTATCATGATTCGGGGTGTAGAATTACCGCGAATTCACAAGAATTTTGGTAGTTATGTTGGGGTTGATGATGGGGGATTGTATATTTTAATGAATTTTCGCAACAATCCTCAGCCTTTTACTGTAGTGTCGCTGCGTGATGTGATTTCTGGGAAGGTTGATGGCGAATTATTGCGCGATCGCATTATCTTAGTAGGCAACCGCAATCTGAGCGCTGGTGATATATTTTATACATCTGCTTTGCCAAAAGTCAAATTGAGCGGTCAAATTTATGGCATTGACTATCACGCCCATGTAATTAGTCAAATTTTGAGTACTGTAATTGATCAGCGCCCAATGTTAAACACTTGGGATGATGCAGGGGAGTATACATGGATAGTTATTTGGGGTTTTCTGCCCCTATTTATTGGTAGAATTACGCAATCTGCATGGAAAAATCTGCTCAGTGTCGGATTAGCAATATTTTGTCTGTTGAGCTTTGGCTATCTGATGTTATCGGTGTGGGGGATATGGATTCCCATTGTCCCAAATTTGCTGATATTAGTGATAAATGGGCTAGGGTTGAGTGCTTTTGCGTTTTACCAACACGATAAATTCTTGCGATCGCAAATTAGCGAACGTCAAAATACTATCCAACATACTTTTACTGTCATTCATAACGGCCCTTTGCAAACCCTCGCCTATGGTTTAAAGCATATACGAGCGCGGGATATTCCCTACGAACAATTAATTGCGCAATTTGAAAAGCTGGATAAAGAAATTCGCGACTTGGGTGAATTTCTCAAACTGGAAGCTTTAACAAAAGAAGAAATTTTACGTTTAGGTAGCGGTGTGATTTTGGAATTAAACCGCCCATTACATGATTTATTATACGAAGTCTATTCTAGCACCCTTGAGCGCAATGATTTTGAATATTTTCAAACTTTAAAAGTAAAAGTCCGCAATTTTGACCCAATTGATGATAAGTATTTAAGTAGAGAAGATAAACGAGGAATATGTTTATTCCTAGAAGAGGCTTTATGTAATGTGGGTAAACATGCCCAAGGAGTAAAGCGGGTACAAGCATCGGGTATTTATAGCGAAAATACATATAAATTATCGGTGAAAGATAACGGTTGTGGAATTCAATCGAAGAGAGAAAGTAAAGGGACAAAAAATTTTAAAATTCTGGCAAAACAATTAGGGGGAGAATTTCACCGCGAGTCAATTTACCCTCGCGGTACTATCTGCGAATTGAATTGGAAACTGAGCCAGAATAATTCGTAATTACATCCTATATTAAAGGTATTAGTGATTAATTTTTCAGTAATTGTAAGATTATTATTAATAATATTTGAATATCAAGGTGAGGCTGGTAAGATTTTTACAAGTTAAAGATAGCTATAAAATCAAGAGCATTTACTATGAGTCATCAATATTTTGCGTTTTGGCGAAATAGCTACAGACTAACAAGCTTGGTTGTAGGCTGGATTTTTCTCATGACTGCATTACCAGCATTTGCTCAATTTAAACCGCGCGATCGCAAACCAGCTAGCGGATATACTAGTGCGGGTGGTTCCCGTGGTTGTGCTAATAGTGGAATTCCCCTGACACAACTTGCGCCGCAAACATTTATTGGCAAAACTACAGCTACGCGCCCCATGTTAGCTTGGTATATGTCTAGCAATCAAAATGTGCGCTTTCGGTTATTTGAAGTTAAGTCAAAAGACAACCTCAAAATCATTGGCACAGTTAAAGAAATACCCGCTACTGTAGGAATTAACAAACTTAAACTTCCCCTGGATTATCCCGAACTCACAATAGGTAAAATCTATTTATGGCAAATCGCTATTGACTGCGACAATGACACCATCCTTAGTCATGCAGAATTTACCGTTGTCAATCCGCCAGAATTTACCAAAAAACAATTTACTAGCATTCCCGAAAGCGTCAATTATTATGCTGAACGCGAACTATGGTATGAAGCAATGGAAGAAGCAATCAAAGCGAATAATCATGGTAACTTAGGCACCATAGGCGCAAGTTTAGTCAAAGATTTGGCAGAGTCGGAAATGCTCATAGGTGACGAAGCAAACAAACAAAATATTCAACAACGCATCGAAAATCTGCAAAAAATTGCGAGCGATCGCTCAAGATAAAATAGTTATAGCAATTTAAACAAAGAATACAACACCTGTAGGGGCATGGCAATGCTCATTGGTGTCAACTTAACGTGAAACCCGCTTGGTTGCAAGGTTTCGCCCTCACCCCCAGCCCCTCTCCCTCAGGGAGAGGGGAGCAAGAGATTTAATTCCCCTTCTCCCTGAGGGAGAAGGGGTTAGGGGATGAGGGCGCGAGGTATTTGTACAACACGCGCCGTATATAGCTTTTAGCTTAAGTTGACACGTATGAGCACTGCTAAACCCCTACATTCGGTGTTTTAGATATAGCAAGGCGACTTTAAAGCCAATTACCGATCGCAATCATAGCAGCCCAATAAGCCGGATGCTCATATAGGGGATTTAAACCCTGTGTCTTTGCATCAATCATTCTAATTTGGGCTGTTTGTAATGCTTGGGCAATAGTCATACCAGCATTGCGGTAGTTGGTGTAAAATGCTTTCACTAGTTCTGATGTGGATTGATCGTTGACATTCCATAAAGAAGCGATCGCACTTTTTACCCCTACTTGTAAGGCTACTCCTGCTAATCCTAGTGTAGCTCGGTCGTCGCCAACTGCGGTTTGACAGGCGGTTAAGGCTAAAAGTTCTACCCTATCGGGTTTACTGTTGAGGTTGCGCAGAGCAGTTTCTAATTGACTGATGGTCAGTTTTTTATTGTTACCTGTGACTATAAAGGTATCTTCGGGAATGATACCAAATTGCGCGTGACTGGCGATGTGAACAATTGGATATGTACTTTTTTTGAGTGTTTGTTGAAACTTCTCCGGGACAAAATTTTCATTAACTAAGGGTTGGCTTTGCGGAAAGATATTTTGTATGGTGCTGATTTCATCGTTTACAGCAGTGAGTTTCGCAAAAGTTTTACCTTCTATTGTTGCTGTTTCGGTGACACCCAAAATTAATGCTTTTTGGAGACTGCGATCGCGTAACTTGGGCGTTGTTAGTCGTAAACTGGGAGTTGTAGCTACTGCATAGGTTTGGACTAAATATTTTTGGTTTTCTCTGTTATAAAGTGCTGCCATTGGTACGCTGCGCAAAAATCCATCCTGAATAAATACCAACGTTGTCACTTTATTTAGTTCCAAATCCGCCGCAAAGGGGCGAATTATCCAATCATAAAGCTGTGCGGCAATTGTTGGATCGTAATTAATATCTTCTTTTCTTAATAGTCCTTGACGAAACTCAGCAATTTTTTGTTGTAGAGTAGCACTGCTAACTATTTTATCCGTACCTGGTTGATTGGGGTCTTTAATCCAGTTAAATTTGGTTGGACGATCGGGTAATTGTAATAATATACCGGTTTTATCTTCTAAAATTATCGAACTTAAAAATGCTGTATTTTTAAAAGTTGCACTATTTTCCTGTAACAGTTCGCCTACTTGTTGAGGATTTAACCCGCTTAAAATGCAATCATTGCCAAAATAATTTTGTAATTCAGCTAATTTTAAAGCATCAACGGTTTTCACGACTGCGGATAATTCATTGGCGCGCTTTTCGTCTGCTATTGCTCCAACTCCTAGCAATTCTAGCCGCGATTGTGCTAATTTCTGATATAAAGGACGAACAACATCACGAAAATCAAATTGTACATCCCGTTCGGCTGTTAACAAATCCTCGCGAATATCTTCTAGAATATCAAATGCCCGTTGATAAGCCGCGATCGCTGCTTCTGGATTATCTAGTTTATCGAAAATTCTCCCAGCTTGCCACTCCCACAAATATAAGCTATCTTTAGCGTTTAATTTATTATCTGCGGCGATGATTGCGGCTTGAGTATATTTTAAGGCTGTATTTAGTTTAGTTTTATCTGGTGTTTTGGCATTATTAGCTTGACATTCCCAATAATGTCCTAAAGCACCGTTAGCATAGGAAATTAGGCGATTATCTTGTAAATTTTCGCTCGCTAATACAGATTTCTTCAATAAATCTACCACAATTTCATCGGCTAAAAAGCGCTGAGGACAAGTAGTGAAAAGTGCAGTTCCTTGACTATCGCGCTGTAAATAAGCAAGTTCAATTCCGCCATAAACTTTACTACTCGAATTAGGTACAGTTGCTAAAACTTGCAAAGCTGCTGTGACATTTTGATTAAATTCATCATCTTGCAAGACTTTATTTTGATTGCTTTGGGAACCCAACTGAATTAAATTTAATAATCCGCGTAGTTCCCCAATAACTTGTTGGCGATCGCGGGCACTATTCACACTTGCTTGAAAATATAATTTAGCTTGATGATAATCGCTGATAGATTGCTGTGCTAACTCCTTTTCTTTGCTCACAATTCCTGCTTTCTTAGCAGAATCGGCTTGTAAATCTCGCAATTGAGCGCGACTATTATAAACATTACCCAAACTATTTAAAAGTAAAAAATCTTCAGGAGCAATTTTTTGTCCGGCTTGTAAATATTTAATTGCTTGCTCATAATTTCCCGTCAGACGATATGCTTCACCGAGAATTCCCAAAGCTGCTACCTGCGCAATTTTATCATTATATTTACTAGCAATTTGGCTAGCACTTTCAGGAATACAGCTAATTTCCTGATTTTTGGGTTTTTCGTAGCTTGGTAACTTATCTACTAGATTGCCACATAACAGCGCGATCGCTTTGCGAGGCTGTCCCAAATTGTTGTAAACTTGAGCAAGTTCCGACTTCATCCGCCCGACTTGCTGTATATTTTCTACTCTACCATAGTCTTGAATTGCAGCTGTGAAGGATGCGATCGCCGCCGGATTTTCGCCTATTTGTTGATAAGCTCGCCCTAAATTTTCCTGAATTACCGCCGTTGCTGCGGGATTATTTTTATCTTGCTCAATTGCTTGTTTCCAACTGGCAATTGCTTTGATAAAATTACCAGCATGATATGCTTTAATTCCTTGTTCAACCAGTAAATTTACCTGGGAATTTTCTGCTGCTACCAGTTGTCCCCAGAGTAAACAAATAACTAGGGATAATAAAAATAATCCTTTATTTAATCGCTGTCGATTTAATTTAAGTTTCCTATAGCAATCCATTAACCCCAGAAATAACTGAGAAAACTTATGCAATATCTGCATACACCACCTAACAGAGAGTATAATTTTATAATATTTGTTATTTAAATTACCAGAAATCAACGATAAAAACTGCAATTTACCAAAGTTTGCAGTTTTCTGCAATTTGAAAATCTAAAATCTGCAACCATCTATGCATAAATGGTGAATGCATTCTCAATTTCCAGGGCGTAATCTGAGTATTAAAGTCAAGGTTCAGAAATTACAGCCACAAAAAACGTCAATCTATCAACGCTGACTGCTGCATGTTTTCTGAATTATAGCTAAATTCAAGTGAGAGGTTAACTATGTTATCTCAATTTCTGCGCAATACTTTAATCGCTGCCACTTTTACCTTACCATTTTTCCCCTTTACTAACCAAACTGCCTTAGCAGGAGATAGACGGGATTTTATCGTTTACAATAATAACGAATTAGAAATTACTACCTTATATGTATCATCAAAAGACTCTAAATATTGGGGCGACAATATTCTTGATTCAGATTTAGTTACTGGCAGCTATGAAGCCGTGACATTTAACAATAATAGCAATCAGTGCATCTATGATATCAAAGCCATTTATAGCAATGGTACTTATGATATCAGCCGGACTAATCTTTGCGATACTTATGGAGTAACTTTTTATGGTCATGGAGGCGACCATAAATAAGATTATCGCCTACTAATAACTTGATGATTTGCATCTTTATGCAATCATCAAGTAAACTCTCATAAGATTGTTAAATTTTTATCAAATTGGCTCTCATAACATAATACACTTTTTACTGGTCTAGCAAAAATTAAATAGAAATTTTATATCTATTCTGTAAAAGACTTGGAGATATCATATTAACTATTTCCTGTCAATTTTTATGTCCGATTTTTATGAATATAAATAAATTAATTAAATAAAATAATGAATGCCTACTTGCGATTGCAAAAGCTTTTTTTCATCTTACTCACCTGCATCAGCATAACTCCAATTGCTGTATTTGCCCAATCTACACCTCCATCTGGCGTGACAATTCCCCCCACAATACCAGGAAAAGTAGATGAAACTATTCCCCCACCATCCCCTACACCAAATACCTTACCAACACCCCAACCGAATATTCCTATACTTCCATTACCTCCCCAAGAAAATTTACCTAACACGAATTTTCCCAGTGACGAAAAATTTTTAGTTAAACAAATTCAAATTATTGGCGCTACTGTATTACAAACAGAGATTAACCAATTAAAAAAGCCCTTAGAAAATCAAAAAATTACCTTTGAGCAATTATTACAACTGCGATCGCAAATTACCAAACTCTATATTGATAACGGGTATATCACCAGTGGCGCATTTATTCCCAACAATCAAGATATAGCTAGCGGTATCGTGCAAATCCAAGTAGTAGAAGGCGAACTCGAAGATATTGCGATTACAGGGTTGCAAAGATTACAACCAGGATATGTGCGATCGCGAATTGCGAGATTTGCAGGTACGCCGTTAAACCAAAAAAAATTAGAACAAGCATTACAATTATTACAAATCGATCCCGTAATTGCACGAGTCAATGCTGAGTTAACCGCCGGGAGTTCCCCAGGTAGCAATATTTTACAGGTGAAAATCACCGAAGCACCAGCATTTCACGCCGGGGTTAGCTTTAGCAATAACCAATCACCTAGCGTCGGTTCCGAACAAGGTAGTATTTATATTGCCCATGATAATTTATTGGGGTTTGGCGATCGATTCAATGCTGAATATGCAATCACGGAAGGTTTTGATACTTACAATATTAGTTACGCCATTCCCTTTAACGCTTTAGATGGGACTTTGGGTATCCGCTACAGTAACAGTAGTAGCCGCATTATTGACAGCGAATTTCGCGATTTAGATATTCGTAGCGAAGCCGAAACCCTAGCGGTGAATATCCGTCAACCCCTAATCCGCACCCCTAACAGCGAATTTGCCCTAGGCTGGGCGTTAGATTTACGCCGCAGTCAAACCTATATACTGAATGATATTCCCTTTTCCTTTACCGAAGGCCCGGAAGATGGGAGATCCAGAGTTACAGTTATCCGCTTTTCCCAAGACTGGCTACAACGTCATCCTAACAGTGTCTTAGCCGCGCGATCGCAATTTAGTTTTGGCATTGATGCATTTAATGCCACAGTTAATAATAGCGGTACAGATGGGCGTTTTTTCGCCTGGATTGGACAATTTCAATGGGTACAACGTTTATCACCCCGCATCTTAATGCTGACAAAAATTAACGCCCAACTCACCCCCGATTCCCTACTTTCCCTAGAAAAACTTAGCCTTGGAGGTGCAGACACAGTACGCGGTTATCGTCAAAATCAACTTGTAGCTGACAATGGCGTAGCAGGAGGGATAGAAGTACGAATTCCCCTAGCAGCTAATGTAGAAACGCTACAGTTAATTCCATTTTTTGATATTGGCACAGTTTGGAACAATCGCGCTAGCAACCCCGATCCTAAAACCATAGCTAGTGTAGGATTAGGTGTAAATTGGCAACCTGTGACAGGTTTGGTATTACGTGCAGATTACGGGATTCCATTGATCGATACAAGCGATCGCGGTACTTCTCTACAAGATAACGGCTTGAATTTTTCCCTGCGCTATCAACCGATTTCATGGTAATAGCTCAGTAACCACAGTCAACAGTCAACAGTCAACAGTCAACAATTAAGAACATTCCCGGCTTAATAACAACTTACCATTACCCAGGCGATAAAAACCTTGGGCTTCAATAATCGGATCGCCTTTTTTCCAAGCACGTGCTGTAGGAGTACTTCTTACCTCACCAGTGGTATAGTTAGAAATTAAAACCCCAGGACGATTAGCAGGTAAAGCACCAGAACCTGTAATGATAAACGAATTTTCTTGTCGCCGAGTACCGCGAGCAATGCAACTTGACGCAATCAAGGCGTTAGTGTCAATTACTGGCGGTAATTCGCTAAAGCTGTTTTGAATCGAACTAGTATCGGGTGAGTTAATATTGATTACACCTGCAACCCCTAAGTCTGAACTGGCTGTAATATCGCTTTGTTGAGTTTGCCTGGGACGCGACTCAATACCAAAAATACCTTGGGAATTAATTTCAACATTTCCCCCTGTACCTGTAAAGGCGTTGGCTGTGATATCGCTATTTTCTTTGGGAATGGCGACGATAAATTGGGAATTAATATTGATGTTACCGCCATCGCCCCCCGCTTGTGCTGTCCCCGCAGTGCTAGAAATTAAACCGCCACGACGCAACAGTAATAAATCGCTAATATTGAGGATGATGTCGCCACCGTCACCTGCTGTGGTTAAAGAAGCGATTCCGCTTTTTTCTCCATCAATTTCCAGATAATTAGCCTGAATTTTGATATTTCCGGCATCGCCTGCGCCTAAACTCCCGGAAAAAATTTCCGCATTATTACCAATAAATAGACGATTGGCAGTAATATCTATATCACCGCCTTTACCTTGAGCCGTATCATCAACAGCCGATACTATCCCAGTTAAAAACTCGCTGTCTACACCAGTCAAGATGATACGATCGGCTTGTACTGTTAAATTACCGGCGTTGCCATTACCTTGAGTTGCTGATGAAATCTGCGATCGCTCTTGTATACTTAATAATTGAGTTTGAATATTAATATCACCTGCATTCCCCCGCGCTGCATCGTCAACTTGAGTTCTAATACTACTAATTCCCCGTAAATCAATTTGCTGGGCGTTAATCGTAATATTTCCCGCATTACCTTGATTGAATGTCGATGCAGAAATTGCTCCCTGATTGAGGTTTAAACTTCCTGTGATTACATTAATATTTCCCCCAGAACCAATACCTTGATTTTGTAAGTCAGCAAACAAACCTGACACAGCAAAGGAACCGTCAACTAGTTGCGGCCCCGATCCAGTAATATCAAGAGAATCAGTAGCACGAACCAGTATATTTCCTCCTTCTCCCCTGCCTAAAATGACTGAAGTAGAGATGTTTGCACCATTACTCAACCGCAAACGTTCCGTTTCTAGAGCGATCGTGCCCCCAGTTAAATCAACATTACTACCAGTCACATTTGAGGATAATCTACTAATAGAGTTTACACCACCCAAGCGTGATAAAACTACTTGTGCTGACGGGTCAGATAAAACTGCTTGCACGCTAGGTATGTCTAGTTTCATCAACTGAGACAGAGGTACAAAATTAAATCCATCCAATTCTACATCTTTCGCCAGGATAGTAATATTTCCTGGTTTACCACTGCTAGCAGCAGACTCAGTGCTAACGTATCCTCCCTGATTTACCGTGAGTCTGGGTGTTTGGATTGTCACATTACCGCCATTACCACTTGCACCATTACCTGTGGCACTTGATACATTACTCCAGCCTATAAATTGCTGAGAAACACCACTAATCTCTACATACTCATCAGCTTGAATCAAAATGTTAGCGGCATTTGCACTACTAAAAGTATTTGTACTAATATAACCCCCATCTTGAAGATTAACTCGCCGGGTGTGAATGGTAATATCCCCTACAGTTGCTTGCGTTGTACTTTCGGGTTCCACACCTGTCACAATGCTACCATTGGTTACTTCAACAGCATTCCGAGCTTGAATCGAAATAGAACCCACACTTCCACCACTAGTATTTGCAGTGATTCCTCCTCCTGTTAAGGTGTTTTGCAATCGCAAAGTACCAGTTTCAATTTGCAAGTTACCTGCTGAACCCAAATTCCCGCTAGAGATACCTAACCTTCCGCGATCGCTAATATTAACAGCATCTGTTGATTGCACCGTTAAATTTCCCGCCTTACCTGTACCCCCAGATGCAACAGAAACAAAGCCGCCATTAATATTCACAGAATCACTAGCATTTAAGGTCAGGCTACCTCCATTACCAGCACCATTAGTTATTACCGAAATAATACCGCTATTGTTTTCGATTCCATCCCCAGCAATTGTAATTTTCTTGGCATTAATAGTCACATCTCCACCTGTAGCTGAATCATAGCTAGCAGAGAAAATCCTGCTACTGTTAGCAAGAGTAATGGCATCGCTGGCTTGAATTTGAATCTCACCACCCTTTGCGGCAATCAAACTATCGCTCAAAATTATAGAGTTGCTATCCAAATTAAATTGGTTTGCATTCACCACAATTGAGCCGCCATTACTACCCAAAATATAAGCACCGATTAGTCCAATCTGTCCGCCAAATATTTCAATTCCACTATTACCACTAACATCAATGATGCTACCATTAGTTATATTGATAGCTTCTTGGTTTAAATTTGTTGGTAATTTGAGACTCACAGATGAGCCAATAACATCCAAGCCAACTGTTGTATTTCCCACTACAGCAGCCAGTTTCACCTGTCCGTTGACTGCAAACAATCTGCCACTATCTACAGTAATTTCACCACCGACTAGCGATAATGTACTACCAGCCACACCCAAGACATTCACAGCTTGATTAGTAATCTTTCCTGGTTGAGTGCCAAACTGCAAACCAATTGGTACATTAATAGCTAACAAAGGCTGTGCAGAGGGATTGATTGCACTAAACTCTAATCCATTGGCAAAAACTAAGCTATTAGCTGTACTTGCTGTAAATGCGCCTTGAAGCTCTAAACTAGCATTTTTACCAAACACAATTCCTTGAGGATTAATCAAAAATAAATTAGGATTAGAACTGCCAAATGTACCCAGCCTTCCCAAAATTTCCGAAGGGTTATTACCTGTCACTCGTGCAAATATATTCTGGATATCTGCGTTAGGACTGAAGAAATACGCCGCCCTTCCCTCACTAATATTAAATTCGCTAAAGCTGTGAAACAGATTAATTTGACGAATAGCACCACCTGTAATCACTTCTATAGGTTGTCCGCCAAAATCAGTAATTACTTGCGATGACTCGGCACCAAGGGTGTTATCTGGGATGATATTGCTAGACTGCGCTAAGGTTTTCCCGGTGAAGATACTGATAGTTAGCCAGCCCAGAAATCCTACCAATCCGAACTGCAAACAATTGTTTAAACCATATTTTCTCGTCATCGGTTGTGCTTTCATTTATTTTATATGAGTATCTAATAAAACTGCATAATTAAGCAATATTGATAGTAAATATGCAATAATGTGGCTTTTGGTAAAATACGCAATCAAAACAAATCTAGATAACAATGGTAACTCTAGAAACAGAAAGACTGCTACTGCGCATGTTCCGCGAAGAAGATTTTGAAGACTATGCAGCGATATTTAGCGATCGCCAAGTAACCCATTATCTTGGTGATGGTGAACCATTATCACGGGCTACAGCTTGGCGTAGCATGGCATTTATCGTCGGACATTGGCAACTGCGCGGTTATGGAATGTGGGCAGTTGAAGAACGTCACAGTGGGGTTTTAATTGGTAGAATCGGCTTTTTCAACCCTGAAGGCTGGCCGGGATTTGAAATTGGCTGGACGCTAAAGCCTACTTATTGGGGAAAAGGTTACGCCACGGAAGCAGCAAAAGCCGCACTGAATTATGGTTTTAACAACTTAGATAAAGACCATATTATCAGCCTCATTTACCCCGAAAACATCAGATCTATTCAAGTTGCACAACGTTTAGGTGAAAAGCTGGAAGACAAAACCACACTTTTCGATAAAGAAGTTTTAATTTATGGCATCAGCAGAGAAACATGGCAAACCCAAATAATTCCTAATTGATAAATCTCGAATCAAAATTATCTTGAAAATTCACGGTGTCTAGATCTCCGACTTCTTGAAGAAGTCGGAGATCTGAATGCTCACTAGTACACTTTGACTTCCAAGGTAAGCGGTACTAATTCTATCTATCTGGTGCAGGAGTATTTTGACAAGCTAACTCTTCCCGCAACATAGCCGTTTCATTAGCATTCAAAACACGACCATTAATTTTAGGCGCTTCACCATTGCATATCGCAGACATGATATCAAATTTCTGCGGCAAACTTCTTCCTGCATCACTATTAGCCATATTTCTGATCTTATCGGCAATCTTTTGTATCTCACTGCGCGTATACTGTTCACGAACCGTGCCTTTTTTGGGATAACAGACAGTATCTTTCACAGAAGTATCTGGCTTGAGGCGGGTATTTGGTGTTTGCGGAAACCGAATTCGCTTATCTCCACCGCGAATCTCCCAAGCACCAAACCAACCAGAGAGTTTTCCACTGATAAATCTCACCCTGCTAGTTTCCGGATCAAAAATATATTGTCCTTCCCCATAGGATGGAGAAGAATAATTTCCGTTACCATCAAGCTGTATTTCACCTAAAATGCTAGGGGGAGCAATACCACCAAAGACGACATTATAACCAGCACAATTGTAAACAGCAGCAGGTGGTGGGTAATCAAGCGGAACAGCAGTTCTTTGAGCATTAGCTCGTTCAGTTATGAACACAGTAATGCCAATGCAGAATGGGTAAAAGAAAAAATTTCTGATGTGATGTATTCTCATGCAAAAGACCATAAAAATTACCTTAGATTGCATGTTTGAAATTATTGATTGTTGTAACAAAAATGGCTGAATTTAGGAACGTAAGCCCGATCGTTTGTTCAAATTCTTATCGATAGATTGCACACTTGAATTTTTGCTCTGCATCATAGATTTTCTGAGTGAAACGGTTCATGTTTTTGACTCCTTTTCTATGTTGTCTTGTTGCTTATATATATCTCCCATAATCAGGAGGTTATGTAAGAATTTGCGGAAATTGCGTCAGGTTTTGCAAGCATACTCAGGCTCAAACCTTACAAACTTTCTCCAATTAAAGTAAACGCCGCCCAATGTATCGGTTCAGAATATTTTTTCATCGTAATTAACATAGCTTGACGCAAGGCTTGAGCTTTATCAGGTGTCTGCTGCATTTGTCGATAAAACTCTGTCATTAATAACTTAGTAGATTCATCTGGTACACTCCACAAAGAAACAACAACACTGGGAACACCTGCTGCAATTAAAGAGCGAGAAAGTCCAATTACTCCATCACCTTTGATATCGCCTTGTCCTGTTTGACAAGCACTTAATACTACTAGTTCGGCTTTTAATTTCATATTCAATATTTCACTAGCAGTCAACAAACCGTTATTATCCTTTTTTTCGCCATTCGGAAGATTATCCGGTGCCAGAGCGATCGCACCCGGTACACCAGATTCAACAATATTAAGTAATCCATGAGTTGCTAGGTGAATAATTCTGGCATTTAGCATCTGTTGCTTGACAGTAGATTTAGTAGCTTGGTTACCAACTAGAGATTTTGTATTGAGTATTTGAGCAATCTCAAGAGCTTCCTTCTCTGCATTTTTTAATGGTTGCAACTGTTGCGGTTTTTCTCCTTTTTTGGGAATAATACTTGGCATAGTCGGGTTACCTACAACTAAAGCTCCATTTCCTGTAACTTTTTGCCTTTGTTGGTGTGTAAGTTCTAATACCTGAATTGCTGGCGCAGTCAGAATAGTATGTTTTTCAATTAAGTATTGATTTTGCTCGTCTTTAAGTGCAGGAAATGGCACTAAAAACAATTCGTTTTGGGGGATGAAAATTACCTTTTCATTTGGGTTTGTAGGTAAATATTGAGCAATTGGTTTAATTAGCAGTTGATATAAATCTTTGCATAGCCTTTCTACAACCTCTGGATCTATCTTATTTAGGGAAGCTTGTGGTAGAAAAATACTACGGTCATCTACTCCCATAGCTTGACGGCTGGTCTTGACTAAATCTTGTAAAGGAATATTGATTTCTTTAGATTTAAATACTACTTCCCCAGTTGGTTTAACAACCCAAATATAAATTTCTTTACCATCCCATGTTAGGTTACCATCGTTTTTTTTGGGAGGATTAGGAACCGCATACTCTACAATTGTGGCATTTTGTATTTTGGCAATTCTCTGAATATCTTGAAGTTTTGGTGGTAAGATTTCAGGAATTTCAATGTTTAATTTATCATTACTTTTTTTTGACATCCGTGCGTATAGCAAATTAATGAAAGCTCTAGCTCGTCCACGTTCTGAAACTTCTAATGCTTCTTTGAATTTATTTTGGGCAATTAAAGTTTTTTGCAATAGACTATAGGTTTGAGCTTGTGTTTCAAAAATACAGATTTGATTGTTATCTTTTTTTACTGGTTTCCGTATCGAATCATAAACATCTATAGCTTGATATAAACTAGCTGTAGCTTCAGGTAGCTTATTTGCAAGAAAGCTAGTCATACCCATCTGTTTAAAAATATTGGCTTGCTCTATCTTGTTCCCTATTTTTTGGGCAGAGCCTACAGCTTGGTTATAATAATCGATTGCTTTATTGTATTGTTTTTGATTGTCGTAAAAAAGCCCCAGTTTAAAAAATATGTACGGCTGGAATTGTAAAGTACCAGTATTTGTGCTGCGTTCTTTTGCTTTGTTATAGTTCTCCAACGCCCGATTATTGTCTTTGAGTTTGACATAAGCATCACCAACCTCAGCAAATGCAAATGCTTCTAATTCAGGTTTTCCTAATGCTTGGTATGTTTTTAAATTTTCTTGCGCTTGTGCTAACTCTTTTTGAGCATCAGATGAATTTGGGGGAATATTATTTTTACGTTCACAAGTATTAGATTCTGTGTTATCATCTAGCCCCAACATTTTTTGAGCAAAAAGCATTACAGTGTTGATATCTCTCAGTCCCATTTTGGCTTGTTTTTTTTGGATATCAGATGCAACTTTGTTAGCAGAATTATTATTCTCGGCTAAATCAATCACTGATTGATATGCTTTTTGTGATTCTTTATAAGACTCTATTGCTTGTTCATAGTTGCCTGTATTACTGTAAATATAACCCATATTAAACAAAATAAACCCTTGCAGATTAGCCTGTTCAAGTTTTTCTACAGGAGAACTCACAACTTCTGTTTTGACGTTATTAAGAGCTTGTATAAGATATTTCAATGCCTCTTCTGGCTGATTCAAGTTTTTATAGGCAACACCTAATTTGAAGAGGGCTTTTGTAATTCCAGATGGAGATTTTTTATCTGTTTGGTAAATCTGCAAAGCTTGCTGGAAAAATTCTACTGCTTTAGGGTAATTACTTTTGAAGTCGTATATTTCTCCTAGTCCTAAAAAAGCCTTAGCTTGTTTACTGCGATCGCCTATTTGTTGAGCAATTGTTAAAGCTTGCTGATAATCCTGAAGTGCTTTATTCAACAACTCATGACCAGTTTCATCCTTGTTGATAATTTTAGTTGCACCAATTGCATAGTAAAGGTCGCCACCAGCATCAAGAAGACGAAGTTCCAGTCTGCGTTGGCGCAGCTTGTCCTCTGGAGAACCGTTAGCTTGGCGTATAGCTACCAAGGCTTGTTCTAGAAAATCAAGACTTTTCTCAATGTGATTACTACCAATGTAAATCGCAGCCAGACTTTTTAATGCGATCGCTTCTGTTTCATGATTTTGGCTTTGTCGCGCCACTGCTAGCGCTTTAGAGCAGTATTCAGTTGCACGTTGAGTGTTTCCTAAGCCCAAATAAACTAGCCCCAAATTACTCAACAGCCTCGCTTCTAAATCAGTGTCATTGATAGCTTGGGCAATTTCTAAAGCTTGTTGATAGTAGGTAGTTGCTTGTTTGGAATCACCCAAATCATCGTAAGCACTACCGATATTCTTGAGCGCTCTACCTTCTCCCTGACGGTTTTTGATTTGACGGTAAATTTTTAAAGCTTGCTGGAAAGCTTCTAAAGCGGCTTGAGATTGATTGCGATCGCGCAGTTCCTCACCTTGTTTGAGTAGTCTATCTGCTTCGGTTTTGCGATTATTGGTGCTTTGTGCTGATGCTGGCGCTGTTCTCAAGGGTAGTAGTTCCAAAGCGCCCAAGGGAAATGTGAGGTATAACACCAAAGATGCAAGGGTGAGGCGTTGTAAGGGTTGAACTATAAAAAGATAAGGACTACGACGCATAGATGAATTGTTAAGACACTGAAATTACCTACATATATCTTTGGCAATTGGGGGGTTATGTAAAAGTTTTGTAAATCATCAAATCCATTTTTTGCCAATCAACTCTTAATATCAATCAAAGTGCTGTATCTGAAGCGGAAATGGTTCATCCAAAAAATACATAACTTCAAATTCTCCAAAGATATAGCTAAGTAGAGAATACGGGAGTCCATTAACAGGTAATGTATATTCAGAAATTTGGCAAAATACTGCCGTTTAGACGAGCTAGGTGCGATTTTATCAATCTTAACTCACTCTCACTAGTAAAAACACGAATAAACTATCATTTATGGTAGCCAAAAACCATCTGAATCGAGCAGGGATAGATAGAGCATCTAAATATTGGCTCTTAATTAGCATCAATAGTTTTGGTCGTAGTTGTTGTAATGAACTGATGCAGAATAAAGCGTTTTTCTTGCAACAGTTTTCCGGGGTACTTGAGCAAGAAAATATACCAGATAGGGATATTCAACGCCAACTGATGCAGTTATATCGTCATGATGAGAACCTTCAGCAATTGGCGCTGGGTTGTCTGCGCTGCTTTATTTCTCACGAAATTAAGGCGATTTGTGAGGGTTTAACCAGTAAATTTGGCAAAACCCATGATTTTAGTCTTGAGGAGATGTTACCACTGGTGCTGGATGGCGATCGCAAAAACGCTAATCATGCTCAATCCCTGACTATGAAGATTTTAGAGACTTTTGACCCAGAAAAAAGTAATTTATCAACTTGGACAAACAGGATACTCAAGAGCGATCGCACTGTCAAACAGTTTTTACTAGAACATGGTATCGAACAAGTCACAGATTGGATGATTCTCAACTACACCAGACCAGGAAACCTCGCTCGAATTTTATCAAATTACCAGCGCACACAAATTGAAATTGACCGAGCCATCGAACTACTCAATAGTTATCACCAAATTTATCGCACCCATCTATTACAAATTAGAAAAAATGGTGTTAAAACTAGATATCCAGAACCGACTTGGGAACAATTGCAACAAATTGCAAATTTATATCAAGAAATCACCGCTCCTGAAGAAATCCGCGAATGTCTGCAAAATCTTGCTCAGTTAATTCGCGCAGAACGCATCCGTGCTAGACAAGGGTTACCTCGTTTCACTCCTTTAGTAGATGATAATCAAATTTTCATTCCCGAAACATCCCAGGAAGTATTAGCATTTTTAGCCAAATATCAGCAAAATTTCGAGCAATGTCTGATTAATGCTGCTTTTTTAGTCATTCGAGGTAGATTCGATTATTTACAAGGTAAAAAGACCCCTAAATCTTTAAAAAAGGCAGAAAAATATATTCAAGCTCTGCATTTATTTCATTGTTGCGGAGTTTCAATGACAGAAATTGCTCAACAATTAAATTTAACGGATCAACCAGAAGTGAGTCGATTATTAGCATTGAAAAATTTACGCATTGATATTGGTCGCAATACTTTAGCTTGTTTACTTGAATGTGTTAATGATATAGCACAAGCTTATATTCATCCTAGCCAAATACTAGAACTAGACTCAAAAATAAAAGCTATCCTGGATGAAGAAATTCAAGCTGTAATGGAAAAAGCGAGAATAGATGCAAGTACTGGAGCAAAGCAACTCATCCACAACCAGTTGGCTAAAGCTATTTGCGAATATCTCTGCACGCGCATAGAAATTAGAAAAAGGACTTAGTATTATGTATGTACATCATGATGAAACAGATTATTTTTTAGAATTCAGTCAAATTTCTGACTCTATTACTTTAACATCAGCATATTTTACTGAAGCTAGTAAGCGTAGTTTAAAATATCACAATCAATCGAAACAATGGCAGATTTATTTACAATTTCTAACTTATTTTGCTTGTAGTGAATGGTTAGCAGAACGAGAACCAACACTGAAAATTAATCAAGCTGATTTGATAACTTGGCAAGCTAAATATGTGGATGTAATTGATACTGCATTTAATCTATCTATTGGTAAATTTAAAGTTTGTTTAATTCCAAATCTTGATTTTAGCGATGTAGAGGTTACTATACCCAGAGCATTATTAGATTTACCGGAATTTAATGCCCATTTTTATCTAGTCATTGGTATTGAGGAAGAAATAGAGTTAGCTAGTATCAGGGGATTTTTACGATATGACGAAATCAGCCAATATCAACCACAACTAAAACCAGATTTAGATTGGAATTATCGCTTACCGCTAGATTGGTTTCACAACGATGCTAACGAATTATTGCTGTATTTGCAATGTCTCTCACCTTCGGCAATTACTTTACCAGAAATTCCGCGCGATCGCCAAAATTTTCTCGCCACAATTTCAGCAGAATTATTAACACTATTACTGCAATTACGTAACTCTCCTCTGTGCAAAGTTTTGACTTGGAAACAGGCAATAGACGTACTAACAACGCCAGATTTATTACAAATTGTCACCCAGCCAGCCGTTAATGTAAGGTCATGGTTCAATCATCAATTATATCAAGCAATACCAGAATTATCTTGGCAAGTATTAGCACCATTTACACCATTCCTGCGCACCAATCAAACCCCTGAACAAGAATTAGACAATATTCTCACTCACATTCAAACTACACATAATATAGATATTCCCCCAACAGCAGGACGAGCCTATCAAGAAATACAATTAGAATGTTTACTACGCTTATATGCTGTGACTTGGTTATTACCAGATGACAACTCTGGCTGGAATTTACTATTAATTTTGAAGACTATTACAAATAATAACTCTTCTACTTCTGGATTTACATTGCGCGTAATCGATAAAACCGAGATTTTAGTAGAAGAAGAATTACAACCTCAGCAGCAGGATTATATCTTTACTCTCGTTGAGGGAAGTTACGACGATCAATTTTTAGTGAATATTACATCTGCTAACGGACAAACGCAAACATTACCGCCATTAGAGTTTAATGGTCAATAGTCAATGGTCAATAGTCAATGGTCAATAGTCAATGGTCATTTGTCATTAGCTTGATAGTTGCTGCTTAATAGCTGGTATCGCTGGCATATTTGTTAAGTAATATTAAAATATTGTATCTCAAATGATGATTTCTCCGTAAATTTCTACATATCCTCCCCCTCATGAGAGATATGTGACTTTGAGTAGATCATTTATCTAGTAACGAACTATGTATTTATTTCGTAGTATAGCTGTTGACTGTTGACTGTTGACAGTAATACATAGGGTGTGTTGTCGCGCAGCGCAACGCACCAAAGTCGAGCATATTACACATACTTATCAAATGAAAAATGACAAATGACAACTAAAAAATCATGACGACAACGCGAACATTTTTTAACCTAACAGTGACTCGCATTCAATCAGTATGTCAATTTGAATTACAAGGAGAAGGACAAAAAATTACCGAACAAGTTGATTATCCTTTATCATTAACTCAACGTTATGAAGATTGGCAAAGAGCTTATTTAGATTATTATCGACATTTACGGGGACGTAAAACTATCCACGATTTGCAGAAACAGGAATTACCTAATATTCATCTGCGTGGCTGGAATGTAATTAATAAAAATTTTCGCGGCAGAAAAGTAATTAGCGGTGTTGGTAAAATTACAGTAGACCGTAGCAAACAACTTAAAGATGCAGAAGCTCAATTTTTAGATGAATTTTATCGCTGGTTGTTGAGTCCTGATTTAATTAATATACGCCGGGAAATTGCGAATGCGGCGCGAAAATTAGCAGATAAATATCAATCAGTTGAAGTATTCTTAACTTGTAACCCTATAGAAATAGCTAGATTACCTTGGGAAACTTGGGAAATTGGTACAGATTTAGGTATTCCTGAAAAAATTAAAATTTACCGCACTCCTGCGACTATTCGCAATCAACCTATCCATCCGTTAAAACGTAAAGCGAGAATTTTAGCTATTATTGGCTATGATACGCATTTAAATTTTCAAGCCGATAAACAAGAATTAGAATCGCTGAATTCAATTGCATATATTGAATTTGTCGGTTGGAATACGAAAAAAGCTAAAGTACTTAATGCCGATAACGAAACAGAACTAAAAACCGAAATATTTAATGCAATTAATGATGACAAAGGCTGGGATATTTTATTCTTTGCTGGACATAGTAACGAAAATATTTTAACTGGGGGAGAGTTATATGTAGCGCCTAATGTTTCTATAGGAATTCAAGATATTGCAGAAGTATTGAAAAAGGCGCAAGCTAGAGGACTACAGTTTGCAATTTTTAACTCTTGTAGTGGATTAGATATTGCTGAATCACTAATTAACTTGGGTTTAAGTCAAGTAATTGTGATGCGAGAACCAATACACAATCACGTAGCACGTAAATTTTTAGTGCAATTTGTCAAGAGTTTAGCTGAATTTAAAGATGTTCATCAGGCTTTGTTAGATGCTTGTCAATATCTCAAACAACAAGTTACGCGATTTTCTTACCCTTCTGCTTATCTTGTTCCTTCACTCTATCGTCATCCAGATGCAGAATTATTTCGCCTGAAATCCTTTGGTTTTTGGAATGCGGTTAAAAAATGGTTACCAAAACCAAAATATGAAAGTTGGCTATTATTGCTTTTATTAATTAGTTTACTGCCTCATGTCCAAGATTTTTTATTAGATAAGCGGATATGGCTGCAAGCATTTTATCGCCAGTTTACCCATCAATTTTATAAACAAGAGTCTCCCTTAGTTTTAGTAAAAATTGATAATAAATCGTTAAATGAAGATAAAATTAAACAAGTTTATCCTTTAGATTATAGTTATTTAGCCAAAATAATTCAAAAACTATCTCAATCGAATTCGCAATTAATTGGTATTGATTATATTTTAGACCAAGGTGGGCAGCAACCACAGCAAACTAAACTACTAAATCAAGCGATTCGTGGTGCTGTATCTCAAGGAAATTGGTTTGTATTTGGGGCGGAATCTACTGAAGATAAAAATAGAAAAGAAACTGTCACTGCTGATATCGCTAGTTTAAATTGGAGCATGGAAGGTGATGTTTATATTGCTAGATGGTATGTTGAGTTACCAACAAAGATAAATAATGATAAAAATTACCCTTTTAGCTATCTTTTAGCCTTAGCTTATGCTGTACAACATCAAAAGTCATTAGTTGGGGATTTACCTAAACCTCAATTATCTAGCCAACATGATTTTCGCAACACTGTTACTAAACCAATAAAATCGTCAGATGCAAGATATAATTTTTTGCAAAACTTGCGATCACATCCCTTATCTGATTTGCAACAATCTTTTCAACCAATTCTTGACTTTTCTCTTCCTCCTAGCCAAGTTTACAAAAGTATCTCGGCTTGTGAGTTACTTGGTTCTTGCGAATCACAAACTCAAATACACCATAACTTAAAGAATAAGGTAGTAATTATTGTTCCATCTGGATATGAACAAGCAGGAATTAGAGGTAAGGGTGAAGACAAGGAAACTATACCTCCAGCAATTTCTTTTTGGGATGGGTGGGGTGATGGTATATTTTCTCGAAGCGCAGCCCATGCTTACATGGTTCACCATTTACTCACCCAAAGATTAGTTGTACCTGTACCGGATTTTTTGATGATTTTAGTAGGTGCTTTGTTAGGTAAAGCAGTGACTTTAATTATTATTGAAAATCCTCGCAATCAGGTAAAAATATTTAAGATATTCTGGGGTGGATTAGTCATTTATCTTTTGATTTCATTACAAATTTACACCTCAGCAGCGATTTTACTTCCCTGGTTTTTTCCCTCATTGACTTTCGGTATTTACATCCTAATTGCTACAAGGAGAAACATTCGTGAATAAATTGAAATTATTACAGGCTATTCTGTTAACAAATGTATTGCTTACTAATTTTGGCTTGACAATATCTAGCGCATCTACTGTTAAAAAACAACTACCGCACAATTCAATTAGTAATCCAAATAATAATTTTATATCCTTGGGGCTGAGGGATTTATGGACATTATTACGCCGTCCAAAAGTTCCTGCTGGCGGAAGAGATCCACAACTTTGCTTCATTTCGCCGCAAATTTTAGTAGATCCTGCTTTACCAACAAATATAAATGCAAATACGCCTATTGAGATTTGGAGTTTAAAACCCTTATTTCTTTGGAATATTAAATCACCAGGAGATGTCAAGCGCATTCAGTTATTTAAACCAGGTAGTGACAAGGCTTTTTGGGATAAAGAAATTGCTCCAGGTCAAACCAGCATTATATATGATGGCGAACCACTACAACCGGGTCAGGTATACAGTTTGTGGGTACATATTCCTTTCCCTGTAGAGAAATTATCTTTTCAAATTATGGGCGAGGAAAAGCGGAATCAAATTGCTGGTGAATTGCAACAAATCGAAGCTAAATCTAAACAGCAAGGAACGATTACAGAGACGATAGCTTTAGAAAAAGTAGATTTATTTGTGAGTAAGCAAATGTGGGCGGATGCATTACGGGAAATTTATGCTGTACCCAATCCATCGCCAGAGTTAAAGGAAATTCAGCAACAAATTCCCTCTTTTGATTATTGTTCATCAAGTAATACACCTACTGCTATGAAAGATGATTTAGCAAGTAAACCTTAAATTGTAGTCAGTTAAGTAGTAGCGTGACAAGGCTAAAATAGTGCAATAAATTTTGTAGGTTGGGTCGTTCGCGTTAGCGTCACGTAGTGAAGAATGAGACCCAACAAATAGATCCTTGTTGGGTTTCGCAAAGCCTCAACCCAACCTACGCCTAATGCATCATTTTAGTCGTGTCAGTTCACTACTTATACCAATTGTCTGTAAAACAAATTGCATTGCAAGAAAGAATATAGTTATTATGAAACGCCGTCATTTTTTACAATTCTCTACCTCAACTTTAGCTACTTTAGGATTGAGCCAATTTGATATTTGGCAAAAAGGAAATCGCTATGGACAGGTTTTAGCTCAGGATACAGGGCGCAAGTTGGCGTTATTAGTGGGGGTTAATAATTATCCTAAGCTGGAAGGAAGTAATCTTCGTGGCTGTATTACCGATGTAGATTTACAGCAAGAATTATTAATTCATCGCTTCGGTTTTAAATCTGAAGATATTGTGAGATTAACCAGCCATCCAAAAGATGAACAACCTACTCGGAAAAATATTTTAGAAAAATTTGAAAAGCATTTAATTCAACAAGCTAAACCAGGAGATGTGGTAGTTTTTCACTTTTCTGGACATGGTTCTCGTCTGGCTGAATTTGATGGTAATAAGGTAAATAATGATAATTATAATAGTACATTTGTGACAGCAGATATTGGTAATGAGCCTCTAGCTAGGGATATTACAGGGCGGACTTTATTTTTACTAATTTCGGCTTTGAAGACAGAGAATGTAACGGTGGTATTAGATAGTTGTTACTCTGGTGGTGGAACAAGGGGAAATTTAGTTATTCGTTCGACATTGGGTGATAATGATAGAAAAGTATCGGACGAAGAAATTGCTTATCAAAAAGATTTGATGAAACGGCTGAATATTAATGCCGAAGAATTGGCGAGAAGGCGTAGAGATAATCGGCGTAAGGGCGTAGTTTTAGCTTCGGCGCAAGGATATCAAGTGGCGGCTGATGCTAATTTTGGTGATTTTTATGCTGGTGCATTTACTTATTTATTAACGCAATATTTATGGCAACAAACTGGTACTGTAGGTAGTGCGATCGCTCAAGTTACTCCGGTGCTAAACTCAATCTACAACCAGACTCCGCGAGTTGATGGGGAAGCAAATCAGCCAGTATATTTTATCAATAACAAAATTCCCCCAACTGATGCAGTAATTATTGAAGGTAATGGTGACAAAGCTACCTTGTGGTTAGGGGGAGTAGATAAGGAAAGTTTAGACGCCTTTAGAGAAAAGGCTACTTTTGCAATTGTGAATCAAAAGGGTGAAATCTCTGGGGAAGTAGAGTTAGTTTCTCCGCGTAGCGGTTTAAAAGCGGAAGCAAAACTGATTAAAAAAGATAATGTTACTGCTTTAAAACCAGGAATGTTGCTACAAGAATCAACGCGCATAGTTCCAAAAGATTTAAAGTTAAATATTGGCTTAGATCCATCTTTGGGTAAAGATATTAATCAAGCGAAGCAAGCATTAGAATCTATCAATCGAATTCAAGCAATTTTACCTCAAAAGCAAAACCCACCTTATCCGAATGGCGTACAATATATTTTCAGTCGCATCACACCCACTTATCGCCAAAAATTGCAGCAGCAATCTTTAGGAAAGATACCAGAAGTGAATAGTTTGTGTTTATTTACAGAAGGTGGGGAACTAGTATTAGAATCTTTTGATAATCCTGGCGAAACAGTAGAAGATGCAGTGACTAGATTAAATCCAAAATTGAAGTCCATGCTAGCAGCTAGTATTATCAAAAAAACTCTCAATAGCAACTCTTCAGCCTTGGATGTGGAAGCAGGAATCTATTTACTTGATGAACCTGGGAAAATGCTAGCCAGAACTGCAACAAAACGCCACCCTAATAATCGGGGAAATGCAGAGGAAATCTATTCTCGCAAGGTAACGTTAAAAAAACAGTTTCAGTTCCGCGTCACCAATAACGAATCAACTCCCGTCTATTTTGCGATTTTGCTATTTGATTCTACTGGTGATTTATTAGTTGTATCTCCTTATGAATGGGCTGTGGCTGAACAGTCAATGTTATTACCAGGAAAGACACCTGTCAATATTGGTAATCCCATCCAAGCAATTGCAAAAGGTACAGGAGAAGCGTTAATTATTATCAGTAAAAAACCCTTAAAGAATGCAGTCAAAACATTGTCAGCTTTAGCCAGAGAACAAAAGCGCGATCGCGGTACATTAATATTCAGAGGTGAAACCAGAGGTGCAGATGAGTTAATGGGCGATTTATTGAGCGATTTAACAGATGTGCGCGGTGGGATTGTTGTTCAGCAAGCTACGCCGGTAAGTAATTCTGATACTGCTACCTTGTCAATTACCTTTGATGTTGGTTGATTATATGGTCAATAGTCAATAGTCAATAGTCAATATACAAGGTTGGGTTGAGGAACGAAACTTCAAAAAAATAAATTACCCATATTTCGTAGTGCGAGCATCTTGCTCGCTGGTGTTCACTCATCGTGCAAGATGCTCGCACTACAAATTTATTTATTGGGTATTTAAAAAATTGGATGTCCCTAACCAGATAAATTTTCGGGGCGGTTGGTTTCGACTTCACTCAACCAACGCCCCTCAGCATATTAAACTAAAGACACCAATTCAGCTTTAACTGTACTGTAAGCCCAGTCTAACCAAGGAAGCAATGCTTCGATGTCTGCGGTTTCAACTGTTGCGCCTCCCCAAATGCGCAAACCTGGAGGTGCGGCGCGATAAGGTGCGATATCGTAAGCTACCTTTTCCTTCTCCAGTAACTTAGCTAATTCAGATGCACATTTAGCTTGTGCTTCTGGTGTTTGGCTGGTGAACCAAGAATCAACAATTTTCAAGCAAATGGAAGTACAAGAGCGAGTTTCTGGGGTTTCTGCTAAGAAATCTGCCCAATCGCTACTTTCTACCCATTGCGCGATCGCTTTTAAATTAGCTTCGCTACGATTAATTAAACCGGAAAGTCCGCCAATACTTTCCGCCCAGATTAAACTATCTAAAGCATCTTCCACACACAACATTGATGGGGTGTTGATGGTATCTCCTTTGAAAATACCTTCAATCAGCTTACCTTTTTGGGTCATTCTAAATAACTTAGGTAAAGGCCAAGCTGGTTTATAACTTTCCAAACGTTCTACAGCGCGGGGAGAAAGCACAATTACGCCATGCTGTGCTTCACCACCTAAGACTTTTTGCCAAGAGTAAGTGACAACATCTAATTTACTCCAGGGTATATCCATCGCAAATACTGCGGATGTCGCATCGCAAATAGTTAAGCCTTCGCGATCGTCTTTAATCCAGTCGCCGTTGGGTACGCGCACGCCGGATGTGGTACCATTCCACAAAAAGACAACATCGTGGCTAAAATCAACAGAGTTTAAATCTGGCAAACTGCCATAGGGTGCTTTAATCAAGCGAGTATCAGGTAACTTTAACTCATCTGTGACATCTTTCACCCATTCCTGACCGAAACTTTCCCAAGCCAGGATATCTAGGGGTCTGCTTCCCAAAAGCGACCACAAAGCCATTTCTACTGCGCCTGTATCCGAAGCGGGAACGATACCTAAGCGGTAATCAGCAGGAACGCCAAGAATTTTTTTAGAACGTTCAATAACATCGCTGATTTTGGCTTTACCATCTTTGGAACGGTGGGAACGTCCAACACAGGCGTTTTCTAGCTGAGACACAGACCAGCCAGGACGCTTGGAACAAGGGCCAGAGGAGAAGAAAGGACTTGCAGGTTTGCTGGCGGGAGGAGACAAGGGTTTAGACATAGAGAGATACACTCAACGATTATTATCGTATGAGAAATCTTACTTGATATTACGTGCAGCCAATAAGTTGTATGGGAAAAGGCAGATGGCAGAAGGTAAAACTATTGCTATTGTTAGGATTCAAGGTTTCAAGATTTCCTGACTTAGGGCATTACAGCAATTAAGGTCTATGTATTTTTGTTATGCAGGACTTACGCAAAAATTGCCGAAAAGCTTAAATTTATTAAACCGCCAAGACGCCAAGACGCCAAGAATATTTAGAGTGTGCGTAAGTCTTATTATGAACAAAGGGCAGGGAGCAGAGGAGAAAATACTCCATACTCCATGCCCTATGCCCCATGCCCAATGCCCAAATTATGCAGGATTAAATTCCGATTGGCGTTGCAGTAGTTGAATAATCGCTGCTTTTTCTAAAATTCCGACGAGTACGCCGTTTTCACGAATTACAGTCAGTGCAGATAATTTTTGCTGTTCGAGTAGCTGAACTACTTCTGTTAACGGTTTGTCAGATTGGACTGTGGTAGATTCAGCAATCGGTCGCATTACTTGTTTAATTTGTGTTTGTGACCATTCTGTTGTCGGGATGGTGCGTAAATCATGGGCAGCGATCGCGCCTACTAATTGTCCGTTATCATCGGTAACTAGGAAGCGATGCCAGCTTTCACCAGTGATAATCCTTTCATCAGCAAATTCTCTTAAGGTAATATTCGCAGAAACTATCGGGCTATTAGGAGTAACTGCATCTTCGGCGGTTAAACCTGTGAGTTTTTCTTGAACTCTGGCGTATTGTGCCGCATTACCAGCATTTTGCAGCAAGAAGAAACCGATTAACAAGTTCCAAACGTTAGCAAAGCTGCCAACTAATAGTAAGGGAATTAAACCAGAAGCGATCGCAATCCAACCAAATATTTGTCCAACTCGGCTGGCAAATGTAACACCTTTATAAGGATTGCCTGTGATTTTCCAAACTAAAGCTTTCAGTATATTCCCGCCATCTAAAGGTAAGCCAGGAATTAAGTTAAATAGCGCCAAAGCTAAGTTAACCGCAGCTATTACACCAAGAATTGCGGCTACTGGGCCTGTGGCGGCGGTAGCATAACCAACGCCTGTAGTGACGGCAAATATCAGTATACTAACTAACGGCCCTGCGATCGCTACCCAAAAAGCCTCGCCAGGAGTTTCTGATTCTTTTTCTAAGCTAGCTAAACCACCAAAGATAAATAAGGTGATGGATTTAACATCAATTCCTTGACGCAGGGCGACGAAGCTATGTCCTAATTCGTGGGCGACGACAGAGGCGAATAACAACAGCGCTGTCATCAATCCTAAGATTAAAGCTAGCCCCCCAGATAATAGGGGAAATTGTCCCATCAGTCCGCTACTATAAGTCCAAGTTACTAAACCCAGAACTAAAAACCATGATGGATGGATATAAAAGGGAATCCCGAAGAGATTACCAACGCGAATTGTGCCATTCATGTCGTTCACCTTTGATTTCAGTATCTTGAGGTTTGCTTTCCTCTCGATGTCTCTAGTGTAACGAAATGTAAATTTATTTTAATCTTTCTCGCAGTAGAGGTGTCCGTCCTTTAAAGTGCGGTTATTTCGATGTAGAGGTTTTAACATCTACAGGTACAGCATAAAAACCCAAGTGATTGCTAACTGGACGTTCCCGCATCGGTATTCTGGTATGAATGGGAGCATTTAATACCTGAGGTTTTTTCATTTTGTCCATAACTAAAGTTACAGAACCGCCACCATCTAAATTAACTGCACTATCTGCACCTAAAGCGATCGCAGTTTGCGCCAACTCAGTCAAAGTTAAACCTTCACTATACAAAGGCTGTTTACCATCGACAGCAATTAACCAAAGTTTATTACCCTCCCGGTTGATTGCAGCTGCTAACCGGGGATAAGGTTTATTCTCAGAAATTTGCGCAGTTACAGTCTTACCACCAGCAACGAACATTTCTTGACCGGCAATTCCCTGTATAGTACCTTGAGGACATTTACCATTAGCGATAATTTGCGCCAGATTATTTTTACCAAAGCAAATCGCCGCCTTATCCGATTTTGGTTGAGAATAGCGCAGTCCATTAGAAATAGATTCCCCTAAAGGATGGGTAGGATCGCCGCTATGGGGATAATAATCCCAAGGATTTTTTTCATAAAACTGTTGAAAGTAACTACCATTTACCGCCAATTGCAGCTGAAATTCTTGGAGAAATTTGGAAGTAGTGCGGGCGAAGGTTTTTCTTCTCCCTTTATGGGGATTTCCTGGTGTGACGAAAGGTTTAATCCCCGGTGCTGTTAAATCAACAGTGACAATATGCATTGTCACAGGGCGCGGTTGGGAAATAGCCCGTCGTTGGTAAACAATACCCTGAAACAATACCTGCTGTTCATCAGTGCGGGATGGGCGTAACAGACACAAAAATCCGTACAAAAGTGCGGGTGATAATAATAAAGTGGCAACAGCCGCAATTAACAAGCGACGGATGTAAACTCGGTAGCGATTTTGCATAAATTAATTGTTTACAGTCAACTTACTTATTTGCGCACCCTACTAAGTAATTATGACGAAAAAATTTTTACAATACTTGTCGCTAACTCAAATATATCGCCAGATGTAGGGGCATGGCACTGCCATGACCTGAGGGTATATTTCATCTCAGCGAGAATTGTTATATTAGCCTAGTAATTTATCAAGAAAGGCAGAGGGCAGGAGGCAGAAGGCAGAAGGGAATTCTGATTCCTGCCTTCTGCCTTCTTCAATGCAAGGCAGAATTCTGGACTCAACAAGGCGTTATCGGTTGAGTCCGATACAATCTTCAGGGCAAGGCAGTGCCATTGCCCCTACAGGCAAAAATATAAATTCCTACCACCGACAATAGCTAGATTTGTTAATGTAGAGAAAATAGTGCTAATAATCCTAGCGTAAACAGATAACTCCTACTAAGCAGTATAGGCTAGAAACCCTAACAAATGACCAATGACCGTTAGATTTAATTCCACCAACCTACTTAAATAATTATTAAAACAGATACTCAGAGTAAGAACTATGACAGCATTTGAACCAAACAGTATCCGTTCTTATAGCCAAGAAGATGTACAGCAAATTTTGCAATTAGCGATCGCTAGTCATGCGGAAAATATAAATAGAGAATTTTCTTACAATGAGTTGCTAGAAATCGCTGGGGAGTTAGAAATATCACCAGATATTCTCAAATTAGCAGAACGGGATTGGCGATCGCAACAAAGCGAAGTTCAACGTCGGCAAGTCTTTAATCTCTACCGCCAAGACAGATTGAAAAAGCGGTTGGGAAATTACGCCATTGTCAACGTTTTCTTCATCTTAGTAGATTTACTGAGCGGTGGCGGTCTTTCTTGGTCGCGATATATTCTCTTATTTTGCGGCTTCCTCGTAGGCTTAGATATCTGGAATACCTTACTTATTAAAGGCGAAGAATACGAAAAAGCCTTCCAACGCTGGAACCGCAACCATCAAATTAAACAAACAATCAGTTCAGTAGTAAATAAATGCGTTAAAGCTTTGCAAGCTTAATAGTCATTTGTCATTTGTCATTTGTCCTCCTTCCCATGCCTCACGCCCATTTCGTAATAACCACACCTACCTCTATTCCTTACTCTTGCCAATTTGCCAAAATAGAGTTGTAGGCTAGAATAGCTACGCTTTTATTAGCATAGCTCAATTGCATATACACAAGCGCAAGGGTAGGCTGGGTTGAAATAATTTCACAGGAAGGGAGTATGGATAATAACAATTGGATGCAGCAGTTATTAATGCTTGGTATTGGTACAACATCTTTGGTAGCAGATAAGCTGCGGCAAGTGGGCGATGAACTGGTGAAAGATGGTAAGCTGAATCCTGAGCAAGCTAAAGCTGTGATGGATGATATTGCACAGCAGTTGCGATCGGAACAGGGAACTTGGGAAGCGCAAATGCAACGGCAAATGCGGAATATGATGCAAGATTTAGGGGTAGCGCGGCAATCAGAAGTAGATGAATTACGCGGTAGGATTGATCGCTTAGAACGGCAAGTACGAGATTTAGAAAATAAGCTTTGGCGTTAAGACATCCTTTGTGATTTACTAATTGTGTCCTGTTAGTCAAACTGAGACACATTAGCCATTATAGGGAGGCTTAATTTTGAAAGCGATTTTACTCAGCGTTGGGTTAATGCTGGTATGTGTTGTGGTGTTAGTATTAGCGCAAATTGGTAGTAAACAGGACTCTGCTATTGCTGCTAATCTCACCGACACTGCACCAGCACCCACTACTATTACGGAAAACAATAATTTGATTGCGAGCAATACGATGTCTGAAGCCAATACCGTGACTACCGACTCTGGGCTACAATACGTTGAACTTGAAGAAGGAACCGGGGAGACTCCCAAAACAGGACAAACGGTTATAGTTCACTATACCGGAACTTTAACAAATGGTAAAAAGTTTGATAGTTCAGTCGATCGTGGTCAACCTTTTAGCTTTCAACTCGGTCTTGGACGAGTCATCAAAGGTTGGGATGAAGGACTTAGCACCATGAAAGTTGGTGGTAGGCGTAAGTTAATTATCCCCCCAGATTTAGGTTATGGCGCTCGTGGTGCTGGTGGTGTAATTCCGCCTAACGCTACCCTAGTATTTGAAGTGGAATTGCTAGGTATTCAATAATTACTCGGTTTTCACCTATTCAGGGAAGCGCGATAAAATTATACACAGATATCCCAGGGGCACAAAATTTTGTGCCCCTAACTGTTTAAGCTCATCCTGCCCCTAAAAGGGGCAGGATTTCGCGTCAGTAGTCAGTAGTCAGTAGTCAGTTGTTTTCTTTACCACTGACCAATGACCACTGACCAATGACGCGGCGGGGTGGCTATCCCTCCTACACCTTGAAGGAGCAGGCTTCCCGCCGCCTTTGGTAATTAATTACAGCCAATTACCAATAAGTATATATGCAGACCAAAAACGCGGTGCATTGTATTGGGGATCTTTTAATAATTTTAGCTGGGCTAGGCGCAAGGCTTCAGCTTTGCTAACGTTACCTTGTTGCAGTTCTTGATAAAAAAGTCCGACAAATTTAGCTGTTGCTGCATCATTAATATCCCACAGAGAAGCGATCGTACTTCTGGCCCCGGCGCGAACTGCAACCCCAGCTAAACCGAGTACGGCGCGATTATCGCCGACGGCTGTTTGGCAAGCACTTAAAAATAATAGTTCCATGCTGTTAGATTTGCCACCTTTGCGACTGCGCAAAATACTATCGAATTGGGTAACATTAATCGGGCCATCGGCAGCCAAAATAAAGGTATCTTCAGCACGGGAACTAAATTCACCGTGGGTAGCTATATGCACTATGTTAAAATTACTAGAGTTAATTTTGCTTTCTAAGGCTTTACTGGTAAATTGCTGTTCTAGAAGCTTGGTTGTCTCTACTCCGGTTTTAGCAATTAATTCAAACTCTTCTTCAATGGCAGGTAAGGGCGGATATTGAGAAAATCCTGGGGGAGAATTGATTAATCCGGCGGTAACTGCTCTGAGTTTCTGTTTTGCTAAGGGGTGAGGATCGAGGAGTTGCAAACCGAGATTGAGAGAAACAGCATATTTTTCTAGTAAATATTTTTTACCATCATGCAAAGCTGCCATTGGCACATTACGTAAAGTCCCATCTAGCAGAAATACTAGAGTTTTGACGCCAGCAGTTTGTAATTCTGACTCAATCGGTTGAATTAGCCAACTGTAAAGCTGCTGTAACTGTTTTTTTGTCGCTTTGCTAGTATATTGTTGATTGAGATTAAATCTTAGTTGATTCGCTATTGTTTCTACTTCTGCTTGCGGTATGTTGGTGGCATAATGTCGCAGGGGTTGCTTAGGAATTTTGACGATTACTTGGAGTGATTCTGGCAGAATTATCGGGTAAAAAATAGCGGCGGTGGGGTTATCTTCGTCTACTAATTTATCTAGTACTACTGTTTGACCTTGTAAACAAGCTTCGCGGAAAAAGTTATCTAATTCGGCTAATTGCAAGGCTTCAATGCGTTGGCGAGCTTTCTCTAGAATTTTTTCATCAGCTTTATCGGCTTGGGAGCGCAGTAATATTTCTACTGATTCCCGATATACTGGTTCGACACTGTCACGAAAGGATAATTGCACATCTTGGTTGACAGTTACTAAGTCACTGCGGAGACTATCTAGGGTTGCTAAACTCCCATCATAGGCAAGAATTGCATCTTGAATATTTCCTTGTGCTTTGAATATCCTACCCAATTGCCATTGCCAGCGATAAGCTATTTCTGGTGCGTTGTGAGTTTGAGTTAAAAATAAAGCCTGCTGGGTGAGTTTTTGCGCTTCATTCCACTGTTGTGTTTGTTCGTAGAAATGTCCTAAAGTACCGAGTGCATAAGCTTCTGCTCGTTTATCGCCTAAATCACGGGCTTGTTGAATGGCGCTAGCTATGAGTTGGGAATTCTTAAGCGTTAAATTTTCTCCCCCTAATTTCAGCAGATTTTGGACAAAGTTAATCCGCGCATAGATGGCTAAACTGCTGGGGGGAAGTTGGGCGATTTGCGATTGAATTTCTGGTAATAAAGTTTGCGCTTCCGCAGATTTACCCTCTTCAATCATTAATTTCAGTTGGTTCAGCCTTGCTTGGACTTTAGTTAGGGGTGAGGGAGCGATTTTAACTACCTGTTGATAAAATACCAACGCTTCTGTGATTTTACCTTCAGCATGAGCATTATTCCCCAAGCTTAATAAACTGGCTGCTACATCATCAAAAGATTGCAACCGTTGGGCAATTTCCAGACTTTGCTGTAAAACCTTTTGCGCTGCTGATAAATTACCGACTAATTGCAGACTATCACCAAGCGATCGCAAACTGACAACTTTTTCTAAAGAATCTGGTTGCGATTGTAACTGCTGCTGTACTTGATTCAGTAATTTTATGGATTTTTGATAAAAACCTTGGATGCGTAAAACTTGAGCTTGATTGATTTGCGATCGCACTATGCCACTATTATCTTTTATTTTGGTATATATCTCTGCTGCCTGTTGCCAACTCCTCAAGGCTGCATCTGTTTGTCTCAGACTTAATTGCAGACTAGCTTGCACATCTAGCGATTGAGCGAAAACTCCTAAATTTGCCGTCTTCTCTGAATTCGCTGTTAATAACTTAAGACTGGCTGTAATTGCTTGTTGGGCTTGATTCCAATCTCCCAATTCTTGATAAGCTAGAGATAAATTACTCAAAGTTGCTGCTTGCCTGAGGATATCGCCCTGCTGTTGATATTCTTTAACTGCTTGCTGTAAAAATTTCACAGCTTCGGCAAATCTGCCAGCATCATATAATTTTTTCCCCTGTTCTAAATTAGAGATAGGGACAGAGATTGATGTTTGTGCATTTATGGGATTATTAGCCACAAATTTACCCATAGCTGGTGAAACATGGGTGCATATTATCGTAGTTGCTACTACCACCGCCAAAAAAGAGTATAGTTTATTTTTAAATTTCATTGCAGTATAAAAAACGCAAGTAAGTACTTATCGAGTAATTACTCTAGCTATTTTGTTCAAGTATATTCCTATTCGATTATAATATTTAATGGCTATCAGCCAATACGGTTCAGTTAGCGTCAAAAAACTGATTGGCGTAGGTTGGGTTGAGGGACGAAACCCAACATTTTCGACGCTTTGTTGGGTTTCACTTCGTTCAACCCAACCTACATTTGTAGCGATCATTCTTCAAATTGGTATAACCTTGGCAACACATCAAATCTAGAGGGCATGGCAGTGCCAGTGCCCCTACAATCTTTCGCATTCTTTTTTTTTGAATTGGTATTACTTATTAGATACGAATATATGTATTGCACTATTCAATGAAAACCCCCTAGTGGTTACTAAATTTAATCGCTTTTTCAGTCAGTGCTATCTTTCTATCATTGTAGTTTCGGAACTATATAAAGGTATTTATTGTTCTCAACAGGTAGCTAAAAATCTGGAAATATTAGCACAGCTTACAGAACTCTTACCAGTAGAACCTCTTCATATTGAATTGGTATTAACTGTCAACCGTCAACCGTCAACTGTCAACCGTCAACTGTCAACTGTCAACTGTCAACAGCCCTCACGATGGGTTGTGCAACTTAAAAACACAATAGCTTACCGAGAACTCGCGCAAGTAGCAGCTGTTAACGTCGGACTATGGGGTATAACTTGAGAAGCTTGTGCAACTAAATAGATATCGCCGTTTTCATCCTTCATCAATCCCTGCGCTTCCACAATCTCCTGTGGTGAAGGATTTTCACTGATGCTACTTTGACTATTACCCGGAGAATTTGGATGATTATCTACACTCACCCATTTTTTGACTATCGAATCTGTTTGCAGATATTCATAGGGATTAAAAGGTAAACCACCTCTTCCTGTAATCGTAAATGAACTGGCACTTTGTTTACTCCCAGCTTGACAAGAGTTATCAATTTGTCTAGAAGCATCCACCAGATTGGTGCTGAGTTGTACTAAGCCTTTACTGGGGTCTACTTCTGGTGTATTGATAGTCACATTACCGCTAATACCCAATTCCGAACTAGCGGTGATACCGCTTTGTGCTGTCTGCTGTGCTTGGAATCCGATACCGAAGATTCCTTGAGTAGATATGTTAATATTACCACCTTGACCGCTAAAAGCATTGGCTGTAATATCGCTGTTTTCTGCGGCAATGGCAATGATGAAGGGACTGTTAATGGTAATGTTACCACCGTTACCGCCTGCAAAATCTGTGCCTGCTGTGGCGGTAATATTGCTATTACGCCGCACAAATAAGAAATCTTGAATGTCTAGTGTAATTTCACCGCCATTATTACTAGTAGTAGCGGCATTAATAAAGGCTTGATTGTCTAAAGTTAGAGTACCAGCAGCCAGGGAAATATTGCCGCCTTTACCGCTACCATTACTATTGACGCCGATACCTGCACCGTTTTTAATGATAAAAATTTCTGGGTCAATGGTAATATTGCCGCTATCACCTGTTGCAGTTTTTTCTGTATTGGCAAATAGTCCGGTATTTGTGCCATCTAAGGTGATATTATCCCGGACTTGGACATTGATATTTCCGGCTTTGGCTGTACCAGATGTGGTGGTGAGAAATTGTGCGCCGTTATTGGCTGTTAAAGTATGAGCATTAATGTTGATATTACCGCCTTGACCATTCATTGTGGAAGCGGAAATTTTGACGCCATCATTAATATTTAAGTTTTGGGTGGTAATCAGAATATTACCTGCATCGCCTATACCTGTACTTTCAACTGCTAATTTTCCATTGCCTGCAATGTTAATATTTTCTGGTGCGGAGAGAATTAAGTCACCACCTTTACCGCTACCAGAAGTAGAAGCGGAAATAGTCGAATTTGGGAACAGGGTAATATCTAAATTGGGTTGATTTTGGTAAGGATTGAGTTTTAATGTACCTGCGGGGGCTTGTCCTTGGGTTTCGGCAAAAATCCCGACAATGCCTGCTAGGTCTAATTTGGAGGCGTTTAAGGTGATGCTGCCACCGCCTTTGGTGTTGGTAGCTGTTGCAGTGGCGGTGGCAGTGATGCGGGCGGTGTCGGATACGATGAGGTTAGGAGTATTGACAATGATATCACCGGCTTTACCTGCACCAGTGGTTTCTACAGAGAGGATTGGCGCAAAATCTTGAACGCCTTTACCTATATTGACAGAATTTAGGGCGTTAACGCTAATTGTACCGCCATCTCCGCTACCAGAAGTTGTGGCGAAGATTTTACTACCATTAGTCAGGTTTAAAGTTGGGGTATTGAGTACAATATCCCCTGCTTTACCGATACCAGAAGTTGCGGCGGAAAGGGTGACACCATCTGTTAAATTCAGGTTTTGAGTGGTAATTTCAATATTACCTGCGTTGCCATTGCTAGAAGTTTCTACAGCTAATGTTCCTTGTCCGCTAATATTAATTGTTTCGGGGGCTTTGACAATTAAATCGCCGCCATTACCACTACCAGATGTGGAAGCAGATATTTTTGAGCCGGGGAACAGAGTCAGGTTTAAATCGGGATGATTTTCGTAGGGTTGTAGTGTTAATCTTCCTGCGGGGGCTTGTCCTTGGGTTTCGGCAAATACACCGACTATCCCTGCTAAATTCATGTTAGAGGCGTTTAAGGTAATGCTTCCACCTTCTTGAGTATTTGTGGCGGTATTTGTGGCGGTGGCGGTAATGCGGGCGGTGTCGGATATGGTGAGGGTAGGTGTATTGACGATGATATTTCCCGCTTTACCTGCGCCGCTAGTTTCAACCGAGAGAATGGGGGCGAAGTCTTGCACACCAATACCGAGATTCACGAGATTCGGTGCATTGACAGTAATTTTACCGCCATCACCGTTACCTGTAGTTGTGGCGAAAATTTTGCCGCCATTGGCTAATGTTAAAGTGGGGGTATTGAGGGTGATGTCTCCGGCTTTACCGTTTGCTGTGGTGTTAGCAGAGATTTCTGAGGTATCTGTGAGGGTTAAGTTGTTGGCATTAATTTGAATATTGCCAGCGTTTCCTATACTGCTGGTGTTGCTGACAATTTTACTATTATTGAAGGTGACAGTACCAGGACTGGTGATAGTAACATTACCTGCGGGATTGTCACCTTTAGTGTCGCTTTCGATGCGACTATTTTTAAATGTGAGATTACCTGTGCTGGTAATATTTACATTCCCTGATTGACCTACTCCACCAACATCTAGGGTAATTTCTTGAAATAATGAAAGCTTGATTGTCACCTGTTTACTGGTGATGATGTTAGTATTTGTTAGCGATAAATCACCAAAACCGTTAACTTGAACATCTCCAGATTTGTCAGTAGAAGATAAAGTTAAGATATCTAAATCTGTAATGTTATTTTTAGCAACTAAAGTAACGTTACCACCCTTTCCAGAATTTCCGTTTGTAGAAACAGAAACGGAATTCAAGGTTGCATTAGATTCATCGCTATTAATTATGTCCGGAGATAATAGAAACTCCGGAATTGTAAAAACATAGATGTTTCTAGCGTTTCCATCTATATTCCCATCTATTGCACTGAAAGTAATTATTCCCCCATCTCCTGCGTTTCCTGAAGGTGAATATGAGTAGGAGTTAAGGTCTCCTGTAGAGATATTACCCTGTGTGGTAGTTAGAGTGATCTTACCCCCATCACCTGCGTTTCCTGAAGATGAAAATGAGGAGGAATCTAGGTTTTGAGTAGAGATATTACCCTGTGTGGTAGTCAGGGTGATCGCACCCCCATCTCCACCGGTTGAGGAGGAGTCTAGATATTGAGTAGAGATATTACCATGTGTGGTAGTCAGGGCGATCACTCCCCCATCTCCACCGGTTGAGGAGGAGTCTAGATATTGTGTAGAGATATTACCATGTGTGGTAGTCAGGGCGATCGCTCCCCCATCTCCACCGGTTGAGGAGGAGTCTAGATATTGAGTAGAGATATTACCATGTGTGGTAGTCAGGGCGATGGCTCCGCCAAAGCCTGCGGCTAACGCACCCCCAGAACCTGTGTTTATTGAATTTGAAAATGAGTAGGATAAAAGGTATTTTGTAGAGATATTACCATGTGTGGTAGTCAGGGCGATCGTACCCCCAGAACCAGCATTTCCTTCTTCCAATGAAGATGACAATGAGTGGGAGAAAAGGCCTTTTGTAGAGATATTACCCTGTGTGGTAGTAAGAGCGATCGCACCCCCAGAACCTGCGTTTCCTGAGCTTGAAAATGAGTAGGAGTTAAGTTCTTGTGTAGAGATATTACCCTGTGTGGCAGTTACAGCGATCGCACCTCCAGAACCTGCGTTTCCTGATTCTGAAGTTGAGGAGGAGTCAAGGTCTTGAGTAGAGATATTACCTCCTGTAGCAGTTAAAGTTATATTACCTCCACCCTGTTGAGAACTAGTATCAATGTTACCTACAGTTAAACTAACACCTGCAATTTCAGTATTTCGTCCATTGGTTTTAATCGTATCGACAGGATTCATCTGAAAATCACCGATGCCATTAGCATCAACATCTGCCAATATTTTAATCTTATTCTCAGCAACCAAACTCCCATTTAGACTAATATTTTCCGTTGCTGATAAATTAACTTCACCGCCATTAGTCGAATTTCCAGCATTAATATTGCCAACGTTAATACTGCCATTTGTAGCATTGAGAGTAATCGAACCGCTCTCACCAAGGGGTACAATTTTATTGCGAAAAATCAGTTTTGTCCCGTCAGCAATTCCCCAAGGTGCAGTTTCGCCTGCTTTGTACAAAACTCCTGAACCTTCTGCGAATTTATCTTTTAATTCTAATGGAAAAATTCCTATAGTGAATCCTCCTCCTGTATATACTTCTAATTGCCAAATTCCTTTTGGATTCTCTCCATTAAAAGATGCTAATCCACGAAAGAATCTTGTTGGATTAAATCTCCCTTGGAAGGGAGGTGAAGCCTTATCAATACTCGTTGCTGCACTATCATCTAACAAAGTATCTTGCAACTTATCTCCATCACCTCCTAGATTATAAAATAAAGACAAGTATTGCCCGGATGGTGAATTGAGAAAAACTTCTAGGTTACTAACTTTAGTATTTGATGCTGAAAACTGTACATCTAAATCTTCGATGGGTTGTTCTTCTGATACTGTGAAGGTAAAAATAGCACTTCCATTGGCAGGAATATCACCCCCAGCATCTACATCAACTACAGAAATAATATCTCCTCCTTTCACAAAGGAAGTATCAATATTACCTAATGTCAAACTCGCTCCCGAAATACT
This sequence comes from Calothrix brevissima NIES-22, assembly GCF_002367995.1. Taxonomy (GTDB): domain Bacteria; phylum Cyanobacteriota; class Cyanobacteriia; order Cyanobacteriales; family Nostocaceae; genus Aulosira; species Aulosira brevissima. Next base: position 492,818 of record NZ_AP018207.1, read on the forward strand.
AATATCTCTGCCATTGGTTTTGATAGTATCGGCTGTATCCATCTGAAAATTACCGATACCATCCCTATCGGCATCAGCGATAAATGCAATTTTACCGCTACCGTTAGCTAAATTTAAAGTGTTATTCGTCAGAGCATCAACTGTAATATCATTTGTCCCTTGCAATATCAGATTTGTATTTCCTGACAAACCCTCTAATGTAGTTTTATCAACTGTAGCATTCTCATTTTCGCCAATAGTTAGGTTTTTAGTATTGAGGAATAATGTAGCTGTAGCGATATTTCCTCTAGTGATTAAATTTTCTGTACCTGTTAATTGTACTATCCCTTTTGGTGCTGTTAATGTGCCTGTATTAATCACATTTGCAGCAAATAAATTTATATTCTTACCAGCATCAACCGTTAAATTACCTTGATTATTAATCGTCGCTTGCTGATTGCTCAACGCATTGCTAAATAACGCCCCTGGTTTGACTGTCAATAAATTACTACTTTGCGGATTAGTAGCACTAAATAATCCATTTTCACCGAATCTAATACCATCGGCAGTAGTCGCCGTAAAAGAACCACGAATATCTAAAACTGCATCTTTACCAAAAATTATGCCATTGGGATTAATCAAAAACAGGTTAGCCTTACCCAATACCCCCAGATTTCCCAGAATTTGAGAAGCATTATTTCCCGTCACCCTTGTCAAAATATTCTCAATTCCACTGGGATTGGTAAAATATGCTCCTCTTGCTGAGTCAATATTAAATTCACTGAAACTGTGGAAGAGATTACTACCACGAATTGCACCCCCATCAATTCTGTCACTGGGAATGCCTTTAATTGTATCAGGGTTGACAACTGAACTTTCAGTACCAAGAGTACCATCTGGGATTATTTGCGCCTTAGCCAAGCTAAAGTGAGCCAGAGTCAAGTAAGTCAGACTGCTGACTAATAAAGAACCTATAATTTTTGAAAATCGCACGAAAAAGACCTGTTTAAGGTGAAAATTGCTTTTTGAGGTATTGTACTATTTTTTGCTGCTAGTTTTACTGAGGAAGCCGGAATGATAAATTAGTAATTATTATTGATTCGGGAAAAGTGGTTTTTTGATGCTGTTGTGAAAAGATTGTCAGATTTTATCGTGAATCTGCACTGAGAGCGATCGCGCTTTTGTTCTCTCAGCAAGGGATATCTGCAATAGCCTAAACTTATGGACTATAACCCGTTAAGTTGATATAGGTATGGACTTGCGAAAGCTTATACTGGGCTGATGAAATAGGAAATGCGATCGCATCCCCATTCTCAATTGAACACAAATCCACCCTTATCCCCGCGCATCCTTAGCAACTTTGTTGATCGTTGTCAATTAAAATTCAGGTACGAACAAGTCTCTTTTATTACCTGCATAGTGTTTATAAATTATCTCAGGAGAATTACCAACTAATCTAGCGACATCTTTCGCATCTAATCCATTTTCTAGCGCTAAGGTAATAAAAGTGTGTCTAGTTTGATAAGGTTTCCTGTATTCAATTCCTAATCCATCTAGTACAGGTTTCCATACACGGTTTCTAAAGTTGCCAGTATCAATGTATGTTTTTCCTTGAGGGCTAGGAAACAAAATATCATTGTTGTTTTTACCTTCACATACTCTTTCAAGTATAGGTTTCAATTTTTGATTAACCGGAAATCTCCTTTTCTCTTGAGTTTTTAAGCCTGATTTTTTAGCCAATCCGTTCTCTGTTAACACAACTGCACTATCAAATGTTACATATCTAAAGTCGCTAGAAACATTTTTTCTCTCTAGTGCTATCACTTCTGAAGGTCTACAACCAGTGAGAAATAAGAACTCTACATAGTCAGCATAATAAGAATGCTTAACTTTAGAGTACTTAGAGCAAAATTGATTATTCCGAAATGCTTCAATTATTAAATCTCTTTCATATACACTAAATGGGTTTATTTCGCCATCATCATTTTTTTGAGATTTAGGAATTGTCATTTTAGTAGACATCCCTTTAAAAGGGTTATTAGTAATAATTTGTGAATCTATCGCCCAATCACAACAAGCGCTTAAACGAACGATAAATCTTTTAGCCGATTCTGGAGGAATATTACTTAAAACCCAATCTCTAATTTCAACTGCTTTCTCTAAATCATGAGTAGGTAATTTGGAAAGGTAGTTGCTAAAAACTCTATATTGAAATCTCATTGTGCTGGGTGATGAGATTTTCTTTTTGTGTTCTATAAATTGTTCCCAAATTTCATTAAGGCTAATAGGATATTCTGATTTCTCTGCTTCTACTAATCGAAAGGATTCAGGACGGTATTTATTTAATGTGTAGTCAAAAGTTCCTGGAACAAGAATATTAGCTTGAATGTCTCTCTCTATCTCTTTAGCCTTAGCTTCTGCTATCTGGCGGTTCCCTGGCGTGTCATCTAGCCCAAGTGTTAAGAATTTTTGCTTCCCATCATATAACTGTCTAGGAAGCCGTAACCGCAAGCGACTTTGGAAGCTTTGAACTGTGACAGAACCTTTAGTACTGTATTTTCCTGACTGCATAATGAATATGATTGACTCTCAGTCTAACATATCATATTCATTCCATATTCATTTAAATTGTTTAACAGATTACTTAACAGTGCTTCTGTACTATATTTCAGCAAATAGGACAAAAAAATAAATCCCTAAAACCTTCATCATTCATAGGTTCCAGGGATTTAGGGGGGTACGGGACTGGTGCGTCTCGAACGCACGGCCTAGCGCTTAGGAGGCGCTCGCTCTGTCCAACTGAGCTACAGCCCCAATTAGCAAGCATATATAATAATAGCAGTAGTTTTAACTAGACTGCCACGCCTCATCCCAAGAACCGCCACCAACTTCTACGCCACACAGAGAACTTTGTGCGTTTAGGATGATTTTAGATTTACCTTCACTCACATCACGCAATTGCAATTCTAATTTGCCTTGCATCGTATCTCGACAACAGTAAATTAAACCCTCTGCCGTTGGCGCACGTAAAGGTGTACCCGGTAAATCTGTAGTTCCAATTAACTCAATTTCATAATGAGAATTTCTCGCTTGCATTTCCCATCTTCCCCAAGGCTGAATATTCCATGTAACTTGTGAATTCCAAGGGACAAATTCATAAAACTTACCTTGATAATGTAAGCCAATCATCGCTACAGATTCCATCCACCACAATACACCCCGTCTGCCACCCCCGGCGGTTAATGCTAAATCTGCTTCGCCATCAAAGCTATTACAATTTAACCAAAACCATTTTTTAGGAAATGCACCGCCCCAATTTTTCTCACCATAAGCTGGGGCGTTAGTAAATTCATATATTTTCCCATTCCAATCAATCCAACCGCTAGCTAAACCGTGAGCCATTAATATTTGCCAGCCTGGTTCAAAAATTTGTAAAAATGATACCCAGCCAGCAGTTGATTGTTGTAGACTGCCATGATTACCCCAGCAATACACTGGCTTTATTTCATACTCCCAACGGCAGTAATTACCAGTAGCTGGATCGCTAATTATGCCCTGATTTAAAGTAGCTGTAGCTTGATACCCTTGTTGAATGTGGCTGGTAAACTCTGGGGGGAGAAGGTAAAAAGGTTTAGTTGTTAAATCTGTTTGTCCCCAATGACCCAAAGCTAACACATCCTTACTCGCCCAGAATTTTTTTACATCAGGGAAAGTCCGACATAAATATTCATCATTCGCCCCTAAGACTTGCGCTGCACCACCGCTATAAGGTTGATTACCGATGGGGTCTTCAATAGAATACATAAAAGCAAAAGTTTGACCGCAATCGGGTAAAGTAACCCGATAATACCACCCTTCAAAAAAACGGCGATCGCTACCATCCCAATGATAACCAGCATGGGGTGTCTGCGTCATATCAAGTAGATTTTTGGGAATACTAAGCATAATTCGTAATTCGTAATTCGTAATTTATAAATTAATTAAATAAAATGTAGGGTGTGTTGTTGCGCAGCACAACGCACCGAGAATTATTAACCACAAGACTTTTCAATTCTTCAATTTTACCTTCAGCTTTAATTCTTCTTTAATGCGGTTGAGAATAGAAGTTTCATCCAAAGTTGATAAAATCTGACTAATGACAGCTTTCGGCCCGTCAGGCCCCCAAGTTGCACCATTAGCTAAATAAGCTTTTGTTACCTGTCCAATTCCATAGGAAGAAACACCAGCAACCCCAGCTTGGGTAACAGCTACGGAAATATAAGGGCCAATAGCCACACCTGCTGTTGCAGTTGCCGAAATTCCCAGTATTGTTTTTAACCCACTCAAACCTAAATTAGCCAAGAGTTCGCTGACACCAATACCGCCCATACTCAAGGCAATTTTTTGCAGCAATTGTACAGCCCCGGCTTCAGTCATGGGGAGACCGTAAAGCTTAGACAATCCCAAAATCAGAAAAATATCGATAGCAATGCTACTCAGTATATCAACAACAGTCACCGGATTAAGTGCGATCGCTAATGCCTTAGTCATCACCGCTTTCCAAATTAGCTGATTGGCATTTTGTTCGCGAATCATCAGTTTACGCTGGATTAATTGCTCATTCACCACATCCGTGTAAAGCATAGTATTTAACGCCACTAAAGCCTTACCTTCACGTTGGAGAATTTCTAATATTTTCAGCTTCAGTTCATCAATTTGCGCATTCCCCGTCCGTAACTGAATCCCCCGACTACCATCAGCCCGCATCACCGCAGTTTTTACCAATGGTGAAGCCGCAGCCATAACAATTTCTAAAGGCGAGACTAATTCCTTTACTCTTTCATCCCGAATTTTATGATAAATTGCCATCCGATCCGCTTCCGGATACTGGTCTACCTTGTTAAACACCAGAATGATTGGTTTACCAGCTTCCCGCAACTGGGAAAGCGCCTGATGTTCTAACTTTGTCATATCCCCAGAAATCACAAACAGAATCAAATCTGCCTGTTTTGCCACCTGTTCCGCTAAAGCTGTACGGGTATCGCCATCAATTTCATCTAATCCTGGCGTATCGATTAATTCTACTTGCGATTGACCCCCAGCAGGTAAAGTCACCCGCAAAGCTTTTTCTGTTGCGCCAATTAACTCTTCGCTAATACTCCAATTAACCGTTTGTGCATCGCGAGTTACACCATGTAAAGGCCCGGTTTCAAACACAGGTTGTCCCACTAACGCATTCAATAGCGAAGATTTCCCCCGTCCCACCATGCCAAAAGCAGCAATTTGCAGTACCATGCGGTCTAATTTCCCTAGCATGGTTTCCAAATCATCAATTTCTGTCTCTAAACCCCGCTTTTCTTGGGGGGAGAGGTCGAGATTAGCGACTAAATTACGTAACGCCGTTTGTGCCCGTTTATAGTTGAGTTCTGTTTGAATATCTTCAAAACTAAAAATGGCACTATCTAATTCTTCCTCCCAGTTGGGTGAATTGCTGTGATGAGGTTCGGGCAATATCGAAGTCATGGTTTATTAAAAGGCAGAGGGCAGAAGGCAGAGGGCAGAAGGGAATAAAAGTATCAATATATCTGACTTATACACAATCTCAGAATTCTTGGCGCTCTTGGCGTCTTGGCGGTTTAATCAAGGATTTTCTTCATCCTCCTGCATAGTTACTTTCACAACTCAATTCCGATCCTAATGTGTTTTAGCAAGAGTTAGCAGAGAAAAACACACTATTCCTGCTTCACCCTGCTTTCACCATCCACACCAAAAAACTCAGAACAGTTTCTAACGGTGGAAGCGGATAATCAGTTAAATCAATAGTGACAGTTTGTCCTTCCAGCTTCAGAAATCGCCATTGCGTACCACTGCTGACTGTACCGTAGACTGCTGTAATCGATTGTCCTTTAGCTTCATTGAATCTTTGTGCGGCTACCATTTCCGCCATACATTGTCCAATTCCCGATTTTAAATCAGATTTTTTCGCCTCAACAATTACAATCGCAGGTGCTTCCACTGTTAATTGTTCGGGAGAACGACTGATTAAAAAATCACATACACCATTCAGTCCTATACTGGCGTCAACGTTAAATTCCTCCCCAGAAAAAACGCTAATTGAAGCCTTGAGGATGCGGCGCACTTCTAGCAATACAGGATTAATAATTACCTCAGAACGAGCTTTTTCCGTATCTACTGCAATTGCCCAGGGTAAATCTTCTAAAATAGCTTGCAGTCTGGGACTAGGTTGTACAGGTTGGAGCGAGTCAGGAAAAAAGCGTACTCCCTCTACAGTAGTCAGGTGAAAATCTTGTTTCACTTTTTCAATGGTAAATTGACTGTAGGGCATAGTTTAGAGATTTTTATAGGTAGCAAATGTATTTCTAGCCTAACGTCTTTAGCTTGAGATTCTGTGCGATCGCTTATTCTCCGCATATTCACTTATGCATTAAAGTATATTTTTTTGAGATAAAATTAAATAGGTCAGGTAGTGCAATACCGTCGGTGGGCTTCGCCAACGCATCCCCAAGTTACCATCACAGCTCGCACCCTGGCATAATTAGACATTCCTGGCTGAAAATTCATTATTAACCGCAAGCCATTACTAGTCACAAATATCACAAACATCAACCCACGCACTGAGAATTTAATATCCCAATAGGTAGTTTAAAGCTTAAGGGAATAGGATTGTCCGAAAAAGTAGTACATTGAAAAATGCATCTAAATAGCGTTAGGAACTTGACTAAATCACCTGTGCGGAAAATAGTTATTGCCGGTAACTGGAAAATGTTCAAAACCCAGGCAGAATCCGAAGAGTTTTTACGCGGATTTTTGCCTCACCTAGAGGAGACACCAGACAATCGCGAAGTATTACTGTGTCCTCCTTTCACAGACTTAAGCGTATTGTCCAAGTATTTGCATGGTAGCCGCGTGCAACTGGGCGCGCAAAACGTCCACTGGGAAGAAAATGGAGCCTACACAGGTGAAATTTCTGGCCCCATGCTGACAGAAATCGGGGTGCGCTTTGTCATTGTCGGTCACAGCGAACGCAGACAATATTTTGGCGAAACAGACGCAACCGTTAACCTCCGGTTAAAAGCTGCACAGAAATCTGGTCTTACCCCCATTCTCTGTGTAGGCGAAACCAAAGAACAACGAGATGGTGGCAAAACCGAATCCTTGATTATCAATCAGCTAGAGAAAGGTCTAGTAGATGTCAATCAAGATAACTTAATAATTGCTTACGAACCCATTTGGGCAATTGGCACAGGTGACACTTGTGAAGTCACAGAAGCAAATCGGGTCATTGGCATCATTCGCAGCCAGTTGACCAATGCTAACGTTTCCATTCAATATGGTGGCTCAGTTAAGCCCAATAATATTGATGAAATTATGGCTCAACCAGAAATCGATGGCGTTCTCGTCGGCGGCGCTAGCCTCGAAGCTGACAGTTTCGCCAGAATTGTCAATTATAAGTAATGGGCATGGGGCATGGGGCATTGGGCATTGGGCATTGGAAGTCCCTATTGATGTAATTTTCCTCCTCTGCTTCTTTGTCCCCCTTGTCTCCCTTGTCCCCCTTGTCCTCCTTGTCCCCCTTGTCCTCCTTGTCCCCATTCCTAAATCAGCAAATATGTCACATCACCTCATACTCCGGGGGCGCTGTTTCCAATGGGGACAGCAGACTTACCTCATGGGCGTGTTAAATGTTACGCCAGATAGCTTTAGCGATGGCGGGGAATTTAATAGTATTCATGGGGCTGTAATGCAAGCGAAAGCACTAGTAGCTGCTGGTGCAGATATTATTGATGTCGGCGGACAATCCACGCGACCAGGGGCAGAGCAAATCACTCTGGAAGAAGAATTGCATCGCGTTCTTCCAGTTGTGCAAGCCCTACGCTCAGAAATTGATCTACCTATTTCAGTAGATACAACTAGGGCGGAAGTAGCAAAGGCATCTGTGGCGGCTGGTGCTGATTTAATTAATGATATTTCTGGCGGCACATTTGACCCGCAAATGTTACCCACAGTAGCTAACTTGGGAGTGCCGATAGTGTTGATGCACATCCGGGGAAATCCGCAGAATATGCAGCAACAAACTGATTATCAAGATTTAATGACAGAAATTTATAATTTTCTGGCACAGCAAATTACTGCGGCAAAGGCTGTCGGGATTGATGAGCAGAAAATTATCATCGATCCTGGTATTGGTTTTGCTAAGAATTATGAACAAAATTTAGAAATTTTTCGCCGCTTGCAGTCATTAAAAACATTAAAATGCCCTATTTTAGTAGGGCCATCCCGTAAAAGTTTTATTGGCCGAATTTTAAATCAACCGGATGCCAAAGCAAGAGTTTGGGGCACAGCTGCGGCTTGCTGTGCTGCCATTTTTCATGGCGCTGATATCCTTCGCGTTCATGATGTCAAAGAAATGCGCGATGTTTTGCTGGTAACTGATGCCATATATCGGCATTCAGTACCAGACTAACCACCATTACCATTGCCTTCATGAGTGGTTGATTCAGCAATTACTTCTTTCATCAATTCACCACTTTTACCGGGATCGACAAAGACAACTTTAGCATTAGGGCTTTCGCCTAATCTGTAGCTAGCATTGATATAGTCTTGAGCTACTAGATAACGCAGAATTTCCTTGCTTTCTGGATTGGTACGCAAAGCTTCAGCAATTATCTGCATAGAAGTCATGGTTCCTTCAGCTTTCTTAATTGCTGCTTGTCTTTCGCCTTCCGCTTCCGAAATTAGCGCCCGTTTTTTAATTTCGGCGGCGCGTTCTTCTTCCATTGACTTGCGTACACTTTCTGGTGGGGTAATGCGCTGAATATCCAAGCGGATAATTTCCACGCCCCAACCACTAGTTGTTTCATTTAACTGATCTAAGATGGCTTTATCCATTTCCCGGCGGGAAACATTGGTTTCTTCGACAGTATTCTGGGCAATAATTTCTCGGAGTGTGGTGTGGGCTAACTGTACCAGCGCGCCTTGCAAATCATCAATGGCGTAAAAGCTCTTTTCTATATCTTTAATCCGCCAATAGAGAATAGCATCAACTTCTAGATAAATATTATCTTTAGTGATTACATTCTGGGGCTTAATGTCGATATATTGCTCTCTGGTAGTATCTTCCATGACAATCTGATCTACCAAGGGAACAATAAAGTTCAACCCCGGATTAAGTTTGCGGTGATACCGCCCTAATCTTTCCACCAAGGCGACGTTACCCTGGTTAATTAACTTGGCCGATCCTAAGGCGTAACCTATAAGTGCAAAGACTATAGCAATGATTGGCTCCATAGATGCTCCTACGCTTGCTTTTGGAGAAATTTTAGTTTAAAGGACATGGTACTATCTTGTCCTATCTCTAAGTCTAATGTTTTGAGTTTGTAATTTTTTAAACATCAACTTAAACATTGGTTTGACCTTTGCAGATGGTTTGCTACAATCAGACCAATGTGGCTGAATGCACCCGCTATTAAAGCATCTTGCTTACATCCTGGCAAGGTATCTCTGTTTTGGCAGGGGACAGGGAGCAGAGAGTCTGGAAGTCTCCTAATATGTCTACAGCCAAAATTTTCTTGGCAGAATGCGCGAAGGGGTAGGTGTAAAACAAGAAGCTTGCAGAAAAATTGCTGAAACTCTTTATCTGTCAGATTTGTAGCGTTTGATTACTATTGAAGCACTCGCGCGCCTTATGCAAAGAGACTTTCAGTCATTTTGGGTTTGCTGGTTCTCTATTTTGCATGTTATGATTACTCCATCCGCGCTACCGAACCTTGAAAACTCCATATTACTTGACTTTGAAGCTTCCGCAGTTGAAATTTCAAATAATCCCTATGAGGGATTGAAACCACTAAATATTGCGTCAATTTCCTCGCGGCTTAAAGTTGAAATTTCAAATAATCCCTATGAGGGATTGAAACTGCTACTTCTTCATAAGTCAGAAATCGCCCGCTTGTTGAAATTTCAAATAATCCCTATGAGGGATTGAAACAAAGTAAATGCCAAGACCAAGAAAGTACACGGAAGAGTTGAAATTTCAAATAATCCCTATGAGGGATTGAAACAAAGGACATGAGTAACCCCTCTGGGGATTCACTCTGTTGAAATTTCAAATAATCCCTATGAGGGATTGAAACGTTATTCTCGTCGGTTATAAATTCGCCTGATTCTGTGACTAGTTGAAATTTCAAATAATCCCTATGAGGGATTGAAACGGTAGCGATATTCAAGAAATCATTCAAAGCGTTCATGTTGAAATTTCAAATAATCCCTATGAGGGATTGAAACATTAGTTAGCGCCACCTCTTAGCGGGTGGCTTATGTTGAAATTTCAAATAATCCCTATGAGGGATTGAAACACCAGCAATAGCAACATTAGGTGGGACGAAATCGTGTCCGTTGAAATTTCAAATAATCCCTATGAGGGATTGAAACGCCACTTCATCCCCAATCCACAAGGCAACACGATGTTGAAATTTCAAATAATCCCTATGAGGGATTGAAACTGTATTAGTCAGAGTATTTATCATATCAACTAATCGTTGAAATTTCAAATAATCCCTATGAGGGATTGAAACCAGTGTTCACAGGAGCAGAGCGAATGCTTTCCGTTGAAATTTCAAATAATCCCTATGAGGGATTGAAACTTCAGTTAGGATTTTCACCTGGGTCTTGAGTTGCTCAAGTTGAAATTTCAAATAATCCCTATGAGGGATTGAAACGAAATACGAACCGCTACAACAAAAACATCTAGTAAGTTGAAATTTCAAATAATCCCTATGAGGGATTGAAACGCAACCTCAACGGCGGCGGCTCCGCCGCGCCTCCAGTTGAAATTTCAAATAATCCCTATGAGGGATTGAAACATTTTTCCAACCATTCTTTTATAAATACTGGCTTCGTTGAAATTTCAAATAATCCCTATGAGGGATTGAAACTCAAATTCACTGAATACATTCGCCAGAGTGCGATCGGTTGAAATTTCAAATAATCCCTATGAGGGATTGAAACTCAGTTTTACCCGCTTTCCATTTTCCTTGGATCGGGTTGAAATTTCAAATAATCCCTATGAGGGATTGAAACCTTTTGTTGATTTGAGTGCAAATATCTCTGCTATGTTGAAATTTCAAATAATCCCTATGAGGGATTGAAACTCTCCATCATAGGGGTCTGATACCGGGGTATCAGTGTTGAAATTTCAAATAATCCCTATGAGGGATTGAAACATCTTCCCAATATTCATATCTATCGAGCTGCACAGTTGAAATTTCAAATAATCCCTATGAGGGATTGAAACACAGCTGTACCGCCGACTGTAGTAGGCGGAACGTTGAAATTTCAAATAATCCCTATGAGGGATTGAAACCAAGCTGAAGTGGGGGTAGTGCGATTGCATTGCGTTGAAATTTCAAATAATCCCTATGAGGGATTGAAACGCAAAGCTTGTACAGCCAACAGTCAAGGTATCACGTTGAAATTTCAAATAATCCCTATGAGGGATTGAAACTATGCGATCTAAGGGATAGTAGTCATCGTCAACATAGAAGTTGAAATTTCAAATAATCCCTATGAGGGATTGAAACTCTTGTAATGTCTTGGTAAGATCTTCTGCTCCTGGGGTGTTGAAATTTCAAATAATCCCTATGAGGGATTGAAACAGGACAATTTGTAGAAGTTTATATCGTTGCCAGATAGGTTGAAATTTCAAATAATCCCTATGAGGGATTGAAACCCTTCAGCGTAGATCCTCCTATTCTTGCTAACACGTTGAAATTTCAAATAATCCCTATGAGGGATTGAAACCAGAGATATCTGACATTGAACTAAGCACTAAATCGTTGAAATTTCAAATAATCCCTATGAGGGATTGAAACCTGTGTATACGCTCTAGCAAAAGAGGACTGAGGAGAGTTGAAATTTCAAATAATCCCTATGAGGGATTGAAACTGGGGAAGGCTGGGGAATCACCAGACAACCCAGCCGAGTTGAAATTTCAAATAATCCCTATGAGGGATTGAAACGTAGCGATTTTCTGGCAGCAACAAAGTATCATATTGTTGAAATTTCAAATAATCCCTATGAGGGATTGAAACATTCTCAGTCAATATCGGCATTTTTTCTTTCAGAAGTTGAAATTTCAAATAATCCCTATGAGGGATTGAAACATCATCATCTTTCAGGATAATAGTTGTATAACCCGTTGAAATTTCAAATAATCCCTATGAGGGATTGAAACAAAAAATCAACTGACGGAACAGAAGAAATTATTTGGTTGAAATTTCAAATAATCCCTATGAGGGATTGAAACCCTAAGATATATTCGCAAAGCAACAAATATTTAAGGTTGAAATTTCAAATAATCCCTATGAGGGATTGAAACGTTGCACCCTTGCGGTTTGAATTGCTGTTTAAAAGTTGAAATTTCAAATAATCCCTATGAGGGATTGAAACATCACCTTTTAAGCCAATCAAAGATAAAACATTATGTTGAAATTTCAAATAATCCCTATGAGGGATTGAAACATCTTCACTAGCGCCAGATATAGCCCATTGAACTAAGTTGAAATTTCAAATAATCCCTATGAGGGATTGAAACCTGGATTTGTACTATTATCTACACCAAAGTACTTGCGTGGCACATCCCGTTGAAATTTCAAATAATCCCTATGAGGGATTGAAACTTGAAGACATCTATGATCCATGCCCTATAGGCGGGTTGAAATTTCAAATAATCCCTATGAGGGATTGAAACCCCAAAGGTAGCACACCGAAAGAAGTATGCGAGGTTGAAATTTCAAATAATCCCTATGAGGGATTGAAACCACAGCTTCGCGCCGCCTGCCATGTGGTGATGGTTGAAATTTCAAATAATCCCTATGAGGGATTGAAACTTTACCCTGTAAACGTTTCAAGTCTTTGAATCCGCGATGTTGAAATTTCAAATAATCCCTATGAGGGATTGAAACAGAATCCGACCGGGAAGGAATTCTAAAAAACCGTTGAAATTTCAAATAATCCCTATGAGGGATTGAAACTCGATTCCTTCGCAAGACTTGAACAACAACAGATAGTTGAAATTTCAAATAATCCCTATGAGGGATTGAAACGCTGTAGGAGTAGTGCCACTAGCTAATACTGTACTACGTTGAAATTTCAAATAATCCCTATGAGGGATTGAAACGACACGCGAGCCAAAATCCAAGCTTCTCCATTACGTTGAAATTTCAAATAATCCCTATGAGGGATTGAAACCAATGAATACCATGATTACGGCTGATGGTACGATAGTTGAAATATGTTGGGTTTCGCAAAGCCTCAACCCAACCTACACCTAATTTAGTATTTTAGCTGTGTCAGTCTACTAGGTAGATTTCAAAAATCAAATTATGAATTGTATGTATTGCTAAGTTGCAAAATTAGCGATCGCACTAGCTAATGAGGTAGGTTTTAAAATTAATTCGGCAAAAGCTGCATTCAAATGTCCCAAATCTGGATTTGCTGTCAAACTCAGCCAAGTTTTGATGCTTCCTGGTAAGTCAGAATTTAACCGTAAAGGTATTTCTGGTGTAGACAAGGATTGGGCGTAAGCTGGGGTAAGAAATTGTTGGTAAATTTTGGCTTCTGGCGTTGATTGTTTGACAAAGGCTAAGGTAACGCCACGAGTTAATTGACGCAGGGAATCGGTTTCTTTACCGCGCTTTTCTTTGACAATGGTAGTTACCTGACTCATGCTATAGGCAGGATCGCTAATACTTAAGTGCGTACCACCGATAGCTGTCACTAAATATTTATTACCACGGAGTTGGGCAAAAGGTTGTATTTGGTGCTTGAGTGCTGGGGTGAGAGTATCTTCTGTCCCAGTTAAAAATAATACTGGCTGGGTAACTTGATTGAGACCATTATCGCCAAAGAGTTTACCGATTAAAGGATTAAATGCGATCGCGCTTTTAACTCTTTTATCTCTCAACTGTAGTTTTTTCTCTGTTAAGGGAGCAGCAGCACATTGTAACCAATCTCCCGGCGCTTGGTTAAAGGAGAGGGAATTTTTACAGAATTCGCGCACTGCTTGTAAATCTACTTCTCCCCCTAACAATGCTAAAGCTGTATACCCGCCCAAAGAATGACCGATGACAGTTACATTATCAGTGGTGAATTTTCCTTGTAATTCTCCTGGCTGATTGTTGCGCTTGGCTAATTCATCGAGTAAAAAACTAATATCTTTTGGTCGTTCAATAAATTCTCTCGGCGCTAGCAGTTGAGCTAAATTATCTGGTGGGGAGTTACGATTAATGGCGGTAACCTGACTATCTGGATGTTCAATCGCCGCTACCGTTACCCCATAGGAGGCGAGATGGCGAGCTAAATAAGCAAAAAATCGTCTATTAGCCCCAAAACCGTGAGAAAATACCACTAGTGGTGATTGTGTCTTACCTTGACTCCAATAAATATCTACAGGAATCGTTCTTTTACGTTGTTGGTCTTGTAAAGTTAGGGTTTGTTGCTGTACTACTTGTTTACCAATGACTGCTGGATCGAAGCTGGGATTAAATGTAGTATTTTTAACAAATAAATCTTTTGCTAATAAGGTGCTTAAAGCTTGACTTTCTAGATAATTTGTGTTTAGTGCTATAGCAATTTCTACAGCTTTACTGGCATCTACTGTTACAGTTTCTCCGGGGTAAGCTCGTAAAAAGCCCAAGAAACTCAAACCATTAACTTGACGCAAAGACAAATTGAGTGCGGCTTGCAAACCTTCTACAGTACTACCAGGGATAGCGACTCCCAAAGAAGCAATTAATTGTTGACCTTGAGGCGATCGCACTAAATCATCAAAGAATTTATCTGCTACTTCTGGATCTACCTCCAGACGACGAGTCATCAATTCGCGGATTTGGGGAGTTAATAAAGCGCCAAAAACTTGGAGATTTTGGGGGAGTTTACCTGTTTTGGCAAATGTTTCTAAATCGGCGATCGCAATTGATTGCTGAAAAGGCCCTAACTTAATATTCACTTTTTGGGCGGCAAAAGTAGCAGGTGCAGCCATACCCCAACTCAGAGCAATGGTTAGGCTACACAATAACCCTTGCACCCAAGAGAATTTACGTTGCTGTCTGCCTAGTTTAAAAAGCATATTCACCATTAGCTATGAGTTACCAATCATAACGCATAACTTTGACTAGTAAAGTGTTGTTTTTGTTGCAGTCTCAAAGCAAAAAAAACAGACACAGGCCAGCCTCTGCATTTACCTGTGTCTTTAACTATCTAGTCTTTTATGTCAGATTAAAATCCGGTGAGGATAGTTCTGAGAATACCAAAAACAGCCCCGATAGGATTGAACAATACACCCAAGGTATCACCAGTTCTAGCTGTGCCGTTACGGCTGACTACCACCACATCATTATTGCGGAGAATAGGATTAGTTTTTTCGTTAATTCCCTGAGAGAAATCTATTTGTACAACACGCTTAGTTACAGAACCATTGGGGTTAAGGCGAATTAAGTCTACAGCACCGCTTTTTGCTCTCGCATCGTTAAAGCCACCCGCAGCTAATAAGGCCTGATTTAAGGAACTATTTGGTTTGAGTTCTACAGTTCCCGGTTTTTTAACTTCGCCAACCACACCAACTTGAATACTGGTCGGAGATAAAGTAGTACTAGCTAATTGAGTCGCTTCTGCTGGGTTAATCTCGGTGGCGGTGGGTACAACAATTGTGTCACCATCTTGGACGAGCACATCTTGATTAACATCACCACTCTGTAATAATTGCCAGAGATTAACATCTATTGTTTGTTCTGAGCCAGTTCTGGTAGGACGGCGTAGCTTGAGACCGCGAATATCAGCTTGTGCTGTAATCCCCCCAGCCAGTTGAATCGCTCTAGTTAAGGTGGGTAAACCAGTACCAGCTGCTCCCCCCTCTCCCCCTGTGGTAGAACCTGCGGTTACCAAATACGATCCAGGACGGTTGACTTCACCAATAATAGCAACTGTGCGTGGCTTGCTAGGATCGGCGGCAAAGTTAGCGGAAAACAAATTGCGTGCTTCTGCTACGTTAAAGGTAGTGGCTGTGGGCACAACAATTGTGTCTCCATCCCGCAAGGTAATATCTTGACCGATTCTACCTGTTTGAATCAGGTCTTTCAAATTCAGGGTGACTGTTTGTTCGCCAGAACGTCCTAACTTGCGGCGTAATTGCACTTGAGTCACATCTGCTGCTAATGTCACCCCTTGAGCTGTGGTCAGGGCTGCTAATACAGTTGGGTATTGAACACCAGGATTATTTCCCGCACCCCCCTGTAAACTGAGGGTGTAAGCACCTGGGCGCGTTACTTCTCCCGCCACAAAAATATTAATCGGCCGAGGTGACAATAGGTTTACAGAAATCAGGGGACGTTTCAAAAAGCGGGCGTATCTTTGAGCAATTTCGTCAGCAGCTTGTTCGGTAGTTAGCCCCAGAACAGAAACACTACCAATTAAAGGTAAATTAATCGAGCCACCAGGAGGAATTTGGTATTCCCCAGTATATTCTGGTACTTCAAATACGTTTACACGGATGAGGTCACCCCCACCTAATGTATAGTTTGTATCTATAGGTGCTGATGCTGCTGGTGTTGTTGTCGGTGGAATCTGTGATACTGGTTGTCGCTGAGCTAGGCTGGCAGATGGCGCAGCAACATTGACAGCCGTTAAAAAGACCACACCCAGACTTGATTGGATGAGGATTTTCAGCAAACCTGTATTAAGCATATTTACCCGATATTCTGAAACTACAATTGCTAAAGTACTGTCTAAACATTCTAATCGTGACTATACTGAATTATTCAAGCTCTCTAACATTTTTATTTTCTTAGAAAAACTTGACCTTCCGGAGCAGTATTTATTTAGCACGTTTAAAATTTTTATAAAGTTCATTTAAACCTAAAGTCACTTAAATCTAGGAATCTTATCAAGATCCTGATGATTTAAGTGACTTTTTGTGTCGGGATAGAAATTAATGTTGTTGGCTGATGGGATTTGAGGGAAATCTCAACGCGGAGGTACGCAGAGAATCAGGTAAGAGTTAATGAGATGTTTTTGTCAGTGAAATTATTTAAGAGAATGATTTTTTTGTTGAATTTGTTGGATAAAGAACTCTTCTAAGGAAGGACGAGACAAATTCATAGCCATGACTTGAGCGCCTGTCAGCCGGAGGTTGGCGAGAAAATCGTAGTAATTATCTTGTGGTAATATACCTTGCCAAGAATTATCAGCTTTAAAGGTTATGTTGTGTAACCATTGTTGAAGAAATTCGACATCGCCGCCTTCACCTTTGATGTGATATGCAGTGGAACTACCTAAAAGTTCTGAGAAGGAACCAGTGCAAATTAGTTCCCCTTGAGAAAGAATAGCGACGCGATCGCAAATTTGTTCTACTTCACTGAGGATATGGCTATTGAAAAAAATTGTCTTACCTTGAGCTTTCAATTTTAAGATAATTTCCCGCATTTGGTAGCGTCCCATCGGATCGAGACCAGACATCGGTTCATCCAAAAATATTAACTTGGGATCGTTAATTAATGCCTGTGCCATGCCTACACGCTGTAACATTCCCTTAGAATAGCGGCGCATTTGTTTTTTACGCGCATCGGCTAAAGATAACCCGACTAATTCTAATAGTTCAGGAATGCGTTGACGTTGGATATTTTGGGGAATTTGAAATAGTCCGGCAGCTAACTGCAAAAATTCCCAGCCTGTGAGATAGTCATATAAATAGGGATTTTCCGGCAGATAACCAATATATTGCTTCACACTGCGATCGCCCAGTGGTTTACCTAGCAATAATCCCCGTCCAGAAGTGGGACGGATAATTCCTAGTAATAGTTTTAACAAAGTTGTTTTACCAGCACCATTAGGCCCCAATAAGCCAAAAGTTTCTCCTGGGTAAACAATCAAAGAGCAACTTTTGAGCGATAGAACTTT
This sequence comes from Calothrix brevissima NIES-22, assembly GCF_002367995.1. Lineage (GTDB taxonomy): Bacteria > Cyanobacteriota > Cyanobacteriia > Cyanobacteriales > Nostocaceae > Aulosira > Aulosira brevissima. Next base: position 510,746 of record NZ_AP018207.1, read on the forward strand.
TTGCTGCATCCAAAAGCCAGTACGGTAGACCTTACGCAACTCTGAAGTTAATACTACTGGTGGAGTATCGGGGGTATTCAGTCGAGAATCAGAAACATCTACAACAGACTTCATCTCGGTTCTATGCACCTTATGGCTGTAACTTTTTATCCAATTACAGGTTACCCATTGGGGAGCAAGAAATAACATGGGGCATGGGGCATGGGGCATCGGTCAACAGTCAACAGTCAACAGTCAACAGTCAAAAGCAATTCATGCCTCCCCCATCCCCCTAATTCACAACACGCCCTTAGAACTGGGAATCATCCCCCCACGCCGGGGATCGATTTCTACGGCGATGCGCATGGCTCTGGCAAAAGCCTTGAATGTGGCTTCAATAATGTGATGGGAATTAATGCCATCTAGCTGACGAATATGTAGTGTCAATTGGCTGTGGTTGACTATTGCTACAAAGAATTCCCGTACTAGTTGGGTATCATAGGTTCCCACTCGCTCCGTAGGAATCTGTAGACCATAACTTAGATGAGGTCTGCCAGAAAAATCCAATGCTACCTGTACTAAAGCTTCATCCAGTGGCGCGAGGAAATTACCAAAGCGGATAATGCCTTTGCGATCGCCTAGTGCTTTACTCAAGGCTTGCCCTAAGGTAATACCCACATCTTCGTTAGTGTGGTGATCGTCAATTTCCCAGTCTCCCTTGGCTTGGACATCTAAGTCAATTAAACCGTGGGAAGCAATTTGATGCAGCATATGATCTAAAAAGGGAATACCCGTTGCTGCCTTACAGATTCCTGTACCATCGAGGTTCACAGTAACTTGCACATCGGTTTCGCCTGTAGTGCGATGAACAGAGGCAATCCTGGGACTGGTAAGAGATTGTTCGTATTGAGAAATATTAACTTGGTGTTGGACAAAGTCCTGACTGGAAGTATCGCTGATTTGCATAACTAATAGGGGATGTGGAGGACAAGGGAGACAAGGAGGACAAGGAGGACAAGGGAGACAAGAAATTTTGGATTTTGGATTTACGATTTTGGATTGGAATTCAATCTAAAATCCAAAATCTAAAATCTAAAATTGTTTCCAATGCCCCATGCCCAATGCCCCATGCCCAAAACTAACTACATTCCCATGATTTCATATCCAGCATCGACATATATGACTTGTCCGGTAATACCGCTAGACAAATCGCTGCAAAGGAAGGCTGCAGTATTTCCTACTTCTACTTGGGTGACTGTACGTCGTAGGGGGGCAACTTGCTCTACATGATGAATCATATCTAAAATGCCGCCTACAGCACTAGAGGCTAAGGTGCGGATGGGGCCAGCAGAGATAGCATTGACGCGAATATTTTGCGGGCCGAGTTCGGTTGCTAAGTAACGCACGCTGGCTTCTAAACCTGCTTTGGCAACGCCCATAACGTTATAGTTAGGCACTGCTCTGACGCTACCTAAATATGAGAGTGTGAGGATGCTGCCACCTTCTGTCATTAAGGGCTTGGCTGCACCGCTTAATTGTACGAGGGAGTATGTACTAACTTGCAGTGCTGTGTTGAAGCCTGCCCGCGATGTTTGGCTAAAATCTCCGCTTAAATCGTCTTTATTGGCAAAAGCCAGACAATGAATTAAAATATCTAGTTTTCCCCACTGACTGCGAATAGTTTCAAAGGTAGACTGAATCTGTTCGTCGTTTTGGACATCACATGGCAAAAATAAGCTGGGGTTGAGAGGTTCTACCAACTCGGCAACTTTTTTCTCCATCTTGCCGCGCTCATCTGGTAAATAGGTAATACCTAAGTTTGCGCCTGCTTTGTGCAGTTGTTGAGCTATTCCCCAGGCAATTGAGCGGTTGTTGGCAATACCTGTAACCAGAGCGTTTTTTCCAGTCAGATCCAGCATATAACTTTTTTAAAGTAAACAATCATGCTAGAGCATACTAGAATCTGAGGTTACTTTGACTTGGTTTTACAGAGGATTTGTGAAAATGATTATTAGTACGAGTGTTTAATAGTTATAAAATGATTGTTTATTTCTTAATAAATTCTCAAGATATCTTGATTTCGCCTTTAATAAACCTTTGAATTAAGCGATTACAAGGAGCTTTTCAAAAAGTTCTCGCTAAAAATATCAATAATTATGTATCATTATAAACAAATAGCTAGGAAATAAGGATTTGGAGTATAGGAAAGTACAAAAAGGTTGACGGTGCTTTATTGATTTTTCAGGTGTATTCTTAGGTAATCAGTTTTTGTTTTTCCGGCATTGGGTAGGGGAAGGGAGATGATCGTGACACAAGATAAAGCCCTAGCAAATGTTTTTCGTCAGATGGCAACTGGAGCGTTTCCTCCGGTTGTCGAAACGTTTGAACGCAATAAAACGATCTTTTTTCCTGGCGATCCTGCTGAACGAGTTTATTTTCTATTAAAAGGTGCAGTGAAGCTGTCTCGGGTGTATGAAGCAGGAGAGGAAATAACAGTAGCATTGCTGCGGGAAAATAGTGTTTTTGGCGTGCTGTCATTACTGACGGGAAACAAGTCGGATAGATTTTACCATGCCGTTGCATTTACGCCTGTAGAATTACTGTCAGCGCCAATTGAACAGGTAGAGCAAGCACTCAAGGAAAATCCAGAATTATCAATGTTAATGCTGCGAGGTCTGTCTTCGCGAATTTTACAAACAGAGATGATGATTGAAACTCTTGCACACCGAGATATGGGTTCTAGGTTAGTAAGTTTTTTATTAATTCTCTGTCGAGATTTTGGCGTTCCTTGTGCTGATGGGATCACAATTGATCTGAAGTTATCTCATCAGGCGATCGCGGAAGCAATTGGTTCTACTCGCGTTACCGTCACTCGCTTACTGGGAGATTTACGTGAGAAAAAGATGATTTCGATCCACAAGAAAAAGATTACTGTGCATAAACCTGTGACTTTAAGTAGACAATTCACTTAAAAGCAATTGGGATAAGTAGAGATGACAAGTGTTGTGTTTTTTGGGGTAACACCAATCCTAGAGTTAGCTCTCAAAATTGATAAAATACTCCATTGCCAACACAACCCTTGATATTGTCAGCAGTTAGTTGCACATTCAGCTATTCTGCTTTTAAGTTGCACAATCGATGGTGAAGGCTGTTGACTGTTGACTGTTGACCGTTGACAGTTAACAGCCCTAATTAGTAGTTATGCAATTTAGACGCGCATTAGCTTATCTCTATCGCGCCACGCCACTTGCTTTTTTGTGGAAAGTAAAATGACCGCAGGGCTACTCTCAAAGGGGTGGCGCATCAAATTAGACCAAAAACAACTAACAAATGACAAGCCAAGCCAGTAAATTCAGTGATTGTCAATCTCTAATTCCCCACAAAAAATGTTTGAAAGTAGTAGGCTGTATCTGGAAGCATTTCGGTAGCTGAAGATGACCACCGGGTACATCCTCATTGCAGCAATTTTATTCTTGGGGGGTATGCTTGCCACTTTGGGCGATCGCATTGGTACCAGAGTTGGCAAAGCACGCCTCTCTCTGTTTAAGCTACGTCCCAAAAATACGGCGGTACTAGTGACCATTTTTACTGGCACTTTAATTTCCGCCTCAACTTTAGCAATTTTATTTGCTGCGGATGAAGGATTGCGCAAAGGAGTCTTTGAGTTAGAAGATATTCAAAAAGACTTAAGAAATAAACGGGAACAACTAAAAACCGCAGAAACGCAAAAAAGTCAAGTAGAGGGGGAGTTAAACCAAGCCAGAACTGAACAAGCGCAGGCACAAAAAGACTTACAAGCAATTAATCAATCCTTACAGGCGGCGAACGCCAAACAACAGGCGACGCAAGCCCAACTCAACCGCACTTTGACTCAGCAAGCCCAAACGCAGAATCAATTGCAACGGACTCAAAATCAATTAGGTCAAGTTGTCGCCCAATATCAAAAAGCAATCAGCGAATTGCAAAGCGTTTATGACGAGAAAAAGAGCTTATTAGCAGAAATTGAACAACGCAAGATAGAACGCCAAAGGCTGTACGCTGAAGCCAAAAAAGCCATTGATGAAGCGAAAACAGCCATTGAAAACCGCGATCGCGAATTAGCCAATCGCCAAGAAGCCATTGAACAGCGAGATCAAAAAATCTCTCAACTGGATCAACTAATTCAAAAGCGCAATCGGGAAGTCGCAGCGCGGGAACAAGTGATTGCTACGCGGGAATCACGGCTGAAGGAATTGGAAAAGCAACAAAACTATCTAGAGCAAGAAGTCGCCAGACTAGAAAAATATTATCAATCTTACCGCGACCTGCGCTTAGGCAAATTAGCTTTGGTGCGCGGTCAAGTTTTAGCGGCGGCGGTAATTCAAGTTCAAAAGCCTGCGGCGGCGCGTCAAGCAATAATTCAACTTTTAACAGAAGCTAATCAGAATGCTTTGCTGGAATTAGCCGAACCAGGGACAATTACAGGCAGTAACGAACAAATTTTGCATATTACCCAGGATAGAGTTGAACAATTAGTCAAGCAAATTGAAGATGGGCGGGAATATGTCATGCGCATTTTTTCTGCTGGTAACTACGTCCGAGGCGAAAAGCAGATAGAATTCTTTACGGATACAGCCAAAAATCAACTTGTCTTTTCTCAGGGACAGATACTAGCTACAACTACCGCCGATCCCAAAACCATGACATCTTATCAGTTGAGACAAAGGTTGGATTTACTGATTTCTGCGTCCCAATTTCGCGCCCGGAATGCGGGGATCGTCGAAACTGTACAAATAGATGGTACTTTTTTGCGGTTTGTAGCGCAATTAAGACAATTCGAGCAACCTTTAGAAATTAAAGCGATCGCAGCTGAGGATACTTTTACCGTCGGGCCATTGAGAGTCAAACTAATAGCTATATTCAACGGACAAGTTATTTTTAGTACTTAAAAAAATAGTAGGAATCCGCTTTGATTCAGGGAACAGGGAACAGGGAACAGGGAACAGGTAAGAAGGAATAAAAGTGTACTGAGTTTTTTTCTCCAAATCAAATATGAGTCTTATAGCAATACTGCTCGGTTAAGGAAAATTGTAGGTTGGGTTGAGGCTCTGCGAAACCCAACAGAGCTACCCAAATGTTGGGTTACCCTGCGGGAACGCCTCCGGCGAACAAGCCGGGAAACCCGTCCAACGCAGTGGCTCCCCAACCTACGCGGGTTAAGGTTTTTGAGCTTAACCGAGCAGTATTGAGTCCTATAGTCAATAATTAAATTGGGAATTAAAAATTATACAAGTTTGAGAAAAGCAGGTGGCAGAATATAAACTTTATTCGTCCTGAATATGTCTAATACCAATTCAAATAATCTTTGCGACACATCAAAATATTCTAGAGGGCATGGCAGTGCCAGTGCCCCTACAATCTGTCGCATTCTTTTTTCCAATTGGTATAAATTTCTTAATTTTGAGTTTTGAATTTTGAATTGGAATTACTTATGAATCTCCGTGAATCATCACCGACAGAAGCAGTAATTTTAGGCTTCGATCCCGGTCGCGATAAATGTGGGTTAGCAATCATTGGTATAGATAGACAACTTCATTATCATGAGGTTGTAGCTGCAAATAAGGCGATCGCGACTATTGAAAATTTACGTCAGAGGTTTGCTGTGTCTTTAATGGTGATGGGCGACCAAACTACAGCCAAGCAATGGAAAAAGCGGCTGAATCAAGAATTAGCCGAACCGTTAAATATTGCTTTAGTCGATGAACGTTACTCTACTTTAGAAGCACGCGATCGCTATTGGCAAATGTACCCCCCCAAAGGACTAACCAAGCTATTACCGCAGGGTATGCGACAACCACCGCGACCGATAGATGACATTGTTGCCATTCTGTTAATTGAAAGATACTTAAATCGTCTAGTTGAATCAGTTAACAATTAACTTGACTCAATTTAGGGACTTGTCACCAGAAGACATTAACATTAGTTATAAATACCTAAAGTTCAGCGCGAATAGTAAAGGCATAGTCTCCTCCGGGTTCTAATTGATAATCTTGCTTTTCCAAAAAACGACCGAGAGGTTCTTTAATCAAGGCGCGACCTTGAGAAGGCTTGACAGACAGTTCTCCCCGGCGAAAATGCCATTGGAACTGCCACTCATACCCACCTGCACTCACTTCACCCTCAAGGAAGCCGTGTTGCCAAGATTGGCGGGTAACTTTGACATAGGCGGTGGTTTCTGGCAGACGTTTAGCACTCACAATGCTGGATGTTTAGTTGGGAATTAAAGTTAACCAAGTAGGTTATTCTTGTAATACCAAAAATAACGTAAATTGAGAAACTGACAAAGTGAGTATTTAAAAATTAGGGGCTAGGGGCTAGGGACTAGGGGAGAGAAATTTTCATGATTAGCTGACTTAAAAAGTCATTTATTCCCCTTCCCTTGTCTTCCTTGTCCCTCTTTCCCCTGTCTACTTAGCTGGTACTACCTCAAAAGCGATCGCCATTCCGGCTAACTTCTTGGTATCAATTCCCCGCACACCTGATGGAAGTTGTATTCCTTCCACATTAATTGCGCCACGAGTACCTGCGTCTAAGTCATTGAGTAAGCTGTTGGTTACGTCTAATAGTTCATTAGTCACATCAATGGGAACGCTACGATTTTGAACTCCCCTGACTCTGGCAATTTCTTTTAATGCTTTTAATGCAGTTCTTAAAGGTGTAGTACTAGCAATAATTAATGCTTCAGAAATTCCTAAAGGTTCGCCAATGACTAATTTAAAACTATCGCTAGATTGGGGAATCATTAATTTTTGCTTACCTTCTACTAAAGCTGCATCTTCTGCTGATGACCAATTATTCGGAAAGATAATCGCCATTTCTCCTTGGGCATCAATCACTAAAATACTGATATATAATGGTTGTGATTCATTATTTTGAATTTGAAAGGCAATTTGTGTGCCGATAGGTAATTTTTGCAAACCAGATTTGGCAAATGGTACAGGATTTGACGATCCTGGTTGATTTGTTCCTGGATCTGCTTTTTGGACTCCGCGAATGGGGAAGGTTTGACCAAGTATTCCTTGACTACCAGCAATAGTCATAGAAGCAGTCACGTTAATTCGCGATGAATTAATATTGCCGAGTAATTGCTTGACAATCCGTGTCGCTAATAAAGATTTAAGTTTGGGTTGCAAACGTTTAACTGCATCACTTACTGTTTCATTATTTGCGCCGAAAGAACTGGGAATTATGTATGTAAGTCCTGGTAAAAATAAACCAAAACTACCAACAGCAGGCAAATTAGGTAATTTTCGTTTCCGTAATTCCTGAATTATCGCTTCAGTCATTCTGCCAAAAATATATTGCACCTCTTGTTTTCCTAATGGTTTAGGTTCAATGCGAGGTATTTTTTGTAAAGCTTGTTGCGCTGCTTGGGTGTTATTTCCTAAAGATTCATCCAACCCAATTTTTAAAGTTAAATCACTGGGAATGCTGCGAATTCGTTCTTGTAATAAAGTTCCTGCTTGGACTGGTTGCGGAGTTTTGATCAGTTTACCTTGCCCATTTAAGCCTTGACGCGATTCTAATTTTACTAGTCCGCGTTCGCCACCTTTATCATCCAAAATTGTAAACACGGCATTTTTGCTAAATGCTTCTAAACTTTCCGAATCAAGTCCACCGAGCCACAATTTAACATCATCACCTGTAACTTTAGTCACTACACCCTCAGCCGCAACTGTAGGTGTAGATGTAAAGTAAATCGGGGCGTTAGGTTCTTGTTTGATATTGGCTTCTAATTCTGGTTCTTGAAAATTACCTGTTTGTCGAGCGAAGATAGTTGTACTGCGGCTAACATTGGCGATCGCACTATTAATCGATTCATCGCCTGGTTGTTGCCAAAGATACTGAGTAAATATATAAGTAAATGCCCCTGCATAAAAGTCATCAAAGGAAGTATCCGCAGCATATTGATCGCGTTTAGCGCTAGCAATCACAACGCCTTTAGCCACGTTTTTGCGGCGCAATTCCATAAATTGTTGGGGGGACATACCCAATTTTTTCAGCCATTGACTTTGATATTCTAATTCCTCAGGGCTGGGGAGGAATTTTTCGCCACCTTCCACCGCCCGCACTCGGAAATTCCCCCGCTTACCGCCACCAGAATGACAACTATCTAGGACTACGGTGACGTTTTCTGTATTTAATGCAGACATGAGTAAAAATAGAGTATGCCCCATAATATGCTGCACCGGGCCAGCTTTTTCGGGATATCCCGGAGGTAAAGTAGCATCAATGGGTACTATAGTGCTGTTGAGTCCATCTGCGGCATCGCGATCGCGATCGCGTACCCGCGAACCATGTCCAGAAAAATGAAACACCACCACATCCCCTGGCTTGGCTTGCTTAATTAGATGATCTTCAAATGCTGTGAGAATACCCTTACGGGTAGCTTGGCGATCGGTTAAAGTCACAATATCTTGAGGATTAAAGCCAAAGCGGTGAATTAATAATTCCTGTTGCAACTGCACATCATTCACGCAGCCATATAATTTTGGTATATCTTGATACTCATTAATTCCCACTAATAGCGCCAGTTTTCGCTTTGTACCTTGGGCTAAAACTTGGCTATAGCGATCGCCTTGTTGAATAATATCTAACTGACTTAAACCCAGTGTAGCTAAGGTAGAGCCGGCAAACTGCAAAAAGTGACGGCGTGTAATCTGTGACATAATTCACTCCCCAAAAAATTGGTTTCCTAACATAAGACTTAGAAAACCACAAAAATTGCTCCCGATATTCCGAAAATGGCAAAGGAATGAGGCGGAGGGGTAGGGGGACAAGGGGGACAAGGGAAGGGGGACAAGGGGGACAGGGGGGACAAGGAAGAAAATAACTCCCTAGCCCCTAGCCTCTAGCCCCTTACCCATACCCAAACACAAAAAATCCCACGCCGTAAGACTTGGGAATTTGAGTTGCCAAATTTTGATTTAACTAAATTAAAATCTTAAACCTACGCCACCTTGCAAAGAAAAAGCAGTACCACTACCATCGCGGTAAGCATCAAAAGCAATAATGGCGTTACCAAAAATTACCGTGTTGCTATTGGGGACAACGTAATCAATTCCTGGTTGTAAAGCAAAACTAATTTTATTACCCACAGGAGAAGGATCGTCTCCACTAGCTAAAGTCAAACCAGCACCTAAATAGGCATCAGTTTGCCAGTTTAGGGGAATATCATAAGAAACAGTAGGTACAACTGCTGTACCCTGACCGACTAAAGCTTGAGCGCGGAAAGAAATTGGCGATTCTAAAAGCTTATAACGAAAAGCAATCACCCCACCGATTTGCGCACCATCACTCAATCCCACAGAGGGGCCGACACCAATATAACTGCCATAGGCTACTTGAGCTTGCGCTGGCTGAATACTGGTAGCCAGATTCAACAGCGAACCAACCCCCAGAACTGTCATCAAACACCAGAGATTTTTCATTGCTCCTCACACCCTCTGAAATTATCAAGTTCCTTTTAATACCTATGTTATCGCCGTTATGAAGAATAAGCATCGGGCATGGGGCATTGGGCATGGGGCATTAAAACAATTTTGGATTTTGGATTTTAAATTTTAGATTGGAATCCAAAATCGCAAATCTGTCTTGAAAAGTTCAGATCGCCGGAAGCCGGCGCTCCGACTTTTCGCAAAATCTAAAATTCCTTGTCCCCCCTGCTCCCTGCCCCCTGCCCCCTTTCCCAATCCTAAGGGCAGCGAGGATGAATACCGCCTTGAGTGCAAATGTAAGCTAGCTGTTTACTATCTAGGTTTTTGGCTTGAGAAAAATCAACTCCTTGGACTACGGCGGAAACGGAACCTTTTGATGGTGTTTGAACGAATTCATCTGCTGGATCTTGCTTGCTGGGTGAGAGAATGGTGCCGCGAAAATCAGCGCCGGCTACATTGGCTCCCCGTAAATCAACTAAGCTGAGATCGGCATTTTGGAAATTAGCGTTTTGCATTTGCGCTGAACGCAACACTGCACCAGTTAAACGGGTAGCGGTTAAATTAGCATTGCTGAGATTCGCATGTTCTAAATCGGCTCCCGATAAATCTGAGCTTTGCCAATCGGTTTTGGTTAAGTTGGCGTAGGCTAATTGTGTACCTATGGCAGTAACTCGCCCTAAACGCGCTCCATATAAATCAGCTTCGTTTAATTTGGCATCACCTAAATCTGCTCCGGTTAAGCTGGCATTTTCCAGCACAGCGCCGCGTAAATCGGCTCCTACTAGTTGGGTGCTGCTAAGGTTGGCACCAATGAGACGCGCATCGGATAAGTTGGCTCTGTTGAGGGTAGCACGGCTCAAATCGCTACGGTTCATGATGACGCGGCTAAGAATGGCGTCGGTGAAATTGGCTTGCTTCATCTGCACTTGGCTCAAATCGGCAACTACATCATCGTAGGTATCCCAGCGCCCATCTTCACCAACGCTGCGAAAGCGACTACCGCGAAAACTACTTTGGTTGAGATTTGCAGATTTGAATTTAATTCCTGACAAATCGATGTTATCTAATACCAAGTTGAACAGGGGATTAGCTTCTGCACCAGTGGAACCTAACTGAGTACTACTCATATCAATTCCGTGGTTTTTACCACTGTAAACAGCAAGAATTTTGTTGATGGCTTTTTGATTGAGTTGTAAGCGCTTTTGTCTTAATTCTAAATCGGCGATCGCATTTTTGTCGGCTGATGCTAATTCGCCAGCTAAAAACTGATTTTGATTTTTTAATTCGGGGATAGCATTTAAGCCGACATGAACTAAAGCTTGTTGAACTGTATCTACTAGGGTAGGGTTGGGTTCCTTCACTAGTAAATCGGTGAGAAACTGAATTGCTTGGGGATCGTTGAGAGTTCCCATCGCCAGAATTGCGGTGCGGCGTTCTTCAACGCTAGCTGTTGAGTTGGGATTTAGCTGTTTAATTAGTTCTAGGAATTGTTGGCTGTTGATTTGCTGTGATTTACGTTGGGTTTCTTGGGTTTGGATGTATATTTGCGTGCCGACTAAGGTTGCTAATACGGCTGTCATGCTTACCAGGGCGACGGCAATCATGGTGAGATTGGGATTCTGGCGGATTTTTGCCAATAACGGATGGATTTGGGAATTATCGCCTTCATCCTCTGCCAATGCATCTTCGGCTTCTGCATTCTCAACTGAGAGCGAGCTGGGTAAGGGACGATTGGCATCTACTGTATAAGTACCTGCGACAATATCATGGAATGAGCGCCGACCTTGCTTTGATGATAAGCCAATGCTTTCAGATGCGATCGCCAATAATGCTAAAGCAGCAAATAAAGTTAAATTGGGAAAGCCTAAGCTATAACGCCACAGCAAATAGGCGACAGATAAAGGAACAGTCCAACGTCCCACACCTTCACGCAGTATAACTGCACCAAATCCGGGTGCTTTTCCTTGTTCGTTGACGACGCGAACGCCTAAGCGCCGTTTGGGGATTGTGCTACCTGTTCTTGCGAGTAAATATAATTGCCAAGTAGAGAGGGTTACGGGGGCGAATATTGCTAAACTCCACAAAATATTTGTCGGCCAAGCTACATTCTGAATACCATAGCTCACGGGTAACGCTAAAGGACGAGCGATCGCTCTTTCTGTGACTACTAATAATGGATTCAGGGGTACGCGATTCAAATCGCTCTTGGAATTGGCATAAACGCCTAAACCGAAGGGAATCAACCCACTAGCAGCCACTAAGGTGATTTCCGCCGCCCAAGCAGCAAAACGTCTCGTTACTAATGACAGTGAATGGGATTTTTCGGGATTTTTTGATCGGTTAGAGCGATCGTTACCACTCCTAACAACTGGTGTCGTCATCGTCTGAATTACCTTTGAATTTATTTTTACACCGCTTTGGATACGGTTTAACTCAGCTATTTTTTCTGTTGAAAATTACTAGACACAAAAAATTTGTATCCAACATACACCAACACTGCCAACACTGCCAGACTAATGACGGAGGCTACAAGTTTGAGTAATGCTTGCACTACTGCTATGCCTAAAAGCGCCATCACGCCTAAAGCTACTAGCTTTTTCGTATCCGTCAAGCTATTAAACCAGTTTTGCAATCTCACTATCTGAGAATTTAAGCTGGCAAAACTAAACTCAAAGCTTGGTTTTGGTGTTTCTGGTGGGGAAACTTGTGGCGACGAAGAATTAATCTGTGCTTCTAGGTTTTGCAGGCGACGTTGCAAGTCTTCTTCTGGTTGAGGATTCATGAATCTTTTCTACCTCAGCTTGTAGGCGGTTTTGTCTGTGATTTTAGCTGATGTATATGTTTGCCTGATGGTTTTAAATAACTTAAAAATATAGTTTGTGTCAAAATTTCAATTTAATAGCTTCCTTAAACACCTTTATGGCAATGATTTCATGATTATTTGTCACTAATCCGGACATTCCAAAATAGTACAGGTGCGATCGCGAACAAAAATATTTACTGACCACTTATATACTGAGTATTTAAATTGCACAAATCTCCGTATATGTTGACTATTTATGCTTTCTTTGAAAATATTTACTTTACAGTTTTTTAATCCATTTTATGTCTGATATTTTTGATATGTAAAGATGAGAATTTATACCTTGTATTTTGGAACATAATCTCATTATCATCGTCTTAAAAGTTAGATTATGTTTAAAAATATCGCTTACTTATCAGTCGGGAGCATTTACTGAATAATATGAAAATACATCAACTATTTACGGTTGTTCCCGCCGCTTTGGCAATGAGTTTGGTACTGAGTGATGCTAATTTGGCACAAACCCCTGCCAACATCATTAGTACTAACTTAAGCTCCGACCCAGTAGTATTAAATGGCAAATCTGATGCTGCTGTCAAAAGTAATTGTGGTAATATTCCTAATAAACCTAGTCAAATTATTCAAGTACCAAAGTCTCTGCCTTACTTACGCGTCACTGTAGAGAGTAAAGGACAGCCAACTTTGCTAATTGACGGGCCTGGAGGTAAATTTTGCGTTCTCGCAGATAGTTCTGAAGGTAAGGCGGAACTTGCTGGTTACTGGCAATCTGGACAATACTCGTTTTATGTAGGGGATGTATCTCAACGCCAGGTTAACTATACTCTCTCTATTTCCCAACAGCCAGAGAAAAAGTAGAGTTATCAAGAGGAAAAGGGGGCAGGGGGAAGACTGTGTCAAAATCTCTAACCAATCCCGCAATCTCGCCGTCACCCTCAAAGGGTGCGGCTAATAGCACAAAGCCTGCAAATGCAGGCTTTGTAATTAGGGCGTATATTGTTAGCGGTTAAATGTAATACATCAGTTCTTTGTCGCGTTGCTTGCTGCGGCGATCGCATAAATCTTGGAGAGTGTAACTTTCTAAAACTGCGTTAGCCGCTTGACGCGCTTCTTGCCACACTTCCTGGATAATTTGGGTTTCTAAGGTTTTGCCATGTTGCTCAATTTTGAGAGTTACTGCATCTACCCCTTCAATACAGCTCCAAGCTTCCAGTAAAGTAATTTTGCGCGGTTCCCTCGCTAAAACGTAACCTCCCTTGGCTCCCCGGATGCTCTTAATTAAACCGCCACGCCTCAAAGTAGCGAGCAATTGCTCTAGATAGCGGTTGGGGATATCTTGTAGTACAGCCATCTGCCGGATTTGGAGAGATTCGCCACTAGAGTAACGACTCGCCAACTCTAACAGAGCTAGAAGTGCGTATTCAGATTTGTTAGAGATTTCCACAGGTGTAATATATTAATTAATAAATTAAGTTTTACTGTTGACTTTTTTCTCATAATATGAGTAAAAGTGTGCTAGTCCATTTTAGCTTGACTAGCTGATTTAACTTTAGAGATTCTGAACCATAGAAGCAAATATTTTTGTTTTTTAATTGGATAAATAACGCTTATTAATTAGTTGAAATTGCTTTCCTGTAAGGAATTGTGTATTTCTTGGGTGGATGATTCCCAGCGATACAAAAATAGTTTCATGACATTTTGTTGTCCAAGAGTCCTGCATCTAGAGGCAAGCAACATGGAACTCAAAGCAGTGGCAATGCAAATTCCTGAAGGCTGTAACGTGATTTTAGGGCAAACTCACTTTATCAAAACGGTGGAAGACCTGCACGAAATTATGGTAAGTATATCTTCACAGGTGAAATTTGGCATTGCTTTTTGCGAAGCTTCAGGCCCTTGTTTAGTCAGAAGTACGGGAAGCGATCGCCCTTGGTGCTGGTCACAGTTTTATCATTTTACTCAAAGACGCCTATCCTATCAATTTTCTCAATGCGATTAAGCAATGTCCAGAAGTCTGTACGATTTACTGCGCTACCGCCAATCCTGTAGAGGTAATTGTCGCTCAAACCGAACAAGGTAGAGGAATTTTGGGTGTAATTGATGGATTTTCGCCCAAAGGATTAGAAACGCCTGAAGATGTGAAAGCCCGTCAAAGCTTTTTACGACAAATTGGTTATAAGCTTTAATTTTTACTGCACAAAGTCATTATCAAATTCACAAGGACTAACTAATGGACTTCTTAAGACAGGCTGGGATGTCGCTGCTGGGAGGGTTTATTATCGGTGTAGTATTTGGCTGGATTAAATTACCTGCTCCGGTTCCTCCATTGTTGGGATTAATCGGGGCAGCAGGTGTATTATTAGGGGGATATGCTTACGAATTGATAGTTAAATTGATATTTAAGTGATAACTAATGTTAAATTGTATTTGCACTCATCAATTTCGCTTTTAAATCTGCCCATGTAATCCCGGCTAAACTAGGCAAAACTATATGAGCTGCACCTACACGTTCAAATGGGCCGAGTCCTACTGTCCACATTCCCGCCGCTAAACCAGCTTCAATTCCTGCGGCTGCATCTTCTACAACTATACATTGATTTGCTGGTAATCCTAACTCTTGGGCGGCGAATAAAAATAAGTCTGGTGCGGGTTTGGGTTTTTCGACGCTATAACCATCAGCGATCGCATCTACTTTATCAGCAATGCCTAATTTCTCGACAACTGTGTGGGCATTTTTACTGGCTGAACCAATAGCAGTTTTAATTCCAGCTTGGCGTAATTCTTCTAAAAGTGCGATCGCACCTGGTAATAAATCTTTGGGTGTAATATGTTGAATTGATTCTACATAATAATTATTCTTCCGCTCCATCATCTCTTGCAGTTGGGCTTCTGTATACGGTCTATTTTTAACAATCAGCATCAGTGATTCCCGTCGCGACACTCCCCGCAATGCTTCGTTATCTTGCCGATTAAATGGTATTCCTTCTTCATCGGCTAGTCTTTGCCAAGCGCGATAGTGGTATTCTGCGGTATCTGTTAATACTCCATCTAAATCGAAAATCACACCGCGAATCTCAGCAGCAGGAGTTGCTTCTTTCCGCAAATCAAATTCATGCCATTTCCCCCGCCAATGCAGTTGAAATTTCAAGCGCGTCCAATTAGGGGGTAACTGGGGATGGGCTACAGGGCCATTTTCGGTCATTTGGATACCACCAAAGCCAAAAATCACGGTTTGCCAGATTCCCCCAGCACTCGCCCCATGTATACCATCGTTATTATTACCCCGGACATCTTCTAAATCTACCATCGCCGCTTGCATAAAGCGTTCGTAAGCTGCTGCGGATTTCCCCAAGTCTGAGGCTAGGATAGCGTGAATCGCCGGGCCCAGGGAGGAACCGTAGGTGATATCTGTACGGGGTGCGTAGTAATCCCAATTTACCTGCAAGGTTTTGGCATCGTAGGGCGATTCCCCAGATTGGCGCATCAAGTAAAGCAGCATTAATACATCTGGTTGTTTGAGAACTTGCCGTTTATTTGCTCCTTCAATTCCCAAAATGGCTTGCATGGAACGAGTGCGCGGTTCGTATTCATTTAAATCGATATCTTCTAATTGAAAAAATCCCTCGTACTGCTCAATCATTCCTGTGGCAGAATCTTGCAGCAGCCAAATATTTGCAATGATATCTTGCCAGCGCGATCGCTGTTTTGTCCCCAGGTGTAATTTATCTTCTAATTCCTGAGCTTTTTCTGGAAATGTCGCCTTCAGCCAATCATAAATTTTAATTGCTCGTTCTAAATGCCACTGCACCAAGCGGTTGGTGAAGGTATTGTTATGGACAAATTCGTGATATTCATCGGCTCCAATGACGCCGCGAATCTCATAACGTTCGTATTTGGGGTTAAATTCGACTCTACTCCCCCAAAATATCGCCGTATCTAAGACAATCTCCGCGCCACAATCTCGCATCCACTCATCATCGCCAGTGGCTTGCCAGTAGAACCAAATAGCATAAGCGATATCTGCACTAATATGAATTTCGCGATCGCGACACCAAATCCGTACATCTTCCCCATAGGGATTGTTTGGTAACGCCCATCTGGGTGTCACCTCATCCCCACTATCGGCACTTTCCCAAGCATACATCGCTCCTTTATAACCATCATGAGCCGCCTTGCGTCGCGCTCCATTTAAGGTGTGGTAGCGGTAACTCAGGAGATTTCTCGCTAATTCCGGTTGAGTATAGATGAAAAATGGCAGAATAAATATTTCTGTATCCCAAAAAATATGCCCATGATAGCCGAAACCAGAAAGGGTTTTGGCAGGGATACTGACTTTATCGTCATCTAGAGGAGCAGCAATTAAAAGTTGAAATAAATTGTAGCGAACTGCAAAAGCAGCTGTAACATCCCCTTCGATTATAATATCACTTTTTTGCCAAATTTTCGCCCAAGCTTGTTGCTGCTCTAAAAGAAGTGTTTCATAGTTCGGTAAAATTACTAGTTTTTCCCTTGCGGCTTGTTCTGGTGCTGACACTTCGCGGGAGGTAAAAATCGTCACTACCTTTTTGGCTGTAACTGTTTGATTAGCTGTCGCCATGAAGGTGGCGCTTAAGGTGGGATAACCAGGCGCACTGTAAACCTGTAATGATGCTTCTGCCCCAGAGATAGTCAAATTAGCTGCTAAACCGATATCAATTCGGGAGTTGCGAGTGCGACGATGTAACCAAATTCCTCTGTCGGTTTTATCTTGTTCCAGATATTCCCAGTGATTAAAACCGGGGTTTTCGGGGTAGCCGTTGATGCTGGCTTGAATTTCAATCAACCCATCAAAATCTAAAGGCGTAACTTGACAGCGTTGCCCTAAGATATGGCGATCGGCTATGCTGGCGAAGCGTTCAAAATGCAAGTCTATGGTACTACCCTGGGGACTGCGCCAACGTACAGAACGAGTTAAAAGACCTTGGCTGACATCAAGCTGGCGACTATAGTTTAGTATCTCACCTCGATCCAAACGAAAGCGATCGCCATTAATCGTCACTACCAATGGTAACCAATCAGGACAATTGACTAATTCTGTATAGACAACAGGAACATCATCATAAACACCGTGGATAAAAGTAGCCGGTAATGCACCCATGTACCCCTCCTCAAAGCTACCTCTAGTGCCTAAATAACCATTACCAATGGTGAAAATGGTTTCTCTAGACTGCAATTGCTCTGGGTGAAACTGGGTTTCCGTTAAAATCCAGTCTTGATAAATAAAATCGCGGTAATTGTCTTGTTTGTCCATTGTCATTTGTCATGGGGCATGGGGCATTGGGCATTGGGCACTGAGCGAAGTCGAAGTGCCTTCCCTAAGGATGCATGTGTTTTGCTAAAATCATGTCGGCTCTGGGTTTATAAATTAAATGGAATAGTGTGTCCATATAACGCAATCTGGCTTCGGTGTTTTCTGGGGCGACAAAATTCCAAAAGCTATAAATTTTCGCTAGCAATACTAACTGATTGCTATGTAATTTCCAGTTGTATTTGTTGCGAATTCGTTGAATCGCCCAATCGGAAATTTCTTGCCAATATTCGGGATGAGTATCGCATTGACTACAAAAATCATCTATTTTAGTGGCAGAACCTGTTAAATCTGTCGGATTTAGGACAAATTTATGCTCTTGCTCTTCAATAATTTCTAAAGCGCCGCCAAATTGAGTGGCAAATGTTGGTAAGCCAGAAATCATCGCTTCTAAAATACTTCTGCCAAAAGCCTCAAAGCGAGCAAAGTGGACGTAAATACCCTTTTTATCTGCTACTACGCGGTAGACTTCGCCAATCTCCTGATTTGACAGACGCATTCCCAACCAGCGAATATGACCGTGAAGCTGGTAGCGATTGATAATGTCATGCAGTTTTTGAATTTCTGCTGCTTCTTCTGGGTTGGCGGCTGCTGATGTATGTAATTTGCTAGTTAAAATAAATAAATTGCAATGTTCTTGTAAGGCTTTACTTTCACCGAAACATTCAGCTAAACCAGTCAAATTTTTAATCGAAATTATCGGTGCTATTGTTAAAATTGGTCGTTTTTCTGGCTGCTGTAAATCTCCTAAAATATCTGCATCTTGACGGTAAAAAAGTAAATCGTTAATTTGGGATTGCAGTTGGGTATCTCGATTTTGCGATTGGCTGTAGGGGAAAAATATATCTTCACTTACTCCTGGCGGTACCACGTTAAATTTATGATTGAATAAATCTATGCCATCAATTACGTGATATAACTCCGGCATGGTAAAAAATTTGTAGGATTCATACTGACCAACAGTTTCTGGCGTGCCGACAATTTCTTGGTAGGATGAAGTCACGATGAAGTCGGCTGCATTCATATTAATTAAATCGGCACTGAATTGGGCAGAAAAATGATATTGCTCTTCTAAATCTTGCCAGTAAAGATTACTAAATAAATTTTTGGGTTTTTCTAAAATATGCGCAATATGACAATGGGTAACTTTCAGGCTTTTCGCCAACAGAAAAGCGACTAAATTACCATCGGTATAATTGCCAATTAATAGATGGGGTTTACCAGAAAATTCTGTTAATATTTCTGTTTCCGCATCACGAGCAAATGTTTCTAAATAAGGCCAAATTTCATATTTAGAAATCCAATTATCTGTAATCTCCCGATTGAATTCCCTAAAAGGTACCCGCAATATCCAACCATTTTCTGTCCCAGCAATTTTTTCTCGCCTGAGATTACAGAATGTACCTTCACAGTTAGGTATTAATCGGGTGAGAATCACTACATGGGGTTGAATTCCTAAAAGATCCAAACCAGCTAATTCCATTTCTTGGCGCAGCTGGTTCTCTAAACTCCGCGCTTGTTCAAGAACATAGGCAACTTGACCTAAGGTTTCATCTCTACCAAGCACTCTCTCTTGTCCTAACCAACCATGTACAGAAATCAACACCACGCGGAAGACAGCAGGAATCCTAGCGACAAATGCTTCTAAAATTCCTGGTTGAGGATTTTCAATTAAGCGTTGCAGAAGTTCTAAAGTTTCGCTGATACGAGAAGCTGTATTACCCCAACCTGGTTCAAAGCCAAATTCTGCTAAGTCAGCACGAAATTTTGCGTATGGGGTGTCAGAATGTAGCTGAGTCAAAAATTTGCGGACTTGCTGCATACTTGCTGCTAGTTGTGCGCCGGAAGTAATGCGATCGCTAATTAGCAAGCCAATGCCATCATAATTTAATCTATGTAGTACCTGGAATAATACCTCTAAACAGTATTGTGGGTCTGTCAATACCTGAGTGCATAGATAACGGTTGAGAAAGCCTAACCCTTGACCTATATTTCGCGGATCGTTGATTGTGGGTGAATTAGCGTAAAAGGGATGCAGATCTATATCTAAAATGTGAGGTTGATAGCGATGAACTAAACGGTCTCTCACATCTAGTATGGCTTGGGGTGTCATCTGCTGGAAATCATTACACTCGCCTGTTAATCGCCACACTTCCTGACTCGCAATCCGGGGACGAACGACAAACCAAGTACTGTCATCTTCTAAGATGATTTCATGACAGTAGTGAATGATTTTGCCCACAGCAGAGGCATGATAAAAGTATATAGGGCGATGGGATTGCTGGCAATAGTCA
Source organism: Calothrix brevissima NIES-22 (assembly GCF_002367995.1). Classification (GTDB taxonomy): domain Bacteria; phylum Cyanobacteriota; class Cyanobacteriia; order Cyanobacteriales; family Nostocaceae; genus Aulosira; species Aulosira brevissima. The sequence continues at coordinate 530,660 of NZ_AP018207.1, forward strand.
GCAAAGACTTGTAAAATCTCATTTCTGAGGAAGTAAGGCTTCCCAGTGGCTTTAAGTGCCAAAATTAGCTCTTGTAGAGCAATTTTATCATCACTGTTGCAGGCAGCTTGAACTAGTTCATACATGACTCAGCCCTAGTAATCTCCGTAGGTCACGACCTCATTAGTTGTCTCTTCAGAGGTAATACAGTTCAGTTAGCGCCAAAAACCTGAAATTATCCTGAAATTATGGTTAACTGAGCCATATTGGTTGTAGAGGTGTAGTTCCCCTCATATTTTAAAAAACCAGTCAAGCCTCTCTCGTCTAGCTAGAGGATGAGGTTTTGAGAATTTAGCGATCGCAATATCTCCCCAAAGAATCTAGTGGTATGTCGCCAAAGAACACACCTGCAACCAGTCAACATTTATGTAGTGGACTACTGCGATCTACATCAAAATGTTTAATTAGATTGCTTTACATATAAATCTTTTTAAGTCCTCATTCTTAAGATAGATATTGCAGACATATAAATACAAAAGTACAAATAGATAAAAATATATAATAAATAATAAAGTCGGCTCAAACCCTTTGCTAATATGACTTATGCCTGTAAGTAGATAGATTTACAGTCTTTTTTAATCTAATGTTAACCAAAATTTAATCATAGTCCAAATTAATTTAGCGGTCTTTATACTTAATTGCACAAAAAGTTTTAGACAAGACAAATCACTCAAATCTACTGGATATAGCTCAGTCTGACTTTTACCAGAATTTTATAAATAGCCCTTGATTTTTAAGGATATGGTGAAGAATTCGGTAAATCACGTATAAGCGGGCTTTTTCAAGTTGCCTTTTCTTGACAAAGCAATTAGTAAATGCTTAGTATTCTTGTGTGTGTGTGCGTAAAAGCCTAAACAGCAGCAAGATATTTACAACCCTTCGGCTCGGCTAGCTAATTTTTCCCAGGTGGCATCTTATGTATCCGAAACTATCTTGTAAATGCATTGTTTGCAACTGCAAAGTACCTATATCGAGGTGTAGTCTGTCTTAATTGCTATTTTTAAGACAGTTTACTAGTCTTTCATAGGTGAATTCCTCTATGACTAACGCAATAGTTAGCGGCTCTAGTCCTGATTTCCAGGATGAAAGTTGTGAATACTAACTGCAAATAATGTTTGAATTGCGTCAGTTAAGGGATCGCCTAAGTGAATAGATCTAGTTGTCATCCCAGATTGAATTTATCTTCATCAAGGTATGACTTCCAAGTTGTGAATTGTGTCCAAGCATTGAGTAACGTTGTCTCAACCTGAATTTTTACTGACGTAACTTTTATCGCGATCGCTAATTGGGAATCTGGGGATTTTTATTACCAGTTCAGTTGTTAATCAATTATCTAAATAACTATCAATTCAGATATGGATGACACAGAAACGTGAATAATTCCCAAATTTTGTCTGCTGACAAATTAACAGCCATTGCATATAAAAAGAAAAATTTTTTTAAAAAAATTCCGTTGGGTATGGGTATTTTATGAAAAAGATATTAGAAGTAGAAGCAGGTATCGGTGGAGTAGAAGGCAACTCGCATCAGCTTCTAGAAGAGATACTGCTAAATATACTCTCGGAAAATAAAAACTTAGTCACTAATTTTAGTCAAGCATTTGAGATTAATGCTTTTTCCTTGGGACAGGAGATTGTCAGATATAATACATTTCCAAGTGAAGACCAATCTGTTCAATCTGAACAAAATCACCAAGGTTTTTACATAGTCTGTGCCGGTAGAGTGCGATTAGTTGGGTTTGATGTTGCTGCACAACGAGAAGTAGCATCGGCATTACTAGAAACAGGAGATAGCTTTGGTACAGATGAGTTATTTAGCGATCGCCCTTTAGGTTACAAAGCGATCGCTGCTAGTACAGGGGCGATCGCGTTTATCTCTACAGCTAAGTTGCAAACATGGTGCGCCCAACTTCCCCAACTCCCAGATTATCTGCAACGCACCACAGCGACTAGGCAAATGTTGCTGTTCTTTAAAACTACAGTCGATTTACAAAAACAGCGCGGAAGTTCCGTTATCAAGGAGGATCTGCGCCAACAACAATCTAGCCTCAAAAAAGGAACTGGGCGTCAGACATCACTTTCCAGTCATACCCTCAAAGAATTTTTACCCTACTTACAACAAATCAACATCCCCGCAGGCTCTGTACTAACCCAAGCAACCCCAGCTAATAGCGGACGCTTCTTTTTACGTAGTGGTGAGATTCACGCTCAAAACAACCCATCACAACCCGCAATCGCAATAGGCGACAGTTGGGGATATCCCCAAGAAATCCCCGACGATTGGATAGCGCAAACAGATTTAGTCGCTTATAAACTCCCCATAGAGCATTGGGAAGCCGCGATCGCCATTGTTCCCACCATCGCCGATGCAGATTCCAATGGAGCCTCACCCCACCGTCCTCGCCGGATCGCTCCGACATTATTATTTGAGCAACCAACACCCAAGGTAGAAACCGAACAACCAGCTCCCACCCTCCAACCCAACTCTCAATCTATACCCTTTCCCCATCCCCATAAATATCGCCGTCCTTGGTTTGGTAAACGCTATCCTTTCATTCAACAGCAGAGTACATCTGATTGTGGTGCAGCTTGCTTGGCGATGATTTCCCAATATTGGGGGAAAAAATTTACTATTAATATCCTGCGGAATTTAGCCAATGTGGGACGCGGGGGAGCCTCCCTGAAAAGCCTAGCCGCAGCAGCAGAAACCTTAGGCTATCAAGCTCGACCAGTACGCGCCAGTTTTAACCGCCTCAGCGATCGCCAACATCCTTGGATTGCACATTGGCAAGGAGACCACTATATAGTTGTTTACAAAGTCAAAAAAAATCATGTCATAGTCTCCGATCCGGGAGTGGGACGGCGCAAGCTAAGTCTGAAGGAATTTCAAGCTAACTGGACGGGATACGCACTCTTATTAACACCCACACCTGCGTTAAAACAAACACCTAATAGTAAACCCTCTTTAGGCAGATTTTGGGGTGCATTTTTGCCCTATAGCAAAATGCTGATCCCGATCATTGCTTCCTCTGTCATTTTGCAAATATTTGGTCTGGTAACGCCTTTATTTACACAGATTATTCTCGATCAAGTCGTAGTTCATAAAAGTTTAAGCACCTTGCAAGTCATGGTGATGGGGTTGTTCGTATTTAATGTTTGGCGGATTGCTTTGGGAAGTATGCGCCAATACATGCTAGTCAACTTTTCCAATCGCGTAGATTTAACCCTCGTGAGTGGATTTATCCGCCATGCTTTAAACTTACCCTTGCAGTTTTTCGCCTCCCGTCATGTCGGCGATATCCTCACCAGAGTTCAAGAAAACGAGAAAATCCAATCTTTCCTGACTCGTCAAGCGATTGGTGCTTGGTTAGATGTGTTAACAGCAGTAGTCTATGTAGGTTTAATGGCCTATTACAACTGGCAATTAACCTTATTGGTGCTGTCAATACTATTACCCTTAATCCTCTTGACCGTGTTTGCTAGTCCGATACTGCGCCAAGTGTCGCGAGAAATTTTTAATGAAGCTGCCAAACAAAGTTCTACTCTAGTAGAAATGCTTACAGGGGTGGCTACAGTGAAAGCCGCCGCCGCCGAACATGAGTTACGCTGGCGATGGGAAGATAATCTCACCAGTACAATTAATGCCCAATTTCGCGGTTATAAATTGGGTATTGGTTTAGGTGTGGTGAGTGAATTAATTAATGCTGTCGGTAGTACGGCATTACTTTGGTATTCTGCTACACTAGTTATTCAAGACCAACTAACGATTGGGCAATTAGTCGCCTTTAATATGTTGATTGGTAACGTGGTAGGCCCGGTGATGTCCTTGGTGGGTTTGTGGGATGAATTGCAGGAAGTCATGGTTTCTGTAGAACGGTTAGATGATATTTTTAATACCGAGCCGGAAGAGACTACGGAAAAATCTCTGATGGTATTGCCCAAACTCCGAGGCGATGTGCAATTTGAAAATGTCACCTTTCGTTATAATTCTGACGACGATCGCAATATTCTGCAAAATATTTCCTTTGAAGCTCATCCAGGTCAAACAATAGCCATTGTCGGTCGTAGTGGTTCTGGTAAGAGTACTTTGGTGAGTTTATTACAGGGTTTATACCATCCGACTACAGGCAAAATTTGGATTGATGGACATGATATTCGCCATGTTTCGCCTCAATCTTTACGCCGTCAATTGGGTGTAGTTCCCCAAGAGTGCTTTTTATTCTCAGGGACGATTTTCGAGAATATTTCTTTATATCGGGAAGAATATAACTTAGAAGGGGTGGTAGAAGTGAGTAAACTCGCCGAAGCTCACGCTTTCATCCAAAGTTTACCCTTGGGATACAGTACCAAAGTAGGGGAGCGGGGTTCTAATCTTTCTGGGGGACAAAGACAGCGAATTGCGATCGCTCGCGCCTTATTACCTAATCCCCGGATTCTGATTTTAGATGAAGCTACTAGTTCCCTTGATACCGAATCCGAACGCCGCTTTCAAAGAAATTTACAATACATCAGCCGCGATCGCACTACTTTTATCATCGCTCACCGTCTTTCTACTGTTAGAAATGCCGATAATATTCTCGTATTAGATCGCGGCGTAATTGTTGAGCAAGGTTCCCACGATCAACTAATTGCCAGTAAGGGTCTTTACTATCATCTAGCTCAACAGCAAATAGATGTTTAATATCAATTTATTTAGATAAATTGATGCATAGCCAAAGTTTTATCTATGCAAATCAGGACTTGTTAACCGTCTAATATTCATGGATTGACAAAATCAATAGTATGCATATAATTCATAACGGCTGTGATGAACATCAACTTTTTTGAGAAAAACTTAAAAATGGTGGAAGTTATAAATCATGAATTATGCAAAATAACTTAATTAAATAATAGTTATTGTTTGGGTTAAGTGATTAAATCGGGCAAAATTCAGGTTCGTCACGGAAATAAAATATAGTGATATTTGGCATTAAATAAGGATATAAGCGTAAAAACATGAAGAATTAATGAAGAAGCTAGCAATTACGTCAATTTAATAGATTACTGTACTGACGATCACATTTTTTTGTCAAGAAACTAGCCAAATTGGCTAACATCATTCGCGAGAAAGAGTATCATATAACTATGTACATACATAATGAGTCATATAGTCTCCATGAATCATTATGCATGGATATAAGAAGTAGTAATTACTGAAAATTTATCCAACTCAAGTTAATGAATATGGAGACTTGAATTATCAGATCAATTATTATCCCTAACCTAGTATGATGTAGTAAATTTATAACTAGACAGACAAGATAGCTTTAACAAACAACAATGTTGCGATAATTTCCATTTAACCTGAATTATTTACAGGTAAAAAATCATCTTGATTACAGCTATTTTCGGAGCAAAAGTAGCTAAATGAGAGAAGTTTCAATTATAGAGAGCTTCCATGAAAAAACCTTTAAAATCTCTAGTTGATCAACATGTAGATTTATCAGTGATTCAGAAAAAATCTCAATCAGCGTTGGTGATTGATGAAATTGATGCAGATGACCAACTGCTAGATTTAGCTGAAGAAACAGCCCTGCTTTATGGAGGGACAGCTGCTTCTGCGGAGGTAGGGACGGAGCATCGCCATAATTTCCCAGATGATTTTTCCCCAGCAACTCCCCAGACTGTTCCACCCAAATCAGGTGATTGGTCTGCTTCTTTACAAACAGTTTTAGACGATCCACCCTCTGCTCTTCCCTATCACATACTGCTGGCGGGAATTCTCTTTGGGATTTCTGTTGCAGTTTGGGCGACAGTGGGACAAATTGACGAAGTGGGTAAAGCTTCTGGTAGATTAGTTCCCCAAGGAAAGCCATATAGAGTAAATACATTAGTCTCTGGTAAAGTAGCGCGTCTTGATGTCAAAGAAGGAGATACGGTAACCAGAGGACAGGTAATAGCACAACTCGATCGCGAAATTGCTTTAAATGAAGTTGAGCGGTTAGCGCAAGAAAGTGCGTCTTATAAAACACAATTAATTCAAACTCAAGTTTTAATAGACAAAACTCAATTAGAAGCGAAAACCCGTCTAGCGATTAATAATGCGGAAATTAAAGCGCAAGCAGCAGTTATTAATCAAGCTCAAGCCAAGATTGAGAGTCAAAAAGTAGCGATCGCCCAAGGACAACAAAAAGCCGAAATTAACAAATCACTTGTAGCCCAGCTAAATGTGGCTGCTAGTGCGGAACAGGAAAGATTAGAACGATTAAAATCTTTAGCAGACCAAGGCGCAATCTCCAAAGACCAAATATTTCAAGCACAGCAAAATTTAGGCGATCGCCAACGAACTATTACCCAACAAATAGGAGAAAGCCAACAAACTCTCACAGAATCCAAACGACTACAAGCAGACTTACGCCAAGTTCTTGCAGAAGCTCAACAACTACAAGAACAACTAGCTCAAAAGCAAGCTGAAGGTAACACAGTCCAAATCCAGACTGAACAAACAATTCAAAAACTGCAAGTAGAAAAAACTCAGTTGTACGCCAAAATGCAGCAGACAGAAAAACTTCTGCAACAGTCTAAAGCTCAGTTAAGACAGCTGTCTTTAGCTGCTCCTGTGAATGGAATGATTCTGTCTTTGAATATTAAAAATAGTGGAGAAGTAGTTCAACCAGGACAAATAATCGCGGAAGTTGCTCCTGAAAATGCACCATTAATTCTAGAGACTGTATTACCTACTCAAGAAGCCGGCTTTATTAAAGTAGGAAACACCGCCAAAGTAAAATTTGATGCTTATCCCTATCAGGATTATGGTGTGATTACAGGTAAAGTGATCTCTATTTCCCCAGATAGTCAGCCTGATGAAAAACTAGGAGCTGTCTACCGTGTGGGAATCGCCCTCGACCGGAATTATGTGAAAACACGTCAGCAAACTATCCAATTTAAACCTGGTCAGACAGCTAGTGCGGAAATTATTATCCGTCGCCGTCGCATTGCAGATATGCTGCTAGAACCCATTAAGCAGCTACAAAAAGGCGGGCTTAGTTTATAAACTTCTATCTAGTAAAATAAGGGTTAATTGTATGAGCTACCAAGTTTCCTCTCAGCCAAAAAACTATCAAAAAGCTATTAGTTCTGAACAATTGAATCAAGTTATAGAAGCTATTACTGAAGGTAGATATTCTTGGGCTTGTGTCCTACTACTCCGTTTTGTAGGTTACAATCCCCTGCACTTTATTCCCCAAAGAACTTACAGCCGTTTAATTAAAGAAAATAGCCAACCTCAAAGTACAATTGTCTCCACTACTAATAGAAGCTTGTCAGCTAACCTCTCCACTAACAAAGGTGGTTCTCAGGGTTTAAATAAAATTCATGACTTAGATTATCTAGAAATATCTGATAAAAAGCAGGCTAGTCTCAAAGGCGGGAATAATTTGTTGTTGTTTCCCGAAGCAGTTAATCAAAACCTTATTCCCCATTCTCGCGATTATTTAAAATAGCTGCAACTACTGGCTAGAATTTTGAGCTTTGACAGCCGATAGAATCCTCATTCACTCAATGAGGATTTTTCATATTGTTCAGATCCCCGACTTTTTGAAAAAGTCGGGGATCTATTTAGTTAGCAATATTGGTATAAATTTTGAAATATACTTAGCAATACCAATCTTACAGATACTACATATCCTGAGATTTTTTTCTCGCAAAATTGGATGCAGCTAGTAAGTATATCCAGATAAATAAAAATATTTTTCGCCAAAATGACCACATTTTTTTTGCATAATTCTTTAATCTATAAATATAAATTAATCTGCCCTGTGTGAAAGCTAATTTTCTCAAGTAGAAGGTACTATTTCTACTGTGGATTAATATGTCCAAATAAATTTAGGATGCATAATTGATTCCTGAACTACAACCAGAGAAGCCATCGCACAAGGGACTGTGAGCGATTCTTATAATTTAAACATCTTAAAATTTGTAATTCTTACTCAAAATTTAAAACAATGACAACACAGACAAAAATGATTGACTTCAAAGGCCATATTATTTTTCCCGAAGAGATTATTGAATATCTCAAAAAGACTTCACAGGTAAAAGAGCTATGTAATAATATTTTATATCAAAAAATCATTAATCGTGCTGCTGAAGAAAGAGGAATAACATTAACTGCTGAAGAAATCCAGACAGAAGCGGATAGACTACGCTATGAAAATCGTTTAGTCAAAGCCAGCGATACTTTAGCATGGTTAGCCGATCAGCTAATTGTTGCGGATGATTGGGAAGCGGGAATTCGCGATAGTTTGTTGAGTAAAAAATTATCGCAGAGTTTATTTAACAAAGATGTGGAAAAATATTTTTCTGAAAATCAACTTGATTACGATCAAGTTATTCTTTATCAGATAGTAGTCCCACATATACAATTAGCTCAAGAAATTTGTTATCAAATTGAAGAAGGCGAACTTAGCTTTTATGAAGCTGCGCACATTTATGATATTGATGAGAGACGCCGCATTAATTGTGGTTATGAAGGCAAATTTTATCGCTGGAATTTGAAGCCAGATATCGCAGCAGTTGTGTTTAGTACTAGACCAGGAGATTTATTAGGGCCGCTAATTGTAGACCAAGCCAGTTACATTTTTATGGTAGAAGAATTTATTCCGGCTGAGTTAACGCCAGAAAGACATCAAGAAATTTTGGATAAAATGTTTAAAGAATGGCTATCTGCAGAACTAAACTATCTTTTACATGCTTAGTAATGCATCAATAATTAATTGCGATTTAAGAGCTTGGTAGACCCTGATAACAATACCCTTGAAGTCGTTTATCTAATTTATTTTAATTGTACTGATTGTCAGTGGGTTGCCAATTTGGCATTTTCGCTAGAATGCAATTTATTGTGAGGGCTGTTGACTGTTGACGGTTGACTGTTGACAGTTGACTGCAATGTTAGAAGCCCATGAGCTTAAATAATAAATCAGGCTATGGAATTACCATCACCTGATTTAAAAAACAGTGAATTAAACAGAATGATTAGTTGCGTAAAATCGCAGACAAAGAACTCTGCTTACGTATATCCATTAAATCTGCTAAAGACTCTTTGCTTTTTTCTGCACGATAGCTGTGTTCTGGTGGTAGAACTGTCATGAGCGGTTTTGTCTGAGATTGCATGGACACGAGGGGAGTGAGTGATGAGGATGGGACGAAAACCGGAGGATTTTTGACTGGTGATGGTTCTACTATTGGTGGTTTGCTGGGGACTGTGCGGATGGGATAACGTCTAGCTGTTTTGTGGATTGTTTTACCATTTGCTGGACGGTTGAGGACGCGCAAAATGATTAAGCATCCACTAGCACAGCTGAGAGCGATCGCTGCAACCATCCACAAAGGTGTGGGATTATTGTTCTCAGAGGGCGTATTATTAACTGCTTCAGCTACGGTGGCGACATCTAGATTTTTCTCTACCTCTTGCGGCTGTTGTACATTCCCAACAGAACCCAGGTTATATAAAGCAAGCACAGCACTTGCAAAAAATATTGCTGATAACCCAATCAACAACAGCCAAGGATGGCGCGTGAGCAGATGTATCAGAAATTGCGAGCTACGGATGGTTCTCGATTTACTGTTTGTCAGCTCTGGAGTGACCCCAGTAGGTTGGGTTGGCTCGTGCTGTACAGTCTGACTTTTTTCCATAGATTACTTTCAGATTTGTACCCCTCTAGATCCAAGATCATACTGGAGGAAGCAAGTATCATGTATCCGTAGTCAGATTTTGTAATGAAGTAACTTTTGTTTGCAGTTTAAGCTACTAAATCTGCCAACTTGGCGCAAAAATCTGATTTTTGTTGCCTCTAAAACTGTTTATTAACTGCATGGCTGCGGTTAACTCTTTCCTGCGACTGTAGCATCTCTCTCTATAGCTAGTTGGATTAATTTATCAACTAATTCCGGGAAAGAGATTCCACTGTGTGACCAAAGTTGAGGATACATACTAGTTGCGGTAAATCCCGGTAGGGTATTGATTTCATTAATCAATACTTCTCCTGTGGCTTCTACGTAAAAGAAATCTACTCTAGAAAGCCCAGCAGCATCTACAGCAGCAAAGGCTTTTAATGCCATGTCTTGAATTTGACTAGCGATCGCATCTGGTAAAACGGCAGGTATCAGTAAATCTGCCAATCCTTGAGTATATTTTGTTTCATAATCGTAAAAATCGCTATTATAAGTAATTTCGCCAATAACCGAGGCTTGGGGTTGATCGTTACCTAAAACTGCACATTCTACTTCTCTGGCGATAACTCCAGCTTCCACGATAATCCGGCGATCGTAACTAGCTGCATTATCTAACGCCGCTTCTAATTCTTGACGCGATCGCACTTTAGCAATTCCCACCGATGAACCTAAGTTTGCGGGTTTGACAAAACAGGGGTAACCGAGTTCCGCTTCAATTTCATCGCATAATTTCGGAAATACACAAGGATTTGACCAAATTTGCGCTCTCGTCACCGCCTTGTATTTTACTTGGGGTAAGCCAGCTTGAGCAAAGGCAATTTTCATGCCGATTTTATCCATCCCCGTAGCTGAACCTAACACCCCAGAACCGACAAAAGGAACTTGCATGAGACTGAGTAACCCTTGAATTGTCCCATCTTCCCCATTCGGCCCGTGGAGAATGGGAAACCATAAATCTACTTCTTGTGTTTGGGGAGGAAATTGCCAAAGGTTAGGAGAGGTAACAGAACTTTGATAAACAGCGCCAGAGTCTAAAACTTGTTGCGCAATTTCCCCTGCTTGCCAAAAACCATCTTTTTGGATGTAAAATGGCAGAATATCATATTTACTAGCATTTGTATCTGCACTCAAAGCTTTAGCGATCGCTCTTGCTGAACTAATTGAAACTTCATGTTCTCCAGAACGACCGCCAAACAGCAAACCTACCCGCAGTTTAGTCATCTTCAGTACCTAATAGCTTTGTCTCGCAGTTAGCGTATCACAACCTGGTCATTTGTCATTTGTTAGAGACGCGATGAACCCTTGTCTGTACAACAGTCATTTCTAAATTATTAATTTTTTGGGTGAGATGTGATATAATATGTTGCTTTAAATTATAATTTCCGTGTAATCGCTGGTTTACGCACCGCAACAGATTTTATAGGTCAAAGTCTAAATTATAAATGAGACTGAGAAAGAAGAATTCAGAACTCAGCATTAGCCAACGACCCATTGCAGTTGATTTGTTCGCAGGTGCAGGTGGGATGACTCTTGGCTTTGAACAAGCTGGCTTTGATGTATTAGCGGCGGTGGAAATTGACCCGATTCATTGTGCAATCCACGAATATAATTTTCCTTTTTGGACGGTGCTATGCCAAAGTGTAGTGGATACTACCGGGGAAGAGATTAGAAAGCGATCGCAAATTGGCGATCGAGAAATTGATGTTGTTATCTGCGGTAGTCCTTGTCAAGGTTTCTCTATTATTGGGAAACGACTTTTTGATGACCCGCGCAACTCTTTGGTATTTCATTTTTATCGCTTAGTTTTGGAATTACAACCAAAATTTTTTGTGATGGAAAATGTCAGAGGTATTACCATCGGCGAACATAAACAAATTCTGCAAAATTTAATTACTGAATTTCAACTTAAAGGTTATCAAGTAGCAGAAAACTACCAAATTCTTAACGCTGCTCATTATGGAGTTCCACAGGCGAGAGAAAGATTATTTCTCTTAGGTGCCAGGGAAGATGTATTATTACCAAAATATCCCCAACCTCTGACGCAAATAGCTAAACCTCATACATCATCAAAGAAAAAATCATCTTTATTACCCCTAAGTCCAACAGTTTGGGATGCAATTGGCGATATCCCAGAAGTTGAACAATATCCTGAGTTACTGCTAAGAGATTGGGTAGAAGCAGAATATGCTAAAACAAGTAATTATGCTCTCATACTTCGCGGTATTCAGACTTTAGATAATGATTATTCCTACCCGCGTAAATTTGATTCGCGAATTCTCTCTTCTAGCTTCCGCACCAACCATTCAGACGCGACTAGAGAACGTTTTGCAGCCACAATTCAAGGCGAAAGAGAACCAATTAGTCGATTTCATAAATTGCATCCGGCTGGTGTTTGTAATACCTTAAGAGCAGGTACAGATATGTATCGCGGTTCGTTTACTTCACCTCGTCCAATTCATCCTTTTACACCTAGATGTATCACCGTGAGAGAAGCCGCGCGGTTACATTCCTATCCTGATTGGTTTAGATTTCACGTGACTAAATGGCATGGATTTCGCCAAGTTGGTAATTCTGTACCGCCACTTTTAGCTAAATCAATAGCATTAGAAGTGATGAAGGCGTTAGGTAAATTGCCATGTAAGCCTGAAGTAGTTCAAGAACTAGGCGATGAAAATTTACTACATTTCAAAATGACGGAAGCGGCTAAATATTATTTATAATTTGTAATTCAATATCTAAAATCAAGTATGATAAATTTTAGGTGTGGGTGAATCTATATTTTTATATGTCTAAATCGGCTGATATTAGCACTAAAAAATTAATTAGTTTGGCTCCAAACAATTGGGTAAAGTGGGTAACGCAGATACCTGATTTGGTAGCAGATGAAATCCTCAATTCGGAATTTCAATGGATTAGTCGTGAAAGTGATGTACTTATCCGCGTTGAAAGTCCCCAGTATGGACAATTTCTGGTTCTCAATGAATTACAATTGCGCTACAAACCAGAAATGCCAAAAAGAATGCGTGCTTATGCGGGATTAGCTGAAGAAAAATATAATCTACCAACTTATCCTGTATTAATCAATATTCTGAAAACGAGTAATACAGAAATTCCTACAAAATACGAATCGAATATTGCAGGGATAGCAGCCTATCAAGATTATCGCGTAATTAACTTATGGGAAGTTGATGCTAATATCGCTTTTGAACAACCCGTACCATCTTTACTGCCGTTTGTACCAATTCTTCAAGGTGGCGAAGACGAATCTAAAATTAGAGAAGCATTACGTTTATTGCAAGCGGATGAACAATTAAACCAACTGGAAACGGTTTTAGCATTTTTTGCTACGTTTGTACTAGATAGCGCTTTGGTTAAACAAATTATGAGGTGGGATATGACAGTATTGCGCGAGTCACCCTGGTATCAAGAAATTTTGCGTGAAGGTGAACAACGCGGAAGACGGGAACAAACTCTAGCGACTATTCAAATGACGCTGGAAATGAGGTTTGGTAATGAGGGATTAGAATTAATGTCACAAATTAACCAAATTACTGATTTGGATAGCTTAACAGCGATTTTCCGAGGTGCGATCGCATCTGAGACAATCGAAGATTTACAAAACTTAATAAATGAGGTGTATAATCAGTCTGCATAAAATTGCGATCGCAAACCTATTGATGGAGTGAAGGGGTTAAAACCTCGCCAACATAACTCATATCAACAGGAAAACGACAATGAAAACTCAAATTCTCTTAAATCTTGCTTGTTCTCTCTCTTTATTAGGTGCTGTTACAGTTCCAGCTATGGCGCAACAAGTTCCTAGCGTAGCACCTCAACCCCAAGCAATTTCTCAAGAGATTACTATTCCTCAAGATACAGCCATTATTGTGTCATTTCCTGCCCCTGTAACTGTTGATGTGGGGCAAAAGAAAGATTATCCTTTGACACTTCCTTTAGCAAGTGCAATTAAAGATGCTCAAGGTAATGTGGTAGCACCAGAAAATACTCCGGTAACTATTGTTTTAAAACCGACTGATGGCGGTGCGAAAATTATCGCCCAATCCTTAGTAATTAATGGGCGAATTGTCTCGATTAAAGCATCGAGTCAAATGATTCCTGGTACTACTATTACCCAAAAACGAGCTAATGATAAAGCTGTAGAAAATGGTTCTGTTTGGGGTAGAATTACTGGCAGTACTTTAGGCTTTATTAGTAATGGCGATCCGGAACAATTTGATCGTGGTGCAATGCTGGGAAGCGCTATTGGCTTAGTTTCCGGTTTGCGTTCCGCAGAAAATACGAGAATTGTTCAGATTCCCCAAAGCAGTGTTTACGTTTTATCCCTAGAAGCACCTATCCAACTTTCTGGGCGTTAGTCTCATCTTCATGAGAAAAACCCGATTCTTTGGGATGTAATACTGTTAAATGAAAACCATGTCTAGTTTCGATTTTTAAATATCGTTCTTGCAATGGTTGCCAATTCTGCCATAATTGATAGCGATTGTCTGCTAATAACTTAGTCAGTCCATGCAAATGACTGTGCATGTCTGACTTAAAGACATTCTCTAGCCACTCAGTTAAGACGACGCTATCTTGCATCGAACCCAAAATATCTTGGATACTTTTCACATCTGCAATGTAAGCGGCGTAAGATTCACTATATAAATCACAAAAGAGTTCCATTTGGTAGCGTACACGTTTTGCTTGTTTGCGCAAATCATGTAGTGTTTCGCCTTCTTTGGTTAATTGTTGTTCTATCTTTTCTGCTTCCCAATTTTGATGAACTTTTAACTGTGATTCTACAAATTCAGTTCCTATCAACCAACCAGGATGCAGGAGAAATTCACTCACTTCAGGTAATAGTAAATCTGGTAAAACTTGCCCAATACTAATATCAGCTAAATCTTTATATATGGGTTTTTCTAACCAATCTTCCATTGATTGCTTGAAAGACTTGTAACCTTCATCCTTTAAGGTTGTCAGGACTAAAGATAATGCTTGTTCCCGTTGTTTGGCGATCGCATCAAATGCTGTATGTAAATATGTTTGTTCTTTATGAGATAACCGTGGTTTATAGTCTTTTTCTAAATTTTCTTTGAGTACGTCTAAGTCTCTTAAGCTACCCAGTTTCCGAGCAATTTTACCGATATTCTTATCACTAACAGGCTTGGCTAAATCTAAAGCGATCGCAAATCTACTAACAGCAGTACGCAGTCTTCGCATCCCTACACGCATTTGGTGTAATGCTTCGGGATCTTCATCTTTCTTGACTGATTTTTCCCACTTGAGAATTTTCTTATAATGTTTTTGTACAGCCTGGTATGCATAGTCTCCGAGAGTTTGCACCGGAGTATTTGTAGCTAATTCCATAACTTACACCAATCCCATACGCAATCTGATTACTGCATCATAACATTCGTTAAAGATTTGCATAGGTAACTTTTGATGTTTTTTTAACTCAAATCTTCATCAATATTGTTATTTTTCCCAAGCATCAGTTATGATTTGCGATCGCTAATTTTAGCTTAACTATATTTGACATAAATAACAGTAATACCAAAGGTGGTATTGTTTCTATCTCCACAGTTAGATTTGCTGTAAATTACACTACAAATAAAGTAATTCTTAGTCTACCGATTCCTGACTATGAATTGTTTAGAGATTGGTAGAGATTGCTTGGACGGGACAGGTAGGAATACATTGTTCGCAGACAATGCAGCGCGATCGCGTGAATGTTAATTTATATGTCTCTGGATGCAGAGTCAGCGCTTCTGTGGGACATACCCCAGTACACAAACCACAATGGACACAAGTATCTTCATCAATAATAATTTCGCCTAAAGTGTGAGAGACATTGATATTTTGCGATCGCATCCATTCAATCGCCGCATCTAGCTGATCGATATCTCCCGATAGTTCAACCACTAATTTACCTATTTGATTAGGTGCAACTTGGGCACGGATAATATTAGCAGCTACGTTAAACTCTTTTGCCAGTCTATAGGTTACCGGCATTTGCACAGCGCGTTTGGGAAATGTTAGAGTTACTCGTTTTTTCATGGATTTGTTTAGTTATCAGTTGTCAGAGACGCGATGAACCCTTGTCTGTACAATTATTCTTCTTGTACCCTAGCCCCTAGCCCCTATCCCCTATCCCCTATCCCCTTCCGCTAAACTGAAGATGATCCTGCTTAATATGTTTTAATAATTCCGTTATGACACCAGATTCACCTGTTAATTCTCCCGCCAAGCCTGAATCAATTGTAGGCGGGCGCGTGAGAAATTTCTTAGTCGCTATAGTCGCGATCGCTCTTAGTGTTGCTTTAGTTTTAGGATTGCGAACGGAAACAACTACAGCTTCTCTCTCCAAGTTAGGCGAATCCTCCACACCCCTAGAAGTTGCGATCGCTAATGGTAAACCCACGCTGGTGGAATTTTACGCTGATTGGTGTACGGTCTGTCAAAAGATGGCTCCAGATATAGCTGAGTTAGAACAGCAATATGCTGACAAGCTAAATTTTGTCATGCTGAATGTCGATAATACCAAATGGCTGCCGGAAATGTTGAAATATCGGGTGGATGGAATTCCTCATTTTGTCTTTTTGGCTAAGGATGGGGAAGCGATCGCTCAGGCGATTGGCGATCAACCACGTACCGTCATGGCTAGTAATTTGGAAGCTTTACTAAGTAATTCTCCTTTACCTTATGCCCAAACTAGCGGCAAGGTTTCTAAATTTTCCGCACCAGTTACACCAACAGCTAGTCAAGATGACCCCCGCAGCCACGGTTCTCAAGTGGTTGATTAATAGTATTTTTATCAAAAAACAGCTTATTTTACCCTCTTAAGCACCACCTGTTTAGGAGGTTTTTTATTGTCATTTTCATAACAATTAAAATTTTATATTGCTGAGATATCCTGATATTTACTTATTAATAATATCACAGTCAGCTTAGATGATATTTTCCCAAATATGTAGATATAAAAACTAAAAATTTCACTATCATTATCCAAATAAATAGGCTATTCTAGCGTATTCCTGTAGAGATTCACTGGAGAATGACAAAAATCAGCCTACGGATTTTGAGAATATAACTTTGGTATTAGATAAACTCGTGATTGATAAGTTATAACTTTATAATTTTCCCAGTTTGTTCTGATAACTACAACTGCTTGATATTTAGCAAAGTATATTCAAAATATGCTGGCGTAATTACTAGCGTTGATGACTCAGGATCTAAAAATTTGACTTAAATTTAGTTATGGCGTTAAATTTCGAGAAAACGATAGTAATTGAGCTAAAAAGCATCAAACAAGTATTTAAAAAAGTAACGACCATAAACTCATCTGATTTGTTCCGAGGTCGATTACTCAAAATCCCTACAAACTCTATCAAGTAAAATTTCTATATTTTGTCATATGAATACAACAATCCCAAAAAACCGTACACAAACGGCTCTAATTACTGGCGCAGCTAATGGTATTGGCTACGAATTAGCTTATATTTTTGCGATGAATGGCTACAATTTGGTATTAGTAGATAGAATTGCTCATAAATTAGCTGAATTAGCTGATAAATTTCGAGAGCAATTTGGCATTTTTGTCAAACCTATTGTCAAAGATTTATCTATCCAAACGTCACCAGAAGAGATTTTCCAGGAATTACAACAAGAAGTAATTCAAGTTGATGTGCTGGTAAATAATGCAGGATTTGGGATTCATGGGTTATTTAATGAGACAAACTTAAATACTGAATTAGAAATGTTGCAAGTCAATTTAGTATGTCTCACTCATTTAACTAAATTATTCCTGAAAGATATGGTGAAACGACGTAAAGGAAAAGTCTTAAATCTGTCTTCGGCTGCGGCTTTTCAACCAGGCCCTTTAATGGCTGTTTATTTTGCTACAAAAGCCTATATTTTATCCTTTTCTCAAGCACTAGCGAGTGAATTAGAAGGGACTGGTGTAACTGTCACAGCGTTATGTCCCGGGCCGACACAATCAGCTTTTCATGAAAGAACGGGAATTGCTGGCGCTAGACAAGTAGAAAATAATAATATGATGGATGCAAAAACAGTAGCTAAAATCGGTTATCAAGCGTTAATGGCTGGTAAAACTGTGGCTATTCCGGGGTTAAAAAATAAATTACTGGCGGAACTTGTGAGATTTACACCCAGGAATTTGGTCACAAAAATTGTCAAAAGTATGCAAGAAATTAAATAATCAGCATGAGTAATGCGATCGCATTTGACAGTAGGTAAAGTGCGATCGCACAATCCCAATTATCGTAAATAAAAGGGTTTAAGTCCCCTACGTCTATACGTAGTATCATTTTTAGTCATGGTTTAAATCCCCAGATGAAAATGTCTTGAATGCGCGAATTTTGAATTTTGAATTGTTATAATTATTTTTCTAGACTGTTATTTTGATAAGAATCTAAAATCCCGCTACGCATAATTAGCTGCGGCCAAATTAATAAAAAGAAGCCCATCCAAATTAATATCGGGAGAGAAATCAACACCGTTAACCAAATAGTTTTAAAAATTAACCAACTACCACTAATGATAGTTAGACCTGTAAGGATTATAGACCAAGGCTGACACCACCAAGGCTTGTAATTCCAAGGACTTAAGGGCTTGTTTTCAGTCATTTGAGAATTATCTTTACTCAATTATGTTGTGGATTTGGCAATGCCAACCATATCATGATTTGGCTGGACATTGCTATGTAGATTTTCACCCATTAAAATACTAGCCCTGAAAAGAGAATTACACTCACACCATCTCTGTTCCTCAACCCTAAATCTTACCTTCAGTTAGGTTGCCAATCTGGCAATGAAATGTAATCATCTTTGAGAATATCGTAGACTCGGATTTCACCACCAGGATTGAAGACGCGAAATAGATAAATTGTATCAACGTGGTCTACAT
Source organism: Calothrix brevissima NIES-22 (assembly GCF_002367995.1). GTDB lineage: Bacteria > Cyanobacteriota > Cyanobacteriia > Cyanobacteriales > Nostocaceae > Aulosira > Aulosira brevissima. The sequence goes on from NZ_AP018207.1 coordinate 549,334, forward strand.
GATTCTCTACTACGCGAATTGTGTAGTAAGGTGTTTCTGGCGTTGGGGAACTCTCAAGCATCGTTGCTACGCGGATAGTTCCGCGAGAAAGGCGTTCAATTTCTCTGGCTTTGCGTTTGACTTGTGGTAGTTTCTCAATTAACTTTACAGCTGCTTTCTCATCAATTTCACTAGGATTTTGAGCAACTTTTATAGCATTGTTTGCGGTCAAATCTGGAGATATTTGAGCATGATTTGTCATGCTTTTAGCGATGGCTGATTGACTTGCTACTGCTAGGAAAAATGTAATCACGAGAGAACTATAAGTCAACCTCTGCATAACCCTATCTATCAACATTCTGATTCGCTCTAAAGGAGAACTCGTTATAAATTCAGCATATCGGCAGAGGAATCAAATTGTCATCTTCATGAGGCATAATGCTGACAATTGGGGATCATCCCAGTTTTTGCATAATTTGTAATTAATCATGAGTAAATACCAGAGAATCTACGGATGATATTCATATCCAATAAGTCTTACTGAGTCTGTGCTAAAAGCCAAAAAACCGAAATATCTAAGTATTGGTTGGCAAGTTTATTTGCTACAGCTTATCTTGGTTGGTACAGAGACTGAATTTTGGTGAGAATTTTGCATGATGATAGAAAAAGGAATTTACACCTTAGCTAATGACAATTTATCCGACCAAGTTATTGCTTTAGTGAATAGTATTAGAAAAAACTACGACCAAAAGATTCCTATTTGTATTATTCCTTATGATGAAAAAATTACTAAACTTAAAAGTCTGAACTTAGAAAATGTATTTTTATTTAATAATGCAGAATCTTTAGCAAAGTGGGGAAATTTTGCTTTAGAAGTATGGAACGATCGTCACTTTTTGAATATCAAACAATCTGCTGCTTGGTATCATGGCTCTAATACTATGAGAAAGCTATGTACTTTTGATGGAATATTTGAACAATTTATTTATATAGATAGTGATGAGTTAGTGATGTCTTCGTTAGCAGATTGTTTTGCTAAACTGAATGAATATGATTGTATCTTTGATGATTGGGAGCATAAAAAACAACCATGCTTTCTTGCAGTTGATTTAATTCAGCAAAAATATAATCTTAGCGAACAATCTGTAAGACAACATTGCCATTGTTCTGATTTTTTCGCTGCCAAGTCTAGTTTAATCAATAATCAAGTAATTCAGGAACTCAAGTATAGCTTATTGAATGATGGAGAAGTCGGCTTCATCAACAGTCAAGGATGGTGGGATGAGGTATATCTTTTTAGCTACATCACATTTAAGCTGAACTGGAAAATATTTAACTATACTTTAAGCTTCAACTCTCAAGAGAGAACGGGAAATATTGCTGGAGTCGATCCTTTTGTCGAAAAAGACAATGTTTTATTTAATCAAGAAGGTTTAAAACCCATTCATAGGATTCATTATATGGGTTATAAATCAGAAAAATTTACCAGATTATGCCAAGGTGAAGATACAAATATACCTCATCAAGCGGTATTTTTATATTACAGATTTATGCATCAACCAGAGGCGGCACCAAAATCATTGAAGAAACCTAATCTAACAGTCAAAATTGAGCGGTTTATCCAAAAATTATGGCATAAAATCAAGAAGAAGTTCCGCGTTTGGAAGCCAATTTTATAAATTTGTAGAGAAAACAAAGATAGGTTTATTGAGGGAATTCCAGCAATTAAATTATCCAGTTTGGAGAGTGAAGATAAAAATGAAATGCTTCTAACTCTGCTGACTGTGCTTACACAGGAATGGGATATTTTTAGTCGGAAATCCCTGAGCAACTTCTATCTCTCGACTACTTCCCGGACTAATTGTGCCAATTTATCTGCACTATCGGGAATAGCGATCGCTTTTGCTTTCTCTCCCATTTTCGCTAATTCTGTGGGGGAGTTCAACAAGTTTAAAACTTGAGTTTGCAAAATTTCCGGGGTTAACTGTGATTGTTTAAAGGCTAAAGCTGCGCCTGCTTGCGTAAAGACTTTAGCATTATAGGTTTGATGGTCTTCGGCGGCAAAGGGGTAAGGAATCAAAATCGCTGGTGTTCCACACACCGCCAACTCTGTTAAACTACCCGCACCAGAACGGCTAATGGCTAAATTGGCTCGCCGCAACAATGCCGCCATATTGTTATAAAAGGGCAAGGCTATATACTGGGGATGTTTTAAACTATCCGCTTCTGGATCGTTCTCACCAGTTAAATGCACAACATAAGCGCCAGTATCAAACCAAGCTGGTGCGGCGGCGCGAACTAACTTATTTACCGCCACTGCGCCTTGGCTACCACCAAAGACAATAATTAAGGGAACTCCATCAGGAATTGGTAAATCTAGGGATGGGTGATGATTGTCATCTAAAAATTGCGATCGCACTGGCGTACCCACATATATATTTTTAGCACGGGGTAAATACTGGGCAGCCGCTTCAAAGCCTATAGCCACAGCATGACACCAAGGGCCAAAAAACCTGGTTACTTTTCCCGGTAAAGCGTTAGATTCGTGAAAAACTACGGGAATTCCTAAAGAACGCGCCGCAATCACTGCCGGGCCTGCAATATAACCGCCTGTGGTAAATACGCCTTGAAATTTTCCCTGCTTGAGGATGCGTCTAACTTTAAGAACCGAACTCAGCAGTTTACCTAAAATAGGTAAAGAGGAAATACCAAAACCTTGCTGAAACCCCTCAACTGCAATAGTATGCAATTGATACTGCTGAGGAACCAGCTGAGTTTCTAAGCGATTGGGTACGCCCAACCACTGAATATCATATTCTGACAGTTTTTCTGCCAGAGCGATCGCCGGAAATAGATGTCCGCCAGTCCCACTGGCTGCTACTAATAATCTAATCGGTGCTTCTTCTACCATTAAACCTCTACCATTTATTGTTTAGCTTCACTAAGATAAAACAATTTCCTACCTTATCAAGTAAAATCAGTAAACTCTTGCCAATGACTAAGATTATTACCTTATTACTGAAACGCTACCGCAAATTCCCCGCTAGCATCTGGCTAATTTTATCCATACTGACAGTGAGCATTGCAAGTACTTGGCAATCTAGTCAAGCTAGTACGCCGCGCAACTTACAACCAGCCAAAAAACCCATATCCCAAAGACTAGCCGCCGAGAAATACGCCCAAAACGCACCTGCGGAATTAACGAATTTGTTAACACAAATTGATGCAGCCGCCAGCCAAGGTGATGTGAAAAAGGTTATCGAATTCTACAGCCCTAATTTTACTCATGGCGACGGTTTAAATCGCCAAACCCTAGAAAAAGCCTTAATTGACCTCTGGAAGCGATATCCCAAATTAAGATACACTACTCAGTTGCAATCTTGGCGTACTGAAGGGAATGTCATTGTCGCGGAAACAGTCACAAATATCAGTGGCTTACCTTCTGCTAACAGTAATAATATGGCGCTGAATGCCACAATTAAGTCCCGTCAGCGCATCTCAGGTGGTAAAATCGTCCGTCAAGATATTTTGACCGAACGGACTTTACTCACTTCTGGTAGCAAACCACCGCAAGTTGATGTTAAGTTACCACAACAAGTGAGAGTTGGACAGCAATATAATTTTGATGCGATCGTCCAAGAACCACTAGGTGATGAATTTCTTTTAGGAACAGCCATAGAAGAACCTATTCAAGCAGATAAATATCTCAATCCCACACCTGTAGATTTAGAATTACTCAATTCTGGTGGTTTGTTTAAAGTCGGACGCGCTCCCTCTACTCCTGGTAGTCAATGGCTTTCTGCCGTAATTTTACGGGGAGATGGCATGACAATGATAACTCAGCGTTTACAAGTTGTGAAAAAATAAATTTAGGGGCTAGGGGCTAGAAAACCCAACAAAATACACAAATGTTGGGTTTTCTTCTGCAAACACTACTAAGTTTAACTACTTGGTCATATTTGCTTCCAACCAGCTAAGTAAATCTTCTAGTCCTGAAAAATCTAGCAAAGCCTCGCCCAGTGCTTCTAATTGCTCTAGAGAAAGCGATTGAATGCGTTCTTGAACTTCTGGCGCTAATTCTCCCACTCGTTTTTTTATTTGACGTAGCACGAGACTTTGCGCTTGTTCCTGTTGTCCGCGTTCGTAGCCAATACGTTCACCAGTGGTTACATAGCTCATAGTTCGCTCCTGTTCAAATTGCTTAAATTCTTGCCAAAACTCCGCTTCCAATGCTTTTGGTAAAATCATAACCCAGTCGATAAATCGGTAGAGGTTACGAATATCTTTTTCTTGCAGCCATTTAATTATAGTGATGAATTCTTTGATAGTTTTGTGGTGAAATATCGGTTATCAATGTTGGGTTACCCTACGGGAAGCCGCTCCGCGTCTACGTTCCTCAACCCAACCTAAGAGCTAGGATCGCCACATTTAAAATTATTAATTATGCACAAAAATTTTCAAATAATAAAAACATTTGCAAAATTGGGATGCTCCCCCTTAATCTGTTCAATCAGCTCGCGAAGAATCCTTGAAACTTTGCTTGGCAGACTACTTCTTGCCAAGTTGTGTGATATATTCTCAATCAGCAAGCGTATTTTGACGCTCGGTGGACTTTTAACTGATTGCAGATGACTCATTACCAAAAGCTACTCAGAGTTTCCACTACTGGCAAATCTTTTCAAAATATCACCTCAAAAATTGAAGCGATTGTTGCTGAGTCAAGGGTGGAAACTGGACTTTGTACTCTATTTTTACGCCACACTTCTGCTAGTTTAGTGATTCAAGAAAATGCCGACCCCGATGTGCTGGTCGATTTGGCTAACTTTATGGCGAAACTTGTACCAGAATCAGGTAAGTACATTCATGATGCGGAAGGGCCTGATGATATGCCGGCTCATATCCGTTCAGCATTGACTCACACTTCCGAACATATCCCGATTAATCGCGGTCATTTGGTACTTGGAACTTGGCAAGGTATTTATGTTTGGGAACACCGTCAGCGCAGTCATGTCAGAGAGTTGGTTGTCCATATCTCTGGTTAGAACTTTTGCTGGATTTAGCAATCGTTAAATATTACTTAAGCCACAGTTTTCTTGGCGCTTAATTAGGCATAAAATAGTTAGCCCGCTTGGGAGCTACTAAAATTTCATGAAAATTGCTGACTTAATTACGTGGTTTGAAGAATGGGCGAATCCGGCTTGGTGTGAAAGCTGGGATAATTGTGGTTGGCAGGTGGAGCCGGGGATTTTACATGAATCAGCTAGGGTTTTGGTGTGTTTAACGCCGACTTTGGCGGTGATGGAAGAAGCGATCGCATCTCATGCTAATCTAATTTTTGCCCATCATCCCCTAATTTTTAGCCCTCCCAAATCTTTCCGCGTTGGTGAAGCGATCGCGGATATGGTACGGTTAGCTTTTCTCCACAATATCGGCATCTACAGCGCCCATACAAATTTTGACCAGGTACAGGACGGGACGGCTGATGTTTTGGCGCAAATTTTAGAATTGAAGGATGCAACGCCCATCGTCCCTACCCAAAATGGCTTAGGATATGGTCGAGTAGGCACAATTGAACCTGTGATGAGTTTAAAGGATTTATTGGCGGTTATCCACAGTCGCCTTACTCCCAAGAATTTGCTGGTTTCCCCATCTGCTGATTTACAACAAGAAATTTCGCGCATTGCTGTATTAGGCGGTTCTGGCGCTGGTTATATTTCGGCAGTGGTGAAAACTGGTGCTACTGCTTATCTAACTTCTGATTGTAAATTTCATCAATTTCAGGAAAGCCGCGATCGCAATTTGATTTTAATTGATGCTGGTCATTATGCTACCGAACGCCCAGCTTGCGATCGCTTGGTGCAAAAATTACGGTATTTAAATCTCGATTGGGTAAAGTTAAGCGATCGCGATGAGGATTTCCGCCAGTTTTTCCCTTAGTTAGCTGTAGTTTAGGATTTAATTAACCAGATAGCTATCGGCATTTACTGAAAAATCATGTATATTTGGTTATCATATTCATTAGTCTGATTTTCATTTCGTTTGTAGAAAACTATGGCTGGTTTATTTATCAACTGTATTAAAATCAAGGCGATTCAGTGGTCAGATAGTATGTATTTTATCGATGATGGAGATCACAGAATCAGGTAATTATAATCACTATAGGCGCTGTTTTATATCAGTTTGGGAAATTAGGGTTTATTCCATACTGGAGGTAACAAATTGCTTACTAAGCCCTAATCAACATGATTCGCACAATTGTTGAATCTGCTTTCCAAACTGGATGTCTGAGTGTTGAATCAGAGGGTCTACTGCACCAAGTTCTAGCAACGAAGTGTTATCAGTCTGATGATTTGCTAGCCCTAACCGAGTTATATGCAGCGGTTCGTGCTGGTCAAATTAAGCGAGAAGCATCCTCTACAGTACTCATGGAATTTCCCTTAAAGAACAAATCTTGCTGATACCCCTACAAAAGTTGACTTTGGCGTTGCGTAGTCGCTCCTAAACGGGACTTGTCACATCAGTCAAATAACCCTCAACTTAAAAACTCTTGGCTTGTTATTGTCTAAAACCATTCAGGACAGCCAAAGAATGAGTTAAGATCAAATACATAGGGGTAAAAGTACAGCCGAGTTCCCGGACTTCCCAGCAATGCCAATGACTACAAGTAGGCAACTCAAACAACCGCAACCAATGGTTATATTGGAGTATCTATTATTACATAATGGTAGGAATAACTCACCAGCAAGGATTAACCTAGTTAGGACAAATCCCGAATTGTATGACTTCTACGAAGAATACATTCGCTGAATTACCCTGAAGGAGTTTTAGTTTCACCCACGCGATAGCTAGGCGGTGATGACTCTAAAAATCTTGAGATTCTGACAACTAGGAGCAAATCTTGGGTGAGGGTCACAACACTTAGTTATTCGTAACCGTAAAACTGACTTCTTAAGGTTATTATGCACTGGGGCATAACCCAGATTTTGAAAGGTTTAACTACGTTGTTTAAAAAGGCAGAAGCAGTACATGCTACACCGCAAGATTTATCAATTGTGTTGCGATGGGCGGGAGGTATGTGTATTCTTGCGGGACCAGCAACGCTGGATAGAACGCGCCCGCATCATTGATATAGAGGGAGATTTAGTGACCCTGCGCTATGAAACAGAAGAAGAAGATGAAGTTTGTTCTTGGGAAGAAATGGTTCGGCTGGAAAGTATTGGTGCTGTAACCCAAAAGCTAGCGTCAGTACCTCGCGGTAATGTAGAACCTCTGATGACCGAAGATTGTCCGGAAGCAGAGCGTATCCGCAACCGTTACACTGACTCTAATCCTGAATAATTCCAAATAGTCGAAAGTTGAGAGTCCAGGGTCAAGATTTCCACTCTGGACTCTTAATTTTTGGGCATGGGGCATTGGGCATAAAAAGTCAAAAGTCAAAAGTCAAAAGTCAAAAGTCAAAAGTCAAAAGTCAAAAGTCAAAAGTCAAAAGTCAAAAGTCAAAAGTCAAAAGTCAAAAGTCAAAAGTCAAAAGTCAAAAGTCAAAAGTCAAAAGTCAAAAATATTTCTGAATACGTGAATGCGTGAATTGATTTTGTCCTCCTTGTCCTCCTTGTCTCCCTTGTCCTCCTTGTCTTCTTTGTCCCTACTCATTTTCCATCAACCTCTCATAGGCGGGACAGTAACCTTCAAGGGTGACTTTGAAGTTATACAGGGGGGAGTTGGGATTCCAACAACGCTGGCCGCGTTGATGACGACAATTACCACAACAATCTACATCTGTCAAGATGTAGCGATCGCTGTTTTGATTGAGTAGTTCTCGTTGGGATAATCCCCTTAAGACTAATTCTTCTCCTTGCCAACGGGCTTCGATTAAACCTGTATCGGCAAATTGTCGCCAACGGGGATCGGCTGTGATTGTGTCGGGAAGGCTAATGGTGATGATGCTGTCGGATTCTGTGAGTTCGCCTTCGTAGTTGGTTTCTGGGGCGGCGGGTTGGATAAATGTATCGCCAATTGGCAATTCTACTAAAATGCCGGCGGCTGGGGAATGAAGATGATAGCGGTTTTGTAATTCTTCTAAACTGGTTAAATCTGCTAGGTAGGCTGGGGAACCGTGGACAAAAACCACATGCTGGGGTCGTAAATTATGGATTAATTGGGTAGTTCCAGGGCCATCACTATGTTGGGCGAGGAGATAACCTTCAATGGTGGTGGGTGCTAAATATTTTTTTTTAACTTTTATATCAATTTTTTCTGGCAGGAGAATTAGCCAAGGGCCTGTTTCTGGCTGACAATATTGGGTAAAATCGGCTGTGGAGTCGGTGAGAACTATACAAGGTGTCTTCCCGATATGGGGACGATGTTCTGCTTGCAATCGTCGCACGCGAGGACGTACTCTCTCATCCCAAAATAACGGCTGATGACGGGCGAAGTTTTGAACTGATGGGGGGAGATGGGGTAATAGTTCTAAATAAGCATCGCAGCCTTTGGCGACAGCACCATCTACCCAAATATCTAAATCTCTCCCTGTGAAGTGGTGATGGCTGCGTAATAGCATGAGCAGTTCTTGACCTAACCCTAATGCGGGTGTGGGCAGTATAACAGAATTGCGATCGCTAATTGCACGATAAATTCTTTCGGCTAGTTGATTTTCTTGGTTGCGGCGGTGGGTATGGCGTGATGTGCCATAAGTCCCTTCAATAATTAAAGCATCTAGCTCTAAGCCGCGTAATTCTTCTAATCTCAAGCCTTCGACTAACCGGGAGTTAGATAGGAAAAAGTCTCCGGTATATAGTAACTTGTAGGAACGCTGCGAGTTTGTATAGGTAAGTAAAATCGCCACCGCCCCTGGAAGATGTCCGGCGGGAAACAATTCTGCTACTAAACCTTCATGAAATTCTACAGGCGATCGCAATGGTAAGGCTTGACAAAATTGAGGAATTTCTTGAGGGTCTTTATCTAACCAGTTTAATGATAGCAATTTGCTGGTTACTTCACTGGCGTAGATAGCTAATTGGGGAAAAGCCTGATGTAGCGCCAGTAATCCTCTAGCATGATCCGGGTGGGCGTGACTAATCAAGACTAAATCCACTGGTTGGGAGGAATTGCGTTGACGCGCCAATTTTTTTAACTCCCTCACCAGTGAAGAAATATCCCCCAAGCCACAATCTAACAGGATGCTATACGGCCCCATCCGTATCAATAAACAAACGCCCTCATCATTGTGTTGGACACTATAAGGTAAACATTCTAGTTCGCTAGTTCCCTCATCAGCATCAACACGAGAGGACGACGAAATTCGATCCCTCATGTTCTCCTCCCCTTAAACCTCATCGTCATGGAAATATCCCAAAAGCCAAAAATTAAGGGGTTGTTTTTGGTTTTGTGAACTAGGGGTAAGTTTCATTTTGCGCCCCTTCACCCTGAAAATGCGGATTTTTTTGATGGGGGAGGATATCATAGCCTAACCCGGCCCCAGTTCGGAAAATTGGTTAACTTTTCCGAAGTTCAGAGGGTCAAAAGCCGATTTTCAAACCTCATTTAATGTGCAGAACCATTGCCGTGATAGTTATCGGAATCATAAAATCCATTTTTTGTGCCAAAAAACAAGCACAAAACTGTAAATACGACTGTTAATCCCGCTAAAATCAGCTTTACATCCATCGGTTTTCTGCCCTCTACTAAAAGACTTTCATAATATTAATAGAGCGTTCCAGCATCAAGCCTGAAACACTAGAAAATCTTTACTATGCTTAGGTTGATTGCGAATAGGTAAATTTACTGCAATAAGTTCAGATTGTAGACTTTTTCGCTCAACCTGTCTATCTATCTATATACCACTGTTAGGCTCACACTGTACAACTCTGATGCCGTAAAGAGTGGGTTGTAAAGCTAATACCCAAGGACAGTATAAAAGACAAAGCGATAACCACCGCACTTTTTGGGGCGATCAACGCTCTTATGAGTGGTTTAGACAAGGTTTTTGTACACAATCAGAGATTAAGTTAGAACAAAACTATTCTCTTGAAGAATCGAAAACACTTTGTGAGTTAGGTGATAAAGCTGCTATTAGCGAACCTAAAGTTAATTCAAAGGTTCAAAATCGCGAAATTTAAATCAATTAAAAGGTATTGAGCGCTTTCGCTAGCGCTGACTGCTATTACTTATTTATTTTCCAAATATTGTTTAAAACGTCTGAGTCATCAGGCGTTTTTTAGTTTTGAGGTTGGTTAACTCTACCATTTTGTTTTAAATTTGCAAATTATGCTTGATTTAAAAATTGCTGAAACCTATACATAGCAAGAGTTTCTTAAAATATTTGCTTTGTACTTAGATATAAATGTATATATTTTATTGATTGCTCACATTTTACTGAAAATATTTTGTAAGCTTAATAGTTGTATACTTAATATTTATATACGTAAATTACACAAACAAAACATCTAGATGTCCAAGCATTCATAAAGCATCTAAACATCTGAATGTTTATTTAACATCTAGATGTTTAGATATGCAGTAGAATCTTGGGATTATTTGCGAGTAATTGAAAATGATTATTACGGTAGCGGCTTTTAAGGGAGGCGTAGGTAAATCTACTACCGCGCTACACCTGGCGACATACTTACAAAATACGGCTGATACATTGCTAGTAGATGGTGATTTGAACCGGAGTGCGTTGGATTGGTCGAACCGTGGTTGTTTACCATTTAAAGTGGCGGATGAAAAGCAGGGAATACTCTTAGCAAAACTTTACGAACATATTGTGATTGATACACCAGCTAGACCAAACCCAGATGAATTAAAAACTATTGCGCAAGGTTGCGATTTGTTAGTTATACCTACGACTCCAGATGCGATCGCACTAGCTGCAACTATGCAAATGGTTGAATCTCTCAAGCCATTTAAAACTAATTATCGCATTTTACTGACTCTGATTCCTCCTCATCCCAATAAAGCGGGAGAAGAAGCCAGAGCAGCTTTGGAAAAAGCCGGACTACCGATATTTAAATCGGGAATTCGACGGTTAGCTGTATTTCAACGAGCTGCTTTAGAAGGTGTACCTGTGAATGCTGTTAAAGATGCTTACGCTCAAATTGCTTGGCGCTGTTACGCTGAGGTAGGTCAGGAAATAACAATTCAAAATTATGAATTATGAATTATGAATTATGAAAACTTGGAGGATTTTATTGTGAATAATAAGAAAAAAACTAGTCGTTTTGATGATTTAATTGATGCTGCTCGCAGTCGTCAACAACGAGATAATCCAGCAGCAACTGAGACTCAATCTACTTCTTTAAGCAAAAGTACTAATCCCGAATATATCCGCACTACTATTTATCTTCCGAAAAGTTTACATCGAAAATTAAAAGCTGCTGCTGTTTCTAGTGAACGACAAATGAGCGATATTATGACAGAGTTAGTTGAACAATGGTTGTCGTCTCATAGTTCTAGTCAAGAATAGACTTCTTGCATAAATATTTTGGCTTTTTTGACGGCGTTGCTGATTGATGGGATGATTTTTATCTCACGCAAAGGCGCAAAGGCGCAAAGGCGCAAAGAATCGACTTTTAGTTTTGTCCAAAAGTCTGAATTCATCCCGCAAATATGCAACGCCTTTTTGACTAATCATTAGAAAAGCTCACGCAAAGACGCAAAGACAAGCCAGTGCGTTGGGCGGCTCTGCCGACTTGAAGCAACTGGCGTGCAAAGAAGAAGGCGAAAATTAGGATTTTTGCAAGAGAATCCATGAACTACGCTCACAAAGAACAATAAAAATGAATCTTCTGACAACTGACAACTGACTAAAATACAACTTCTTCACCCTGTTCGGTAAAACGCACATCTTTAATTTTCCATTGAGCGTTACTTGTTAATGTTTTGCGGACACTACCAAATAATGCAAATTGTTCGCAACTCGACAACGAAGCTATTTGGCGTTTTGAGTTAGGTGCTAGGCGCAAATCAACGGTAGCAACGCCATTTTTCACGTTGACGCGATAACTCGAGAAGCTAAAATCCCCTGAATCTCTTTTTTCTAAAATTTTACCCACCGCAGCTTTTACAGGCTCATCTGCTGATACTGGTACTTTTTGGGGAATTAATTGCTGACATTGGGCATCACTTGTGTAAAGAGTAACATCAGTTGTTTTGTTACTGGTGGTGGGAGATTCTGTGGGTGTGGGTGTAGCTGTGGCTGTAGGGGATTCTGTAGGAGTGGGTGTCTCAACGTCCTCTGATTTGGCTCTCAGTTGCGCCATACTGGGGGTTTGGCTGGGGGATGGGGATGATATGGCAGCTGTTGTGGTTGGCGCGGGTGTTTGGCTAATATTGTCTTGATTAGGGGTGGGATTAGAATTACAGCTGCTCAGGCTAGTTGCGATCGCAGTTGCAATAAATGCTAAGAAATATCTTTTTGTTGTATCAATTGTGGTATGCATAATTTTATATTTGTTGGGTTGTGTTATTAACTTCAGTGTTATTAAGTTTATTTCCGTATAATTTTATAGCTTTTGTTAACTTTGGCGCTAGTTGAAGCTAGCTTTACTTTTGAGTTTGTCATCGGTTATTTTCAAGGCAATTGCTACTTTTAAAGCGTAAAATTTACAGTAATTAGAAATTGCGAGAATTACTTATGTCTAGCAATGAATCTACTACTTACGACCTCCGTAATGCTGAATGGGATGGTGTGGGAATTGATCAATGGGAACCATCGAAGTGGAAACAATGGAAAGCTAAACATGCTTCATCAGATGAAGGTGTGAAAGCTGAACGTGAATATTTAAGAATCAAACACGCTGTTGCACAAGCTAACTCGGCGTTAAGTTTGGATAGAGTGAAGGTGAAACTTAAGCTCACTAGTGCTAAAACTATTGGCTTACAAGGGACTTTTCCCTGTAAACCGGGGGATGTTGGTAAAAATGGGAGTCCAAGTAAGCAGTATACCATTTCCTTTGGTTTTGTTGCTAATGATGTTGGTGTAAAAACGGCAGTCGTCAAAGCTAGGGAATTAGATTTATTATTAATCACCAAGCAATTTCGTTGGACGCCAGAATTATTAGGTAAACAGGCGCAGAAGATAGCGTTACCCGAACATGAGAATTCTACTAAGCTCATTGGTGAATGGATTCAAGATTATGAGCGGGAATTTTGGAAAACCCATGAAAAGAATCGCCAAGGTATACGTACTTGGGAAACTCATTATTGGCGACATTTGAAAAAGCTACCTCAAGATTTACCTTTATCTTTATCTGCTTTAGAGAAAGCGCTGGAAAAAACTAAACCTAATACATCTGGTAGATTTTTTTTAGTATGGCAATTAAAGAAGTTTTGTGAATTTTGCGGAATTAATGGGTTAAAAACTATTGCTGCTTATGCTACTCCTAAACCCGAACCAACTATTCGCAAAGTTCCCACAGATGAAGAGATTATTCAAGGCTTTACGAAAATTGGGATGCCTTTATCAACCTATGCTATTAGAGAGAATTTTACTCTACCAGAGCAATGGCAATGGGCTTATGGTATGTTAGCAAGTTATGGCTTAAGACCTCATGAATTGTTTGCTGTTGATATCGAGGCTTTTATTAATCCTAATAATACTTTTCATTTAGTTTATTTAAACCCTAGTTTAACTCAGGGGACGAAAACCGGCGAACGTAGTTGTGGAATTCCGCCTTTACATCCCCATTGGGTGGAATTGTTTGATTTAAAAAATATTAAGTTTCCTTACAATGAGGGAACGCTGAGTAATAAAACTGCAAAACTGCATATCAGATTTAGAGCGGCTAATTTAGGTTTTCGTCCCTACGAATTGCGTCACGCTTACGCTATTCGCGGACATCGTTTACAAGTTCCCATCAAAACAATGGCAGATTATATGGGACATACAGTGCAAGAGCATACTAAGACTTATCAAAGATGGATGAGTGAGGATGCTAATTTAGCAATTTATCGAGAAGTTGTGATTCATCGACAAGGTACGACTAAGGAAGCTTTGAAAGCGAGAATTAGTGAATTGGAAGCGGAAATTCAGGCGTTGAAAGCGGAAAATGCTACGCTGAAAGCATTACTGATTCAGCATCAATTGGGTGAGTTGTTGACTTAAAATTAGTCATTTGTCATTTGTCATTTGTCATGATTTTTTTGTGTCTCTACTCTATGGATTAAATTCTTTGTCAAGAAGAAATTATGGATTAAGAATTATCAATATTGAATTGGGAACAATAAAGGTTGAAAGTTAATTTTAGCTCCCAATTAGGCAAGTAAAAATAATTATGGCTTGCAATCTCATCTCTGTAGATAAAAATACCTATGAATCTTTGCAACAAGAACTAATAGAACTACGTCAGGTAGTGGGGTCTAATAGTTATTTGAATAGCCTCCAGTCTAGTCTACAGCAGATGCGGTTGTTTATTGACTACATACCAGCTGCGATCGCTGTTTTTGATTGCCAGATGCAGTACCTTTGTGTGAGTCGGCGCTGGCGAGAAGATTATAGCTTGGGTGATGCAGAAATTATTGGTCGCTCTCACTATGAAATTTTCCCAGAAATTCCCCAGGGTTGGCGGGAAGTTCATCAACGCTGTTTAGCTGGTGCTAGGGAAAAATCTTCAGAAGATTTCTTCATCGGTGCTAATGGTAAACCTGAATGGGTGAAGTGGGAAATACATCCTTGGTATGAAGACTCTGGGGAAGTTGGCGGAATTATTCTGTTTACGGAAGTGATTACTCATCGCAAACAAGTAGAAGCAGAGCTTAAACAACTCAATGAAGAATTAGAAGCTAGAATTGCAGAACGTACCGCCGCTTTACGTTGTACTGAAGCTAGGTTACAGCGATTAGCAGATAATGTGCCGGGGATGCTGTACGAATTTTGTCTGTATCCAGATGGGAAGATGTCTTTTCCCTACGTTTCTTCTGGATGTCGCGAAGTTCTGGAAATTGAACCGCAACAGATGATGGCAGATGCTTCCTTATTATTTTCCCAGATTCATCCAGAAGATGATTCGCGAGTATTCCAAGCGATGAATTACTCGGCGCAAACTCTAGAAAATTTTGAACAAGACTGGCGGATAATTACGCCTGTAGGGTTGGAAAAATGGGTAAAAGCATTTTCTCGTGTTGAACGTCAAGCGGCTGGGGAAATAATTTGGTATGGTTGTTTAATTGATATGAGCGATGCCTATCGGGAAGCTGCGCAACGCAAATATGCGGAAACTCAATTACAAGCACAAGAACAGTTTTTACGCAGTATTTATGATGGTGTTTCTCAATCAATCTTTGTGGTGAATGTTTTGGAAAATGGTGAACTGCGGTTTGCTGGCTGGAATTCGCCGACAGAACAAGCTACAGGATTTAGTAATGCACAGATAATCGGTAAGACTCCAGAAGAGATATTTGGGGAGATTGACGGTGTACCTATACATCAACGATATCAAAGCTGTATCGCTCAAGGTGTGGCTATTACTTACGAAGAATGTCTCATCTTTTTCGGTGAAGAAACTTGGTGGTTTACGACAATTAATCCCTTAAGAAATCACGCGGGTGAAATTTATCGGCTTGTCGGCACAACTTTTAATATTACTGAGCGTAAACAAGCAGAAGAAGCACTCAAAGCTAGTCAACATTTTATCCAAAGAATTACTGATTCTTCTCCCCATATTCTCTATATTTTTGATTTGGAAGAACAGCGTAATGTTTACGCTAATCAAGAAATTGTCAAGCTTCTGGGTTACTCAAATGCAGAGATTGAGCAGATGGGAGATAATCTACTTGCTACTATTATGCATCCAGGCGATCGCGAAACTGTCGCCCATCAGCATGAAAAATTTCTGACTGCTGACGATGGGGATATTATTGAGTTTGAATATCGCATCAGACGCGCCAATGGGGATTGGTGCTGGCTTTACACTAGAGAAACTCCCTTTCACCGCAACGAAGCGGGGAAGGTGAAACAAATTCTTGGCGTATCAACTGATATAACTGAACGCAAACAAGCGGAAATTAAATTACAACAACAAGCGCAGAATTTAGCAGATACATTGCGGGAATTACAACACACCCAAATTCAACTAATTCACAGTGAGAAAATGTCTTCTATTGGGAATATGGTTGCAGGTGTTGCCCATGAAATTAACAATCCGGTAAATTTTATTCATGGTAACTTAATTCCGGCGAGCGAATACACTCAAGATTTGTTGCACTTGGTAGAACTATATCAAGAATATTACCCCAATCCTCCAGAAGACATTGCCACAGCAATTGAGGAGATTGACTTAGAATTTATCAAAGAAGATTTAGTCAAACTTCTGCAATCCATGCGGGTAGGAACTCAGCGCATTCGAGAAATTGTTTTATCGCTGCGTAATTTCTCCCGCTTGGATGAAGCTGAATTTAAGCTGGTGAATATTCATGAAGGTATTGATAGTACTTTGATGATTCTCCACAATCGTCTCAAGGCTAAACCAGAGCATCCAGAAATTGTTATTTTTAAAGAATATGGTCAACTTCCCCTGATAGATTGCTATCCTGGACAATTAAATCAGGTATTTATGAATATTTTAAGTAATGCTATTGATGCTGTAGAAGATATCAAAAATCCCCAAATTCGCATTTGCACGGAAGTTATTAATAGTCAAATAGTAGCGATTAGAATTGCAGATAATAGTAAGGGAATTAATTCGGAAATTATCTCTAAGTTATTTGACCCTTTTTTTACTACTAAAGATGTGGGTAAAGGAACTGGTTTAGGTTTATCAATTAGTCACCAAATTGTAGTTGATAGACATGGTGGTAAATTATCTTGTAATTCTACACCAGGACAAGGCGCAGAATTTGTGATTGAGATTCCTGTAACGCAGCAAGAAGTATCGCAGTAAATAATGCAAAATATTTCATTAAAATTGTTGACGGTGCGTTAGCCTGCGGCATAACACACCCTACAGCTATTTTCAATGTATGATGAAATTGGTACTAGTTAGGTGAATTTTACCAGCGAGGCAAGTTATGTTACTTAAACTCAACCAGCTAATTGTACCTGTAGGTCATCAATTATTAATTAAAAACATATCCTGGTCAATATACAAAAGTATTTTGGCTGAATTGGGTGAAAATCGCAGTTCGCGGATATCTTACAGTCAGGGAATGTTGGAAATCATGGCTCCACTACCAGAACATGAAGTAAGTAAGAAAATTATTGGCAATTTAGTAGAAATTCTACTAGAAGAACTCGATATAGACTTTTGGAGTTTAGGATCTACTACTTTTGACCAAGAAAAAATGGATGCTGGGGTAGAACCTGATGATTGTTTTTACATTCAAAATGAAGCGGCTGTACGGGGAAAGGATAGAATTGATTTGACTGTCGATCCGCCGCCTGATTTAGCAATTGAAATTGATATTACCTCGCGGACACGGTTTAATAATTATGAGGTATTAGGTGTGCCGGAATTATGGCGATGGAAGGACAATAGATTAGAAATTAATGTGATGATTAATGGTAAATATGTAGCCTCTACTGCTAGTGCGATTTTTCCTAATTTACCTATTACTCAAGTTATTCCTGAATATTTAATGCGGAGTAAAACTGAGGGGAGAAATGTAGCAATGAGAGCGTTTCGTGCTTGGGTGAGGGAGCAGATATAATTTTATCAGTCTCTTCGTGGGCGTTTGTTGTTGTGTGGGAATGTTGGGTTTCGCAAAGCCTCAACCCAACCTACGATTGAGTGAATCTTTAATAAGCGTATTCTATGCAGCTTCATAAAAAATTGGTATGAGATGTATGATATAAGAAGTTATTCTGTAGATGTTATGCGGAAATTTTCAATAAATATCGAGATTTTTCTGTAAAATCGAGGCTTACAGGGAATTAGACATGTTTAGCATAGCAAGTACTGAAGACCCAGATGAGAAAAATTTTTCAAGAGGTTGAAAAATGGAAATTGCCACTAAAAGACAATCGCTCCTGGAATTAATTAATGAGTATTTGGATAAAGCACCAGAAAGCACTTTAGAAAAAGTTTTAGAATTGTTAGAAGATGAAGAAGATATTAGAGATGCGCGTGTTGAGTTGTTAGATGCAACTATTAATGGAACTGTATCTTGGGAAGAATATAAGAGAGAAACGGCGTGAGTTATCAAATTGTATTGACTAAAGGTGCAGTCAAGCAACTCAAGAAACTACCCAAAGATGTTAAAGAACGTATCGACGTAAAAATTCAAGAATTAGCGATAGAACCTCGTCCCAATGGGGTTAAAAAGTTAGAGGATGAAGATTCTTTATATCGTATTCGAGTAGGTGATTATCGAGTTATTTATCAAATATATGATGAAATGTTGTTAGTGAGTATTGTTAAGGTAAAACATCGTCGAGAGGTTTACCGAGATGAAAGTTAACCATATACAATAGCGCCGAAAATTTTGGATTTAGGAACGAAACCCAACCTACGGTTGAGGTAAAATTAGATGACTGCATGAATCGGACAACTGTTCGATTTTGCAACCTACCAAGCTATCCGATTCGGTTTTATTTTCGGACAGAGTTGCCTCCATCACTGGACTAGGTTTGGACTCCCTAATGTAAGCCCGATAAATTCCCACTTATCAGCTCTGACTTTGGGGAGTACTCACGCCACAGCCACCGCAACTACGCGAAAACCCACATCGGCGCTACGATTCACGCGCGTGTAGCCGTAGCGATTCGTAGACCGACAATACCCGGCGAGGTATAACCAAGAACCGCCACGCAACAACTGAGAATCACTATCATTACCACTCAGCCATGCACTACCGTCTGTGGGCGCTCCCTCGTAATTTTTATGATATTTATCTAGACAACATTCCCATATATTACCATGCATATCGTATAAACCGAAAGAGTTTGGTGGAGATTTTCCCACATCTGTTGTTTGTTGACGATATAGACCTTTGGGTGCAGAGGCGTAAGGGTAATTTCCGTTGTAGTTAACTAAATCGGTGGTAATGGTTTCGCCAAAATAAAAGGGTGTAGTGGTTCCTGCACGACAAGCATATTCCCATTCAGCTTCGCTGGGTAGTCTGTAGGTGCGTCCTGTCTTTTGGCTTAACTTTTGACAAAATTCTACCGCATCATCCCAACTCACTTGTTCTACAGGTTTTGATTCTCCTTTGAATCTGGAAGGATTATTTCCCATAATTGCTTGATACTGCGCCTGGGTAACTGGATATTTACCCATGAAAAAGCCAGGAACTGTTACTTGATGCTGTGGACTTTCATTATCCCGTCTTCCTGCTTCCTCTGCTGGCGAACCCATCATAAAGGTTCCCCCTGGTATCTGCACCATTTCTAAGGTGATACCATTCCCCAAATCTTCAATGAAGTATTTTGCTTCACGATTCTGACGGCTGGTGATTTTCCCTGTAGCATTTACAGTTACCACTTCAAATTGAAAACTTTTGAGGGCTAAAGCGGCTGTGGTATTTTGATGGGGTATGGGTACTGCAAGAATTGTTGGCGCAAGAGGTTGATTTAATAAATGTATAGCTTGTAAAGCTTCTGTCGCATTTTGATAACGTTGAGTTACGCGACGATTCACCATTTTTGTTAATACTTGGGCAAAGCGATCGCTAATATTTACCCGATTCTGCCACATTACTTCACCATCTTCATCATCATCTAATAAATGTGGTTCTATTCCTGTCAGTGCTTGAATACCCACCATCCCAATGGCGTAGATATCGCTGGCTAATTTTGGTCTACCATTGAATTGTTCCAAAGGCATAAAACCCGGTGTTCCTACCCCCATAGTCAGGCTAGTTTGTCCGGAATTCTGAAACATTATCTGCTTGACTGCGCCAAAGTCTATTAAGATGACTTTTCCATCGAGGCGACGACGCATGATATTTTTGGGGTTGATATCTCGGTGAATAATGTTTTGTTGGTGGACTACTACCAACACTTCTAAAATTTCTGCTAAAAGCTGGATAACTGTTGTTTCAGGGAATTTTTTACCCGGGGTGATGATTTTGGTGAAATCATCGCCATCAATAAAGTCCTGTACTAAATAAAATTCGTTCCCTACTTGAAAATATTCTGATAATTTGGGAATTTGGGGATGAAGATTGCCCAAATTGTACAGGGTGACTGCTTCTTGCTCAAATGAGTTTTTTACCCATTCCAATTGTTCGTCGGTGAGGTTTTGTGTTTTCAGGCGCTTGACGACGCACTTGGGTTTAGGATTGATCGGTATACCTAAATCCTCTGCTAGATAGGTGTCTCCAAACCCACCGCTTCCCAGAAGTTTGATGATTTTGTAGCGATTGCGGAGAACTGCGCCATTCAGCATCCGATTTACCTGATTTGATGAAATAATTAGCCTCTGGAGCTAAATTATACTCGTTTTAAACTACCAGTTACCTAAGAAATCCCAATCTTTGACATTTTCTGACTCTTCTGTTGTCTCTTGTGGTGGTGGTTGAGCCGGATCTGATGCCATTAATTGAGTATACGCGCCAGTTTCTACCCATTTCAACAATTCTGATGCTCGCATAACATGCCAAGGAATTTGATATGCCATGAAACTAAATATTTTGGTAACTTGGTCTAATCCCTCAAGTTCTTGGAATTTAAATTCACGCGCTTGCTGTTTAAAATCTTCGATTACCTCTGGTGTTAGGTATTCACCTGGTAATCCACCCAATTTCATCAAAGATGCGATCGCAATATCAATATCTTGACATGCTAACAATCCCGCGCGATCGGCGGTAAATTTCGCCATCATAATCCAGTTATACAATGCAATTTCTATACCATTAGCGGCTAATCCGCCAAATCCCAGTGTGGTACTGCTGATGACGTTTTTCAATAATGGCATGACTACTGCCAGTTGTTGATATGTTAAATATTTACCTTTGATTCTGGCAATTTCATGTCCAAAAACAAATAATAGTTCTTCCTCTTCTAACCATTCCAGGGTTTCTAAGTTGACGCCGATTAATGGTTTCTCAACGCCGATAGCATAGGTGGAAATATGTCCTGTACCTCGATAAAGATATAAATCTGGTACGGGTTCGTCGAGAATTTTGCATGTTTCGCCCAAAGCGTTGTGCAATTTGGGGAAGTTACGGGAGTTGACGCGAAACTCGTTACCCAGTGTTTGTAGTCGCAGCAGACGATCTATACCATACTCATTAATTTTTTTCAGCAGCAGTGGTAAACCTGGCATTTTTTGCAGTGTCGCCAAGGCTTTACGATCAAAGGGGTGTTGGTAGCTGTCTGGATGTAAACCTTGAAGTGTTTTACGTGTCATTAGTCTTACACATTACCTAAAGATTTTTGCATAGTGCGATCCTCTTCAATTTGCTGCTTGGCGTTTAAATGTCAGTTTGATTGCGCCTTTACCGCTAGCTTTTGCACCGCTACCAATTAATTTGACTTCTCCTTCGCCACTAATTTCTATTGATAGTTCAATTTCTTCTAACTGTATTCCCGATTTCACTTGAGTTTGCTGTTCTGCTTGATTGAATAAACGTCCTACCACTCCCAGAAATTTAGTCATTTCTTGTTCTAATTTTTGCGCAGAAACTGGAACTGCATCTGTTACGCCTTTGCTTCCTGTCGTTTCTCTGGTTTCGTCACTGCGGTTAATTCCTCTAAAATTCCCGCTTTGATTGTTGTCGGGAGTAGCTATTTGTGGGGTGTCGTCGGTGACTATCCAAATGCTATCTGCGGGTGTGTCTGACATGGTTTTTTTGGCGTTTATCTGAGATTTGCTGAAAATACTTTCAGTAATATACAACGCTCTCTATGAGAATTTCGCTAAATTATTGTCTGGCGGAAATTGATTTGCTAGCTCTTGGACTTGTGCAATAGGTTTGAATAGCGATCGCCTCAATTTCCCTATTTTTAATTTGAGGTGAAAAGCAGACTGTATTGGTTGATAATTAGATATCTTTTATCAGGAATTAGTTTATATGCGCACACCTTTTCCATTATCTATATAATACCTTAGCAAGAGTTTCCAAGTCAATAGTCTCATCTTCAGAGACAATGGTTTAAGTCTGATTTTTACCAATCTTTTGCTCATCGAAATCAGATTTCGGTGCATTTGTCAAGAGATAAACTGACAAAACAGGTAAAAAAGGGAGAGTAAAAAGTAAGAAAAAAGTAAGAAACGAATTTTTGGTGAAAGGCTGGAATGTAGATATAGAGGGAGAAATAGATGGTACGACCGCGCAAGGCCTTTGCGCAGCATTGGCTCAAAAGTGAGAAGACTCTAGAGGCAATCGTCAAGGCGGCAGATTGCAAACAGAGCGATCGCATTCTGGAGATTGGCCCGGGTACAGGTATCCTGACCCGTCGGTTATTACCTTTGGTGCAGTCTTTATTGGCAGTGGAAATTGACCGCGATTTGTGCGATTTATTGGCAAAGCAACTGGGTAAAAAAGAAAATTTTCTGCTGTTACAAGGAGATTTTTTGACTTTGGATGTTGGGGAAACTGTCGCAGCATTTCCTAACTTTCAAAATCAAAATAAAGTAGTGGCGAATATCCCCTATAACATTACAGGGCCGATAATCGAAAAACTCTTAGGCACAATTGCGAATCCTAATCCCAAACCATTTGATTCAATAGTATTATTAGTGCAGAAAGAAGTTGCCGAGAGGTTATATGCTAAACCCGGTACGACAAACTTTGGGGCGTTGAGTATAAGGGTGCAATATCTAGCAGCATGTGAGTTAATTTGTACAGTCCCAGCTAGTGCATTTTATCCCCCACCAAAAGTAGATTCTGCCGTCGTGAGAATGCGTCCTAGAGCAATCGAAATACCTGCAATTGATCCGCGAAAATTCGAGAACTTGCTGAAATTGGGGTTCGGTGCCAAGCGGAAAATGTTACGAAATAATTTACAACCAGTAGTAGAACGCGATCGCCTGACTCACTTACTGGAACAATTAGAGATAAATCCCCAAGTACGCGCTGAAGATCTCAGCGTCTCTCAATGGGTAACTTTAGCAAATCAGTTACTTGTAACCGATGATTAGCAGGTTTTGGAGAAAAATCCAAAATCTAAAATCCAAAATCCAAAATTACTATGCGTTCTTACACCCTCATTGCCCCTGCTAAAATTAACTTGTATTTGGAAATCATCGGCGACCGTCCCGATGGATTTCATGAATTAGCGATGATCTTGCAAAGCATCGACTTAGCCGATCAGATTAGCGTGCGTTCCCTCAGCACAGATACAATTCGCGTCCACTCTCAGCACCCCCAAGTCCCCACAGATAAAACTAATCTCGCTTATCGGGCGGCGGAATTAATGGTAAAAGAATTTCCCGATACCTTTGCTAAATATGGTGGTGTAGAAATTACCATCGACAAGCATATACCTGTAGCAGCTGGGTTGGCTGGTGGTTCGACAAACGCCGCAGCTGTGTTGGTGGGGATAGATTTACTCTGGAATTTAGGACTAACGCAAACAGAATTAGAAGAATTAGGTGCGGTTCTCGGTTCAGATGTCCCCTTTTGTATTGCAGGGGGAACAGTCATTGCGACGGGGAGAGGCGAACAACTTTCACCGCTACCAAGTTTAGACAATATATATATAGTATTGGCGAAGTATCGCAGCTTGGAAGTTTCCACAGCTTGGGCGTACAAAACCTATCGTCAACAGTTTGGGAATACATATATTAAAGATACTGCTGACTTGGTAGCTCGTGCCAATGCAGTACATTCCGGGGGGATGGTGAAAGCGATCGCAAATAAAGATGTAACTGACATCGCTCAAAAATTACATAATGATTTAGAGCGGGTAGTATTACCAGAGTATCCCCAAGTTCTGCAACTGCGAGAATTATTTGCAGCACAAGAAGGTGTGATAGGAACCATGATGTCAGGTTCTGGCCCTTCAGTGTTTGCTTTAGTTGAGTCTCAACCCCAAGCAGAAATAGTTAAGCAAAAAATTAGAGCTGCCATCCCCGACGAAGATTTAGAATTATTTGTGACGCGAACCACTTCACATGGAATTAAAATCGCGTCGTCAGTTTAAACGTGGGGAAGGAAAAAGGACAAGGAGGACAAGGAAGACAAGGAGGACAAAGAGGATGATTTTTCATTACTCCTTGAAGCTAACTCTCCAAAGATAACTACTCCAAACCAGGATATAAAAATTTTACTCCTTCTGCCTTCTTTACACTGAGCGAAGTCGAAGTGTGCCTTCTGCCTTTAATTACTCAATCCAAAATCTAAAATCTAAAATCCAAAATTGTATGACAGATCCAAATTCCCTTCCTCAACCAGAGACTCCCGCAGAAGTACAAACAAGTCCAGTACGCTGTGTTAGTGGCGCGATCGTTTCCGGTGGATTAGGTTACGCAATCTATTCGGTGATGATTGCGATCGCTACAAATTTTGCTAGCAAGCCAATACACTCAGATAATCAATTGGTGCTGCGCTTAACGTCCGCAGTTCGTACCTTAGTAGTCGGTTTATTCGCCTTGGGTTCGGGAATATTCGGTTTAGTAGCTGTGGGTTTATTGGCTTTAGCATTGCAGTTGTTATTGCAAAAGTTTAAAAAAAGTCCAGAGTCCTAAACTGAGAAATGAGGCGCAAAAATTTAAATAATGTTTGGATACCTAATAGTCCGCCAAACAAATTATGAGATGTCATAGATCCCCGACTTTTTGAAAAAGTCGGGGATCTGAACAACCGCAGTATTAGTTTGTCACTACACCAAAAGACAGATTAAGTATATGTATGGTCAATGGTCAAAGTAAAAAGTAGCCTAACCCTTACTCTTGCAATAGTTACTTTTGTTGTAAAGTAATTATTTAACTATTTCAGGGTGTTGATTGTGGTAGAGAATAAACAGCTAATTGAAGCAATTAGAGATTTAAGAAGAACTATAATATCTTGTTCTTTGATGATTAGTGGGATTTTATTTGCCGGTATTGGTCTTTTATCCCTCAGTTTTACCAAAACTGCTTTAGATTTTATCGATTATGGATTTAGATATTTTTTCGTCTTTTTAGGGGTTTTTCTGATTTTTAAATCCAGTAAGAATTTGTGACGATTAACGAACTCTACAATTATAAACTAATGAAGATACATTTAATTAGCCCACGTAAGTGGGCTTTGTTTGTCAGTCAAAACACATAAAAAATTGATTAATTCCCCTTACCCCCTGCTCCCTGCTCCCCTGCTTTTTCACACCAGGTGGGAACATTTTTACATTACAAACGAACTCGTAAATATAGGGAAATTACTGTTCCTTCTCACTCCTGCTATCTACTGAAAATGTCTCCTTTATCCCCAAAGTCTACAAATTCTTGGTTTAAGATGACACTAGCAGCTATTCTAGTGTCAGTATCAACCGGTTGCAGTCTCCCATCAACTCGTGTCAGTAATATTGTGGCATCTCTACCCAAAGCTGAGGCACAAGAA
The DNA here is from genome assembly GCF_002367995.1 of Calothrix brevissima NIES-22. GTDB lineage: Bacteria > Cyanobacteriota > Cyanobacteriia > Cyanobacteriales > Nostocaceae > Aulosira > Aulosira brevissima. The sequence continues at coordinate 574,726 of NZ_AP018207.1, forward strand.
AGCGATCGCACTCATCAAACTCATCAAATTTATACCGATGTCCAAGCTTTGGTAAATTTCGGCCCCCGTGTCGCCGGTACGCCAGTCATGGAAAAAGCCAGCGCTTATCTTGTGGAAAGGTATCGTCAGGCTGGTTATGTGACCAAAATTCAGACTTTTACTTACGAGAAATTTGTAGACTTAGGTTCTAACTTAACTATCAATGGTACCACTATCCCCGGTCGGGCACTGGATGGCACAATTAAGGGAAACTTGAATGCACCAATGGTAGCAGTTCCCAACTTTGGACAAACAGAAGACTTTGCCAAAGTTAATATTAAAGGCGCGATCGCTATTGTGCGGCGTGGTAAAATTCGCTTCTCGCAAAAAGCGAAAAATGCGGTAGCTGCTGGGGCGATTGGTTTGGTAGTTGTTAACAACGAACCGGGGAATTTAACTGGTGCGGGATTGGGGGAGAAAGTTTCCATCCCCGTCTTGGGAATTTCCGGCGATCGCGGTAATCCCTTACTAGAACAAAAAACACCAGTGAATGTCACCTTGAATGTGAATGGAGAACAGCAAGTAGTTACAGGTAGGAATGTGATTGCCCATTTACCAGGAGTTACCCAGCCAAAATTGATACTTGGTGGACATTATGACTCTGTTGAAGGTTCCCCTGGGGCAAACGATAACGCTTCCGGCACAGCAGTTGTACTAGGGATTGCGCGTAACTTAGCGAACACAAAACTTGCTCGGCAAATGTGGTTTATCGCCTTTGATGGCGAGGAAGACGGGTTACATGGATCGGAAGCTTTTGTCGATACAGCTAAACCAGAATTTCTGTCTGGGTTAAAAGCCATGTTGAACTTTGATATGGTGGGTGTAAATCAGCAGTTATTTATCAGTGGCACATCTGCATTAACCGCGATCGCTCAAACGATAGATCCAGAGATTAAAACAGCCGGTTCCTATAACAATGGTGGCAGCGATCATGCATCATTTGCGAGTAAAAAAGTGCCGGTATTGTTTTTCCACCGGGGTGATGAACCAAATTATCACAGCCCGAATGATAAAAATGTTGATGCAAAATTGCTGGATGAAACTATGAGTAATGGGTTAAGAATCGTCAAGAAATTATTGCCGGGTGAGTAATATTACTGACACAACAAAAACCCCACAATTCAGGAGGCAGAAGGCAACCCACCCTTAAAAGAGTGGGATTGTAACAAGGACGTTTTATACCTTGCTGCAAGCAGTCTCGGTATAATTATTTATCTAAACTGGGCTTTAAACCCAGAACTAAAGTTTTAATTGTTATTCCTAACCTTCTGCCTTCTACCCTCGAACTTCTGCCTTTCTTGTAAAGTGGGGTTAACGATTAAATGCTGTTGGCGTAGTTGTATTTACCTCCACGTTCCAAGGCGCGTTTGTAAGCCGGTCGAGCATGGATGCGTTCGATAAATTGCTGAATCTTTGGTCGATTCTGGATGAGTTCGGCTTGCATAGCAACAAGTTCTAGGGGAAAGCTCATCTGAATATCGGCGGCGGTAAATTCTTCACCTACAAACCAGGTACTCTTACCAAGTTCAGCTTCTATATAATCAAAGTGAAGCTGAATCTGGGGCGTAATAAATGCGTCGTTGACACTGTTATCAACAGATGGAAAGCGATTGAAAATCAGGTTCATCAGTAGAGGTGGCATTGCCGAGCCTTCAGCGTAATGTAACCAATAGGTATAGCGCAGACGCTCTGGTGTACCGGATTCTGGAATTAGCCGACCATTACCGTAACGCTCTACTATATACTCAATAATAGCGCCCGACTCAGCAACAGTCAGTTGTGCATCTGTAATCACTGGTGACTTGCCAAGTGGATGAACTTGCCGTAACGAAGCTGGTGCTAGCATCGTCTTTGGGTCGCGTTCGTAATACTTGATATCGTATTCAATACCTAATTCTTCTAGCAGCCATAGCACGCGCTGCGATCGCGAATTGTTAAGATGATGGACAATAATCGTCATAGTTACCTTCTACCTTGCTGTTGCATTTCTTGTTGGCGCATAGGCATAGCGTCTATTTGGTCAAATATTGCTGTGGCTTGGACTGGTGTAGCATCTTGACGCTTCACACCACCATCTTTACCTACCAAAATGACGCGAAAATTATCTTCGTCAACTCCAAAGCGCGATCGCAAATTAGCCGCAGAAGATTCATCGATTAACTGTCCATTCGCATAACTTGTATCTTTTGTCAAAACCTGAACCAGAACTAAATCCCGGTCGGTAAAACCACTATCATACTGTTGTAATAACTGTATCTGCTGTTGATAAGCATAGTGATTAACAGAAGGTGCAAAGATTAGTAATACACGCTTTTGCCATTTTTGGGAACTCAGATTAAATGAAGACATTTTGATTGAATGATTGCTTGAACCTTCCACAGTCACAGCCATGCTGACTGGTAACAGGGTAGATGCTAAGAGAGTAAGAGCAATTAATAATGACTGATTCACACTCTTGTTTGTTATTTACTGCCATCATCTCAAGCTATCATCAGTTTCCTCATTATTCCTCTATCTGGTGGCTTGTTCTGGGTATACTGTATCTTAATCTTCTCTTTTGCTAACTGAGCGCACAGCCTTGTTGAAATCCCGTAATAACTCCTCTTCTGCATCCCGTTCTTGCTTGAGTTCGCGAATCATTTCTTGGCTGGAACCGATGAGCAAGCCAGCAACTGCACCTGCGATCGCATATTTTTGCCCTAAATCTTTATACATTTGGCTGGTGTAGGGAGTAGGAAGTAAATAAGCCACAATAAAACCGATTCCTGCACCTAAACCTGCGGTCACAATTGCCGAGAAAGCGATAAGTTTGGTATTCATGCGTCCGTGAGAGATTAAAATAGAGTGCGTTTTGTCAATCAGCTAAAATACTCAAAAAAATCTAAACGAAAATGATAATCAAACAAGTTTTTAATAGCTAAAATGCCCAATAAAAAAGTATTGTAACAATGAATACTTTTGTAAACAGTTGGCAACATTGTTATGTAAATTCAATGAGCAAACGAGGTAATGAAAAGTTTGGTCTACCGCTATGCCCAAGCGACAAAAACAAAACGCTGACAACGCCCATAGAAACAAGGGGTTCATTGGTTTGGGACAGCGCAAGTTTCATGCTCTCACAATATCTTAGCCGTTAGGCAGTATTTTTTACTGCAAGTAGTGCAAAAATATAACTTTTTGAACGAGCAATTAATAACTTCACAAGTGTGAAGGTAGCTTAACTGAACTTTTCTCTGAACAATTCTCTGAGCCAAAACTGAGGATTGAACTCACATTTACTTGAATGATAAACCTTTAATTGTAGTTCAGTCTTCAAATTACTCTTAGTAATTTTTGATGACTTAATCATGAACATCATGTTGGTAATTGAGAAAGTAAACTCCGAGTTTATAAGTAACTTTTACTAAATTAAATCTGACAGTGATTAGGAAAAACCGAGTTAGCAAATAGGCTGAAAGCTATATATTGCAAGAGTTATCAGCCGCTATTTTCGCTTTGACAGTAATCTCTATCTATGCCTTAATTATTCCTTTTTTGCGATTACCAAGATAGGGATAACGTGACAACTAAAATGTTAGTTTTAATGGAAGGGAAGTAAGATGGCTCCTACTATTTTGACAGTCACTACCACAGCCGATCAAAATGATGGCGATATTAATGATAAGCAAAATTTATCTCTGCGGGATGCGATTTTAATCGCCAATGCGAATCCGAATACTGATTATGAAATTCAGTTAACAGGAGGGACAACTTACAACCTCACATCAAATGGAATTAATGAAGATAAAGCCCTGACAGGAGATTTAGATATTACAAATCGCAGTAATGTACTTTATATTGTGTCAGTTGGTGGACAAGCAACTATTAATGCGTCAGGTTTATTAAATAGCGATCGCGTTTTTCATGTCCTGGCTGGAGGAGCATTAAGCTTACAGAATGTAGTCGTTACGGGCGGCAAGATATCTAGTTTTAGTACTAATGGAGGTGGAGGCATTAGGGTTGATTATAATGGCGCTCTCGATTTGTACAACACTACCATCAGTGGCAATAGTGCAGAGAGTAGCACTTGGGGTGGCGGTATTTATAACGATGGTACAGTCTACTTGCGAAATAGTTCTATCAATAACAATAAAGGTAGCGACGGTGGCGGTATCCTGAACTCTGGCACTCTGATTGCGACTAACTCCACCATAAGTAATAACACATCAGGTAGTGGAGGTGGAATCTATAACTTTGATACATTGACGCTGATCAATACTACAGTTAGTAATAATACTGCAAGTAGCAGTGGGGGCGGTATATTAGGTAACGGTAGCTCTGGCTCTATTGCTTTAGTTAACACAACAATTAGTGGAAACAGTGCCGGCACTGCTGGCGGTGGTATATATACTACTGGTGGCGGCGTGACAAATATACTTAACAACACGATTACCAATAATACAGTTAGTGGCAGTTTAGGAGGAGGTGGAATTTATGGCAGTGTCAATTTAAAGAACACAATTGTTGCCGGAAATTTTAACAATTACAATAACCAGGGAACAGGCAAAGATATTCAAGGAACAGTTAACGGCAATAATTACAACCTAATTGGCTCTCTAGCTGGAGCCAGTGGCACTGTAGGCACAGGTACAGATATCGTTAACCCCAACCCCGGACTTGGCACCTTACAAAACAACGGTGGACTCACCCTTACCCATGCTCTCCTTCCTGGTAGCCCTGCAATTAACGCAGGTAACAACAGCTTAATTCCTGTTGATACACAAGATATTGATGGCGATGGAAATACAACAGAACCCACTCCCTACGATCAACGCGGTTTAACGCGGGTTGTTGGTGGTACAGTCGATATCGGCGCATTTGAGGTACAAGCAGCTACCTTACCCAGCCTCAGCATCAAAGATATTTCTGTTACCGAAGGTAATACAGGCACAACCAACGCCACCTTTACTGTGACTCTCTCCGCCGCCAGTACCTCTGCTGTCACAGTTAACTATGCCACTGCTAACGGCACAGCCACAGCAGGTAGTGACTATACCGCCACCACAGGTACATTAACTTTCAATCCCGGTGTTACCAGTAAAACTCTCAATGTTGCTGTGACTGGTGATACAACATTTGAACCGAACGAAACCTTTTTTGTTAACCTCAGTAATGCCGCTAATGCCACCATTGCTGATAATCAGGCAGTGGGAACCATAACCAATGATGATGCAAATCTTCCTAATCTCTCCATCAATGACATTACTGTTGTCGAAGGGCAAACTTCGCAAGCTGTTTTAACTGTCACCCTCAGCAGTGCCTCTAGTCAACCAGTCACAGTTAAATATACTACAGCCCCTGGTACTGCTACTGCCAATGCAGACTATACCACCAGCAGTGGTACTTTAACTTTTGCAGCTAATACTACCACTGCCAAAATTACTGTTCCTATCCTCAATGATAATCTCAGCGAAGCCAATGAAACCTTTCAAGTTAACCTTTCTAGCCCTACCAATGCTAATTTGCAAAAAGCCTCTGGAACTGTCACCATCACTGATACTTTGCAAGCTAGTACCACCACAACCTTAGCTGATGGGATCGAGAATTTAACTCTAACTGGAACCAGCAATATTAACGGCACTGGTAATAGTGGCAATAATATTTTCAGGGGTAATAGTGGCAATAATATTCTCGCTGGTGGTATTGGGAATGATACCTACGCCTTCAATGCTTCCACCCCATCAGGTAGCGATACTATACAAGAAACCAGCACAGGTGGCAATGATACTATCAGTTTTAGTGGTACTAGCACTGATGTCCGGCTAAATTTAGGTGTGATTACTACACAGACAGTCAACAGTAACTTGAAGTTGACTCTATCTGCTAATAATGTCATTGAAAATGCGATCGGTGGTAGTGGAAGCGATCGCTTAATTGGCAATAGCCTCAATAATACCCTCAATGGGGGCAGTGGCAATGATGTGTTAACAGGTAGAAGCGGTGCAGATACTTTAATCGGCGGGGCGGGAAATGATATTCTGACGGGTGGAACTGAGAGCGATCAATTTTTGTATAGTAGTGGAAAAGCTTTTACCAGTAGCGATTTTGGTGTTGATATCCTGACTGACTTTACCTCTGCTAGCGATAAGTTGGTGTTGAGTAAACAGACTTTTACCGCTTTGACTAGTGTTGTGGGTGATGGGTTGAGTCAAGCTTCTGATTTTACTACTGTAGAGGATGATAGTTTAGCTGCAACTAGTACAGCATTCCTGGTTTACAGTGTTGGTAGTGGTAGTCTTTACTATAACCAAAACGGCAGCGCTGCTGGATTGGGTACTGGTGCGGAGTTGGCTAACTTGATCAATTTGCCTAATTTGACTGCTGCTGATTTTGCGATCGTTGCTTGATACTAACCTCAATAGAGTTAAGTTAAAGGTAATTCAAAGCAGAAGAACCTCGGTTTCTTGAAAAACTGAGGTTCTTGGATTGTGCAGCTTTCAGGGAAAACGCATCTAAATAATAACTAAGAGGGATGAAGATAATATTCCTCTTCAACCTAACTCGATACCGAAATCAAATGTGAAATATTTTGGTAGGCATAACCTTGAGCTAATCCTTTATCCGCCAATAGTGACAAAACTTTTCTCAGTTGATTTTCAAGTTGCTGCTGACTACTAAAGTGAACCGACAACATTCTTTCAAGAGGTTTTACAATCCGCCTTATTTGTTCCTGATTAAGTTCTTTATCTTCTGGGTACTCTGTAATGAAAGCATGAGTAATAAACAGTTCACAACCCTTAATAGTACCATTCTGAAATACTTGGATAATCTGTGCGTAATTCTCTGCAATAAATCGCTCATGACTATATTTTAAAATAACTGGCTCTAGGACATATCTGATTGGTAATTCTTCTACATTTTTAGCCATTAAAGAATGCCTAGCGATTAAAGTATTTACAGTCTCAAATAACTGTTGATAAGTTAAAAGCCGCTTACTCTCTTGTACTAATTGATTCCATAAGGCTGTATTGCGTCTGATAGCTACCCAATAGATGACATTTATTTCTGCTTGTGAAAGTGTTTCAAATTGCTGATTTAAAAAAACAGTGGTTAATTCATCAATAACAATTGTCACTTCATCATTATTTATAAAGGGTGATATATCACCATTAAAAACATTATGAATGCTTTGGATAATTCTCTTAAGAATCCAAGGATTGTTATAACGCTCACTAAATTTATCGAGGTCAATATCTGTGCCAAATAAACCTTCTGCAATTAAAAACTCATTGACATCTTCCTTAGTAAGAGGTAACAATTTTTTAGAAAAAACAAATTTCCCTTCTAATATTGCAATATTGTTCGGTTTCTTTCTACTAATTAACAATAAACAGCTTTGATGAGATTCTTTAGCTATTCTCTCTACAAATACATTATACTTTATATAATCTTCGCTAGAACTGTCCATAATTTCTTCCCAAGCATCCAGCACTATTAAACATTTCTGATGATGCAAATACTGCATTATCTGGGAAATATCGCCTTCTTGTTGCTCACCGTTAGAGAAAAATTGTATCAGTCTAGTTAATATTTTTTGAAATGGTGGTGATGATTCTAGAGAAATCCAGATTAAGCGATTATATTTGTCCGCAATTCTCTCTACTAAATGACGAACTAAAGCGCTTTTGCCAATTCCCCCCATTCCGTGAACAAGAACTAACCGACAACGTTTGTGAATCAGCCATTGCTCAAGTTCAGCTAAATCTTGGGTGCGTCCATAAAAATTAACAGGAGGTTCTTCGCTTAAATCCCTATTAGCATCTGCTTCATTTTCTACTACATCTTCCCAATTCAAGTCCAGCACTTGACAAAAAGTTTGAAAAGTAGAAGCAGTAATACGCTCCTTTGCTTCGCGAAAGCGTTTCAAAGTAGCTGGTGATACAACACAATGCTCTTCTGAAACATTATCCCAGTTCTTCTGTGGTTGTAAAATCTTACTTGCTTCCCTAAGAAATATTTCATTTATATCTGTTGTTTTATGCCTCATGGTTAGCCTTTTCCACGCTTCCTTGATGAGTTGTTTTCCACGTTGAGAGGCTTTGAGAGAAGAGCGTTCATGCATAAATTTTAAATTCAAATTTACGTGTAAAAATTAAATTGTTATGCAGTATTTTGCGACCAAAGAGAATCACGATTTAGGAGTAGTAAAAGCGCTGCGAAAGCCAATTTCCAAGCTGGATTTGTCCCGTTTTGCTGCACCCTCCTGACAAATATGCAATTAACTTCACTTCTCACTGATGATTGTAGGACAATCCGTAGTTTATGATAGATTATCATCGGATGGGTTGTCAGGACACATCCTGTTATCTTAGGTAGATTATCGTCGTTTTTTAGTAGTTCGGGCACAATTTTGGTAGTTGCCAAATTTTAATAGTCTTGTCGGCACTAGCACTAAAAAGTGTTTTGTTATCTGGACTGAAAGCGACAGCCCAAACTTCCTTTTTATGCCCTTTGAGGGTGCATATATCTTGTCCTGTATTCGGGTTCCAGATTTTAATAGTGCGATCGTCGCTACCAGTAGCAATCTCCTTACCATCTGAGCTGATAGCAACAGCATTTACATCGAGTGAATGTCCCATTAAAGGAGGGTGTCGCTCCCATCCGTCACTCAAATTCCATATTTCAACTTTCCTATCATCGCTAACACTAACAAAAAATCCTTCTTTGTGGTTAATCGCAACTGCATTAACATCGCCTGAATGCCCCGTTAAAGTATGTAATAATTCACCCGTTTGTAGGTTCCAAATCTTGACAGTTCTATCTGCACTAGCACTGATCAGTTCTTGATTATCCGAGCTAATAGCAACCGACAAAACCGCTTTTTTATGTCCTACAAGGGTACGAATTTCTTGCCCCGTCTTCAAATTCCAGACTTTGATAGTTTTGTCATAACTACCACTGACGAGAGTTTGATTATCGGCGCTGATGGCAACAGAATTGACTATATCTTTATGACCCTTCAAAGTGTAAATTTCCTGGCCTGTGTTCAAATTCCAGACTTTGATAGTTTTGTCATAACTACCACCACCACTAACAAGAGTCTGAGCATCTGGGCTAATAGCAAGAGTGTAAACTTTGTCTTTATGCCCTTTAAGGGTAAAGATTTCTTTTCTATTTTGTAAATTCCAGATTTTAATAGTTTTGTCATCACTGCTACTAGCTAATATTTCCTTGATGTCCTGGGAAAAGATTGAGTGGATAGAGCTAATGGCAAGAGAATTTACTTCACCTGAATGCCCATTGAGAGTAGTAATGGGGTTCGATATATCGTCCCAATAATGACGGAAACCTACTAGAAAAACAGTGGTAATTACTCCTATTCCTAATACAAGTAAACTTCTGCGTGATAATGGCAAAGGTTTTGTAGAAGGTGGTGAAGTTGGTGTTGGTGCATCTAACGCATTGAGCGCTGCTAACGCCTCAGATGCTGACTGGTAGCGTTGATTAAAGTCGCAGCGCACCATTTTGCTTAAAAAGTCTGCTAACTTATCGCTCACCTGTACATGATTGCGCCAAACCAGTTCACCTGTATTGTCTTTATGTAACTGTAACTGTTGCGGTAGCAAGCCTGTAAGAGCTTGAATACCAATTATTCCCACTGCATAGATATCGCTGCATAATCTGGGGTCACCATTAGCTTGTTCATTCGGCATATAACCAGGGGTTCCCACCGCAACTGTGAAGATGCTTTGCCCTTGTTCATTCACACTTACTAAGGTGCTGATTTCTTTTATACTTCCAAAGTCAATCAGAATAATCTTGCCGTCTTGATGACGACGTATCAAATTTTGGGGCTTAATATCCCGGTGGATGACGTTTTGTTGGTGAACAAAGACTAACACTTCCAAAATTTCTTGCAACAGTTTAATGACTGCATTCTCACCAAGACTTTGGGGATATGATGGTATTTCGTCAGCCAAACTAGACCCATCAACAAATTCCTGAACCAGATAAAATTCATAATCTTCTTCAAAATAGTCTAAAAATTGGGGAATTTGCTTATATTTATGGGATAATCGCTGTAAAATCTGTGCTTCCCTCTTAAACAGTTGTCTTGCCTTTTGCAAAACTGAGGGATTAGGATTTTTCGGCTTGAGATGTTTGACAGCACACTTTGGATGGTTCAGTAAGTGCAAATCTTCAGCCAGATACGTGTCGCCAAAGCCACCGCTGCCCAGTAGTCTGATAATTTTGTAGTGATTTCGGAGTGTTCTTCCAATCATTCTGTAAATCCCAAACTCTTAGATTACTGACTAATCAAACTTCTGATTAGCTGAATTTTTTATATGGGTATACATTTTAACAACGACTACTTGGGTGTACTTCAAGGGTGGTTTCTCAAGATTGTTTTATAAAGTAAGATTTGCGATCGCACTAGCAATGACCAGAACCATGTAATACCTTATTTATCACTATCTTACCTAGATAATATTACCTAATTTCTGGGAAAAATCTGAAAATATTCAAAGTCTTGGATCTGATGTAAATGAAGTCACTAGAGCGAAAAGTTATACGTTAGCGATCGCGTAGCGTCTTGTCCCTGGCGCATATCCCCTTGGGAGAACAGAAGCTCCGCGATCGCAGAAGTTTTCGGTCTACTAATTTTTTATGTTGCGACGAGGAGTTTTTAGGCAAAGTTTGTCAAGCGTGCAACTTTCTTTATGGATATGCACTTAACTTAACTGAACTTTTTCTGAACGATTATCTGAGCCAAAACTGAGTTTGAATTTATATTTGTTTTAATGGTAAACCTTAATTCATAAGTCTAAGTTAGGACTTACGCAGACTCTACGATTTCTTCTCCCAAGGGGAGACGCTGCGCGTTGGCGGTTCGATAAATTAACCTTTTCGGCAATTTTTGCGTAAGTCCTGTAAGTATGTAACGAAAAGTAAATTAACCTAAAAATTCTGCCTTGATTCAACGATAAACATTCATATCCACCTATTTATTACTCAATGAGTCATTTAATCAAATGTCAACGCAACCTCATAGCTTTACTACTCGTGGAGGGGAGCAATGTTTAGTTTAGATGTCATCTGTTGTCACATTTTATTAGGTATTGTAATTAGTATTAGCGCCCCATCTCAAGATGTCGCCAACGCTCAAGTTAATTCCTATAGCACTTCACCTTACACCATAGCTGTAAAGCAACAGAGCAGCCCTTTCAAGATAATTAGAGGAACCAAAATTAGTGAAAAAGCGTTTGATAGCTTGCAAAATTTTTCTATATTTAATGACAGTAATAGCTTGTTCACAAATGGTGCAAATATTCAAAATAATCTTAATATATTTGCCAGAAAATCAGTTTTTAATATCAATGCTTTAGTCCATACTAACCTTACAGGTAATCTTTTTTTAGCTGCCGAAACTCAATCGGTTGCTAACAAGACTCAGCTTGAAGAATTACACCCAGGAGAACGTGTGAAGTATGAGGGTGTAGAATGGCGAGTTCAAGCTTATGGTACTTACAAAGATCCACAAGGTTATCAGACTCAAGAATGGTTACTTTCATCTTCAGATAATCAAAAACGTTATTTACAGAAAGAATACAACCCAGAAATACCCAAAGACCCAATTCATTGGTATTTTAGTGAGGAAGTTGTTGAGGCACAAGTCTTAGAGCCAGGAAACAGTAACAATCTTATTCCCAGTGTGTGGCAGGATATGCAAGACAAAAAGACCCCACAACATGAACTAAACGCTTTAAATCGCACTTACTTTTTTGATTTCCAGACTAGCGGTACTTACAGTGACCAAGATGGTACTTTACCTCGAATTACTTGGGACTATTGGGACAAAGACCATAAATGGAATTTAGAATTAGAAGCATTTCCTAATCAAGAATTGCACGTATATTCTGCTCAAGAGATAAATCCAGAGACATTTAGCATCTTGCCATCAAGCCAGAATGTTAAAACTTTTCCAATAGGAAAAGTAATTTTAGCCACATCGATGATGGTTGGGGGCATGGTAATGAGACACAAAGCAAAGAGAACAGGAAACCTATAAAAATGCCAATCTCTCTATTTGTTAAAAATCGCAGTGACGGTTTAACTTTTTATATTAATGGTGATTTGCAGTTTGATACTACTGATGAAGCTATTTATCATGAAATGTTAGTCATTCCCACCGTGGCTTTAGCAGTAGAACGATTTCCCGACACTGAACTTCGTGCCATTATTTTTGGTGGTGGAGATGGGTTAGCGTTAAAACAAGTGCTACGTTTTCCTCAAGTTAGTGAGATTACTTTGGTAGACCAAAGCTTGGAGGTTATACAACTTGCTCGGACTGTTTTTCAACCTTTCAATCATAGCAGCATGGAAAGCGATCGCCTGACAGTCTATGTAGAAGAAGCTTTAAATTTTATTTCCACACTGGCTGACTGTAGCTATCATATAGTAATCTGCGATTTTACTTATCCTAGAACTGCATCAGACACAAGTATTCACAGTCTAGAATGGTATCAGCAAGTACAGCGTATTCTAGCTCCAAAAGGCATTTTGAGTGTTAATGCTGTATCGCCGGAACTAACTCCTCAAGGTTTTTGGTGTTTATATCAAACACTGTTAAAAGCTGGATTGAGTGCTAAACCTCTCCAAGCAATTATTCCCTCGTTTGTCGAGCATATTCATGGGATCTGGGGATTTTTTCTAGCTTCTGCTGTGGCTATTAGTAGCTCAGAAGTCCAAGCAATGTCAATGCCAGAAAATTTGCAATTTCTCACCCCATCCCGTCTTTACCAAGCTTTTGTATTTGAGCAAAAAATAGCTGCGACTCGGCATCAATTAACAATTAATACTCTTGACTGTCCTCAGTTGTTTTACTACCTATTAAATTCTGATGCTTGTGAAACTGTGCATAATTCGGAAGAAACAATCAATTTTTTAGACATTCAAGAAGCGAGTACAGGACAAATAGGCTTAGTCAATCCCTTTTCAATAGTTGCAATCAGCCAACAGTGGTTAGCCCAAATGCCTCAATCTCTGCAAATTATCCAAGGTAACTCGCCAACTAATGTTGACATTAGCCGATTGTTACCTGTACAACATCTTAGCCATACTTCCCAAATGAGCCTTGAATGGTTGAACTTTACTCAAAAGCTGGTTGGGACTATTGACATATCGCGTTTAGCGCAAGCAGTAGAAAAGCGCACACAAAAATTGCCGCCTGATTTACGAACTAATGTACAGAGTTTTGCTGTTACTGCTCAAAAAACTAAAAGTTTACCAATGAATTTACTGGGGTTTGAGCCGATATTCGTTGTTATTTTTGTAATTATTTTAATTGCTAATTTGTCATCTCGGGACTCGGGATTTGGCAAGGGCAATACAGATAATCATATCAATAATATTACCGATAATATTAACAGCATTAACAATAATTTCACTAGGCAACAAATAGAATCGAATAGTGGATTAAATATTATTGGGTGTTTAGGTTCAATTTTGATGGCATCTGGAGGCATTTGGTTATTAAAACTCTTATTTGACTATTTTTTTGGGTAAATAATCAGTAGGTGAGGCAATAGTTATTCAAATGGGTTTAGATAGTTCTCAATCTTTAACTGTACGCATCTTAAAAACCACAGAGTATAGCTTGTGGGATACCTTAGTCCAAGCTTCTGCCCAAGGATGTTTTATGCAGTCTAATGCTTGGGCTGATTTTAAAGAATTAGAAGGTTATCAAACTTTTCGCTACGGCTTATTTATTGGACAGACATTAGTCGGTGGTTGCATTATTTATTTTTACCCACATATCAGCGAAGCCAAACTTTTGTTGGCTCCAGGCGGCCCAATCTTACCAGTGAATTTGCTCGATACTGGGTTAAAGTTATTAATTTCTCAGGTAGAACAGTCTTTAGCGCCACAGTTAGGCGCAATTGCCTTGCGGATTGAACCACTTTGGACAGATTTGCCTCAAGGCTTTTGTGAATTTGTCCGTGCTCCTGTAGACTTAGTTCCTTCAGAAACTTTGTTGATTGATTTAAAACCAACCCTAACGGAGATCATGACAGCCATGAAGCCAAAGGGACGGTATAACATCCGCCTGAGTAGGCGCTATGGAGTTGAAACTCGATTTACCACAGACTCTCAAGCAATTCCTTTGTTTTATAATATTTTTTACCAAACTGCACAACGGCAGCAATTTTTTAGTGAACCTCATAGCTTTTTCATCAATCTCTGTCAAACCTTGTTTGCTGCCAAGATAGCGGAAATTGGCTTTGCCATCTGGCAAGGACAAATTTTGGCAGCTATTTTAGTTGTTTATTGGGGTGAACGTGCTACATACCTTTATGGTGGACGCAGTTCCAGCCATCCGCACGTGATGGCAACCTACGGATTGCATTGGCAAGCAATACAACAAGCAAAAATGCGTGGGCACAAATTTTATGATTTCTACGGCTTTACACGCAACCCTAATCATGCTTATGCTAAATTCTCTCGCTTTAAGCGTCAATTTGGTGGTATTTGCACTACAACCATTGGCGCTCAAGATTATATTTTTTACGAACAGTTGGCTGATACTTTGATTCAAGTACTGCAACAACATCAGCAGGTTAAGCATTAATTTAAACTTATTGTTTTTACCAGAATAGATCCTGATAATCTTCACGGTGTCAATTATTGAGTTCTTCACATATGAGTTGGAGTTTACGAGAATGCTTTTTCAGTCCCATGAACAAGTCAAATTAACTGGTGTTAAAGGCATTGGCAGTCATTTGTTTGCTGACCTCTACGGAGTAGATTCTTTATTACTTAAAGATGAAATAGAACTTATGGAAATGCTTTTTGATGCTCTCATTTGTGCTCAGTTCAACATCATTAAGCAATTTAGCTACAAATTTCCGAGCGGCGGCTCTGGGGTTACAGGAATGTTTTTGCTTTCTGAATCACACGCTGCATTTCATACATACCCAGAACAAAATTACATGGCTTTGGATATCTTTTCCTGCGGTCAAGCCGATCCACAAACAGCATTATCTATCGCACTCAAAGTTCTTCAACCATACTCCTTCAAAATCAAAATAGAAAAACGTGGCGATGACTGCTAACTCAAATAGTTCAGAATGCACTCTATTTTAACCTCTCACGGATGCCCAGTTACAGCAAGGAACTGAAGTTCCTTGCTAATAGTAAAAGTCATCTAAAGATGACTAAATATCCCCAAAATCTTGAGTCTACTTTAGTAGACTTGGATTATTAGCCTTGGAATGAATTCCAAGGTGGGCTAGGAAGCTTAGTAGCAATTATGAATGGGAGCATCCCACTTTTTTAATCAATACCCTAGAAGGGTATTGCTACACAAACAAAGCCTGCCTCCGCAGGCTTCAAAAACTTATAGCCTGCGGAGGCAGGCTTCGTCTTTATAGCCCCAGGCTTCCAGCCTGCGGGCGTTTTAAAAACTGGGATGCACCCATTATGAATTACCATCATAAGGATGGCGATCGCTATCTGTAGGATGAGCGATCGCACTCGATTTAACAACAGTCACCCTTACTTGCTCATCTCCATCAGCGTCAGGTGGCGTACTTGGACGATTTGGTTTACCTTTTAAGAAGCGTGCTTCCAAATTCTTAATAATCACATACAACACCGGCACAATTAGCAAACTTAACACCGTTGCTACTAGTAAACCACCAAATAACGCCGTTCCCAACGACCAACGAGAAGCAGAACCAGCGCCAGAAGCAGTGACTAGGGGGAAAAATCCCAGCAGTGACGCCGAGGAAGTCATGACAATCGGGCGAAATCTTTCTTGGGCGGCGGTTAAAGCAGCTTGGGGAATTGACATTCCTTGCTCTAAGGCTTGGTTAGCAAACTCGACAATCAAAATGGCGTTTTTGGAAGCCAAGCCAATTAACATCACTAAAGCGACGTTGGCGTAAACATCATTCACCAAACCGCGCAAAGCTAAAGAACTCAACGCACCCAACAACGCCAATGGTACAGTTAACAAAATAATCGCTGGGTCAATATAACTTTCATACTGGGCGGAGAGGGTGAGAAACACCATCACAATCCCGAAGCCAAATATCAAAATCCCCAAATTACCTGCGGATAATTCTTCCCTAGCGGTTCCCGTCCAATCGCTACCTACACCAGGTAAAGCGGTTGCAGTTACAGCTTGCTGCATAGCTTGAATTGCTTGTCCGCTACTGAAACCTTGAGCTTCCCTACCTTGAATATTTATAGCACGGAAGCCATTGTAGTGAGATATTACCGATGGCCCGGTAATTGGTGTCAGCTTTGCTACCTCACTCAAGCGGATCATTTGATCGTTTGCCGATCGCACATACAACTGATTAATATCATTTGGCGATCGCCTATAATTCCCCTCAGCTTGGACGTACACTCGATAACTTTGTTGTCCCAAGGTAAAATCGTTAACATACTGGGAACCTATCGCCGCACCCAAGGTATTTACAGCTTGCTGAAAATCTACATTCAACGCTTGCAGACGATTGCGGTCGAAATCAATTTGAAATTGGGGAGTGCTGGCGGTAAACTGGGTAAATACTCCCCCTCTCAGGGCTGGTTGTTGGTTAGCTTGGGCGATGATGGCTTGAGCATTGGCATTAAAATCATCAATTGTTAATCGCCCATTGGTACGGTCTTCCAACTGTAACTCAAAACCGCCCAAAGTACTAAAACCTTGAATTGGTGGGGGATTGACGGCGGTGATAATTGCTTGGGGGATGGTTTGGAATGCACCATTAATCCGCCCTAAAATTGCTGAAGCACTTTGTTCCTTTTGTTTGCGTTCTTCCCAAGGTTTCAGCTTGGCGAAAAATACCCCGCGATTTGAGCCGCTACCCGCAAAGCCAAAGCCGGAAGTCGCAAAGACATTATCAATTTCCGGTTCTTTTTGGAGAATGGCCTCCAACTTGGTAATTACATCATCAGTGTAAGCTAGAGAAACCCCATCTGGTGCTTGAATAATCCCCAAAACAATCCCCTGATCCTCAGTCGGGACAAATCCTGTGGGGACATGGGTAAACATAAAATAAGTCCCAGCTAAACCGACGACAAATAAAGCCACCACAGCATAACGCAGGCGAATTAAGAAATTAACTATCGCTAAATAGCGGCGAATAATCCATGCCAAAATTTGATTAAACTTATTGAAAAACCAACCCAAGGGGCCGCGTTTCGGTTGAGGTGGACGCAGCAGGATTGCAGACATGCTGGGAGTGAAAGATAAAGCGTTAAATGTGGAGATAGCGATAGAAAAGGCAATAACTAAGGCGAATTGTTGATACATTTTCCCTGTAGAACCAGGGAAAAAGGCGACAGGAATAAACACCGCCATTAATACTAGAGATGTGGCGATTACAGCACCCGTTAATTCCTCCATTGCTTCAAAGGAAGCTTGTAAAGGCCTCACACCTTGTTCAATTTTACCCGCGATCGCTTCCACAACAATAATCGCATCATCAACTACTAACCCAGTGGCTAAGATTAAGCCAAATAAAGTTAAATTATTCAGGGAAAATTTAAAGATATAGGCGAATGCTAACGCCCCAATTAAAGACACAGGAATCGCAATAATTGGAATAATTGTGGCGCGCCAGTCTTGGAGAAACAGAAAAATTACCAAGACAACTAATGCGATCGCTTCTACTAGAGTTTTTACCACCTCTTCTAGGGAAGCTTGGACAAATCCCACCGTATCGTAAACAATTTGAGTTTTTAAACCAGGGGGAAAGTCCTTAATTAGTTCATTCATTTGCGCTTCAATGTTTTTCGCCACATCTAGCGCATTACTTCCCGGTGATTGATAAATCGCCATCCCGATGGCGGGTTTACCATTATTTCGCGCATTACTACTGTAAGTCTCCGAGCCGAGTTCCGCCCGACCCACATCTTTGAGTTTAATTAAATTACCATCATTTCCAGCTTTAATTACTAAATTCTCAAACTCCGACGCATCCTTAAATTGTCCGTTCACCCGCAGAGGAATTTCATAACTTTGTCCGGGGGGTATGGGTGCTTGACCGATAGTACCTGCCCCAGCGAGAATATTTTGCGATCGCAATGCTGTCGCCACATCCGCCACAGTTAATTGACGACTCGCCAACGCATTAGGGTCAAGCCATAACCGCATTGCATAGCGTTTTTCACCAAAAATCGTCAAATCTCCCACCCCAGGAGTACGCAGCAGTTGATCGCGTAAATTTAAATCAATATAATTACTAATAAATAGCGGATCATACTCGTTATTTTCCGCGTAAAAGGTATACACCAACAAAATACTCGTCGAAGCCGTTTGTGCCGTTACCCCCAATTGTTGCACGCTGGTGGGTAAGCGGGGTGTCGCCCTAGCGATGCGATTTTGCACGTTTACCTGGTCAATATTTTTATCAGTTCCCGACCCAAAATATACGGAGATTTGACTACTCCCCGCAGAACTATTCGAGGTCATATACTGCATCCCCTCAACACCGTTAAGCTGACGCTCTAACGCTGTCGTCACCGCACTTTCCACCGTCGCCACATCCGCCCCAGTATAGTTAGCTGACACCTGGACGCGAATCGGCGCAATATCAGGTAAGTAGTTTAAGGGTAGTAAAGGAATACACACACCACCCAAAATCAGAATTAGTAGAGAACAAACGGTAGTTAATACCGGGCGTTTGATAAAATTATTCGCAATCGACACAAGCGTTTGTCCTAATTTTCAGATTGTGGTTGAATTGGTGTGCCTTCTCGTAATTTGAGAATCCCAGAGGTAACAATGGTTTCCCCTGGTTTTAGCCCTTCGAGGACTTGGTAATTTGTCCCTTGAATATCACCCAGCCTGACTAAGCGTTGATGCACAACTTGCTGCGGTTTGCCATTCACCGTCGTATTTTCCGTCACAAACACAAAACTTTGTCCCCCAATCCGGGAAATCGCCACAGTCGGAATTAAAATACCCGGTTGACGATTCCAAATCACCCGCCCTTGCACATATTGCCCATCCCGTAATCTCCCTTGGGAATTAGCAAACCTCGCCTTACTCAAAATCGACTGTTGATTAGGACTTACCGTCGGTGAAATGTAGTTAATTGACCCCGTACCGATCGCCTTTTGGGTGGTAGGATCGATTAACTGCACCGGTAAGCCAACACGCAATTGTTTCAAGCGATTGGAAGGTACAGACAAATTCAAATCCAGGGCATCATTTTGAGTAATTGTGGTAATTGTTTGCCCAGTATTCACATAATCCCCCACCTTCACCGGGAATTCACCGACAACACCAGTAATCGGCGCTACCACTTGTTTTTGATTTACATTCACCTGTGCCGCCGCCGTACTAGCTTGCGCCGCCCGGACATTCGCTTCCGCTTGGCGAATTGCTGCATTTCCCGCCGCCACTTCCTTATCAGCCGCTTGTAAATCCGCGATCGCCGCTTGTAAATTATTTCTCGCCAAATCTAACTGCTGTCTTGCTTGTGCGCCCTCAGCCACCAATTGTTGCGTGCGGTTAAATTGGGTACGTTGTAACTCCACATTTGCCGCCGCCTTAGTGCGTTGCGCCTGGGCTTGCTGGAGTTGAGCTTGAGCCGTTTTCAACCCAGCTTGAGATGCATTCGCAGCTGCGATCGCACTCGCCACATTCGCCTGAGTTTGATCTAAACTTAAAGCAGCAATCGGCGTACCCTTCTGCACCCGTTGCCCGCTAGAGACAAAAATCGTCTCAATTCGTCCTTGAATTTGTGGTTGTAACGTCACCTTTTGCTGCGCTTCCAACGCCCCTACAAAATCCGAACTTTCCTCCGTCGTACTCGTACCAACTTGCTTAACCTCCACAGGTAAAGCCGAATTTTTCGCAGCAGGAGCAGCAGGCGGAGCAGCCGAACGCTGATTGCCAAAGCGAGAAAATATACTCATCCCAGCAATAGCTAAAACCAAACCTAACCCCAACCCCACCAACAACCCCTGTTTACCCGAAAGCTTTTTGGGAATAAAATCATTAATCTTCGGCGTCTCCACTTGCTCACCCTCCAACAGCCCAAGCAAAATTAACCAGATGTGACAATAAACACATCTAGCTTTTTCACAATGCATGAAATTAAAGTTGCTACTTCCTGACAAAGTAACAACCATTTCCGAATCCGCAGCAATGTGAATAACTATAGAACAGAATAGATTTTTACTTTCTCTCTCATTAGTAAGAAAGTAATCTCGTCTCAGGTGAATTAGAAACGCCTCTGATTAATATTCCTGCAAACTTGGCGTCCTTGGCGTCTTGGCGGTTCAATCTAGTTATAATTCCCTCATCTGTGCAAAAACCCCAAAATCCTCTTTCCCCCTACCTTTTTTCATCTCTCAATAGCCACATCAGGAACTCGACTCCACTCATTCCACGAACCATCATAATTTCTCACCAGGGGATAACCCAGTAAATATTTCAACACAAACCATGTAAAACCCGATCGCCCACCAATAGCACAGTAAGGGATAATTTCTTTATCCGGTGTAATTCCCTGACTAGCGTACAGTGCTTGTAACTGGGCAAAAGACTTAAAAGTTCCATGCTCCACATGTACAGCACCAGGAATATGTCCAGCGCGTTCATTCCCCACAGGCGGTTGATCGAAAAAGAATTCACCACGATATTCTGCAAGCGATCGCACATCCAACAATACCCGATTTGGATTACCTATCGATGCTTGAACTTCTTCCAGAAATATTCGCTT
Source organism: Calothrix brevissima NIES-22 (assembly GCF_002367995.1). GTDB lineage: Bacteria > Cyanobacteriota > Cyanobacteriia > Cyanobacteriales > Nostocaceae > Aulosira > Aulosira brevissima. The sequence goes on from NZ_AP018207.1 coordinate 595,488, forward strand.
TTGTGGATCAATATCTGAGATAAAATACTCACTTGGTGGAAAATCTGATAAACCTGTTGCTACCGGGAGATTTTCCGCCATCCATTTTTGATATCCCCCATTCAGCACCAGGACATTCTCATGTCCAAAAACTTTTAACAACCAAAAAATCCAAGCTCCCGTACCCGGGATTGCATCTGAATCGTCAAACACCTCAGTTTCTTGCTTAGGACGATAAACAAACACAGTTTGCTCATAAAGCAAAGCTGGGTAAAAATTTATATTTATCCAGGAATAACAGCTTGGCGATCGCATTGTTGGTATAACTTAGCATAAGTTCTCATTCATTCACAAAGAAAAAAGCCTCATTAACCAGTATCAAAGACTCGACGACGAGGAAAAAAGCCTCATTAATCAGTATCAAAGACTCGACGACGAGGAAAAAAGCCTCATTAATCAGTATCAAAGACTCGACGACGAAGAAAAAAACCTCATTAATCAGTATCAAAGACTCATTCACGAAGAAAAAAGCCTCATTAACCAGTATCAAAGACTCGACGACGAAGAAAAAAACCTCATTAATGCCCAATGCCCTCTCGCCCAATGACGCCACTTGCTTCAAGCCGGGAAACCCGTCCAACGCAGTGGCTCCCCAATGCCCCAAAACTAGCGTACAATTATTGTCCATCCCGCATCTGCTACCCCCTCAACGCCCATGTATTGTGACTACCTGGTTCAAATTCTCACTGCTCGTGTATATGATGTTGCCCAGGAAACACCCTTAGAGTATGCACCAAATCTTTCTCGCAGACTCAACAATAAGCTGTTGCTGAAACGGGAAGATATGCAATCAGTATTTTCTTTTAAACTGCGTGGCGCTTATAACAAAATGGTAAACCTGCCACCAGATTTATTAAAGCAAGGTGTGATTGCTGCATCGGCAGGAAATCATGCTCAAGGTGTGGCTTTATCTGCCAGTCGTTTAGGAACTCAAGCTATTATTGTCATGCCAGTGACTACACCCCAGGTAAAAGTAGATGCTGTCAAAGCACGGGGGGGACATGTAGTTTTACATGGTAATACCTACGATGATGCTTATGCTTATGCTCGTCAACTAGAAGCGGAAAAAGGACTGACCTTTATTCACCCCTTTGACGACCCGGATGTAATTGCCGGTCAAGGTACAATTGGCATGGAAATTTTACGCCAATATCAACAACCCATTCATGCAATCTTTGTCGCCATTGGTGGTGGGGGACTGATAGCGGGAATTGCCGCTTATGTCAAGCGATTGCGTCCAGAAATTAAGATCATTGGTGTGGAACCGGTAGATGCAGACGCGATGAGTCAATCCCTCAAAGCCGGAAAGCGGGTGCGATTATCCCAGGTAGGTTTATTTGCGGATGGTGTAGCGGTGCGGGAAGTGGGAGAGGAAACCTTTCACCTGTGTCAGCAATATGTAGATGAAATCATTTTGGTAGATACTGACGATACCTGCGCCGCCATTAAAGATGTATTTGAAGATACGCGATCAATTTTAGAACCTGCGGGAGCATTGGCGATCGCAGCTGCTAAAGCCTATGCAGAACGAGAACAAATCGAGGGACAAACCTTAGTAGCTGTGGCTTGCGGTGCAAATATGAACTTTGACCGGTTGCGGTTTGTGGCTGAACGCGCCGAACTTGGGGAACGCCGGGAAGCGATATTTGCAGTTACCATCCCGGAAGCAAGGGGAAGTCTGCGGAAGTTTTGTGAATGTATTGGCGATCGCAATTTAACTGAGTTTAACTATCGCATTGCTAGCGCCCAAGAAGCACATATTTTTGTGGGTTTGCAAATTCAAAACCGCGCTGATGCAGTCAAGATGGGAGAAACCTTTGAAGGCTGCGGTTTTCAAACTCTTGACTTAACCGACGACGAACTGACAAAACTACATCTGCGTCACATGGTAGGCGGACATTCACCATTAGCAGAACATGAATTACTTTACCGCTTTGAGTTCCCCGAACGCCCAGGTGCATTAATGAAATTCGTCGGTTCCATGAGTCCCAACTGGAATATTAGTATGTTCCATTACCGGAATAATGGGGCAGATTACGGAAAAATTGTCGTTGGTATTCAAGTTCCACCGCAAGAGATGACGGAGTGGCAGGCGTTTTTGGATACCCTGGGTTATCAGTATTGGGATGAAAATCAGAATCCAGCCTACAAGCTATTTTTGGGGTAGAAATTAAACAGATGTGTAGGGTGACCTTCTAATGGTGCGTTAGCCTATGACATAAGACACCCTACATTTTAAGTCCTTTTAGATAAAGGCAAGGCAATAATTTATGAGTCAAACCTTACGCAAAATAGTTACATTTGATGAATTCGTAGCTAAATATCCAGATAACACAGGGAAACGTTACGAATTATATGATGGGGTAGTAGTTGAAATGCCACAGCCACTAGGAAATCATGAAGAGGTAGTTGGATTTTTAGCTACAAAAATTACTTTAGAATATAGTCGTTTAAATCTGCCATATGGCATACCAAAAACAGTATTAGTTAAACCAATTGAAAACGAATCAGCTTACTCACCAGATGTGCTGATATTAAATCGACCTAATTTAGTAAATGAGTCTCGCTGGAAAAAAGAATCAACTGTCAGCCTTGCAGCATCTATTCCTTTAGTGATTGAAGTAGTGAGTAATAATTGGCGTGATGATTATCATAAAAAATATGCCGATTATGAAGAAATGGGAATTCCTGAATATTGGATTGTTGATTATGCTGCTTTAGGTGGTAGGGAGTTTATAGGGAAACCCAAAGAACCAACAATCTTAGTTTGCTGTTTGGATGAAGGTGAATATCAAATTAGAAAATTTCGCTCTCAAGAACGCATCGAATCACCAACTTTTCCCGAATTAAATTTAACCGCCGAAGAGATTTTTCAAGCTGGAGGTTGATTAACTTAGAGACTAAGCAAACTCTGATGCTTCAACCAATCAGTAGAGAAACGAAATTTAAAAGTTTGGTAGAATCCTCTACTATAAACTTACTTCGTGAAGTAGAACTTTTGAGGATTAGCGCTAGCAGGAAACAGGAGCAAAAACTCAAGGGAAAACTCGGTCAATTTTTCACTCCCGCGCCAGTAGCAGAATTAATGGCTGGGATGTTTAACAAGCTGAATCTACGCCCCATTAATAGTCCAAAAACTGTACTGAAATTACTACATAATTATCAAACTAATGAATAGCAAAACATTAAATATAACTGGCAATATGCTGTATATAGCCCAATACGGTTCAGTTAAGGATAATCGTAGGTTGGGTTGAACGAAGTGAAACCCAACAAAACCTCGGAAATGTTGGGTTTCGTTCCTCAACCCAACCTACACAGTTTAAGGTTTTCAAGGCTAACTGAACTGTATTGGTATATAGCCAGTTGATGAGGTATAGATAATAGTTGATTGTAGGGGCACTGGCACTGCCATGCCCCGAAGCGCGTACCTCATTTACCTGAAATATGTTGTAGGGTAAATAAGAGCCAAATATATTTCAGAAAATGCCAAACAAGCTAGGATAGTAATGATATCAATTAAACGTTGGGCTTTCATGACTATTTATATATAACTCATGATTTTTAGGAAATCTCAAATATTTAAGCGGAAATCTTTGCATCAATGGTTTAAATCTATCCAATATCAGCCAAGCCTAAATTGTTGTAGTAAATTTTTATTATTAGGATTAGCCTGTTGTACATTTAGTTCGGTGATTTGTAAAGCAACTCTCGTCCGCGCAGAGATTCAACTTGATAATACTTTGGGTGGCGAAGCTACGGTATTAACACCAGGTGTAGAAGTTAAAGGGGCGACAGCAGATATCATCAATGGCGGTGCAATTCGGGGAGCGAATTTATTTCACAGCTTTCGCGAATTTAGCATTGGTGATGGGCAACAGGTATATTTCGCCAACCCCACAGGAGTGGAAAACATTCTTACAAGAGTCACAGGAAATAATCGGTCGGAGATTTTGGGAACTCTTGGGGTATTGGGTAATGCCAATTTATTTTTCATTAATCCCAATGGCATAATTTTTGGGCAAAATGCTCGGTTAGATGTGGGCGGTTCCTTTGTTGCAAGTACAGCAGATAGTTTGGCATTCGGTAATGGCTTTGCGTTTAGTGCGAGTAATCCCCAAGCGCCACCCTTACTGGCTATCAATGTACCCTTGGGATTGCAATATGGTAGTAATGCCTTCCCAATCGAACTCCAGGGTGCAAGGCTTACAGTTCCACCTGGTAATACCCTGGCTGTGATCGGTGGCGATGTTAGTTTGCAGAACGGTGCAATTTTGCAGGTAACGGATGGTCGTATAGAATTGGGCGGTTTATCGAGTTTGGGGATAGTTGGGTTAGAAACGACCAACAACGGGTTTCAATTGCAGTTTCCAGAGGGAGTAGAGCGATCGCATGTTTCAATGGTAGATGGGGCGATGATTGAAGCGACCTCAGACAACGGTGGTACTGTGGCGGTGAATGCAAAAACCTTTCAGGTGGAAAAGGGGTCTCAACTGTTTATCTTCACGACTGGCGATCAAAATGCGACCGGAGAGATGAGGATCAACGCTACAGATTCCATTGCGATCGCTGGAGACGACAGCAATATCTTCACTATCGTAGATAGTGCTAGCAACGGTAACGGAGCCAGTATAGCCCTGCAAACCCGTAGTCTCGCCCTCACGGACGGTGGACAACTTGGCACTGTCACATTTGGACGGGGGAAAGCAGGTGATATTGCGATCGCCGCCAGTGAGTCAATCACCTTGGTAGGAGGTGGCATCAGCAAACCCAATCAAGTGACAGCTATAGCTAGCCAAAATCTTGCTGAAGGCAATGGTGGTAACGTTGCCATCACCACAGGCACCTTCACACTCGATCAAGAAGCGCAGTTAGGTGCTTTAGCCTATGGAGCCGGACAGGGAGGAAACGTTTCTGTGACTGCCAGAGATATTGCCATTCAAAACGGAGGTTTTTTAGCCAGTGTTGTTGGCAGTGATGCCAGTGGGATTGGAGGCAATCTCAACATCATCACCCGTTCATTGCGGGTGACAACCAACGGACAGTTAGGCACAAATACGGATGGGCCAGGCGCAGGTGGAACATTGACTATCCAGGCCACACAAGCCATTGTTTTGGATGGAGCAGGAGCAATAGAAGGCGTCAGTACAGGTGCTTTCAGTCGATCTGGCTTCGGCTTTTTGAGTCCGGGACAGGAAGTTGGCAACGGCGGCACCATTGAAGTAACAACGCCTTCTTTGTTAGTCACCAATGGAGCCAAAATAGATGCCACTGCCTTTAAAACAGGACAAGGTGGCAATGTCGCAGTCAGTGTTCAAAACTTGTCGGTTCTCAATGGTGCACAAATTGCGGCAGGTACTATCGGTTCGGCAAATGCAGGTAATGTCAAGATTGTTGCTACCAATAATGCGACATTTGATGGGAGCGGTGCTGAACTGAGCGGAGTTTTTACCTCTGTGGAACCAGGCGCAAGCGGCGATGGCGGGGACATTGATATCGCAGCGCGATCGCTCCAAGTGACAGATGGCGCGCAAATTAATGCCAGCAGTCAAGGTACAGGTATCGGCGGCAACATTCGCATTCGCGCCGATTCTTTGACCTTGGATCGCCAAGGGGAAATCTCAGCAGAAACCGCCAGTAACACAGGAGGTAATATCACCCTGGATGTGTCAAATTTATTACTGCTGCGTCGGGGTAGCAACCTATCCACCACAGCAGGTACAGCCCAAGCAGGTGGGAACGGTGGCAATATTGCGATCGCATCTGGCTTGATTGTGGCTTCACCAACTGAAGATAGCAACATTACCGCCGATGCTTTTACAGGTAAAGGTGGCAACATCGACATTCAGACACAAGGGATTTTTGGCATTAAATTTCGCGATCGCCAAACCGCTTTTAGTGACATCACCGCCAGTTCTCAATTAGGCATCAACGGAGTTGTTGAAATTAATACCCCTGATGTAGATCCGAGTAACGGATTGGTGAATTTACCCACAAATCTCGTCGATGCTTCCCAACAAATTACCCAAAGCTGTAGAGATAGCACAGGCACAATAGCCAATCAAAAAAGTGAATTTATCATCACAGGACGAGGTGGTTTACCAGCAAATCCCAGTGACATATTGAGTAGTGATGCTGTGTGGCAAGACTTACAGCCCCACGCTTTACTGAACGAAAAACTGTCTAATTTTCAACCACAACAGAAAACGCTTTCTCAACCACCGACAGCTATTGTAGAAGCTCAAGGTTGGGAAATTGCGGCTAATGGTATTGTCACCTTGGTAGCTCAAGCACCCGCTACTACTCCTCACAATTCTTTTGTGAAACCTGTTAGCTGTCCAGTTGTGCAAAATTAATCTGGGACTCGGAAATGGCAAAAAAACAGCTGAAATTTTGGCGTCGAGTTATAGCTTTTTTGCTGTGTATGTTAATGGGGATGATTCTCACCCTATTAATTAATTTTAGACAAGCTACAGCTTCTTCTGTTCCACCCTTCGCGCTTCCACAAGTAGAGGAAATTGGGAATAGGTTGACAAAAGACTTATCTCCATCAAATTTAATTCAACAAGGTAGAGAACTGTACCAAAAAGAAAAATATGCTGAAGCTATAAAAATTTGGGAATTAGCACTTAAAGCAGAAAATAATTTATTGTCTCAAGCTATGGTGCTGAATTATCTTTCTTTAGCTTATCAGCAATTGGGACAGTGGCAGCAAGCAAAGCAAGCCATTACCGCCAGTCTCAAGTTATTAGGTAATGCCAAACCGACAACTTCACAAGCACAGCTAATTTTAGCCCAAGCACTCAACAATCAAGGCAGTTTAGAATTAGCTCAAGGTCAACCAGAACAAGCTTTGAATAGTTGGCAACAGGCTACTACTATTTATACCAATGTTAGCTATATACAAGGTAAAATTGGTAGTTTAATTAATCAAGCTCAGGCACAACAAACTTTAGGGCTTTATCTGCAAGCGCGTAAAACCCTAGCAGATGTGAAACAATCTTTAGAGAATCAGCCAGATCAACAATTAAAAACTACAGGTTTGCGGAGTTTGGGGAATGTTCTACGATTAGTTGGGGCTTTTGCGGATTCTCGGCAAGTTTTGCAGCAAAGTTTGCAACTATTACAGAATGCAGGTAATGTATCCACACCAGAACTGAGTGCAACTTTATTGAGTTTAGGTAACACAGCTTATGCTCAAGGCGATCGCACTTCTGCTGTAAAATACTACGAACAAGTAAGTGCGATCGCTCCTAACAGCATTACCGGCATTCAAGCGAAAATTAATCAAATTAATTTATTATTAGCTACTGGCGAAGCAAAATCAGCCGAAAATCTTTGGCTACAACTCCAGCCTCAACTAGCTAATCTTCCTCCCAGTCGCTCGGCAATTTACGCTCGTGTTAACCTAGCTAAAGCTTTAACAAAACTGGGAAATAAACAAACTGAATCGGCGCAACTACTAGCCATAGCTGTTGAACAAGCCAAAAATTTAACCGATCAAAAAGCCCAATCCTATGCTTTAGGTTATTTAGGTGGACTCTATGAACAAACCCAGCAATGGTCAAATGCTCAAGAGTTAACCGCACAAGCTTTACAATTAGCTCAAGCCATTAATGCTGCCGATGTTGCTTATCAATGGCAATGGCAATTAGGAAGGATTTTAAAATCTCAGGGAGCAATTAAGCCAGCAATAGCAGCCTATGAAGTCGCCTTCACCACATTAAAATCCCTCCGCAGCGATTTAGTAGCCATTAACAGCGACATTCAATTTTCTTTTCGCGAAGCTGTAGAGCCAGTGTATCGTGAATATGTAGAATTACTCTTAAATCCAGGCCCAGACTTAGAACCTACTCAAGAGCAACTCAAACAAGCTCGACAAGTAATTGAATCATTACAACTAGCTGAACTTGATAACTTCTTTCGTTCCGCTTGTCTCCAAGGAAAAATAGTCCCGATTGAGCAGATTCAACAGTCAAGCGCCGCCTTAATTTATCCGATTATTTTGCCAGACAAACTAGAAGTAATTCTCAGCTTACCGCAGCAGCCATTACGCCACTATGCTACTCAAGTATCTCAAACTGAACTAGAAAAAATTGTCGCACAACTCCGAGAAAATTTAGAAAAACCTTTCACCACACCAGAAGGTAAAGATTTAGCTGCAAAAGTTTACGATTGGTTAATTCGCCCTGTAGAAACACAACTATCTCAAAGCGAAGTGCAAACATTAGTTTTTGTCTTAGATGGTGCTTTACGCAACCTGCCAATGGCAGCTTTATATGATGGTAAACAGTATTTGGTGGAAAAATATAGTATTGCCCTGACACCTGGGTTAGAGTTGTTAGGGCCTAAACCTTTACAAAAAACTCAACTCAAAACCTTAGTAGCGGGATTAACAGAAGCACGACACGGATTTAATCCCTTACCCAATGTCGCAGACGAATTAAAAGCTGTGGAAGCGGAAGTCCCTAGCGAAGTGCTGCTGAATCAGACATTTACTAGTACAGCGTTGCAAAAACAGATTGACTCCTTACCCTTTTCTGTCGTACATTTAGCCACTCACGGTCAATTTAGCTCCAATGCTGAGGAAACTTTTGTTTTGGCTTGGGATAAACCAGTCAAAGTCAATGAATTGAAAAATTTGCTCCGTCGCAGAGATGAAATTAGCCCTGAACCCATAGAGTTACTCGTTTTGAGTGCTTGCGAAACCGCCGAAGGCGACAAAAGAGCAGCTTTAGGGTTAGCTGGGGTAGCAATTCAAGCAGGGGCGCGCAGTACCTTAGCTTCTTTGTGGAGTTTAGATGATGAATCCGGGGCGCGTCTAGTAGGTCAATTTTACAAAGAACTCGCAACCAAGCAGGTAACAAAAGCACAAGCATTAAGACTGGCGCAACTTTCCCTATTAAAAGATCCAGATTATCGCCATCCCGTGCATTGGGCGGCTTACGTATTGCTGGGAAATTGGCTGTAGTACCGCTAGCGAGTAAGTCAACAGTCAACAGTCAACAGTCAAAAGGCTTATATTCCAATACAGCCAGTAGGTTGGGTTGAGGAACGAAACCCAACATTTCCAGGGGTTTATTTACGCCGTGGTGTCCAAAAAATTTTTTTCTGTTTTATTATCCACTCTTACCAAAAATGCGATCGCACTATAGTTCCCTAGTTATTTATCTGACAAAAAATCCGATTGAACGCCCTCAAAAAACCCCAAAATTTAGGTTAGCTTGATATTTTTACTTTGCCATTGAGCCTCGATAAATTCGCTCCATTTGCTCTGGAGATAGTACTGTCATAGGAAACCATTCATATTCTGAACTAGGAATTTCCTGAGGTAATTTATAAGCCTGTTCCTGAATTTCACTTAAATGTATTTCCACATTGCTAGTTAAAGATGGGCTAATTAACTTCTGATTTATCTCTGATGGGGGAAGCTCATTTTGGAGCAAGACATAGGCGTGCTTTTGTGGATCGTATCCTAAAACTTCTCCTGCCTCAATTTGATAAACCCAAGCATAAATACTAAGTTTTCCTTGGTAGAGTTTAGAGCGAATTACCGGATAAGTCCGTAAATTTTCAATTTGGGTAAGTACATTTTCAGCAATAATTACGTCTAAAAGTTCTTCCCCTTCGTAGTCGCTGTAGTTTTCTTTCACTAGCTGTCGGGTTGCTTCTGCATACTTGAGCCAGTCATGTACAAGCGGCATTTCTACTCGCAACTTGTCTAACTTCATTAACCCTTTCATAGCACCACAATGTGAGTGTCCACAGACAATAATCTGTTGAATATCTAATGCTTGAATAGCATATTCAATTGTTGCTCCTTCACCGCCATTAGTAGCACCAAACGGGGGAATAATGTTGCCTGCATTGCGAATCACAAATAATTCTCCTAACCCAGCTTGTGTAATCAGGTTTGGATCGATGCGCGAATCAGAACAAGTAATAAATAATACTCTCGGCTTTTGACCATGAGAAAGTTGCTCAAATAGTTCTTCATTAGCACGAAAATAACTACTTTTGAAGTCTCGCAAGCCTCTAATCAATTTTTTCATCAGATTACCTAAATTAACGCAAACAGAATAAGTAATATTTCAAACTTGTCAGAAAATTCAGTTATGGAATTAAGTCAATAGAGATATGCAATCAATCTACAATTAGTTTATACTGTTGAACCTTACTGATGATAAAAGTAACGCGGACAACTCTATTAACTATATTAAACAATATTTGTAGACTTACGCCTAATAACAACACTCAGAAATTATTTTCAAAACTAATAAGCTAATGTGTGTCTAAATTGCTTAACTACTAATCATGGCTATTCACTGTCAACAGCCCTGACGATGGATTATGCAACTTAAAAGCAGAATAGCTTATCAGCCAATTGCAAGTTGGTGAGTTACAGATCATCGTTGATTGTAGGGAAATTGGCATTGCCATGCCCCGAAGCGCGTACCTCATTTACCTGAAATATGCTGTAAATACAGATTTAACAGCCAATATAAAAAACGGCTGGAAGCGGCTTCTGTAGAGATGTGTCATGTCATTTTCATGCTCTATGAAAAATTTCTTCGTTTTATTTTTCCCAACCACTGCATAAAACCAAAAACCTCAACGTGTAACTCATCAAGGAGTTAAACAGCTAACGCTAAACTCCATCACACATTGAAACTGAGGTTTATTACCTCACCTAAACAAACAGTTTACTGGGAAAAATTACAGGAGAAATCACAATGCCTACATACAATGGTAATAATAACAACAATACTTTTGCCGCACCTAATGATGGTTTAGCATGGACAATTTTTGGTAACGGCGGCAATGATGGCCTCAAAGGTGGAACACAGGATGACTTAATTGACGGTGGAGCAGGTAACGATACCCTAACTGGTGGGGCTGGTTTCGACACCATCAAAGGTGGTGATGGCAACGATCTGATCATTGACACACAGGGTACTGTTGATGGTGGTGCAGGTACCGACACTCTCAGAGCCGACTATAGCCTATTTGACAATGGCGCTGGTGTTCATGTTGGTTATTTAGGACAAAGTCAGATTTTCAGTCGCGCCACTGGTACAGGCATACTTGATTACACCAATGTTGAGAAGTTTGAGATTACAGGGACAAAATATGACGATATTCTGGCTGGTGGCGCTAGCAGTGACATTCTCAACGGCGGTGCTGGTAATGACTTAATTGACGGTGGAGCAGGCAATGATACCCTAACTGGTGGGGCTGGTTTCGACACCATCAAAGGTGGTGATGGCAACGATCTGATCGTTGATACACAAGGTAGTGTTGATGGTGGTGCAGGTACCGATACTCTCAGAGCCGACTATAGCCTATTTGACAATGGCGCTGGTGTTCATGTTGGTTATTTAGGACAAAGTCAGATTTTCAGTCGCGCCACTGGTACAGGCATACTTGATTACACCAATGTTGAGAAGTTTGAGATTACAGGGACAAAATATGACGATATTCTGGCTGGTGGCGCTAGCAGTGACATTCTCAACGGCGGTGCTGGTAATGACTTAATTGACGGTGGAGCAGGCAATGATACCCTAACTGGTGGGGCTGGTTTCGACACCATCAAAGGCGGCGATGGCAACGATTTGATAATTGATACACAGGGTAGTGTTGATGGTGGTGCAGGTACCGATACTCTGAAAGCAGACTATAGCCAATTTGACAATGGTGCTGGTGTCCATGTTGGTTATTTAGGACAAAGTCAGATTTTCAGTCGCTTCACTGGTACTGGCATACTTGGTTACACCAATGTTGAGAAGTTTGAGATTACAGGGACAAAATATGCCGATATTCTGGCTGGTGGCGCTAGCAGTGACATTCTCAACGGCGGTGCTGGTAATGATGAACTCACTGGTAATGCTGGTAATGATAATCTAGTCGGTGGAGATGGCAATGATATTTTGACTGGTGGAACTGGTAATGACATCCTCACTGGTGGACTTGGAGCTGATACATTTGTCTTTAACTCTCTGAGTGAAGGAATAGATGTCATCAAAGACTTTAGTTTACAACAAGGAGATAAGATTCAAATTCTTGGCGCTAGTTTTGGTGCAACTTCCACTAGTCAGTTCAGTTATAACCAAACTACAGGTGGTTTATTCTTTAACGCACAGCAATTTGCTACTCTTGAAAATAAACTTTCTGGTTTCGATGTTAGCTCAAACATCCAAATTGTTTAGAACTGAGTAGCAATATTTCGTTAAGGTTTGTCATAAACAATCAATAAGTCCTGTTAAAAAGGTGCGTTTCAAATCAGCGCACCTTTTTAAGTATGAAGCAGCCTCTAGCTAGGGGCTAGGGCGTGTTTTCAAACCCCGATAGTAGGTTGCTTAAGGTAAAAGCAACCCAACGAGGTGACATAAATGTTGGGTTTCGTTCCTCAACCCAACCTACATTGAAGTCTAATTTAGGGTTTGAAAATAGTCACTAGGTGTAAGGGGAGAATCTCAACTGTTAAAAAGGAACAAAAATATAAGTTATGATTCAACAGTTCCAGATTGCAAAATGGGAAAACCAGATGTAACTTTTGCGCCAGCCAATTATCAAGCTTTGGCCTTGTGCGTCCTAGCTAACCTCTAGTACATTCCCTATTGCTTCTGAATTTAAGTGTAAGGAGTATTAAGGTGACTGCCCAAAGGTTATCACAATTTTTACAAGTAATAACTATAGTATCTCTTGCTACAGGTGGTTTGGCCTTAGGTATACTTAAGAGTAGCTTAAACCATGAAACAGCTATTAAAAAATCAACTCATAAAACTACCAAATCAGCCAAGACTTTACCGCCAGTAGCGAAAAACTTAATAGTAGAAGTACCCAAGTCATTACAGGGACAAACTATTTATCACGCCCAGCTTAAACCAACTGAGAAATTCATTGCTTTAACTTTTGATGATGGCCCCAGCCCTAAAAACACTGCACAAGTATTAGAAATTTTAAAGAAAAATCAAATCAAAGCCACATTCTTTTTGATCGGGGAAATGGTACAAGCTTATCCCCAAGTTGCTAAACAAGTAGTAGCTGATGGTCACGAACTAGGTAACCATACTTGGCATCATTGGTATCGTCGCATGGATCTGGCGACAGCATCTAGTGAAATTGACCGCACAGCAGATGCTATCTACAAAACCACAGGCGTAAAAACCGCATTATTCCGCCCGCCTGGAGGCTACCTCAATAATGGATTAGCCGACTACGCCAAAAATCAGAATTATGCAGTTATGATGTGGTCAAGTCTTTGCGGCGATGCTGACCGTCACATACCACAGGTACCAGGAATGGTTAACAATGTATTGAAAACCGCCAAACCCGGTGCAATTGTGCTATTACATGATGGTGGCGGTAACCGTTCTCGAACTGTCAAAGCTCTACCACAAATTATTGCCGATCTTAAAGCTCAAGGTTATAAATTTGTCACAGCTTCAGAACTATTAGACATTCAAGCCAAAGAACAAGCAACAGCCGCAAAAACTGTACCTGCTGTAAAAAAAGACGAAAATCTCCAGAATCAACCCCATCAACAGTAATATTTGGGGAAGAAAAAGCTTCTAGCAGGTCACTAGAAGCTTATCAAACTATTGCTTGGTAATTGCAGTATATGCATTTCTCCTTGCAAGTCTCTTCTACTAGAAGCATTAGGCTGGAGGATGATGGACTGCATCTAAAGAAATGTAACAGCGTTCAAGTATGGTTCCTCTTGAACCTGGATAACCTGAACGCGAATAAATATAAATTGACTTGAAACCCCTACCAATAACCAATAACCAATGACTAATGACTAATGACTAATAACAGCCGTAGCCAGTATTTTCATTGTATCGGGTTACTTATTAGTATTGATTTTTATGAAGCAACTTTTGAGACATATAGCTTCTTCTGATATCTTTTAGAGACATAATTACTATAAATGCAAACTGTCTAATTAATGACATTGCAAGGATATTTTCATGCAATCTCAGAATGTACCAAATTATTTGCCGCAAGCAATTTTAGTTACACTTTTCTGCTGTTTACCATTTGGAATTGTAGCGATTATTTATGCGGCGCAAGTAAATACCAAGTTGCAAGTGGGAGATTATGAAGGTGCAATGCAAGCTTCCAAAAGTGCTAAAACATGGTGCTGGGTATCTTTTGGTTCAGCATTAGCTTTTTTCGTAATATATATCCTCTTCATCATTGTGGTTTCTTCGGTATCGCAAATAAGATAAAACTTAAAACTTTATTGATTCAATTAAACAAATGAACATAATTTCACATCGCTCATCTACTTTGCCTATAAAAACGTTGAAAGTGATAACTCTTACAGGAGTTATTGTTGTAGCTGCGATTATTTTATACTTTTTTAATCCTAGCAGTTCTGCACTTTATCCCCCCAGTCCATTTCGGGCGTTGACTGGTTTATATTGTCCCGGTTGTGGTACATTACGAGCTTTGCATCAATTACTGCATGGACATATATTCAAAGCTTTTGATTTGAATCCTTTAATGATGGTAGCAATGCCATACTTGATTTATTCTTATGTATCTTACAGTGCGCCTGTAATTCTGGGTGTAAAAGTTCCGCAGATTTTCATCAAGCCTAACTGGATTTGGCTAATTTTGAAAATTATTCTGGGTTATTGGGTACTGAGAAATATTCCCTTTGCTCCTTTTTCTTGGTTAGCACCGTAAAATGTTAACAGTTAACAGTTAACAGTTAACAGTTAACTGTTGAGTGTGAAATTAAAAAAACTCCAATGTAGGGTGTGTTGTCGCGTAGCGCAACGCACCATTAATAATGTAAATAATTCGAGGTATTGTAATTTCAGCAATGACAGAGGAAAAAATATTATTTCAACCTGGCACTTTATGGCAAAGTGTTAAAGAACGGACTGAATATGCTTTAAATTGCGGTGCATTGCTGTCAATACCAACGGAGTTTGAGTTTGTTGAACAAGATGGGGTGAAATTTTTGGTGAGGATTTTATCTAATCTTGTGCGTAAGGATGCAGCCAAGAAAAAACAAACTCAACAATCTGCCGCAACTGGTCAAGATTTTAATCCTTTTTTACCCTATGACGAAGATTTATTTGTTGCGAATATTTCTGATACTCATGTCTGCATTTTAAATAAGTTTAATGTTGTTGACCATCATTTATTAATTATTACTCGCGCTTTTGCAGAACAAGAAAGCTTACTTACCCGTGAAGATTTTGCGGCGATGTGGGCTTGTTTAGCAGAATATGACGGTTTAGTGTTTTATAACGGCGGTCAGGTTGCGGGTGCAAGTCAAAGACACAAACATTTGCAGATAGTTCCGTTACCGTTAACAACTGCGGGTGCAAGCGTACCGATTGAGCCTTTATTTAAAGCAGCGAAATTTGAGAATTTAATTGCTACTTTACCAGATTTACCATTTAAACATGCTTTTGCTACCCTAGACCCCAGTTACTCAGCCACAACCACTTTAGAACTGTATCGCGACTTACTCCAAGCTGTAGGTATTACCGCCATCGCCGATAACATGCAATCTGGGGCTTATAATTTATTAGCTACAAGAGAATGGATGTTAATCGTAGCGCGATCGCAAGAAGAATACCAAGGCATTTCCGTTAATTCTTTAGGATTTGCAGGGGCGTTATTAGTGCGCAATCAAGAACAAATGCAACTCCTCAAGCAGCAAGGGCCAATGAATATTTTAAAAAGTGTGGCGATACCCGTAACCCAAGGGTAGAAACAATATTTTTGTGTTAGCTTGGGCAGCATCAATACTACTTTATTCATGAAACTTTGCGCGCTTCGTATTGAGGAATTTAGTCCTGACTACGAACTTACCAACCTTGCAAAACAATAATCAATCACAACTGACATGGCGCGCGAAGCAACTCAAAAATCACCCCAGGAGATTTGTATGCAAGCCCTAGACCTAAAATGGATACGCGCCCAATTTCCCGCCCTCACGCAAAGCATCAACGGTGAACCAGTAGTTTTTGGTGATGGCCCTGGTGGGACTCAAGTACCCGGTGCGGTGCTTGATGCTATCAGCGATTATTTAGTGAGGTCAAACGCCAATTCTCACGGGGTTTTCCCTACCAGCGTCCGCACAGATGCATTAATTAACGCGGCGCGGGCTGCTAGTGCCGATTTGCTAGGATGCCATAGTGATGAAATAGTATTTGGTGCGAACATGACTACCCTCACCTTTAGCATTAGCCGCGCTATTGGGAGAGAACTGCAAGCAGGTGATGAAATTATTGTGACGCGGCTTGACCATTACGCCAATGTTTCTTCTTGGTATGCTTTAGAAGAAAAGGGTGTAATTGTCAAGGTGGTAGATTTTCATTCTGAAGATTGCACCTTAGATATGGCTGAATTGGAACGGTTGATTAATCCCAGCACCAAGTTAGTCGCCGTTGGTTTTGCTTCCAATGCAGTGGGGACAATTAACGATATCGCCGCCGTAGTTCGCCTCGCCCATGCGGTAGGGGCTTTAGTATTTGTTGATGCCGTTCATTACGTACCGCACGCACCAATTAACGTCCATGCTTTAGGTTGTGATTTTCTCGCTTGTTCGGCGTACAAGTTCTTTGGCCCCCATCTAGGGATTTTATATGGCAAGCGCGAACATTTGGCGCGATTCACTCCGTATAAAGTTAAACCAGCACCCGATGAAGTGCCATCACGTTGGGAAACAGGAACATTAAACTTTGAAGCCTTAGCGGGATTAGTTGCGGCGATTAATTATTTAACAAAACTTGGCTGTCATGTTTCACCTTCCATTGATAGCGAATTAATTTCTGCTTTAATCGAAGCCGATAAAGAAGGTATCGAAAAATTCCATTGTCCCAGCTTTCTCACCACACCAGAACAATCTGCAACCGCCATTACATCGGCTTATCATAGCCGTCGCGCTGCTTTAGTAGCGGCGATGTCAGCAATTCAACAATATGAAAGAGAATTAAGTTACAAATTAATTCCC
The DNA here is from genome assembly GCF_002367995.1 of Calothrix brevissima NIES-22. Lineage (GTDB taxonomy): Bacteria > Cyanobacteriota > Cyanobacteriia > Cyanobacteriales > Nostocaceae > Aulosira > Aulosira brevissima. The sequence continues at coordinate 612,508 of NZ_AP018207.1, forward strand.
GGATTGCTAGGGATTCCCGGTTTAGAGTTATATGGAATTACCAACCTAGAAAGATTTACTTCCCGCACTCCTACAGTAGGTTTTAGATTAGCCGGACAAACACCGGAAGCAGTTGCCAAAGCATTAAGCGATCGCGGTATATTTGCATGGTATGGTCATTTTTATGCGATCGCTCTAACTGAAAAATTAGGCGTAGAAGCTACCGGTGGCTTAGTACGGTTGGGATTCACCCACTACAACACAATGGAAGAAGTTGAACGAGTATTACATGCTTTAAAAGAAATTGCTGTGTAATCATCAACGTCAATTGATACCAATTTGCCAAAAGAATGCGACAAATTGTAGGGGCATGGCAGTGCCTATTGGTGTCAACTTAACGTGAAACTCGCTTTGTAGCAAGGTTTTTGCCCTCACCCCCAACCCCTCGCTTACCCAATCAACCGCCGTCACCCTCGAAGGGTGCGGCTAATTGAACAAAGCCCACCTGCGTGGGCTAAGAAAATTTAGCCCACGCAGGTGGGCTTTGTAACGTTAGCCCCAGGCTTACAGCCTGCGGGCGGTACGTCGGGTAAGTGAGAGAACTTAAGTTAACACCATTGGGCACTGCCATGCCCTCTAAAATATTTAAATTGCCAACTTCTCACCGCGAATCGAATAATCTAACAACTCCATTGGGTGAATCACCGCAATATCCCTACCCTGCAAATGCAAATGCTTAGTAATCTGCAACGTACAGCCAGGATTAGCCGAAGCAATTAACTCCGCACCAGTATTCAGCAAATTCTGAACCTTTTGCTGTCCCAATTCTTCAGCAACTTCTGGTTGCAACATATTATAAACACCCGCACTGCCACAACATAAAGCTGCATCCAAAGGTTCTTTTAACTTCACTCCAGGAATTTGGCGCAATAACTGACGCGGTTGGACGCTTATTTTTTGTCCGTGTAATAAATGACAAGCATCTTGATAAACCAAATTCACAGGTTTATCGGTAATGGGTAACAGTTTCGCCGTTAACCCCACCGTTGCTAAAAACTCTTGGGCATCTTTCACCTTAGCCGCAAATTGCTGCGCTTTTTCCCGATATTCTGGGTCATCAGCTAAAATATGACCGTATTCTTTCAAAGTATGCCCGCAACCAGCCGCATTGATAATTACGAAATCGACATCAGTCTTAGCGAAACTATCAATCATTTGTCTGGCTAAAGCCTTCGCCTGTTCGGTTTGTCCCTGATGTTCGGGAAGCGCCGCACAACAGCCTTGAGATTGAGGAATGACAACTTCACAACCATTCGCCGTCAATACCCGCACCGTTGCTTCATTTACAGGCGAGAAAAATAGCCGTTGTACGCATCCCAAAATCACCCCAACTCGGTAACGCTTCTCACCTTTAGCAGGAATCACCGTCGGTAAATTATTTTGAAAAGTTTTCAGCGTAATTTCTGGCAGAATTGATTCCATTGCTGCCAACCGAGGAGAGATATTTTTGAGTACACCAGTAGCGCGGACAAATTTCGAGAAACCCAACTTTTGATAAGCCATCAAAGGCACAAGTAATATTCTCAAAATATCGGGATTGGGAAATAGAGAAAATATCAATTTCCGCACCAAAGTATCTGGTAACCTGCGCGTGTAATTGCGTTCTACTTGGTGACGAGTAGCCGAAATTAACTTGTCATACTGTACCCCAGAAGGGCAAGTTGTCACGCAAGCCAAACAACCCAAACAAGAATCAAAATGTTCTACAGTTGCCGTATTCAGTGCAATTTCTCCCTCATTAATTGCGTCCATTAAATAGATACGCCCCCGAGGAGAATCCATCTCTTTACCTAATACCCGATAACTCGGACAAGTAGAGAGACAAAATCCACAATGTACACAACTATCTATTAACTTTGGTTCTGGGGGATGATTAGGATCAAACCCTTGTAAGTTCTTTAAACTTGCCGTGTTATTAACAGAATTTTCGGAAATTTGCATATTAGTCAATAGTCATTGGTCATTAGTCATTAGTCATTAGTCATTACTCCTCCCTGTCCTCCTTGTCCCCCTTCCCTTGTCCTCTAGTCCCTAGCCCCTCCTTCAAATCCCTCCCACAAATCGACCGGGGCTGAAAATATTTTTGCTATCAAATTGTGATTTAATCTTGCGCATTAATCCTAAAGCATTACCTTTATATCCCCATACATCAAATTTTTCTTTTACTGTTGCTGGTGCTTCTAAAATCGACAAAAAACCATTGTTTGCTTGACATATTTCTCGCAAATTTAGAGCTTGCTTTTGATTATTTAAACACAATAATCCCAAGCCACTACTCATGTGAATTATTCCTATTTCGACTTGAGTTAATACCTCAAAAGCTGCACTTGGTAATACTCCTATTTTGCAAGTAATGGGCAAAAATGTGGCAACAGAATGCATTTGTTCTGGCAATCTCTGCCATAGATTAGCTTCATCCTCAGCTTGATATATTATCCCTTTTAATCCTAATTGTTGCCCAACTTCCCACAAACGGTTGGCTTGTTCGTTGACACTCTCGCTAATACTTTGAAACCGGGCGATTAATCCTAATCCTGTACCTAAATTCAGGTTAGAGACTAGCTTTGTCGATAATAAATCAGCTTGGGTGGGTGTTAACGCCGAACCGCGCAAAGTCTCCGCCGCCTGAGATATCATTTCAGCTGCGCCAGTTAATACCACCGTTGCTGATGCTTCTTGTTGTGGATAAACTCGAAATGTGACTTGGGTGATAATCCCTAATGAGCCGTAAGAACCGGTAAATAATTTCATCAAGTCATAACCGGCGACATTTTTCACCACTCGTCCCCCAGCTTTGGCTATTTCACCATCAGCACGCACAAAGCTAATCCCTAACAACTGATCTCTGACACTACCATAACGCTGTCTCAGAGAACCTGTATTCGCAGTAGCGACGATACCGCCAATTGTGGCAGAATCTGGTGCGGTGGGATCGAGGGCGAGAAATTGGCGAGATTTAGCTAAAATTTCTTGAAGATGGGAAAACTTCATCCCCGCTTCTACTGTCACCGTTAAATCACCTACGGCGTGTTCAATGAGGCGATTGATGCGTTCTGTACTTACTACCACATCAATGTTTTGTGCTAAACCGCCCCAGCTAAGTTTACTAGTACTACCACAGGGAAGGATACGCCAATTTTGCCGATCCGCTTGTGCAACAATGGCGGCTAGTTGTTCTTGGGTACGGGGGTAGACAAGACAACTGGGAGTTTTACCCACAGCCATTGCCTTTTGGATAGAATCTTTAAGCTTGGGTTCGAGATTTTCCCAAGGATAGACAGCATTTTCTTCATTAACGATAGATGCTAGATAAGATGCGATCGCATTCATCAGTTTATTTTTTACGCCTTATTTCTAATTTACTGGTTAAGTTCCCGAAAAAATTGCTGAGTAATTTGACATTAGGGCACTCAGTTCTCTTAACAAAAAACCCTGACAAATGCAACCACAATCTTTGTTGCTATACGTAAATATTGTCACTAGATCGAGTGAAGTTATTAAATTTACTCTCATACTATTCTAGTTTTCTAAGTAAAAATCCTGAAGCGATAATATTAATTATGACTTAAGCTGACTACAGGATAGTGTCATCAAAGAATTTATATTTTGTTAAATTTGGCAAATATAAACTTTATGTGACTAGAAAATGCATCTTTATTGAATCAGGGTAGCAATGTTATCAATTATGGTCATCAAGCATCTTTTAAGTCTGTTGGATTACAGTACATACATCTACATAACCACAGTATCTTTATGACTAATAAATTAGTAGGATGACTAGTTGAGTTATGAAATCATACTGAAGTAGGGCGATTATTTACCTATCAGGGTTGCGGTTGGTAATGCCTACAAATGCTATAAAAACTGAGATTTTTTTCCAAAATTAATTCAGATTGCTATATATCTAATACTGCCATGAAAATTGTCGCAGTCAAAATTTTTCGCCTGATTGATTTGAAAACTGATTGCTGAGATTACTTGCAATCTTGAAGTAGAAACATATCTCAATCATTATTCTAAGTAAGCCGGTGGAAAAAACCAAACTATGTTATGAAACGTAAACTGGCTTGAAACCCTTACCAATGACAAATGACAAATGACAAAGCGCAAAGTCTGAGCGCCGGCTTCCGGCGATCAGAACTTTGTAAGAATGACAGTCCTCGCCAGTTATGTTTAATTGCACCGCCCTACTTAGAAAGAATCTAGTTAATAAGATTTTAAACAATTTCTCCATGCTTAAAAAATTCACTAGGCTACTGGTTCTAGTTATCAATATGTAATTTAGAAGTTGCCATTATGCGAGTATTAGACTATGCCATTCAAAGCCCTGTTTTGACTTTTGCTCCTCACACTTCATTACAAGATATTATGATTTGCATGGGACAAGTAGGGGTATCTATATATATAGATAGTGGAGCGTTTGTTACTACCCATAGATTTCAACGCGATCGCCGTCAAGTAAGCATGGTTGCAGGTAAAGTAGCACCTACATTAAAAACTGTAGAAATTACAAAAATAAATCCCCAAAATCATCAATCTAAATTGCCCATCGATTGCGTATATATAGTAGATAAATCGCAATTGTTGGGTATGTTAACGATTGTGGATATTATCCGGTTAATTAATTCGGGGATTAATTTGGCTACAGTTAAAGCTGTTGAAGTTATGCAGGAGCCTGTCATGACTTTAGAAAGAGATTTTGATGCTAATAAAACACTATGTTTAATGCATGAATATGCCATCCGTCAATTACCAATTGTTAACGAGCAAGGACAATTGCTAGGAATTATTACACCAGAAAGCCTAGCTGTTGGTTTACAAAAAGAATTAGCCAAACTTCAAGAAAGTTTACAACTAGAAATTGCCCACCGTTGTGCATTAGAAATGAGCTTTAAAAAAGCTGAGGAAGATTCAGAAAACCGCATTGTGCAAGCCACAGCAGAATTATTAAATCTTAATAAAAGATTACAGCAAAAAATCTGCGATCGCATCACGACTGAAGCTCAACTTTTACAAACAACATCTGAACTGCAAGAAATTTTTCAAGCTTTTCCTGATTTATATCTTCGCCTCGATTATGATGGCACAATTCTGAGTCATTACACAAAAAATATTAGCGATTTTTATTTATTAACAACAGATTCTTTAGGAAAAAAAATCCAAGATATTTTACCAGACAATATTGGTTGTAAATTTATCGCAGCGCTTTTAAATATCCAGCAAACAAACGCCCTTGTAGATATTGAATATGCATTAGTTAAAGAGGATATAAATCAAACTTACGAAGCACGCTTATTACCATCAGTCCGCCACCAAATTATCGCCATTATCCGCAATATATCTGAACGCAAGCAAGCTCAAGAAGCATTGCAAACAGCCAAAGTAGAATTAGAAATTCGCGTTGAGGAAAGAACTAAAGAATTAAAAAATACTAATCATCGCTTAGTACAAGAAATCAGCGAACGTCAACGTGTAGAACAAGCACTACGAGTTAGTGAAGATAGATATATTCGCGCGATTACAGCAGGAAAAGTTGGGATATGGGAATGGAATATTCAAACCAATAAAATTTATATAGATCCTAATTTACAAGCTATGCTTGGCTATACAGAGCAGGAAACACCTAAATCTTACGATCATTGGTTAAAATTTGTCCATCCTGATGATGTTGAATTAGTAAAAAATGCTGTCACAGCTTATTTAGACGGAGTCACATCTAAATACGAAATCGAACATCGGATGCTCAAAAAAGACGGTAGCTATATTTGGTTTTTAAGTCGGGGGATAATTCTGTGCAATCTCCAAAATAAAGAAAGTTTTATTGCTGGTTCTAATACTGATATTAGCGCTCATATCCAAGCAGAAAATCAACTTAAAATTTCCCTTAAAGAAAAAGAAATATTATTAAAAGAAATTCACCATCGAGTGAAAAATAATTTACAAATAATCTCTAGCTTATTACGGTTACAAACTAGATATATTAATGATGAACAAGCTTTAGAAGTGTTTCAAGATAGTCATAATCGAGTGCGAGCTATGGCGATAATTCACGAAATCTTATATCAAGCTAATGATTTAACAAAAATTGAAGTTTCTGATTACATCCAAAGTATAGTTAATAATCTCTTACGTTCCTATGGAATTAATACGAAAATTCATATTCAAATGCATATTCAGAAAATTTCTTTAAAAATTGATACTGCAATTTATTGTGGGTTAATTATTAATGAGTTAGTATCCAATTCCATAAAATATGCTTTTGTCAATACTCAACAAGGTTATATATGTATAGAATTAATCGAAATCTCACAAAGTAATTACTCGTTAATCGTCAGCGATAATGGTGTAGGTTTATCTAAAGATGTAGAACTATATAAACAAGAATCACTTGGGTTGCAATTAGTTTGGAGCCTGGTAGAACAATTAGAAGGGAAAATAAATCTTGATAATTCTTCTGGCGCTAAATTTAGCATAACCTTCAACGAACAAAACTAGGAGCAGACAAAAATATGAAAGAAAAAATCCTGGTTGTTGAAAATGAAATCATTATTGCTGCTGATATTAAATCTTGCTTACAACAAGCAGGCTATATCGTTCCCGGAATTGCAGCTTATGGAGAACAAGCAATAGCCAAAGCAGAAGAATTTGCACCGGATTTGGTGTTGATGGATGTGATGTTGAAAGGTAAAATGAGTGGTATAGAAGCTGCTGCGGAAATTAATAGTCGGTTTAATATACCAGTGATTTATTTAACCGCTTACTCCGATCAAAGTAATTTACAAAAGGCAAAAACTACACAGCCATTTGGCTATATACTGAAACCCTTTGAAGAAAATCAATTAATTACTACTATTGAGATTGCTTTGAACAAGCATCAAAAAGAAGTTGTGATGCGGGAAGCTTTAGAACAAGAAAAAGAACGCCAAAAAAGTAAAAGTAAATTTTTTTCGATGCTCAGTCATGAATTTCGTAATCCTTTAAATAGTATTTCTGTTTGTGCGGAATTACTGACAGATCATTCTCATCAATTAAATGCAGATAAAAAACAGGAATACCTCAATCATATTCAAAAGTCTGTACAGCATCTAGAACATTTATTAAATGATGTTTTGTTAATTGGTAAAGCAGAAATAGACAAAAATCAGTTTAAGCCTCAGCCAATAGATTTAGAAACATTTTGCCGAAATTTGGTAACAGATATTCAACTTGGTGCTAATACTAACCACAATATTATCTTTAAAGCTATAGGTAGTTACAGCATTACAAATAATCCCATAACTTCCCAAAATACCCAATTAATCAGCGTGGATGAAAAAATGCTACGCCATATCCTGACTAACTTATTGACTAATGCTGTGAAATATTCACCGCAAGGGGGTACAGTCAAGTTTGAACTTTTTTATGTTCCGGGAGAAATAATTTTTCGTATCCAGGATGAAGGTATTGGTATTCCTGCGGCGGATCAAGAAAATTTATTTACTTCATTTCAAAGAGGTAGTAATGTCGGTAATATCCCCGGTAATGGTTTAGGACTAGCAATTGTCAAACATTATGTAGAGTTACATGGTGGAGAGATATCTTTTGCTAGTAAGCCGGGAATTGGTACGACTTTTATTGTGAATTTGCCTGTTTAGTCAATAGTCAATGGTCAATGGTCAATGGTCAATGGTCAATGGTCATACTATTTTCAAGAAGAATACAACAGATGGTATGCGTGTGGCAATGCCCATAGGTGTCAACTTAAGCTAAAAGCTATATAGGGCAGGCGTTGTGCAAAACCCTCTCGCCCTCATCCCCTAACCCCTTCTCCCTGAGGGAGAAGGGGAATTTAATAAAAGGCTCCCCTATTTTATGTTCTAAACTTTGACTGGTTGTTTACTGCTAGTAGATGAATAATAACTCGGACTATCTTCAAGTTTGCTTGGTGATTCGTATACTGTGATTAATCTGGCGCTGCGATTATGGGTTATGTAGTTCCATACCCACTGAATTATTACTTTTAATTTGTTGTCAAATTCAATTAAAAAGTATGCATGTACGAATAACCAAAATATCCAAGCAAAGAAGCCTTTCAGCTTCATAAAGCCTAAATCTACAACCGCTAAATTTTGTCCGATAATCGCTAAACTGCCATGATTTGTATAGTTAAATGGTGACAGGGTATTGCCTTGTAATTTCTCTGCAATTAGGTTGGCTACATATTCTCCTTCTTGCTTGGCGACTGGTGCAACACCGGGTAAAGGTTTGCCGTCTTGATGAGAGAAGTTAGCTAAATCACCAATTACAAAAATATTACTATGTCCTTTAATACTTAAGTCTGGTTCAACAATTACTCTACCTGCACGATCTAATTCTACACCTGTGCTTTCTGCTAAAACTTTACCCATTGGCGAGGCTTTAACGCCTGCTGCCCATAAGATGGTTTTGGCGGCAATTTCTCTGACGCTATCTCCTTGTTTAATAGTAACAATATCATTTTCAATATTGGTTACTAAGGTTTTTGTTTGCACCAAAACGCCTAATTCTTTGAGAGATTTTTCTGCTGTTTGTGATAATTCGGGGGCAAAAGGTGGGAGGATGCGATCTAAACCTTCTAAGAGGAGAATTCTGGTTTCTGATGTGTCGATGTTGCGAAAATCTGCTTTAAGGGTTTGATATGCTAATTCGGCGATCGCACCTGCTAATTCTACCCCGGTAGGGCCGCCACCAACAATCACAAAGGTTAACCAAGCACGACGTTTCTCTGCATCGGTTTCTCTTTCTGCGGCTTCAAAGGCTGTAAAAATCCGGCTACGCATGGCGATTGCATCTTCTACAGTTTTTAAACCCGGTGCAAATTCTTCCCAGTCGTCTTTACCAAAGTAGGAATGTTTAGCGCCTGTAGCTACAATCAACGTATCGTAAGGTATGGCTTCATTCTCTAGGATGACTTTCTGTCCTTGGGGATCGATATCATTTACAGATCCTAGCAATACTTGAGTATTTTGGCTTTTACTCAATAGCGATCGCAAGGGTGAGGAAATATCTGCTGGTGATAAATTACCTGTCGCTACTTGATATAACAGTGGTTGAAATAAATGAAAGTTGCGTTTATCAATCAGCGTCACATTTACAGGTGCTTTAGCAAGTGCTTTTGCTGCATGTAAACCACCAAAACCACCACCAATAATCACAACTTGATGGGGTGGTTGATTGTCACGTGAAATTTCCATAAGAAATGTTTCCTAACGTTACGAGGCTTGTAACTATTCTTCATAAATATGTATCAAACTTGGCCAAATCTTTTCTGTTCGCTTTGCACAGATGAAAAAATAGTAAAAGTAGCCAATGTTACGGTTAGGAGTCGTGTAAAAATAAGTTGAACAATTTACAGCAGTTTTCACCTATTTGAACCACATCTGTCGTAGGGGCACGGCAACAGTAAAATTATTGTATGTACCAAAAGATTGTCGGTGTTCCCTACAGTGTGGTCTATTTACCTGAAAATAGCTGTAATATTTGTAGTGCGGGCAGCGTTCGACTGAGCGCTCACGCCGAAGTCTTGCCCGCGCGAGCAAGATGCTCGCACTACTTATTTTTACTTGATGACTTAGGTTTGAATCCCCTTCTGACTTGATCCTTCTGCCGTCTGCCCTCTGCCTTCTGCCTTCTTCAATGCCAAGATAAATCTAGGAAATTCGCCAGTTTATAGACGATTCGCGCACCAACATTACCATCCCACTCAGCATCACCAACTTCGCAGACATCAAAGCCAATGATTTTTCTACCGCTTTTCACCACTTCCCGAAATAAACAAAAGGCTTGTTCTAACTCCAAACCACCGGGAACAGGAGTACCTGTACTCGGACAGAGTTTGGGATCTAAACCATCAACATCAAAGCTGATGTGGACGAGTTCGGGTAAATGGCTGACAATTTCTTGGCACAAATCAATCCAAGTTGTTCCCGAATAAAGTTTTTGTTTGATGGCTGGGTCGTAATAGGCGATAATGCGATCGCCTGATTCGTTAATTATTTGCACTTCATCATGGCAAATATCCCGCAAACCTACCTGCACCAACTTAGAAATTTGCGGTATTTTCATGGCGTTGAACATAATCGACGCATGGGAAAATTCAAACCCTTCATAGGCATCCCGTAAATCTGCGTGGGCATCTAGGTGTAAAATGCCATATTTTGGATACTTAGCTGCTAAGGCTTGAAAGTAACCTAAAGGTGAACTGTGATCGCCACCAATGACTGCAACTCGCTTCCCATCATTCATTGCTTTTTGACAATTTTCCAACAGCCATTGATTCACCTGTTGGGAAGCCTGATTGATTTCCGTAATCACAGGTGTTAAATCTGGCATCTTTAACAGTAATTCCCCTTGGGCGAGTCGCGCGATAACTTTGGCAGCTAAATTGCGATAATATTCATTTTTCTCGATAATATCTTGGGGAATTTCCATCATAAAAATTCCCTGTTTCCAACCATCAGGATGATCGAAATCAAACAAATCCAGTTGTGTAGATGCGTCTAAAATCTGTTGGGGGCCGTTGGCTGTACCTGCGCCATAGGAAACCGTAACTTCCCAAGGTACCCCAAACACAATCAGGTTTGCAGACTCGTAATCGCCGGGTAAACCCAAAAGGTTACCGTTGATTTCACCTACGCCGCTAGGGTTGTAGTCTTGGAGGGGGTTAGTCATAATACCTGATGATGTAAAAAATACTAATAACTATATTAAGGCTTCGCCGACTTGAGCAAACTGTCCGTTGGGGTTCCCCCCGTTGTAGCAACTGGCGTTTGAAAGCAGTGAAACCCAACATATACAAGGCGTTGGGGTGTTGGGTTACCCTACGGGAAGCCGCTTTGCGTCTACGTTCCTCAACCCAACCTACATTTGTAGCGATCATTCTTCAAATTGGTGTTAGGAATATCGCTAGTCAACATAATATTAGAGTTCCCGATTGCTATGGCAAAATAGCATAACTCTAAACTGGACTTTTGATAGGGTAGTAAATATTACTATAGGGGTTTAGCATGACTAAACCCACTAATAAGAATTGATGGTGACGCAACAACTACTAATGTGTGGTACCCAACCAACCAGCTAAGTTTTCTTGCTGAACTGAATCGGGATTACTCACTAAAATTACTTGATAGCGTGTCGCCCGTGGTTCCGCTAAGGTGACATTAACAGAACGGAGTAAATCTTGGTGGAAAACTGTGACTTGAATGATATCTTTGGGCTGGAAATCTTTGAGGCGATCGCTTAAATTATTTGCTGTCACCTTAATTCCATTAATAGCCAATAATTCATCACCTGGATCGATTCCGGCTTGTTGTGCTGGCGAACCAGTTTCTACAAACTTGATCGTCTCCCGTCCATTTTCAGTCGCTACCTTTATACCTAAGAAAGGTTCTTCATCAGCATCGCCCAGCAATTGTAAGCCAAATGGTGCTAAATATTCATTAAAAGGTAACTCTTCTGTACCGTGAAGATAACGTTGAAAGAAATCATTTAAATTCATTCCTGCTACCGATTCAATTACAGCTTGCAATTGTTCGGGAGTAAAGCCAATTTCAGCTTTACCAAATTGCTGCCACATCTGCCGCATCACATCATTGAAAGAACGTTGATTGCGATGCTTGGCGCGAATTAATAAATCTAGTAGCAAAGAAACCATCGCCCCTTTCAAATAATAGGAAATTTGCGAATTGGCACTGTTAGCATCTGGACGATAAAGTTTAATCCATGCATCAAAACTTGACTCAGCTAATGGCTGTACTTTCCGCCCTGGTGTAGTCAGAAAGCGGCTGATTTCCTTACTCAAGTGATTTAAATATGACTTACTATCATAAATTCCTGCCCATAAAGGAATGAGTAAATCATAATGACTGGTAGTACCTTCACAGAACCACAAAGACGGAGTATAGTTTTCTTGGTCGTAATCAAACACCTCTAAAGCTTGAGGACGAATGCGCTTCACATTCCATAAGTGAAAGAATTCATGGGCGACTAATTGCATAAAGCGCTCGTATTTATCTTGACTGCGAAAGCCAAATCTTTGATAAATTAAAGAGCAGCTATTTTTATGCTCTAAACCACCATAAGCTTGATGGAATAAATGCAGCAGAAACACATATCTGTCATAGGGTAACCCGCCAAACATTTGTGCTTCTACTTCGATAATTTTTTGGATATCCGCGATCGCACTTTGGGGGTGAATATTTCCCTGTCCCCAAATCGCTAATTCATGGCGTTTACCCAACACATCAAACTGATATAAATTGTGGCTACCAATTTCAAAGGGACTATCAACTAAGGTATCAAAATCAGCAGCGTAAAAAGTATTTTCACCTTGCTTATCTGCTGGTAAAGCGGTAGTTACTTGCCATTGGGGATGGGGAGGTACAATAGTTACGCTTATTGGTTGCTGTTCCCAACCTGGTAATCTAAAAAACAGTGCTGCACCGTTAAAATAACCATGAGAGATATCTAAATGATTTGTCCTTACTGATAAATCATTCGCAAATACACGGTAACTAATTGTTATTTGGGAAACATTGCCTTTTTCTACCTGCCAATGATTTTTACTTTTTTTCCACCAATGTAATGGTTTACCATCAGCAAAAGCAGTAAAATCTTGGATATTTTTAGCGTATTCTCGCACTAAGTAAGAGCCTGGTGTCCAAACCGGAAATTTTAAATCAACAATCGCCGTTGGGTAGTCTACAAGCTGCAAAGTTACTTCAAACAGATGGGTTTCTGGATGGGGCATTGCAACCTGATAATGTATGGTTGGTAGGCGTTCTTGAATGCGGCTATTGAGAGGAGGAGCAGTTACTTCAGTCATTTTCAGTCCTAAATTGCGAGAACAGATTGATAGATAAATCTTAAGTCTTTAGCATCAGCTTAACGCACCATTTATGCTGGTATGTTACAGCTTCAGAATTCGCGAAATAGATTTCAACTTAACTGTTGAGTTAGTCCGATACCGTTTCCGGAAACATTGCCCAAGCCGGTGAAGTATAATTATTAGAAAAATACTACCCTTGGAAAACTACGGTAAAGGCATATGTAGCCCCTCATCTCAATCAAAATTTAATTTAATGGCGAATGGTAGCAAGTCTTAGGGAACTCCAAAAAATAAATTATTTCGCTTGATGTTGTTGACTGTTGACTGTTGACTGTTGACTGTTGACTGTTGACCGTGAACAATACCAAGGGAACATTTTTACTTGGAAGTCCCTGATATATCAAGTATCTATGATTGGTGTCATTAGTTTTGGTGTGTTTGTATTTAGCATTGTATTACTGCTAAATCAAGGGCTGAAGTCCTGACTACAAATTTATTTACATCAGAAAAATAATGACATCAAGTATTTAAATAACTTGCTGATTCGTTGCGATTCGTCACAAATTTATTTGATTGCAGTCATTGAAGAAGGTAGAAGGAAACTCCTCAAAATAAACCTGCCTTATTTCCGTCACCAAGGTAGAAAAGTCATGGAACAAATTTATAAATATCCGCGTACCCATCATATACAGGGCTCGCGATCGCAACCTGGGGATGAAGACCTCGATTGTATCCCCTTTGATGCTCTCAAGGAACAGTATGTAGTCATTGAAGAAAAAGTTGATGGTGCCAATGCAGCAATTAGCTTTACAGCTAACGGACAAATCCGGCTGCAAAGTCGCGGACATTATTTAACAGGTGGATTGCGCGAAAAGCATTTTAACTTATTTAAACAATGGGCACATACTCACGCCAGTGCATTTTGGCAAGTATTGGGAAGTCGTTATATTCTCTATGGTGAATGGCTATATGCCAAGCACACAGTATTTTATGATGCCTTACCCCATTACTTTTTAGAATACGATGTGCTGGATTTACAGCAGCAAGTATTTCTCAGCACTAAAAGCCGTCAGCAATTACTTAGTGGATTACCTTTAGTTTCCGTACCCATTCTTTTTACTGGGAAGCTGCAATCTTACCAGCAAATAATTGCTTTGGTGGGTAATTCCCATTATCAAACCGCCGCATATTTGCAAAACTTCCGCGAAACTTGTCAAGCGCAAGGACTTGATGTGGAACGTTCCCTGAAACAAACTGATCAAAGTTCCTTAATGGAAGGTTTATACATCAAAGTGGAAACGCAAGATACGGTAATTGCTAGGTATAAATATGTGCGTTCCAGCTTTTTAACTACCATTCAGCAATCTGATGGGCATTGGCTGAATCGCCCAATTATACCGAATATGCTGCGTGCTGATGTGGATTTGTTTAATTAGGGCATGGGGCATTGGGCATTGGGCATTGGGCATTGGGCATTGGGCATTGGGCAGACGCGATTCATCGCGTCTCTACAATTGTCTCCCTTGTCCTCCTTGTCCTCCTTGTCCTCCTTGTCTCCCTTGTCCTCCTTGTCTCCCTTGTCCTCCTTGTCCTCCTTGTCTCCCTTGTCCTCCTTGTCCTCCTTGTCTCCCTTGTCCTCCTTATGAACTCTTTTCCTTATTGCCCTAATGAAAGCGATTGGTCGATTAATTGGCCTGCATTAGAGGCTGAATTTGATTGGTTGCGATCGCTTGCTGATTGTCCCCAAAATCCGCGTTATCATGCGGAAGGTGATGTTCTCATTCATACAAAATTGGTATGTGAGGCGTTAGTTGCTTTACCGCAATGGCGGGCGTTACCAGCTAAAGAACGTTCCGTGTTATTTGCTGCGGCTTTGCTACATGATGTCGCCAAACCTGCGGCGACAGAAATCAGTGATGATGGGGCTATTTCCTCGAAAGGTCACGTAATCCAAGGTGCAAAAATGGCACAGCAGATTTTATGGGATTTGCAAGTACCATTACCAGAACGGGAAGCGATCGCATCTTTGGTAAAATATGGCAGTTTACCTCTGTGGTTTTGGGATAAACCCAACCCTGAACGGGCAGTTATTAAAGCCAGTCAAATTATCCGTTGTGATTTACTAGCTTTACTAGCTGAAGCAGACGTAAAAGGGCGTTACTGTGACGATAAAGCCCAATTACTCGAACGTATCGAATTTTTCCGCGAATTCTGCCAAGAAAATCACTGCTTTAACCAACCGCGCCCATTTCCCTCAGCCCACAGTCGGTTTATTTACTTCCAAAAAGAAGATGGTAACCCAAACTATGAAGCATACGATGATACTCGATGTCAGGTTGTCCTCATGTCAGGCTTACCCGGTGCAGGAAAAGACACCTGGATTAGCGAAAATCTTCCAGATTGGCAAGTAATTTCTTTAGATAAACTGCGTCAGACAATGGGGATTCAACCTGAAGACGACCAAGGTGTAGTCGCAAATGCAGCTAAAGCCTTGGCTAAAGAATATCTGCGTCATGGACAATCATTTGTTTGGAATGCTACTAATATTAGCCGTCAATTACGGTCAATGCTAATTCGACTGTTTGCTAGTTATCAAGCTAACATTCGCATAGTGTATTTAGAAACAGCTTGGTCAGAATCATTACGCAGGAACCGCGATCGCGCTGCCAAAGTTCCAGAGTCAGTACTTTATCGGCTAAAGTATAAGCTAGAAGTGCCCAATATTACTGAAGCTCATACAGTAGATTGGAGAGTGCATTAAAAGACAGTACAGTTAAAACCAAAGCCCACCAAAACCCAGGTGGGCTACATGTATTTAAAAAATCAGATAGCAATCCTACATAACTCATTGTTAGCAATAATGGTTGCACTTTTATGCCAATAGCTTGGCTATTTCTTACCATCAACCTCAGATGAAAACAAAGTAAACTAAATAATCTTTATCATCTACATGAAACGTCAATACTAATGTGATTGTAGGGTGATTGTAGAAAATTACTTGTCTAAAATACACACATGCTAATTGTTTCAGCAGTTATAGTTCTGATTAGTTCTATGATAGTTGTGTTGTGTTTGTTACTATATCATCAGCAAACACAACGAGCGTTAATTTGGTGGCATAGCAGGCAATGGATGAGAATGTATCAGGAAGCAGAGATGATTCACAATGACTTGCTACAAGAATCATTCGTTATCCGACGACAGTTAGAAATCGCCGCACTAAATGCTTCTGTGTATCAACAGCAGCCAGAACAATCGTACCTAGCGACTATAGAGAAGTTTCATCATTCCCTCAAAGAACTGAGTGAGTACTTGTCTCCAGCACATATTGACGATAGCTTACCTCTAGCAATTCAGCATGTACTAGTTAAATGGCGATCGCGTATTCCCGAATTAAATTTGCAAATGGAAATACCAACCGATTGGCCTTCTGAATCACTTTATACTATTCGCGTTCTTTTGATAGCACTAGAAGAATTACTGCAAATTATTGTATCAAATATTCCTGGTAACTTATCTATATTGGTCAGTTTAAAGCCAAGAAAAAATTTCCACGAACTCATAGTTCAACTAACTTATTTCAACATATCAAAACAGGCTTATCTGTCGAATTTTACAGAATCAAATTATCTTCGTCACGCCTTTAATTTATTGCTTTGGGGAAAATGCTTTTATCGGCATCACGATAATCGGGAAATTTGGTATTTTCGCTGGCGGCACTTGCAGACAAAGTTGAATATAGAAACATAATCTTTCTAGTTTAACTGTATAAAGTTACTAGTTTCTATATTCAAAATACTAACTTTTTAATCCGGGAAATAATTCTATGCATCAATTTGCACAAAAGTCAAATAAGCCTAAAATTTTAGTAGTTGATGACCATGAGTCCGTTTTATATGCAACAGTTAATGTATTAAAACAGCAATATCCAGAAGCGGAAATTGTACAAACACAAACTGTAAAATCAGCACTTAAAGAATTAGAAAATATCAACTTTGACTTAATTATAGTTGACTTAGTTATGCCAGAAACAATTGGAGGAAATGCCCAAACTGACAACGGTATTCAGCTACTTAAAACATTAATGCGCCAATATCCAACTCTCAATATTGTGATCCAAACTGGCAAGCCTAGTGCTTTAGTCAGGCTAAAAGCAGCAATTAGCAATCACGAAGGCGGTTTTACAGTTGCAGACAAAAGTTTGCCCATGAGTGAAATGTTAACCAAAGTTGATTGGTCTTTCAAGGGTTTGCATAATACTCCTAAAGAGATACGTTCTGGTTTGGAAGTGAAACCAGAATGGCTAGAAGTTTTACAACTTGCATTTAAAGAAGGTTTACAAGATATAGCTATTGCCAAAAAGATGAATATTGGTGAACGAACAGTAAGACATTATTGGACTAAAATTTATGATGTTTTAGGAGTGTATCCCGATGAGGGAAAAAATCTCCGAATTCAAACTGAAATTCGCGCCAGAGAAGAAGGTTTAATTGATTAGTCAATAGTCAATAGTCAATGGTCAATGGTCAATGGTCAATAGTCCGTAAACAATATAGCAGTTTTGGGATTGGTGAGGTATAGTTTTAAATCGCAAAGTCTGTAGGTGCGGGGTTTCACCACTCTCGGTTTATATCTAAGTAACAATTGCTATATTCGGTTGTCATCGCCATATAACAATCTAAAATTTACAATAAACAGATGCGGCGAATTTGGACAAAAATTAATTCAGGCAATAATATTTGGCGTGTAGGACTTACCACAATTGCCTTTGTAACTTTCCTACGGCTAATAGGTTCGTTACAATTTTTGGAATGGACTATATTTGATACATTTCTGCGGCTGCGTCCCGAAGAATCAATTGATGAAAGAATTCTGATTGTAGGAATTAATGAAAATGATATTAATAAAATTCATGACTATCCAATTCCCGACCGAAATATCGCCGCATTATTGAACAAATTAAAAACCTATCAACCTGCTGTCATTGGACTGGATATTATTAGAGATTTACCAAAAGAACCAGGACATACAGAACTTGTTAAAACTTTCCAAAAAATTAAAAATTTAATTGCAGTTGAAAAAATTATACCTGACCGCAGTGGTTCAACTTTTAATCCTCCGCCAAGTTTACCACAAGAACAAATAGGCTTTACTGATGCTGTAATTGACACAGATGGTAAGCAACGCCGCAGTTTATTAGCTACTTCAAATCTTCAGGGAGAATGGAAATTATCTTTTACATTAAAATTGGCAGAAGCATATTTAAAAACTAAAAGTATTGCTTTAGATAATGTCAATGGTGACCCTTATGGTATGAGATTTAATGCAACTAAACTACCCCGGTTTCAGTCTAACTCAGGCGGATACATACAAGCAGATGCAGGTGGTAGTCAAATATTAATTAATTTTCGCAATCGCCGTAAACCTTTTCATCTAGTTTCACTTACTGATGTTCAAAGTGGCAAAATTAATCCCGATTGGATTCGTGGCAAAATAGTCTTAATTGGGATGACTAGCCCTAGTGTTAAAGATTATGTTAATTCATCAGCAATCAATAGCGAAAATGCGGCTCTCATTTATGGTGTAGAAGTCCAAGCGCATATTGTCAGTCAATTAGTTAGTGCTGTATTAGATCATCGCCCAATGATAGATGTTTGGGCAGATGGATGGGAGTATTTATGGATTATTGGTTGGGGAATTTTAGGTTTAAGCTTAGGGCGATTGATTCGCAATCCCTTAAAGATGCTTCTTTATATTACTATTGCTACTATCTGTTTAATTCTCATCTGTTATGGATTAATAATTATCGGTTGGTGGGTGCCAATTGTCCCAGCTTTTTTTACTTTAGTATTTAATGGTGTGGGTTTAGCCGCTTTTTATCGATATGATGAAGCATTACGTTACCGTATTCAAGACCGACAGCTAATTATTGACCAAATTTTCGATACAATTCATAGTCATCCCTTGCAAACTTTAAATATAATTTTAAGAGAAGTCCAAAGTGATGAAAGTTTATCACCTCAAGAATTTGTAGCAAAACTTCAGCAACTAAATCAAGAACTGCGCGATGTTTACGATTTAGTCAAAAGAGAGGCTGTGAGTGAATTAGATAATTTTTATTTTCAACAAGCGCAAAGATTAGATTTATCTCAACCCCTTGATGAAATTCTCTTTGAAGTTTATAACGAAATTATCGAGCGAGAGTCTAGTTATTTTGACAATATCAAACACAAGGTACTCAAGTTTGAGGCAATGGATGAACGCAATTTAGCTATTGAACAAAAGCGGAGTCTTTGTAGTTTTTTAGAAGAAGCATTGCGTAATGTCAAAAAATATGCTCATGGTACTACTCGTCTTGAGGTAATTTGTACTCAAGAGCATGGTAAAAATGTAATTCGAGTAGCAGATAATGGCTTAAAGATTGAGACAATGGCTGATTTATCGTCACATTCTGGTTTTGGAACCAAGCTAGCTCAAAATTTAGCCAAACAGTTGGGTGGTGAATTTAAGCGCTATCCTCATTTGCCAAAAGGGATGGTTTGTCAGCTTACTTGGTCTGCTAATAAACTGTGGTTTTGGCGATTTTAGATCCCCGACTTCTTAGAGAAGTCGGGGATCTGGACAAGGCAAATTTACCAAAAGTAATTCAACAAAAGCGCGATCGCAAACTCAAGAGCATCAATTATGGGATGAGCGATCGCATTTTGCCAATGATTTTAGGCATTTTACCATATTCAACGCCATACAGATACCCCATTGGCAAGGATATACAACCATATTGGCACAAAGGTGCAATGTGATTGGCAGAAACGGCTAACAAATCCCGATGTCAATTATTTATTGTGTTAATCAAAGGCAATCGCAATGAAATTTATATCAGTTCTATGTGAGGTTGCGCTTTATTCACCCTTTAAGCTAGAAGCCATTACAAGGTTATGAATTTAATTAGTACTGTTCAAAAAATCGGTCTTGTTGGTAGTATTACCGCAGCTAGTCTTTCTATGTACTCCATTCCATTGAAGGCAAACCAACCTGCTTGCGTGATTACTGATAAAGGCGTGGCTGTATGCGACACATTGAAAAATTCTCAAAAGAACAATACAACATCTAATCAAAGCTCAAAATATCAAAAAGAATTGAATGGTTTTATTGTTTTACTAAAAGGTTGTACCAAGTCTGATACAAGTGTCAAGTGTGATTTGGTAATCACAAATAAGGGCGCAGAAAGAGGTATTGATATCATGGCATGGTACAGCGCAATTGTTGATTCTGAAGGAAAGTCTTATGCCGCTTCCCTTGCGGATATTGGTGGTCATAGTGATAACAATGTTGGCGCTACAATATCTCCTGGAATTAATTATGCTTTAAGTATCACCTTTGACAAATTACCAGAACAAATAGTACAAGCTCCTATTTTAAAATTTACTATATTTGGTATTGGTGATATTCAATTTCGCAATGTTCCCTTTATTAATCCTACAACAACTAATCCAAGCTCCGAATATCAAAAAGATTTAAATCATTTTGTTGTTTTATTAAAAGGTTGTGCCAAGTCTGATACAAGTGTCAAGTGTGATATGACAATTACAAATCAGGGTGCAGAAAGAGGTATTGATATCATGGCATGGTACAGCGCAATTGTTGATTCTGAAGGGAAATCTTATAGCGCTTCCCTTGCTGATATTGGTGGTCATAGTGACAACCATGTTGGCGCTACAATATCTCCGGGAATTAATTATGCTTTAAGCATCACCTTTGACAAATTGCCAGAACAAATAGTACAAGCTCCGCTTTTAAAGTTTTCCATATTTGGTATTGGTGATATTCAATTTCGCAATGTTCCGTTTACTATAGGTTCTAATTCAAATAGATATCCTGCTAATAATCAATCTGGAAATAATCCTATTTCTATTCCTGGTAAGAAAGTTTGCTTACCTATTCTTGGTTGTTTTTAACAACGCACAAAGGTGCATGGCAGAAACAGCGAACAAATCCCGATGTCAATTATTTACTGTATTAATCAAACGCGATCGCAATGAAATTTATACCAATTTTGTTGCCATGCCACAACCACAAGTCTTTTATCCAATTTTTTGTTCAGTTAACCATAAGGAGTATGAAATATGGCTAAGGAACCCTCAGCCGCAACTACAGTCATGTCAGTAATTTCCCTAGTTTTTGGAATTATAGGTTTGTTAGCATCCTTTATCCCATGTCTGGGAACATTTGCCATCTGGCTAGCATTACCATCTTCTGTTTTGGGTGGATTAGCTACTTACTTAGCTTACTCTAAGGCAGAGTCGAAGGTATTTCCCTTAATAGCACTAACTATCAGTACTATTGGTCTAGTAATTTCTGGTACTCAAATTATCGCCTTAAATGGTGCTACTCATACCATTCAACAGGGTATTCAGCAAGGACTTGAACAAAGGCGTTAATCAGCAATACTGGTTGTCATGGGTTGTAATTGTGAAATTCTTGAAGCACTTACCGGACATCTACAAAGAATATCGATATGTTAACTACAGCTTACTTGTACTTACGGTGATTTTTTTACTCTACCCGCTTGGGGTTTCAATTCCCGGCGAGGTAGAGACTTATCTCCCCTTCGAGTTACCTACCTTACCAAGCTATATTGCCACAAATTATCCAGATGTACCCTGTTCAAGTTGCGGTTTAACAAGAAGTGTTGTTTCGCTGTACCATTTTAATTTGCCAGCTGCTGTGGCTTTTAATAAAGCGGGAATTTTCATTGTAGCTTTAGCGATCGCACAATTTTTTCTTCGGTTTCCGTTATTGTTCTGGAAATCTGCAAAACTTTGTTGGTTTGACTTAATTCAGTTAGTAGCTTGTGGTTTATTTGTGCGGATGTTTCTAGATACAACTATGATTCTCGGATTCTGAGATCACCCTGGTTAAGAGGAATAGACTTTACCCAAGCAGCCTGAGCTTTTTGGCAACGAATCAAGAAAAATCAGCATTTTAGCGCTAAATTCTGTATTCTTATTTATAGGGTAAGCATCTACAGTTACAGTTTGCGATCGCACATCAGTAGCCTAGTAGCCATGAATAAATATTTCTGCTTAATTCGCCAATTTTTAACTAACAAACTCCTGCTTAGTTGCACTTTTATACTCTATTTAACACTGACAACTACAGCTATAGCTACCTACAAACCACCTGCAAATCCTTCTCGTCCTAGAACTCCTACAGGTTCAAATAGTAGTAGAACTAATGAATGTACGGGAAATCAAAAGACAAGTCTGACAGCACTTGCTCCCGTTGGTTATATGGGACAAACGGTTTCTTTACAACCGACATTTGCTTGGTTTGTACCAAATTCTCCCAGTCGTGACATTGAATTTAGTCTTTATGAATATGGTAACGGCAAACCTCAAAAGGTTGAGCAAACAATTATCCAAAGTTCGCCAGGAATTATGACATATTCCCTTGCTAATAAAAAAATTAGTTTAGCAGTGGGACAAAAGTATGTATGGCAAGTTGCTTTATTATGTAATCCTAACCATCCTTCAGAGGATTTAATTGTTAAGGCGGAAATTGAAGTTGTCGCCATCCCAACTGAGTTAAAAAAACAGCTTGCGCAAACAAAAGAATTCCGTAAACGTTCAAATTTATATGCTGAACAAGGATTTTGGTATGATGCAATAGCTGAAACACTTAATAATGCTGCAAATAAAGCATCAACTTTCAAGTTATTGGCAGAACTCAGTCAGTTAGAAAAACAAGAAGCAAGTCGCGAAGTTACAGATCCAAACAGCAAGCAAGATTTAGAGCAACAAGCTTCACGACTGCAAGAAATTATCAATGCTGAAAGATGATTTATAAAATAAACCAAAAATTGTAGTGGATTGACACAGCTAAAATAGTGCATTAGGTGTAGGTTGGGTTGAGGCTTTGCGAAACCCAACATTTCGACTATGAGGAATTGCGATCTTTCAGATCCCCGACTTCTTAAAGAAGTCGGGGATCTTGCAAAAGAGCAAAATTAATGGGATAGACTACTACAACCAATTTCCTATTAATATAAAAGGTGACCAATAAGCAGGGTGAGTATATTCTCCTCCTGCTAATTTGGGATTTTCAATCAATTGTTTTTGCGCAAATTGCAAAGCCTCAGCTTTACTAATATGCGGATTGCTGACTAATTTATTATAGAAATTAATGGCAATTTCTGCTGTAGAATTATCTGGAATTGCCCACAGAGATGCTAATGCACTTTTTGCTCCCGCTTGGACTGCAACTCCTGCTAATCCTAGCGCAGAACGTTCATCTCCTTTTGCTGTTTTGCAAGCAGTTAAGGTTAATAGTTCTAATCCCTGATGATTTTTGGCAACTTTACGAATTTGCGCTTCTAATTGCTGAAATGTAAGTTTTTCGTTTTTACCTGTGACAATAAATGTATCTTCTGGAGTAGCACCAAATTCGCCATGTGTGGCAATGTGGATAATGGGATAGGCTTGTTTATTTAGTTCTTGATTTAGGCGATCGCTGGTAAAATTATCATTAAGTAGTTTCTTACCTGGAATATTCTCCAACACTCCATTTATTTCTTTATTAACATCAGTCAGGGGTGAATATATCTTATTATCAATCGTGGCATTGACAGTTAAACCCATTGCAATTACTCGCAAGTGTTGCCGATTTAAAGGTTTAATATCATTCAGGTTTGTTAAAGTGGGAATTGTGGCGATCGCATATTTTTGAATTAAATATTTCTCGCCATCATAAAGTGCAGCCATCGGTACAGTTCGCAATATGCCATCTTGCACAAATACCAATGTTTTAATATTAAATTGCTGAAGTTCTTGAGTGAAAGGCTCAATTAACCAATCATATATTTGTTTTGATATTGTATTGTCATACCCACTCAAGTTATCACGACGAGTTTCTAATTTTATGCGAAATGCATTTATAATGTCGATAAAATCTGGTTTTTTAATACTAATCGAATTCTCACGATGTTGACCTGTTGGTAGGGTTAAAACTACTGCAATCCTATCTTCTAAGATAATGGTGTTTAAAAAAGCGGTTGTCGGATTACCAATTTCAGCCATATTTTTAGGCTGAGATGAAACAAAATCGCAATCGTTACCAAAATAGTTTTGTAATTCTGCTAATCTCAGTGAGTCCATCGTCATGATAATCGAACTCAAATTCTTGTTACTAGCGGGTAAAGTTAACGATTTATTTGCAGTTTTTGATGATTCTTCTTGACTCAATTTCAATGTGATTAATTCGCGGTAAATTGGCTCAATCGTATCGCGAAAATCAAATTGAATATCTCGATTTGCTGTTAAAATATCACGCCGAATAGTTTTTAGGGTATTAGTTGCTTGTTCATAAGCCCAAATCGCTGCATCCGGTTTTCCCAAGGCTTTGAAAATGCGTCCTGTTTGCCACTCCCACAAATATAAACTATCTTGTGCTTTTAAGCCTTGTGCGGCTGCTAATCTGGCTTGATTGGTAATTTCCAGAGCTTTTGTGTATTCTTGGTGACATTCATATATGTGTCCTAGTTCTCCTAAAGCAAAGGATTCGGCACGAAAATCCTCGATTTTCCGGGCGATTGTCACTGCTTTATCGAGTAAGGAAAGTGCTTGAATTGATGTGTCAGATTGCAGACAGCTAATTCTAAAGGATTTTGCTGTACTTGTGTTAGGTTCTAATAAATGCACCAAGTTTATGGTTGCATATATAAGTCTGCGATTCTCAGGCAGACTTTTTAGTAAGTTAATTGCTTGTTGTAAGCTGCTTGCTGCCTCTGTGGTGGCATTTTGGCGGTAATATATGGGGATAATTTGTAAGTGCGATCGCATTTCACTGGCAACATCATTCTCACGGCTGGCTAACTCTAAACTTTGCCGCAGGTAATTCAAAGCTTTGTTATCTTCTTGTTGCGCATCAGCTAGGAATTTTTTCTCATCATCACCCCTTTGTTTTGCTGAATCTGCTTGTCGATACTTGACTAAAGCTTGGCTAATATATGCATTACCCAAACTATTGAGAACTGAAACCCGTAATGCAGAGATATTAAATTTATTAACAATAGCTAGACTTTGTTCTAGATATGTGGTTGCTAACTGATAATTTCCTGTCAGTCGCATAGCATCACCCAAACTTCCCCTAGCTGCGGCTTCACCAAGATCATCTTTGTGAGTCTGGGCTATTTGTAAAGCGCTGTCAATGCTGCAAGGGTGGTTTTCATCAGGATGACATAAAAGAGCGATCGCTATTGTGGGTTGTCCTAAACTACTATACACCTGAGCCAGTTCGGTGAGCGATCGCCCCATTTGCGGCAAATTTCCCCCTTGGCGATAGTAGGCGATAACTTGCTTCCACTGCATAATTGCTTGTTCGCTTTGCCCAATTTCTGGATACACCCGCGCCAAGTTTTCCCGAGCGATCGCTTCCGCCGATGCATTATGATTTTGTTGGTAAATCTTTACAGCTTTCTCCCAGATAGTAATAGCTGCTTTCACATCTCCAGTTTGGTAAAGTTCTAGCCCTTGCTGTACCAGTTGATTTGCATCAGGCGATTCGGCGCTGACTACTGCTGCAAATTCCCACGGCTTGATTGTTATAGGTGCATTACCTAGCCACAAGCAAAACGTCAAACTACACAGGAATATAGATAGTAGCCAACCACGTATGAAAAAAATTTTACTTATATTGTGAAATTTTAGCACAGTATATTTACGGCAAAGATTTTATTAACTTAGTTTTGTATTTTAGCTATAATCAAGTATATTTACTGTTAACAATCAATAAACTAAGAAAGATCCCCGACTTCTTGAAGAAGTCGGGGATCTCGCAGATTAACAAAGTTGGTGTGGTGAAATACTAGGGTGACGGCGGTGTGTTGGATACGCTTTATTCTCTAATAACTCAGGTATTTGGTAACTTAGCGCAATTATCAATCGTGGAAAAAATTATCAAAATTCTGACACAACTAAGTATAATAAGTTGGCTAGTTTGGATTGTAGCTGAAAAATCAGTCTTAGCTCAGAGTAGCAATATTGTCCCTGATGACACGCTCAAATCCGAAAGTTCTTTAGTAGAACAAAACTTCCTTGGGTTGCCGATAGAATTAATTCAAGGAGGCGCAATTAGAGGTGTTAACTTATTCCACAGCTTTCGGGAATTTAATATCAGTGAAGGACGAAGTGCTTATTTTATTAGTCCCAGTGCTGACATTCAAAATATTTTGGCAAGGGTGACAGGAAGCAACCCTTCTCTGATTTTTGGTGTTTTGGGTACTCTTCAAAGTGACGGTTCTGTTTCCAACGCCAATTTATTTTTAATTAATCCCAATGGTATTATTTTTGGTAAAAATGGTAGCCTAAATGTCGGAGGTTCATTCGTTGCTACCACTGCGAATGCAGTAAATTTTAATCACCAAGGATTATTTAGCGCTTCTACTCCTGAAGTTCCGCAACTTTTGACGATTAATCCTTCGGCTTTTTTGTTTAATCAAATACAACCTGCGCCAATTATTAATCAAGCACGAGGCGTAAATCTTTATCCAGATATAACATCAGGAATTACTTCTTCCTATGGTAAAAGCATATTATTCTTAGGTGGTAATGTCATTTTTGATGGCGGCATTATCACAGCTTTAGATGGAAAAGTTGAAGTAGGAGGATTGGCAGAAAATGGTAGTGTTGGATTAAATATAGATGGTAATAATCTCGATTTAACATTTCCCATAAATGTTGCAAAAGCAGATATTTCTTTAACTAAACAATCACTCATAAATACCATTGGTGAAGCTGGTGGTGCAATTGATTTGGTAGGTAATAACATCAACATTGCTGGACAATCTGAAATTGTTTCAGGTAGCCTTCGTAATCAAAATAGTAGAGACATAAAAATTCAAGCATCACACTTAAATATTTCTGAAGGCTCTCATATTTCTACATTGAAATATGCTACTGGAAAGGGCGGAAATATTATCATTGATACTCAAAATCTCAATATGTTTGATGTTTCTAGCATTAGTACAAATACAGAAGGGACTGGAAAGGGCGGAGATATTACCATTAATACCCAAAACTTAAGTATGTTTGGTGTTAATGGTTTTCCTTTCATTGGTACAAATACAGATGGTACAGGAAATAGCGGAGATATTTTAATTAATACAGAAAACTTAAACATGAATTTGGCTGGTATTGGTACTGCAACCTATGGTGGACAAGGTAATGCAGGTAATGTATCAATACAAGCTACTAATTCTGTCAACTTGAATAATAGTACATTATCTACTTCCTCTTTAGGATTAGGTAACTCAATTATTCAAGGTGCTGGAGGAAATATTCTGATTTCTGCTAAAATATTAAATTTAGAAAATGTATCATCTATCGCAGCTACTAGCTTGTTGGGACAAGGAAACCCTGGTGATATAACAATCGAAACTTCCGATTCTATCAATTTGTCAAATAGCGGAATATTTGCTAATTCTTTTAGTGCGGCATCTGGTGGTAATATTAATATTGAAACCCAAAATTTAAATATACGCGATGGCGGTCAATTAACTAATAGTAGCTTTGACCCGACAAGTAATAATATTTTAGATGTTTTAGCAAAAACAAATAATTCTTTAGATCCAGTAATCCAGCAGAACCTACTTACTGCAATAGCACAGATAAATAAGGATATTAATTTGCAAAATACAAATAATCTCGGGCAGTCCAACTCTGGAAATATCAATATTCGGGCGACTAATTCATTAGTAATGACTGGTATATCACCTACTGATAAAAACCGTCATAACCTCATATCAACTGAAACTCTAGGTGCAGGAAAAGCCGGAACTCTCTCCATTGAAACAGGAGAATTCATTGCTAGCGATGCTTCAGTACTCTCCACTCAAACTACAAGTTCAGGGGATGGAGGTAATTTAATCATCAAAGGTGACGCAGTTGAATTAAGTAATAATGCGCAAATTGTTGCAGCGAGTGAAGGTACAGGAAAAGCAGGTAATATTAATTTAACGACTGCAAGAAATTTGAATGCAACTAATAGTCAAATATTGACATCTTCTAGACAATCTTCTGGAGGAAATATCAATCTTACTGCTGAAAATATCCGCCTGTTTGATAATAGTGACATTCGTACCAATGTTTTTAGTGGTGCTGGCGGAGGCGGTAATATTACCCTCACCGCTAACTCAATTATTGCCCTGAATGACAGCGATATTCTCTCATTTGCCCGTGATGGCAAAGGCGGAGATATTACATTTTACACTAGTATATTTTTCAGTTCTCCCATATATCGCCCTACTTCCTTCACTACTGATGCTGCAAGTATCAACACACTTGATGGAAATAACCGAGTCGATATCAATGCTAGCGGTGCAGTTTCTGGAAGCATTACAGGAGTACCCGACATCAGTTTTCTGGAAAACAGTTTAACGGAACTCCCCGAAAATGTGATTGATACTAACGCAATACTGGCTAATAGTTGCATTGCCAGACGCAACAATCAACAAGGCGGGACTTTTTTTGTTACAGGTTCAGGTGGCTTACCGGAACGTCCTGGTGATGCACCCTTGCCACCTTATTCTACGGGAACTTTGCAGTCTGTTCCTCATAATATTACCCCTCGCAAATGGAAAATTGGCGATCGCATTGTGGAACCCCAAGGACTGTATCGATTAGCAAATGGGAAAATGATATTGAGTCGGGAATGTTCTGATTCCCCAGCCCCTAGTCACTGAAATAGGCGAAAATTGAAATAAACGCGATCGCATCTCATAGACAATGCAAATTACCAACAGTCTGCATACCGCTATTCTCGTTACTGACTTGCAACGCTCCGAACATTTTTATGGCACAGTATTAGGACTAGCAAAAATCGATCGCTCTCTGAAATACCCTGGTGCATGGTATCAAGTCGGTAACTATCAAATTCACCTGATAGTCGCCCCTTCTTCCCCTAGCGACAACCAAAACGAAAAATGGGGACGCAACCCTCATGTAGCGTTCTCTGTCGCTGATTTGGAAATCGCCAAACAAGAACTACTCAATTGCAACTATCCCATTCAAGCCAGCGCCTCAGGTCGTCCGGCTGTATTTACCCAAGACCCGGATGGGAATATTATCGAGTTGAGTCAGCAGTAAGAGGCAAGGGGGCAGGGAGCAGGGGGACAAGGAGGACAAGGAGGACAAGGGGGACAAGGGGGACAACTGACAACTGACAACTGACAACTGACAACTGACCAATGACTAAATGAAAATCATCGCCTACAGTTACACTGACCCTTTATTAGAAAATCCTCCTGATGCTGAGGATTGGGGATGGGAAGTGGATCGAGTGTATCGCGATTTGGGAGGGAGAACGCAATTACTGCAATTATTCGCTGATTGTAAAGTTGAAAGCGGAGTTTATTTATTAATTCGCCGCTTGGAGGAATTGGGTGATACTGTTGGGGAAGTAAGCGATCGCTTGAATGAATTAGAAGCGATGGGTGTAGTAATTATTGCTACAGAACAACCATACAGTTCTGAAAAAGGCAATCTCCGGGCGGAATTGTTGAAATTATTACAAGAAATTCAACGTCAACAACGCAGTCGGCGGATTCGCCAAGGACACGCCCGCACTCGTTTGGCAACTGCACCGCCACCGGGTAAGCCTCCCTACGGATACCGCCGCACTAAAGATAAATACATTGTTGACCGCAGTACATCCCCGGTAGTTAAAGATTTTTTTGAGCAATTTTTACTTTATGGTTCCTTACGGGGTGCTGTGCGTTATTTAGCCAAAAAATACGGGAAAAAAATCTCTGTCACCACAGGGAGACGCTGGCTAACTAATCCAGTATATCGGGGTCATACGGCTTACTTGGATGGGGAGATTATTTCCAACACTCATGTAGCAATTATTTCTCCTGAAGAAGCCGCCCAAGTTGACCGACTTTTGCGCCGTAACAGTCGCTTACCGTCGCGCACAGCTAGCGCACCTCGTTCTCTGGCGGGTTTGGTGGTTTGTGGTGAGTGTCAATCTCACATGACGGTTACTCGCGTCACCCAACATCGTCAAGAAAAAGAGTATCTTTATTTACGTCCCATTAGCTGTCCGCAAAATCCTAAATGTCGAGCGATCGCGTATGATAAAATTTTGCACAAAACTATTAATAAAGTTTGTCAAGAATTACCCCAAGCAGTAGCGGGAATGAACTTTCCTCAATTAGATGCAATTAAGAATAATTTAGGAGATGCGATCGCTCGTCAGCAAGAAATACTGACTAAATTACCCGCATTAGTAGAAACCGGAGTATTAGATACAGAAACAGCAAATTTAAGAGCTTATAAACTCCAGACAGAAATTTCTGCACTACAAGCTAAGTTAGCTACTTTACCACCAGTTAATTTACGTTCCGTTGCGGTTGCTGTTTCTATCCCGCAATTTTGGTTAGATTTATCCGAAGCCGAACGTAGATTTTATTTTCGAGAATTTATTCGCCAAATTGAAATTGTTCGTCAACAATCAGCATGGGATTTGCAAATTATTTTTATATTCTGAGAGACGCGATTAATCGCTTACAAAAAATAAATTACCCATATTCCGTAGTGCGAGCAGCGTTCGACTGAGCGCTCACGCCGAAGTCTTGCTCGCTGTTGTTCGCTCATCGTGCGAGACGCTCGCACTACAAATTGATTGGGTATTTAAAAAATTGGATGTCCCCTAGGTTTATCATGAATAGAATCT
The DNA here is from genome assembly GCF_002367995.1 of Calothrix brevissima NIES-22. Taxonomy (GTDB): domain Bacteria; phylum Cyanobacteriota; class Cyanobacteriia; order Cyanobacteriales; family Nostocaceae; genus Aulosira; species Aulosira brevissima. The sequence continues at coordinate 643,118 of NZ_AP018207.1, forward strand.
GCACTTTGTAATTAATTTAGCCAATTTTTAGTTTTTACAACTACAAGTCAGAGAAGTTTAATTAATAAACTGGGGTTGACAGTTAATCTTTGCAACACTGTAATTATCAGTTCCTGAAATAGTCAAGCATAAAAATATTATAGTTATTTCCCTAAATATCCAAGATTTAAAGCCTTTGAAGCTGCTGCTAGAAGTTACATATCAAGAATAATCTAGAACTCAAAGGTACATATTTGTATGATTTATATCTCGTTGATAAAAAATATTTTAGATAAAAAATAGAGTAAAAAAACTTAGACAAGTTTCTGCAAAAAAAAGATTACTATTCCGAAAAAATGAGTTAATTTGGAATCTAGCAATTGCTAAACACACAGGTTATTACTGGGTGGCAACATTAGAGATTCGCCTCGATCTCTATGTAATCAAACCAGCAAGCAAAATGATTATCATAGAATATGCAAGAAGGAAGCTTTATTTGGGGTCATCTAGGAAAACAACATCGCGCAGTTGATAAATTGATTGATGGCGTCTGGCTAATTGTTCTGCTATTGGCAGCAGTGTTACTATTTAGCGTCAATCTGGGAGGAGTCCCCCTACGCGATGGAGATGAGGGGATTGTGGCACAAGTCGCCCGCGAAATTTTCCGCGCCCCAGATGGTTCTCTGGCTTGGCTTTACCCAACAATCGCAGGTGAACCATATCCAGATAAACCGCCTTTAATGCATTTGCTAGTTGCTTGGGCTTATCACCTCAAAGGTGTCAATGAATGGAGTACGCGGATACCAGGAGCAATTTTAACAGCTTGTTCCGTACCATTACTGTATAGCATTGGGCGAGAGATATTCCGTCAACGTTGGGTGGCGATTTATAGCGCGTTGATTTATCTGACAATGCTACCTGTGGTGCGTCACGGAAGGTTAGCGATGTTAGATGGCGCAGTCGTCAGCTTTTTGATGGTGATGATGTTATGTGTCTTGCGATCGCGTCGAGATTTGCGTTACTGTTTGGGCATTGGTATTGGTCTAGGCTTGATTTGCCTAACCCAAGGAATTTTTGGTTTATTGCTAGGTGCGATCGCAGTTGTATTTTTATTGTGGGATACGCCACGACTACTCACTTGTTACTATCTGTGGATAGCCATTGGCATCGGTATTTTACCAGCCTTTTGTTGGTATGGTGCCCAGCTACTACATTACGGTTACTCTTTTCTCAAGGTGGCTTTTATCACTCCCACGATTAATCAAATTGGCATTGGCATCAAAGACAATTTTCAAATATCCTGGTTTCATTTTCAAGAAATTGCCCTGTGTGCATGGCCTTGGCTACTATTTGCCCCTCAAAGCTTACGTTTAACTTGGGAAAATCGCAATCTTAGCTGGGCAAGACTAGTATTAGTATGGATTGGGGTTTACCTGCTGATTATTACCGGGATGGGTGACAAGCTGCACTGGTACTTATTCCCTATTTATCCGGGTTTAGCTTTAGCCTTGGGTGCGCAAATCGCAGAAATCGAAAATTTACCCTTACTCTCATCCTATCCCCGGTCTTGGATTGCGGGGTTGTCCATCATGGCTTTAGCTGGTTCTGCGGGGAGTATTCTTTTTAGTGCTGGTGCTACACCAAAAACAGACTTACAAGTAATTAGCGCAGCTGTCGCCCTAACTATGACTTTAGCAGCCATTTACGCCGAACGTGGCGATGGGCAATTCCTCAAGATTCTTTTTTGGGGAACTTATATTTCCCTACTGTTGTTAATGAAAACTAACTATTGGGTGTGGGAATTAGGCAACGCTTACCCAGTTAAACCAGTTGCCAGCATGATATTACAGGCAAATCCCAGCGTTAAGCAAATTTACACCTCATTTCCCTACAACCGTCCTTCCTTAGATTTTTATAGCGATCGCAAAATTACCCCCGCTACCTTAGGAGAATTAGAATATTATTGGCGCTACAAAAGTCAATCCTTCTTTCTCATCGATGAATCGGCTTACGAGAAGTTACACTTAGAATCTGTGAAAATCATCGGTCAAGCAGAAGGTTGGCAACTGATTACGAAAAATAGCAATCGTCTGTAGACTACTTTTTGCTATGCCCAATGCCCTATTCCCCATGCCCAAAAACTCTATCCCCTTGTGGGTGGAGTTTTTTATCATTTACACATATTCAGGACTCATTTTTAAATTTTTCGTAAACAAAAAAGCATTTCGCCTTCCCATTTATCAAAATCAAGTACTCATTTTCCTGTTTTAAGTAAGCAAAAAGCCATTTCACCTACTCGTTAAGGCTTAACGAGTTCTCATTATTGTGTTTTCCGCAAGTAAAATACCATTTCACCTACTCAAAAAGCCATATTGCTTACTCGTTTCGGTAAATCACGCACTCATTTTAGTGTTTTCCGCAAGTAAAAAAGTATATCGCCTACTCATTTAGGTAAATTGCGCACTCATTTTAGTATTTTCCGCAGATAAAAAGGTAGATTGCTGACGCAAAAATTGCCATGTTTGACAATCATCTGCTGTCTAGCTACACTTTATTATTTTTAGCGATGCCGAAGGCAGGCTACGCCTACACATTTTTTCTCAAAACAAATTGAGTAATTGAATCTAGACACCTAATTTAAAATCCATCATTCATAATTTATAAAATTATCGTTAATTGTAGGGGCACTGGCACTGCCATGCCCTGAAGCGCGGTAGGTTAATTAAGACAGCCGCTACAAAAACAGGCGATCGCATTTTTGAAAAAAGCGCGATCGCACTGAGTTATTTGTAACAAAAAGGTAACAAATTTGACTAAAAAAAGACTGAAAAGTTATATTTAAAAATAGCGTGAGTCGTTCATCGACACACCTCGCCCGAACCTTGAAAACCGCATAATTTCGTTGAGGTGTGTCGATGCATTGTACAGCAAGGCTTTCAGGCTGTAAAATTGACGCTTTTGGGAAAGTTTTTTGTGATTTTTCTGAGGTGTGTCGATTAAGGGGTCTGAAACTCGCTCCTAGTAAGGTTTCCAGAAGTGAACTCTTTACAATCGCATCGCCCCGAAAGGGGATGGAAACGCTGACGAGGCACTAGCAGATTCGTGTTGTGAATCCTTTACAATCGCATCGCCCCGAAAGGGGATGGAAACTTCAGGGTACTGAGCCTTTAAGCTGGTTAAAGCGTCAACTTTACAATCGCATCGCCCCGAAAGGGGATGGAAACAAACAGTCAGCAGCCATACCAAACTGCAATATAACCTTTACAATCGCATCGCCCCGAAAGGGGATGGAAACGTTCTTGATCTGCTGATAAAACCAGCTTAAGCGCTTCAACTTTACAATCGCATCGCCCCGAAAGGGGATGGAAACTTCCGAGGATTGGTCATTAAAAATGATCGTGAACCCTTTACAATCGCATCGCCCCGAAAGGGGATGGAAACACAATCACTAAACAGCCGGAAAGAGCAGCTATGGCCACAACTTTACAATCGCATCGCCCCGAAAGGGGATGGAAACAAAGCAGAACCACCAAGCACTGCTAATAAAGCAGAACTTTACAATCGCATCGCCCCGAAAGGGGATGGAAACTGTATGGTTAACTTGGTAGGATCGACCTCGCTGGGCTTTACAATCGCATCGCCCCGAAAGGGGATGGAAACGGAAGACCAGAAATGCCGCCGCCACCGGTTACCTTTACAATCACATCGCCCCGAAAGGGGATGGAAACTCAGCTTGTTGCGGGTTAAAAGAAAAGGAAAGCAAACTTTACAATCACATCGCCCCGAAAGGGGATGGAAACCCGTTTGGTATAGTCACGTAGCGATTTTTGTCGCCTTGTACCTTTACAATCACATCGCCCCGAAAGGGGATGGAAACATTCTCAGCAGCTTGTACTACTTTGAGTTTACTTTACAATCGCATCGCCCCGAAAGGGGATGGAAACGTTATACAATCAGCTTTAGGGTAAGAAGCTGTATGAACTTTACAATCGCATTACCCCTCACGGGGATGAAAAATTGAATGAAATCTTGTACCCCTCACGGGGATGGAAAGTTTGAGAAGTCTCATGCGATCGCATAAATCAAGAGATAATTGTAGCGACTGGATTAAAAACCATGCGATCGCTTAAATTTAAAAATTTCAATAGTCAATTCTGGGGGGTACAACAAGGAACAATCGGCGCAGAAGTTGAGTTTTCTAAGTTTGCTTGTTTAAGTAACTCATTCCAAGCGGATGTAATTTCTGAATCTTTGCGTTTATTTCTTTGAATTTCTTCGCCTAAAGTGGTTAACGCATTATACCAAATGCCGTTTTTAGCAAAAATTGCTGCTTTATCTAAAGGTGTTTGAGCAGTTTCCAGTTGCTTTTGTAATGTAGAGTTCAGCGCAACTTGTGTCATAGAACCGCGAACGTAAACAGATGAAGAGGGTTTTTCTGGATCGCAGTAAATTGAAAATGTCCAACGATAGGTTTTACCAGCTACTAAGGGTGTTTTTGGCTGTACAGCTAGGTTAATTATGCCGGCTGGTGTTTCTGGGGGATTAAATTTTGTGTGATAAATATAATTATCTGCTTCGTCTTGAATGACAAATTCTACAGGAGATTTAGTAGTTAATTTATCGGGGACAAAAAACCAAAATGTCGGGTTTGGCGATGTGGATTGTCCCCAAACGATATCTTTGTTTCCGCTATTGGTTGTAGGTACTAAAGCGGTGAGACTTGCATAATTCTTACAGGAACTGCGACTACCGCCACCTTTGCGTCTTCCTATGGGTTCTCCTGGTTTTTCCTGGTTTACTGGTGGTACATACTGAATTTTGTTAGTTGATGTTAAAGTTTGCGCTTGTCCGGGTGGCACATTTCCGGGAAAGTTAAAAGTACTTAAGGTAATTGCAGAGATTAGGGTTGTTTGTAACCACAGTGCCTTTTTCATGATAAAAATAACCGCTAATGTATAAGAATTTGGTTGCCCTAAGGAGCCGTGTAAAAATAAGTTGAACAATTTAATATTTGTAGTGCGGGCAGCGTTCGACTGAGCGCTCACGCCGAAGTCTTGCCCGCGCGAGCAAGATGCTCGCACTACTTATTTTTACTTGTTTCTTAAGTTGTATACAATGGCTTCTTCTACAATTTCGGTAATTTCTGACTGAAATATGCAAATTGAATACTAGTAATTACAATCGCGATCGCAGATGGTACTAAAGGTACCCATCCTCCCTGAATGATAATTACATAACAAGCGCCAGATAACAGCATTACTGCTGCACTGATAGTTATAGTTAAATATTTATTAGAAGAAAAAAACCAAGCTATTAACCCACCTGTTAATGACCAACTCCAAATCCAGATAATTTCCCCCCATTGTGTCCACACCCATAATAAAGGTCGATTATCTAAAGCGGCGCTGATAATTTGACTTACCATCTGTGCTTGAATGGTAATTCCGGGTACGGTTTGCGATGGTCTTTTACCGGATGGTGTAGTCCAGTAATCGCTGCTACTATTACTGGAGACACCTATGAGCACAATTCGGTCTTTGATGGCGTTGAGGTTAACTTGTCCTGTGAGAACTTGGGTGAGAGTAACTTGAGTTGCGATCGCTTGCACTGTTGGCGAAAACCGATAATTGAGTAAAATTTGACTACCTTGGGTATCTATTGATTGATAACCGCCTTTAGCTGTTTTTAACTGGGGGAAGGTTTTATTTGCGAGTTGTAAGTCCCAATCTGGGGTAAATTTGGCATTAATTCCTCGTTGTTGTAAGTACATCAAGGCTAACCGCGTACTAAATGCATAAGCCGGTGTACAAGTTGAGGAAATTGGGTTAGGAGTCATCGCCAATAAATGACGGCGCAGTACGCTGTCGTCATCTTCGATAAAATCGCTAAAACCTAACCTTGGTTCGGGGATTTCTGGTGGTGGTGCAATCCCCATCGGATCGTATTGTGGATCGGCACGTTTGCAAATGGCAATCAAGCGATCGCTGTTTTGCATTCGTTTAGCTAGTTCTGGTTGCTTGGCACTTACGGGAAAATCTCGGTATATATCTAAACCAATTGCGGCGGGCTGATACTGTGCTAATTTTGTCAATAATAAGTTGAGATGCTTATCAGATAAGGAACCTTGCCGGGGTTCTTTACCTTGAGCGAGAATATCCTGGTCGGTAATAGTTACTACTAAGATTCTCGAATCTGGCGGTTCTGGGGGACGCAGGCGCATCAACAAGTCAAATGCAGCTAATTCTAATGTTTGCAGTCCGCCTAATGTGCGAATTAAGCTGATAATCAAAGTAATAATTAAGCTACTGCCAAAAACTAGGGGTAGTTTCCGTAAATTAGGGCTTGGTAGCTGTAAACTTAACTTTTGTCCTGATAAATCTTGCCAACTGGGCGATATTTCCGCCGGATTTTGACAAATAATCGGTAACCAAGTCGCACAGGGAAAGTTACTTTCTAGAGATTGTAATCTTTGTCTGGCTTCCCTCACAGCTGCATATAAACTGTTTCCCCGGGAAAACAGCGCCAGAAAATGCTTGAGAAATTCCTGTGCTACCCTATCCGGTACAGGTTCGCGCATGACAATTACCTGGGGTAAATGCAAATCAGCTAAATCTTGTGCTAATTGCAAACCATCACAGGAGTTAAAAATTGCTAATTGCAGACCTTGTGCGATCGCCTTTTGTAATCCATACTTTAATTGGTCAATCGTCAAGGTTTCCTGAGCATTCAGCATAATTTGCCCTTTACCTTGACTAGAACTATGCCCAGCAAAAAAGAGAATATCCCAGCCTGACTCCCATAATTCGGCGGTAATTTGGGAACGGTTAGGTTCTACTAAAAACTTAATTTCACTATGGGGTAACTGCTGAAGTAAAGTTTTATCTTGAGCAATATCAATGTTTTCGCTATTGCCTAAGATAGCTAAAATTTTCACTTTACTTGCAGTCTTTTTGGCAGTTGTTTTCACCGAACGAGCATATTCTGGCGGACTTAAAGCAATTTCTGCTTGATTATAATCATCAAAAAAATGCCATAAACACCAAGGAAGCTGTAAAACCTGGGAAGATTCAGCAGTAATAATACAGCGAATTTCTTCTGTAGGTGAAAGTTGAGTTCGCAGTTTGCGGTCAATATTTAGGAATAGCGGACTATTTAACCAAGTGTTGAGACTTTGTTGTAATTCTTCACAGAGTTGAGTAAATTCAACTTGAGAAATATGGGTAACATCTTCTTCCTCAATTTCAAAATCCGCCAGATTTCGCCAGCCAATATTGGCATACAATGCTGTATACATTTGTCGCCAACGTTGATAAAGATCCGCCAATTGTGGTGCCGCCGGCAACCCCCCAGTAAACTGCATAGGATGGGGAGTATCTGTTTGCCAAAGTTGAGCAATGACCGTAGGAAATCCTTGTTGTAAATTTCCCTTTCCTAAGTTTAGGACGATCTGTTTACTCATAGTTGGGGGACGAGGGAAGGGAGACAAGGAGGACAAGGGAGACAAGGAGGACAATTGTACAGACGCGATTCATCGCGTCTCTGACAACTGACTACCCAAAACACTCTTCTGTAAAAATGAATTCGTCTAAAGTCACTTGAATAGTAAAGCGTGTGTTTTCGGGACAGCGAAAGCGTTTGAGTTGAATTGAGTTATCTGCTTCTCTTGCTTGTACTGATTGTACAACTTCTCCTGATGCCGCAATTAATGCCAGTTTAATATTTCTAGGGAGGTAAAAATTGCGATCGCTCGGGAATAATTGAATGCGGATGCTGACTCTACCATCTGTTTCTGCGGTTAAACTCAACATCAAAAAGACTGGTAAATTATTATCGGGTAATTCAATTACCTTGATACGTTGAATTAGCTGTTCGTTGGTGTCGCTGACTTGGCGAAAGCTAAAGGCGAAATCTGGCTGTGTGCCGAGAATTGTTTCGATTGTCTGCCAACTTTCAGTGACAATATTTTGCAACCACTGACGCAAATTGACAGGCGCGGGTTTTTGACTGGTTAATAATGCTCCCCAAATTTCAAAGGGTAATTCTAAGCGCGGCTGGGTAATTGTGGGACTTTTTAACCTTTGCCACAGGTTTTCTGTTTGAGTAGCTGATAATGTAGGTAAAGGTAATATAGCTGTTTGGGTTTGTTCTTGGGGATTGAGTTGATGCACTACCCACAACACAGTTAAATCTTCAATTATTTGCTGACTATCTAAAGAGTAACTCCGCGTTTGCGCATCGTATGTACCTTGATTTTTTAATTGTTCGTGGGTGGTATAACCCCAAATTCTCAGCCATTCTCCATCGGGATTGACTTGTACTGCTAAATAATAATCTCCAGCCCATTGAGGAATATCTATCCATTCCTGGGGTACGTGAAATTCGCTAGTTTCTAAATTTTTATCGGGAATCAAAATCAGGCGCTTTGTATCTAAACTTATCGCCACACCATTGACGTATTCCCAATTTCCCGGTTGGTTATCAATAGTCGCTTCTGGGGCGTACTCGGTTTGTAACCAAGGTAAAAAGGTACTCGCGCAAACTTGATTAAGAAAGGCATTCCAACGTCCATCAGCACTAAGATAAGATTGACTTTGTTGCCAAGCTTGGTTTTGCATTTCTGGCGAAACTTCTAACCATAGTTGAGTCGGCGGAACACAGAAGGATGACATCGTGATTACTCCTTTGAGGCGTGATTCAGCACATTAGCGAAGTAATGCTGTAACCACTCCTCTAATACAGCACTAATATGTTTAACCACGTTGGAAGTCACAGAAATATGCGCTGTTTGTTGACTCCATTTGGTAATTGCTAACAGTAAAGATTCTCTCGCCTTGGTTAATTGGCGCGAAACCTGGTATTGTTGGATTTCCAGGGTTTGCGCAATTTGTTGTTGGGTTAATCCCTGCTGATAATATAATTGCAATAATTCCTGCGATCGCGCTGGCAAGTTGACTAAAGTATTAGTTAACAAATTGTGAATTTCTTGCTGTTGATTTTTTTGGGTTTCCGCTTCTTCAACAGCGATGAGGTTTTCTAATAAGGAATCATGCTCGCTATTATCTGGTAAATCATCTTGTAACTCACTCTCTGCTTGTCCGACTTTCGGTGCATTCAGTGAAGAGATCGCCGGATATAAATAAGCTCTAGCATATTTCGCACATAAAATCAACCACTTCTCCAAACTTTGCGGAGAAGATTCTGGGGCTGGGGGGTTAAGTTGAGTTAAGCGATCGCGGTTGTAAAATTGAGCAATAATTTCCCAAGTTTGGTCATCAGGTCTTTGTAACTTGCGGGCATTTGGTGATTTACTGAGAATATAACCATCACTAAAACATTTCCAAGCCAACAAGTAACGCCCGATTGTCTCATCACTTAGCCCAGCACTTTGCAAAGCTTCCACAAGTCGCTTGCGGCTGAGTTTCAGCAATAAAGCCCAATCATTAGCGTAATCAATTTCTTGCTGTTGACGCAAAGCATCGCGGATAATATTGGCAAAAGCGACATTACTATAACTTTTGAGACTAGCTTTTTGTTCGGGATCGCAGCCTTTGAGGATTTTTGGTACTTGAGCGATCGCAATTTGAAAACAGTCAGCTAAATTGCTGTGTATACTAGCAAATTGAGGAATAGTTCTATTGACAGCCCAATAACAAGTTTCTTGCAAATAAGCAGATAAATGTCCCAGCGCCAAGGAATTTGGCTGAGTTTGCCAAACCTTGTGCCAGTAAATTGCCCAAAAATTTTCTGATGTATTCGTATGTGGTATCTTTAATAAAAGATTTTGCATATTGCGCCGCAGTTTGGCATCATATACCCAACCATTAAAGCGTTCTGCCTCAAATTGCAGGAAAGTTGCAAACATTTCCGGTATGCTTTGCCGAGAGCGCATAAAATAATCAATTACTAAGTAAGCTTAAGATATTAAGATTAAGTTAATCCTCTGTGCAGAATATCAATTTCTGACATAATCATCAACTTTTTCCTTACTTTAGATTTGTCAACAGAGAATTGGTGTAATAATGCGATCGCACTTTGATGTAATCGGCGCGGAGTCCCTTGTCTGACACATCACACCTTGATATAGATTGCGATCAACACAACATTGACGACAATCAACACAACATTGATTGCGATCAACACAACATTGACGCGAATCAACACAACATTGATTGCAATCAACACAACATTGACGCGAATCAACACAACATTGATTGCAATCAACATAACATTGACGCGAATCAACACAACATTGATTGCAATCAACACAACATTGAAGACAATCAACACAACATTGAAGCCAATCAAAACGACTTCGAGAATTTGTTATTTAGAGCAAAGTGCCTTTGATTGCCATACCAATTTTAAAAAAGAATGCCACAGATGGTAGGGGCATGGGACATTGTGGTGTCAACTTAAGTTCTCTGGCTTACCCAACAAATCGCCCACAGGCTGTAAGCCTGGGGCTAACGTTACAAAGCCCACCTGCGTGGGCTAAGAAAATTCAGCCCACGTAGGTAAGCTCATGTTCAATTAGCCGCACCCTTCGAGGGTGACGGCGGTTTATTGGGTAAGCGAGGTGTTGCGGATGATGACAAAACCTTGTCAACTTAACGCGAAACCCGCTTTGTCGCAAGCTTTTTACCCTCACCCCCAGCCCCTCTCCCTCAGGGAGAGGGGAGCAAGAGATTTAATTCCCCTTCTCTTGGGGAGAGGGGAGCAAGAAATTCAATTCCCCTTCTCCCTCAGGGAGAAGGGGTTAGGGGATGAGGGCGAAAGTTTTTGTACAACACGCGCCGTATATAGCTTTTAGCTTAAGTTGACACAGGTGGGCATTGCCATGCCCCCCACCCGCATCCATAATTAACGCGAAATACCCTGTATCTGCATCACAACGCAAAAATTACATAAGTCCTCGCCCACCAAAGATATATATGAAAAAAGCGAGGAAAAACACCCATGAGCAGACAATATATTTTGCATTTGTTGCCAAAACTGAAACCAGCCTCAGCCAATATTCACCCAAGCTTTAAACTAAATCCCATTAGCTCAGTATATATTCTGAAAATAAGTTAATAATCCCAATTATCCCCAATCCAGACACAGATTCACACCCAAACGCCTGGATAACTTGTCTACCTCCCGATTACAAATACGGTAGGGGCGGGTTTACAGATATCCTTACTGATTAATGATGATCCAAATAAACCCGCCCCTACAAATTACGAATTACGAATTACGAATTATGCATAGGCTTTACACTTTAACCTGCTTGCTGAGTGTTGTTTTATTATCCGAGTCTGTGGGAGCAAACGCCACATTTAAACAGACGCAAATCGCCCAACAGCCAACCACAACACAAGATGCAACCCGCGCCGCAGCACAAAAAGTCTTTGATGAAGGGATGGCGCTTTACAAACAAGGTACAGCAGCATCACTGCGACAGGCGATAGAAAAATGGCAACAAGCATTGGTGTTGTGGCGCAAAGCAGGGGATAAAGCAAAAGAAGCTTATACTTCACTTGGTATTGGCTATGTTTACGACGCATTAGGGGAAAAGCTCAAAGCATTGGAATATTACAACAATGCACTCCCACTGTATCGGGCGGTGGGCGACAAAGGAGGGGAAGCTAACACCCTTAATAATATCGGTGCAGCTTATTCCGATTTAGGGGAAAAACGCAAAGCTCTAGAATATTACAATATTGCACTAACATTGTATCGTTCTTTAGGTGACAGGGCTGGAGAAGCTACTACTCTGAATAATCTTGGGCGAGTTTATGACGAATTAGGGGACAAACACAAAGCTTTGGAATACCTCAACGCTGCACTCCCACTGCGGCGTGCGGTGGGCGACAAGGGTGGAGAAGCTACTACTCTGAATAATATTGGGCTAGTTTACTCTGATTTAGGTGAACATCAGAAAGCTTTGCAATATTACAACAGTGCACTATCTCTGTGGCGTACAGTAGGTGATAGGCGAGGGGAAGCTGCTACCCTGACTAGCATCGGGCAAGTTTATAGCGAATTAGGGGACAAGCAAAAAGCCTTAGAATATCATAACAGTGCACTATCTCTGTGGCGTATGGTAGGTGACAGAGGTGGGGAAGCCGCTACTCTAAATAATATCGGTCTAGTTTACGACGAATTAGGAGAAAAGCACAAAGCTTTAGAATACTACAAAAATGTAATCCCATTGTTTCGTGCGGTAGGAAATACGCTTGGAGAAGCTACTACCCTGAATAATATTGGGCTAGTTTACGACGCATTAGGAGAAAGGCAGACAGCATTAGAATATTACAACAGATCGCTAGTAATGCGTCGTGCGGTGGGCGATAGGCGTGGGGAAGCTAATACCTTGACTAATATCGGTGCAGTTTACTCCGATTTAGGGGAAAAGCAGAAGGCTTTGGAATATTACAATAATGCATTACCACTTCGGCGTGCGGTGAGCGATAGAGGTGGGGAAGCTATTACTTTAAATAATATCGGCAGAGTCTACTCCGCATTACGCGAGAAGCACAAAGCCTTGGAATATTACAAAGCTGCGATACCATTGTTTCGTGCGGTGGGCGACAGGGGTGGGGAAGCTAATACCCTGACTAATATAGGCGCAATTTACTCCGGTTTAGGGGAAAAGCAGAAGGCTTTGGAATATTACAATAATGCATTGCCACTGCGGCGTGCGGTGGGCGATAGGGGTGGAGAAGCTAATACCCTTAATAATATCGGTGTAGTTTACTCCAATTTGGGTGATCAGCATAAAGCTTTGGAATATTACAATAATGCACTGCCCCTGAGGCGGGCGGTGGGTGACAAAGATGGGGAAGCTGCTACCCTTTACAACCTCGCCAGCCTAGAACGGAGTCGCGGAAATCTCCAAGCAGCCCGCACCAATGTAGAAGCCGCTATTAAAATCATCGAAGAATTACGCACCAAAATTGACAACAAAGACCTTCGCACATCTTACTTCGCCACCAAGCAAAATTATTACAAATTCTACATCGACTTGCTGATGGAACTGCACAAAAAAGAACCATACCTTGGATACGCTGCATTAGCCCTACACTACAGCGAACGCTCCCGCGCCCGCAGCCTCATCGAATTATTAAACGAAGCTAACGCCAAAATTATTAAAGGCGCAAACCCAGAATTATTAGCACAAGAACAAGATTTACGTCAGCAAATTGATGCTAAAGATACCCTGCGCATAAATTTACAAAATTCAGCCAATAAAAACGATTCCATCACCAAAACCGCAATTGCCAAACTGACTACAGAAATAGAAAATCTCCTCAACCAATACCAAGAAATCCAAGCAAAAATTCGTACTTCTAACCCAGCCTACGCGAAATTAAAAAACCCAGATCCAGACAAAGACATTCTCAAATTACCGCAAATTCAACAACAACTAGATCAAGACACCTTACTTTTACAATATTCCTTAGGAGAAGAGCGCAGCTTTTTGTGGGTGGTAAGTTCAAATTCTCTCGATACTTACGAACTTCCTAAACAACAAGATATCGAAAAAAGCGCCATCAATTTATTTTGTTTAATTAGCGATAACCGCTCTAAACCGCCTTCTGCAACAGATAAAGAAAATCCTTGCGCTAATCTCAAAACTCAGCAAATTAATATCGCCGCTCAAGAACTCACGCAATTAATTCTCTCACCTGTAAAAGATAAACTCGGTAAAAAACGCTTAGTCATTGTCGCTGATGGTGCTTTACAATATATTCCCTTTGCGGCGTTGGCTGATTTAAATGCTCCCCAAAGTTCCACAACGCCAAAACCTGCAACAGAAACATCAAATGATAATGACTGTTCTAATCGGAGTATTTTTCGTCCCTGTTACTCAATTAAACAACAAAATTGGAATTATCAACCCCTATTAGCTAACCATGAAATTGTTAGTCTACCTTCGGCATCAAGCATAGCCTTTCAACGTCAACAACTCGCTAACCGTCAACCTGCATCTAAAGCTTTAGCTATCCTCGCAGACCCAGTATACAGCGTTGACGATCCACGATTAAAAGCCACATCAACAAAATCAGATAAATCTCAATCAAATTTAGAATTAGAACTCGAACGTTCGGCTTTAGAACGTTCCGCTAGAAGTTTAAACCGCAATGGTTGGCAAAGGCTCGTCAATACCGCCACAGAAGCCAAGGAAATTTTAAAACTCATCCCCACAGGAAGCAGTTTAGAAGCTTTAAATTTTGATGCTAACTACAATTGGGCAACAAGTAAAGCTTTAAATCAATTCCGTATTTTACATTTTGCTACTCACGGCTTTGTCAATCAAGACCAACCAGCATTATCAGGAATTGTACTGTCTTTAGTTAATCAACAAGGTAAAGCCATTAGCGGTTACTTGCGGTTAGCAGATTTATTTAACCAAGATTACCCCGCAGAGTTAATTGTCTTGAGTGCTTGCGAAACTGGGTTAGGTAAAAATATTAATGGTGAGGGATTAGTAGGCTTGACACGGGGCTTAATGTATGCAGGTGCAGCCAGAGTAGCGGTATCGCTGTGGCAAGTTAGCGATGAGGGTACGTCAATCTTAATGCAGGAGTTTTACAAGCAGATGTTACAGCAAAATAAAAAGCCTGCGGAAGCGTTACGTGCAGCGCAGTTGAAGTTATGGCAAGAGGGGCGCAGTCCCTATGAATGGGCGGCGTTTACGTTGCAGGGGGAGTGGAGGTGATGGGGATAGGGGGGTGTTTTTTGTTAAACGAAGCGGAAGATAAAGGGGTAGCGGTAGGAGAGATTGCGATCGCCTAAAATTTGGGCGATCGCAATAATTGGCATAATTATACTGACTACCCATAACCCAGCTAATAAGACAATGCCAATGCCGACGAGAACTAGCAAGCCAAAGATGATTCCGTAAATATAAAGATTAATATGAAAATTTAGGGATTCTCTGGCATTATCTTTGACAATTGGGTCGTTACTGATCAACAAAATGGCGATGGGTATGCCAATAGAAACAATTGTAGAGCTAAAAAATATCGCTCCATGACTGAGGGCAGATAGCAGCTTGCGTTGTGGAAAGTCTTCCATAAATTACAATCCCTGTAGTTTGGTTCACCTTTTGATTTTATTGTTCAAAATTGCGATCGCCATCACTCTCTGAACATAATCCCTCATAGCAAAATCCCTCGCCCTCATCCCCTAACCCCTTCTCCCTGAGGGAGAAGGGGAATTGAATCTCTTGCTCCCCGCTCCCTGAGGGAGAGGGGCTGGGGGTGAGGGCAAAATATTTGCACAAAGCGGGTTTCACGTTAAGTTGAAGTTGACACGTATGGGGGTAACCCCGCCCCTACGAGTTGCGGGTTTGGTAAGTTAATGATTGAAATATTTTTTTATTTGGAAGTCCCTAACCCATAGCCCTTAACCCCAAGCAGCCCAATAAACTCAAAACCAATAACAAGGGTGTTAACCAATCTCCCCAACGCACATATAAGGTTTGTGTCTGTCTGGGATATATGGTTTCGGCGTGAATTTGATAAGTGTTATATTCAGATATCCACAAAGTTCTACCATGAGGGTCGATAAAACCCGAATATCCGGTATTTGTCGCCCGCACTGACCATCTATCGGTTTCTATCGCCCGCATGATATCCTGTGCATGGTGCTGGTAGGGCATGGCGGCTGTATAATGGGCATCGTTGGAGGAACTGAGAATAAATTGTCCCCCGGCGGCGGCTTGTTGGCGGAACAGATAAGAAAAGGCTGAATCGTAACAAATACCAGGGATTACCCGCCCAAATGGGGTATCAAATACTTGATTGGGCAAACCAGGTACTTGATGTTCGTCTAGGGGTGATAGGCGTTGAATAATTTGTCCTAAAATCGCCTCAAAGGGGATATATTCGCCCAGGGGTACTAGTTTGGTTTTGTCGTAGCGGCTCAAGGCTTCACCTTTAGCTGTGTAGGTAAATAAGCTATTGGTGTAACTGCGTCCCCGTTCCCCAAATGCGCCAATCCAAGCAACTACGCCTTTTTCTTTGATTGCGGCGATGATGGGGGTTCGGCTTAAGTCACGTTGGAAAAATGGTAAGGCTCCTTCTGGGGTGAGGACGGCATCGACTCCCGAATCTGCTAGAGTTAAATATCCATTGGTGTAACCTGCGATCGCTCTTTGTAATCCTTCTGGTTTAAGTTTAATAATGTTGGGAATGTTACCTTGCACGATGCCGATTTTTAAGGCTTGTTCTGGGTTTTTGCTGAGGGGAATGTTGTATAAGCTAAAACCGATTAGGTGTAGGGTGATGAATAGTCCTGCTGCTAAGAAAAGATATGAATTAATGAACCGCAGAGGCGCAGAGGACACAGAGGAGATTTTGTATTTAATCCAGGTTTCCGCTATTAAGCCATTAAAAGCAACGATGGTGGCGGTGATGGTACTTGGCCCGGCGAGTTGACCGAGGTGTAAAATTACTAAATTATACGGGCTTTGGGTGTATGAAAGGGAACTCCACCACAAAGCGCCAGCGCTCCAAATTCCTTCTAAGGCGCACCAAATAGCTGTACCAATTAGCACTCGTAAAAGCGGCTGCTGTGTGGCAAAACGCACCATTAAAGTAGCCCAAGTAACTACTATTGCTGCACCCCAAAGGGTAACAAATGTCAAACAAAAACTGGTAATTGCTAAACTCGCTAACCAAGGAACGCCTAACCAATCCATTGGGTGTATACCAGTAATCCAGAATAAAGCTAATCCGTGATAGCCGATACCCCAAAATAAAGGTAAAAGGAGAAATTTTCGCCTTTTACCTGCTAATTCCTGGTTATGTTTGACAATTAATACCCACAGGGGCGCGAGGGCTATCCATGCGAGGAACCATGCACCTACAGGGGCTACAGTCAGCCCCATTAATACCCCACTGAAAAGGGATAAAATGTAAAGGCTAACAGATGAAAATAGCTTTTTTATTTGATAATTCATAAGTCTGGCAAAATAGCTTCAACAGTTGTTTTGAGTTGAGGCAAATTTTGCTCTATCACACCCCAAATTCGATTTAAATTTACCTTATCCCAATTCAAAATTTAGAAATAATAGTGTTTGCGGCACACTAATATATTCTAGAGGGCATGGCAATGCCCATTGGTGTCAATTTCAGTTCTCTGGCTTACCCAACAAATCGCCCACAGGCTGTAAGCCTGGGGCTAACGCTACAAAGCCCACAAAGGTGGGCTAAGAAAATTCAGCCCACCTTTGTGGGCTTTGTTCAATTAGCCGCACCCTTCGAGGGTGACGGCGATTTATTGGGTAAGTGAGGGGTTGGGGATGAGGACAAAACCTTGTCAACCACAAGGGTTTCACATTAAGTTGACACCTATGGGCAATGCCCATTGGTGTCAACTTAAGCTAAAAGCTATATACAGCGCGTGTTGTACAAAAACCCTCGCCCTCATCCCCTCACCCCTTCTCCCCCAGTCCAAGGGGAATTAAATCTCTTGCTCCCCTCTCCTGGTGGGAGAGGGGCTGGGGGTGAGGGCGAAACCTTGTCAACCACAAGGGTTTCACGTTAAGTTGACACCTATGGGCAATGCCATGCCCCTACAATCTGCTGCATTCTTTTTTTAATTGGTATTAATGAATAAATAATTACCGCTTGGTAGTTGCCAGCATGAAGTTTACCTTGCTGCTACACCATCCAAGCGGTTTGATAGCTCACCTATTAATTTGATTAGGTTTATTCTACTTCTTCTAATTCGCCTGTATCGCCAGTATCAGGAGGAACTATGGCTACTCCGGTGATGGCGTCATCTTCGTCTAGGCGCTGTACTCTTACGCCTGTAGCCGATCGCGATTGGACGGAAATTGCATTCACGGCTTGCCGAATTATAATACCGCGATTGGTAACCATCATGATTTCATCGTCGCTGTTGACGATTTGCAAGGTGGCTAATTGGTCTTTGGTTTTGCGGTTTTTAAATTTGGTAGCCATTAAACCTTGACCGGCACGGTTTTGCAAGCGGAATTGAGCAACGGGGACGCGCTTACCATATCCACCCATTGTAATTACTAACACCCAAGGCCCAGTACTACCGTTAGCTGGTAGTTCTGTGGTTTCTTCGTTCTCGGTGTCTTCGATTTCTACGATTTCTTCGATGTCGGTTTCGGCTTCTGTGACTGTACTGAGGGTGTCGAGAATGGCTGCGGGGAGGATATCCATACCCACCAGTTCATCACCAGCTTTGAGTTTCATGGATTTGACACCACGAGTCGCCCTACCTAAAGGACGCAGTTGTTCGTGGTTACATCTAAAGTGTATCGCCATCCCATGACGCGAACCGACGATGACGCTATCTTCTACCCTGGCGCGTCGTACCCAGCGCAGTTGATCGCCTTCTTCTAAGGAAATCGCAATTAAACCATTGGCGCGAATGTTACTAAATGCTTCTAATACAGTTTTCTTGATATTGCCGCCTTTGGTGAGCATTACCAAGAATTCTTCACTGCTAAACTCATCAACTGGGACAATGGAAGTGATTTTTTCTTCCTTGGGAATGGGTAAAAGTTGCACAATAGGCGTACCGCGACTGGTACGGGAACCTACGGGAATTTGATAAGTTTTTAAGCAGTAGACGACACCGCGATCGCTAAAGAATAAAACGCTATCATGATCGCAGCAAGTTAAGAAATGTTCGATGGTGTCATCATCTTTAACTTTGGCGGCGGCTTTCCCTCTGGTAGCGCGGCTTTGGGCTTCAAAGGTGCTAACGGGCATCCGTTTGATGTAACCTTGCTCTGTGAGCAAAATTAGCACTTTTTCATTCGCTATGAGGTCAAGGTCATCAATGTCACCTTCGGCATGGGTAATTACCGTGCGGCGGGGAGTGGCAAAGCTGGTTTTGATGTGGGTAATTTCTTCTTCAATAATTGCCAGCACTCGTTCCCTTCTTGCCAAAATATCCCGCAAATCGGCAATCTGCGCTTGTAAATCTTCGTGTTCTTGACGAATTTTATCGGCTTCTAGGGCTGTTAACCGCCGCAGTTGCATTTGCAAAATCGCATCGGCTTGGACTTCCGATAGTCCGTAGGTGGTGATGAGTTCGCCTTTGGCTGTGGGTGCATCAGAAGCATGACGAATTAGGTTAATAATCGCATCCAAATGTGATAGGGCAATTAATAAACCTTGTAAAATGTGGTCGCGTTCTTCAGCTTTCCGCAGTTCGTAGCGGGTGCGGCGATTAATCGATTCGATGCGGAAATCGAGGAAAACTTCTAAAAATTGCTTGAGTGTGAGGGTTTGGGGTTCCCCATTCACCAAAGCTAGCATATTCGCCCCAAAGTTGGCTTGCAGTGGGGTTTGCTTGTAAAGGTTATTTAAAACTACTCTGGGATAAGCATCGCGCTTGAGTTCGATAACGATGCGCATCCCGTCGCGATCGCTTTCATCGCGAATATCTGCAATTCCCTCGATGCGTTTATCGTTTACCAACTCGGCAATTTTCTCAATTAATGCCGCTTTGTTGGTTTGATAAGGCAATTCGGTGATGATAATTGCTTCTCGTTCCGGCCTTCCCCTTTGTTCAACGGTTTCAATATTAGCTACGCCGCGCATGGTAATCGAACCGCGCCCAGTGGTGTAAGCTTCTTTAATCGCCCCCGTTCCCAAAACTTGCGCCCCGGTGGGGAAGTCGGGGCCGGGGATGTACTGCATTAACTGCAGATTGGTGATTTCTGGATTGTGAATTAAGGCGACTAATCCATCAATCAATTCCCCTAAGTTGTGCGGGGGAATGTTCGTCGCCATCCCCACAGCAATCCCAGAAGAACCATTGAGGAGTAACTGGGGAATTCTGGCGGGGAGAACGGTGGGTTCTTGTTGGGAACCATCGAAGTTATCGATGAAATCTACGGTTTCCGATTCGATATCATGAAGTAAGGCGGTGCCTGTTAACGCCTGCAAGCGACATTCTGTGTATCGCATTGCTGCTGGGGGATCGTTATCGACGGAACCGAAGTTACCATGACCGTTGATTAAGGGCGATCGCATGGAAAAATCCTGCGCCATCCGCACCAAGGCGTCATATACTGCTGTGTCGCCGTGGGGGTGATATTTACCGAGAACTTCCCCAACCACACGGGCGCATTTGCGGAACGGGCGATCGTGCGTTAAACCTAGCTCGTGCATTGCGTAGAGGATGCGACGATGCACAGGTTTCAGACCATCCCTGGCATCTGGCAGCGCCCGACCCACAATCACACTCATGGCGTATTCCAGATAAGACCGGGACATTTCATTCCGCAGATCTGTCGGGATAATCCTCTCCTGTGAGGTTGTCATAACCTAAATAACTCCAAAAATCGCAGATTTTAGCCCTAATAGTTGACAAAATGCAAAATTATTCTAATTTACTCTTGAATAATTGCTATATTCTGGTACAATTCTAGCACATCTTGTTTTTTCTTGCCGGGAGAGGTAACTCCCAGGGCTAAGAAGCTGCCTAAAGAAAAAATAATCAATGACTGTACTGGAGAGGGTTTTAGCAGATAGTTAAGCGCATCTAACTAAAGAGCCTGTCAAATATAAGGAATTTAAAATTCACAACGAAAAATAAAATAATGATTATACAGCAGGCGTTATAGCTACACAGAGATAGTAAATCAGACCCTTGGTACAGAAATTGTCTCGACTAAACTATAGACATGTCCGAGCAAATATTAGATAAATATCTAAATTATTGACAAATGTTATCTTTATAGGTTTAAGCTTCCATGAGATTTCAACAATTAAAAATTGGTGATTACTTTCGCATACCAGGGATCAGTTTTGGTTGCGTATATCGAAAAGCTAGTACCACATCTTGCAGTTTAAATGCTCTATTACAACCAATTCGTCCTGGTACAACAGTCGTACCTTTAAATCAGGCACAAATTGCTAAACATATCGCTGACAAGCAAAATTTCTGGAAAAGTTTACAGGAATAGTAATTGAATTGACTAAAGCATTGTCAGCTAGTTGGATAAATTTAAAATCCGCCCATTGAAGAACAAATGGATAAATCCGCTATATAGTACTCATATTTGATTTGGAGAAAAAAACTCAGTACACTTTTATTCCTTCTTACCTGTTTCCTGTTCCCTATTCCCTGTTCCCTATTCCCTGTTACCTCCCTAGGCAAATAATTTCAGTAATCAAAGCGGATTCCTATATTGAATTAATGTTGCCACGGAATTTTGATCCTTCTTTAATTTGGCGCACAACAGAATTGGCGACTACATAGTAAATAATCAAGCCAAGTTTTAGCAGTAGATAGTCACATCTTCACCGCATTCATCTGCTAAATAACTTAAAGCTTTGAAACGGAGTTCAACAAACTGTTCGTAGAAAGGATTGAGTTTACATAGAGGTGGAATGTAAACTCCACCCTGGATTTAGGTGTTATCAAGTTGGTGGTTTCCTACTTGCCTTTAACTATAAAACTCAAAAATGCAGAAATTGTGCAGGTGAAAAACGGCTGAGACTCTTGCCTTGATTGGGGTTGATGACTTACAGTATATTTCAGGTAAATCAGGTACGCACTTCGGGGCATGGCAGTGCCTCTACAATCAACCCTATTGAAAGATTGTGGCTGTCTATTAAAAATTAAAAAATAATTAATAAAATTGCATATTGCTTCTTTGAAGTGCTGATAGATAAATGCTTCAAGTAAAAGCATTGGCACAGTCATCAACTAACTACTCAGCTACAACAGGATTACAGTATGCTCCAATACCAAGAAAAGCCCTGCTTTGTTTGCAAGAAGATGATTCGTTACCGTATGGAAGTAGAGATAACAGCAAATGGTACCCGTAAAATTTATTGGCAACCAATTGATGTCACTCCAGATCAACCAGATATCAATAAATGTCCGATATGTCGTCGCCAAGTTTCTAGAATCTTCGGTTATTCTATCAAAGCTTGTTTAGGGCTGAGTTAAATGCTCAAATAACAATTTTATGAAGTGGGTACTGCCAACAAAGGCTGATACAGTAAACCTTGGTGGTATAAGGCAATACCCACTTGCAGACAAAAGTTCTTAACCTTCCTTAACTTGCAAGCCCGCCTGAACTAAGTCAAAATTGTCGGGAAAATGGGTATTGCGATCGCAATCTGCTTTCTCAAACTTTGCTCTTGTGATATCAGCAGAGCGCAAATTCGCCGAAAATAATAACGCTCCTCGTAAATCAGTATCTTGGAGATTCGCCTGACTCAGATCGGCAAAGCTTAAGTCAGAACCTCTCAAGTTCGCACCACTCAAGTTAGCTTGGCTCAAGTCAGCATAGCTCAAGTCGGAACCTTTGAGGTCAGCACCTTGTAAATTAGCATCACTCAATTCTGCCCTACTAAAGCTGCGGTGTCCTAATGCGTAGCCTTCCAAGATACCAGCTACAGTATTAATGGGTTGTTGCATATTTTTTTCAGTCATTTCCTCACGAGTGCCTCAAATTTATTTCCTAGTTTTAAAAATATAGCGAGCGGTACAGTTGCATAAAAAAATCTTAGGAGGGCTAATACCGTTTCACTTTAAGTTTGATACAAATAATCAGGGCTGTTGACTGTTGAGCGTTGACCGTTGACTGTCAACAGTCCTTACGATGGATTGTGCAACTTCAAAGCAGAATAGCTTAACTCATTTTATCTTTCGACGAAGATGATATTTTATACAAGATAAAATTATGCATAAAAAACAACCTCGCATAACTGCGGGGTTGCTGAATACATTCAAGTTCAGTTTTTGTAAGTAAAGGCCGGAGCTAGGACTTTTTCTAACCTTCTTGTATCTTATCGTACCGTAATAGTTATTACCTTAGACCATACAATCAGCCAGTTTGTAATGTGTCCAATAGGGTGGGTGTATTTGCTTAACTAGGAAGAAACAGTTGAGCTTTTAATGGGGTAATTTTCTACAGGTAATGTGGCAATTTCCGGTTCAAGGGCTGTTAAATGTTGTTCTAAAATTTCTAAATTACGAATATTAGATTTATAGAAAGCGTCAAACAAATCACCTACCAAAGGCACAGTACCAACAACCGCCTCTAAACCTACATTAAATATCATTTTTGCTAAATCTCGGTGTGGTAGACCAAAGCGTGTGGCTAAAAATATGATATAAGCTGAAAACCCTGTACTAATTAAATCACCTGCACCAGGAATCAACCCAATAATCGGGTCTATTCCTATACGAAAACCTATACCAGGAATGCGTATAGATGTATCCATCAGGCGACTAAGTTTGCGGATGCGGTTGAGAGTAGCAAGGCGTTTAGCTGCGTCCATAATTTCCGAGATTTCTACTACTCTTAGATTGCCCTAATTGAGTAGTGCTTGTCCTGTATCACGAGAAATAACTGATGAATGTTGACTGTTGACTGTTGACTGTTGACTATTTCAATTGCCAATTCTCTGTTGTTGGCTATTTGTTGCTACTTGTGATTTCGTCGTACTTGGCACGCACAGCTTGTATATCTTGCCACATGAGCCATTTTGGACTATTTACTTCCCTGGAAGGGTTCCGGAGTAGGTAGGAAGGGTGGAAAATCGGCATACACAAACGCCCTTGCCACTCGATCCACTGTCCGCGAATTTTCGTAATCCCGCGTTTATCACCAGTTAAACCTTTAACAGCAGTAGCACCAGTTAACAGAATAATTTTTGGATCTACCAGGCGAATTTGTTCTAATAAATAAGGCAAACAAGCTGTCATTTCTTCAGTAGTTGGAACCCGATTCTCTGGTGGGCGGCATTTATTGATGTTACAAATGTATACATCATGCTCTGTACTGAGATGGACAGATGCTAAAATTTTCTCTAATAACTGCCCAGATTTGCCGACAAAGGGTAACCCTGTTTCGTCTTCATTTTGACCTGGTGCTTCCCCAACAACCATAATCTGTGCTTTGAGGTTTCCACGCCCTACGACTGCATGAGTACGATTGTCTCCTAATCCACAACGATGGCACTGATTGCAGTGTTGTGCCAACTCAGTCATGTCAGAGTATGTATTAGGAGGTATGGGAATTTTGGCGTCTGTAGGAATTAGGTTTTTTTGGTTAAAGCTGGATTCGTCAAATAGACTGAGTTGGGTTTCGTTGCTCATGACAATCTGAACTTGGGGGTAAGTAGCACCTGTAAAATTTGCGGGCAATATTTACCAAACCTTTATTGTATCAGTTGTCTGTCTGGAAAATAGGAACTAGGAGCTAGGGATTAGGGACTAGGGGAGAGAGATTTGAGATTTCTTTGAGAGTTATACCAATTTGAAGAATGATTGCTACAAATGTAGGTTGGGTTGAGGAACGAAACCCAACACCTCAAAGCCTTGTATATGTTGGGTTTCACTTCGTTCAACCCAACCTACGCATCTAGGGGCTAGGGGAGAGAGATTTGAGATTTTTTTGAGAGTTAGAATTATTCTGGTTCCATTGTTTGATATTGCATGGCTTTGGCATAATCGCCTAAGGCGTAGCAAGCGAGTTTGAGACTAGCGAGTGCTTGTTCTTGACTGCGAATGTCTTTTAGGGCTTTGGCTAAAAATAAACGTTGTTCGTGATAGGCGATCGCTTTGTTATAATCACCCAAAGCCTCACAAGCTACTCCTAAACTGCCTAAAGACTGTTCTTCACTGCGCTTGTCTTGAAGTTCTCTGGCTACTTGCAATCGTTCTTCGTAATAAATCATCGCTTTGGCATAATCGCTTAAAGCATAGCAAGCATTACCTAGATTTTTCAGGACATGTACAGCACTACGCAGATTTTTCAGAGAACGACATAAGACTACACACTTTTCATAATATGCGATCGCTTTTGTGTAATCATCTAATGCATACCATGCATTACCTAAATTTTTGAGTACTTGCTCCTCTCCCCAACGATCTTGCAGTTCTTGAACAATTGTTAAACTCTGTTCTTGGTAATTAATCGCCTGTTCCAAGTTACCCACAGCTTTATACAATAAACCCAGATTATTTAAAGCTGCGACTTGACTGCGCTTGTCTGACTGTTGTTGAGTAATTTGCAAACTCTCTTCTAAAAACTTAATAGCTTGTTCATAATCATTGAGGTGACGGTAAGCATTTCCTAAATGCGAAAGCACTTGTATCCGCAAGGATATATCTGATTCTTCTCCCATCAAGGACAAACATTGTTGACAATAGGAAATAGTTTTTTGGTAGTCTCCTACTGTATAAGCTATTAATGCTAATAAAGACAATACTTGTTCTTGTCTAGCAGAATGTCCCGCAACTTGAAACAGTACAAATGATGCTTCTAAAGTCTTAATTGCTGCGGTTAAATCACCAGCTTTGTGCTGTTTTACTCCTTGTCGCAGTAGTTGAGATGCTTCTGATAACTGATGGTTACTTTCTTCGTAAAGGGTGATATCTTCTGGTGAAGCTTGGTCAAAATCATGGGTAATGGTGTTATGCTGCCTTAATTTTCCGGTTTTTTTGGGAACATTTAAAGGATCTTTTTTCTGAAAGTCAGGATTCCATCCGCCTGTAGACATCGACCAAGTCCTATTAAGTTCGGTGATATGTCTAGTATGCCCAAAATCGTCAGTGAATATTCACGCAGTCTAATTTTCTACGACTTCGCCTGTAAAATTACATTTTCACCCCTAAATTGTTGTAAATTAACGAAGTTTTTCTCTCACCTCCATTAAAATTATTCCCAACATATTTTTACCACTACCATCAGCACCACAACCCCAGTAAAAATCTATCGGGGAGTTTTCGACAATTTCTTCATTACCTGTAGAAAGTAAAATTTCTCTAATATCTGTATGGGTAGTAAATTTTTGCAATACAGCTTTTCGCATCACATCATCTTTAACTTGTTCCCAATCCTTTCTTAGCGGACGGCTGCGTTCGCGCCCCATTTTTGCTGCTTCTTTAGGGCTTTTAACTAACCGGATGTGTTCTACATGGTCAGTACCAATAAATTTTTGTGCTTGAAAATAATGCTCGCTAGTCAGCCAATACAAGCCATCTAATTCAAAACCGTGGCGTGAAAAGTTGGAAAAACAACCATATTTTTCGCCAATAGCGTAAAAATAAATTGTCATATTTTTTAATAGTAGCAAGAAACTGCAATGACAGTATTATATTTATATTTTAGCTTTTAGCCAATGTTATTAATCAGCTATTAGGAAATTCAAAATAAAAAAATATTCCAATCATTAACTTACCAAATCCGCAACTCTTAGGGGTGGGGTTACCCCAGTACTACAATTTGGCATAATTTATTTTTTGGAGTTCCCTTAATTGTTGATAACAAGATATTAATAGCTCCTGATATTTGCTCATTTAATAACAATAAGTTACGAAATTTAGAGTCAGTTTGACACATTTTTGGCAGAGTGAATAGCCTCAAATCAATAGGATAAAGCTGATTTTTACGTTCTTTGTTCGCTTCCAGCCAATTCTTTTGGTTCGTAGTGACGACATCCCTGACAAGGCCCATCGGGATTGACAGCGCAACGGATATAGCCGGATCTAGCATTGAATTTGCAGCTGATGTCACCAACTAAGTAACCCACTCCTTCTAGATAATAGCGTTCCCCAGAAAGGCTGCCGCCAGTATCGCCTTCAATAGACCTGATATTTTGTCTAACCCGCATCCCTGAGACATTCATGGCTGCTTGTCTCATTCTTAAACGTGTCCGCAAATGAGTTTTGCGGATTACCCACAGGGAAAACAGGGAAGGTAAGAAACCAATGGCGATTACCAAAAGAGTCCTGAACATTTTTTCCTTGACTGTTTGATTTGCTGATTTATTACCCCTGATATTGCACTAGGATTGTTTTTCTAAGTGCAGCTATTAGGTAGTTTCGCCTTTGTGCTTTGACAGTAAATTTGCCAACTACAAAGGCTCGTGGTGTTAGAGACTTTAAACAAGAATTATCTATTACCACTGTAAAACAGCATAACTTTTACAGTTTATCGGTTGGGCGATAGTTATGATTTCGGATCTTTAAGATTTTTGACATACTCACCGACTATCGCGGTGCGGTGATTCTTGACGCTTCACCGGACTGTGCTGGCGAACCAGTCTTACCTGTCCTCTGCGTCCGTTTAGGGTCGTGCCGATGCCCCATGCCGACCATTTTTATATTTTGGGATGCGTTCTCATCTCTGTCGTGCTGAGTGTTGCAGTTTAAACACAACACTGAGCGAACAGACAAATCAATCTTACCCCATCGATACCCACAGCAAGAACAAGTTTGGCTTGTAGGTTCCCACCTGCTAATTACTCTGAAATCCCGGTTAAACTTTTCGCTCTTTACTTCGCACAATACCCGAAATTCTCTCCATCCCTGCAAGCTAATTACTCGTGCTAACCTGCGGTTTTTAACCATCCCTGACACATTTAAATCCTCCAAAATAATAGCTTGGTTTTCACTGACTACTTTGGTTGATAGTTTGTGTAAGAAGTCTTTACGGGTATCTGCAATTTGGTTGTGTTGCTTGGCGATTCTTAAACGAGTAATTTCAAGACGACTAGAACCTTTTTGTTGCCTTGCTAGCTTGCGTTGTAGTTTACGGATTTTGCGGTCTTTCTTTGAGTAATCGGGACTTATTACTTTCTCCCCATTGCTCATAACCGCAAAAGTTTTCAGACCTAAATCAATACCAATGCTTTGGTTTTTGGCTGACGCTCGTACCTCGCTACCGCTGGCGCTAACAGATTTAATAGGATCTATCTATACAACGAATGAAATCTGCTATTATTGTATATCATAACGATATACAAATCAATGAATAAAAGTGTGTTTTTTAGGCTAACAGAGGAAGAGTTGGCGCATCTTGAAGAATACTGCCAATCGACTAAAAGAACAAAATCCGACGTACTTAGAGAATTGGTTCGGAAGTTAAAAATTAATAAAAAGCCGTCCTAGAAGGACGGGGCTTGTATCCCATTCTTTTGGTCAATGGTCAGTGGTCAGTGGTAATGTTAGTGCGATCGCTCTTCTTTAATTTTGCTATGCTGACGTAGTTGCTGTGCTAGCTGTGCTGCTTGTCTTTCGGCTTTAAAGATATCTACTTTTTGCATTGTCAAGATAAATGACTGATCTTGCTTCTGGATTACCCAAGGAACGCTAACTGGTAAATACTCGCAAATGCTTTTGTATGGCTTACCTTTTTCTTGGAGTTTGCTAGCGGTTGTCTTGAACTCTAAAATCATTGCTTCTAACTGTGCAGCCATTTGATTGATGCGTTGTGCTTGCACGAGTAAAGCATCCGTCTCATTATCTTGATTATCCTCTGGCAATTGCAATGGCGCGATCGCTCTTGTGGCTAATGCAGTTGATATAGTTTTTGTCTGTAACAGTGCAATTTCATGCGAATAAGCTTTGATGTTGTTGTCTGCGTAAGGTTTCATGGTGTTGCTGATGATGGGTAACTGGCGTTGAAGGTATTTTAACAGTATTTGGTACAAATGTACTAAAATATAGGTACGGATTCTGTGATGGCTTTTGAGAACACAGAGGGAAATCTGATTTCCAGGATTAATAATGTAATAAATTTTACCTAACTATATTTAGGGGACAACTAAGTTTAGGAGCAGGTAAGGTATGAGGAATTACTAATTACAGGTAGTTTTAGGAGAAATTGCTCTAGGGAAAAAATTTAGTTAAATTTCTATACTGAGATTAATAAAAATATTAACGAATCATTCGCAGCTAGTTGTACCAGAAACAACAATTAATTTTGAATGATTAATCGCGAATTATTTGATAATTTCTGCGCCATTTCTCTAAACTTTCAATCGTGACTGATTTAGTGACTACATTGACACCATTACCCCGCCAATCCACTTCTGGATCTGTAGTAAATACGCCACATTCTAATTGCTCATTTCTAATGTGCCAATATTCACTAAATCGGCTTTTTAAAGTAATAACTTGTTCAAAAACTTTATTTCTATGCTTGTTCCTGCGTTTTCTTTCTGTGGCTCCTGTTGCTTCTGTATCAATAAATTTGGTTTCAATCAAAAGGATATTACCCCGATTTGTGAGGTAAACGAAATCACATTTACCCAAGTCTGTATAATCTGCGATTGGCGATTTTTCAAATAGCAGTAATTCAGTACATGAAGGAAATAAGGTTTTGATATTTAAAAATAAATAGGCTTGCAATAGCAGTTCCTTGTCATAGGGAAAAACAATCACTCCTTCAAAAAATTTTTTGATATCCTCATACGTTTGGGGTTGAACTCTTTTACAATATGAGACAAATTTATGTAGATCATTGACGATCATCAAATCCTAGCTCCTTCCCCTGACTATTGCCTAAATGGCATAGCATCAAAAGATACCACTTAATTAGGGAAGTATCATCCGCATAAGTAACGAAAAAACACACTACAGAGGCTTTTGTCTCCGGCTATATACTGTTGACGTTGTAGTAAATGTTATGTCAAGCTCGTTCAGCAAATATAAGTAATGACAAGTCAACGGTCAACGGTCAACAGTCAACAGTCAACGGTCAACAGTCAACAGTCAACAGTCAACAGTCCTGACAATGGATTGTGCAATTTAACAGCAGAATAGCTGATCTTAACTACTTGTTAGCGGTTTGATATGTGCTGGGAATCTAGCATTTTGCAGAGCGATCACGGTGCTGAGAGAATCTTGTACCCAAAATTGACGACCAAATCGGACAAGTTGACGAGAATTTCCATCTTTAACTACACCAATTACAGGGATTTTCGCTTTATCTTTGTCTCCCGATTGTTCTTTCAAAACGCTGCGTAAGCGATCGCGTTCTTCGATGTTAACTGCTTGAGAAGGAGTGAGTTCTACCATGATCATTTTGACAGTATCAACTACTTCCGCATCTTCAACAATAAATTGCGTTTGTTCGTCTCTGCGGTCTACTTTTCCCCAAATAATTAATCTCGCATCAACTTCGAGCAGGGAACTAATTCGCTCGTAAGTTTTGGGAAAGACTACAGCTTCTGACTGAGTAGTTAAATCTTCGATTTGTAAAATAGCCATTGGATCGCCTTTTTTGGTGATCACTTTTTTCACACCATTCAGCATAATCACTGCACAAACTAGTGTATCTTCCCTTTGTTCGCCAAGCTGGGAAAGATTAATTGGCGCTAAAACCAAGGATGATTGCTTAATCGCTTTCAGGGGATGATCTGACACATAAAAACCGAGAATTTCTTTTTCCATCCGCAATTTTTCTTGGGGAGGGAAATCGGAAACAGCTTGAGCTTTCGGTGCAATTTCAAAAGCATTATTCGCTTTTTTCTCACTACCAGCAGAAAACCCGCCTAACAAGTCAAAAATACTACCTTGACCGCTAGCTCTATCTTTAGCACGAGATTGTGCCCAATCATACACAAGTTGTAAGTCTTGAGTCAGCTGGTGACGGTTAGATTGGATTTTGTCGAAAGCACCGCAAGATATCAGGGATTCCAAAGTCCGCTTGTTAACAGCACGTAAATCGATACGATCGCAAAAATCACCTAAAGATTTAAACTCGCCACCTTCCTCTCTGGCTTCTAAAATAGAAGCGATCGCATTTTGTCCCACATTGCGCACCGCCGAAAAACCGAATAATATTTTGTTGCCTGCTGGTGTAAAATCTACCCCAGAGCGATTAATATCTGGCGGCTCAATTTGAATGTTCATACTGATACAAGTAGCAATATATTTTTGCACCTTGTCAGTATCGCCACTGTTAGCCGTCAATAAAGCGGCCATGTATTCTAAAGGATAATTAGCTTTTAAATATGCTGTTTGATAAGTTACATAACCGTAAGCAGTAGAGTGAGATTTATTAAAACAATTAGAAGCAATCAAACCATTTTCAATCGCAAAATTATGGTCTTGCTCTACGCCAATATCGTAAACATTTTGTACGCCCAAGGATTTACGTGTAACTATTTTGACCATAAAATTAATATCTTCAGTAAATTTATGAGATGGAGTAAACAGCGATCGCGCTTATTAGCTAGGTAATGACAATAATATAAAATCTATTGGACAGTGTAGGGGCTAGGGGCTAGGGAAGGGGGACAAGGGGACAAGGGGGACAAGGAGGACAAGGGGGACAAAGAATTTTAGATTTTAGATTTGCGATTTTGGATTCTAATCTAAAATCTAAAATCCAAAATCCAAAATTGTTTCAATGCCCCATGCCCCATGCCCAATGCCCAATTCCCAATCATAATGTACTAAAATCAATGACTTGAGACACAAAGGAAGCAATCATGGCATTCATCCGCGAGTTG
This sequence comes from Calothrix brevissima NIES-22, assembly GCF_002367995.1. Taxonomy (GTDB): domain Bacteria; phylum Cyanobacteriota; class Cyanobacteriia; order Cyanobacteriales; family Nostocaceae; genus Aulosira; species Aulosira brevissima. Next base: position 674,344 of record NZ_AP018207.1, read on the forward strand.
CACGAACAATTAATTAAAAAAGAACGTTCTGCTGTTGAAATTACCCAAGAAGCTTTAGACCGCATCCAAGCTTTAGAACCAAAATTGCACAGTTTCTTGTGTGTAACTGCACAACAGGCGTTAGACCAGGCTCGTGCGGTGGATGCAAAAATCGCAGCTGGTGAGGAAATTGGACTGTTAGCAGGAATTCCTATCGGGATTAAAGACAATCTTTGTACTAAAGGCATTACTACTACCTGCGCTTCCCGGATTTTAGAAAATTTTGTACCGCCTTATGAATCAACGGTAACGCAAAAGTTGGCTGATGCTGGGGCGGTGATGGTGGGTAAAACCAACTTGGATGAGTTTGCTATGGGTAGTTCCACAGAAAACTCAGCTTACCAAGTGACGGCGAATCCTTGGGATTTATCGCGGGTTCCTGGCGGTTCTTCTGGCGGTTCGGCTGCGGCTGTGGCGGCTGATGAATGCGTTGTCGCCTTGGGTTCGGATACTGGCGGATCAATTCGTCAACCGGCTTCGTTTTGCGGTGTAGTTGGCTTAAAACCGACTTATGGCTTGGTTTCGCGTTATGGTTTGGTGGCTTACGCTTCTTCTTTGGATCAAATCGGGCCGTTTGGGCGGACAGTAGAAGATGCGGCGATATTATTAAGTGCGATCGCAGGTTACGATCCGAAAGACTCCACTAGCTTAAACGTGGAAATTCCCGATTATGCTGCTACCTTAAAGCCAGACCTGAAAGCGAGAAAAAAAATCCGTATTGGTATCATCAAAGAAACCTTTGGTGAAGGCTTAGACTCAGTAGTAGAAAAAGCAGTTACTAAAGCCATCGAACAATTACAACATTTGGGTGCAGAAATTCATGTAGTTTCCTGCGCTAACTTCCGCTACGGCTTACCTAGCTATTACATCATCGCCCCATCAGAAGCATCAGCAAATCTCGCTCGTTATGATGGCGTGAAGTATGGCTTACGGGTTCCTGAGGCTGATAATTTGCTATCCATGTACACTCGTACCCGCGCCACAGGTTTTGGTTCCGAAGTCAAGCGGCGGATTATGATTGGCACTTATGCCCTATCTGCTGGTTATTATGATGCTTACTATCTCAAGGCGCAAAAAGTCCGGACTTTAATTAAGCAAGACTTTGAAAAAGCTTTTGAACAAGTTGATGTGTTAGTTTGTCCTACCGCACCCACCACAGCATTTAAAGCTGGGGAAAAAACAACCGACCCCTTGAGCATGTATTTAACCGACTTGATGACAATTCCGGTCAACCTTGCCGGTTTACCAGGCTTAAGCGTACCCTGCGGATTTGACGAGCAAGGGCTACCTATTGGCTTACAGCTAATTGGTAAAGTACTGCGAGAAGACCAATTATTCCAAGTCGCTTATGCTTATGAGCAATCAACTAATTGGCACATTCGTCAACCAGAGATAGGTTGATGGTGGGCATTGGGCATTGGGCATTGAAACAATTTTGGATTTTGGATTTTAGATTTTAGATTAGAATCCAAAATCGCAAATCTAAAATCTAAAATTCTTTGTCCCCCTTGTCCTCCTTGTCCCCCTTGTCTCCTTTGTCCTCATTACAACACGGTTTACTTAAATAGGGAAGTGTTGCAAATTATTGTATATAATAGTACTAATCATTCAAGCTCATAAAGTTTTTCTGTTTGGGTTTATCCTAGCTGGGCAATTACCAGTTAGGATATTTTTTTATGTTTAAAGATATTAGTAATTTTACTGATTTAGGTGCATGAACATAGACAAGCTGCAACTACCATTAGATTTGTTATTCAAGGTGCTACTGTGTTTTGGGGTGATTGTTGCGATCGCATATTTTGCTCTATGTCTATTTTTATTTCTTCAACAAACTCGATTTATTTTCTTTCCTTCTCCTACCCTAGAAAATACACCAGAGCTATTTAATATTACATATCAAGAAGTTTGGTTACCCGTAAAAGTGCGATCGGGTAAGGTAGAACATATCCACGGCTGGTGGATTGGAGATAAACACCCCCATGCCAAAGTACTGTTGTATCTGCACGGTAACGGTATCAACATAGGTGCAAATCTTAACCATGCCTACCGATTTTATCAACTAGGATTTTCTGTACTTTTAATTGATTATCGGGGTTATGGGTTGAGTGGAGGCGGTTTTCCTAACGAAAACAGAGTCTATCAAGATGCGGCTATAGCTTGGAATTACTTGGTACAGCAACTCAAGATACCACCAAGAGACATTCTGATTTATGGACATTCCTTGGGGGGTGCAATAGCCATTGATTTAGCTGTCAAACAGCCACAAGCAGCAGGGTTAATTGTCGAAAGTTCTTTTACTTCCATTCGCGAAGTTGTAGCCCATCGGAACATGTTCAGAATCTTCCCCGTCAATTTAATTCTGACACAGCGATTTGAATCAATTAAAAAAGTACCAAAGTTAAGAATACCAGTGTTATTTATACATGGTACAGAAGATTCAGTTGTACCGTCTTTCATGAGCCAAAAATTATATGCAGTTGCGCCCGAACTCAAAAACTTAATTTTGCTTTCTGGTGGAGGACATAGCAATGTTGCAGATTTAGCTGGCGAGCAATATCTGCAATGGATAAATGATTTTATGCAACAAATTTACACATACTATAAATAACTTAAAAATGGGCATGGGGCATAGGGCATCGGGCATTGGATTAGGGACTAGAGGCTAGTGAATCGGATCTGAGAAGAAACATAATTAATAATGACGGTTGACTGTTGACGGTTGACTGTTGACTGTTGACTACTAATAAAAATAATCCGGAACAGTTAGCCAATAAAAGAAGAAATTATACAGGTAGAACTACTATTTGCTCCAGTACTGGAAAGACTTAAATTATGACTATAGCACCTGTATATTTAGTCACTATTCCCGGCAATGCTCCTCTGGAAATTTCTCAAGAAGAATTGCGATCGCTCCTTGGTGAAATTGAAGCCAAACTACATCGCAGTAAGGTTTATCGTCATGCTTTAGTCACCTTACAGCAAATGCTAGGTTCATCCGCAGAGCAAGCAAAAATTTTATTTAAAGCTGTCAGTAGAGAAGCTATTGGTTTAGCATTTCAACAATTTGCCACACATCATCAACAAGTTACAAATATCAATCCTCAGATAGATGCTAATAGTGATTACCCTGGTAATCAAATAGCAGAATCTAGTAACTCATCAGCAAATTTAACAAGTATAAATTCTCACAATAAAGAACATGTTAATCATACTAGTGAGAATAATTTACCATTACCAGCAAATACATCTATAGATTCAAATACAAAACCAGAATCTAAATTAACAAAAACTACTTGGAAGCGGTGGTTAAATCATAATCAACAAGCATCTAAAGTTGAAACAAATAAGCTAAGTGTCAATGAAGAATATGAATTAAAATTGCGTCAAATTGGTCAACAATTTCAGCAAGCACGAGAATTAAAAGGATGGTCTTTAATCGAGCTTAAAGAACATACTCATGTACCCCTTCATCACATGGATGCATTAGAAAAAGGAAATATAGATTTATTACCAGCAGATGTTTTTGTCCGTGGTTTTATTAAAGTAATTGGTAATGTTTTAGGGCTAAATGGTACGGATTTAGCAGCTTCTTTACCCCAACCAGAGACAGCAAAATCACAAACAGCTTTACCGACTTGGTGTCAAGCACAAAAAGCTACTGGTGGTTTTGGGATGGAACTTCGCCCCATGCATTTATATTTAGGTTATACGGCTTTTGTTGCTGGAGCCGTGGGAGGATTGTCTTTGGTATATCAACCAATAAACTCTGAGAAAACGCTGAATGTTGATGCAGATAATAAACCAGCTTCAACTTTACCCCAATCAAATCAGAACAAGAAAAGCACTGCTAAACCAGGAATTAAATCGACAAACACCAGCGTGATTGTAAAGCCAAATATTTCCCCCCCAGAAGCATTGTAGTAGCGTGGCAAGGCTAAAATATTACAATATAGCTGTAGGTTGGGTTGAACGAAGTGAAACCCAACGCCGAAATAAATGTTGGGTTTCGTTCCTCAACCCAACCTACTAGCTACTTTAATTTTCAGTAATGCTTGCGTAATTATGATGAATTTATTACCAAATGGGTAGAGTAGTTAATTTTTGAGATTTCCTTACCGAAATTTTTGAGAAAGAATCGACACAGGTTTTTCTGAAATTTTTCTCAGTTTTTTTTGCAAATAGGCTCGCTATGAAGATTTCATCATGTCCAAATTTATAATTAGCGTAAGCAAAATGTAAAAAATAGTAATTCAAGAAAGATTGTTAAATAATTTATTTTTGAGCTAAATAACAAGAGTAACTCTCATTACATTTTTCGGACGGCTGAATAGGAACTATATAATCAAGCCCTTCTCTGTCCGCGAATAGATCAAAATGACTTTTAACTCCCAAAATCTTAGCTCAAATCGTAAATCTAAAACATTCAATAATCCAGAACGTTTTATAGAAGGTTGGTATTGGGCGATTCCTACCGATGATCTGCGAGTAGGTGAAGTAAAAGCTATTACTTTATTAGGTAGAGATTTAGTAATTTATCGCGGTAAAGATAGAAAAGCTGTAACTTTTGATGCCTACTGTCCACACATGGGTGCTCATTTAGCAGATGGTAAAATTGAAAATAATGGATTGCGTTGTTCTTTCCATCAATGGAAATTCGATCGGGAAGGATTTTGTATTGATATTCCCTGTTTAGATGAAACCCTTCCTCTCAAATTAAAAGCTTGGCCTACAGCCGAAAAATATGGCATGATTTGGGTTTGGACTGGGGAAGTTCCGCTACAACCTTTACCTTTTATTCCAGAGTTGGAAGCACAGGATTTTGATGTGACAATTATTTCTCAGTTTGTGAGTAACTGTCATCCCCATGCATTGATAATTAATGCTATAGATACTCAATATTTTCAGACATTTAAAAGAATACCAGCAGAAAATATTTTTGACACTCAAGAACTGAACCAACATGCTATTACCTTTACCAATAATACACAAGGTAGGAAAGGTAATTTTTTAGGTAAACTCATTCGTCCTTTTTATAAAAATGACTTGAATTACAGTGTTTGTTATTGGTATGGCAGCACAAGCATGATAACATTCATACCTAATTCTATGCACGTGCATGTCATGTTTACCCTACGCTTAATTGCAGGAGGAAAGACTGAAGGATATACTCTATTGATAATGAAAAAACGTCAGAGAACTTTGGGTAAATTTTACAATCGAATTGTCTTGGCTCTAGGTAAGATTTTAAGTCAAGATTTTCTCAAAGTTGATGCTCAGATTTTGGAGAAAATTAAATTTGATTTGAGAACACCTGTGAAGACAGATCAAGCTATTATGCAGTTTATCAATCATTTAGAAAGACAGCCAGCTTTATCTTGGGGAACTTGGCAACAAGCAAGAACAAGCCGCGATTCAGAAACCAGAGATAATAGAGATAAATGGCGGGATGATTTTAATGATTGAGTCAATAGTCAATAGTCAATGGTCATTATATTTCTTCTAATCTCTTATTCACTAGCCCCTAGCCCCTAGCCCCTAGTCCCTAACCCTGCCGTATTTTGTTGTTATTAATTTTTTACGTTACCATTTAAATAAAAAGAAGTGGCAGAGCCACTTCGTAATTCCCAGGTAGAACCTAGAGATGAGTATAACTATTCTAAAAACTGGAAATCGTATAAATCGACACTGATTAATTGTATCTAAAGAATTCAGTGCGATCGCACTAATACAAGCTCAACTTACCACTGTTAGAGAATTACACATCAAACAACATAACATCATCAATTTACTAACTGTATGATGATGCCTGGTTGCTAGCTAACAGGGAATAAAAAGCCCGTTAATCTAGTTCGTACAACTGTTTATATTTAGCCAGAAGTGCTTGATATTTCTCGTTTATCTTGGCTTGTATCCACTTAATTTTAAATATGGCTGCTGATTCAGCTTTAACTGTATCTACTTTATAGGCGAGAATTTCTTCTTTCTCACCGCTATCTGCCGCTTTTATGATTAGTATCAGGGCGGGTGCAAGTATAACACATTTGTTAAAACTTGGGTGCCATATCAGCACTAATAAAATCATCTTGCTCTAAATAGGTAAGAAAAATTTCATCGATTTTTCGCTGGATTGTATTGCAATATCGGGATTTTTAAATCGCCAATAAGGTATAATTTCTGATTTTTATATTTCTACCCAAAGTTGTACCCTATAGAATATGTTGCGCAGAAAAGACATCTACTGCAAAGCAGAACCCAAAGGGTAGTTAAATGCTCAAATTATCGCCTATAATCTAGCGATATTCCGCTTTTTAAACTTCAATCTTCCTGTTTCAACGCCCGTCGCGCTAACTTGACGTAGGTTTTTACCGTAGTATAGGGCATTTCTAAATCCTGGGCGATCGCTTGTAATGATTCCCCCATTTCCCGACGAGCGAGAATAGTTGCCCATGTTGCAGCTATTTTATCAGCGCGATCGCCTCCCGTGCGTTTGCGTTGGGCGGTAAATATCGCCGTTAATTCTGCAATCCGTTCCCCCAAAAGATTTGTTAATACCTGGGTAGATGTATTAACTTCCGGTTCCACCCATTCCAAGCGCGTTTGTCCTAAGCCAAAAGTTGTTTTATGTCCAGTACCACAATATGGTGCAAGTTTAACTAGAGCATAAAATAATTTAGTAAATTCTGTATGAGCTAAAGCAGTTTTACTCAAACCGCAGGAAATCGCCCCAACAAACCCAGTCACCGAACCCCGTTTACCCGCCGCTACTTTCACCGACTCGATGCGGTGCTGATGGATAATCACGCTTTCGTCTATCCAGTCGAGAAAAGCTTCTGTTTCTACAGCCATTCCCGAAAAGTCATTCCAGCGCCGCAAATAACTGTGGAACAAATTCACGGGAACCGGGAGGGGAAAATGATGGCCTTTACGGCGAAAACTGGTAGGGGAAACAAAGCTCAGAGTCACGTTAGTTTGTTTCTCTAAAGCCGACTCTAACAATTGGGCGTAGGTGGTGGGGGAATGGGCGAGACTCACCTGTTTAATTTGCAAAGGTGCATCTCGTAAAGCTAAAGTTTGGGGCAATTGGGTCAACCATTGCACGAGAAACTGTGCCACCCTGGGAGAAAGAGCGTTAACATGCCAATGGTAAATTTGCTTGGCTTCTAGATGCAGTTGTCTACCACTAGGGAGGAGTTGACCTTCCAGCGCCGAAATATTGAAGGGCTTTTCTGACTCCCCATCATGGAGGTAAGCCGAAAGTTCCGGATTAAATTGTCTGACTTGGTCGAGAAACCAAGCATGAAGTCCAATTGTGTACTGGGAATAGAGGGAAGTAGAACTAGTCGCCTCTAGGTCAAACACCAATCCCACCAATTCTGTATTATCTGCCCACTTGGGAATTGTGGGAGACAGGGTTTTAGACTTGGCTTTGCGATTGGTAGATGTAGCTGATCTTGCCATCGCTGCTTGCTATGCAAATAATTTTACTGTGTGGGGCATCCCTTCGGCTCCGCTCAGGGCGAGTGGGCATTATCCCCTGGTGGTTACTGAGTGATTTACCCTGCGTTTCCTGAGTCTGTTGAACAGAGGGGAAGTGTGGGTAGAGTTATTTCCTGAAATTAAGAATAATCACATTACATACATTGAATTAAAAATAAATGGGGATCAATTTCAACATAATTGCTAATTAGTAATTAACTCTACAAATGTTGAGTTTTGTAAAGCAAAAATAGCTTTTTTATCCAAGTGTTAATTGCTGAACTTGCTGATTTAGCAGGTGTTTGGCGAAATATTACAAATTGTAAAATAATCTCATTCATCCTGTTGCAAATATTTTTTTATGGTGAGAGAAATACTTTCTTGTTAAGAGATAATTGAATTGATTTACGTTTTTATCAGCATATTTAGGGTTTAAATTCGCTTTATGCGCAAATTTTCCCCAATTGGATTGGTAATTCCCCATACTGTAGCGATTGGCTACTGGAGAATTACTGTAGTGTGGTCTGCGGTATTTGTTACAAAAATTACCGAGTGGAAAATGCGATCGCTCTTTTGCCGGTTCAATGAGCAAATTATGGGTTTCTGCGCTCAATATAGGGATAAATGTTGTCTCGCATACCCGAAATAACGCCCGCAGGCTAGAAGCCTGGGGCTATCGTTACCAAGCCCACCTTTGTGGGCTAAGGAAATTTAGCCTGCTTTTGCAGGCTTTGTAGAATTAGCCGCACCCTTCTAGGGTGACGGCGATATTTCGGGATAGCGAGGTGATATCAATATATTGAGGGCATGGCAGTGCCCATTGGTGTCAACTTAAGCTAAAAGCTATACAGGGCGGGCGTTGTACAAAAACCTTCGCCCTCATCCCCTAACCCCTTCTCCCTCAGGGAGAAGGGGAATTGAATTTCTTGCTCCCCTCTCCCTGAGGGAGAGGGGCTGGGGGTGAGGGCGAAACCTTGCAACCAAGCGGTTTTCACGTTAAGTTGACACCAATGGGCAGTGCCATGCCCCTACCATCCATTTATCTCGTTTCCAGCCTCTGGCTGGAAATGCGGATTCGTGGGCTGCCGCCTCGTCTTCTGATAAATTGAGGCAGAGCCTCATAAATCTAAGCTCCCACGCAGAGCATGGGAGCTAGATGGAATCGGGGTTTCACGTTAAGTTGACACCAATCGGGGAGACCCCGCCCCTACGATGTGGGATAATTGATATTTTGGTATTTTGGTATTTACTCATGGCAAATAATTAACCATCAATCGAATTGAGTAAGAACAATTTCTTTCTCCTCATTCGGAAAATTAGCTACTAATTTTAAACTTCCACCAAGAGCCTGAATACAACGTGAAAGAGTGACAACTTGAATATCTTCTTGGCTTTCTAACTGAGCAAAAATAGATTCAATACCAAGGTCTTTTGGCAAATCATCCTCTGTCAAACCTAACGACTCTTGAAGTTCCATCAAATTAATATGAATTAGTGCGAGTTTAGCAAGAGTTTTGCTCTTTTCCCGGCGTTCTGGTGTCATTCTCTGGCGCAATTCGCTAAAAGGTTTTGTTTTCATCTTCACCTTTCATATCAGTTTAAATAGGTATTCAAACCCCATTTTAAAAAAGAATGTGACACATACATTCGTAGGGGTGGGGTCTCCCCGCCCCTCCCCGCCAGAGTCTCCCCACCCTTAACGACAATCCACAACACACAATCATTAATTAAATTGATATCACATAATTTAATCAGATTATTTTCCTTCAGAGATTCCTATTTCTACCAATCAATTAGAAAATTTCCAGGAAATGCGATCGCTCTTTTTCAGCCTAAGTTTATAGGTTAACAATCTGAATAAATATCATACCTAATTTTTAATCCCCTTGCGGGGTAAGGGTAACTGTAACTATCTTGAGAACTACTTTGTAGAAGATATTTTTGTACTGTTTCCATCCCCTTGCGGGGTAAGGGTAACTGTAACTGGCTAAACCACCGTTAACCGACGAAGATTTACTAGTGTTTCCATCCCCTTGCGGGGTAAGGGTAACTGTAACTGTTGCACTCTAACACAAAGTAGCAAGACTGTACTATCGTGTTTCCATCCCCTTGCGGGGTAAGGGTAACTGTAACAACTTTTGAGCGATGTCCATGTAGAGTTTCATGGTCAGGTTCCATCCCCTTGCGGGGTAAGGGTAACTGTAACTGCAAAAAAGTACTGACTACCATCATCTACAAAGTGAGTTTTCATCCCCTTGCGAGGTAAGAGTAACTGTAACAAGATGAAGTAGATAGTGATTGTAACTCTAAAAGGTTTTCATCCCCTTGCGGGGTAAGAGTAACTGTAACCAGAAAGTGCAATCCAGTTCAAATTCGTTGTATGTCAGAAGTTTCCATCCCCTTGCGGGGTAAGAGTAACTGTAACTTTACTTAAGATTGTTAATTTGTAGAGTAATTGGATACTAAGTTTCCATCCCCTTGCGGGGTAAGAGTAACTGTAACACGTTAGAGACTTAGGACAAGATCCTAATTACTATCTAGTTAGGTTTCCATCCCCTTGCGGGGTAAGAGTAACTGTAACCAGCCGTGTAACGTCACCTACGGCGATCGTAACGGTAAATACCAAGTTTCCATCCCCTTGCGGGGTAAGGGCAACTGTAACTTACCTTCTATTCACAATCCTGCCTGCTGCTAATAGCGAGCCAGTGGAAGTTTCCATCCCCTTGCGGGGTAAGGGCAACTGTAACAGGGTGGTCTTGCCGCAGCCGGACGCACCGAGCAAGGCGACGTTTCCATCCCCTTGCGGGGTAAGGGCAACTGTAACTATGACCATCAGGTTGACCAGCAATTGCTGATCGAGTTTCCATCCCCTTGCGGGGTAAGGGCAACTGTAACTCTGGATTCTTAAAAAATGTATCTACAATCTCAGACGTTCTAGTTTCCATCCCCTTGCGGGGTAAGGGCAACTGTAACAATACTTGACCATGTTCTTTATAGTTCACTATCACTAGGTTTCCATCCCCTTGCGGGGTAAGGGCAACTGTAACGATACAGTAACATTAAGGGATTGTACATCTACAGTTTCCATCCCCTTGCGGGGTAAGGGCAACTGTAACTCCCAAAAGATATGTTAGTTAAGAGTAAATAATTATGGTTAGTTTCCATCCCCTTGCGGGGTAAGGGCAACTGTAACTCAGCGAGAGCTTCTTTTCCAGAATATTCCTAGAACACACCGATGTTTCCATCCCCTTGCGGGGTAAGGGCAACTGTAACTTGGCCTGTATTCTGCCTAACTAGTGACTTATTCACAGTTTCCATCCCCTTGCGGGGTAAGGGCAACTGTAACAACAATAAGTGCTGGGGTAATTAAGCTGAGGGAGGTATATAGTTTCCATCCCCTTGCGGGGTAAGGGCAACTGTAACTTCATGTGTATTCCAACACGACAGATTTGACCTAGTTTCCATCCCCTTGCGGGGTAAGGGCAACTGTAACTAATGGAGTTAGTACAGCCGCGTTGCAGACTCAGGCTAATACGTTTCCATCCCCTTGCGGGGTAAGGGCAACTGTAACCCCTCGCTTTGAAACCCTTATCACCCATAGCTTCCAGAGGCGGTTTGCGACGGGGTACTCATTTTATTTTTCTCCCGTCCAAAAATAACTAGAAGAAATCCCTGAAAGGCTTACAGAATAAGCAATCGGCAGGGTCTACGAGAAAACTAGGGTTTCAGCGATTTGGCGACTCGGCCGCAAAACCGCTTTTTCCTTTCAGGGTAGTATGGAAATCTACCCTCACAACCAAGATATTTATGCAATTTTCAAGGTTCTGTTCTCTATTAAGCCTAGAGAAAGCACGTAAAACTTAACTAAAAATTTGCAATGTAAATAACATAATTCACAGACATATATTCGTCAAGCCTTACCTATAAAAAACTTAAAGCAGCAACACTGAGTTAATTTACATACTTCACGCTTTTAATCGTCCCATCATCCTTAACAGCCGAAATTTTCACCTTCACCACCTGTCCCTCATGGAGAATACTAGCTTGCTTCGGTTCCTTCTCAGTTAACTTAATCGTCCCCAAAATTTCATAGGTGACTTTATTCCCGTTGATTTTGGTAACCTTCGCCTCAATAACTTGCTCAACTTGAAAATCTTGCGCTTGCGCTATTTTCGCAATTTCCGCTTGACGCGCTGACTCCACAGGTAGCGCTTTGGGAGTCGCAATTTCCCCAATTGGGACACCAGCATCTCTGTAATAACGCATCAGACGCGATACCCAACCTAAAATTTGCAGCATGGTATCAGCATCGCTGACGCCTTTGAGATAATCGCTACAAGCTTTCTCAATACTGCGGTAATAATCGGTGGTTTTACCACTGTGTCCAATTTGTCTACCATTACTGACGAGGGTTTTCAGGTATTGGAAGAACCGGGAAGTAGCATTTGGCTGGTTTACAGAAGCGCGGAGATAAGCGACAGCTTTACCCAACTCATTGACATCTGTATTTTCTTTAACTAAAATTTGGGCGATCGCATGAGCAATTTCCCACTGTGCATCTGTGAGAGATTCCGAAGACAACTCAGCTATTGTCATAATTTAATACATTCCCGATGGTGGTTCGCGGTCGGTGGGATAGCGTAAAATTGCAGCCAGTTCTTCTAATTGCGGTTTTTGAATCAAGCGTGAATGTGCTGCTTGAATATTTTTTTGGATAAATTGTTGTAATTTTTCCCCAATCAACTCATCAGATTGATTGAGATTATAAGATGAATAACGCTGTTTCAGGTTTTGCGGTTGGTGGATTTTATCGATATTCACAGTCATTGTTCCCATCCCTATCGGTTTACCACCGCCAACTTTTAAAGCCATCGGATATTTAGCATCTTGTCCTAAAACAATTAATAAAGTACCTAATTCTTCGGCTGTCAAATTTTTAAAATGTAATTGAGTGGTAAAAATATATTCTCTCCCAGCTTGTTGTACAGGAATTCCTGAATTTTGACCTTTATCAATTGCCTTGATAGTATTATAATAAAACTTGCGTCCGGCAACTTTACCGCGAATAAAATATGCGCCACGTTCATCAGGACGAGGACGATATAATGAAGGCATAAATCCGGTAGCAAAGCTGATATTTTCACACTTTGCATCGTTAAAATCTAGCAAACCTTGCCAATCTAATGCACCAAAAACTCTACTAGCTGGACAAAGTTGTTCTTTCTGGCGACAAGGTAAGCGTTCTTGAGGAATTTTATCTCTATATCTATTAGTAATAACTGCTAAAGTACTATTAGTAATCGCCTCATATACAGACCGAATACAACCTTTTAGTGAACTACCTTGAATCGAGAGTTTTTGGTCAACACCCTGTACCATAGTTTTAATCAGGGGAATTTTTTGACCAATATCGCTACCCATAACCACCACTCCAGTAGAGACATGGAGAGGAGTCTGCACTTTTAGGGTAAGATACAAAGTACCATGCAGGCGATCGCTAAAATATTTATGATGTCCAGCCGGACGCTGTAAATTAGGGCGTTCACTGGGAAAAGAAACGAATTCATAAGGTTTCTTGACAAAATCTGAAGATGAACCCCCACCGTTAGGGCGATTAGGTGGTTGAGGTCTTGAGGGGCGATTTACTGTCATAATTACTGTGTAATTGTCAAAGCGACAAAGTGAACTGTAGAAGTTTGTTTATCGATAAAATAACGTTGGGCGATATTTGCTGCTTTCTCAGGAAATCCTTTAGGAAAACGAGTTTCTGTAGATGCATATAAATGAGCATTTCTATCTTGAATATCCCAATCTTTACCCACAGGACTAAAATCAGCATATTCACCAGCAACACTTAAAAGCAGCACTTCATAACTATCTTTACGTTTATACTTCCACCGCAATTCACAATTTTGATTAAACATTTGTCCTTCCAGCATCGGGAAGTCATTTTCTGTGGGTACTTGTTTCCAATTATCGCTAACCTTATGAGTCCATCTCAGGAAGTAGTAACTAGGTTCAATTGCAAATTGTTGAATTAAATTGAGCAATTCTGCAACTGATAAAAGTTTTTCTTTTACACCAACAAAAGCCATCATCTTGATACCCCTAATAAACTACTCCAAGATTTAACAGCACGTTCAAATAAATCTGTAACCGTACCATCTCGCCAAGTAAGTTGCACACCAAAACCTAAATTCATCTCTTGTGCTGCTACAGGAGTATCTTGATAATCTGGTTTAGAGAAACCATATAATTGTGCGTCTTCATCTGCTAAAAATTCCCCAGCACCTAAAAGATAAGTATGATTCCATTGTTTTTGACTACCAATAGCCTGAATGTGACGTTTATCTTCCAACAAAACACAACCAGGATATTGCACAACTGCTTGATTCAATTTCACCTGTACAGTACCCAAACCGCGAGATTTTGCAAAACCCAAACCAAACCAACCGTCATCTAAATCGCGCAATACTAAACCAAGTAAACCCAATTGGGAGAGAGTGAAGTTTTTGAGGTGAATTTTAGTTTTAAATTCCCCAGCCGTACAAACTTGATAATTAAAAGGCCCCACCGCTACCGAACCAAAAACTCTATCAATTGCAACCCCATTCCGTTCTTCAATTTTCAAAGGCTGAGATTTATCTGGATAAGCATCTTCAATTCTCAATCTACTAGCAATAGAAGTATTACCAAATATTTGGTCAGTAAAACTGGAGAGTTTGTAAATATCTGGTGCAGGTAAATCCTTACCATCTTTAGTTTTGAGATAATCATATTTATCACTTAATGGATCGTTAGCCCAAAGAAAATTTGAGTTATTTGGATCGCGCTTATCTCTACCTACAGTCCTGACAATTCTTTCAGCATGGGCGCGAATTGCACCTTTTAAACTACTTCCAGGTAAATATATAGAACGCCCACCAGCATGATATGTTTCCACAAATTCCATATCCGGCTTAGTCGGATCGGCTCCTTCCTTACCCGATTTAATCAGCATCGGCCCGTCAGGAATTAGGGTTAAATCAATAGTACAATGGTTAACAAATCTTTTGTGCATAGCTATATTTAGTTGAGAAAGTTTGTTTAGGCTGCAACTAAATTATTTAGCTGCGATTCACATTGTTGAAATACAAAATTAACAATAGCAAAAAGTTTATCTAGCTCATAAATAGTATAAGGAGTGATATTTCTAGTAAAAATATCACTTTCTAGTTTCCCAAATTGCCATGTCGCACCATTAGATACAATGCCATAAATTACTATTTGATATTCTCCATTTAGTCTTTGGGCTGCAATCATTTCTGCTAAACATTGCGCCCAACCAGTTTCAAAGTTATCTTGCTTGGCTTCTACTAAAATGAAGTATGGTTTATCAAAGACAACTTTCCCTAATGGCGAACGTTTAGCCAAAATATATTCAGGAAAACCAGATAATTTTTCGTCATAGTTTAGAGAATAATGACTCCACAAAATAAACTTGCTGCTATATAGTTTCCAAACTTGTTTTAATACTGGAGATATCAAATTTTCACATATAGCAAATTCAGAACAGTTAACTGCACCTTCTCGCATCGTAAATTCTAAATCTTCCCGGAAGTAATCAGGAATATTGAATTGAACTTCACTGACAAAATTAGCTTCGCTATAGGTGACTTGAAATTCTTTGAGAACTTCCTCAATAGTTTTGAAACTGCTGAAAGCCATAGTTACCCTCCTCAAGAATTTGGCGTGACTTCAGTTGTTTGAGTCTTAGCTTGATTTTCTCGTAAATAATGAATCAGCGAATTTGTCCAATCTTGCTTTAAATTGGACTCTTTCACATCTTGATAGCTGGGTAGTTTTTCCGATGAATTACTATTTACCAATTCTTGCAAGTATGTCAGTAATTTTTCTGGGTTGTTGCTGACATCTAACCAGTACATTGTGTCAATATCTAGTTTAACCACACCCAAGCCACGCGATCGCCCTCCACCCAGAGGTATTTGTTCAGTCTCAAACTGATGTAACCCAATCATCAACAGTCCCAGTTCATAATCCTCCGCGTTTTCTACCACCGCTTTAAATTCAAACTGCGTCCCTGCTGGTACAACTTGGAAATCGTAGAGTTTCCCATCTGCTGCGGTTTCGGTGTCTCTATCAATAGCTACCCCGTCTCTTTCTTGGTATTGTCCAAACCAAGTATCAGGGACTACAGTTAAATCTCTGACTTGGAATTTGCTAGCAATCCAGGGTGAACCAAATAGCAGAGAAGTTAAATCTGTTTGGGCGATCAGTTCTTTAGTGAAAGCCTCATCGTTATCATAATCCTCTTTTAATAGTTTTATTGCCTGAGAAGTAATTGACCATTCGGCTTCTATAGCGGGATTTGCGGCTAAATTAGGATTGATACCTCTGAGGAAACTTTCTAAGCGCGATCGCATTGCACCTTTAAAGCTAGAACCTGGTATTAATGGATTACCCAAACTGTCTTTAATTACAGGTAAATCTGAGCCTATCGGTTCACTAGAACGACCTGCACTGATACGTAATGCTGTTTTTGTTGTCAGTACGCCTATAATTTCTAGGCGATTTTTGAAGGTGTCAAACATTTTTAATATACCCCTTATTTTTTAATTCCTTCTTTTTTGTAGATATGTTCATGAGTACCAAAATATCTTAAAGATAATTTGTTGCTGTCTACAACTTTACAGCTAAGTCTTAATTCCTGTGCTGTAATATTAATATGTTCTATATCTGTTTTTTCATATCTACGTAATCTCAGAACATCATCATCCTTTAATGCACTAATACCATCACGGTAATTCAATAATAAATTAGCTACTCTTGCTATTTTTTCCTGTAGAACTACTTTCTTTTTAACATCAGTGGTACTAGCAAAATCTGTTTCAAGATAGTCATTACAATATTCTAATCTCTTAATGATTTTGGGAAAATTGAGTAAATTTTTAGAAAATAATTCCTGTTTACATTCATTCCAAATTAATTTACCCCAAATAGATAATTCTAAGTATTGACCGGTACACTTTCGCCAGTTAGGAGGTAATTTATTGGCATATTCCCATGACACAGGTACTTTTCCAATATCCATCACAGCTAATTGGATGGCATATTCCTGCACTTCTGGTTTATCTATAATTATGGGTAATTTAGGAATTGTAATTATTTTATTAGAGCCTTCAAAAATATATATAATTTCATCTGCATATAACATCCCTATTGTATTAAAATAACCTTGCATTGCTTTAAAGCCACCTACGAGATTAAAGCAAATTGTGTATCCTTTATACTCATCAAGTATTTTCTTCTTAAGAATAGGGATTAAATTGGCAATACCTTCACTAAATTGTTCATTGCTATCAGTAGAAAAATTTTCGCTATATAATGGTAAAACGTTATTTATTTTTTGTGATTTTAAAAATTTCTCTAACAATAGCGCACAGTCTCTTCCTTGTGCAGTATCAGTATAAATCAAACAGTGATGGTCTTCTCTTGCTTGCTCTATTTTCTTATTATACAAGCCATACAAACCATTTAGTTCTGCACTAGCTTGCCGAATGTCTTCAATATTTCCTGCTAGTTTGTTGTTAGCTCTACTTTTTAATTTTTCTATAATATCAATTATATCCTCGGACATTAGCATTTTTTCCTCACTATAATTTGCGGTTTCTAATAACTTCTCATTCCAATAAATTTCATCATCAGATGTTAGATCAATTTGGTTCGTTAATAAACTAGTGCCAACAGTTGTAACTACTAGTCTCTGCATAGAATTAGACTCCTAAAAAACAATTACTTAAATCTCGCCTTTCCGTTTATATACTAAATAACGCGCACCATATCCCAAATAACGTCGGGTTAACTCCAAGTGAATTTTTTTGACGATTTCAGGATCATCTGTATTAGACTCTTGAGCAATTTGTTCTGCTAAATTTTTGATATCAGTCTCAATATCTTTGATAATTTTAAATGCTAGTGAGTTCTTACCCCGCCCCCATTTCTTATCACGTCCTACTTGATATAAAAGGAAATTCTTGATTACTTCTACACTTTCAGTTGTATCTGAAACTCTTACTATATTACGAAATTGAGATTCTTCTAAATCACCATAAGAATCATGATCGTCTAAGGCTATTTGAATTAATAGGACTAATTTATCTTCCCGTTTACTAATTCCTCGTTGAATTTTAAGTTGTTCTTGATTGAATACATCACTCATCTTGCATTCTCCCTAAATACACTATGAAACTCATTACAAATTTGCACTTTTCCAAAGCCTTCACAGGTGCGATCGCCTACTCCATATATTTCTAAATTCTCCCAAGCTTTCTCCCATAAATCCTCTGATTTTACACTGAATAAATACACAGAACCTTTATTAGTGATCAATTCCACATCTTTCATTAAACCCCAAGCAGAATTCCAACCGGAACGATAGTCATAGCTGCTATAAGTTGTATGAAGTTCCAAAAAATTATTAATACCCGCAAAATCCTGAAGCATCTTTTCCGAAATTACAGTAGTGCGTTGCCAGTTTTCAGTTAAGATGGCATCTGCTTGCAAATCTACGGTAAAATAAATACGATTTTCTGGTAAATGTTGGATGGGAAGTCCAAATATATTTTTCCATTCTTCCCAGCGTTGGCGTAATTTTTGATTAAATTCTTTAACTCTATTGTTAACAGTTGATTTGATTTCACCAGGTAGATTAACTGTAATTTTGACTCTTCCTAAGCCCCGTGAAGCTGCACCACCTAAACGTAAATCTTCTGGATAATTGCTCAGAAAATTGTATAAAGGTTCTGCTAAATCATCTGCAACGAATATTGTCCCTCTATATATGACTGGTTTTTCTTGATAATCTTGAGATTCATTTAAGACTTCTATACTATAAAGCACCTGTTCTTCAGAAGTTGCTCGGCGGCGATTAATACCTACTCTAGTTAATAAACGGCTAGTTGTCGAATTACGATAATATCTATTCTGCACTTGATAAAAGCCAGTAAAAGCATCGACTCTACCACCATCAACAGGACAATTGGGATCGTAAATATGACCAAAGCTTTCAGCGCAGAAACGGTCTATTAATGTATCAAAAACACCATTATGTTTAGGATCGTTAGGTTGTGATTTAAAACCTGGCTTATTTTTGGAACTTAAAGCCGTATTTGGTAATACTCTGACCTCCGATTTAATTTTAAAATCAGCAGGATAGGCATTGTGGAAGATAGCGGGATTTTCGCCTAAAAATAGCTCGTGAAAATCGTCGCCATGCGTGATGGATGTATTAGCTCGTTTTAATATTACAGATGCGATCGCCCCACGAATTACAGAACCAGGAATATAAGTTTCCGCCTCACTTATAGAACCCCCAGGCTTTTGTCGTCCAATAGCTAAAGGAGACAGTGCTTTAATTTCTAAATTTATTTGTTTCATTTCTCAATCCCTTTTGCCAAAAAATCCCACGCGGCTTGTTCTACAGGTAATTTTGGTAATTCCCAATGTAACCATCCTAAACCTGTTGACTTACTACCACCCAAAGCATGAATATGTTGCAGTCCCGCTAAAATTAATGCTCCTGCATAACTTGGAGCGCCTGATAGATGAATCTGGCCTGTAAATCTTAATTGAGTGTTAGCTGGTGAAGTTTCTAAAAAGTAAAGTTTATTTTCTTCTGCGGTACGTCGGCGGCGGTTAATTGTCACGCCTGGACGCAATACTTCTGGTAAATTATCAGGGTCTTCTGTACAAATTAAATCATCAAAAATAACACGAGAAGCTAAAACCGGATTCCCAAATATTTGACAAATCAAACAATGATAATTTTCCTCATAACTTGATACTTGATATTCTGGACGCTCAAAATTTCCAATTATTCCTGCTCGTTGAGGACACATAGTTTGAGGATTAGGAGAATCACAAATTGACCAATGTAATCCCCTGGCAAGTTTTTCACATTCATGACGTAGCCGACCTTTAATTTGAGAAGCGGGTATAAGTAAATTTCCTTCAAAGTTACGCACAATTGGCTTATCTGCTAGTGAACCAGAGGAACCCCCTGCACCAACACATAAAGCTGATTCAATTACAGCTGTAATTTGGTAGGAAGTAATAGGGTTAGATAATTGCTGGAGATATATCATAATTCAGTTTTGCTAGTCAAAATCTTTATTTCATCGACATCACTATCATCATCTGATGCAGCGATGAAATCATATAGATCAACAACATCTCGCCAAATTGTTTCAAACAAAGGATAATCTGATTTATCATTTTCCAGCGAGCCATCATCATACATCCAAGGTGCTAGATTTCCATTATTTTTTGCATCTTTAGGCTGACACCAAGCTTCTTCAAAGTATTCTTGTAAATTTGGTTTTCCTTGTTTGAGTCGTACCCGGAAGTAACGATAATTGAGAATAGCTGTTTGCTTACCTCTTTCTAGTAAACTGCGTATTTGATAAAGTTGTGATTTGGGAAACTTAGCTTCTTTCAAAGCTTTTATAACCTTTATCAAACCTCCTAATTCATGGAAAGTATAAGGAGCAGCATACAATTTTAGTTTTGGTTTTAGATTTTTTAGTAATGCTTGTTTACGAAATTCTTTGATGTCGGAAGAAATCATCGTAACTGATTTCATAGCCAAAAAATCTACTGTTCCGCCACAATATCCAGCTTTTCTTAACGTTTTAGCACGTTCTTTAGCTGATTTAAGTAACTGTTCTGTTAAGTCTCTAGCATAGTAAATAGGTGTATTAGATGCGGTAATTAGTACACCAATAGAAGTGCTGAGTTGACATTTAGATATTTTAGCTTCTATAGGTTTATAACGATGTATTTTTTTCTGTTCTATTGGCTTATTGTCTGACTGAGTTTCATAAGAGCCAATGATAGTCTCACTTCCTGCTATTTCTGTCAAAGGTACTTCCTTGAGGAGAATCCTTTCAAACTGTTCACCAATAGTTTTGGCAATATTTAATGCTTGATTAGCTGGAACAATGAGGATAATATCATCACCACCAATGGTAATAATTTCAAATGGATGAACTATATCACCATTCTGTAAACCTGATTCTGATTCTTCCTCATTAAGATTTTTGAGTTCATGAGGATGAAGGTGATCTGCTAGTGCTTGATACACTGCATATTCTGTGGCTAATTCTACATCTCTACTAAAAGTCTGATGTTGCTTTGGAGTACGAATTTTCTGAATATAACCACCCATATTATTGCCATCAGCATAGATATAGGCTACAAAACCTTTACTAGCATTGGCAATATGGCTGAGGTTTTGAGATATTTCAATGTCTTCAGGTTCAATACCTGCATAGTATTTTTGATCTAAATTGGGATTATTTTTGAGAAATGACTTAAATTTATCCACCCAACCTTCAATGATAGGACTTTTCCATGTTAATTGAGAATTTTGATACCATCCGGGGATTCTGGGTTTTCCTTTCTTGGCTTTGTAACCGACTAAGTGTTTACGAGCCGAAGCTTCAGAAAAATGAGATTCTTTAGGTAGTTCTGGCGGTTGAACAATTACTAACGCTGTTCTCCGTTCTCCCTCATCACGTATCAAATAAGGATGGGTTTCAAACATAGGAGGATAACGTCGGCTAGGACGATTAAAATAGTCATGACCACTGCGGCGTTGATGAAATAAAATTGCTAATTTGGTAGTTATTTCATTGAAACTTTTACGGTCAGCAAAAGCCTCTTCAACAGCAACAGCTAAATTAGAGCATCGTTCTGTTTGCGAATTTTTGATATTTTTTTCCAAATTTCCAAAGTAAGCTTGTACTAGCGGTTGCTGATAATTTTGACGATACCAATCTAACCATAATGTATTTTCAATAGGCTCTCGGAGCAAGCCAAAGCGAATTTCTAGTAGTTTAAATTTATCTCCAACTGCACAAGAATTTGCTGTTAAAGTTTCTTCTGTATAGCGTTTTTCAATCGCATTGGCTAAATCATCAACAAATGCAGCCGGACAAAAAGCCAGAATATTACCGCCTGTAGAATAAATAATTAGTTCTGGGATAAGAACTTCAGATAAATTAATATTTTTGTGGAAGTTTTTATTTAGCCATGCTCTAACTTCATTACATTCAGCATTATAACGATTAGGATTATCTGCAGTGGCATAATTACGATTAAAGAATGCAGGTAAATCAATCAGGTTTATTCTATCTAATAAGGCAGATGCACCGCGAATATCTTGAATTTTTGAAGATTCAAATAAATATTGCTTAATCTTCGTTGCACCACCATAAACTAAACCAATTTGTGTATTCCAATGCTCTGGATACTTCTCAGGTAATGCTTTTAATTTCTCTAGAGAATCAGGAAATTCTTCTTGCTGTAATTTCTGTACCTGTCTCATCAATTCTTGAAATTTTTCTGGTAATTCTTTCCTCTGATTTAATGCTTGACGAGTTTGTGTGACTAAATCATTAGGTTCGCGCTTATCGCCCCAAGCCAAACACCAAGCGATCGCAATTGTTATCGAATTTCTATTTTCCATCTGTGTTGTCATTTGTACATACTCCAGCAATTCTCAACCACACCCCACCCAGAAACGCAAGCATACATCTCATGGGTGAATTTGCCTAAATGCGACTACTCCCCCTGTATCATCACCGTAAATCCCCAAATTTATGCAACAGCAGAGAGTTAAATTGGCTACTCAATCAACCAAGTCTCCTAATTTATACGCGGGATTGTGTGTGATAGAAATCACATATTTACCAATCTTAGGATCGAAAAAACCAACTGCACCGTAAATATGGGCAAGTTTATGTGCTAAAACAAACGCTACAGGTATGGAGATGGGCCCGTTAATTTTTAATAACGAACCTCCCTGCAATTCCCCAGCGTTAGCCATTTCCTCTAGTCGCGCGGCTGCATCTTTGACAATTTGGTCATTTTGGGAGGGTTCGCCAAAATTAACTCGTAAAACCCCATCTTGGAAGTTGATTTTGTACGTAGTCATGTTGTTTTCCCGGTGATGAGTTGTTTTCATCATACAGGTAGCTGGAAGAAGCTTATTCCGATTTTGGTTGAAGATTTGCCTGTTAACTGCTTACATCCCCTAGTGGGGAATAAAACTATAGCAGCGCGCGATCGCACTTTTTATTTATTGCTAAATAATCCCATCTTCAGATATATTATTTCTCTACAGGTGGCGATAAATTGTAAAAGCCTAATATCAAATCCTATAATCAACCATATTTACAGAATTTCACCTCAGTTATAATCAACATATATATTGCTAATTCATTTCCGCACATTAATTGCGATAAATTACTCTCTTTCAAAGCTTTTGTACTCAAAATCACAAATTAATAATATTAAATTGTGCGCAATTAAACAATTTTTTTGATAGTTACATTTAAGTTTTATCAAGCTGCTAGTTGCGCTACATATCACAAAACAACTTTTTGATAAAAAAAATACTCCAAAGATTTTTATTTTCACTGTTTTGACAACTAGTAAAAAAATCCTTAAGCTAATAGATAGGTTTAATTAATCAACGAGAAAACGGCGATTTTCTTTGGTGAACATCAAGAGTCGTTATCTCAAAAAATCCCCATGAACCAATGAATCAAGACTAAAATCCCAAACTCACGATTGAACTCCAGCACTCAGTTCCTCTACCACTAACCTAATATTTAAACAACCGGATATCGCCCCAAATATATGTAATTCTATATTCCGGTAATGGTAGAAAAATTGTGGTTAAAGCTCTTGAGTGTCAATCGTGCGAGTTTGTTTGAGGTTAAGCAAATATGACTAGGAGAATGCCGTGTTTGATTATCTAACAAATTTGAATGACCACAATTTACCCTATCCGGATACGCTCCATCCAATCGTGGTTCACTTTGTCATTGCGATGGTGCTATTCGCCTTTTGTTGTGATGTAATTGGCTATTTTACGCGCAACTTTCGCCTATTTGAGGTAAGTTGGTGGAATATGTTCATTGCAACAATTTCCATCTTTGTTGCCATCATTTTTGGTCAATTTGAAGCAGGTTTAGCCCATCCTTATGAAGCAGCTAAATCAGTCCTCAACGTCCATACACTCATTGGCTGGTCACTATCAGGAATTATTGCCGCCATTACCGCTTGGCGCTACGTAATTCGTGCCCGCGATCCTCAGAGATTAACAATTTATTATCTCGGTGCCGGGGCGATTTTAACCGCAATAGTTGGCTTGCAAGTATACCTAGGAGATGAACTGGTTTGGGTATATGGACTGCATACAGTACCAGTTGTTGAAGCACTCAGAGACGGTCTTTTGCCATGAACTCAGAACTAATTAACCAATTTAGCGGGCAACTCGGCCCAAACGGCTTACCTTACAGTATTCCAGTTCATCCCAACTTAGTCCATCTAACTTTAGGTTTATTCATCATTGGGATTACCTTTGATATCGTTGGGGCGCTGTTTCCCTTCCAAAAATGGGTTTTTAAATTTTTCGCCATTTCTGTTGAACGTAATAACCTATTTGATGTTGGCTGGTACAACATGGTAGCCGCATCTGTCATTACCTTTTTTACAGTCGCTGCTGGCTTTTACGAAATGTTGCTAGCACAACCACCAGCTGATGTGAAAAGCGCTTGGGGATTACCCGCCATAGATACGATGATTTGGCATGGTGTCGGTGGTGTATTGTTACTAGCAATTATGATTGGAATGACAGTCTGGAGAGGATACCAGCGCTTTATTACTCGCCGAGATGAAGAGAAACAAGTGCAATGGCGCTATCTGTTAACAGGTGTTGTAGTCATGTTTATCTTGTATCTTCACGGCACTTTAGGCGCACAACTAGCCGCCGAATTTGGCGTCCACAACACAGCAGATAATTTGTTGCGATTAGGCCAAGACCTAAACACAGCGTTTAAGTAATTATGCTTTGCAGAGTCCAAAGTCAAAAGTCCACAGTCCAAAGTAATGCATTTTGACTATTGACTCTTGACTATTGACTCTTGACCAACGATTAACGCCTCATAGATCATGAAATCCCAGAAAACATTCAATTTTTTCGCACTGATAGGAGTCGCGATCGCGATCGCCATCATCACTGCTATCAGTTTCTGGATGGGAAAGCAGGCTTATACCTGGCTTCCTCCACAAGCTGCGGCTGAATCTATCCTCATCGATGATTTAATCAGCTTCTTAGTTACTTTAGGTGCCTTTATCTTTTTGGGAGTGACTGCTACTCTCATGTATTCGATTCTTTTCCATCGCGCACCTAAAGGTGATTACAGCGACGGCCCGCCAATTGAAGGTAATATTACCCTAGAAGTAGTTTGGACAGCGATTCCCATCCTCTTAGTATTTTGGATTGCCAGTTACAGCTACCAAATCTACGAACAAATGGGGATTCAAGGGCCAATGGCATTGGTACACCTGCATAATCCCGTAGGTATGGAATCAGCCTATGCAGCACCTAAAGATAAAAATGCCCCAGTCAAGCCTGTAGCCGCACCAGTGGAAAAAATAGACGTAATTGCCAAACAATGGGCATGGGTCTTCCACTATCCAGAAACAGATGTTACCAGTAGCGAACTACATCTGCCAAGCGATCGCCGTATCCGTTTGGCATTAAAATCCGAAGATGTCCTCCACGGCTTCTATATCCCCGCATTCCGCCTGAAGCAAGACATCATTCCCAACCACAACATTGACTTTGAATTTACACCCATTCGCCCAGGTAAGTACCAACTCACCGATTCTCAATATAGCGGTACATACTTTGCAACCATGTACGCAGATGTGGTAGTTGAATCTCCCGAACAATACCAGCAATGGCTAGCCCAAGCTGCAACCAACAAACCTGTACCCGCAAAAAATCAAGCAGCTTACGAGTATGCCCAAGCCGCTAGTCAATCAGTTAAAACTGGTTGGGCTACTGTCGCACCTGGGTCAGCCCCACTAGTCAACTATCCTGGTTGAAAGGACAAGAACCGATGACAAATATCTCAATTGAAGGCGTCACCCTTCCTAGTGGAAAGCCTCAACACGAATCCCCAGGTGATTGGAAGCGATACTTTAGCTTTAGTACAGACCATAAAGTTATTGGTATCCAATACCTCGTAACCGCATTTATCTTCTTTCTGGTTGGCGGTATCTTTGCAATGGTGATTCGTGGCGAATTAATTACCCCCGAATCAGACCTCATCGATCGCACAGTATATAACGGTATGTTCACCATGCACGGCACAGTGATGCTGTTTTTGTGGACATTTCCCTCTCTAGATAAACTAACAACGGACATTTTATGCTAAACTAGTCTGACATTGAGTTTTAGAGCTTTATGCGGGTCGGTTACGTTAGAGTATCGAAATTTGAACAGAGCGACGCGCTGACTCAACAAACCGCCAGAATTGAAAAAGCTGGCTGTAGCTTGATTTTTTCTGACATCGAATCTGGGCGAAGCGACAGCCGGAAAAACTTCAACAAAATGCTCGCAATGTGCCGCGAAGGACAAATCAAAGAAATCGCGATCACTCGAATCGATAGACTGGCTAGGTCTGTGATGACCATCGCTAAAACAATCGCACTACTCGAAAAGTTGAATATCAAACTTGTCATCTTAGATGCCCCTGTAGAAGATGCATCAAGCCCATTTGGGTGGTTTTCTCTCAATCAAATGGCAGGACTAGCCGAGTTTGAATCTCGGTTGTTACAGAGCAGAGTCAACCACGGATTAGAGCATTTTCGCGAACAAAACAAAGCTTATCAGCCACCGTTAGGGTTCGCTAGAGTTGACGGTAAGTATGTTCCCGATCTGACTATACATCAGCCCAGTGGAAAAACTAATTGGGCAATAGCCCAGGAAATTATTCAATATTTTTTATCTCAAAAAACTTCGCTGCGAAATACTATTCAACACTTTATCAAAGAATTCAATATTCAGTTTTCCCCTCCAGGGCTACGTTCTTGGTTGTTGAACCCAGTATTGCGAGGTCACACTAGGTATAACGTCAAATTTAATCGCGTTAACCCCGAAAAATGGGATATTCGAGAAAATACCCATCAGCCTTTGATCTCAAAAGAAGTTTACCAACAGATTGAAACTCGGCTGAGAGAAAATCAACGCCTGTGGGGTAGGAACTTTGAGGGTGCCACACAAACAGATATTGGCGGGCGTTTATTGTCTGGGCAAATTATCTGCGGTTCCTGCGGAGGGAAATGTTATGTCCATGATGCTAAAAGATCGATGGGATTGCGATGCAAACGTCGCCGGGTTTACGGCGAAACTGCTTGCAGCAATAGAACCGCAGTTTCACTGATAAAGGTTGTCGATGCCGTTGATGCTGCCTTAACAACAAAAGCGATCAAACTCAGGGATTATGTTGTCAGCAGCCAGCCATCGAACCAAGATACCCCAGAAATTATCGAGCTTAAATCCCGTCTTGAGGTGCTGCGAAAACTTCCCAAAGATTCGATTATTGAAGAAGCAATCGACCGCACAGTAGTCAAGATTCAGCAACTTCAGCAACAAAACATTCAATTCGCTTTTGTTGGGGCAAGTTTGCAAAAAGAATTGATAGAAACTTTCGGCGATGATGAGTTCCTTGAGGTTATGCCAGATGAAACCAAGAAGGGTTTGTACAAAAAATTTGTCAAGGAAGTAAAAGTACTAAACGGCAATGTCATCTCCGTCTTGTTGGTTGAGATACTGCGGTAGCAACTCTGGGTTTGTCATGATCATTTTTTTTGTTGCTTTATCTACATTCAACGGCTTCACCAAACGAAATAACATAGCTAGCCTGAGCAGTTCTTCAGATAGAGTTTCGTTCTTCCTGGGAATGTAGCGAGACACATCAAATTCGGTTTTTCTTTGCGGCATGATTTTTCTGTGGCGTTCTATTTTTAGGTTAGTTTGTCGCCTAAAAATTTCTGTTACCTGCGATGCTTAAGGCGGGCTGCGCTACGCATTTGCTGAAATGATAGGCACTCTCTGGAAGACGGATAGATTTTATCTGGATTTTGCGTGATTCAATGAGTCACAATTCGCCCTGGCTGCTTGGTTATTTCGGGCGATCGCAACTTCAATTCTTAGAGGAAACCCTAATTCCCTCATTTAATAGCTGCTCAATGGAGATGACCATCCACATAAATTGCGTGATAATTTGAGTGTAATGGAAGCACTAATTAAGTAGAACAAATGTAGCGCTATCGCTTAGTTGAGAACTACCATTACTGTAATTTGCTGTTACCCACAATAAGACCCTAGAGGCAAATTTAAATATGTCAAAGAAAGAAAGGAGATTTAAGGCAGTTAGTTCGCTTGATGATGTAGAAATTATTATTCAGGAGCCATGTCAGGTTCGGTGGGCAGATATGGAAGGTAATAGTGATGTGAGAAAATGTCACTATTGTCAATTAAATGTTTACAACTTTTTAAGCAAGTCTCCTGATGAAATTATCAATTTGATTAATCTCCATGAAGGCAAACTTTGCGCTCAGTTTTTTGCGCGTTATGATGTGACAATGACGATAGAATCTTGTCAGGAAAAACAAAAAAATAATGGGATTGCTAGAGGTAAAATTCAGGTGATAAAGAGACAATAATAAAATCTGTTGATATCTCAATTTAAGTGGCAAATACAGATAAGTAATGCCAACTTGCCAGCGTTCGCTCAAGCGGATTGATAGTTAATGTTTTAAGGTTTCAATCCCTAATAGGGAGTAAATGAAATTTCAACCAACCTGGTATGTTCTATAGCGTGTACCGTTGCGAGTGTTTCAATCCCTAATAGGGAGTAAATGAAATTTCAACTTGCTTTGCCAAGTTTAGCTGAGACTACTACTGCAACTGTTTCAATCCCTAATAGGGAGTAAATGAAATTTCAACTCTGGCGCTTATATTCGTGCCCGTGGTTCTACTACGTTTCAATCCCTAATAGGGAGTAAATGAAATTTCAACTTCTGATACTGTCTGTGGTCTTGCTTCTGGCGTGTTTCAATCCCTAATAGGGAGTAAATGAAATTTCAACTTAGCATTGCGTAATCTGGATTTTTGCATGGTTTTGTTTCAATCCCTAATAGGGAGTAAATGAAATTTCAACCCAGTTTGGGAAACTGTGCAGGGGGCTTTTGATTCTGTTTCAATCCCTAATAGGGAGTAAATGAAATTTCAACACAAATGACTCAATATCGATTGAAGACTGCAACGTTTCAATCCCTAATAGGGAGTAAATGAAATTTCAACTGTCCTACGCCAATCAATGGATTTACTTCCTGCCAGTTTCAATCCCTAATAGGGAGTAAATGAAATTTCAACATATTAGCAGCAATGGCAGCAAGAGAATCAGTAAGTTTCAATCCCTAATAGGGAGTAAATGAAATTTCAACCTCTCCTTTGCGGGGCAACCCAGTCTCAGCAGGCGTTTCAATCCCTAATAGGGAGTAAATGAAATTTCAACGGCACAGCGCAACGCACCAACTCAGTTCCTACAGGTTTCAATCCCTAATAGGGAGTAAATGAAATTTCAACTAAAATGAGGGTATTTACATGGGCAATAAATATGGGTTTCAATCCCTAATAGGGAGTAAATGAAATTTCAACCCGCATTTCCTTTACTCCTGAAGTGGTCTAATGTTTCAATCCCTAATAGGGAGTAAATGAAATTTCAACCATACATGCGCCACCAACGCCATCTAAGAGTGATCGGTTTCAATCCCTAATAGGGAGTAAATGAAATTTCAACTGGTATGGCGCAAAGTGAAAACATCCGCGCTTGGGTTTCAATCCCTAATAGGGAGTAAATGAAATTTCAACTCGCAACAATCACAAAGCATGGGGTTGATGACTTTGGTTTCAATCCCTAATAGGGAGTAAATGAAATTTCAACTTACTGACTTTCCGGATAGCTCGAATTTGGCTTGTGGTTTCAATCCCTAATAGGGAGTAAATGAAATTTCAACTTTCAAAGGCACGTAGGCGATCCATTAAATCGGCGCTGTTTCAATCCCTAATAGGGAGTAAATGAAATTTCAACGGTAAAGCATTCCTCTAAGTCGCTTTCACCTTCTGTTTCAATCCCTAATAGGGAGTAAATGAAATTTCAACCTAAACGATCCAGATAAACCTAGTACCACTACCGCGTTTCAATCCCTAATAGGGAGTAAATGAAATTTCAACTGCGGAAGCTTGAAAGTTAATCTATATGCAGTTTTCAAGGTTCTGGAGCGCGGATAGCGCCATAATAACATAAGCAATAGTAAAAATGCAAAACCAAAATAACTGAAAGTCTTTCTATATAAGGCGCGCGGGTGATTGGAGAACAGTGAATGCTTGAAAGCCTGAAGTAGAAATAGTTTCACCTCATTTTTGGTGAAACTATATTTTCCACACCTACCCATCCGCGCATTCGGCAAAGAAAATAGTATCATCGGGGACTGGTTCGCCACCAATACGTTCAACCTTACCAAAGCAGCAACTACACAGAGAGTAAAAACGGATATTGTCCGTATCAGTTTTAATCAACTTATGCAAGCGCGATCGCAGTTTGGCGTATTGGGTATCATTCAACTGACATTCAAAAATACTATACTGCACCCATTGCCCATAAGACTTGAGAATGTTATGAATCTTTGTGCGGCGCTTATCTTCGGAAATATCGTAGGATATAACAACATTCATCGGTAATTTTCCTCTGGAGTATTTACTTCAAAATCAAAGGTGGATACTTGTCAATTTCGCCCATGAGGTATTTCGCTAATAATCGAGCTTGTAATTCAAAAGCTTCTTGATAAGTACATTTACGGCCAAATACGGGATGTTTAAATTCCGATAACTTCTTTTGTGCGTATAACTGTAAAAATGTTTTTCGTCCCGAAGCAGTCAGAGAAACCGCACCGCTTAAGGGTTCAGAGACAAAATCAGCAGGTATCAACAAGCGTTTATTTAAAGCCGATAACACTACCGTATCGACAACCAAAGGGCGAAATTCTTCCATTAAATCTAGTGCCAGAGATGGTCTACCATAACGTTCGCAATGCAAGTATCCTAAATATGGATCGAAGCCGACAATATTAATTGCACCTTGCACATCATGACGCAACAACGCATAGCCAAAGCTAAGTAAAGAATTCACCGGATCGGTAGGCGGACGGCGGACGCGACCGTTAAAATCAAATTCTGGAACCCGAATTAGCTCAGAAAAACAGCCAAAGTAAGCCGCACTACCAGCACCTTCCAAGCCTCGCAGCGAATTAATCTTATGAGTTGTGTCAATTGGTGCGATCGCCTGCTCAATGCGAGTAATATTCTTTGATAAGTCTAAATCTGTAGATTCGCGCTGTCGGCGCAGTAATATCTGCCGATAATTTTTCAATTTACCGCGCACAAAACCCTGCACCAAGTGAATCGCCTGGGTTGATTCTCCCGCCGCTTGCCATTGCGCCTTGCGAACAAATATATTTTTAGTAACCTCTGGTTCTAAGCGTCCTAAATAACCACCAGTATGAGTCAGAAATGTTAGCGGAATATGACGCTCAAGTAATTCCGAAATTACAGCAGGTGAAACAGTAGCACGCCCTAAAACTACAACGCCATCGATTTTTAGCAAAGGTACATCTAAAATCGTCTTTTTCTCAAACTTAACATTTAGACGCTCATCTACCTTCCCAATAAAAGCATCTTCTTGGGTAATATAAACTGTGCCCATAATCAAATCTCAAAGTAAATTACAAACAATAGGAAAATTTGTCGGGTGTTTTATGCCGTAGGCTAACGCACCGTGAATCATTGATGGTATATCGGTGCGCTGCGCGACAACACACCCTACTCACTGTCTAATTAATGTGACTCTTGATAACGCTTGACTTTATCGGTTGCTTGTGGTAAGCATGAAGGGTAAAGACTGCAACCATCACAGCGTTTTGTTTTCATCGGTATTGGCATTGCACCTGTAAATAGCAATTGTTGAACAGCCTCAATTATTGCGATCGCACTTTGCCGCAATTCCTGAGTAATTTCTACTAACTGACGTTGATGTGAATGTGCATAATAAATGTAACCTGTGTTGATACTCTTCCCTGTCATTTCTTCCAAACACAAAGCTTGAGCGCAGACTTGCATTTCATCATTATCCCATTCACCCTTACGACCACGTTTATATTCAATTGGATAAAATGTGCCATTTTCAGCTTCAATCAAATCTGATTTGCCTATTAATTTATATTTATCAGATTTCAACCAAATTGCGCGTATTTGCCACGTATCTTCAAGTTGTCCTTCACCAAATGTATGGACTCGTTCATGTAAACTTGTCCCTTCAATTGTGTATTGATTATCGATAAATTCTCCTGCACAAAACATCCGCCAACAGCGATGCGAACAGTAGGCATATTGATTTAATGCCGCAATAGGAATGTAATCAATTTCATTCATAATTTAATTTTAGACTTGCACAGAAATAACTTATATCCGACGTACCATACCCATACCCATTGTTGTTTTTCTCCCCAACCCTGCATATAATGCAAAATCAGCTAAAGCGTTAATTTGCTTAATTGCTAATGGTTCTACATTTCCTAAAATTCGATAGTTAATTGTGCCAAGACAACCGATAAACTTACTTTCATAGTTGCTGACAACTTCAGTATTGATATCAAAAGCACTCGGATAAATTGATTCAATAGGAATACTAGAGATTTCCATCCCACTATACTTATTCCAACGACTAAGTAAGCTATTAAACACACATTCTTTAATGGGGAGAACTGTATCATATCCACCTTGACGGAAAGATACGGGTGTAGCAAAGCTAAAGCTTAAATTACGCTCTTTCTCTGATGCTTGTTCGTAAAGTTGTGCATAATTACAAGCATTAGCCCAAGGTTGCTTTGATTGTGCTGTACCTTGAATTTGAGTAATATACAAATTTGCCGAACCCAAATGCCAAGGATGTTCTGGATTGAGATTTAACCACAATGGGGTTAATTTGCTAAATAAACCATCATCAAGTAAAGAAACACGCCACCAACAGGGAGTACCAGCCTCAATAGATTTTTGGTGAATAAATTGCAACGTTT
The DNA here is from genome assembly GCF_002367995.1 of Calothrix brevissima NIES-22. Lineage (GTDB taxonomy): Bacteria > Cyanobacteriota > Cyanobacteriia > Cyanobacteriales > Nostocaceae > Aulosira > Aulosira brevissima. Next base: position 706,915 of record NZ_AP018207.1, read on the forward strand.
GGTAATGTGGTTTGGGTTGTCGTTGGATTTGCAATGGAGAGAGAGTAAAGGCTTTATCTGCATTCGATGAGTGTAGATATTCTCCCAAACTGGGATCTACAGAACTGATGAGAGTGAGAAATAATGCATGGAAATGTCTACCAGTCAAGAATTCTGGGTAGATGGGAGACTGGGGGACAAGATTGAGAACGAGACTATAAGGCATTTTTTCAACTTTTTTAGACTAAGATTTGCTATAGCAATCCTATCTGAGTTGTGAAAATATTTTTTTTGATGAACCGCCTTCTCTGCGAGAGGCTTCCGCCAACGCGTAGCGTCTCGCAGAGAAGACGCCAAGTACGCCAAGGTTCAGAGAAAAAACTGAGAGTTAGCAAATTTCATAAATGATTTAGGATTGCTATATATGCAGGTAAAACTTAAATTATGCAAATGTTACTCTACTTTTGGTAAATGTGATTACACCAGGAGAAAGACAGATGAGAATTGATGATTACAATGCAGCCAAAGCGCTGACTGACAAATTAAAGCAGAGCTTACCAATTACAGTTAAGGCTGGTAAAGAGTTTCTCAAAACATTAAAGCAAAAAGGAGAAGACGCCAATCCAGACAGAGAATTTGAAGTTGATTTTGTCGGTTATTCAGGAGATGATGGCGGGATTATGTGCGGACTAAAAGAGCCGAATAATCCCGAAAGTAAGGAGAAATATGTTTCTTCTATTACTCACCTCAAAATTGATCCCAATCATCCCCTAGCTGCTGAAGTTCAGGCTTACCAACGTCAGCGAATTCGCAAGTTAATGTTGCAAAATTCCAGAGGTTTTACAGCAGAGTTAATGACAATAGAGCCGACAAGAAAGAAAAAGTCTGCTAAAGGTTTCGGGAATTAACTCCGAAAACGATATTCCATGTAAACAGGAATCTTGAGTTCTTTCATTTCTTTAAATTGGTAGTATTGTCCTCGCATTTGCACATTTTGAATTAAACTAACTGGAGGCATATTCACCACATCGTAACTAATTACTTGATTAGTGAACATTACATCTAAGGGATTTAAAGGATATTTGTAGGTGAAGACACCTTCTGTAGTTTGAGGTTGAGGTAATTGTTCCACTGTCACCTCAGCCTTACTCATCCATTTACCCAAGCGAATCCATTTTGGTAGCTTGATTGGCTTTTGAGAAATTACAAAAAACTCAAATTTGCTTTCCGGTGCAATTTCTTTAGCTCTACCAAAACTAGGAATATTTTTCTGCGTCTTCTCCATTTCTACATGGTAGTTATTATTCGCATATTTCCATGTATTGAGAATCGCAGTATGATTCAATGCACGCGCAGGTGTCACATAAATTCCCTGCTGATTTAGCGGCGTTAAATGTTCCTCATATTTGGGAACTTGTTCAGGACAAAAGTAACGATAGGAATGTTCTTCAGCTACATTGGTAGCGTAAACTTCGCTATCAACTAAGCCTAATGCATAGCAGAGTGCGTAATTATGAATTACTGCTTCTGTTTCGTATAATCTGCCGATTTCACGAGTAGCGTAATAAAGGCTATCGTGTAATTCTAATTGACAGCAATAAATAATTGGCATAGCGATTACCCTGCTTTAGCAGCCGATTTCTTTTTACTGATGTGTTTGTTAGCGTATTCTTTAGCCTCTGCATCAGCTTTTTGTAAAATTGATTTTATTCCTGCTTCGCTATTTGTGAGTGCTTTAACTTCACTTAGCAATGGTACGAAAGTTTCACCAATAAAGTCAGTATGAACAATAAATTCATCAGCAATTAATTCCTCAATCGCACTTTTAGCAGCAGTAATGACATCATCTTCATCTAAAGGCTCAGGAGAATTGATACTATTATTTGACTGCATTTTGTCGTAAATCGCTTGAGTCCAGCGCAAATTACTAGTAATCTCTCCATCAGCAAAGATAACACCGATTAACTCATTTCTTACGCGACCTGTGCGGGTTGTTTGCGCTCCATAATGGCGAGTCCGGAGAATGTTATTAAAGACGTAAAGAAAACTAGCTTCAGTTGGGTCTTTTAATGTGACAATACTAGGAAAGAAAGTTTGCGGTCTAATGTGGTCTTGTTGGTTAATTCTGCTAGTAACTTCCCCAGGTTTAGAACCATCCTCACCTTTAGAAGCCATTGTGCCATTTTCATAAGGAGCATTGAGGGTAAAAGTTTCGTGTGATTCATCAAAAGCTGTAATTGAAAATGCTGTATCTACCACAACTTTTGATTTCTCAGAGCCAGAATCGCCAATTGCAAATCCGTAAATAATACAATCAGGATTATCCATTGCAAAGTTAACGTTATATTCGCATTCTTCAGCAGTCATTAAGCCATAGTTCCGCAACAATTCTCGTCCAACTAAACGTTCTGGTGTTGATTGTTTGCGTTTGAACATTGACAGACGGCTAATTGTAGTTTTATCTTTGACTCCTGCTCTGACTCTGGCTTTATTGAGTTCGCCATCTGTTTGAAATAATGGGTATGATTCGGTGATGCGAATAGTTAAAAAGTGGACATATTTACCCATTGGTTTGTAGGGAATAGCAGTTTGAAATAATTTAGGTTCAACAGTTTTGAGTAAAGCCATGATATTTCTCCAAAAAATATGATGATTCGATGTAATTTGCAGAGTTTTTAGCTGAGAATCGCTGGTATTTATTCCTTATCTGATTCCGAAGATTTTTGATTTTTATCTAAGTTTTCTTTGTCGTCTTCTAAGCGATAAAGAAATTCACAAGTATCGCGAATTAAGTTGAGTTGGCGGCCTGCTAAACGCGCGCGATCGCCTGCAAAAGATTTTTCAAATACCTCAACTACAAAATACTGTGCAAAATCTAAAATCGCTTGTCGTTCTTCCTCCCTTTTACTCATTACCCAGCGTCCCTCAGCAGTGGAAGAATGAACGCGATCCATGAGTTTAAAAACTTCGGCGGCTACAGCTGTAACTAATGTTTCACCGCGAAATACACTTAACTCAGCTTTAAGGATAGTTTCAGATGCAATATCAATCGGTTTTAATACAGCATTAGCTTTGGGATTATATCGCTTATTAGCTCTATAAAAGCGGCGATAAAGTTCCGTTAATTTCTTAGGATGATTGAGACTTGATTCTTCTCCCACAATTAATTCCTCTTTGGTGTAGTCAAATTTTGCATAAGGGTCAAAACAAGGATAAAAATGATAGGTGTAAAGCCGAATCTTTTCAACTCTGGCTGAGTCAACTCCCTGGTTACGTGCCCAACGATTAAGATAATAAAATACATACAAGGGACTAGTTTCTAAATCCTTGGCTAATTCGCTAAATCTTCCCCAGTTGGCATCATAACCAGATTTACCTTGCCGCGCATTCACATCTAAATGAATGGCGTAAGCAGCAGTTAAGACATTCAGGGGAGCAGGGTATTGAATACCGTTTTCTTGCCAACCTTCCAGAATATAATCTAAACGGAACCTATCTCTTTTTACCAAAGCGCGAAAAGCATGAGGCGCACTGTCAAGAAAAACGCTTTCTTCAAACTCTGCACCATCATTAAATGGTGGAATTGGCGACTCAGAAACTACAGTTTTGACATCTAAAATCATCGGGAAAGCAAAGGCTAACCAAGTAGGCATAACCCAAGATTCCGTATCTGTGCTGTCTCGTCCTGGAGGTAGCGCCATGAAATAAAATGTTAAAGGCTGGTCTTCAGGATAAGCAAGCTTAAATGTCCGGTCTTTTTCATTATCGAGATTTTCATCTATTAAGAAACTATCTACACTTTGATAATTTTCTTTATCTAAATGGGCTTGAAAATCCTTGGTGATAAAATGATTGCGGATGCTAGTATCAAAGCGAGTTTGAGCTACGCCACTATAAGCTTTCTGTAAAAACTTATTAGTTTCTGGGGTAAAGTAATAAGTTGGATAAAAGTACAGATAGCGATATTTCCCATCTTCAAAACGTTTACCTACTGCTTGAGTTTGATTCATCAAAATTTGTCGCAGCATCATTTCTACACCTGCAATGCTAGAAATATTGCGCTTGGCATTAGAACCACCTAACATTTGTTTATTGGTATAAACCTGTGGTGTAAATAAAACTGCTGATTCCATCTGCTCTGTTACTGTATAAGCAGAATGAGAAATTGAACAAATTAATTGTCTTCCTCTTCCTGGTTTTTTAGCAGCATTATAGTTACCTAACTCATTGAGAAAGTTCTCGATTTGCGTTTCAGGTGATGATTGTTGATTTGTATTTGGCAACATCACAACTCGTGATACCCATTGTCTTAAGTCATCCCAACCATCAGGTAATTGATATTGAGCAAGAAGGGGAGAAATTAAACCTGTCAAGTATTCAATAACTTGCTGGCAAATTTCCCTGACATCTTCCACGCCTGGATGTGCTTCCAAATACTTAGCAGCGAGATAATACCATTCATAAGGTACGCCGCCAGTATTACCTTTTAACTTGTTTTCTTTCAGGCTTTCATTAATACGCTGAATGTGGCGAATCTCAGGGAGATATTCTGTTAAATTCCAGAATTCAGCGACTTTATGAGTTAAATCAAAAGCAGGTATTGCGGGTAATTTTTTATCTTTCTTGCGAATTACTTCAATTCGATTAACGGCTTCATCCCAAATTTTACGACTGACTAAATCGCCAAATTCTGCTATTTGGTCAATGCGGATATCATCGGTAAATTTAAAATCAAACTCAGCAGGTAAAACACCTTGTTGTTGAAACTTAACTAAATTTTCACTGCGACTTTTAGCAACAGATGGTTTAGTAGAACTTAAAATGCGTAATGTTGCATCTAAAGCTACTTTCATTAAGCCGGGAGAGTCAAAAAATAAGTTGTAATATTCGGCATATTTCATGCCTTTACCATCACGACCAAATCCTGTTTGTCTGAGTTTTAATTGTCCTGCACATAGGAACTTAATATTATTAACTACAAGGTCTGGTAACTCTTTTGTAGATAGATAAGGAGCATTACGCGCTGCGAGATAAATTACTCCTGTTGGCAGATATAGTAAAGGTTCATAATATATCTGCTCATTTGTATTAAGGTTTGTATAAGCTTGAATTACGGCATTATTAACAACATTAGTTAAAACACCCCGGTTTTCAGCAATACGATGATAAGTGAATTTCAGTTGTCCATCGCTGAGATTATGAATAATTTCTTGCAATCTCAGATTTTCTGCATCTTGAGGATGTTTAACAATAGATGCAAGAGAATCAGCTAAACAAGTTAAATCAGCAAGACAGCGAAGAGTACGGTCTTTAAGAACAGGATTTAAGCCGAATTCCGAAAAATTCCAGTTAGTATCCCAACGGCGTTGAGCATTGTAAGCCAAGCATAATAAATCGTCGAGATATTCTGTATAAGCTTCTGGATTATTGGGATTGATAAACTGATCGAGTCCTAGTTGTTTGACTTTTTCATCAATAATTTGACGATGTTCTGCTAAGGCTAATTTGCGACAGTTTTCTGGTACATCGGGAAATTTTTCAAAGTCATGTAAAATGAACCCAGCAATGACTAAGCGCCGTTCTCGTTCTTTGACTACGCGCCGAATAGTTGTATCCAGATTTTCTAAGCGTTTCTCAATTAAATTTGCCGGAAATAAACCATTAAGTAAATGTGTATTGAGTGATTGATCTGCCGCATTATCTCGCCTAACTCTAGTTTTACCTGCGGCTTCTCGCTGTTGGTCTATTTCATCAAAGAATTTACCACCTTTAGCTGTGACACCAATTGCTATTTTTAGCAGATTAGGTAAAACATACTCGGCAAAATCTGCCATGACTATATCATCAGGATTTTGCACTGTAATAGCTTCTTGCAGTAGCTTGAGTGTGAGTAATTGTTGTTTAGTTACGATAGTGCGATCGCTATCACTATCAAAACCAAAATCACCCGATAACCAATCTTCATCTGATGATTCAGAATTTGCAATGTTTTCTATATCTAAAAGTGATAATTGCTGATATTCATCTGAAGGTTTTGCAGCTTTACTTTTTTTAGCCATTCTCTTCACTCAAGGAAATTAAATATGAGTTGACTTGTCTGACATACAGTGGATATTGCTGTAAAGCAAAACTAATTGCCCTAAAAACTTGCTGCGGATCTATATCGTCATATTCATGAACAAGACGATTTCTTAATCCAGATGATGGTGCCAATTGTTTTGCTAGTTCGGGAGAAATTACACCATATTTACCAAGCTCAATAAAAGCTTCAAAGTTAGTATTTGAATTTCCTGGATTTAGCTTTGACAAGATATGATCGTTAATATCTATCGCAGCTTGAACCATTAATTGTAGCAGTCTTTCTACAACAAGTTGTTGACGGAAATCAGCTAAGAAGTCATCGAGAGTAGTAGCTCGAAACTCTTCTAACGTGTTGTAATATTTGGTAATGAACCTAAGTCTCACTAAAACTATTTCGGGATCTATATTACTCATGCTCCCCACTTATTTAGTTCTCTTTCAATAATTTGATGTTGCTCTTGCCGAAATTTCTTTAACTCTGATTCAGTTTTTAAGGAATTTAATCGAAAAGATTCAAATTGCTCAGGATATTTTTCAAACAAGAGAATTCCATCACGAGCCACGAAATGAGCTATTAGCCAAGAGCATTGGTTAAGTTCTACAATATCAATGTGGTCAGCATTGATTTTTAATACTTCGCCAATCAGCATAGGTAATTCAAACAAACCTGAAATATTATTTTTTATGTAAGCTTCACGCTGTTCTTCATCACACAAAACTGCAAAATCCCAGTCACTTTTTGCGTTGGCGTTACCAGTAGCTCTAGAACCAAATAGCACTAACATTTTTAAGTAAGGGATTTTTTCAGGAAGTTGTGAGGCTAATTCTTGCAGTTCTGCAATTGTTGGAGTGTAATTTTGCATTTGATAATACTCCTATGTTGTGAATAATCGTCAACAGTTATTTGCTTATCTAGAACTTTTCTAATCTGACTATATTTTCAGTCCATCTCATTTCTGCCACCAATAGTGGCAGAAATTATTGGGAATGGTAAGCTAAGTAAAAATTTTTTAAATATTTTTAACTGCTAGGTAAAATCCCTATTAGGAATTGGAAGCTGAAGCTATCCATATCTCATCTCCTTTACTTTTAAAGGTGTACGCTAGCGTATCTAGCAGTAGTGCAGAGTGACCAAAAGCGATCGCATACGGTGTGTTAGCATCATGAACGCTGTACTTGTCGCTAATCGGGTAAATTTGAAAGTGCATCGGTAGCCTTAGCCGCATCCGCACTTCTGCAACCGGACGGCGAAGCACATAACATACCAAACCCTGTGTTTTTAAGCGTTTGTTTATCTCCCTAATCCATTGGTTTTCAGGTGGCCAAACTTCTATACCTATTAAAACCTGGACTTTCCAAGCGTCTATTATTGGCTGCAAGTCACCAAGGTAGTTAAATTTCCAGTTCAACCTTTCCTCGCGGTAAGAACGCAGCTTGATAAATGCTAGACAGTGAGCAAATCTACCCTTGGCAATAGGTTGTCCGGTGCGTTGTGCGGTTTCTTTCAGTGTCCGTGTAAATGCTGCCTCAGTCCACATTTCAATTTCTAAGTTGCTCAAAATTCCGGGTAAGTCGTAGGTTTTAAACCTATCAACTTCGTTGGCTTCGGTTAAATCATATAAACCACATTGCAAAGGACTAGAACCACGAAAACTTGCAGCATCATCAGCAATAGGATTTCCCGATTTTCCAGAGATTTCTTGCCATTCTTTAGCCCATCCTTTAATCCGTCCAGCCATCGATTTCAAACTGGTATTAAATAATTGCTCGCTGACTGTTTGAAATTTATCTCGGCTTTGGGCATACTGTTGTTGAATAGTGCGATCGCTCAATTGACAACATAATTTAAAAGACTGTACAGCACCCCAACGACGATAATAGCCTTGAAAATCATTAATTTGGCGATATTGCTCTCTAATGGTGTTTTGTAGAAACGGGCGATCGCAAATACAATTAACTGTTAAGGGCGGAGATTCTACCTGAAATAAACGCTCGACTAAAAAGTTAGGTACAAGCGCATAAGCTGTAAAATTTGCAAACTGAATTTTCTGCCCTTCTTTGTCATAGCCATCATGTCTGCCTAACCTACCTAAACGCTGGGTAAAATTACCTGCATCGGATGATTCAAAAATTAGAAAGTTAATTTTAAAATCAACGCCTACATCAATTGTACTCGTGCCAATAACTAAGTCAGCAGCAAGGCTTTGTTCTTTGATTGCTTTTCCAGAAAGTCCGGTATTTTCGCCTACTTTTAAACCATAAGGCTGTAAAATTTCTTGAAAAAATGGAGTTAATCGCTTGACGGAGGCAATAGAATTGAGAATAATTGCGCCTTTACTACCTGGATATTGTTGAAATTGATTGACAATTAAATCAACATTTTCTTTTAACCAAGTTTCTGAAGCTTTTAAAGCTGGTTCTAAGGGGATAAAATTTAAAGCGATTGGTCTTGCTACTTGCCGCCATCCTTGAGATTTTAATTGCTGTTCTTGTTCTTCAGTCTCAGGAAATTGATATTTATTTTGTTCGTGGGGATTGATTTCTCGACAGCGAAAACCTGCTGTTTTGAGTTTATCAATTAAGTCTTTATCGGGTGTAGCTGAAAGAAATAAGAATTTTTTGCGGCGGTTTGTGCAACTAATTAATAACATTGTATTAATAATGCTGGCTATCTGGGGAGCAGCAAACACATGAAATTCATCTACAATAAATAAGCTAAAATTCTTATCGATTCTGCTCCATAATTTATCCGGACTATCGCCACGAATAATATAAGCACCGCGATATAAGTAATGGCAAATATCAGGGTTAGTTAATAATGCTTCTCTTTGGCTGGTAAGAGTTGCGATCGCAGCACTTTTTTTTAAGCCTTCATTTTCGGCATATATTTCTAAATCAGCGCCACTGAGTCGCACTACACGCGGTTGATTTGCAGGTTGAAATGCTGCAATATAGCCTTGAATTTGTATTTCTTGATCGCGTGCTAGTTCATTAGTTGGGTAAAGTCCAATAGCGGAAGATTCACCCTGAAGCACTTCTAAATATGCAGCTAAACTTTTACCATCGCCTGTCATGGCTGTGTTGAATATTACATCAATATTTGGATCGCGCAAAGCTTCTAAAGTTGCTGCTTGATGCCAAGATAATGACCAATCTTCGGGTAATTGTACACCTTTAGGTGTGGGGACTGTTTGGGAATAAACAGATTTGAGATGAATTTTGTAACTTTCGGACATAAACTTAAATAGTGTCCGTAACTGGTTGTTAAAAACAATATTGGCACGCAAAATAGAAGTTGGCAAGAGGAAATACGGACAAAGTATACGGACAATTTTATGAGTAGAAAGGGTCAGTCTATAACTTTATCGATATCAGAACGAGATAAAGCCGAGTTAGAAAACTTAGCGCTGGAGTTTGGCATGAAGTGGGGCGATCGCCCAAATATCTCTAAACTAATAGAAGCGATCGCGCGTCATCATTTAATTATTGGTAAAAATCATGACTGGACAGAATCGCGTCTGCGTGCTGTCCACCGCGCAATGCTTGCCTTAGCTGATATTGGGCAAAATGAGCAAGCGCAACTAATAGCACAATTATTACTCGAACGTGGCGAACTACCTATACCTCTGCGTAGCGAAATCGAAACCTTTTTAGGAAATTTACCACCAGCTTGGCGTTTAGAAATAGATCGTTACATTTTACGAGAGCAACCATTTCAATTGAGTTATCAAGACGCGAGACAGCATATCTGGAATTTTACTGTCCGTTACGCCAAAGTTACGCCCCACGAAAAGCGCCAATATCTTGATTGCTGGTGTGAAGAGACTGAGGGTAACTTGGATGTAGAAGACTTACAGCATAATTGGAGTTTACGTTTAGACAGGATTCAAGATGCTGCTGTTTCGCCGATTGTTGGTGAGTGGCGGAGTTCTGGGTTAGCAGAGATAGATGTAGAAATGCATCTGTTAGCTGGTTTAGCCTTTGCTTATCAAGCCAAACTCGAAGACAAAATCAATGAATGGCTCCCAGATACAGCAAAAGTCAAGCACGTTGTCAGGCGTGTCTCTAGTACCTTTTGGTTTATTCGCGAGGTAATGCAATATGCACCAGATTGTGTAATTGTCGCACCAGAAAATGTGCGATCGCTTATTCAAAATAAAATTAAAATCCTTTATCATAATTATGGTTTAGATATTGTTTCATAAGAATTGAACTTTTTTAGAATCTCTTACTTTAATCAATTCATACTTTTTACATATGTCTTTTAATGACTAACAGTAAATCAATACATTTTTAACTTCTGAGAAAACCCATAGTTTCAATCCCTCATAGGTAATTAGATTAAAAGTAGTTTTCGTGCGGGCCAACTCTAGTCACTTGCATACAGCCGCGACCATTGTTGTAAACTTGCAAAATTGGGTACTGGTCTCTTTGAACTAAGAAACCTACGTACTGGGCTGCGCTTACACTACTATCACAAATAGTTGTGGGTTCACCAGACCTCAACGCCCGATCCGACCATGTACACTCCCCAGGAGACAAGCCCTGGGGTACGGCTCCTGCTCCTGGTTGAAAATTGATTCGCACACCATTACCACCATCGTTTTGGATACTCAGCGTACCGCCACCACGACAGGTCAATGGATAACTTTGTTGTGCATTAGCCGTATCGATAGTCATAATTGGGGTAACAATTACTGCTAGAGTAGCCAGCAAAGAAAAATTAGAAAATACTGTCATCTTCCTACTCCAAAAAATTAGAAAGCTAATATTAGCCTGTGTTCAATAGCTATTAGGTTTGATGAAAAACTTTTATGCAATGGAGCGAAAAGACTTCTTTTAATTACAAGAGCTACCAAGCTGGGGCTTTTTGTTGCTTTTGTAACTATTAAAACAAAAGCAGATTTCTTAGAGGAAAAGGGTGCGATCGCCTTTGGCGGGCGCAGATTTCAATTATTAGCAAGTAATTCACTCACAATTAGATAGTAATTCTTCGTAAAGCCCAGAAGATATCATTTGCAAATGTCTTCTGGATTTTGCTATCTAAATATAAAATACTAATTATCGATATGGTTATCGTATTTTATGTGATAATATTCATTAAAACACAGACATAGCGCTTCTTATTAGAGTTATGAAAATTAGCATATACACCTATGAGTAAATATTTAGTCAAACGATTACTAATTGCTATCCCGACTTTAATTGCTATCAGTATTGTAATTTTTACGATTCTGGCATTAGCACCAGGCGATCCAATGGGAGAATTTGCCACGAATCCTTCCATCACAGCAGAAGTAAGAGAAAATATCCGCAAATCTTTAGGTTTAGATCAACCAATTCATATCCGTTATGTCAAGTGGTTTATCGCTTTTATAACTGGAGATATGGGTTATTCTTTTACTAGCCGTAGTCCCGTAATTGGCTTAATTTTCCAACGTTTAACGACAACCTTGTGGGTAGTAGGTTCTGCTTACCTTGTTGGTGTATTGCTGGCTATTCCTTTAGGAGTAATTTCGGCTCTCAAACGCAATACTATTGATTTAGGTTATGCAAAGCTACCCTTGTAGAGCTACAAGGGTTCATATCTGCGTTCATCAGTACTGAGTAGTGCTTCATCGCATTAATTTTGCGGTGCTGGGAGATCCCCGACTTCTTGAAGAAGTCGGGGATCTGAACATCCGCGACTCATCAAAATTAAGGCGATAGACCAGTAGTTCTGAATTTACTCAGCACTCATGACTCAAAACTTAGTTTGATGAAAGCGCTGGTTGTGCCACCTGAGACTCAGCTTTTTGCTTGAATACACTTGGTACTTCAGCGCTGAAGGCTTCACCATGAACCACTTCGGAACGAGAACCATCAACACCTACAGGAACATCACCTGTGATGGTGGTGCGATAAAGCAGACGTTCCACATCCAAATGATCCAAATCTTGCGGAGCTAAATGCACCGTGGCGCGGTTGTCCCAGAAAGCTATATCACCACTGTTCCAACGGAAGCGAGCGGTGTAGGCAGGTTTAGTGACTTGCTTAAAGAACAACTCTAGCAAATACTTGCTCTCATCTGGTGACACATTCACAATCCGGGAGACGAAGCCAGGATTAACAAACAAAGCTCGTTCACCAGTCTCAGGATGAACTCTAACCACTGGGTGAATGGAAACTAGGGGATTAACCGCAATGCGCTCATTAAATTTGTTGTCGCGGGTTTCATATCCCCTCCCATTGAAACGATGTTCTGCTTTCAATGTGTCTGCTAATGCACGTAAGGGTGCAGATAGTCCTTCATAGGCGGCAACAAGGTTACTCCACTGGGTATCACCACCAAAACTAGGAACAGTCACTGCGCGTAAAACTGACGCGGCTGGTGGGTTAATAGCTGCTGTAACATCTGTGTGCCAAGGGCCGCCAGTGCGGAAACCATACTGGCGTTCATAAAGCTTACGATCTACAGGTTTGAGTTGAGGAAATCCGGGAACTGGTTCTGGTTCTCCCAAGGGATGAGCGAAAGTTACTTCGCCAAAACGAGATGTAAACTCGACCTGAGCAGCATGATCGATGTTTTGGTTACGAAAGAATAAGACTTTCCACTTTAATAATGCTTTACGAATTTCTTGTACTTGCTCGTCAGAAAGAGAGCGGGAAAGGTCTACACCACCAATTTCCGCACCGATGAAACCAGCTACTTGTTTAACTTCTATATGTTTATAGCCCATGAAGATTCTCCAGAGTTTTATCTGTCAGGAGGTGTTCACACTCGCCTATTTCTTGAGAAATGTTGCTGATACCCAATATTTACGAGCAACTTTTCTATCTTGGGAGCATAACTGAGATTATCATACATTATTCCGATAGAGTTAACGTAGTATGCAATCACTAAATAGGAATTTTCTATATTTGCATAGAAACTCTGGTCTATATTTTTATCTGCTAATATCCAGTAGGCAAACGTGTTAGGGCAGACAGACAAGCAAATAGTGATTATTTTAATATCATTAGTTAACCTAATTATTAGTAGACCATAATGAAATTTTCCTCATGAAAATTTGGCATAGACAATTCGGGGAAAGCATTAGTAACATCACGTACCATTATTTACCTGCTTTACGCTGGCGTAATTTTCGCCTGTTTTTTGGAGGACAGTTACTATCAATGTCTGGGACATTTATGACCCAGCAATTAACTATTCCTTGGCTGGTATACGATTTAACTAAGTCTGCTTGGTTGTTGGGGGTTGCAGGGTTTGTTCAATTTTTACCTACGTTATTACTGATTCCCTTTTCGGGGATATTATCCGATCGCTGGAGTCGTCGTGACTTGTTAATGTTGGTGCAGATATTGGGAATTAGCGTTTCCTTGGCGTTAACAATTCTGACTTTTACTAAATGGATTACTTTTCCTAGCCTATTGGTACTGAGTGTTCTCAATGGTTTGCTGAAGGGCTTAGATATGCCCGTGCGTCATACAATCGTTACTGAAACCGTAGACGATCGCGCTGATTGGAGTAATGCGTTGGCGTAGCCCGCCGAAGGCATCGCGCTAAATTCAGTCATGTTAAGTTCTTCTTTAGTATTGGGGCCTGCTATGGGCGGGATTTTGATAGCTACTTTAGGGGTAGAATACTGTTTTCTCTACGATACCCTTAGCTATATTCCTGCCATCCTCACCATACTAGCAATGCGGCTACCAGTTAGACCGATGGAAGCTCTTAGCGGTATTAGAGATACGTTGCTGAAATTATGGGAGGGATTTGAATATGTCTGCCAATTCTACGCCATTAAAGTCATGTTACTCATGCTGACGTTAAATGGTTTAGTGGGGATGTCTCATATTGCACTTATGCCTGTTTTTGCGGCTAAGGTTTTAAATGGAGATGCAACTACAATGGCACACCTCAGCACCTCAGCGCCCATTGGCTCGTTCCTGGCTTGTGTGTATTTAAGTATGCGGCGAGGGATTGGAGGCTTAGAGCGTGTAATTGTAGTATCTCAAGTTGCGATCGGTTTAAGTCTGATATCCTTTTCACTATCGCGTCAAGTCGAGCTGTCCATCATCGTACTGGTGTTTACAGGCTGCTTTAGCATCCTACAAATTACAAGTAGCAATATGATTATTCAAACCCTAGTTGCTGAGGATAAGCGCGGACGAGTTATGAGTTTTTATGCTTTAGCAACGGTGGGTACAATCCCCTTTGGAAATTTGCTAGCGGGAACTTTAGCTGACAAATTTGGTGCGACTCATGCCTTAATTGTCTGTGGTAGTATAAGCATTTTAGGTGCGTTATGGTTCTCTACACAATTGGCAACTGTGAGACGTTGGATTGACAGATAAATTAATTTTGGATTTTAGATTTTGATGAAAATATACTCAATCTAAAATCTAAACTTTAGCGAATAAGTAACTGTTATTTCAATACGGTTCAGTTAGCAACAAAAACCAGATTTAACGTAGGTTGGGGAGCCACTGCGTTGGACGGGTTTCCCGGCTTGTTCGCGTAGCGTCTCCCCTTGGGAGAAGCAAGTGGCGTTTGAGGAACGAAACCCAACTTACAATTACAGTATATTACAGGTAAATGAGGTAAGCGCTTCGGGGCATGGCAGTGCCAGTGCCCCTACAATCAAGGATCATCTGTACTTCACCAACTGGCAATTTGCTGTATCCGTAACTGAACTGTATTTATTGGCTTTTATTTTATAAAAACTACGTTTCTATAAAAAAACATCTCCCACTAACCAACAGTTACATAGGAGATGATTCATGACACCTAACTGTACAGGAGAAACTTGTGCCTATGGCTGATAGCTGATTTTGTCATCCCAAGGAGCAGATTTGGTAATTTGTTGCCATATAGGACTATACAAAGCTTCATGTAGTTCGCGTGCTAATACTACCAAACCTGCGTAACCAGCATAAGCATGATGACGTTCATGGTTAATATCTAAAAACGGAATTCGCGTTTTGAGTGCTGTATATTTATTGCCAGCCCCAGTAATTAAAATATCGGCTTTGGTTTGGTTTAACACCTTTAATATTTCTGGGGGAGTTGTATCAGATAAAAGCATTCCATCTGTACCAAGATATTGTTTAATTTTAGCTTTCTCCTCTTCTGTGGTTTTGCCATCTGTAGCTGCTATAACTTCCATTCCTAAGTCTTGGGCAGCTAATATCAACGACCAACTTTTGACACCACCTGTAGAAAGCAGAATGCGCTTTCCTTTTAAATCAGCAAGGTAAGGAGCTAAAGCAATATCGAGAGCAGCATTTTCTTGAGCAATTAACTTTTCTGTACGTTCTTGCAATTCATGAGCAACAATATTATCTCCCAAAGAGAGACTTAATTGTGTTGCAATATTCCGCAAGCAATTATTTAAGTTAACCGCACCATAAAAAGATTCTTCAATATAAGGAATTCTATAGCGCTCTGCCATAGTTTGTGCCATTTGGATGGCTACATTTGAGCAAAGCACTACATTTAATTTAGCACGATGAGCATAACAAACTTCTTGATAACGCGCATCGCCTGTAATTTTGGCAAGAACCCGAATCCCCATTTTTTGAAATAAGGGTAAGATATTCCAAGTTTCACCAGCAACGTTATAGTCGCCAACAATATTAATATCGAATGGCGTAGTAAATTCAGGTTCGGCTGTGCCAATGACAGCATTTAATAAAACTTCGTTACCGATGCGATTCCCTAAATTTTTACTCCCAAGAAATCCCGGCGCATTGACATAGATAACGGGAATATTAATTTGTTGTTTAGCTAGTTGACAGACGCTTTCAATATCATCACCAATCAAAGCAGACAAGCAAGTTGCATAAACGAAAATAGCAGCAGGATGATAGCGTTGAGCAGCATCTACAATCGCTTTATAGAGTTTCTTTTCTCCACCAAAAACGATATTACCCTCGCTAAAATCGGTAGTAAAAGCAGTTTGGTATAACTGCGAGCCTGATGAAAGGCTACCATGAGTTGCCCAAGGATTATGAGTACAAGAAACAGCACCATGTACTAAATGAACAGCATCGGTAATAGCGCCTACAGAAACCATTGCACCATCAAAAGGGCAATTTCCTTGGGTTGAACCTGGTTGTGGTGGTTTGTTACAAGTGAGTTTTTTCTTACCATGAAGTTTTTTCTGGTTAGCTTTGCAAACTGTTTCGCTAAGTGTTTCGTTAATGACTACTTGAGTATTATTCATGCTTCTCCTAGTGTTGAAGATGATTACAAAATAGCTAATCATGAGAAATTAGGAGTATTATTTTCTTCCTATCTCCTATTTTCATTACTTAGGTATTTTGCTTTCTAGTTTTTACCTATCTTTCTAGATAGTGAAAGACAAAGTTTATGGGAATTAATTGCTGAAAAGCTACAAAACAGGACTAACGCAATAGCATTTGCAATAAAAACAGTAATTACTCTGATGCATCCTGTATTTTCAGAAAGATATGCATGAGGTACATCATCACCTCTAGCCCCTCAACACAAGGAGATGTAACTCACTAAAATGAGAAAAACTAATATTGTTTGATTAATATTAGATTATCTAAATATTAGCATAACTAATTTTAATTAACTAAAGTCTTATTTTTATATTTAGAGAACAAATATTATTAAATATTTAGGCAGAATAATGAGATACATTCGTTCTCTGTACCTAATCTTGTGTTTTATGGTTAGACCGATATATTAAAGTTTTAGTCTCTACTGTGATATGTATTTTATTTAACACTAATAACCACTTATATTTAGTTTATTATAGCTAGATTAATTTTAATGTACGTTAATTCTATAGTCTAACCGGGTTATGCTAGGGAATTTATCTTTAAATTTGCACAGTAGAGACAGTTTTTACTATGCTCCTGAGCTTCTGTTTCGATTCGATGCTGAGTGCGATCGCTCTTCTGCTCTAGGATATTTTGCCAAAACCCACCTCTGTTAAATATTTCCCGATATACTGTTCCCTATTTATCATTTATGTGCAATTCTTAATCTTATATTTATTAACTCCGGTAACTCGATTAAGTTACAGTAGTATTATACTAGTTTTTGCAACGTCATGCTTATAGCCCTGCAATTATCTAGGGAAATCATGGTTAAAAGGCTATAGCAATATCACACACAACGTTATTCAGCATTTCAACAAAAAGTAGAGCAGACAGTATGACCAAATATGTAAATCTTGGCAGAACTGGACTAAAAGTATCGCGTATTACCCTGGGTACGATGACTTATGGCTCTCGGAAATTACGCGAATGGGTATTAGAAGAAGAAGAAAGTCGCCCATTTATCAAACTGGCTTTGGATTTGGGAATTAACTTCTTTGATACCGCCGATGTCTATTCTTTGGGCGCGAGTGAAGAGATTGTTGGGCGCGCCTTGAAAGACTTTGCTCAACGAGATCAAGTTGTAATTGCTACCAAAGTACATGGTAAAGTTGGCGACGGGCCGAATGATAAAGGACTTTCTCGCAAACATATTTTTGACAGTATCGATGCTTCTTTGCGGCGACTACAGACAGATTATGTAGACTTGTACCAAATTCACCGTTGGGATTATGAAACACCAATTGAGGAAACTCTAGAAGCGCTGCATGATATTGTCAAAGCTGGTAAAGTCCGTTATTTAGGAATTTCTAGCGTTTTTGCATGGCAATTAGCTAAAGCTCTCTATACAGCAGATATTCATGGCTTTTCTCGTTTTGTCTCGATTCAAAATCACTACAACCTAGTTTATCGGGAAGAAGAACGAGAAGTTATACCCCTTGCTCTCGATCAAGGACTTGGTATTATTCCTTGGAGTCCCTTAGCGCGGGGATTTTTAGCCGGAAATCGCAGTAAATCAGAATATGGCGAAACTCTGCGGGCAAAAACTGACGAATTTGCTCACAATCTCTACTATCAAGATTCTGATTTTAAAGTAGTTGATCGCGTCGTTGAATTAGCTGGAAAACGAGGTGTTAAACCCACACAAATTGCTTTAGCTTGGCTATTACATCAACCAGGTGTCACATCTCCCATCATTGGCGCTAGTAAGATAGAACATCTCAAAGAAGCTGCGGAGGCTGTAGATTTAGAGCTTTCTCAAGAAGAACTCAAATTCTTAGAAGAACCTTACACACCTCATCCTATCTTAGGGCATCAATATCCCTCTGGAAATCGTCCGTAGAGAAAACTGAGGAAGAAACTATTCTTTAGCTATTTTCTTCCTCTTCTCATCACGAAAGAGAGGGCGATCAAAGCGATCGCAGATTTGAGTTAGCAGCATTTTACTCTTCTATTCCTGGTAGTTATGTTTGAAACTATCAAAATGTCTTTGTTTAATTAATTCTATAATTTGCTCAAGATAAAAAGCATCTATAGTAGAAAAATCATCTATTTTGTCACTATCAATATCAAGTACTAGTTGCACTTCTCCGGCGTCTTCAATAGTTATTTCTTGATATTACAAGGAAATTATCTTTCTTTGTAGTCGTTATAAAGCAGATTTTTGTCAAACATGAATTAGGAGCTATAGAGTCATTTATGAAATTCACCGCATTGAAACGGATCGCTAATTGGCTTGATTTTTCAAAACATAAAAAACTAACTCAGGAAGTTTCATTTAAAACTATTCCGGCTATATGCGCTTTTAGCTCAGTTTTGAGCTTGTCTATTGTGGGGTTGACTGCAAGCAATATTCAAGATATTGCTGTAGCTCAACAAAAACAAAACTTATCAAATGTGACTTTGCGTGTTGCTAAATATAAAGGTGGCTGGGATTTACTTTTAAAATTAGCGAAACAAGATAACTTTCCTTATAAAGTTGAGTTTAAAGAATTTACCGCCGGAAATCTGATAGTGCAATCTATCAATGCTAATGCAATTGATGTGGGTTCTGGGAGTGAGATACCGCCCATTTTTGGGATTCAATCTAATGCAGCAGTCAAGGTAATTGCTTCTAATAGAGGGCCGACTGTAGGTCAAACATTACTTGTACCCAAAAATTCCCAAGCTAGAACTGTTGCCGATCTCAAAGGTAAAAAAGTCGGTTATGTGCGAGCGACTACAGCCCATTATTTCCTCATCAAGATGTTAGAAGAAGCAGGGCTTTCGTTCAAAGATATTAATGCTGTTGCTTTGAATATTCCTGATGGACTTTCAGCTTTTAGACGAGGTGATTTAGATGCTTGGGCTACCTACGGTTATGCAATTCAACAAGCAAAGAAAGATGGTGCTAGAGAGTTAAAGTCAGCCAAAAATATTCTTAGTGGTAACTTTTTGATTTACGCATCTCCGAAAGCGATCGCAGATCAAAATCAAAAAGCTGCAATTGGTGACTTTCTTTGTCGGCTCAAAAAAGCTCAAAATTGGCGAGAAGCGAACAGTAAGAACTTAGAAACTTGGTCTCAAGCCTATGCACAAGCAATTGGTGTAGATATCAAGCTGGTTCTAGACGATGCTAAAGAGGGTTTGCAACAACGCCGTTCTCAAGTTCTTCCCGTATCCAAGGAAGCGATCGCTTCTCAACAAAGAGTAGCAGATACCTTTGCGAAAAGTGGTGTAATTCCATCTAAGGTGAATGTTGCGCCTCTGTGGGATGGGACTTTTACTAATGCAATTAATCAGTGCAAATAATTCGTAATTCGTAATTCGTAATTCGTAATTCGTAATTCGTAATTCGTAATTGCAGAGTTAAAGAATTAACGCCTAATGTGAATAGATTTATCAAACGCTTGTCATCTGTTATAGAGATCAAAACATTTGTAGGACAAGAACATTTTCTATCACATCAGGCGTAAGCGCTTCGGGGCATGGCAGTGCCAGTGCCCCTACAATCAACGATAATCTGTACCTAAGCAACTGGCAATCTGCTGTAACTATTTATGCAGGATAAAATACGAATGTTCGCAACTCAATACTTTGTCTTGCTGGCGCATTTGGGGGGCTGGTTGGATCGTCAAAGGCTGAGTGGGCGGAAAAACGAGCAGGCCCGTTTTCTGCGGAATCGAAACATTTAATAAATATGACTTCATTCCGCCGCATTTCGGGGAAATAATACCACTTATGTTCTGGGTTATATGTGACAGCGTAGGTTTCACCGGTGCGATCTGGATATACTAAATCACCGGCTACGAGTTCTTGTGGTTCGATAGTGCGTGCATCAGTCAATGCTAATGGCGATTCTAAAATTGTATCTGCAATTCCCCGCCAAACATTGATAATGGCAAATCTTTTCTGTAAGAGGGCTTCAATCTCATCATTACCTAAGCCTCTTTTTTCTAACTCCCACCGCGCTCTTGTATAGCCAGATTTAGCGGTAAAGTCATTATGTACGCGCTTACCAGGTTCTCTAATTTTATTTTCACCTGGTTTGCTGATATCGGCATTCCGTAGGGTGTGATCGAAGATTACTACTTTAGTTGCACCTGTAACTTCTTTTAATAATTGCTCTGCTTCTGGGTAGTAAACTTGACGTATTTCGTCTTCGTTATAAAAGTCGCGGACATTGGTATTATGTTCGGAAAAAGCAAATCCCTCTCGATCCAGTAGAATATCCTCTCTTCTAGAACGAGCATTGTAGATTCGAGATTTGCGGATTTCATAGGCTGTATTAGAACGGGGAATACCTGATGGTGGTTCATAGGTATAGTTGACAGGTTTTTGCGCCATCGGGACTAGATAATTGAGATTGGCCTCTACATATGGCAACTCTTGAGAAGCTAGTTTATCGATAACTTGGCTGTTGAAGCTCATATTTCATGCCCTTTTAGTGTGGAGAATTTGGACTCAATACTTATACACAAAGGTTATCTGTTGCGACTAAGTTCAACACCTAATTTCTGAATATAGGAATCCAGTTTGATTATGGAAAACGCCATCTAGACTAAGAGATTAATTGTAGAGTTAGCATCTTAACTCTACTAATCTAGATTTCAAAAATCCGATAGGAATCCTATAGTAAAGACTAGAAGACACCCTTTGTAGATGTCTTCTGTCCGTGACTATGCCAATTGCAGTAACATTAAAATACTTATTATCGATTGATTTATAGTAGATTAATGCAATAATAGTAATTGAAAGACACAGAAGTTACAAGCTCTTTGTCAACAAACTATACATTTTGCTCAATACCTTTGTTAATTGGCAAAGGTTGAATAGCAAATTAGAGCTAGCAAATACGAGTAAAACAGGAGAGATTACCAAAAGATTTGTCCAGAACATAGGCTACCGTATGGTAGATAAACTTTTGCTGACTGAGAATGGTTTAACTCTTATTGTTTCGCAAGAATTTATTAGTACGCATACTTGATTTTCTGAAATGAATCTGCTATAAACCTATATTAAAATTAGGTTTATATCTCTCACAAAAATTTGTGAATTAAACATAATGTAGAGAGTAGAAGCATTGGCGATCGCTAATTCTAATTGTCGAGTTTAATTCTCAAATCCGCAGATTCATCAATTGTTGACATTCCATTGGCTTTTTACTCAATCTAATTAGCTCAGTTTAACCCTCGCCTGAAAAAGAGCGACCTGCTACCAGGTGAGATAAATAGTTTGGTAGTTATAGAACAGTGAGGTTAAGACATGACTGTAGCTTTAGCGCGTCCAGGCTATCGTGAGTTTGAAACTGAAACCGCCGATCGCATTTTCGCTCGACTAGCATCCCATATTCCACCTGCACCTATAGATGAACCTCGACCGATTACCTCCAAAGAGGAGCAGGAAAACTTTGCACAGTACTTGATTGCAGGTGCAGCCCATGATTCCTATATAGTGCAAGTTATCGGTAGAGCGATCGCTAATTTAGTTCCAGACGACTTACACTTGCAACTATTTTGTAGACAAAATACTACCTGATGAAGCAGCGCATCGGTTAGCCGTCATTGACTGGTGGAAGCAAATTTATGACAAAGCATCAGCAAATGAGCGAGCCGAACTAGCCCAACGACTGTTAGATCGAGATGAAGAGATTCAGCAACGACGTAAGAACTATCTTATAGACCATTGGGATACTGCTCATAAAGCCAAGGGTATTACCGGAGTTGATGGTATTAACGCCGTTTACGATGGTTGGCGCAGAGAAGTTTTAGCTTATCTGCTTGATACTCCCGTTGAGCAACTACCAAAACTTTTGAGCGTGAGCCAATGAATTTTGGCGTTGCATAATTGCGGAATGATTTATCTCACGCAAAGACGCAGAGACGCAAAGAAGAGGAGGAAAAGAAAGAAGTTTATTAATTTCCCATGCCCAATGCCCCATGCCCCATGCCCCATGCCCCATATATAACCATGACTCAAACTGGGGTGAATGCAGGGATTATTCGCAGTGTTTTGCGTGATGCTACAAATCTTATCCACAAACGCCCCAGAACTTTCTATCACGCCGTAGCAGAGCAAGCAGCAGATGACCCATTATTGCAGCAAACCGTCGGGCAACTCTCCGCCAACGCCTTTGCAGCAGAATCAATTGTCCTGGCTGCGGCTGATGGTTTGGATCGCCTGACGGCTGCAAAAGGTCAAGGTGAAGAGGCGGAATTAGCCATAGCTTTAGCAACTTCTTTGAGTGCAGCTAAGGCGAAATTAATTGTTGATGACTTGGCGCTACGTTCAGCAACTCTGTTATTTGAAGTTGGTGGTGCTTCCACAACTAAGAAAAGCTCGAATTTAGATCGTCATTGGCGCAACGCCCGCACTTTAGCATCCCATAATCCCGGACACTTCAAAGCCCGTGCAGTGGGAGATTATGAAATTAACGGTACACCGCTACCGCAGCGAGGATTTTTCTAAGTCGCGGATGTTCAGATCCCCGACTTCTTGAAGAAGTCGGGGATCTCGCAGCCTAGCAAAATTAATGAGACAAAGCACTAAGCGCGATTTTCCCAGTCAAATATTCACACAGAAAAACAATGACACAAATTGTAGAGAAAGTTCTAGAACCTCAAATTAATTTCTCGGCTCCTGTCACAGCCAATTCGCCAGAACTCCAGCAGCTTTTGGATTTTATTGCTGTTGGGGCTGCGGAACGCGATCGCGATCGCATTCTGCCCTATGATGTGGTTGAATTAATCCGGCGTTCCAGGTTGGGTGCATTGCGAATACCCGTTGCTGAAGGTGGTGCTGGTAGTAGTGCACGGGAATTGTTTGAGGTTGCCATTCGTCTGGGTGATGCTGATGCGAATGTTGCTCACATTGTCCGCAATCATTTCTCCGTTACAGAGCGAATTTTGCGTTCGGAACGCACCGAGAGAAATCGGCGCTGGATTAAAGCCGCAGTTGATGGCGCAATCTTTGGTAGCGCCGCCACTGAAAAAAAGAAATAGCCCCTAGTCAAGGCTTCGACTTTGAGATTGTAACTATCGCTGATTCGGTGAAAATTAACGATGCTCTCAAGGGTGGAGAAATTGATGCTAATTTTTTCCAGCATGAACCGTTTATGAAACAAGCCGCTAAAAGACTCAACGCGGATTTTGTGATGTTAAATCGTAGTTATACTACAATAACTGGACTCTACTCTAAAAGGCTCAAAATCAAATCAGTGAATGAAGTTCCTGTAGGGGCAACAATCGCCATTTCTAATGATGATAGCAATCAGGATCGTGCTCTAAAATTCCTCAAACACATCGACTTAATTAACTTAAAAGAAAAGTCAAGTGAGTATTTTAGCGTCAAGGATGTTATTGATCATCCCAAAAAACTGCAAATTAAGGAATTAGATAATTACGCCATTGTCAGAGCTTTGGATGATTTAGATTTAGCTGTGACATCTGCATCTTTTCTTGTCCAAGCAAAGGTAAACTTAGAACCCATTATCTTAGATGAAGTTGGTATGGCTAACAAAAATTATGCTGTGGGTTTAGCAACTGTGCAATCAAAAATCAACGATCCAAATATTCAAAAGCTCAATCAATTAGTTGTAGATCCTAAATTGAAGGAGTATATCAACAACTACCTTAAAGGTACGATTGCCCCTGCCTTTTAAAAAGAAGAAATATTGAGGAAGTTTAAATTTTGGTTAAATAACTTCTCAACCTAAAATTCAGTATAAGGTTAATCTAACAATTTAGGACTTACGCAGTGTCAGATATTTTTCATGCTTTTTGTCAACGGTCAATAGTCCATAGTCCAAAAACCTGAATTTTGACCATTGACTTTTGACTTTTGACCACCCTTGTGAGGGTTTTTGTGTTCGGTGCATAAGTCCTATAATTATGCCTGATGTGAATTTGAAATCCCCCTTTCTCAATGAGGGTTTCAAGATTGGTTAAAAATCGAGGTTTTGCAACTCAATTCACATCTAGATGTAAATCCAAAATTGTTTGATGGAGAGCTGATGAGCAAAGCAAAGCAATTGAAACTGGGTGCGTTTATGCGCCCTGTAAGTATACATACTGGCGCTTGGCGTTATCCTGGGGCTTTGCCTGATGCCAATTTCAACTTCCCAGCACTGAAAAAATTCATCCAGAAACTAGAACAGGGCAAGTTTGACGCATTTTTTATGGCAGATCACTTGGCGCTGCTGAATATGCCGATTAACGCCCTCAAGCGCAGCCACACAATTACTTCCTTTGAGCCTTTCACTCTGCTTTCTGCCCTCGCCAGTGTTACCGAACACATCGGTCTAGTAGCCACAGCTTCCACCACCTATGAC
This sequence comes from Calothrix brevissima NIES-22, assembly GCF_002367995.1. Classification (GTDB taxonomy): domain Bacteria; phylum Cyanobacteriota; class Cyanobacteriia; order Cyanobacteriales; family Nostocaceae; genus Aulosira; species Aulosira brevissima. The sequence goes on from NZ_AP018207.1 coordinate 731,612, forward strand.
GCGCCTTTCCATATTGCTCGTCGCTTTGCGTCTCTCGATCATATTAGTGGCGGTCGTGCCGGCTGGAATATTGTTACCACATCCAATCCAGATGCAGCACTCAACTTCGGCTTAACAGAAGATATAGAGCATGACGAACGCTACAAGCGGGCTAGGGAATTCTACGATGTCGTCACTGGTCTTTGGGATTCTTTCGCTGACGATGCGTTTGTTCGGGACGTAGAATCAGGGATTTATTTCGATCCCGAAAAAGTTCATGTTTTGGCGCATCAAGGAAAATACCTCTCGGTACGGGGGCCATTGAACATTGCTAGACCTGTCCAAGGTTGGCCTGTGATTGTTCAGGCGGGTGCTTCCGATGCTGGGCGACAATTAGCCGCCGAAACTGCTGAGGTCGTATTTGCTCCGGCTGGTAATCTGGAAGCAGGTAAGGCTTTATTTGCTGATATTAAGGGACGAGCGCAGTTGATTGGCCGTGACCCAGACAGCATCAAAATTCTTCCTGGTGCTTTGGTAATAGTGGGCGAAACTGTGGAAGAGGCGATCGCTAAACGTGCCCATTTGGATAGTCTAGTACACTATGACAGTGGAATTGCTAGCTTGAATAGTGCCCTTGGCTACGATGTTTCTGGTTACGATCCAGATGGCCCCTTGCCAGAAATCCCTGAGACTAACGCTGGTAAAAGCTCACGCGAACGAGTTATAGCCTTGGCTGAACGTGAGAAGCTAACTATTCGGCAGTTAGCGCAACTTATCGGTAGTTATGGCGGATTAGCCTTCGTTGGTACGCCCCAAACCATCGCTGATGAGATGGAGCAATGGTTGAATGAGGAAGGGTCTGACGGCTTCAACATCATGTTTCCTTTTTTACCTGAAGGGTTAAATGATTTCATAGACAAGGTTGTGCCAGAACTCCAACGGCGGGGAATCTTCCGCAAAGAATATGAAGGGAAAACTCTACGGGAAAATCTGGGACTTGTCCGCCCTGCTAACCGCTTTTTCGAGTCTAAGTCATGATTTTATCCCTCAGCTTGCCTCTAAATATCAATTGTCAAAAACATTATTAGCCTTCATAGGAGGATACATTGTCATCTACATCGCTTCTTCTCTATGTCGATTCCCAGTACGCTAGCCCCTATGCGCTCTCGGCTTTCGTATCTCTGCATGAAAAAGCACTAGCATTCGATATCCAAACTCTTGATTTAGCTGCTAATGTCCAAAACGAGCCAGATTTTGCAGCTAAGTCATTAACACGGCGCGTACCAACTTTGATTCATGACGGATTCGCCTTGTCTGAATCCTCTGCGATCGCAGAATACATCGATGAGGTGTTTCCCGGTACTCCTTTATACCCAAAAGAACCACAGAATCGAGCTAGAGCGCGTCAGGTACAAGCATGGCTCCGTAGCGACCTCACACCCATCAAACAAGAACGCTCGACTGAGGTGATTTTCTACGGAGTCAAAAAGCCACCGCTTTCTTTGGAAGCAAAAAAAGCTGCTGAGAAATTATTCTCTGCTGCTGAATTACTGCTTGCTAGCAACACCGAAAACCTATTCGGTCAATGGTCTATTGCTGATGTGGATTTGGCCTTAATACTCCATCGCCTAATTCTCAACGGCGATCCAGTACCCGATAAATTGGTAGCTTACGCCAAGCATCAATGGGAAAGGCCATCTGTTCAGCTATGGGTCAATCAACAACGCCCACCACTGTAAATCAATTTTAGATTTTCCCCACGATATTTAAAGATAAAAATAATGATTAAGAGTCCAGAGAAACTTGCAGATAACACCTTCCAGTTTACGACCCCTGTAAAAGCTAACTCGCCGGAACTCCAGCAGCTTTTTGATTTTATTGCTCTGGGTGCTTCGGAACGTGATCGCGATCGCATTTTGCCTTTTGATATTATCGACCTGCTCAGGCGATCGCGCTTGGGTGCATTGCGAGTCCCTGTAGCTGAAGGTGGCGGTGGTAGCAGTTTACGCGAACTGTTTGAAGTCATAATTCGCCTGGGAGATGCTGATCCCAACCCTATCTTCCCACAATCCAGCTGCTTTCAAAGCGCGTGCGATCGGCAACTACGAAATCAACGGTACACCTCTACCCACAGGAGCCTTTTTCTAGACTCTGATGTGAGCGATCGCACAACAGGGGCAGAAAAATCAATGCCCAATGCCCAATGCCCATTTTCTAAAAGCTTACTGATTGTTACAACAAATTGACAACTTGTGGAAAATTTGGGAGCATAAACTACGGTATATCGGTAGATGATTGGTAGTATGCAAAATATTTGGGGATTGTAATTTACGCCTGATGTGAATTAAAAACGCCTGTTTCGCCATAAGGGTTTCAAGCCTTGTGAAAAATCCTGGTTTTGGAACTATCTAGAAATTACAAGGTTTTCGTCCTCATTTCACATTAGAGGTAATCCAAAATCTAAAATCCAAAATGGTATCACCGTGAGTGCTTTTGATTCTAGCGGGATTCAACTACAGACAGAATTATCTAACCAAACTCTAGAACTTGTCGATCTCAGTGCCAGAACACAGCGATCGCCTTGGCATGAAGCTTGGGATTTGTGGCGCGGGCGACTAATTAGAGTAGCTAGTCCAGTATCGATTATCATCCTTTGGCAGTTGGTTTCGATGTTCGGCGTTATCCCAGTAGAGATACTGCCATCTCCGACGGATATTTTAGCGGCATTTGCAGAGTTAATCAGACTCGGTGAACTACAAGAAGCACTGCCAACTTCATTATCGCGATCGCTCACAGGGTTGACTATAGGCGGCAGTATCGGTCTAATTTTGGGTTTATTTGCAGGTTTGTGGCGAATTGGCGAAGAAATTTTCGATGCACCACTGCAAATGCTGCGGACAATTCCATTTATCGCCCTTGTACCATTGTTTATCACCTGGTTTGGCATTGATGAGACAGCCAAGATTATTGTGATTACTGTTGCTACTATATTTCCTATTTATCTGAATACCTATGCAGGGGTTCGCGGTGTCGATCCCAAACTCTTAGAAGCTGCCACTGTTTTTGGACTTTCGCGCCAGGAGACAGTACGCCACGTTATTATGCCGATGGCGTTACCTTCTATTCTGATTGGTTTGCGCTTCTCTGCGGGTACATCATTACTAGCGTTAGTTGTAGCCGAACAAATCAATGCGCGATCGGGTATTGGCTATATCCTCAACAATGCCAACGCTAACCAACGCTCTGACATCATTATTGCTGGCATCATCGTCTATGCAGTACTGGGAATTACCAATGATGTAGTGATGCGTCTGATTGAGCATCTAGCTCTACCTTGGAGGCCGAACATTGTCCTTAGTTAATCACACACCATCCCAAACTACTACTTTGCACGCGGTGGAACTCACCCAAGTCCGCCGAATCTTTGGTAAACGGGCTGTTCTTGACGGTATCGATTTGAAAATCTGCCAAGCCGAATTTGTAGCGGTGCTTGGCCCTTCTGGTACTGGTAAAACTACACTCCTACGTCTATTATCTGGTCTTGACCGCACTGATAGCGGCTCAGTACGAGTAGCAGCTAACCGTTCAGTTGTGTTTCAAGAACCCCGGCTAGTTTTCGCCAAGCGAGTCTGGGAAAATGTCGTATTGGGACGCAAAGGAATTGGTGCAAGGCGAGAAGCATTGATAGCTTTAGAAGAAGTTGGACTCGCTACTCATGTTGATGCTTGGCCGAAGACTCTTTCCGGAGGAGAAGCCCAACGTGTAGCCCTTGCTAGAGCCTTAGTGAAGCAACCAAATCTACTACTACTAGATGAGCCATTCGCCAGCCTTGATGCTCTTACCCGCATCAAAATGTATGAATTGGTGGGTCAATTGTGGGAACGCCATCATCCGGCGGTTGTTCTCGTTACCCATGATGTTGATGAAGCAATTCTGCTAGCGGATCGGATTTTGGTATTGGCACATGGCACTATCGGTCTAGATTTAACAGTGAATGTAGATAAACCACGCGATCGCGCCGATCCTGCTTTTGTCTCACTTCGCCTGCGTCTATTGGCAGAACTCGGCGTTGCTCCTGCACAACAACCAACTGAACTAATTCAAAACGCCGTCTTATCGCACGGGAGAACTCATCATGAAATTTAGTCGGCGAGATGTTCTCGTATCTTTGGGTGTATTAACTGCGGGAGCGATCGTTAGCTGCCGTGACCTGAAAAAAAGTGAAAATGGTAAAACTTCAGTCACAGCTGCGCCTGTGAGTGCTAGCAATGGGCGAGTCAAGCTCATCGTCGGACAACAGGATAACGCTTTACAAGAAACCGTTGCCGCCTCTGGAGTGCTAGAAGGATTACCCTACGATTTACAATGGGCGGTGATTCCCGGCCCCGCAGCCCAGTTAGCTGCACTTTATTCCAAAGCGATCGATGTTGGTTTGGTGGGTGATACTTCGCTGATTGTCGAACAAGGGCGTGCCAAAACCGATTGGACAGAAGCAACAGCCCCACTGCAAAACGTCGCCTATCGCAAGAACCCCGATCCAGCATATCGAGCAACCATCACCGCAGTCCGCAACAGTGCCAATATCAAAACCCTGGCAGATTTGCGAGGTAAGAAATGGGCTTCTAATTTTGGTGGTATCAATTATTTCATGTACGTATTATCACGAATTGAAGCGGGATTGAAGCCCAAAGATGTGGATTATGTAGAACTCGTTGATGGCGCTGCGGCTGGTGCTGCCTTTAAAGCCGGTCGTGCTGATGTGTTTTCGGGAAGCGTCGGCACGATTAAGGAAGCTCTAGATAGTGGTGATGCGCGGATTTTGCTTTATGCAGAAGATTTGGGAATGCTGGCGGCTGGTGCTTTTACAGCCCGTACCGATGTGATTCGCGATCCAGATAAGAGCAAAGCACTGGCTGATTTCTTCGAGCGAGTCCGCAAACACTACGATTGGTACGCTAAAAATCTTGATGTCGTAGAAAAGATTTACGTTGAGAAACGCAAGCAGAAGCCCAAGTTAGCAAAATATTTCGCAGCGCAAAGCTTTGGTGCATTTGTTCCCATTGATGACGATGTTGTGAAGCGTCAGCAGCGTCTTGCCGATAGATTATTTGACGCGGGAGAGATTCCGAAAAAAATCGATGTCAATGTTCATAACAACCGACAGTTTAATTCGGCAGCGATCGCATCTAGCAGCAAGTAATTATTAATTCGTAATTCGTAATTTGGGGACATCCAATTTTTTAAATACCCAATAAATTTGTAGTGCGAGCATCTTGCTCGCTGATGTTCCAAAGCGAGCAAGATGCTCGCACTACGGAATATGGGTAATTTATTTTTTGTAAGTCCCTTGGGAAATCTTCATCCTTCCTCCTGCCTTTCTTCAGGGAATCTAGACAATGACTAATCGTCGCCAACTACACCTTAATCTGCTATTCAATAACGCTGGTAACTATAGCTCGGCTTGGCGCTGGCCTGATAGCGATCCGGGTGCTTTTATAGATGTACAATATTATGTCCGCACGGCCAAGCTTTGCGAGCGGGGAACTTTTGATGCGGTTTTTTTAGCGGATCATCCGGCTTTGAGTGATTATCCTGAATATCGCCCATTTCAATCATTGGAGCCGACGATCGCATTGGCAACGGTGGCGGCTGCTACTGAGCGCATTGGACTAATTGCTACAGCCTCGACTACATATAATGAACCTTTTAATATTGCCCGTCGCTACGCCACCCTAGATCGTGTTAGTGGTGGTCGTGTTGGTTGGAATGTTGTCACTACAGCCAATCCGGAGGCTGCATATAACTTTAGTCAAACCGAAGTAGTTTCCCATAGCGACCGCTACGAAAGAGCGGCGGAATTTACGGAGATTGTCCAAGCTCTGTGGGATAGTTGGGAAGATGACGCATTTATTGGTGATAAAGAATCTGCCCGTTTTATAGATACCTCTCGCGTCCATTCAATTAATCACAAGGGCAAGTATTTTTCTGTACAAGGGCCGTTGAACGTGCCGCGTTCGCCTCAAGGTCGGCCTGTTTTGGTACAAGCTGGTGGTTCCGATGATGGGCGAGATTTGGCGGCGAAATATGCTGAAGTCATCTTTACGGCGGCTCAATCCCTACCTCAGGCGATTGACTACGCTAATGATTTACGCAACCGCGCCCGTAAATTTGGGCGATCGCCAGATTCCATTGTTATCTTACCCGGTCTTGTGACTGTCATCGCCAGCACTGAAGCCGAAGCTAAACGCCGCGAACAAGAACTCTGGGAACTAGTTCCGATAGAATACGGACTTGGTAGGTTGGCTAATATACTGCAAGTTGACCCAGATGTTTTAAAGTTGGACGAGCGTTTACCAGAGAATTTGCCGCTACCAGTAAATAGCAATCAAACTATGTTTAATGTTGCAGTTAATGTAGCTAGAAAAGGCAATTTGACTGTGCGGGAGTTAATCAAAGCTTTAGGTGGTGGTGGGACAATGCATCGCATTATTGTCGGTACACCAGAACAAGTGGCAGATTCCATTGAAGAATGGTTTCTATCGGGTGCAGTTGGTGGCTTCAACGTAGTACCTGATGTAATCGCCTCCGGCTTAGAAACATTCGTTGATTTTGTGGTTCCAGAACTACGCCGCCGAGGAATTTTCCGCACTGAGTATACTGGCCGCACTTTACGAGAGCATTATGGCTTAGAACGCCCAGAAAGCCGCTATGCACGCGAAAAACGTCAAGCCGTTCCCGCCTAAGGGACTTCCAAAATAATCAATCGCTTTGACAAGCAGGGGGAGCAGAGGAAGCATTCCCGATGAAAAAATTTCACAACCAAACGTGAAAATCTCTCTTTCCCATGCCCAATGCCCATTTCTATCAAAGATAAACACCATGATTAAGAGTCCAGAAAAAGTTTTAGATACCACAATCCAGTTTTCCGCGCCTGTAACAGCTAATTCACCAGAGTTACAAACCCTTTTAGACTTTATTGCTTTAGGGGCTTCGGAGCGCGATCGCGATCGCATTCTTCCTTTTGATATCATCGACCTCATCCGTAGTTCCCGCTTAGGTGCATTACGCATCCCCGTTGCTGAAGGTGGTGCTGGTAGTTCAGTCCGGGAGCTATTAGAGGTTGTAATTCGCCTGGGTGATGCCGATCCTAACGTTGCTCATATTGTGCGAAATCACTTCTCAGTCACAGAAAGAATTTTGCGTTCTCAGCGTAGCGACAGGAATCGTCGATGGCTCAAAGCTGTCGTTGATGGTGCAATTATTGGACTGGCGGCGACAGAACTAGAAGCCAAACGCTCTGGTGGCGGTCAAGTCGTGAATACAAAATTAACACCCGATGGTAAGGGCTATCGTCTCAATGGTAAGAAGTATTACAGTACTGGCAGTATTTATGCAGATTTAATTTTCGTGCGGGTGTTAGCAGCAGATGAAACGAATGCATTCATCCTCATTCCGCTAAACCGTGAGGGAATAGAGCTTGTAGACGACTGGGACGGTTTCGGACAAAGGTTAACAGGTACAGGCACGACTACCTTCACCAATGTTCGTGTCGAAGCTGATGAAGTCATATTAGAGACAGATACAGATAGAGACAACTTACCTTACAATATCGTCCCGCAATTATTCCTAACGGCAGTGAACGCAGGGATTATTCGCAGTGTATTGCGCGATGCCATCAATCTCATCCACAAACGCCCCAGAACCTTCTACCATGCCGTAGCCGAGCAAGCAGCAGATGACCCACTCTTGCAGCAAACCGTCGGTCAAATCTCCGCCAACGCCTTTGCCGCCGAAGCGATCGTCCTAGCCGCCGCCGATGCTCTAGATCGCCTTGCTATTGCCAAAACCCAAGGTGAAGAGGCAGAAACAGCAGCAGCGCTAGCCGCTTCTTTAAGTGCCTCCAAAGCCAAATTAATTGTCGATGACTTAGCACTACGTTCAGCCACTCTATTATTTGAAGTTGGTGGAGCTTCCACAACCAAAAAAAGCTCAAATTTAGATCGTCATTGGCGCAATGCTCGCACCTTAGCATCCCACAACCCCAGTCATTTTAAAGCCCGCGCCATTGGCGACTACGAAATCAACAACAAACCACTGCCAACCAGAGGATTTTTCTAAAATCAGTTAACTGTTTAGATGGGCAGAGGAGACAAGGAATTTTAGATTTTAGATTTTGGATTTTAGATTTTAGATTTTAGATTCAAATACAATCCAAAATCGCAAATCCAAAATCTAAAATTGTTTTTAATGCCCCATGCCCCATGCTTATGTCCCTTGTACGCTCATCTCTTGTAGGATTTGCTAACTATTTAGTGCCTCTGATGATTGGGGCGCGAGATATGGCTTTTCCCCGCCTAAATGCCGTTGCCTTTTGGATGGTGCCAGTTGTTGGTATTCTCTTAATGGCTAGTTTCTTTGTTCCCGGCGGCCCCGCCCAAGCAGGTTGGTGGGCTTATCCACCAGTCAGTCTGCAAAACCCCACAGGTCATTTGATTAACGGTCAAGTCATCTGGTTATTAGCAGTTGCCATCTCCGGCGTTTCCTCGATTATGGGGGCAGTTAACTTTGTCACCACCATCGTCAAAATGCGGGCACCAGGCATGACCTTTTTCCGGATGCCCCTCTTCGTCTGGGCAGTATTAAGCGCCCAAATCATCCAACTTTTCGGTCTACCTGCCTTGACTGCTGGCGCAGTCATGCTGCTACTCGACCTCACTGCTGGTACAGCCTTTTTTGACCCCAGCAAAGGTGGGAACCCAGTTATGTTCCAGCATTACTTCTGGTTCTACTCCCACCCAGCCGTGTATGTGATTATTCTGCCTATCTTTGGTATCTTCTCGGAAATCTTCCCTGTATATAGCCGTAAACCTTTATTCGGTTACAAAGTAGTTGCAATTTCCTCCCTCTTAATTGCCGTAGTTAGTGCCATTGTTTGGGTACACCATTTGTATGTCAGTGGTACACCTGCTTGGATGCGGATGCTATTCATGTTGACGACGATGTTAGTATCCGTACCGACTGGTATCAAAGTCTTTGCTTGGGTAGCAACCATTTGGGGTGGTAAATTGCGACTCACCACACCCATGCTATTTGCCCTTGGTGGATTAATTTTGTTCGTCTTCGCCGGTATCGTTGGCATTATGCTTTCCTCTGTACCTGTAGACGTACATGTGAACAACACCTATTTTGTTGTTGGTCACTTCCACTATGTACTCTTCGGTACCGTGACAATGGGCTTGTATGCAGCCTTCTATCACTGGTTCCCCAAAATGACCGGTCGGATGTATTACGAAAGCTGGGGTAAATTGCACTTTTGGTTAACATTCATCGGTGTGAACCTCAACTTTTTACCTATGCACCCCTTAGGATTGCAAGGGATGTTACGCCGAGTTTCCTCCTACGCCCCAGAATATGAATTTTGGAATATCATCGCTAGTCTTGGTTCCTTTCTTTTAGGTATGTCTACGTTGCCCTTCATCTTCAATATGATCGTTTCTTGGATGCATGGCCCGAAAGCACTCAGCAATCCCTGGCGGGCGATTGGCTTGGAATGGTTAGTTTCTTCACCACCCCCAGTAGAAAACTTTGAAGAAATCCCCATCGTCATTAGCGAACCCTACGGCTACGGTAAGTCTGAACCCTTAACTCTTCAGGCTCATCAACAATCCCAGTCATAAGTAATGCAATAGGGGCTAGAGCGTGTTTGCAAACTCCAAAAGTAGGTTGTGGAAAGTAGGCGCAACCCAACCTACTAGCTAGCTCTGTTTCCTAGCCCCTAACCCCTAAATTGCCGCAGTCTGTAAGGTCAAGGAGAATTTAACCAATGGATAGTTATATCACTACTGAGGAGTTGCATCACCTAGATGGTGAGCATACTCACGACGAAGAAGGCAATAAAATGTTTGGCTTTATTGTCTTCTTAATCTCAGAAAGCGTCATTTTCTTGAGTTTTTTCGCTGGCTATATCGTTTACAAAATCACCACACCTAATTGGTTACCATCTGGGGTTTCTGGTCTAGAAATTAAAGACCCAGCAATCAATACAATTATTCTGGTTTCTAGTAGTTTTGTGATTTACCTAGCAGAACGTGCCCTACAACGCCACGATTTATTAAAATTTCGTCTGTTTCTCGCAGCCACGATGGCTATGGGTAGCTACTTTTTGCTAGGACAGGCGATTGAATGGCACGGACTCGCCTTTGGCTTCACATCCGGGACGTTTGGTGGCATGTTCTATCTACTAACAGGCTTCCACGGTTTGCACGTATTCACCGGTATTTTATTGCAGCTAATCATTTTGATTCGCTCTTTTCTTCCTGGTAATTACGACAACGGCCACTTTGGTGTAAATGCAACTTCACTATTTTGGCATTTTGTTGATGTTATCTGGATTGTTTTGTTCATTCTGATTTATATCTGGCAATAAGCCTTACGCTGTCTACGATTCAAATCTTTCCCCCAAATTACTCCTCTGAGCTTAACTGCGTAGAGGGGTATTTTTTACCTTTTCTTAACCATAAAATAACTTATATATAACCAAATAATATGTGCTAAACATAATTAAAAATTGTCTAAAACCAAAAAAAATACTGTGTGTTTTTTTGATAAAGAAATCGTATAAACACAGTTTTGTTGTTGTTAAATAAACATACTTATCTATAAAATGATGTAAATATACAGGGATAATTAACACAGTATTACTTAAATCCATGAAATTCAGGTGAAACTAATTTCTTGGATTTATCTCAAACATCTCATCTACTTCACGACCTGCATCAAGATTTTATCCGCCGTAATTTTTTGTGTAAGTAAGAAATTTTTCTTACCACAAAATTGACCCTAAATTTTTAGTCCACATATCAGCAGAATTCTCATTTCTGTGGTCAACAATTAGCAATTTGGAGAAATTAATTAATGAAGAAACCCACTGTATTACTACAAGCTTTGGGTGTAAGTATCATGGCGATGTTCGCTGCCTCTTCTGCCAATGCTGCTACCATCACCTTAACAGGCACAATTCGCGACTTTAACGATACCCATCCAGACTTTGAAGGAAACGTAATTAAAAGAGATCCTGGTATTGTGCAATCAACTCTAGGTGCAGACGGTAAGCCAGTATACGCAGGTAACCCTAAGACTCTAACAACTAGCGGTAAAACAAACTTTGACCAATGGTATAGAGATACTCCAGGGGTGAATCTCAGCCAACAGTATAGTATTACTTTAGACGATAGTAATACTCCTGGTTTTTTTTCGTATAGTAACAAACAGTTTTTCCCCATTGATAATCAGCTATTTGGTAACGAGAGACGTTCGCATAACTACCACTTCACTTACGAAATAGCTTCTCAGTTTACTTATCGAGGCGGAGAAACCCTGAAATTTAGTGGAGATGATGATGTATGGGTTTTCTTAAATAAAGAACTAGTTCTCGATTTAGGTGGCGTTCATGGAGAACTGGAAGAAAGCGTGAATCTCGATGAACTGGCTAATGCTTTGAAGATTACTAAAGGGAAAACTTATGATTTCAATCTCTTCTTTGCAGAAAGACGTACTAATCAATCGAGATTCACACTTACTACTTCCCTAGCTCTAGAACCGCCATCAGTTCCTGAGCCTCTAACCATTGGTAGTACTATAGTTGCAGCTGGTTTGGGTTTGTGGATGAAGCGCAAGCAAAAAGCTGCGCACTTAGCATAGTTGCGTAGTTGTTCTCATTTTCGCCAACAATTTTAATTTAATGCCCTTGGGGAAAATACAAGGGCATTAAATTTTTTAGGTTCATGATGGTTTTTGTGCTTGAATTACCTGTAAACTGCCACCTGCATATAACTTGGGTGTAGGGACTGTAAACCCAATTTCTGCTAATAAGCTGGGTAAATCAGTTTTTAATAGTTGCCAAGCTGTCTCGGTTTCAAACAACAACAAAAATAGTGATAACCCAGGCCAAAATAGAGGATTAGTAGGAGCATGAAAATCTACTAAAGTAAATATACCCCCTGGTTTGAGTACTCGATAAACTTCCCTAAGAATATTGCGTAATTGCTCGCTTTCCATCTCATGTAGCGCCACACTCGTATGCACTACATCAAACTCACCATCTGTAAAGGGCATGTTTTCGGCAAAAGCTTCTACATAAACAGCACTAGGTACATTTTGCCGGGCCCGATTTAAAGATAGGGGAGAGGCGTCTAATCCTGTTACATTTTGTGAATATTTCACTAAAAATTGCGTCGCTTGACCGCTACCACAACATAAATCTAAAATTTGCGTCTGTGAGTTGATTGTTAAACCTTGCAAAGCTAATTGGCGAAACCGAGTTTCACCGCCTATACTTAACGCCGCTAAACCAGAAATGCCATCATATAGCCATTGATAGCGGTAACTCCATTCCCTTAAAATTGTTGCCATGACATCATTGCGTCCTGTTAACCTTTATATTTAATAAAGATATATTGTTAACATTAGTAAAAAAAACTGAAAAGGTTGGGGGAAAATAACTGCTATGGGTCGTGTAGGCGTCTTATTACTCAATCTCGGCGGGCCAGATAAGCTAGAAGATGTAGGGCCATTTTTATTTAACCTGTTTTCCGATCCGGAAATTATTCGCCTACCATTTCGTTGGCTGCAAAAACCCCTAGCTTGGTTCATTGCTTCACGGCGGACAAAGACATCGCAAGAAAACTACAAGCATATTGGGGGTGGTTCGCCACTGCGCCGGATTACAGAAGCGCAAGGTGAAGCGCTCAAAGAACAACTAAAAGATTTGGGGCAAGAAGCTAATATCTATGTGGGAATGCGTTATTGGCATCCCTATACCGAAGAAGCGATCGCGCTTTTAACTCAAGATAAAATTGAACAGTTGGTAATTTTACCTCTGTATCCCCAATTTTCCATTAGTACCAGTGGTTCCAGCTTCCGACTATTAGAAAGACTTTGGCAAGAAAATCCCAAACTTCAGCCTGCTGAATACACTGTCATTCCTTCTTGGTTTAAACAAAGCGGTTATCTGCAAGCAATGGCACAACTCATTGCCCAAGAACTAGATCAATTTCCTAACCCTGATGAAGTTCACATTTTCTTCAGCGCTCATGGCGTACCAAAAAGCTATGTTGAAGAAGCAGGCGATCCTTATCAGCAAGAAATTGAGGAATGTACAGTTCTGATTATGCGTACCCTCAACCGTCCTAATGCTCACACCTTGGCTTATCAAAGTCGTGTCGGCCCGGTAGAGTGGTTGCAGCCATATACAGAAGATGCGTTGAAAGAATTAGGAGCCAAAGGCGTTCAGGATATAGTTGTCGTACCTATCAGTTTTGTTTCAGAGCATATTGAGACATTACAAGAAATCGACATTGAATATCGGGAAATTGCTGAAGAAGCGGGAATTCACAACTTCCGCCGCGCACCTGCTCCTAATACCCATCCCGTATTTATTAGAGCCTTGGCAGATTTAGTGATTGATTCCTTGCAGCAACCGAGCCTGAAGCTGTCTCAAGTCACTCAAATGAAGAAAAAGGTGAAAATGTATCCCCAAGAGCGTTGGGAATGGGGTATCACCACAAGCGCCGAAGTCTGGAATGGCCGGATTGCGATGCTCGGATTTATTGCTTTAATTATCGAGCTAGTTACCGGGCGCGGACTATTGCACATGATTGGACTGTTGTAACTGCAAAGAACAGTCAAGGTGACAACGGAACAGTGTGTTGTGGAATGAGTCGAGTCATATACAACCCTTGAGGTGCAAACCTACAATGACTCGCAACCAAATCTTTGGGAAATTACTTACAGTATGGACTCTTACCTTAGTCACGACTACTGTTTGCGGTTGCACTACATTGACTGCCAAATTTCAGGACTCAGTTAGCCAATCTTCCCAAAATAGTCAACCACTCCGCAAGCTCTCAACAGAATCAGATTCAGGTTACTCTGTTGCTTATTCTCCAGAAGTGGTGAAAGCAAACAATCCTGATGCTTCTACTCTTCTGGCCAGTGCTGGTACTAAAACTGTTAAACTTTGGCATCCCAGCACTGGAAAGCTTATCCGTACCTTTACCGGACAGGCTTGGGCTGTTAACTTTAGCCCAGATGGTAAAATTCTGGCTAGTGGGAGTCAGAATGGAAATCTAAATTTATGGAATGTTGACACAGGAAAACTAATCCGTACCCTTGAGCATTCCCAACCAGTAATTGATATAGTATTTAGCCCCAATGGGCAGACAATAGCTAGTGGTCTTGACCAAGGCGCTAACATGAGGTTGTGGAATTGGCGCACTGGAAAAATTATTCCTATCCCTGATGACTCTAATGCTTCCAAAAAGGGATTTGATAACTTCAAATCTGTACCCATCGTTTTTAGCCCAGATGGTCAGACTTTATTTGCGAGAAATGGTTCAGGTAACGCGATTAATTTGTGGAATATTAATAATGGTAAATTTCTCCGCAGTTTCGATGCCCAATCATTAATTAACGATGTCGCCATCAGTGCAGATGGAAAAATTTTAGCTATTGGTATTCGTGACAAGGCTATTAAGCTGTGGAATGTTAGTACTGGCAAACTCATCAATACTTTAACTGGTCATACAGGTGAAGTGAGAGCGGTTGCTTTCAGTCTAGATGGAAAAACTCTCGCTAGTGGTAGCCAAGATGGAAGTATCAAGCTATGGAATGTTAGTACTGGCAAACTGATGAGTACGTTCATGGCGCAAAAAGAACAAGTATGGTCTGTTGCTTTTAGCCCAGATGGAAAAACTCTTGCTAGTGGGAGTCAGGATGGCATCATCAAGATTTGGCAGGTATTACCCTGAATTTTGATCCCTAACTTTTTGAATGCTGACGGCGATATTGCCAATACCAGTCATACCATTGTTTAGCACTGTGGATTGCGAACCAAAGGAGGATAAAAGTAATTAATCCTCCTGGCCAAGGGGCACGAAAGGCAAAGATAATTAAAACTACACACAAAAAATCTTGCAGAAATGTTGCCCACAACGGTAAACCACGCAAGCGATAAAACCAGCCAACTTGCACGAGTTGGAATACCAATGCTAACAAACCGCAAATCACAGCAATCAGCCAATGGGGTAATATAGCTGTGGAACAAGCCGCTAAACCGAGAATTGCACCGACAATTGGGGAAAATATTAACTCAAATATTTGTATGACTCTTTGCCCCAAGCGTCTTTTAGAAGCCACCAGTTCTACTAAAGACCAGATACTGAACAAACCTATTAACAATGGTGGCGAAATATAGGACAAAATTGGGACTTTTGACCACAGCTGAACTCCGTGCAACAATCCCATAATTAGTAGGGGTAAACCTATTCTGATGCCTGCTGCCGCAGAAGCAGAAAGTGCGGCTAGGATATCGATAATCACGGCACTAGAAGCGCTATTTAATAGGCTTTTAATAAAATTAATTGAAGTAGCAGATTTAAGCGGGTAAGTATATCAGCTATATAATATTTTACAACAAAAAATTCTGTTTGTGGGTAGGAGGGGGAAGGGAGCAGGGAGCAGGGGGCAGGGGGCAGGGGGGCAGGGGGCAGGGGGCAGGGGGACAAGGAGGACAAGGAGGACAAGGGGGACAAGGAGGAAAATAAATTATTATTGACTCTTGACCATTGACCATTGACTATTGACTCTTGCCCAATGCCCAATGCCCAATGCCCCATGCCCCATACCCAATTCCTAAATCCCTAACCGTTGATAAACTTGTTCTAAGTGCCGCAGATGTTGTTGGGGGTCAAAACATAACTCAATTTCTGTTGGGGTTAACTTCTCGGTGACGCGGGGATCTTTGGTAATTAAGTCGTGGAAGTTTCCTTCTGGTTTATTCCAGGCGGCGTGGGCATTTGATTGGACGATCGCATAAGCTTCTTCCCGGTTAACTCCCTTTTCTACTAAGGCTAGTAGCACTTTCTGGCTAAATACTACCCCGCCATAGCAGTTGAGGTTGCGTTGCATGTTCTCTGGGTATACCAGCAGGTTGGTTACTAAGTCTGTAATTTCATGCACCATAAAATGGGTCAAAATGCAAGCATCTGGCAAAATTACCCGTTCTACAGAACTGTGAGATATATCTCGTTCGTGCCATAGGGCTATATCTTCTAAAGCTGCACCTGCATGGCTTCTGACTAAGCGCGCCATCCCTGTCAGCCGTTCAGAACGGATGGGATTGCGTTTATGGGGCATAGCAGAGGAACCTTTTTGCCCTTTAGCGAAGAATTCTTCCACTTCCAGAACATCGGTTTTTTGCAGGTTACGAATTTCCACTGCAAAGCGTTCAATTGATGCGGCGACTAAGGCTAATTGCTGTACATAGTCGGCGTGGATATCGCGGGAGATAACTTGTGTAGAGGCGGTATCGGGTTTTAGTCCGAGTTTTTGACAAGCGATCGCTTCTACACGTGGTTCAATATTTGCATAGGTTCCCACTGCGCCAGAAATCTTACCTACAGCGATTGTTTTGCGCAGCGTTTGTAACCGTTCTTGGTGGCGCAATACCTCGGCTAACCACCCAGCTAGCTTAAAACCAAAGGTAATCGGTTCAGCATGAATCCCGTGAGAACGACCAATCATCACCGTATAACGGTGTTCTCTTGCTTTATTGCGAATAGCTTGAATTAAATCTTCTAGACGTTGCAGTAATACATCTAAACTGGCTACCAATTGCAATGCTAAAGCTGTATCTAGCACATCCGAACTTGTTAAGCCCAGGTGAATATAACGTCCAGCATCACCAACATATTCATTGACATTTGTTAAAAAAGCAATCACATCGTGGCGGACTTCAGCCTCAATTTCTAACACCCGCTTAGGATCAAAATTCGCCTTGGCTTTAATTTCTGCAACCGCCTCAGCCGGAATGTAACCCAACTCAGCTTGTGCTTCACAAACAGCAATTTCTACTTGTAACCAAGTTTCTAGCTTATAGGCTTCACTCCAAAGATTACCCATTTCGGGCAAAGTATAACGATCAATCACAATCCGCCACAGAATACAACCGTCATATTTTACATTTTTATTAGGACAGATCGCTTTTTGATTTATTTTTTTCTGAAGTAATCAAATTAGTTTTGCTATCGGAGGTGATGACGCTAATGCTACCGTCAGCTTCCATAAATGCTAACTTCACATCTTCCAAATATTCGATACTTTGCTGGCGTAACTTACTCATTAACTCATCTTCTGTAATTAACTCCCGTTCGAGATGTCGGTGAATCATTTTGCCATTTTTTACCAACAGCAACGGTGGCTGATTAAGTAAGCGCTGAAACTGCGGCAGTTTGTAACCCAACCAGTTAAGCAAATAGCTCCAAAAAATCACAGTTCCTACCAGAATTGCTCCTTCGGTAATCGATGTATAATTACTCGCCATTGCGTTTTGGGCGGCTTCTGCGAACAATACAACTACCAGTAAATCGGTAATTCCTAAAGTTCCCATTTGTCGGCTAGGTAGCCAGCGTAATACCGAAAAAAGCGCCAAATAAACTAAAGATCCCCTGATAATCAATTCCAGCACGCTGATACTCGGAACAAAAATTGCGTGCCAATTGATAACTAACCATTTGTCCATTAGCGTACAATTCCTTTAATTTTCCAGAGTTATATTTACAACCATAGTAAATTTACCGATAAATATGAATTTTTGATAGAGAATTTTGGCGTTAAGTGGGGGTATAAATCAGGATTGTGCAAAGATATAGTAATCGTACTGACAGAGGATTACTTTTATAGATAAATTAAAGACTATCAAGATTGGCCTTTGTTGCGATGAATCGATTTCCGCCACAATTAACCCAGCTGCACGAGTGGATTTTACAGGAAACTCGGCTCGGTCGTATGTGTGGCTCTTCCGAAAGATTTCGCGATCGCTATGAAATTCTCAAAGTTTTAGGTAGAGGTGGCTTTGGGATTACCTTTTTAGCCAAGAATGCAGTATTACCTGGTAAGCCTTTGTGTGTAATTAAACAACTTTGCCCGAAGGTTACAAGTATCAAAAGTTGGGAACGGGCTTGTCAGCGCTTTAAAAAAGAAGCCAAAGCTTTGGGCGAACTAGGTAGTCATCCGCAAATTCCCATGTTGTTAGACTACTTTGAAGTTAAGGGAGAGTTTTATTTAGTTCAAGAATATATCCGTGGTTCTACTTTAGCGCGGGAAGTAAAGAAATCCGGGACGAAGAATGAAGCCGCAGTGAAACAGTTTTTGCAGGAATTATTACCAGTTTTAAATTATCTCCATCAACATGGCGTAATTCATCGCGATATCAAGCCGCATAACTTGTTGCGTTGCGAAGACGATGGGCGAATTGTGTTAATTGATTTCGGCGCGGTGAAACAGGAATTAGTGAACGCTGAACAAAACTCAATGCATCGCCATCCGACTACTAATTTTGTCGGGACAATGGGATATGCGCCACCAGAACAGTTTTCTTTAACTCCAGTTTATGCCAGTGATATTTATGCTTTAGGAGTAACTTGTATTTATTTACTCACTGGTAAAAGCCCTTTAGAACTTTCCTACGATCATGATACTGGTGAGATTTCCTGGGAAAAAGAAGTCAAGGTAAGTGATAGTTTTGCGCAGATATTGGGCAAAATGGTAAAAATTTCCCTCAAAGAGCGGTTTAAGTCGGCTCAAGAAGTACTGAGAGCCTTGGAATTAGAAAATTATTTACCGACTTTAACAAACTGTTTAACTACCCAACCACCGAGAACCAAGACATATAATAAACAACCAGAAGTTACGCAAACATACTTAACACCCGCGCAAAGAACTGCGATCGCTATTCGTGAATGGAAAGCGCGAGGAAATAAAAAATAAGGGCATTGGGCAGGGAGCATCCCAATTTTGACGCAATACCCTAGAAGGGTATTGCTATACCAACAAAGCCTGCCTTCTTTTGCTAAAAGTTTGATAGCCTGCGTTCGTCGAAGACGTTCCCGAAGGGTAGGCAGGCTTCGTATTTCTAGCCCCACCCTTATAGGGTGAGGGCGTTTTTGCACATTTGGGATGCTCCCATTGGGCAGAGACGCGATAACCCTTGTCTGTACAAGTTGTCCTCCTAGCCCCTAACCAAAAATCCGATTATTATATCATCAACAAATAATTATTTTAGCTCTTGTAATTTTCCTCAATTAAGAGAAAATTGACTATAATCTACAAACGCTGACTATCTTAAGTAACTCCCCGTTTCCAAGACAGGGATAATCTACCATCAGTAAACAAAAGCTAGTCTAAAACTAGGGAAATTGCGGGTAAAACTTAGCATAATTTGTCATGCAGTAGCGCCTGTCATCTCATGATCTGCTGCTTAAATCCTGATTGCTCAAATCCACTCAATGCCGATGAAAATAAGCTTTGCCAAGCCTGTAACACCCCACTCTCAGGACTGTTAAGAAATCGCTTCCGTGTTATTCGCGTCCTTTCGGATGAGGGGGGATTTGGTAGAACTTATTTATCTCAAGATGTCGATAAATTACACGAACGCTGTGTAGTTAAACAATTAGCTCCAAAGTTTCAAGGAACTTGGTCGCAAAAAAAAGCGATGGAGTTATTTGCTGAAGAAGCTAAACGACTGCAACAACTCGGAGAACATCCACAAATTCCGACTTTATTAGCTTATTTTGAACAAGACCATTGTCTGTATTTAGTACAACAATTTATCAATGGTCAGAATTTGTTAATGGAGTTACAGCAGGGTAAAACCTATAAGATTCAGGATATTCACGCATTTTTGCTGGATTTATTACCTATCCTCAAATTTATTCACGAGCGCGGTGTAATTCATCGAGATCTCAAGCCAGAAAATATTATTCGCCGTCACAGTGATGGAGGTTTATGTTTAATTGATTTTGGTTCTTCTAAGCAGTTAACAGCTAGAGTCCAAAATAAAATTGGTACTTCCATTGGTTCTCATGGTTACTCACCTATCGAACAAATTCGCGATGGTAAGGCTTATCCAGCTAGCGATTTATTTGGCTTGGGAACTACCTGTTTTCATTTGCTAACGGGTATTTCTCCGTTTCAGTTGTGGACGGAACATGGCTATTCTTGGGTAACAAATTGGCGACAATATTTGCGTAAACCTCTGAATTCAGAATTGGATCGGGTAATGGATAAGCTGTTGCAAAAAGATATCCATAAGCGTTATCAATCTGCTGATGAAGTTATTCGTGATTTGTCACAAAAACCACAAAAGCGACTTTCACCTACAGTTAAATCTTCGGCTAAAATACCAAAGACTCAAACACAATATTTACCGAAAAAATATAGTTTTTTGAGACTATTGGTCTTAACTTCTGCTGTTTTCTTGTTATTTGGCTTTGGTGACTTTTGGTATAAACCATTTCTAGATTTACAAAATATTTTATTGTCTCGCCTCACTCAACAAAATAATCGTTCGCGAAATACCGAAGCTGTTTTAACTCAGCAGTCACAAACATTTTCTTTAGTCAATACCCTACAAGTCAGTACAAATGGGGTTTTATCTGTAGCCATTAGTCCTGATGGTCGATTGGTGGCTAGTAATAGCGATCGCATTATTAAATTATGGAATCTTGCCACAGGTCAAATTATCTTTAACTTTAAGGGTCATTCCCAAAGAGTAAATGCGGTCATTTTCAGCCCTAATGGCAAAAACTTGGTCAGTGGGAGCGATGATAACACCATTAAAGTCTGGAATGTGGCAACAGGTAAACTCATTCGCACCTTGGTGGGACATAATGACTCAATTCATGCTTTAACTATTAGCCCAGATGGTCACACTTTGGTTAGCGGTAGCGATGACAGCACCATCAAAGTTTGGAATTTAAACACCGGTCGAGAAATTTCTACCTTGCTAGGACATGAATTTTGGGTGCGTTCTCTAGCTATGAGTCCAGATGGAAAAACTCTGGCTAGCGGTAGCTTTGATAAAACTATCAAATTGTGGAATTTAGAAAAAGGCTACAGCATCCGCACCTTGAGGGGAGATAACAAAACAATTACATCTTTAGCTATTAGTCCAGATGGTCAAACTTTGGCTAGTGCAAACCGCGATTCCACAATTAAACTGTGGAATATGACTACAGGTATGGAAATTCGGACACTAGTAGGGCATGATAATACAGTCACATCTTTAGCTATAAGTCATGATGGAAAAAGCCTTGCTAGCGGTAGCCGCGATCGCACAATTAAAGTATGGAATTTAACCACAGGTGCAGAAATTCTCACCTTAAACGCCTACAATAACACCGTCACAGCCCTCAGCTTTAGCCCAGACGGCAAAACCCTGATCGGTGGTAGCGAGGACAACACTATTAAGATTTGGCAAGTGTCTCGATAAATAAAGTTTAGTAACTCCAGATCGTAATAATTTAATATAATATTCAGTAATTTTAGCGATGTGCCAGCTATGTTCTTGTGCAACATTCGGGCAGTAATACTGGGAGATCTGCGATGTCTGTAAATCTCACTAACTCAAAATTAAAATTCTTAACAACCACAGCTTTCTTGGTGTTAGGATTCGGGGGGGTTTTGTCTTCGCAAGTTCCCTTAGCTGCCGGTAGTAGTTCAACTGATACTAATGAACGAGTATCAGAAATTTTAAATCTTAGTGAAAATTCCGGCTCAGTCAGAGCTGTAGCCATAAGTCCCGACGGGAACACCCTGGCTAGCGTCAGTACAGATAACACAATTAAATTGTGGAATTTGAATACTGGCTTGAAACTGCGTACCTTAGTTGGTCATACCAATTGGGTAAATTCCATAGCTTTTAGCCCTGATGGCAGTATCCTAGCTAGTGGCAGTCTAGACAAAACTATCAAACTGTGGAATCTATCTACAGGTGCAGAACTTCATACTCTCACAGGTCATAAACTTTCAATTCAGTCTGTCGCCTTTAGCCCCGATGGCAATACTTTAGCTAGTGGTGGCTGGGATCAGACGATTAAATTATGGAATATAACCACAGGAGAAGTGATCCGCACCCTAGAAGGGGATTGCGATATTATCAATTCCCTAGCTTTTACCCCAGACGGCAAAACCCTTGCCAGTACAAATCATTTTGAAAAGAAAATTAAACTATGGAATTTGGCTGATGGCTCTGTTAAGCAAAGTCTTGCAGGACATAGCGATGTAGTCAATGCCATAGCAATTAGTCCCAACGGCAAAATTATTGCCAGTGCCAGTTGGGATGGCACAATTAAACTGTGGAACTTGCGCACAGGGCGAGAACTCAGTACCCTCAAAGCAGATGCCAATAGAGTTTGGTCTGTAGCTTTCAGTCCCGATGGCAGAACCCTTGTCAGTGGAGGCTGGGATAACACTGTCAGACTATGGAATGTGCCAGAAAGAAAACAAATCCGCTCTTTTAAAGGACATACCAATAAAATTTGGGCTGTAGCCTTTAACCCCAATGGCAAAACCATTGTCAGCGCGGGGAAAGACCATCAAATTAAAGTTTGGCCAGTTGAGCAGTTAAATTAGATTAGAAATTTTTGCTCCATATCCAATCACAACTGACAACTGACAACTCACAACTGACAACTGACAACTAACCAAATTAATATAAAGTCAATCTGTATCTACCCCTTTCCTGCGGATTAGCAGAGGTCACTACCACATAATAAGTATCATCTCCAGGTAATCTGGCACGGTCAATGAGGGCGCTAAATTTACCATCATTAGCATTATCAGCAGCGATAATCTGACCTTGAGAATTTAATAAAACTAAATAAGGAGAAAATTCCTCATACAAACTATCTGCACGAATACTAACCAGTTGATTTTTTTTGCCCTCAAACTTGGTAATATCGTAAGGACTTTTATTTTGTTTTAAAGTCAGACTTTGGGCAGTTAGTTGCGCAGATTCGTCTAAAACATAGCTAGCGCGATCGTTCCTCAGTGCTAAACTATAACGACCTGTATCGCCAGGATTACGACTAGTGACGGCGATAGTATAAGTACCGTCAACAGGTAATCTGACAAATACAAACGCATCTTTAACACCATTTGTTGCTTGTGTACTGCTGCGCTTGACAATTACATTATTATCTGGGTCAAGCAGAAACATATAAGGATTGAGACTAAGATTATTTGAGCGTCGCGTATCGGTGCTACCACCAAGCCGAATTTGCACTAGTTGATTTGCTCTGCCCTCAAATTGGTAAAAGTGATAATATCTACCTTGAGATTGAAAATCACCTTTGCTGAGAATCCCGAAGGCAAAATCGACAAAGTTAATTGGCTTGTAATTGAGATTTGTCGGTAGAGAAACAGGCGAAACTTCGCGAGTTGGCTGGTTACTTGTACGTGGTTTAGTGGTTGGTTGGTAACGTCCTGATTCTGGACGGGGAGAACCATTATTTACAGGTTGAGATGGTGTAGTTTGTCTTGGTTGCGGTGCTGAATTTACAGGTTGAGATGGCGCAGTTTGTCTTGGCTGCGGTGCTGGATTTACAGGTTGAGATGGCGCAGTTTGTCTTGGCTGCGGTGCTGGATTTACAGGTTGAGATGGTGCTGTATTTGTAGTTGTCGGGGGTACGCGGGGGGGTAGAGGTGAATCAATAGATTGGCGAGGTTGCGGTGCTACAGGTGGTTGAGAGGTGGGTATTTGCTCAATTCCTTGTTCTACTGCTTCTGGTTGTCTTTCATCGGGTGGTTTAGCAATGATAAATTTTCGCAGCACTAGGGGAACTTCTACAGCATTGATAGGTAGAGAGTAACTACTTATCAAAAAACTGTTACCTATTGCCAATAAAATCGCTAATTTAGCGCGGAAAGGGAATTTTTGATGTTTTGCTAGGGGCATTATCTCACACCTCTTAAATATATGTCTTTAGCAAGATGCAATTGCAGTTTTTATACCCTGAATTATGAAAAGTACATAGTTAATTCTCAATTAACTGCATAAGGATGGAAGATGCTATCAGCGATCGCTCTTGGAGTAAGTTACTTTTAATTTTAAATTGTTGAGTTACCTATAGAATAATTTACGAATGCAAAATAATCATTACCAGCAACTTTATAGCAAAATTATGTGTCATGAATTAATATATACACAACCTGCATATGGATTTCCAGTATGCGCTGCTGTCTGAATCCCGATTGTCTCAGTCCGCAAAATCCTGACAGTAACAAGGTTTGCCAAAGTTGCAATACACCCTTGATCGAACTTTTACGAGGTCGTTATCGTGTAATAAAAGTCATTTCTGATGAAGGTGGATTTGGGAGAACCTATCTCGCGGAAGATGTAGATAAACTCAATGAATGGTGTGTAGTTAAACAATTCGCACCCAAAGTTCAGGGAACTGCTGCACTAAAAAAAGCAGTAGAACTGTTTAAAGAAGAAGCGAAACAACTGCAAAAATTAGGCGAACATCCACAAATTCCCACGCTTTTAGCTTACTTTGAACAAGACAATTACTTGTTTTTAGTCCAGCAATATATCGATGGGCAAAATTTGATGCAGGAATTACACCGAGGTGTAATATATGATGAAACAAAAATCATTCAACTTTTGTTAGATTTACTTCCTATTCTCAAATTTATTCACGAGCGCGGAGTCATTCATCGAGATATTAAACCACAAAATATTATTCGCCGTCAAAGCGATGGGCGATTAGTTTTAATAGATTTTGGCTCGTCTAAGCAATTAACAGCCGCCGTACATACACAAATTGGTACAACCATCGGCTCGCATGGTTATACTCCAATGGAACAAATGCAGGATGGTAAAGCTTATCCATCGAGTGATTTATTTAGTTTAGGCGCAACTTGTTTTCATTTATTGACTAAAATTCGTCCATCCCAACTATTGATGCAAAAAGGCTATAGTTGGGTAAATTCTTGGCAGCAATATGTCAATCATGATTCGAGAAATGCTGTCTCTCCAAATATAGATTTAGATCGAGTACTTAACAAATTATTAACCACAGATATTCAGCAACGCTATCAATCTGCTGATGAAGTCATTAAGGATTTAACACCGCAGCAGACATCAGCAGCATTGCTACCTACGATCATTTCCAGTTACTCGACTGTCAACAAAAATAATGTTAAAAATCCCTGGTTGGTTGGTGCCGGAATTTTGCTATTGTTATTAGGATTAATTGGCTATGTATACTCTCGCTCACAACCAGCAACTAGATTTTCTCAACCTATCAAGCCAATAAACATCACAGAGAAATCTGAGCAAAGTAACACCCTTAAAGGACATGCTAGCGATGTAAATTCTGTCGCCTTTAGTCCTGATGGTAAAACCTTAGCTAGTGGGAGCGATGACGAAACAATCAAACTCTGGAATGTAGAAACTAAACAAGAAATTCGCACGCTCAAAGGTCATTCTCAATGGATTTGGACTGTTGCCTTTAGTCCTGATGGTAAAATCTTAGCTAGTGGTAGTGCAGATAGAAATATTAAACTTTGGAATGTTACTACTGGTGCAGAAATTCGGACTTTGAAAGGACATAAAGATGGCATCGCGGCTGTAGCGTTTAGTCCTGATGGTAATACATTAGCCACAGCGAGTTTAGATAAGACAATTAAACTATGGAATGTCTCTAATGGGGAAGTAATTCGTACATTAGCAGGACATAATAAGGCAGTTTCTACTATTAGTTTTAGCCCTGATGGGCAGACTCTAGCTAGCGGCAGTTGGGATAATAAAATTAAACTGTGGAATGTTGCAACTGGTAAAGAAATTCGCACTTTTAGCGGACATTCTGAATTAATTCAGGCTGTAGCTTTTAGCCCGGATGGTGTCACTCTTGCTAGTGCTAGTAAGGACAAAACTATTAAATTGTGGAATTTGGTAACGGGAGAAAATATTAGAACCTTACAAGGTCATACTGATAAAGTTAATTCTGTCGCCTATTTACCGAAATTAGCAGCTAGTAAAACATTAAATAATGTGAGTCTGGTTAGTGGCAGTAACGATAATACAGTTAAATTATGGGATACAAAAACTGGTAAAGAAATTCGCACTTTCAAGCGAGATTCTGGGTATATTTATGCTGTAGCTGCTAGTCCTGATGGTAAGAATATTGCTAGTGGTGGTAGTGCGGATAATATTATTAAAATTTGGCGTTTGTCTGATTAATTTCTCATTCAGGACTTACGCATTATTGGGCGGGCAAGATGCCCACCCCACAAGAGTTTGAGGAGATGTAGGTTGGGTTGAGGAACGAAACCCAACATTTGCGGGAGTTTGTTGGGTTTACACAAGGTAATCCCAACCTATTAGTATGAATGTGGCGCTAACACCAAGGGTATTGGAATTAGTATTACAAATCAAATAAGTCGCCTTTCAACCCTTACCATGCTAAGTAGGCAGTAAATTGAGTGCTTCTTTCCACAGGAGTAACTGACACAAATGCGACTTATAGAAGAGATGCATCTCCAGCTAACGAATGATTTTAGTTGCTGGATAACTTCATAAACTGTGACTATTGCTTACAGAAATTTCAGTGGAGACTGAATTATGAAACGCATTGGTGTATCCAAAATTGTCGGGACTACTGTATTAGCATTAAGTTTAGCGATCGCGCCTACAGTTTTACCAGCTTCTGCTCAAACCACTACTAATGATGGTACAGCAACAGATACCACCACAACAACAGACCGTCCTTTGACCGATGGTAACTATGCTGATGGTGATTGGGGTTTGCTGGGTTTACTCGGTTTATTTGGTTTATTCGGTCGTAAAAGTCGTAGAGATGACGATACTGCTTATAGCAACCGTGATGTTGTCAGTTCTTCTCGTTCCAATTTTTAATACTCAAGGCTTCTGCAATCTTAGGTGAATTCTACCAACAAGTTTAAGTTGCAGCCTGCTTTTGCAGGCTTTGTTTTGTCATAAACCCTTACAAATGACAAATGACAAATGACAAAAACCAATAATTTCACAAAGATAAAAAATGTTACTTAAAGTTTACTTACTCTTGAATCTAGCGATGATTGAGAGAAAATAAGTTTAAAGAGAAACCAAGGCTAACAAATAACCTTGGTTTCCCTATCACCTCAATGTTTTTGGTCTGATGGAGACACACCAAGAGAGGTAATTATGTATCACGATACTTTAGTAGCCGACTTCAGCAATTACCTAATCGTCAAAATTTCCCTATTGATGATGGTACTAATAGTACTGATGATTGTGGCTGGTGCTCCTGCTATTTGAAAATCAACATTCCCACTCTGATACATCTGTGCTGGGCAAAATTGTTATTTGCTGAAATATTACTGTATCTGTACAGAGAGTACAGTTGATGGCAATTGAATCGCAAGTGAAGCGGTAGCGATATTATGGGACTTAGTTCAGCAGAATCAAATACCTGAATTTGGGTTGAGAAAGAATTCTGAGTAACGTCTGACAATAAGCCTAGTAAGGATCTTTCGTACTGCTAAAAGATAGAGAAGATTCTATATCGCAATGCTTTGGTGAATATCGAGAGATTCGATCAATATAATTGTCCTCGCATGACAACTGCGGATCAACTGTTTAATTAGGGATTTCCATGAGGTGATTAACTCGCGTGTTCCCAATCGCTGAGTGACTCATGCTGCTGTTTTACTGGACGTTTTTTCAGGGGAACTCTTGGCGAACCAATATCTGTCTTAGGGAAAGACTGTTTTTTCTTGGTGGATTTACTGTCTTGGGTGGGAGAATTCGTGGTGTTTGTCATGGCTATTTAAACCTTTAATGAAAACTTCAGCACTAATGTATATCATCAAATTGAAAAGTGCAAATTTCGCAAGAAATATCTTATTTTTTTCAGTATTCCTACGGGAATAGCAATCTCTTCAATTAGTGACTGTATTGGGGTAGATATAAGACTCAGTTAACAACTGCTTAAGGATTTACGGACTTATATTTACTGTCGCATTGTTGATAATTGGTATCAATGTCATCCCGTATCTTCATGTCAGTATTGGGTTATAGCTTCCGCAATAACACTTAAGGGCTGTCATGATTTACCTGAGAATTAACAATTGAAAAACCTCGTCTTGTAGATTTACTCTTGGATAACTGTACTTGAAAGCTGACGCGATCGCTACTATTTTTACTTTTCACTTCCAATGTCCAGTTACCAGGACGAATCTGCCAAAATAAAGAATCAGCTGTATCCATAGCTAGCTCTTCCCCATTTAACCGCCACTCTACAGGTTCAGCCGTCTTTCCTATTAGCTTAAACTCTAGTTTTTGGCTTGTTTGTTCCCCTGGATACAGCAAAAATAAATCGCCATTATTGGGAGAGATAATTCGTAAATTGCTAGTATTAAAAGTTGCTGGTTGCTGTTTAGCTAACCATTCATCATATTCTGCCGATAAACCGCCTGGTTGTGGGTTTTCATAGGCGATTTTGTCTGCTGGATAAAAATATTCCTGCACCACGGAAGCACAATCAGGTGTAGGTTTTAACCCAGAAACGGCACAGATGGGTAATTGCACTAAACCTTGAGGTGAAGGGAAATTTTCTGGTTCGTGATGTTCGTGCAAATGTAACATAATGCGATTCCACAAAGGCGCAGCCCCAGTTACCCCTGATACTTGGCGCATCGGTTCCCCGGTGAAATTGCCTACCCAAGTGGCGACAGTGTAATCTGTTGTAAATCCTACCGTCCAAGTATCGCGAAAATTGGAAGAAGTACCGGTTTTTACTGCTGTGGGGAAAGGTAAATGTAATACAGAATCTACACCAAAAGCTGTAGCGCGGGCATGATTATCACTCAACATATCAATAATTAATTGCCATGTTGTTGGGTTGGGGTTTGGCGTTTGGGATTTGCTGTTTGATGTTTGGGGTATGGTACTAACTAGCGATACAGCTTCACCTTGTCGCGCCATCGTCACATAAGCCTTGGCTAATTCCCACAGACTGACTTCTCCACTACCCAAAGTCAAACCTAAACCATAATATTCCGGAGTTTGATTGAGATGTTCAAAGCCTAATTCACGCAGATGTTCTAAGAAAGCTGGTACGCCTACCTTTTCTAATACCCTAACTGCGGGAATATTCAAAGAATTCGCCAACGCCACCCGCACCCGCACCGGGCCTTGAAACTTTTGAGTATAATCTGTAGGGCTATAAAGTTTCGCACCGGGAATTGCGTAATGTGCCGGCACATCTGCCAAAATGGTATTTGGGCGAATTATACCTTTAGCTAACGCCAACTCATAAACAAAGGGCTTGAGGGTAGAACCGGGTTGACGTAGCGCCTGTACGCCATCATTACGTCCGAGTTTAGCTTCATCAAAATAATTGGGCGAACCCACATAAGCTAAAACTTCCCCGGTATGGTTATCTATTACCAAAGCGGCTGCATCTTGGACATTATTCGCCGCTAAAGAAGCAAGTACTTGCTGTACCTGTGCTTCCACAAATTGTTGTAAAGGTCTATCTATTGTAGTGTGAATTTGTCCTTCCCCTTCTGGGGTACTTTGCTGACTAGCTAACCAAAATAAAAAGTGAGGTGCAGCAATAATTCCCCGTTGACGGGATTGAAATACTACCTTTTCTGTATAAGCGCGTTCAGCTAAGGCAGAATTAATATAACCATCCTGTACCATCCGGTTGAGAACATATTTCTGACGCTGCTTCAACCGTTGCCAATGAGCTAAAGGGTCAAAATATGTGGGATTATTAGGAATAGCAGCCAATAAACTAGCCTGAGCAACATTTAAATCCTGAGCGGGGATAGAAAAATAAGTACGAGCTGCTGCTTCCACACCGTAGATATTTCCCCCCATTGGTAACCGATTAATATAAGCTGCGAGAATTTCATCCTTATTCATCCCCGCAGCTAATCGCCAAGCTAACCAAATTTCTTGCAGTTTACCAGAAAGATTGCGGGGAACCGGATCTAACATCCGCGCTAACTGCATTGTCACCGTCGAAGCACCAGAGACAAATCTTTTCGCGTGAATCGCTTCCTTAATCGCGCGGGCTACTGCTTTTAAATCCAACGCCCCATGATGATAGAAACTGCTATCTTCCGCCGCCAAAATTGCCTGAATAAACTGAGGCGAAACCTGATTTAATGGGACTACGGCAGTATGCTCTTGGTCGCGAGTGAGTATAGTTCCTAAAGGTAGCCCATTGCGATCGCTAAATTGTAACGCTAGCTGATTTTGTTGAATATCTGTAGCGCGAACTGGTGCAAAATAGGGCATTAAGCGCACCACCAAGCACATCAGCAGCAAAGCTATAATAACCTTCCCCTGGCGACTGCGATTTAACCGTCGCCAAAACTTTTGCGTAATTTGGATTAGCCTGCGTGAAGTTACTTGCATCAGCGAATGCTCTACCCTGTCAAAGTTACTTTAATTTTGACGTAGTAATCGCACTTTAATCAGGAAATATTACTAACAATTTACAACTAATTTGTCAGTTGTCATTAGTCATTTGTCATTGGTATTTATTCTCCAATTATCATCTCCAAAAAATCAACATTTCTTAATTCTCTGTGTCCTCTGCGCCTCTGCGGTTCATCACTCTTCTCTTGGCGTCCTTGGCGTCTTGGCGGTTCATTTAAATCTTATTAAGAATTGTAGTTATTACTAGGAACAATCCCCTCTCATTGGTTATCTATAGAATAATCTCACGCAAAGACGCAAAGGCGCAAAGACAAGAGATATCTATATTAAATATGATTATTAAAATTTTAATTAAATTTCTACTTACCCTCACATTAATGCTAGGCATAGCAGGGTGTAACTTTTTCGGGATTAATTCAGGAAAAGAACCACTACCAACAGTTGCGCCTCTCGCACCGCCTAAATTACCAGATTGGATAGAACAAATTAGTCCCATCGGCGATGCAAAACCCCTCAATCAAATCCGCATCAGGTTTAAAGAAGCATTAATTCCCGTTGAAAGCCTCGATAGTACAGAACAGCAAAATCTACTGCAAAAATTTGAACTCACTCCACCCATCCCCGGAAGATTTCGCTTTTTAACACCGCGCATGGTGGGTTTTCAAGCTGATAAAGCCTTACCCCAAGCCACAAGATTTCAAGTAACTCTGAAATCTGGCTTAACTGACTTAAAAAAACATCGTTTAAATCAAGATTTAGCTTGGACTTTTAATACAGAACCGATTAAACTGACGAATTTACCAGGCGTTAACCCAATGGAAAAGGCTGACGATCAACCAATTGATTTACAGCCTAAATTAGAATTTACCTCGAATGTGGAATTAGATGTTAATTCCGTCGCCAAAAATTTACAGCTAATTCCCGAAGGTAAAACAGAAAATATTAGCTTTAAAGTAGAACTAGTTAAAGAAGATAAACCCCAAGAAACCGAAGATCCTCTAGAAAAATTCGATCCGTCACAAATTAATTGGGTTTACAAACTGATTCCCCAACAAAATCTCACCACAGCTACTCATTATCGCCTAACTTTTGCACCGGGGATTCGTCCTGCTTATGGTAATTTAGCTAGCGAAAAAGAATTCGCCAGTAAATTAGCTACCTATTCACCTTTAGCATTACAAAAAATTAATTATTACGGACAACCAGACGCCGGGGGAACTTACGGAAGATTTGTGAAAGGAAGTCCGCAATTAGAATTTAATAACATCATCCTTCCCGATTCTGCTAAAGAAAATATCACCATTACCCCGACACCAAAAGATATTCCGCGACTCATCCAAGTTAACGATGAAGATAAAGTAATTAATATCAATCCCTATGCCTTAGCGCCAGCAACGAGTTATACAATTACTGTCGGGAGAAATCTCAAAGATAAATTTGGACAAACTTTAGGTAAACCCGTCACCGTTAATTATGACACTGGCGATGTAGCTGGAGATATTTGGCTTCCTTCAGATTTAAATATTTTCCCTGCTGGTAAAGATTTACAGTTAAATATCAACACGATCAATTTACCAGAGGCGAAATATAAAGCCGCTTATAAAGTAGTCCAGCCAACAGATTTAGTTTACGATAATTATGCCAGTAATTTATTACCTAAACCAGGGGATTGGCAAAGTTTCTCTGTAGCCAGGAAGAACAACCAAGCCGTTGATATTAACGTACCTCTGCGAGAAAAACTCTCTGCACCTACAGGAATGTTAGCCTATGGCGTGCAAGCCAGGACTAATAAATATCAAGAAAATGGTAAAGAACTCTGGCGGGAACCTACAACTTACGGCTTAGTACAATTAACCAATTTAGGTGTATTTTCTCAATGGTTTCCTGATTCCGGTTTAATTCGCGTTCATCATTTAAGTGATGGTGCGCCTGTGAAAGCTGCATCTGTAGAAATTTATCAATCGCAATTAAATACAAAATCTCGTCTGTCAGTTTCACCTTGCGCAACTGGGAAAACAGATGATAGTGGTAATTTAACTATTAAACGCGCAGATTTACAGCAATGTTTTCCTGGTAGCCAAAGATTAGTAAAAGCACCAGAATTATTAATAATTGCTCGGGAAAATCAAGATTGGGCATTTACCAGAACCGAAGAATATAGCGGCGTTTATGGTTATGGAATTGATGCAGGTTGGCAAGATGATAAACCAGAATCGCGGGGAATTATCTTCTCTGATAGACAGTTATATCAGCCAGGTGAAAAAGCTTGGTTAACTGGTTTCGCAGATCATTTACAAAATGGCACAATTCAGCAAGATAAAAATGCAGCTTACCAAGTAACTTTAGTCGATCCTGATGGACAAAGAACGAATTTAGGCACGAAAACCACTAATGAGTTTGGGACATTTTCTTTAGAATTACCAATTAGTAAAACTCAACGCTTAGGCTATTATACAGTCGAAGCGAAGGGGAAAGCTGGGCAAGAAATTTCGGGAGAATTCCGCGTTGCTGAATTTAAACCGCCTAATTTTAAAGTGGAACTGAATTTAGATAAAGAATTTGCCTTAATTGGCGATACAGTAGCAGCGAAAGCTGCTAGTAATTATTTATTTGGTGCGCCTGTACAAGGAGGCGAAGCCAAATATTTTGTGACGCGCCAACAAGCTAATTTTATCCCTAAAGGTTGGGAAGAATTTAGTTTTGGTAGCCAATGGTTTTGGCCGGAAGAAAGTCCGAATGTCACTAGCGATGTTTTACAAACTACCTCTACACTCGATGCAAATGGGAAAAGCGAGCAAAGTCTGACGGTAGCGAAAGATTTACCCTACCCCATGACTTACCGGGTAGATGTACAAGTCGCAGATGTTTCTAATTTATCGGTAGCAAATTCCCAAAGTTTTACCGCTTTACCGAATAATCGGTTGATTGGGTTAAAAAGTAATTTTGTGGCTGATGCTGGTAAACCTTTTAATATTGAAACTATTGTTACTGACCCTAGCGGAAAATTGCTCACAGGTCAACGGCTACGGCTAGAATTACAAGAGATAAAATATAGTAGCGTTACCAAAGTAGTTGAAGGTAGCCGCACCCCAAAAAATCAAGTTGAATATAAAACAGTCGGACAAGTAGAAGTCACATCTGCAAGTAATCCCCAATCGGTAACTTTAACGCCAAAAGCATCCGGTTCCTATAGAATTAGGGCAAATTTTAGCGATACCAAAGATGAAATCAGCGCCACAGATTTACAAATTTGGGTAACTGGAGATAACCAAGTTTATTGGGGTGCGCCAGATGAAGATAGGCTAGAAGTTAAATTAGATAAAAAAGAATTTAAACCAGGGGAAACTGCAACAGCATTAATTCAATCTCCCTACCCAGAAGCAGAATTGTATTTTGCAGTCATTAAAGACAAACCTCTCTATCAACAAATTATCAAAGTTAAGGGAGGCGCACCACAAATTCAGTTTACAGTTACCCCAGAAATGTTACCCAATGCAGCAGTACAAGCTGTATTAGTTAGACAAGGTAAACCAATTCAGGAAGTAGAACCGGGAAGTTTAGATAAATTAGTCAAAATTGGCTTTGCACCTTTTAAAGTCAACTTGCAAGATAAATATTTAACAGTACAAGTTAACCCACTGCAAGCATCACTTGAACCTGGTGCAGAGGAAACTGTACAACTAGAATTGAAAGATAACCAAGGTAACCCCACCTCCGGACAAATTACAGTCATGGTGGTAAATGAAGCTGTATTGCAACTATCCGGCTATCGTCCGCCAGATTTAGTAAATACAGTATACGCCGAACAAGCGATCACAACTCGCTTTAGTGATAATCGTCCCGATGTCGTCATCCAACCCCAAGACATCCCCAAACCCAAAGGCTGGGGTTATGGCGGTGGCTTTTCCTCAGGCGCAGCTAATACCAGGGTGCGCACAGATTTTCAAGCCTTAGCCTATTACAATGGTGCTGTACTCACCGACGCCACAGGGAAAGCACAGATAACATTCAAGCTTCCCGATGACTTAACCACCTGGCGCGTCATGGCTGTAGCTACCGATGGTAATTTACGGTTTGGCAATGGCGATCGCACTTTTATCACTACCAAACCATTACTCACTAACGCCATTTTGCCACAATTTGCCCGTCCAGGCGATCGCCTGCTCGCAGGTTTATCAGTCACCAATAACACAGGAAACGGCGGAAACCTCTCGATTAACGGCGAAATTAGCGGTAAGGTGAAATTTGCCGAGAATAACCCCAGCACCACCAATTTACAAACCCAAGCACAAACCACTACCCAAGCTTATCGCTTCCCCATGCTGGCGGAAAATGCGGGAGAGGCAAAAATCCGCTTTACCACACAGTTAAATAATGCAGCCGATGCATTTGAACTACCTTTAGAAATTAAGCCGCTAGAAATTAGCGAACAAGTTGTAGAAACAGGAATTACCGAAAAGCAAATCAAGATACCTTTAAATGTAGATAAAAATACCATCCCCAACGCGGGAGGTTTAGATATTCAACTGGCGAGTAGCTTAGTTCCAGAAATTACAGCACCCGCCAAACAAGTGTTAGGTGATGATGAATTACCCTTCGCTGAACCAGCAGCCAGTCAGCTAATGATTGCGGCGAATTTGCAAAATTTATCCCAAAAATATGGACAAACATTTGCCGAATTCAACATTAATCAACAAGCCAATCAAGCCACAGAACAACTGCAAAAGCTGCAAATAGGTGATGGTGGTTTTGCCTCCTACCCAGAACAAGAAAAATCCGATCCTTGGATATCTGCTTATGCGGCGGAATCCTTAGCCAAAGCCAATCAAGCCTTCCCTGGCGCGATTAATTCGGCAATGCTGTCTCGCCT
The DNA here is from genome assembly GCF_002367995.1 of Calothrix brevissima NIES-22. Lineage (GTDB taxonomy): Bacteria > Cyanobacteriota > Cyanobacteriia > Cyanobacteriales > Nostocaceae > Aulosira > Aulosira brevissima. The sequence continues at coordinate 766,759 of NZ_AP018207.1, forward strand.
CAAGGGTTACTTGCAAAAAGTCCTCGCTAACCCCGGACAATATGATTTTTGTAAACAGCAAGTCTGTAAAACTCAATTACAATTGAATGCCTTAATCGCCCTAGCAGAATTAGGCGATAAACGCAATAGCTTCTTAGCAGATATTTACCAACAACGTAATAATTTTGATGTAGTTAATCAAATCAAATTAGCGCGGTACTTATCCCAATTCCCCGAATGGCAAGATGAAGCCAAAACCATGTTTAACCAGTTACAAAAAAGTATTTATGAAACTGGACGAACAGCAGTAATTAGTATACCTAATAGTTGGGGATGGATGAGTTCGCAGACAACAGCACAAGCACAAGCTTTGCGGTTATTTATTGCGAATAAAGCCAAACCGGAAGTTGTCGATAAATTATTTCAAAGTTTGCTAGCTCAAAGAAGAGATGGTACATGGCAAACTAGTTATAACAACGCGCAAGCACTCACAGCCTTAGTAGAATATAGCCAACTCCAACCCACACCACCAAACTTTGTTGCTTCCGTACAATTAGCGGGTAAAAAGTTAGGCGAAAATCGCTTTGAAGGGTACAGCAATCCTAGCTTACAGATTAATGTGCCAATGGATAAATTACCACGCGATCGCCACGATTTAATCTTACAAAAATCCGGCAGAGGTAAATTACATTATCTAGTGGCTTATAATTATCGCTTGCAAGGAAATCAACCAGGTAAATTTAACGGGTTAAGAGTCAGCAGAGAAATTCAAAAATTAGGCGAAGAGAAAAACATTCTCCAAAAATTTGGACTTTACGCCTTTGATAAACCCTTAACCTTAAAACCGGGACAAGTATTTGATATTGGTGTAGAAATTATTACCGACCATCCAGTAGAGCATGTAGTAATTACAGATCCTCTACCAGCTGGATTAGAAGCAGTAGACGCCAGTTTCCAAACTACAACCGCCGCCTTGCAAGCAAAAGCCGATAGTTGGCAATTAGGATTTAGGAATATATATCGCGATCGCATTATCGCCTATGCCGACCACCTCGATCCAGGGGTTTATAGCCTGCACTACTTAGTCCGTTCCGTTACCCCTGGTAAATTCCTCTGGCCTGGTGCCCAAGCGCATCTACAATATACACCAGAAGAATTTGGGCGTGCGGCTGATTCTACGCTGATAATAGAGGAGAAATAGTGCGATCGCACTATCTCAGATATGTGGCAATTACGATAAAATAATATTTGCATATACAGCAATTGCAATTCCCATGACAACTAACAAGCTACCAAAAAAGAAAGATAAGAAAACTCCAATTCCCGAACATCCACTGGCAAAGCTTGCTGGTAAGTTTGAAGGTGAGTTTTGGGAAGATACGCTCTTGGAAATTCAGAAATTGCGAGAACTAGAAAAACAAGAAATCAACAGAGTTTTAGATAATCAATAATTTGTAGGTTTTAATTAAGTGTATCTACTTGATACCAGCATTGTTAGTAACTACCTGGATAAAAGACGTAATATTCCACAATTAACAGAGCGTATTTTAAGCACATCTCCGGAATTAATATTTATTAGTATTATTACTGTTGAGGAAATCATACAAGGAGCTTTGGCAAGTATCCAAAGGATGAGACAAAAACCATCTGTTACGGATGCATATAGATATTTTGCAGAATTATTTTCCGCATTACATTACTTTCAAATCCTGCCTTACACTATCGAAGCAGAAGCAATTTATCAATCCTTATCTACAAAAACCAAACGTATTGGAACTCAGGATTGTCGAATAGCTGCTGTAGCTAGCTCGAAAGGATACATATTAGTGACAGCAAATATAGCCGATTTTGAAAAAATAGGTAATATTCAAATAGAAGATTGGACACAGTAAAAAATTGTAGTGTACCAACACGCACTTTCAAGCGATCGCATTATCGCCTATGCCGACCACCTCGATCCAGGGGTTTACAGCCTGCACTACTTAGTCCGTTCCGTTACCCCCGGTAAATTCCTCTGGCCTGGTGCCCAAGCGCATCTACAATATACACCAGAAGAATTTGGGCGTGCGGCTGATTCCACGCTGATAGTGGAGGAGAGTAAGTAACTATTTACTCAAGATAAAGTTCAATTGCTTCTTGAATATTCTCCAATGCTTCTTCTACTGTTTCCCCTTCACTGAAACACCCAAGGAGAGAGGGAACATAGACAGTATATCCGCCTTCATCACTGGGTTCTAGTACAACTTTGAATTTCATAATTTGACTAATGCTTAATTAGGTAAAAACAAATGAGAATCGATATGAAAAAATTCTCCTAAAATCTTAGCCTGTTCCTCATTGATTGCTTCCTCTCCATTAATTAACTTAGTTACTGTGTCAACTGAACCTAATGATTCAGCTAAATCAGATGGCTGCAAACTCCGAGCATCCATTAAATGTAATAGTCTAGAATGAGGAGTTGACGCATTAATTTGATAGTGCTTTTCTTCAAAATCTTCAATTAGTTTCACCAGTAATTCTAAAACTGCATCTTCTTCTGGACTCAAATCAGGTCGAGCCAGCAATTCTTCAACTACTTTCAGAAAATGCTCATTTTCTGCTTCAGTTTTAATGATTCGGGGTTGATAATGTAGTAACAACTCACCGTAAATTGTTGAATTAATAATATGCGTCACGCTTCCAGTCATCTTTGTCATATTCTGCATGAGTCAAAACATACTTGATGTAGATAACCTGCTTTTCATAATTAATACTTGTAATTAAGCGGTATTTATTGCCTTTGATATTAAAAACAGTAAAATTACCAACGGCTTCAGCTTTTTGGTAGATTGTCTGCACCTGAATAAGATTAGTCCAGTCTGCTTTAGAGGCTGTCTGAAACCAGTCATCAAGTGCTTCGCAGGAATCAGCATGTATTTGGCAGAATTCCCGCAGCTTTTTACGACTAATAACATGCATCTATCTTATAAATTTTAGTATTTTTTGGATATGCCAGTTTCAACGGGATATTTAGTCAATTAGTTTACCTCTCATTGAGTGATAATGCGAGTTTAACAGAGATTATTAAACAAAATGACCTACAGCAGAGAAATTGACTAATATTAAAGTAGCGAGTCAAGCTGCTATTAGTTACATTTCCAGCACCCTGGGGGTAGAGAAAAAGATAGCGTTATTAAGTCGCGATCGCAAATATTTAATTACTATCTCCACTCCCTTTAATTTTAACCAAGGACGACCGACAACCGTATTCAATCAAGCAGTATTCGATCTTGTGGTTTCTAGCTTTGCTTTTAAGCAATAATAAAAGCGCCAGTGAATACGGTGTAAAGCTGGCGCTGGTGTTATCGGTATTTGTGGAAGCATAATCTTACGAAAAGTGTGGATGATGCGCTAGTATGTCTATCCCCCAAGGGGTATTACCCCTAACTAAGGCTGCATTTGTGAATACAAATTCAACTGAGTTAATTCAATAAAAGATTCGCTAGTACTGGAATTAGGAAAGATTTTAGCTTCAAATTGGACTACGCCAATGGCTTCAACAATTTTATCGTTATATTTTTCAACTTCTTGTGGCGATCGCAATGATTGTTTATTCCAAGAAGGAAAAATACTAACTTTAGTACCATCCTCAAGCACAATTTGCGCCTTGATATAAAGTCCTGAGAAACCGGGGATTCCCGTTAATTGGGGGTTGGGTTTCCTGCTGGTGGATGTGTAATTTCCAATGATTTTCACTCTTTGATTATGGAGACGAATTAAATCAGCACGGTTTTTTACTATTTCCAATGTATTATTCTCAGCTTGTTGGTTACTTTCCTGGGATACATTGCTAGTGCTGGGTTTAATATCTATAAATATAGCTAACGCCGCTATAGTGAAACTCAAAGCAACAGCAACAGAACGTAATTTCATTTTCTCCTCACGTTATAAGTATTGGCGAATCGATATCTAAAATCCAATTTTCATCAACAAATTCTAGATTTTCATTATAAACTAGAACTAATTCACCAATTTTTTGGGTATGTGCTTGTTCGCCATCAACAGCATCAGCTATCAGGAAAAATTTTAGCTTCAAAAAACGTTCTTTGTGAGTAACACCAAGAGAACTACTAACTAATTCAGCTTTTAAGTGACGAGGTAAGGTAATAGTTTCATAATATTTATCTTGTTCATCCCAGTAGCCGCAAACTTTATAATCGCTTTGTTCTAGATGCTCTTGAACAAGAATATTCGCATCTAAGCTGTCTAATATGTTAGTTAAATCTTGCCAGACTTGATGATTTTTTAATTCTAATCTTGTCATAATTATCTAGGTTTAATGTTCTGTTACCAAACCAGGGAAGTTTAATATACCATCAATAAATTTTGCGTGAAATCGGCGATCACCACCTTTACCTAAGACTTTGGATTTCAAATCGTAGCCTGATTCTTGGGAAGGAACTAACCCAATATTACCGCGAGGGGATACTTGTCCTTTTTCAATGGCTTTTAAATGTTTACCCTTTTGATCGTATTTTAATCCTAGTTTGATTTGTTCGCTGGCAAATGAAACTAGCAACCCACTGATGGAAATATATACAATATCAGCTTGAATATCTGCCCAATTATCGGGTAAAGCTTCCATGAAATTAATACGGATATAGTAGAAGCACAGTTTATTTGAGTGAAGTAACTTAGTTACTTGACTGAGTTACTTAATACTTAATGTTTATGTTTGCACAATATTGCTGGAAGACTTACAAATTCCTTGTGAGAACTATGCTGTTTTAAAGAAGCGGATAATTTCGCGGACATGATCGAGAAATTGTCCATCGGTAGAAAGTTGCGCGATCGCATTTCTGGCTTCTCTAGATAACCGTTCGTGTTCGGTTTGATTGGTAGCGCGTAATTCTTCTAAATTGGAGACAAGTCTGGCTAATTCTCGGCGGGTTTCATCGCTAAAGCGTTTTTGTTTCGCCACAATGGAGTCAGCTTCTTCCGCATCTAGTTGTTCTTCTAGGCGCTGTACTTTATATTCCAATGCAGAAAAGCGATCGCGCAATTCCATAATATCTTCACGGGGATATTGCCATTCTTGGCGAATCATCGCTAATCTGGCATATAAATATTCATAGGCGCGGATAGCGGGACGGAGAATAGTTAATAACAAAGCTGCACCGGAGCTAATATAACCTACAGTACTAATTCCCGTCGCCGCTAGAGTATAAAGACCAATAGCCGAAAATAAATGTAAAGCTAAAGCCACCCAAAGCGATCGCTTCGCCAACAATTTGACATACTGTACTTGTTTATTATCTACAGGAATGCCTTTTTCTATCGACCTTGCTGCTTCTGCTAACACTTCCTTCGCCTGAAAATGCACATTCCAGGGGACGGTAACAATTACCAACAACCACCAAAAACTTGCACCGCCAATTATCCAGTCAAGAAAGCTACCTGCTGGTATATGCAACCATTGCAGTAAACCAAAAGCCACCAGCACTAATACAACAATTCCCGCAATGGAACTGACGAAAAAATTAATATACATCTTCCCTTACCCTCCATCAAACTATTAAGCTAATGCGTATCTAAATTGCATAACTAGTCAACAGTCAACAGTCAACCGTCAACCGTCAACAGCCTTCACAATCGATTGTGCAACTTAAAAGCAGATTAGCTTACCTTGATGATGGCGATACCTGGGCAATTATACGGGTATAATGTGATAGTTTTTTTAGTTGCACAGCTAATTACAGAATTAGATAGCTATGCCAAATAGGTTCAGTATTTTTCCCCACCCTCTCTGGTAGCAGCAATCGCCAAGTTTTACCCTCTTGCTGAATTTGCAAATAAATATCAAAGGGTTGTTGCAGTTGCGTCAAGCGTCTTTTAGGTAACTTAATTGTTAAATCATACTTTCCCTGCACCCGGAAAGCTGGTAAATTTTCGATGGTGAGGGGTTTTTGCTCGGTAATCGCGAGCTTTTGAATTTCAAAGCCTTGCAAGTCTAGATCTAGCTTTTGGCTAAGTTGTTGTTGCGTTTGTTCTAATTGGAGAGCGATCGCTTTTTGCACTAACTGATTAGTTGGTAGTAACCCAATCGTACCGCAAGCACTCAAGAGTATTAATAAACCAGCTATCAACAATAATTTAGCTTGGCGAAGATAGCTATGATGGCGTTTCTCATTCAGATGCCGTACAACATTATATCGCGAGGTGTGGGGGCAAGGCATTGCCTTGCCCCTACGGGTATATTCTCTACCTTCTAGCATCTTACTTTCTTACACAATACTCTCCAGCGATAGTATAGCCGTTGTTGCCGCAACTTCTCCCATCCCCCAATCAAATTGTAGGGGCGGGGTTACCCTTTGATGTCAACTTAAGTTCAAACGCTTACCCCACAAGCGTTTTACCCCACCCCTAACCCCTCCCCTTGGCAAGGGGAGGGGACGTTTTGGCTTTAGACAAAACTGGGGTGGGGTAACGCGAAGCTTGATAGTAGGCGATAAAATTCGCTCATCGAGTCTTGGCAACGGTTTCACGTTAAGTTGACACGTATACGAGGTTACCCCATCCCTACGAGTTGCTTACCAATGACCATTGACCATTGACAAATGACTACTACTAGAAGTTATAACCAACACCTAGTATTAACCCAACACTAGTTTCATCAAAAAAGGCTGCATTCACAGAACCAGTCAGTGTAAAGCGATTGGCGATAGGAATATCTACACCACCAGTTGCCATAAACGCTATATCTGTATCACCTGACGTATCAATAGCTACACCTGCACCGATGAAAGGCGCGATCGGGAAGCGGCGTTGTCCGGTGACTGTATCTGGTTGTTGCGCAAAATCTAAAGTTACGGGAACTAATACTAACGTATTATCGCCAAACACAGCCGATGGACGCACGGAGATATTACGTGTCAAGCCGATTTTACTGATAACTGAGAAGTTACCCACACTCAGAGCATTAGCACCAGTTAAACCAATGTTACCAGCCACACCAATATAGCTAGGGCCGCCAAGGGTAGTTCTACCAGGAGAGACTTCACCAGTAGTAGGAGTTCCGCCTGGATTGGGAGTAGGAGTACCCGGTTGCTGTCCAGGTTGCTGGCTAGTCAGATTTGGGGGAATTAAGACTTGGTTAATTGCATGGATGACACCATTACTAGCTTGGACATTCGCTTGAATTACTTGGGCATTATTAACTGCAATTTGATTATTAGCTGTATCAACTTTAACATTGACAGATTGGTTTTCAATCGTATTCAGTTCCCCTGTGGAGAGTTGATTAGAAGTTAATTGTCCAGAAACTACGTGATATCTCAACAGCTTAATTAATGTTTCGCGATTTTCTGGTAGTTGTAACTGCTGTAGAGTCCCAGCTGGCAACGCCGCAAATGCTTGATCGGTGGGAGCAAAGACAGTATAAGGGCCAGGTTGTTGCAGGATATCTGTTAACCCTGCGATTTTTAATAAAGAAGTTAAAGTCGTAAACGAACCACTAGATGCAGCTAATCCCACAATATCTGTACTACCAGGTTGAGTAGGGGTAGAAGAAGCAGCAACAATATAACTCGCAGCTGGAAGATTGCTGGCAATGGGTTGTAACTGTCCCTGTCTTACCAAAGCTTGATACAACAAAGCTGCGGCTTCCGCTCTGGTTAAAGTCCGTTGGGGATTAAGTTGTCTGACTTGGGGATAGTTAACTACTATATTGCTTTGTGTAGCAGCTGCAACAGCATTCACCGCATAATCTGGAGTGGCTGACGCATCTGTGTAGTAATTGTTCAACACAGTAGCTGCATCGGTGCTACTGGTTAAAGCTAAACCACTGCTTATAGCAACGATCGCCTGTACTTTGGGAATTTGTTCGTTAGGTAAAAATCTATTTCCTGGATAACCTGACATAAAGCCAGTTTCGTAGGCTTCCCGAATCGCATCCGCAGCCCAATAATTAGCGGGAACATCTGTAAATCCGCCAGATGCTAATTGTCGCACTGGGTTCTGGTTGAAAGCTTTTTGGATCATAGCGGCGAATTGAGCGCGAGTCACAGCTTGATCGGGTTTAAAGGTACCATCAGGAAACCCGGCTATGATGTTTCTTTGCGCTAAGGCGACAATAAACGGACTCGCCCAGTAATTAGAACCAACGTCAGATAAGTTAGTTGTAGTTGCTCCTGGTGTGGTTGATCCTGGAGTTGTTCCTGGTGTGGTTGTATCTTGCGAGATTACAGTATTTTGCGCCAATCCCGGACGCGCGATCGCAATGGGACTTAAGCTAGCAAATAATACACTCAACGCTAACAAACTGCTTTTGACAACTGAACCCCGAAACCAAGTAAACATGAAAGTCTCCTCCAAAAATTAATCGAGTTGGTTCTCAATATTGAATGCAATTTGAGAAAGTGCTAACGATTTGGTTGACATCGAGATAAAAACTACAAAGTCTAAAAATTTACCAATCTAGCCACTTTCCTAAAATTTCCTCACTCCTGTGTAAATTGTGAAATTTCGCCTTGGCGATCGCTACAGATAAAATTTAGCTAAAAAAGCTACTTAAGATATCTGAGACTAGCCAACAGCAAAGAGAATCTTTAGTATAAATTCATGACTTTATCAGTTTTATTAATGTGGTCTGGAAGAAAGTTGCGATTTATTGACTGTCTTCCGCCTTCAGCTAGCCTAATTACATCTATTTTGAGTTGCATGAGCCTGTTATTAACATACAAGAAAGTAGCGGACTGCCATAGTTAATATTCTTAATCTGTTACATAAATCTAACAACTAGCTAAAGGCTAAATATTTAGCATTTATTTTATTTCTTTAGGTAGTTGACAACAGCAGTCATTCTTTGAGCAAGCAAGCGAATGGATAAGCTTAGACTAGCAAAGCGCGATCACACTTCCTTACTTCCAGGATAATTAATCTCTCAGACTGCGAGACAAAATTCCCAGAGATTAGCTCCCCAAGTTCTTGCAGAAGTCGCGGATCTGAATGCTCGCAAATGATTTAGGACTGATATTGATGCTCAAATCTACTTTTTTTAGCTAAGTCTTGTCTTTATTATTCTCTCTATAAATAATTTTTGCTAAACACCTCATCCTCATCTAATCGCCAGGAGATAAATTTGCCATCTGACTAAAGATTGGTAAAATTTATCGCCAATATCTGATGCAGGGTGGAACATCCAGCTAAATATATTACTTGAGAATGTTGGTAAGCAATAACTAAAGATAATCGTGAGAGTAATTTATTGCTAGTTATTGTAACAATTTAATGTAATATTTGTATCAATTAACATTAAAATTTTTCAATGATTTTACTAGCAGTTAAGTAGCATATTTGGCAATCAATTACTTATTTAGATGCCCAAATGCAGTATTTTTAAAACCAACAACAAAGTAACTTTTATTAACCTCAAGACAATTTTTGATTACTCAAAAGTTTATGAAGCTAGAATAAATTTTTGCCAATTCATCAAGAAATGCTTGGACAAATCAAAATAAATAGATTAAAACTGCATATCGCATCCTTATATGGCTGATATATCGGCTGATCAAAAACAATATGAGTATCCTTTTGCAAAAGATACAAAATCGCTTAATGAGAAATTTTTATAATTTGCCATTTTTACAATATCAAGCTGAACTTGAATATCAGGAAGCTTTGGCTAAACATATTGTAAATTTACCTATTATTTCTCCTGATGAGATGAATCTCATCGAAACTATCAACAATGAAGGAGTAGCAATTACCACCCTAGAAGCTTTAGGATTTGCATCAACTACAAGCATGTTTGAATCAGCAAAAAGCTTGATGCATCAAATACCCGTCCCTAGCGAAGATAATAGCAATGAATTCGTAGTTCATGCTAACCCGCAGCAAATTATGGCATACCCAGAGCTTTTTTTATGGGGATTAGAACAAAGATTAATTAATTTAGTAGAAACCTATCTCGGCTTACCAGTAGCCTATCACGGGGCATACCTGCGGCGAGATATTGCTAATCAAGTAGAACAAAAATCACGGCTATGGCATATAGATAAAGAAGATAGAAAAGTCCTGAAAATTATTGTTTATTTGCAAGATATGTCTGAAGATAGAGGCCCATTTCAATATATTCCCCTCTCGTTAACATCAGCATTAAGCCAATCATTGAAATATCATCATGGTTACATTCAAGATGCAACCATGCAAAAAATTATCTCGCCGACTGAATATAAATCCTGTCTAGGTGCTGCGGGTACAGTGATTATTGCAGCTACTGGGAGTATCTTTCACCGGGGAAAAGTCCCTGTAGCTGATGATAGATTCGCCCTCTTTTATGATTACACTTCGAGAATACAAACACAATCATTCTATGGCGATTTATCCTTATCGCATGAGGATTTATTACTGTTGTCCCAACATCTTTCACAACCACAAAAAGATTGCATATTTTGGCAGCAAAAACTCTAAAATGGCTGATAACATCTAAATTGCATAACTACTAATCAGGGCTGTCAACAGTCAACAGTCAACAGTCAACAGTCAACAGTCCTCACAATGATTTTAGATAATTGATATTACCTCTTCCAGGGTAGCTTTGTCCCCATCTCTGTCCAAGCCGAGAACACCAGATAAACCACCAGCAACCCAGCACTCACAAGAAAAATTACAACGTCGTTATTCATCACCAAACCTGTCTCTCTTTTCTAGCCCCTATCCTATACCAACAGCTGGGTTAAGCGACGCGCAAGCCAACGAACTAAATGTTGGGTTACCCTACGGGAAGCCGCTCCGCGTCTACGTTCCTCAACCCAACCTACATCTAGCTAGTCCCTATCCGATACCAACAGTCCCCACATGTTATCGGTACATGTTGAGAAAAATACTTGGCTAAACATTTATCAAGTGCTACCGTCTACAGGTGATATTGGATTTGAAGGGATTCTCCAAAATGAAGTGTAGACGAAAACTAGCTTATGGAAGGAAATCATTAATTAGTTTCAGCTTGATATCTGCTGTGATGATACCGAATGCGGCGATATTCGCCACACCACCGCGAACGCCAGATAAAACTGTAAATTGCGAAATTTTGGTTGTCGGTGGAGGATTATCGGGTGCAGCTACAGCTTACGAGGGTTTACTAGCTGGGAGGACTGTTTGCTTAACAGAAATTACCGATTGGTTGGGAGGACAAATTTCCTCACAGGGAACATCTGCGTTAGATGAACGCCCTACCCAACGGGCGCGTCAATTCTATTCTCGCGGTTATTTAGAATTACGCAACCGCATTGAGCGCAAGTATGGCGAACTGAATCCTGGGGATTGCTGGGTAAGCGATTCTTGTTTTCTTCCCCGCGATGCACATAATATTCTGTCGGGAATTCTCAAAGATGCGGAGAAAAGAGGTAAGGGTAAATTAAATTGGTTCCCCAATACCGTAATTAAAGATTTAGAAATTAGCGCTGATGGCAAAATCATTAATAGCGCGATCGCTATTCAACATCAACCAGCCAAAGGTGCAGTACCCCTCAATACCTATACTTTATCCCAAACCATTGAAGATGCTTATACCTACGCTGATTCATCGCGCCTGACGAAAAGTATTATCCGGCTTGTACCGCAACAAAATCCCAAAACCGCTACAAAAAATTGGTATGTTGTCGATGCTAGCGAAACAGGGGAAATTATTGCTCTAGCTGATGTTCCCTACCGTTTAGGGATTGATGCACGTTCTTACCTAGAACCTTCTGCATCTAGTACAGAAAACGATCCCTATTGTCCCCAAGGTTTTACCTATACCTTTGCAATGGAGGCAACTAAAGATCCGCAACCCCAAACCATGCCTGCCTATTATCCCCAATATGCGCCATATTTCAGCTATGAATTGCAAAGATTGGCGAATTTTGACTTAGTTTTCACCTACCGTCGGATTTGGAGTCCGAAAAAAGGACAACCAGCCAAGTTTGGTGGTGTGAATTTCACCGCTTCTCAGCCTGGGGATATCTCCATGCAAAACTGGACTTGGGGTAATGATTACCGTCCGGGAACTGCGGTTGATAATTTGATATATTCTCGTCAACAGTTGCAAAGTACAGGACAGTTACAGCCTGGTGGTTGGATGGGGGGACTGAGAACCGAGGCTTTAAGCAAAGCGGAAGAAAAATCTCTGTCTTATTACTATTGGTTAGTTGCGGGAACCACAGATTCCCAATTAGGGGATGGGGTGAAGCAGCCACAACCCAATCACCGCTTGTTATCAGGGCTAGATTCCCCAATGGGAACTGCATCTGGCTTGTCGAAATATCCTTATATGCGGGAAGGACGGCGGATTATTGGACGCCCCAGTTGGGGACAGGCTTCAGGCTTTGGAATTTGGGAAATTGATATTTCTCGCCGTAACTACAATGATGAATATTACCGCAATACCCTGCCCGCAGATATGTATCGGCAGTTAAGAGCAGCACTAGCAGGGTTAGAGGCTACTTCGGTAATTACGGGGCAAATTGACCCAGATAAAGCATTACGGCGGACTCGTTCAACTATTTTCCCTGATTCTGTAGGTATCGGTCACTACGCGATTGACTTCCACCCCTGTATGACAGAAACTCCGCCAGAGAAACCTGGTAATACAGAACGTGCAGGGGAAAGAAGGGGCGCAGGTCAAGCTTATCCCTTCCAAATTGCCCTCAGAGCCATGATTCCCCAGAAAATTGACAATTTAATCGTCGGCGGTAAAAGTATAGCTACTAGCCACATTGCAGCAGCAGCTTATCGCGTCCATTCCTTTGAATGGTCTGCTGGTGCGGCTGCGGGAACTGTGGCGGCGTTTGCGTTAAAAAATGCGATCGCACCCTATGAATTAGTGGATGATTTACCCAAACCAGAACCGCAATTAGAAGCACTCAAACGGCTATTAAATGAAAATGGCAATCCTACCGCTTTTCCTGATACTTCCATTTTTAACCAAAATTGGGAAGATTGGAAGTAATTGAAAGCGGCGGAAAACTTTATCCTTTTGTGGGTGCGTAGGGTGCACGCGCCGCCGCTTTGGGCATTGGGCATTGGTGATTTCTTCCCCATATTTTAAAATCTCAAATTAGGTGATTGAGTTCCAATGCTTTAATGCCCCAATAACCCAAGACCCAGTAGTTTGATTGCAATGTAGACTAAAAGTTGTAGTTACATGAAAATATCCCAGCAGAGAATGTCCAATTGTGATTTTATAATCGGGTAGGAATTGTCCATTTTCCATAGTCCAAAATGACTGAAGCTTACCTGTAACAGTTAAACTATTATCTCGGTTATAGATGATTGTTCGCCGCCAAAATAATGCATATTTGATAACTATACCTATGCAATTTGGATATAAATCGATTTGTAAAACGAGATTGCTACTTTGCAAGCACAACCAGCCTAAGCTTAACAGTAAAAGGTAGACTAGAAGCCGATCCAAAGAAAGGATTTCAGTAATTGTTTCTGTTTGGCAAGAATGCAAAAACATGAAAATGGTGTTTCCAATTAGAAAAACACCTGCCAAATGGGCTATGAAATGAGCAATACGAAATTGTTCTGGAAAAATAAAACTACTGACACCTACTGCATTTTTAATGCCTAGATGACTATTACCGTCATAGGGAATTCTCAGTTTAATATTCGGTTTTCGCCAACGCCAAGAATCTATATTTTCTTGAGAATTTTCCAGATAGTCAATGGGTTGATAAAAATTTGCCTGTTGATCGTATGTCGATTTCCCCAGGTTTAATATCATTACACTTAGTACACAGAGCATTACAAAGAAGACAAAGCCAATTACTCTTGTCAAGAACATAGTTTGAATTGAATTGGGATTTAATTTATATTGCCCAGTAACTAATGCTGATTATCTTAACAGTGTGTGATATTAAGTCTGGTAAATCACTGACGATTAAAAAATTTCCGCATCATTGCGATCGTAAGTATTTAGGCGAACCTGATATGACATCGGGGTTGCTAAACTAGCTATGTGCACTCAAAAAACAAAAGTTAACATTAAACTCTGTAAGCATGAATTGAGTAAAAGCTGTGGTTAATTGCTCCTCCCATAAGCTTCATCAAAGTGTTGCGTAAGGCGACAGCATAAAGATTTGCTAATTCTCCCATTTTCCCCGATCGCAAGGACTGCTCGACAATGGATTTAGTCCGGCTAAAGCGTTGTGACTCATATTCTTGAAAGGCAGATGCAATATTTGACTGTGTTTGTAAACATTTAGCGATCGCAATTGCGTCTTCCAATGCCATTTTTCCCGCACCGACTTCTTTTAATTCAAAAGTGCGTTCGTAAACAGTCACATCAAATCCAGCCTGATGCAGTGCTAATGCTGTGGCTGCGCCGCCAATTCCGCCGCCAATAATCAGAATTTTTGGGGGTTTCTGCATCATGTTTCCTACCCTCTTCTCAACGTTTAACAATTGCGGCGATCGCGGCTACTAATTTTGCGGGATCGGCTGGTTTGGCGATGTGCAGTTGAAATCCCGCCGCAAATACCTGCTGTTGGGTGGTTTCGGCGGCGTAGGCTGTCAGGGCGATCGCGGGAATTTCGCCGCCGCGATCGCTTGGTAAACTGCGGATTTTACGGATTAGGGCGTAGCCATCGACATCTGGCATACCTAAGTCGCTTAATAATAAATCTGGTATGGATTGAGCGATCGCGTTTAGTGCTTCTGCGGCTGAGGCGGCGCTGGTAATCTTCGCACCATGCTGTTCTAATAAAAAAGCGAGAAATTCCCTAGTATCAACATCATCATCAACAATTAACACCTTAATTCCTTCTAAAGGTGCGTAAGGTACAGATAAGGTATAGGAATTTTCTGATAAATCGCTATCTCTATCGGCTAATTTCCGCGTTTTGGGTATCCCTGGCAGCGAAACTGTAAATGTCGCACCTTGATTTTCTCCGGGACTTTCTGCCCAAACTCTACCGCCATGTAATTCTACCAGTTGGCGAACAATTGCTAAACCTAGTCCTAAACCCCCCGATCTGCGGGTAATTGTACTATCTGCTTGGCGAAAATATTCAAAGACATGGGGTAAAAAATCTGCACTAATACCTTTACCTGTATCTTTGACTTGAATTTCTACCTCATAATTAACCTGTTGTAATTTGACTGCTATTTTTCCCCCATTGGGGGTGAATTTAATGGCGTTAGACAGCAAATTCCAGATAACTTGTTGCAAACGGCTACTATCACCTTTGACTTGGGCGACTTGGCGATCTAAATTTAGCTGAATTTGCATTGATTTGGCTTCAGCAGCTAAACGTACTGTCTCTAAAGCGGATTCAATGGTTGTTGCTAAATTCACTGTTTCTAAATTTAGCCCTAATTTACCTCGGAGAATGCGCGAGATATCTAATAAATCATCAATTAATTGCGCTTGTAATTCGGCGTTGCGTTCAATAGTTTCTACAGCGCGTAAGGTAGCGGCTTCATTTAAGGTACGTTTTTTGAGTAATTTCGCCCAACCTAAAATGGGGTTTAAAGGCGATCGCAATTCGTGAGAAACTATCGCCAAAAATTCATCTTTGATGCGGTTAGCAGCTTCGGCGGCTTCTTGCGATCGCTGGCGGGCTTCGGCTTCAGCTAAAGCTTGATCGCGCAGGTGTTTATATTCGTGAACGCGGAAGGTTAAATCTGTTACATCTTGAATAGAAAATAAAGCATAAAATTCTTCACCCTCAGCTTGTACTGCTGTCACTGTTGTGTGTTGAATGCGGTATTTTTCTTGGGGTAAAGGTACGGGAATAATAAATTTATGTAGTTGGGAAGAAAAAATTGTTGGGGGGCCACCTTGAAAAATTGGCTCAATGCGGCTGAGGTAACGTGGCTGATTGAGATGAGAATAATATTCCAGAATTGAATCGCCTAAAATGCGGCTGCGGGGAATTTGTGTCCATTCTTCTAAACTACAATTCCAGAATAAAACACTGTAGTCTGACTGTAGAACAAAAGCTCCTAAAGTAATTTTATCTAGTAGGGCAAATTTTTCTTGAGCTTGTTCGATTTTGTTCATATTTCCATCAGACCACTGTGAATATTTTTCTAATTGGTATTTGGTTATGGTTTTTACTTTTTACACTCCCATTTCTTGATTAATAATATTAATCAAGGCATCAAAGGTATCTAACTCAAAGATTAAAATAATATCACCAATTAATTCTAATTGTTCCACCGTAAATCTCGCTTGAGCTAGCAATATTTTTGACTCGCTGACATTGGCAGATGCTAGTAAGTTCTCAATTCTATCTTCTAAATACACAGGTAACGTATAATTCATATGCTGTTTCAGCACGTTACCAATCGAACCCATTACCCCATTAATTACTATATTCCCAATTTCGCTTAAAGTGCCAATTTTGACTGCGTCTAAATCTGTTGAATCAGGTTCTTCTCCCGTCAAAACTGCAACTAATGTAGAAGCGCTTTCTGTGGGAAAAATTAAACCAGCATTGCCATAAAAGGGGCCGGTAAAACCGAGTCTCACTGCTGCTAAACTATCATCATGAAATCTTGTTGCTAATTCTTCATAAGCATCGGCGGCTGTAAATACTTTCACATACGGAATTTCTAACCGAATGTGCGAATTTACCATTTCATTTAATAAACTTGCGGCTCTCCCCACTCCTATATTAATTAATTCTTGCAAGGCGTCCAGTTGTTCGGCTGTTACATTCACATTCATCTGTTGCTTGATTCCTTATTCACAACTTCCTGGACGGCTGCGCGTAATTCGGTTTCTTTCGGCGGTTTATTAATAAAATTCACTGCTCCTAATTGATAACTTTGATGGCGCGAGCCTTCTTGAATATCTGCTGATATAATAATAGTAGGAATTTTTAATTGTTCATCTTGCAAAGCTTGCAAAAATTCAAACCCATTCATATCCGGCATTAAAATATCAGCTAAAACGCAGTTTGGCTGATGTTTGTGAACCATTTCTAATCCCTCGCGTCCATTAGTAGCTTCGAGGATTTCATAACCATCTACTTGCAAAAATTTGCGAATCATTCTGCGAGAGAAGGCTGCATCATCGATAATTAACACCAATGTCATTAGCTTAACCTTTTACTATCTATCAAGTGCAAAAACTGTGCAATTA
Organism: Calothrix brevissima NIES-22; assembly: GCF_002367995.1. Classification (GTDB taxonomy): domain Bacteria; phylum Cyanobacteriota; class Cyanobacteriia; order Cyanobacteriales; family Nostocaceae; genus Aulosira; species Aulosira brevissima. The sequence goes on from NZ_AP018207.1 coordinate 783,851, forward strand.
GGCTTTGAGTTATTTGCCTAAAAATTTCTGTGGTGTGATTTTTCGTAACTTTCGCGTAAGTTATGATAATCATTCTTGCCTGAATGTAAGAAGTTGCAAAAACCCTCGTGTGGATATTTTACCTTTTTTGATGCTAGCTTTTTTACATTTTGGTGCGTTGCTGGCTCTTGCTGACATTCATACACCGAAGATACATTAAAAGACACAGTTTCTGGAGAGTGGGTGTATAAATACCAAAGTTAGATAATTTGATTAACTAACAATTTTATTGTTTAGACTTGTAAAGTTGTCTATTTTTACGCCAACTATTCTTAAAAGTTTGACATGAATAGCAAGCAGGACATTCCATGTCTTTACTTTCGTTTTTGACTGTAGCATTATATTTTCAGTATTGAGTCAGATAAACATCTCTCATCAGAGAGATTTACATTGATTTTGGCAGATAATTAGTACTAGAATAATAAATTTACCATTTAGCAATCCAATGGAGTTAGCCGAAATTGATGATGATATAGAAGCATTTCTCGTTGACAGCTACGAGAATTTGGATCGCCTGGAACGAGATATTATTCAATTAGAGAAAGACGGGGGAAATGGCGAGGAATTAGTCAGAATTTATCGTTCGCTCCATACTATTAAAGGTAACTGTGGATTTTTACCGTTTCCGAAGTTAGAAGCATTGACTCATAGTGCGGAAAGTTTGCTTTCGAGTCTGCGCGATCGCAATTTAGCAATTACTCCCCAAATCATCAGCACTTTACTGCAAACCATCGACAGTATCCGGGAAATGTTGTCTGTGATTGCCGCTACCAGACAAGAAAGCGATCGCGATTATACAGCACTGATGCAAACCTTAACAGTATTGCAACAGCCGCAAGCAGATACAGTTACATCCCCATCAGCGCCAATTGGAGAGTCAGTAGAGTCATTCGATAGCGATATCGCCTCCGAATCTCATATCCGCGTTCATGTAGGATTGTTAGATCGGGTAATGAACTTAGTAGGGGAATTGGTGTTAGCCCGCAACCAAGTGATAGGATTATCTGCCAAACTCAAAGATAATAGCTTAAATACAGCTTGTCAGCGCTTAAATTTAATTACAGGCGAGTTACAAGAACAAGTCATGAAAACTCGTCTCCAACCAATTAATAGTATTTGGCAAAAATTTCCGCGCTTAATTCGCGATTTAGCGATCGCATCTGGTAAACAAGTAGAAGTAGAAATGTTAGGGGTAGATACAGAAATCGATAAAAGCATGATTGCAGCCATTAAAGATCCCTTAACTCACTTAATCCGCAACTGTATCGATCATGGCATTGAATCACCAGCAGAACGTATTGCTCAAGGTAAACCCAGCCTCGCCAAAATATCTCTGCGCGCCTTTCATGAAAGCGGTAAAGTTAATATTGAAATTAGCGATGATGGTAGAGGAATTAATCTAGAAAGACTGAAACAACGTGCCCAACAGCTAGGATTAATTACCGCGAATCAAGCTCAAACTATGAGCGATTCCCAAACCATAGATTTAATTTTCTTACCCGGTTTCTCCACTAGCGAACAAGTTACCAGCTTGTCGGGAAGAGGGGTAGGAATGGATGTTGTCAAGACAAATATTGAAAAAAATAACGGAATTATTGAAATTGAGAGTCAATCGGGAAAAGGCACAAAATTTAAAATTCAAATGCCTTTGACATTAACAATTATTCCCGCCTTAATTGTGACTAGTAGTGGCGAGCGCTATGCAATTCCTCAAGTAAATTTACAAGAATTAATTCGTTTAGAAGTAGAATCAGCAACTCAGCAAATTGAGATACTTTACGATGTACCTGTATATCGCTTGCGGGGAGATTTAATTCCTTTAGTTTATTTGCATCAAGTATTACAAACTCAAGAAAATCACACCAACTTAGAAACATTGAGTATTGTAATTTTGCAAGTAGATAACTATCGCTTTGGGTTAGTAGTAGACACCATTGAAGATATCCTCGATATAGTTGTCAAACCGCTAGGACAGCAATTAAATATGATATGTTTATTTGCTGGCGCTACAATTTTAGGTGATGGCAAAGTGGGATTAATTATTGATGTCGTCGGTTTAGCAAAACAAGCAGGTGTCAGTCAAAAACAGCAGCAATTAGTCAGTAAATCAAGTGGAGAGATTTCCGATGCAGAAAGCGATCGCCAAATGATTTTACTATTTACCGGGCCAGAAGCTGCACCGATGGGTATTCCTTTAACCAAAGCCTTGCGCTTAGAAAAAATTCCCGCCACATCTGTAGAGAAAGTAGCAAATCAATATGTTTTTCGCCATCATAGCCAAATTTTACCCTTAATAGATTTACACAATATATTTAGCGATCGCCATCATCGAGAATTAGAATTAACAATCGAAACATTAGAAATTGCCATTGTTGCGCCTCACCCAAATGTAACTGTCGGTTTAGTAGTTGATAGAATTGTTGACATTGTTACCGAACCATTAACAATTACAGGTATTCCTAGCAGACCAGGCATACTTTTTTGTACAGTAATTCAAGGTAAAATTACAGAAATTATTGACATTGATGCAGTAATTCAAATTGCCAACCCTTATTTATTGTCAGCGAGTTATGGTAGCTGAACAACAACTTTGCACCTTTTTGATTCAGGAAATTTTATTTGGAATTAACGTACATGATGTCCAAGAAGTGATTCGTCCCCACACATTAACACCCGTACCTTTAGCACCGCCGGATATTTGTGGCTTAATTAACCTCAGAGGACAAATTTTAACTGTTATCGATTTACAGCAAAGATTAGATATGGGTAAATCAACTATGGGTTTACCAGCTAAACTCATAGAAGATCCCCCAGGATTTTATATAGTTGTTTGTGTAGATGAGCAAATAGTTAGTTTATTAGTTGATGATGTTGGCGATGTTTTCACATTACCAGCAGAGACATTTCAACCCCCACCCGCAACGCTAACAGGAAGAATGCGTCAGTTGCTAGCAGGTGCTTACCCATTAGCTACAGGATTTTTGTTAGTTTTAGATACAGCCAAAGTGCTGAATTTTAATGTGAAGAATTCCTTTATTCAGTAATTTTATCCATAATTTTAGGAGTGCTAGATAATGGCGACAAATCGAACCAGGAAAAAACCCAATAATCTAGATAACAATCCAGAGACAGAAGAAATTAATTATGGGACAACAGAACCCCAACTACAACCATTACTAGCAGCCATGATAGCCGCCAAAAATGGTGATTTTACTGTGCGTCTCCCAGTAGAAAATAATGGCTTAGGTGAAATCGCCACAGTTTTTAATGAATGGGTAAATTTAAATCAAAATTTCGCCAATGAAGTTAACAGTTTCGCTAATGAAATCGGTAAAGAAGGAAAATTAGGTGTAAAAATCAAGGTGAAAGCCGCAGCAGGTTCTTGGCAAGAATTATTAGATAATTTAAACCAAATGTCTGCTAACTTAGCCCAGCAAATTAAAAGTATTAACGAAGTTACCCTAGCAGTCGCCCAAGGAAATTTAGCCAAACAAATTAAAGCCCGCAACGCCGGCGAATTTCAGCAACTCAGTGATAATGCTAATCAGATGATTAATAGCTTAAAATCTTCCATCAGACAAATGGCTGATGTTGCGATCGCAGTTGCATCTTCTGCTGAAGAGCTTACCGCAGTTAGCCAAGAAATGAGCGCCAACGCCGAACAAACCTCAGAACAAGCCACCTCTGCATCCGCCTCAGCAGAGCAAGTCAATCAAAATAGCAGTACAGTAGTAACTGCGGTGGAAGAAATGAACGCCAGCATCCGCGAAATTGCTAAAACCGTCGCCAATAGCGCCACCGTAGCCGCCAAAGCCGTAAAAACAGCCGAAAACACCAACCAAAACATTGCCAAACTCGGTCAAAGCAGCGTAGAAATTGGTAAAGTCATCAAAGTAATTACTGCGATCGCGCAACAAACCAACCTCCTAGCTTTAAATGCTACCATCGAAGCCGCCAGAGCCGGAGACGCAGGCAGAGGATTTGCAGTCGTCGCCAATGAAGTCAAAGAACTCGCCAAACAAACCGCCAACGCTACCGAAGATATTAGCCAGCGCATTGAAGCCATTCAAACTGATACCAAAGGTGCAGTTACCGCCATCACCCAAATTACAGACATTATCAACCAAATCAACGATTTACAAAGCACCATCGCCAGCGCCGTAGAAGAACAATCACTCACCACCAGCGAAATTGCGCGAAATATCGCCGAAGCCGCCCAAGGAACCTCAGGTATTGCCAAAAACATCGGCATAGTCGCCATCAATGCCCAAACCACAACCATTGGAGCCAATAACACCTCCCAAGCCGCCACAGAACTAGCCCGTATGGCTGTAGACTTGCAAAAAGTCGTCAATCAGTTTAAATATTAATGGTCAGTTGTCAGTTGTTAGTTGTCAGTTGTCATACCAATTTAAAAAAGATATGCTGCAAACATTATTTAAATTAGTGTCAGTTGTCAGTAGAGCATTGACTATTGACTTTGGACTATTGACTATTTGACTAATGATTTAGCAATTGCGATCGCATCCACCGCACTCTCAACTATATACACATTATCTGGCGACAGCTTTGTCAAGAAGGCTTGGCTTTCGCTATCGTCAGTTAACACTCCAGCACAGTTACGAATTGTTCCTGCTAGAGAACTAAACTGTTTGATTACTTTACGGTTACGTCCAATGAAAATTGTCGTTATTCCACCTTGTGCTTCGTTATGCTTATTAAATAGTTATTAATTTAGGGTTAAAAATATTTTTATTATTTTACACTTCTTAAAATACAATAAATGCAAATTGGCGATCGCAGTCTTTTATTATATTCAACAGAGAATATTCTGTAATCTTTACACAAAGAGTGAAATTCGGCTACAGCATTTAAAATAATATCTACACCCATTTGCTGAGGCGATATGCTTTTAGAACTGCAACAAATTATCGTCAAACCAGGTCAACAAATGCTGCTTAAAGATGTTAGTTGGCAACAATTAGAAAATATTTTAGCAGAGATGGGAGAACGCCGTGCTGCACGCATTTCTTATAGTCATGGTTGGTTAGAAATTATGGTGCCGCTACCCGAACATGAAAAAGATAAAGAATTTATTGGTGATTTAGTCAAACTTTTATTAGATAAACTCCAAATAGATTTTGAACCTTTTGGTTCCACAACATTGAAAAATGAGCAAATGCGGCAAGCTGTAGAACCAGATACGAGTTTTTATATTCAAAATCAAGCGGCTGTAATTGGTAAGAATCCCATTGATTTAACTGTAGATCCACCACCGGATTTAGCAATTGAAATTGATATTACCTCCCGCACCAGATTTGAAAATTATGAGCTTTTGGGAGTTCCTGAACTATGGCGATATACACAGCAAGGATTAGAAATTAATTTGCTGCAAGCAGGAAAATATATTAAGTCTCAATCTAGTCCTAATTTTCCCGATATTCCAATTATTGAGTTAGTTAATGAATATGTTCAGCAGTGTTTAACGGTTGGCAGAAGTCAAGCTATGCGTAATTTTAAAATTTGGGTGCAAAATAATCTTTAGAGGCTAGGGACTAGGGGCTAGGAAAGAGAGATTTTTATGTTTGGTTGTGGGTTTTTCCCATGAGGGGCTAGCTTGAAGCGCTGGTATAAAAACGCAAGGCGAACCGCCAAAACCAAGTGGAAAGCAAAAATAGTGCTAATGCCAAGATTATGCCACCGATTAACCAGGTAATTTGTCCTCGTCCTAACATCGCTTCTGCTGGGATTGTCGTTAAAAAAGCTACTGGCACAATAAAGGTAAAGAAAAAGCGATAAGCAGCAGGATAAGCAGCGATGGGGTATCTGCCGGCTTCTAATAAACCCCGTAAAACTTCAGTAACGTTGTATATTTTCACAAACCAAATGCTAGTTGCACCTAGCATAAACCACAAGCTGTAAAGAATTACCAAACCCAATAATAAAGGTACTGCACTGACTAAATAATTATTGATATTCAAGCCAAGGCGTTTACCAGCATAGCCAATAATCGCGCCGCCAAAAATTAAGTCAGGTAGTCCCCAAGGTGACAGGGTGTGGGTAGAAAGCCAAAATTGACTGCGGATAGGTTTAAGGAGAACAAAGTCTAAAGTCCCTTCCTGTACGTGGCGGACTATATTATTTAAGTTGGGTGCAAGGAAGGTAGAAGAAAAACCTTGAAGTAGGGTAAAAATGCCTAGCACAACTAAAGCAGCATCCCATGACCAGCCTGCAAAATTGTAGCCAGTGCTGTAAAACAAGAATAACCCAAACAGACTACCTGCGAGATTCCCTACGCTGGTGATGGTAGCGATAATAAAGTTAATCCGATATTCCAACTCAGCTGCGATCGCAGTACTCCAAAATAGCTTTAGCACTCTGAGATATCTCTGCATTTTCCACCCCTTACCGCAAACCTACGGAATATATTCACGTAATCTTAATATTAGTTTGCGTTTCTCAAAATAGCCTAACGCTAAGATGTTGTATGTTTCTGCTGGAGAGGTTCGATATTCTATGCATTTTGATTTACCAGAAATAATTAAATCACTGGGCTATTTTGGTGTGTGGGGAATTATCTTTGCTGAGTCTGGTTTGCTGATTGGTTTTTTTCTTCCTGGCGATAGCTTACTGTTTACTGCTGGCTTTGTCGCGTCTCAACATTTACTAAATATTTGGATTTTAATTATTGGTGCTTTTATCTGTGCTGTCCTCGGTGATAATGTTGGCTATGCTACAGGCTTTAGATTTGGCAGAAAATTATTTAGTAAAGAAGATTCATGGTTATTTCATAAGAAACATATTGTCAAAACCCAAAAGTTTTACAACAAACATGGCAAGAAAACTATTGTTTTAGCTCGTTTTGTCCCTATTGTCCGCACTTTTGCGCCAATTGTGGCGGGTGTTGGTTCGATGCATTATCGGACATTTATGTCTTATAACTTAGTTGGTGGTTTTATCTGGACATTTGGAATTACTTTCTTAGGATTCTTTTTAGGTAAATCTTTACCACCAGAACAAGTAGATAAATACTTGTTACCGATTATCGGCTTGATTATTGTTGTTTCTTTACTGCCATCAATTTTTCATGTGATTCAAGAAAGTAAAGCTAGTAAGTAAAGTAAGTAAGTAAGTATAAGGCAGTACATATCAGATAAAAACTGCTTTTGTTTACTATTTATTAATCGGCATTTTATCTATAATTGTGTCTACCAAATTATAATATCCCCGAATTCTTAAAGAATTTAGGGATATTATTTCGTGATAAATTTAAGCTTCAAAATCATTTCTCATAAAAGAAACGATCAAGTAGTAGCTCTATTGTTAGAGAGTAAATCATTGTAGCTGTAACGACCATCAGCAAAGTTAAATTGCTCAAAACCAGTGGCGATCGCGCTGATGCCATCTAGTTGAAAAATTACACTATTCTGCTTATTATAAATGCCAAAACTAATCTGAAAATTGTCTTTGTTGTAAGCGTCAAAGCTGAGTGTATCGAAACCTTTGCCACCATCAATTATAGCCTGACCAAACCCTTGTAAAAAGTCGTCACCTTCTCCTAAGTTTATCTGTACGCCACCTCCTAAACTAGAGGCAATTAAGGTATCGTTTCCTCTACCTGTATCAATAGTGCCGCCAAATATGCCGTAACTGTTGTCACCTGTAGCTTTGGCAATGATTTTATCGTTACCAAACCCGGTATTAATTGAGCCGCGAGTGTTGTCAATAGCGATCGCGGTTTTATTAGCTTTAGCAGTAGCTTCTATAATGTCGTCTCCGCTACCAGTAGCAATCCAGCCCCTAGTGTTGTCAATAGCGATCGCTTTATCATTAACTTCAGTACTAGCTTTAGCAACAGCAAAGGCTAAAGCTTGATTATCGGATGTTGCATTCGCGAAAGCCGAACTATAAGTTGCTGCAAAGCCAGCAGTACTAGTAGTAGCACTCGCAGTAAGAGTATCATTACCTTTACCAGTGAAAATTGTCCCGCTAGTATTCCTAATCCCTGTGGCGGTAATGCTTCCTGTGGCTAAACTTGTGGCTATGGCTTGGGCGAAAGCTGTCAGAGTGTCAGAGGTTGGGGTTTTGCAGATAACTTCTACGATACTTGTAGCATCTACAGTAGCTATAGCTACTGCACTGATAGAACCTTCAGTATCACCACTAACAGAGTCATCGCCTTTACCCGTGTAAATTCCCCCCCATGAGTTATCAATTCCGCTAACATTAGCATTGACATTAAGGGAGGCAAAAGCATTAGCTATAGCTGTTGCATCTCGTTTTTCTGCAATAGCTATAGCTTGAGATACTGTCTCTGCAAGAACGCTGATATTTGCTATTGCTCTACCTTTAACTACATCGTTACCATCATTGGTATTGATAAATCCTTCATTTTTAATTCCATAGGTAGAAATAGTAGCTTTAGCATTGGGAACTTCCCTCGATCTCGCCTTACTTTTTCCTGTTTCTAGCTCAACATAAACTCCTAAACCAAAATCAGCGCTAATGCTAGAAGTCCCGATGATTCTATCATCTCCGTTTAATGTATCTACATAAGCAAATCGGGGGTTGTATATTGCTCTATCTGGATTAACAACATCCGCGTTATTGCTAAACCTGATTCTGTTTAAGTTTAAGGCTGTCATAAAATTCTCCTCTATATTGATTTACAGCATGAATTTGCATCAAATCTCAGATTTTAAATTTTGCCTTGAAGATGCAAAACTTAAAATCTCAGTTGGTTTGCAGCAGGCGAATTCCTTCGGGAAACAAATTCCCAAGGACAAATTAGAGACTTTTAGATTTTCCCTTTAAGATTTTGGATTGAGAGAATTTTCCTCTCCAACCCTAAAGCCAAAATTAATTAACTAATATTAGGACTTACGCAGTGTCAGATATTTTTCATGCTTTTTGTCAATGGTCGATAGTCCATAGTCGAAAAACATGAATTTTGACCACCCTTGTGAGAGTTTTTGTGTTCGGTGCGTAAGTCCTAAATATTTACTTGATGGTAAAAGCCCCTAGATTTATCTGTAGAATTAATCCAAAATCTAAAATCTCAAATCCAAAATTAATTACTGATAAAAGCACCCATAATAATTGTTGGCTGTTAACAGTTAACGGCCAACATCAATATCTTAAAAATAAGAGAGTTCCAAAAATCCGAGAGGTTTTAAATTCTCGATGAAAGCATTCAGCGTGATAAATTAAGCAAACCTTAATTGCAGGGCATTGTAACTAGCATCAGCAAAGTTAAATTGCTCAAAGCCAGTAGTATTTAAGGTAACGCCATCAAGTTGAAAACTGACACTATTGTTGAGGCTAATACCAAAAATACCACCAAACTTAATCTGAAAATCGTTGAACTTGTAGTCAGATAAGTCGAGTGTATCCCGACCTAGACCACCTTCTATTTTAGCTGCACCGAAACCTTTAACAAAGTCGTTACCTGCACCCAAATCAATGTTAACTCCACCACCAAAACTAGAGGCGATAACACTGTCGTTTCCGTTACCTGTATTTATACTACCACCAAATATACCATAAGAGTCAGAGCCAGTAGCCTTGGCAGTAATTTTATCGTCTCCATCCCCGGTATCAATTTTGCCGTTACTATTGTCGATAGCGATCGCCTTATCAGTGGCCTTAGCGGTAGCAGATGCAATAGCTTCAGCTAAAACTTTATTCTCACCAGTAGCATTTGCGATGGTAGAACTAATAGTACCTGCAAAACCACCTGCGCTAGAAGTAGCAGTAGCATTAATGGTATCGTTACCGTCACCAGTGCTAATTACTCCTCGACTATTATTTATCCCGGTGGTTATAATACTGGCCTTGGCTAAACTTGTAGCTATGGCTTTGGCAAAAGCGGTGACTCCGTTAGATATTGGCGCTTCAGCTATCGCCACTGCAGTAGCCAATGCGATCGCTGAAATTGATCCTTCAGCATCGCCAGTTATAGTGTCACTATCCTTACCAGTGTAAATAGTAGCCCAGGAATTATCAATTCCTTCGGCAGTAGCTTTGATGTTAATAGAGGCAAAAGCATTGGTGATGGCTACAGCATCTGCTCTTCTGGCAAAGGCTATGGCTTGAGATACTGAATCTGCTGTAGCGCTAATGTTAGCCTTGGCACTACCTTGAATGACATCTAAGCCATTATTTGTACTGATAGTTCCTTCGTTTTTAATCCCATAGACTTCAACATCAGCCTTACCACTCAATTCAGCAGAAGCGATCGTGAATTGTCCTCTGCTAGCTTTAGCTCCAACAAAGCTATATACTTCAAAACCACGACTTACATTAGCAGTACCAATGATTTTATCGTCGCCGCCAAAAGTATCTACATAAGATGATTTGGGATTGTATATTGCCTCACCTGGATTGAGGACATCAGAATTATTACTAAATCTGATTTTAGCTAAGTTTAAGTTGGTCATAAAACAATCCTTCTGATTTTAATTTGCTGCATCACTTTTAAGTTATGGCGATTAAGCCACAACTTAGACATATATATATGCAGTTAATTTTTCACCTATTTAGGATTAAATAAGCGATATAACTACATATTTGGCAACTTGATTAATCACCAAAAGCTAGTATTTACATATCAATAGGACAAATTTATTTCCACAAATAAATTATTTGATATTTAGTTTCTTTTTGAGATTTTGTTAGCTAAATTAATTTGTACAAATATTTTTTAGCAAGTATTTTTTATGCTCGCTTATATCTAGCATAATTCATATTGCAAAATAATTTAGCCAAAATGGCTAGTTTTTTGTCTAATTTAACCAAACAATGGGAAATGCACTTATTTTGACTGGATAAATAAAGTTTTTATGAATTTATCCGTATCTTTTATAAGATAAAGTTAAATTTCTCTGAAAAAGATGGTCAATTAAGAGAGTAGGGGGCAGGGGGCAGAGGTAGTTCCCTAAGCAACGGCTGGTTCTAACAGATGGATTGTGCCAACATTTGCATTTATTTCCACATTGACACCAACTGGCAAAGTAAATTTATCTGGAATATGACCGATTGCCGCACCATACCAAGCAGGAATACCTAAGGGGAGAATGTGGTCTTGTAATACTTGCATTAAAGTAAAATTTGGTTCATCGCCTAGACTACAGTCAGTACATTGTCCAAAAATCAAGCCAGCAATGCGATGTAGTATACCAGCATTTTTTAATTGGGTGAGCATTCGGTCTATACGATAGATATCTTCACCGATGTCTTCCAAAAAAAGAATACTTTGGTTCCAAGCAGGAAGATAAGGCGAACCCACCATTGCGGCTAGTACCGATAAATTACCCCCCACAAGTTTACCTTGAGCTTTCCCCAGTGCAATGGGCGAAAATTGCCAGGTATTAGTAGTAGGGTTTTGCATTGTCACTGCTTCCCCGGTAAATAGAATACGCTGAAGGTAATCTAGGGTAAACTGATTCCAGGTGGAAATTGCCACCGGGCCGTGAAAAGTAATAATGCGACTACGAGCGTTAATAGCTAATAATAAAGAAGTAATATCGCTATAGCCCATCAAAATTTTGGGATGGGAGCGGATATTAGTATAGTTGAGTAAAGGTAACAGGCGATTACAACCCCAACCGCCCCGCATCGCCATAATCGCTTTTACAGATTTATCGGTAAACATGGCGTTTATGTCAAAAGCGCGATCGCTATCTTTCCCCGCTAAATAACCATAACGATCTAAAATATGCTTGCCTAACTTGACTTTTAAACCTAAATCTGCAAAGTTACGCTGCGCTGTTTCCACATGTTTTGCATCCACAACAGCCGCAGGGGCAATTAAGCCCACAGTATCGCCTGTTTGCAAGCGCTGTGGCTTAAGCATAGTCTGGGGAGAGAGTTTACCTTGAGCAGTTAACGGTTGTAACTGAGTAGCTAAGGTAGCAAGTCCGAAGTTTGTCAGGAATTGACGGCGATTAGGCATGGGGTATGGGGCATAGGGCATAGGGCATAGGGCATTGCTTTGCCCTTACTTTGTTGTATGCGGATACTTTATTTACCTGAAAATATACTGTAAATGAGCTTGGAAAATATTAATGGTCAAAAAACGGTTAATAATTGAGATGGGGATGGGAATTGATCAACATGGACAAGAACCAACAGTAGCAGCAGCTAGGGCGGTAAGAAATGCGATCGCTCATAATGCTTTACCTGGTGTATGGGAAGTAGCAGGTTTAACTGACCCTAATGAGATGATTGTAGAAGTACAAGTAGCCGTACCATACCCAGAACAAGTCAACTCAGAGGAAGTATTAGCTGTGCTTCCCTTTGGGCGCAAAACTCTGACTGTAGAATCTGGAGGTATGGTAGTGCAGGGACGAGCAATTCCCTCTCTTAACGATAAAAATGACGAAATGTTGATAGCCGTTGCGGCTGTTACCGTTTTTATCGATAAATAAATAACGATCGTTGATTGTAGGGGCACTGGCACTGCCATGCCCCAAAGCGCGTACTCATTGATCGGAAATATGCTGTATGTAGCGCCGCTACGTTTTCAAAATCACGACTTGTCCAGCCTAAACCATTTGCCTGAATGACTGTGGGGTAAAATGAGCTAATTGGGATAAAAATCTCTGGCGGTAAGTTCTACCTACGATCTATCTTCACCACTCCAGCGACCAATGTCTCAACAGCATAATGAATCTTCCCAAATTCAGCAAATAATCGGACTGAAACCCAACCATTTTGCTGATTTAATCAGAACTGCACAATTAATTTTTGACCCCGCAGCAGGACTTTCTGGTAGAAATGTCAAAGTTGACTGGCGCGATTTTGGGATTCCTCTGGATGTAGCAGATAATCTCAAATCTTTGGGAGAAGAGTATCGCTATGCATCTCCCCATGTTCCTGTGGAAAACATTTGGAGCAAATTGACACCAGAAACTCGGATTTGGTTTATGGAACACAAAGATGAGTTATGGCAATTTGAAGAAGCTTTCCCAGCACTTGATGAAGACTAATTTTTCAAATACGCCTTGATAGCTGAAGTAATCAACAATTAGACTCTGGAAAAAAATACAGTTTGTTGGTAGGGACACAACCTATTTGTTGTGTCCCTACTATAATATTGTCGTCTCCAAAATTTTTATGAATTCTCAGCAATCGTACTGAGGCTTAATGTGCTATACATACATCCTTTATCATTGATAGGAAAATTTAAATTTATATCCTGTCTGGGGTATTGCGCGATCGCATTAGCTTATGTGCATAGTTAAACTAATGAGAAAAGCGCTTTATCAATGAATCATACCTTGAGTATTCTTCCTATTGTAGAGGAATCGACCACGGAAAATCCTGCTGTTGCTGTTCAAAATCCATTGATCAAGCAAATAGCAATCGTATTTTTAGAAATGCTTTTAGCTGTGCCCTTTGGTTTCTGTTTAACTAAATTGCACATAGGCGGAATAGCCTGGTTATTTGGCGGAGTTGCTGCGGGTACTGTAGTGTTGCAGGGATGCCGAATTTTCTATCAATATTCTCCCAAACCTAACCGCACCGCCAGAAAAGTTGGCATGGCATTGGTAGGATTAACAGTTGGAACCGCAACTACTTACAGCGATTTAGCTACAGTAGCTAATGGTATTCCTATTTTTGTTTTATTAACCTTTTTTCTGTTAATTTGTGGTAGTGGTATTGGCTACATTTATTCCCGCCTCAGCCAAACGAATTTATTAACATCAATGCTGGCGACAGTTCCCGGTGGTGTGGGAATAATGGCTTCTATTGCTGCTGACTATAACAAAAATGTTACCCTAGTTGCATTAGTTCAAGCTTTGCGTGTCACAACTGTAGTTTTGCTGATTCCTTTTATTGCCAGAACGACAGTTGGTAATGCTTGGAATCCGTCAATAATTCCCACTCCAAGTAATTTATTTAATTTTGATATCTCTCAATTAGGATTACTGCTGTTAGTACTGGGAATAATTGGATTAATTGTTTACCTATCGATATTATTTAAAATCCCCGCCGGGGATTTTTTTGGCGCTTTATTAATTGGGTTAGGGTTTAACCAGGTAATTAATTTGCTACCTTTTGTCCAAGATATTCACTTTACCCCACCATCATTTATCAATATAATTGGGCAAATGCTGTTAGGAATTACCATCGGTGAATATTGGGGAGAAAAACCCAGTTTTGGGAAACGCACCATAGTCTATGCAGTTTTGTCTGTCATCATGACTTTAATCGCTGGTGCGATCGCTGCTATGCTAGCTATGCAATTAACTTCTTGGGATTGGTTAACTTGTCTATTGGTAACAGCACCAGGTGGTGCAGCAGAAATGATTCTCGTCTCCCTAGTCTTAAATCATAATGTAGAGGTTGTCACCACAGGTCATTTAATCAGATTAATTGCCATTAACAGTTCCCTACCAATTTGGTTATTTCTGTTTCGCCATCTTGATGGGCAATTATCTCTAAAGTAGTTAAAGTGTTGTCGCGCAGCGCAACGCACCGACAGAGAACATACAGCAAATTTATAGTTAATTGTAGGGGCACTGGCACTGCCATGCCCCAAAGCGCGTACCTCATTTACCTGAAATATGCTGTAAGTACAGCTGACGGAAAACACACAAACAGGAACCCTGAAGTTAATTCCGGGAACCCTGAAGTTGATTCAGACTACGCGAAACACGGAAACGTCAACCCTGAAGTTGATTCCGAGAACCCTGAAGTTGATTCAGACTACGCGAAACACGGAAACGTCAACCCTGAAGTTGATTCCGGGTTCCCGCAAGCTATAACAATTTAAAAACAGAAGGCGACAGATGGTAGGGGCACTGGCACTGCCATGCCCTCTAAAATATATTGGTACGCCGCAAATCCTATTTAAATTAAAATTAATTTCCCATTAACAAAAATATAAGGTGCGTTAGCCTACGGCATAACACACCCTACAAAAAAATTACGAATTACGGATTACGAATTACGAATTACCTGTAATCTTGACTTTGAATACTGCGTAACCGCGCTGCATCTCGCATATTGTAATCAGCACGAGTAAAGCGGCTTAACTGCGCTTCAAAAAATTCCCGGTTTGCTTGTAAATGCTTGGGATTGGTGTCATCTAAAGGATATAACAGTGCAGTGCGTAATGCTTGAATTACCGCCGATGTTACATTATACATTGACCGTTGGAAACTAACTCCTAACTGAATCAACATATCTTCGTCGCCACGACAATATTGTTTGTAATAATCAAGTAGATATTGAGGCAAGAAGTGTAACATATCTTGCATTAACAATGTGGGTGGAATACCGGCTGTACCTACAGGAAACACATCAGCGTAGAGAATACCATAGTGAAAGTCTTTTTGATCGTCAGGTACTTGACCTGCTTGCGCATTGTAAGATTTTGTGCCTCTAAAAGGTGCAGTACGGTAGAAAACTGCTTCTACATAAGGTAATGCGGCTTCGTATAACCAAGTGAAACCCTTAGATTTGGGAATGATTTCGTAGCATTCCCCATCTATATATACATGATGATAAATCGGACGACCGGCGATCGCAAAAATTCCATTTACCAAAAAGTTCATTGCATCGGGGACACCTTTAAACCCGCCTTCGTCGTAGATATCCGACATTTCAAAGAATACGGGTGCCATGACTTCCCAGAATAAACCCAGATTAGCATAGTAAGACATCTGGCGACATTGTTCGATGAACATATTCGGGAACAGCTTGTGCAGCCCCAACATTACCGGGTTACCTTTGAAGTAAGCTTTAATTGCCCTATCGGCGTTAGCTTTATATTCTTCCGAATCCAGGTAAGCGTCAAACTGGTTTACTGGTGCGTACATGTGACGATGCCAAAGCATAGCTCGCATACAAGCTTCAGCAAATTCCATGTTAATGCGATCGTGGAATAAATGGTGAAATAATCTAGGCATGTTCCCAGTTTCACCTTTTTCGATAAATGCTAATAACTCAGGATGGGCTGTAGCTTGTCCCCGCCAAATTCTTAAATCGGCATCATCACCAGCATAATGATTATGACGGTCTAAATACTCTTTAGGCAAGAAGTATTTAAAGAAAGGAAAGGGATTTAAAAATTCTTGTTCGGCAATATAAAGTAAATCCCGCCAGTAAAAATCCATCGGCACAGCATAAGCTTTATACAAGCCGATAATTTGCATCAAATTTTCCGGCGTATCGGGTAGCATGGAACCGCCAGCTTCTAGGCGATGAATTACTTCGGCAAATTCATGGTTTGAGGGAGGTAATTTAGTAGCTTTATCAAAAGTTGCTGTCATTTAATAATCCTGCTTGAGTTGTAATATTTTTGTGAAGGCTGTCATTTGTCATTTGTCATTTGTGATGACTATGATGCAATTTCGTCTTGTTGTATTAATAATTGTTCGCGTAATTTTAGAGCGTGAAAAATGCTTAAAACATCGTGCGTCCACACTGGCAGAATCATTGTCATGGCTATTTCTTCTATACTGTAAACTAAACCAGCAATACAAGTTAACCAAAGAGAAATTCCTGCATAATTAAAGCCAAATAAAGAAATAATCGCAATCGCCAGAGTGATACCCCAAAACTTAGCCGAATAGGTGTGATAGCTAGCAGGTTTACCATATTTGACTAAATTAACTATCCACCATACCAACTGGGCAAAAACTACTGTGAGTAAAGGGATTCGATAAGCAATTAAAACTTCTTTATGTACTAACCAAGCACTCACAAATATGCAACTAAAAAGACAAACATCAGCCCAGCTATCAGCTTGTCTTAATTCGGCAGTACTCACAGTAAGTCTGCGGGCAATTATGCCATCAAAAATATCTGAGAGGAAAGCAGCAATAAAACCAACAAGAAACCAAATAGTAGTTTTACCATCAATAGCATCCCAGAGGAGGAAGGGAGAAATTAAAAAGCGAAATCCTACTAAAGCACTAGGAATTAATTTTAGATTCATCCTTCCTCCTAATCTTGGTGCATAACTCCTGATAGCAATCCTCAATCATTTGATAAAATTCTCTCTTCTCTCTGTGTACTCTGCGTCTCTGTGGTTCGTTTTTTAAAATAAATCTCACGCATTCGGCGAAGCCGTTCTCGCAGAGTAGGCGCAAAGACGCAAAGAAGATAAGAGTTATGGTTTTAAGGCTATTTCTGAGTTAACGGTTCTTTCCATTGGGGGAATTGTCGCTACCATTGCTGTAGTTGTGGTTTCACTCCAACGCACTAACCAAGTAGGTTGTACTCCCAAAAAGATGATTAAAACTGCCAAAATTAACGCAGGAGTTTTTTCAAACCATTCCACTTTGGGATAATAGGCTAAATTGTCAAGTCTACCAAAGCATGTGCGGTTCAGCAGGATGACAAAATAAACCGCAGTTAAACCACTCGCAACTACACACAAAATTGTGGGGAGAGGAAAGGCTGAGAAACTTCCTTGGAAAACGATAAATTCAGCTACGAAACCTGTTAAACCGGGAATACCAGCACTCGCCATTCCACTTAATACTAGCAAGGCACTAATTAAAGGTAAACCCCGAATCGGACTCATCAAACCATTGAGTTTATCTAACTCGCGAGTTCCGACTTTAGTTTCCACAACTCCCACCAGATGAAACAAGATAGCCAGAATTAAACCGTGGCTAAACATTTGAGAGACAGCACCAACTAAAGCCAAGGGGTTACTAGCAGCACCAGCTAGCAGAATATAACCCATGTGACCGATAGAACTGTATGCTACCATGCGCTTGATATCTTTTTGCGCGATCGCGACTACAGCCCCATAAATTGCACTCACAGCACCCCAAATCGCCAATGTGGGTGCGAAAATACTCCAAGCTTCGGGAAACATCCCCATCCCAAATCGTAACAATCCGTAGGTTCCCAGTTTAGCTAAAACACCACCCAAAAGAATCGCAATTGGTGCAGAAGCTTCAACATAAGCATCAGGTAACCAAGTATGGAAGGGAACCAAGGGAATTTTGATGCCAAAACCTAAGACTATTCCTGCTAAGAGAATGATTTGTAACCCAGCAGATAGAGTTTGGGTAGAAATTGCATCAAAGGCGAAACTCTTAGCACCAGTTAGCCACACAGTACCCAAGAATGTTGCTAAAATTAAAGCCCCGGAAACAGCAGTGTAAAT
Organism: Calothrix brevissima NIES-22; assembly: GCF_002367995.1. Lineage (GTDB taxonomy): Bacteria > Cyanobacteriota > Cyanobacteriia > Cyanobacteriales > Nostocaceae > Aulosira > Aulosira brevissima. Next base: position 802,023 of record NZ_AP018207.1, read on the forward strand.
TAGGAATTTAATTCCCGCATAACCGCGTTTTTCCCCTCCCCAAATGGAAATTAGTAAATAGAAGGGAATTAATTCTAGTTCGTAGAACAGGAAGAACAGCAGTAAATTTTGTGCTAAAAATGCCCCTGCTACCCCACCACTAACTAATAAAATTAGGGAGTAAAACAGCCTTGGTCTTTGGGTTTCTTTGCTGCTACTGTAAATAGCAATCCAGGTGAGGAGGCTGTTTAACACCAACATCAAAATAGACAGCCCATCAACTCCTAATTGATAGCTCAAACCAAGAGTTTCATTCCAAGGAATATTTTCTTGAAACTGCATCCCCGGACTACTGATATCAAATTTGAAGAGAATAAAAATATTCCAGAGTAATGTAATAGCAGCAAAGTATAATGCGCTTAACCGCACAGTATTGGTAGGCAGATTTTTAGGTATTAACGCTATAATAGCTGCTGCTAAAATCGGGAGCCAAATCAGAACACTTAACATGGCAATTTGGGTAATTGAGTAAAAAAGAGAATTTCTTAAATATGTCAATGGTCAAATGTCAATAGTCAATAGTCCAGGGATATAAAAGAGACAAATGACAAATGACCAAGGACAAATGACCAATAACTAACTAACTAAACTGACTTTGCCAGTATCTAAATCGTAATAAGCACCAACTATTTTCAGTTTGTTTTCTTTGATTAAACCAGCCAGAACTGGCGATGATTTTAATTTCTCAATTTGCACTAAAATGTTAGCTTTACAAGCGTTTTCTAATGGATCGCCTGGTTGACCTTTAGCGTTTTCTACACCTGGTTTAATTGCTTCGAGTAAACTACCAATTTGTCCTGGTACTTGGGCACCTTTAATTGTTGCATCTACAGCACCGCATCTTTCATGACCTAGTACCAAAATAACTTTGGAACCTAAAACTAAGCTACCAAATTCGAGGCTACCAGTTTCTTCTAAGGTAGCAATATTACCTGCTACACGACAAACAAATAAATCGCCTAAACCCTGGTCAAAAACTATTTCTGAAGGTACTCGTGAATCTGCACAACCAAGAATTGATGCAAACGGTTTTTGACCTTTTGCAACTTCCTGCAAGCGTTTTATTGATTGATTTGGGTAGCGTTTTTTAGCTTTGACAAATCTCTCATTGCCATCTAATAATTCTTTGAGTGCTGCATCAGGAGTAATATCTTGTTTATCTATCGCTGAGGCTTTTTCAGGTGCAACTAAATTTGCACCTAATCCGGCTGTTAATACCCCAGCACCAACTGCACCGAGTTTCAGTAAATTTCTCCGAGAAACATTGGTTTGGCGATATTGTTTTTTCATCGTTTGTCCCCCGACAAATGGAAATCATCAAATCTTTTTATGATCTTAAAAATTGTACGATGGCAGGTGACAACAAAGATAGGTGTTTGGGGCTAGATGTAATAAATTTTATCGACCATTTCTAATTTTTCAATTAATAATATGGTGAAAAAATCTCTCTTGCTTCATTTTTAGTCTCTAGCCCCTAATTACTAAAACATCAAATTGAGAAACTGCACGCCCCAAAATGGCCAAGTTACCCACATTCCTAATACGCCTACACCTAAAAGCACAGTGAAAGCATAAAATTGGGTTTGTCCAGATGTACTGTATTTCAATCCCTCACCAGTTAATAGTGAGAATAAACCCACAAAATTGACGATGCCATCAACGACAAAACGATCCAACATATCGGCAAATTTAGAAATTTGAGCGACGCTAAAAATAATCGTCATCCGATAAAGCTTGGGAGTGTAGAAATCGTAGGCGAATAAATCTTGTAAAGGTTTCCAAGGTAGGCGAACTGGTTTAGGAATATTACCTAAATAAATTACGCCACTAATACCACAACCAAAAATTGTTGACCAAATTAATAACAGTGCAACATCTTTATTTAAGGTTGCCCAAGATGGTAATAATGATAAGCTTTGTAACACTAAAGGTAGATGTAAAACAAAGCCTAGTAAAATCACCATCGGAAAAGACATTGGCCAATGTACTTCAGGCGATCGCTCACTCATCTGTTGAGGTTTACCAGCAAAAATCAAACCGAATTCTCTGGTTAAACTCACAGCAGTTAAAGCATTCACAGCTATCACTACACCCACCAATACAGGTTGAGTTCCCCAAAGTCCATCAATTAATTTCATCAACGCCCAAAAGCCGCCTAGAGGTGGAAAACCAACTAATCCTAAAGTTCCCACAATAAAAGCGATCGCAGATATTGGACGGCGTGACCATAATCCACCCAACTGTGTAACATTTTGGGTAATGCTATTCCAGATAATACCGCCAGTACTCATGACTAAGAGTGCAGCTGATACAGCATTAGCCAGTACTAATAACAGTGCAGCTTCATCTTGTCTTGTACCTACAGCGATAAACACCAAGCCCATGTAAGCGCTGACGGAATAAGATTGACAGCGTTTAATGTCAATTTGCGCGATCGCAATTAAGGAAGCACCAACGGCTGTAACTGCACCAATTGCTACCAAGGCTGAGGAAACGAAAGGTGATAAAGTTAACACCGGTTGCAGTTTAATTAGTACCCAAGCACCACTGGCTACTACCACCGAGTTCCGCAAAATTGTACTGGGAACTGGCCCTTCCATCGCCTCATCCAACCACAAATGTAGGGGAAATTGGGCACATTTACCCATCGGCCCCGCAATTAAAGCTAAACCTACCAGAGTGATGACAGTGGGGTCAACATTGGCAGTTGCTGCCCATTCAGATAATTCTGAATAATTCCAAGTCCCCGCTAAAGGCCATAACCCCAGTACACCCATCAGCAAAAATAAGTCGCCTACCCGTTTGGTGAGGAAAGCATCTCGCGCACCACTTACCACCAACGGCTGACTAAACCACAACCCAACTAGCAAATAAGTTCCTAACGTCAGAACTTCGAGAATTACATAACTGAAGAACAGGTTATTACACAAAGCTAGGGCACATAATCCCGCTTCAAACAGTCCTAACAGAGAATAGAACCGTCCCCAACCCCAATCCATCTCCATGTAACCAATGGCGAAAATTTGCGCTAAGAAATTCAAGCCTGTGATTACAGTCAATGCGCCTACAGTAATTGAAGAAATTTCCAAAGCGATGGTAAGATTTAAACCTGCTGTAGACAGCCAAGGTATAAATACTTCTATTGCTGGTTGATTCCAAATGGCGATAAATGCGATCGCACTATGCAAAAACGCTAGAGATGTCATTACCAAATTGACATAACCAGCCGGTCTTGGGCCAGTGCGGCGAATGATCCCTGGCGACCAAGGAACCGCTAACAACCCACCTATTAACGCATATAACGGAACTAGCCACACAGTCTCCACCAGAAACTGAGCCATGAACTTACCTCTATAACTTCCAGCACAACCCTGGGGTTGTGAATCAAATAGCTTTGATCCCCACCAACCCAGCTATCACCAATACTTCAATTTTATTTTTGCTTAATTTTGTTAGAAATAGCTTACCTTTATCTATGACAAAAAGGAAATACTTCAAATAAATAAATGATCGATACGTGCTCTAATTAATTCTTATAGGTGGACTTTATTTGATTAACCAATAATAACTATTGATTTATATCTATGAATTTTTATCGAAATAAACCAATAGTAATCATCAGTAAATTCAATTGACATAAATGACAAGAGACGCTGTTGATTGCGTCTCAATAAATGTTTATGTCTTTAGGAAGATGAAATGAGTAAATTTTTAGTGCCAACTAGTAGCCACAATTGCTGGTGGTTGGTTGAGTTGGCTAATGGGGGCAGGTTTCATGTCGCGGTAGTCGAGGATTTGAACTATGATGAGATATGCGATCGCTAAAATAATCGATATCGCACCTGTAATAATGGCAATTATTTTTGAGCGTTCCATTAGGCTTTCCTGTAAATGAATTTTTCTGCTGTGTCTATATCCACATTGCCACAGACCACTCATTTACTGATAGATATCGCGGCGATGGGCGATAAGCAGAATAGTGATTAGTGACTGCGCCTCATCTACTTGATCAACAACCCGCCAATCACCTACTCTATATCGCAATAAGCCGGAGAATTTACCCTTGAGGCGTTTAATATTGGGATGCTCATAAGGATTTTCTCGCAGTTGATCGAAGCAACGATTCAGACGTTCTACTAGCGATGTATCTACTTCCTGATAAAATTTCTGAGCTTTGCGAGTTAACGCTAGTTCATACATGACGACGAATACTGTCAAATGATACCACTTCCCCAGCTTCAGCTTCCTGCATAGCTTCTTGTAAAGCTTGCTCAAAACTAGGGATGTTTAACAGTTCTGCGGTGGCTTCGTTTTCTTCTCTTTCTTCTAGATAAGCGAGAAAATCACTGACAACTCGCAGCTTTTCTGGGGAAAGACGCAGCAGACGCTTTTGTGCTTCCTCAAGAAGAAGAATGTTATCTTGCTGTGATTTCATAATCTAATAATTAAATGCTTTTTATATGCTATATGAATTCCGTAGGGTAGCAAGAACATCATATTACACCCACGTTTTTGTCATGGTCAAAGTATCGCCCTAACCGTCATTCCGCCCAGAAATGAAGGATACTGCTGGCTAATGGTGGATTTGACCTCTCAACACTTGATATAAACTGTTCTCTGGCTTACCCGACACACCGCCCGCAGGCTGGAAGCCTGGGGCTAACGCTACGAAGCCCACCTTTGTGGGCTTTGTACGATTAGCCGCACCCTTCTAGGGTGACGGCGGGATTTCTGGATAAGCAAGGGGTCTTACCCCTGATTCACCAGCTGCATCCTAAAGTTCCGGGCTAATAGGGAAAGTCCACTCAAGTGGACTGAATTATGGGGTTGAGTCTACTTCAGTAGACTTGATTTATTAGACTTGGAATTCATTCCAAGGTGGACTAGCAGCCAAGCGGGGATTTTAAAGGTAAGCCTCTTATCTTAAAAGATGAGCTTTTTATCCTCAATGATGAACCTCTGAACCTCAACGATGACTCTCTGAAGCTCAACGATGAGCCTTTTATCCTCAATGTTGAGCCTTTTAGCCTCAACGATGAACCTCTGAACCTCAACGATGAGCCTTTTAGCCTCGAAGTTGCGGCTTTTAGCCTCGAAGTTGCAGCTTTTATCCTCAACGTTGCAGCTTTTAGCCTCGAAGTTGCACCTTTTCGCCTCAACGTTGCGGCTTTTATCCTCGAAATTGCGGCTTTGAGCCTGAATCATGAAGAATATCTCACCATTGCTGAATATACAGGCTTAAGCGTATAGTAAAATTTGCTCATCTGTATAGAATGAAACATGGGGTTAGACTTTTCTGGGCAAAATCTCCGAGGACGCAACTTCAAAGGACAAGACCTTGCGGGTGCTAACTTTAGCTATGCCGACATTCGAGGGGCAAATTTCACCAATGCTAATTTAACAGGTGCAAACTTCAGCCATGCCAAAGCGGGACTGCAAAGTCGATGGCTAATTCTACTAGTCCTTATTTCGTGGCTGTTTTCGGGACTGTCAGGATGCTTATGGGCTTACAACGGTGTTGCAGTTTCCCTAGTACTTACGAAGTCTTACCAAAAACAGTTTGCAGGCTGGACTGCTTTAATCTTATTAGTTGTCTTTTTCTATGTCACAATTCGCTTAGGATTAACAGTTAGTTTAAGAGCTATTGCCGTTGCTGGAGCCATTGTCTTAGCTGTTGCCGGAGCCTTTGCTGTCGCCTTCGCCTTTAGTGGAACTGTACCCGGATTTTTAGCAGTTGCCTTCGCCGTTGCCGGAGCCGTTGCCGGAGCCTTTGCTGTTGCCGTTGCTGTTGCCGTCGCTGGAGCCGTTACTAGATGTGTTGCTGAAGTCATAGCCCTTACGATAGCCTTCGTCGTCGCGGAAGCTGTCGCCAGAGCCTTTGCCATTATAAGAGATATGGCCTTCTCGGAAGGTACCGCCAGAGCCTTTACCATAGCTGGAGCAGTTGCTGGATATGTTGCCTTTGCTGGAACATTATTTAGCATTTACATCGCTTGGCAAGCAATGAAAGGAGATGAAAAATATTCCTTGATTCGTAATCTTGCTGTCAACTTTGCAGCCACAGGCGGCACAAGTTTTCATAGCGCTACTTTAACTCAGGCTGATTTCACCAAAGCCACACTCAAAAGTGCAGATTTCCGCAACGCTATCCTGACAAATACCCGTTGGCATCAAGTCAAAATGCTTGACCGTGTTCGCCCTGGCTCAACTTACCTGCAAAACTCACAAATCCGCGAATTGCTAGTTACAGGACAAGGACAAGACAAAAACTTTGACCGCCAAATCCTGCGAGGTATCAACTTACAATCAGCAAACCTAGCAGATGCTAGCTTCATCAGCGCTGACCTCAGTGAAGCTAACTTGCAAGATGCGGATTTATCCAGAGCAAAACTCAAGCAAACCCAACTAGACGCCACCGATTTCACAGGTGCAACTCTCACAGGTGCATTCATTGAAGATTGGGGGATTACCAATACAACTAAATTGCATGGCGTGAGGTGTGAATATATCTTCATGCGCCTACCCACCAAAGAAAACCCCGACCCCCTCCGCAAACCAGATAATCAAAAAGAAGTATTTCAAGACGGCGACTTTGGCGACTTTATCAAGCCAATTTTTGACACCCTCGACCTTTACCACAATCAAAACGTAGACCCCCGCGCCATTGCAATTGCATTCAAAAACCTGGCAGAAAATCACCCAGAAGCTGAGTTAGAAATTGTCGCAATGGAGAAACGCGGCGATGATAACTTGTCACTCAGAGCTAAAACCGCACCAGGGAGTGATAAATCCCAACTGAGTGAGGAATATTTTGATGATTATAATCAACTCAAGGCTTTATCCCAAAGCCAGCAATTATTACTTATAGAAAAAGATAGTCGCATTCTGAGCTTAGAAAATATGCTCACAACTGCGCTTCAGCAGCCGAAATTTTATATGCAAGGAGATAACAAAGTGTCTGATATTAGCGGTATCAATATTCAAGGAAGTACAAATGTTAGCGGTATTGCTGGCGGTGGTTCTGTCGCCAACCTGGGAACCATTAGCGGTAATGTGAATATTGCCCTCAATCAGTTACCCGATTCCCCGGAAGCAGATAAACCGGGAATCAAAGAATTGTTGACGCAATTACAAGAATCAATTTCCCAATCAACAGAGTTATCAGATGAGGATAAAGCTGAGGCGTTGGAACAGGTGCAAACTTTAGCAGAAGCGGCGAAAACTCCCCAAGAGAATGGAAGTAAGAAGACTGCAAAGACTGCAATCACCATGTTGAAGGGAATATTTACAGGTTTACCTGCTGTCGCTTCTCTGGTGGAAGCGGGGAATAAGTTATTGCCGTTAATTGCTAAGTTATTCGGTTTGGGGTGACAAATTGAAGTTGTTATTTGTTAAGGATACCACTGGTAAATCGGGGGTAAAATCCTTCGCTTACCCAACAAACCGCCGTCACCCTAGAAGGGTGCGGCTAATTCAACAAAGCCCACCTTCGTGGGCTGAATTCTTTAGCCCACGCAGGTGGGCTTTGCATCGATAGCCCCAGGCTTCCAGCCTGCGGGCGTTATATCGGGTAAGCCAGAGAATTATTTGTATCAGCATTAGCTATGAAATTTATTCAAAATCTCTTAAATAGTCGATTCTGGAGTTTGGCGATTAAGGAATTTCGCCAAATCTTACGGAGTCGAGAGACTTTAGTTTTATTAATCATTCCTCCCACGGTGCAAATGCTGCTTTATGGCTTTGCACTTAATCCCGATGTCCATTATCTCAAGTTAGGCGTGGTCGATTATGCCAATACCTATGAAAGCCGAGAATTAGTTTCTGTCTTAACAGTTAATCAGGTATTTACCTTAGAAAAATATCTATTTAGTCCCCAAGATTTAGGTGAAGAGGTACGCCAAGGTAAAATTACAGCCGGTTTAATCATCCCCCCAGATTTTAAACGCAATTTAGCTGAAGATAAATCGGGTGAGGTACAGATTTTAATTGATGCAGTCGATGCAAATACGGCGGGAATTGCTCAAGGTTATCTCAATCAAATGATTAATCAATTTAGCCGCCGTCTCTCCTCTAATCAAGCCCCTCCCTTAATTAATCCGCAGACGACTTTCCTATATAATCCAGGATTGCGCAGCAGTTGGTTTTTTATCCCTGGCGTTTTAGGTTTAGTTTTAACGCTGATTAGTTCTTTGGTTTCTTCTGTCACAGTTGTGCGCGAAAAGGATACCGGAACTCTCGAACAATTATTAATGACTCCCGCCGAAGCTTGGGAAATTTTACTAGCGAAAATTGTGCCTTTATTTATATTGTTAATGGGCGATGTAATTTTAGCTTTAAGTATCGGCAGATTAGTATTTAGCGTCCCTTTTCGCGGAAATGCGCTATTGTTTTTAAGTTTATCAGGACTGTATTTATTTGTTGGTATCGGTATTGGAATTATGCTGGCGACAATTTGCCGTACTCAACAGCAAGTTGTGCTGACATCGTTTTTTATCAATTTACCGTTGATTCAACTTTCTGGTGCTATCTCACCTATAGAAAGTATGCCGGAATTCTTTAAGTACTTGTCTCTACTAGATCCGTTACGCCATTATATCGAGATTGTCCGGGGAATTCTGCTCAAAGGTGTGGGTTTAGAGGTACTGTGGTGGAATGCGATCGCACTTTTGATCTTTGCTACCTTACTCTTATCTATCAGTATCAACCAATTCCGCCGTCAATTGAGTTAAATTAGCAGTTACTAGGTAAAAAAGAAATTCTGAAGCTAAAATAGCTTTTTATAGATTTCCTCTTCCTAATGCCTTACGCTTCAAGACTAGTACACGCGGTCTAGCTCTTTGAGCCAGGGAAAATTCTAGACCTTCACGAAAGATTTCTGGCATATAAAATCTTGCATTTTCCTCTTTTTCTTTATCCTCGTAAATGACACCCAATTCCTCTAACATTCTCACCGTCGGTTGATCCATATCGAACTCTTCTATCGCAAAGGGAATTCGTCTTTCAGTGGGATTTTTAGCAAGTGTGTCCTCAACCCATATTTTGAAAGCAGGATATTCTTCTTTAACTTCTTTGACTTTGCCTTCACTACATGGCTTCAAAGCACGACGAATGGCTTGAGGAGGTAATAACCGACTTGCAGACCACTTTTCAAATTGCAATTCTTTAGCATTATCTACCGTTATCGCTGCCGCATGGTACAAAAAACGCACAATATCTCTTGCCTGAAGCCTACCATTAAAATCTGTCAAAGCTGCAAACACCCAAGAATCTGTGTAAGCTTCTCTAGAGTTATCCGACCCCAGCCTTTTACCCCATAGCTTTTGTAGTTGTTCTGTAAGATCCTCTCGGCTTAAATTGTCAATGTTTGTTTTTTCTGCACCTATTACTTTAGCTTCACTACAAATCCAAAAAACTAATCTTATAAAAGAATCTTGATCCCAAGATAAATCATAAGAACGGTAAAGGTTCTCAAATTGTCTTAAGTTTTGAGTAATTGTATATCGCAGAAAATCACGACGTAAGAAAATTATCACACCAAGATTAGATTGCCTAACTTCTGAAAGTTTATTTGGCAAGTCTTCAATCAGAGCTTTTAAAGCTATCTTCTCTTTATCACTAGAAGCAATATTTGAAAAAATATCTTCTAAACCATCGAACAAAAAAATGATACGTAATCCTTTTTCTTTTAACTCACGATTTATGCTAATAAGACTTTTAGCAGTATCTGTGTCTGGATTAATACCTATAGTTCTGGCAATTTCACTAATCCAAAATTCCGCCCATTGTGGTTCACTCCAGTTTTTCTCTGCCAATGCTCTTTTTATTCTATCCACATATTCTGAATGTAAAAATTCAGGCACACTATGAGATAAAGCTGCTGTAACCTCACTTCTTGCTTCATTGAGTACCAGCCTAGCCTTGTCACCAAGTTTTCCTGACTGAAGGAGTGGGAAGATATGTATTTTTGCTTCCTCTTGGCTCTGTTTCTTATCAATATGATTCAAAAATATTTCCCAATATTTAAAGCGTGACAATTGAATATAATTAAAAGTCTTGCCTGCTCCTTTAGCTCCAATTGATACTGCACGAGGCAATTCATTCCTAAAATTAGTCGCTAAATTTTTCAAAGTTTCTGTTACTAATAAGTCTTCTCCTTGACCTTCCTCAGCATATTCATAGCGCTGACATACATCCCTAAGCCGATGCACATGTGCAAGTATATCTGTTTCTATTAGAGATTTTGACTTTGATGTATCAATGATATTAGTTAGCAATTTTCTTTCTGCCCACTCTTGGGCAATTGCCATCATTGAAGTTGCGTTTAATTTTGAGCGAGCTTCTTCCCAGTTATTAATATAAAGTAATTCTTGAGCAAAATAAGTTTCTTTACTCTCCAATCTTGTAGAATATATATTATCTTTTTCAGACTGTATATACGCAGATTGCAATCGCACCAATGCATTTTCTACTGCTGGGAGTGATTTCAATTCTGGTGTTAGCATATTAACGATCAAACACGGATCGTAATATTTCTCATTATCTACTCTTTCCTCTGGTGGTGCGACTCTACCAATTTGTTCAAGTACAAGACTAATACCTCGTACTGATTGGTCGTTAATTGTAGTAACTAAAAACCGTTGAATTCTGGGGTCAAAAATTATTGGACTGGATATTTCACTCAAGCCAGCTCTTAAATCAATAAATACATAATCTGCACCAATAACTTCACCTAACCGATGAATAGCATTACCGCACTCCCAAGTTCCGTTAGGGCTTCTGACTAAATCTTCAGGTAAAATAGGTGTATCTAGTAACTGTTCATCATTAAGACAGGCAGGTAAAAAATAAACAGTTGACTTACCTTCATTTCTTAGAGATTTTTTAACTTCCATAGCAAATAATGAAAGTGTTTGTTCTCTCTCTATAGGGGAATAGTGATAAACTTCAAGAAAATCAATAAAAGAAACTGCTGGCTGTTGCTTTTCTTCTCGATTCCAATAAGTAAGACCAGGCGCTTCTAAATCAGCATCTATAATTAATATACTAATAGATTGGTCTAATTCTTTAGCTCTATCTAGCAATGCAAAATAATGTGCAGACAAATTTAGAGTTCTACCAACACCACCTTTAAAAGAATAAAAAGCTATTAAATTAGGTTTATCAACATAGGGATTGGGAAGCTCAATCGCTTTTTGTATAACTGTTTCTTGTGCAATATCATTGTCTATATATGCAATTTCTTCCCAAAATGGGCGTATAGAAATATCAATTGTAGCTGCTTCTCCTGGAATAAATTCTACTGGTAATGTAGCATTGCCAAGGTCAAGCTCAATAATTGAGTCATCTTCTTTATACCAATCACCAAACCATTCTTTTAAGGCATTCTCTGCATTAAGCTGATTTTCTTCATTAGTAATACCAATTTCCAAAGCATCAGAAAAACAGCGAACTCTTACTACTCCATCAGGTAATTTACTCCCGTAATTAGTTTTTCGAGAAATAACTCTTCTGACATCAAGCCATGTTAATAATCTCAAAGATTTCATGGTCTTTTAAGTTCTCCATCTATCCAACTTACTATTTCTAACAATTTCTTCTCTAAATCTTGGTCTGTTATCCCTGCTGTTATGCAGCATCCACCATAGCGCCACATTTGGTTGATATCACCAGGGGTAAATTTTCTTTCGTCATCGCCATTCTTACCTTTGATTGGCTTCATACTTAATTGCGGTGGTAATTTTAAATTTACGCCAGCAGACAAACAATCGAGGATCTTGTTGACATCATGTTGACATTCAGAAATATCTGTACATAAGTCCGAGCGTTTTTTACTCTGTCTCCGCATCAAAACAGCTTTCAAACCACATTCAACAGCATAGAATAAGAGTAACCGATGTGCATTACTTCGTGGTATCTTCTCAGAAGCGGATTTATTGTCTCGCCAAGCTCTTTCTAGTTCTCTGTCCGTAAACGGAATTACCATTACATTATTTTCAGTCTAAGTCACTACGAATTAACTCAGACATATTAAGTCATAATCGCTCCACCCATCAATCTCTCATAGCGATACTTCAATTCTTCCTTCATCAAAATCCAACGTTCTAAAGTAGCATCCATCTCAATAACTTTCTCTGCTGCTTGTCGCGCTAACAGCAAAACTTCCTCATCTTCCACCAAACTTGCTAGAGTAAAATCCGGCACACCAGATTGCCGAGTTCCCAATACTTCCCCAGGGCCGCGAAAACGCATATCCATTTCTGAGATGAAAAAGCCATCTTGGGATTGTTCCATCACTTTCAATCTTTGTTGCGCGTCGGGACTGCGAGAACTACTCATTAATAAACAATAGGACTGCGCCGCACCTCTTCCCACCCGTCCGCGAAGTTGGTGCAATTGTGATAAACCAAATCTTTCCGCGTTTTCTATGAGCATTACTGTAGCATTGGGTACGTCCACCCCGACTTCTACAACGGTAGTAGATACTAAAATTTGGGTTTTGTTATCGCGGAATTTGGTAATTGCTTCGTCTTTCTCGGCGGAACTCATGCGCCCATGTAGCAAACCGACTTGAAACTCTGGAAACACGCTTTCCTGTAGCTTTTGATGTTCCTCAACGGCTGAACGTAAATCTAGCTTTTCTGATTCTTCCACCAACGGTAAAATTACATATACCTGTCTTCCTTGGACAATTTCTCGCCGCATCAAGTCGTAAGCATGGCTAAGCTGTTGACCTGTGAGCATTGTAGTTTGTATTTTTTGTCTACCTGGCGGTAACTCATCAATTTGACTCACGTTCATATCCCCATGTATGGTTAATGCCAATGTCCGGGGAATGGGGGTGGCTGTCATAGTTAATACATGGGGTTGCTCGCCTTTTTGCTGCAAACGTGCCCGTTGTTGCACCCCAAAGCGATGTTGTTCGTCAATCACTGCTAATCCCAATTGGCGAAAGTTTACGGGGTCTTGAATTAAGGCGTGAGTGCCAACTAATAAAGGTAATTCTCCCGTTTCAAGTTGGGAATGAATTTGTCTCCGTTTAACAGTTTTTGTTGAACCTGTCAGTAATTCTACTGGTAAATGCAGCAAGTTAAACCAACTGACTAACTTGCGGTAATGCTGTTCTGCTAAAACTTCCGTGGGAGCCATCAAGGCAGCTTGGTAGCCTGATTGAATCGCCGCTAAAATAGCTACCACAGCTACCACAGTTTTCCCAGAACCCACATCACCTTGCACTAAGCGATTCATGGGTGTAGTTTCTTGTAAGTCTTTGAGAATATCGTTAATGACTCGCTGCTGTGCGCCAGTGAGTTTAAATGGCAGTATTTCGTAGAATTTTTCTAATAATTGCCCTTTGGGAGCGAGAATAGCACTGGTTTGAACTTGCCTTGCTTGATACTGCCGTTGCAGTAGACTTAATTGCAAATAGAAAAATTCATCAAAAACTAGACGACGACGGGCGACTTGCAAGCGATCGCTATCTGGGGGAAAGTGAATATTAGCGATCGCATCTTTCAATTCCATCAACCCATACTTTTCCCTCAACCCACTAGGTAAAGGATCTTTGAGATTCGCCGCCGCAGGTAAAGCTGATATTACCGCCTGTCGCACCATATTCGCCGCAATACCTTCAGTTAAGGCGTAAATCGGCACGATTCGACCGATAGTCAAAGAATCAATCGCATCGCCGGGATTTGCTAATACTTCTAATTCTGGGTTATCCAGCGTCAAGCCATATCTACTTTCCTTCACCAATCCACAAGCTGCAAGCACAGCACCCACAGGATAGCGGCGTTTTAAACTTTCTTGCCAACCGCGACTTGTAAAGCGCGTACCCGCCGAAAAACGACTAACTTTGATTTGTCCGGTGTTATCCTTCAGTACCAGTTCTAAAATCGATAATTTCTGATTTTTCGGACTAGTAAAACAGTTACAGCGCTTGACGGTAGCAACTATCGTCACCGTCTCACCCGCCTGTAACTCGCGGATATTTACCTGACGCGCATAGTCAATATGGTCGCGGGGATAATAGTAAAGTAAGTCACGCACAGTATATAAACCCAGACGCGCCAAATTGTCAGCTTTTCTAATACCAATTTCTGGTAAATCGCTGAGTTTTTGGTCAATTTTGGGCGCAAGTCTCCGACTCACTTCAGCCACAATCGGCGTTGTGGCAATTTGATTTTTCGATTGATAATTTCTTGGTTGTGACTCCGCTACCCCAGTTTTTTCTGGCGGCTTGTCATCATCCTGCTGTAATTGATACAAATACCTGCGAGTTTCCGCGACTAAATGCTGCCTTTCTTCCAAACCCAAATCGGGATATTTCGCAAATTGCACCGCCAATTCTTGCCAGCGACGGCGTTCAATTGCGGGTAAACCAATGGGGAATTTACCCAGAGTCAAACTGAGAAATTCACTAAAGCGATATTGCCTACCCATCAAATCTGTAAAACCGCTTTCCGCTTCTACAGCCAAGGCTTTTTGCAATCTAATCCAATCTGGTTTGTCAGTAGTCATTAGTCAGTTGTCAGTTGTCAGTTGTTAGTTGTCAGTTGTTAGTTGTCAATGGACTGTGGACTATTGACTCTGGACTATTGACTAATCATCATCCCAAATCGCCCGCCAAGCTGCTTCGGCTTCGGCGATGGTGCGTTCGCGATGCTTTCTTTGATAGTCTTGTCCTAGTTTGTTTAACTGCAGCAGGGTGTTGCGTATCTGTTTGCGTGCTGAGGAAAGTTTCGGATCGGCAAATTCAATTTCTCCTAAACGGAGGTTTATCGCCATAACTTTTGTCAGGTTTGGTTCTTCTGCATCCTGCTCATTTTCAATTTCAATTACTACGTTTAATAAATTAGGTGGCCCCGGCATAACTTCGGCTGATGCTTCTGATGCCGCCGCCGCTACTTCTAAAATTGGTTCTGGTATCTTTCTGGGTAAAAGATTGACTTGTTGTAACACAGCATTCGCATCATAAGAGAGTTTTTTAATTATGTGGTGTGTTAACTTCTCTATACTTTGTTGCCATGCTACTAGTTCCATTGGATTAGAAGAATCAGTCAGTTTTAAAACAGAAAGTTGGGATTTTGAATGGATTGGAGGCTCTTCATCCTCTGTATCTTCTTCGTCCTCTATATCTTCTAATTCCTCAGTATCTTCTAGTTCCTCAGTATCTTCTACTTCTGCTTCTTCATTCTCGCTGACTGGATGCTGCGCTTCTTGGCTACTAGTAATACTCAGTAAATTTTCGGCTGCTTGTTTACCCATCTTGCGGATGGACTGTTGCAAATGATGCCGTTGATTTAATGACAAACTCAGGAATTTTTCGGGATATCCTTGAGTACACAGGTGGTAAGTTGCCAGAATCAACTGCTGGCGCAAGGCTTGACCTAAAAGGGTGAAATAAATAGCGTAAGATTTTTGTAGTTCTGCTGCGATCGCTTTTATCGCTTCTTTCAGCGATGCAATATCCCGATCAATTCTCTCGATTGCTCTAGCCATATCTTTTTTTAATTGACCACCTAAACCCAATATGGTACAAATGTACGAATATATTTTAAAATAAACATCCCAAAGATTGAATATTTTCCTGAGAAGTATAGCAAATAAGCCAGAAATAGCAGTTTAAAATTTAGTCAATAGTCAATAGTCAATAGTCAATAGTCCCCCTTCCCGGTCACTGAGCGCAGCCGAAGTGTGTCTTCCTTGTCCTCCTTGTCCTCCTTGTCCCCCCTGCCCCTTTTCCTCTTCCCTGACATCTCAGCACAGAAAAATAAAAGGCAAAAGGATGAATTTCGTGATGACGCTTCCATCCCTTTACCTTTTTATGTACCTGATGCTTATTTAATGTTATCCTTTGCGTCCCTCACTGCAGCAAAGAAAAATAATCCTGTCAGAGGAATGCTTAATATGAGGATAATTGTTGTGGTTGTGACACCAAAATCTGGTTGTCCGTAACCGAGTTCAAAAATCGAACCCACAGCCGCGATCGCACTTACACAAGATCCAGCCAAAAATAAACCGCTTTTCGGAGTTAAATACACTACTACACACCCTATGCTACAGGTTTCACCGCTTGATACGAGAAGCCATTTTTAGATAGTTCCTGTGCCAAAGTCAAGGAATTATCTACGCGATCTACAAAAACCACGCCATTGAGGTGATCCATCTCGTGCTGAATACAGCGTGCGAGTAAGTCTTTAGCTTTTAATGTTTGGGGACGCCCATATTCATCTTTATAGGAAACTTCCACTGTTTCTGGACGCTTAACATCCAGATAAACATTGGGAATGCTCAAACAACCTTCTTGAGCAACGCAGATTTCTTTGCTTACCTGTTTAATTGTGGGGTTAATCAATACCAGGGGTGGGTTAGCTGGGTTATCTGGTTCCAAGTCGATGACAATTAATTGTTTATGAACTCCCACTTGGGGTGCAGCCAAACCAATCCCATCTTTGCTGTACATGGTTTGCAGCATTTCGCGTACCAACTGACGCAGTTCATCATCTATTTTAGTGATGCGCTTTGCTGGTTGACGAAGAACGCGATCGCCTAAATAGTGCAGTTGCAAAGGAGGATTTTTTAACTTTTTTTTCTCGACAGCAATTTCAGAGGGCATGATTCCTTATGGGCTAGATTGTGAAAATTCCTACTAGTTTAATTCTATCAATCGGTTAGGGATTAAGGGATGGGGGACAAGGGCGACAAGGAGGACAACGGAGATTACTGACTACTGATTATTGACCATTGACTATTGACCATTGACCATTGACTATTGACAAATAATTATTGACCAAAAATTTTGTGTGGAAATTTCTAACTAAATTTGACTATCTGCTCAAAGAGACTTTCCTCGGCTTGCTGCGCGGCGGTTGGATGAATTGGGCTGCTGTGAGTACTGTCACGGTCTTACTATTTTTATTTGGCATGAGTTTACAAACTTCCTGGCAATTAGAACAACTACTTTATCAGTTTGGTAGCCAATTGGAAGTGTCAGTTTATCTTGATTCTGGTGTATCATCTGTCACGCTTGAACCACTAATCACAGATATGCCAGAGGTGGTAGACACGAAAACTATTACCAAAGAGCAAGCTTGGAGTAAGTTAGTTAGCGAACTGAGAATTTCTGATATTGAAGGCGCTAATGAACAATTAGGCGGAAATCCCCTAGTTGATGAAATTAAGGTAAAAGCACGTAATTCTCAAGCTGTGCCCAATTTAGCAACGCAGCTAGCTAAGTTGCCGGGAGTAAGCACAGTCCAATATGTTGATGAAGTAGTGCAACGGGTAGCTCAGTTACACAAAGGTTTGAACTGGATTAGCTTGACCATTACGATTATTCTTACTTTAACTGCGATCGCTGTTACCAGTATTACAATCCGCCTGATTGTCATGGCGCGTCGCCAAGAAATTGAAATTATGCAATTAGTTGGCGCAACTACCGCTTGGATTTACTTACCATTTATTTTTCAAGGTATAACATTTGGCTTAGTTGGGGGCGCGATCGCTTGGGCTTTTATTAGCGTCACTCAACAGTTTATTAACAACCTCCTAGCCAACCAACCGGAGTTTATTCAATTTATTAGCAAGGGTTTACAACTCACACCCATACAAATTTTACTATTACCCTTGATTCTCTTAAGCTTTGGTGCAACTGTAGGATTAATGGGCAGTTTATTTGCTGTTCGGCGTTTTGCTAAAAGTTAGTCAATAGTCAAGAGTCAAGAGTCAATGGTCAATAGTCCACAGTCAATTTTCATCAAACCACTGACAATTGTACAGACAAAGGCGATCACGTCTCTAAAAATTGTACAGACGCGATGAATCGCGTCTCTGACAAAGGACAAATACCTATGACATCTCAATGGGAAAGATTACTGCTAAATCTCGGTGCGTGGGAAGGTTCATTTATTCGCTTCTCTCCTCAAGGTGAACTGCTAGCAGATGTCAAAAGCGTTGTTTCCTTGGAAGGATTGAACAATAATCAAACAATCCGCCAGATTGTCCGCCGTCAAGGACAAGATGATTTAGTTCTAGAATATAGTTCCTTGGGCAAGAGTACTCTGTTTTGTGAAAATGGTGCATTTTCTCAAGGTTCCATCCAACTTGCACCATTTAGCGAATTTGGTGCAGAATTAGGTTTAATTTATGAAAATCGCCGTTTGCGACTAGTTCAGTTATTTGATAAAAACGGTCAACTTAGTCAACTTACCTTGATACCAGAACATTTAGCTGGTACTGAAACCACACCCAGCCCAACTGTACAGGTAAATGATTTATTAGGAGAATGGCGGGGTGAAGCAATAACCAGCTATACAGATTTGCGATCGCCTACAACTACTCCTACAACTTTAAAATTAGAATTAGATGCAGCTGGGCGATTTGTCCAAAGTTTGTCTTTTGGTCAACATACAATTACCTCTAGCGCTACTATTAAAGGATCGATAATTCATTTCGATCAAGATCCACAAAAGCAAATGCAGGTATTACTTTTACCTAATGGTGCTTCCGCTACTTCTCCATTAAAAGTAAATTTACGTCAAAGTTTTATTTTAGAAGTTGGTTGGTTAATCAAACCCAACCTTCGCCAACGAATGATTCGCAGCTACAGTGACAAAGGTGAATGGGTGAGTCTTACCTTAGTTACAGAAGAAAAAGTCTAAGAACAAAATACTGTTGACACAAAAAGCGCAATAAAAAAGCGATCTTCTCAAACAGAGTTACGCGATCGCTAAATTATGGGAGTTTAATAAATTGAATAGGAGAAAGATAAGTGTATCCTCAACAGGAAGAAGCTTCAACTAATTTTTTAAATGTCATGTATGCTTCTGGTGCCGTAAGAGAAAGAGCAGTCTTTTCATCAGGTAAAAAGAATTCTGGACTATCCGAGTAATAATGAACGCTAAAAGAAGAAATAAGCCCCAATTTTACAGCTTTTTTACCTAATTCTTCTGCCTGCTCTGCCAGACTAATTGGATCGTGAAACAAGTAGTTACTCATAAAATTAACAACCCTTAAGTTCTCTCGGTCAAATTTGACTTAACTAGGAGATAAGGGCGTTTTTTCACTGCTGCTCATCTCCATCAACCATGTTATAAGCAAAGAATTTGAGGAACTTGTGAGGAATCCTACGAATTTGATTAATAAATCTTATACAAGTAAATTCCCATAACCAGCTTTAAAACTTAGCCGAACGCTTACAGACAGATATTTTTCCCGTTTCCATCCGCAGATAGTGCGGTAATAACAGCCATAGTCAATGCTGAATTTGGTTGTTAAACTTTAAGTTACCGATATAAGCATAATTGCTTGTTTGGTAAACCTATTCTCAAGATGTTGGCTGACAAAGGTAGAATTAATGGATGAACAGGTGCAAGTGATTAGAGTTGCCTGGTGCAGTCTGATGGATTTGCCGAAACCACGAGATTGGCCTTTGCAGTTTGAGTTTATTAGAGTTGATGCTCTAGCCTTATCGGCAAAAGGTTTTGACATTCTTGTACTTGACATCAAAAGTTTTCACAACTTAGAGCAAGTCAAATATCTTTACAGCACCATAGGTTTACCAACAGTAATTTTGGTAGACACAGTTGAGCAAGAATCTGCTGTGCTTGATTGGTTACAACCAGGAGATGAAACCTGTCACCGTCAAGCAGTCGTTCGGCAAATAGGTTTGCGTTTACAGCGTAGTTTTTGGCATAGTCAGCAAAGACATTCTTTATACCTTGATAAACTCACAGGTGTTGCGAATTTTCAGAAGTTTAAAGATTATGCGATCGCGCTTCTCACTTCCAAAGAAGATGAAGACTCTGTATGTTTAATCTATATAGATATTGACCGCTTTAAATTTATCAATGATAGTCATGGTCATAGTGTAGGCGATCGCATATTGCAAGAACTTGGCAAAATTCTCCAACAATACGCACTAGGAGCCGGGATAGTCGCCCGCACAGGTGGTGATAAATTCGCTATTTGTATGCGTGGTAATATTGAGCAAGGGAAAGCCTTTGCAGAGTTTCTTAAAACTCAGGTGCAAAATTATAAATTCCCTTTGGAGAACAAGTCTTTCCTCCAACTAACAGCTTCTTTAGGAGTCGTACCCATGAAGGGACACTCTTCTATGGAGCAAATATGGCAGGAAATCAATCAATGTATTTATGCTGCCAAACAAAGGGGACGTAATCAGGTTATCACCATTGAAGACTTTGATGCGATCGCAGATGCAGCCGGACAAGACAAGCTAATTGCTGATTTTGAGCATCGCATCCGAGTGACTGCGGAACGAATGATTAATGAGATGGTATTAAAAGCCAGTCGCTTGGCGCAAAAGTACCGAGCCGAAGCCGAACATGATGGTTTAACTGAGGTTTTCAATCGTCGCTATCTCGACAGATTACTACCCCGTGAAATTGAAAAATCACATAAGCATAAGCGATCGCTAGTAGTTATCCTGCTCGATTTAGATCATTTTGGTGAAGTAAATCGCACCTACGGCTTTCCCACAGGCGATCGCGCCCTCAAAACAGCCGCACAAATACTGAAAAATAATGTCAGGGCAGTAGATTGGGTTACACGTTACGGTGGCGAGGAATTCTGTATCGTTATGGCTGACACAGACCTAAATACCGCCTGCCAGATAGCTGAACGAATTCGCCAAGCTTTGAGTCAGGAAATTGTCACCGCTTACAACGGTCAACAATTTTACATTACAGCTAGTTTTGGCGTTGTCGAACTGATAGAAAAAGATGTTCCGGTAGCTTTATTACAGCGTGCTAGCGACAAAGTTCGAGAAGCCAAGAAAAACGGACGCAATCAAATCCGGTTTTAACCAGTAATATCTCAACAAAAGGGACAAGGAAGACAAGGAAGACAAGGGGGACAAGGAAGACAAGGAAGATAGGTATTTGTGAATCGTTTAGGATTGCTATATACCCTTATCGTTCTTGAATTACGAGTTGCGAATATTTTTACTTAAAATTACACGGACTTTGTAAAGCTTTCTGAAGTAAGGCTTGATATTCTTTATCGCCAACTCTATAAGCACCAAATCTTTCTAAATGGGGATTCATCATTTGCGCGTCAAACAGGACAAATTGCTTTTGACGCAATCTCTCCACCAACTTTACCATTGCTACCTTTGAGCCTTCAGGAATGCGGTAAAACATCGATTCGCCAATAAAAGCACCAGCGATCGCAATTCCTAAAATTCCCCCAGCTAGTTCATCACCTTGCCAAGTTTCAAAACTAAAGGCGTAACCATGCTGGTAAAGTAGCTGATATATTTCCTTTAACTCTCCTGAAATCCAAGTAGTCTCGCGGTTAGCACAACCAGCTACCACCGCCGGAAAATCACGGTTAATAGCAACTGTAAACCGTTCTTGGTTCAAAACCCGCCGTAGCGATTTAGGATAGCGAAATCTGTCATCTAAAGGAATCAATGTGCGATCGCGGCTACCATACCAGCCCAAGCCCCCATCGTCATCAGCCATGAGAAAATAGCCTTGAGCATAACCTTGAATAATCGCAGCGATATCATATTCCATAGTGCAGATTGCAATAAAAAACATATTCAGAACGCAATTCGATGGTAACAGCCATCCCCCGCGTTCCCATACATTTCTCTTTGTATCCCTCTGCGTTTAAAAAAAATGACAGAACCAATTCCACCAATCACTCTACCACCATCCGAAAATCCCCAGCTTGAAGGCGAATGGTTACAACAACGCCTGCTGCGGTGGCTGGATACAGAATTTCTGCCAGAAACAGTTAATCAAAAAATTTCTCAACGCGCCGCCCAGATTTTTGTCCGTCAACGCATGGAAGGAGAAAACGACCTTGGTTCCCTAGTAATTGCCATTGTTACAGAAATGCAGGCCTTTGATTTTTCTAAAAGCTTTTATGGAGAGTTTGCGATCGCCAACGCCGTCAGCGATCTACTCTTAGAAAGTTTGGGAATCGATCGGTGTTGCGGTCAATAAACAAAGTCCATAGTCAAAAGTCCATAGTCAAAAGTTCAAAACCATTGACTATTGACCAATGACTATTGACTACCAGCTAGACTTAACCACTCCGGGTAATAAACCTTCGTGCGCCCATTCCCGCAGGACGTTCCGAGATAGCCCAAAGTCACGATATACACCTCTAGGACGACCTGTTACCCAGCAACGATTGCGGCGACGGTTAGGTGCGCTGTTACGGGGTAATTGTTGAATTTTGCGGTGAATTTCTAACTTTTCTAGGGGAGATTCAGCATTTTGGAAGTCTAACTGTAATGCTTCCCGCTTCTCAGCATACTTTTCTACCAACTTAGCGCGCTTTTTCTCGCGCTCAATCATGCTCTTTTTGGCCATACACTCTCTAATTTATTTAAAGACAGCATTTTCCATTCTACAGTTAGGACAGGTTTTTAACCTTAATTCCTAGCAATTCTAGGGCTGCTATTATAGCTTATCCTACTGACGTTGGCTTATTCGCACTTGGGCACAAATCTGCTAATTCACAAGCAACACATAAGGGAGAACGCGCTTTACACACAGCCCTTCCGTGATAAATCAAGCGAATTGACCAATTTTCCCAATCTGCTTGTGGTAATAACTTCATCAAATCTCGCTCAATCTGAACGGGATCTGTATGTTTTGTCAAACCCAAATGATTGCTAAGGCGTTTAACGTGAGTATCAACAGTCACACCAGCATTAATTCCATAAGCATGAGCTAAAACCACATTAGCCGTTTTCCGCGCTACCCCAGGAAGCGTTAATAGTTGCTCCATTGTATTGGGAACTACAGAGTTAAACTCAGCAACAATCTTTCGACAAGCACCTTGAATATTTTTCGCCTTATTTCGATAAAATCCTGTCGAACGTACCAATTCTTCCAACTCTGTCAAATCAGCATTAGCCAAGCTTTCAGCATCAGGAAAGCGAGCAAATAAAGCTGGTGTAACTTTATTTACTCGTTCATCGGTACACTGTGCAGACAATATTGTTGCTACCAATAGCTGCACAGGTGTTTCATAATTTAAAGAGCAAGTTGCATCTGGATAAAGACGCTGCAAGCGAGTTAAAATTTCTAGCGCTCGTTGCTTCTTAGATGGGGGTTTGCGAGTAGCAATCACTGGAACAATTTTTGTACCCACTCCAACTGTATGGTTAATTGAGTAGTTTCTTTAACAATCAGGAAAATACCTAGACCTAACAGTAGCACCAAACCTGTTTGCATAACACCTTCTTGAATGCGCATAGGTAAGGGCTTACCGCTTAAACCTTCAATCAACAGAAAAGCCAGTTGTCCGCCATCTAAAGCAGGTAGGGGCAAAATGTTGATTATTGCTAAGTTAATACTGATTAATGCTGCAAAGAAGAACAAACTGCCGGTATCATTTTGGGCAATATTAGCACCAATTTCCACAATTTTTACTGGGCCAGCTACTTGGCTTGCAGTTTCACCAAAGTTAGTAATTAGCTGTCCAAAACCTTTAAAAGTCATCAGCACAATGCGCTGAAATTCAGTCGCACCAACTGACAAAGCTTCAATCGGGTTAGAAATACGACGACGCTCAACTTTACCGTTGGGAGAAAGCTCAATGCCAATTGTACCGCCTTTAGATTTTGCTTCTGGCACCACAGTGAGCGATAGCTTTTGGTCACCACGAGCAATTTCCAGTTCAACTGGCTTACCTGGACTAGTTTTAATTAAATCTCTAAAAGCGTCGATTTCTTGCAAAGAAGTGCCAAATTTTCTTTCATTAGCGGCTATTATGACATCTCCTGGTTTAATTCCCGCATTTGCTGCTACAGGGCTAGCGCTTGGTGCTAAATGTTGAATAAAAATGCCAGGTTGACTAGCATGTCCTACACCAACAAAACTAACTTGTCCTACCAACAGCAAATAGGCAAATATTAAATTAGCGATGACACCTGCACTGATGACGATCGCTCTATCTAATATAGGACGATTACGCAGCAGATTCGGGTCATTGGGGGGAATATCGCTATCAGGATCGTCATCAGGAAAGCCGACAAAGCCGCCCAAAGGAAAAGCGCGGATAGCATATTCGGTTTCTGTACCTTGGTATTTCCAAAGAACCGGGCCAAAACCTAAAGAAAACCGGTTAACATGAATGCCCTGAGAACGTGCTGCAATGAAATGTCCTAGTTCGTGTACCAAGATCAAAACAGCCAAAACTGCGATCGCTGCTAAAACTGACATAGATCAAACAAGATATTAAGCTATATACACATTTCCATTCTAAAATGTGTCAATCGTTAGCATTGGTCTTTATACCCTGGAATTAAAGATTTTCTCTCTAAAGGTCAATAGTTAGTAGTCAGTAGTCAGTAGTCAACAGTCAACAGTCAACAGTCCAGAAATTCTTGACAAATGACCAATGACCAATGACTACAATACTTCCCTCCCTAAATAAGGTTGTAGGACTTCTGGTATTAATACCGTCCCATCTGGCTGTTGATAATTCTCTAAAATTGCTGCCATAGTTCTACCTACAGCCAAACCAGAACCATTAAGGGTATGAACAAACTGTGTACCTTTTTTCCCTGCTTCTTTAAAGCGAATATCCGCCCGTCTTGCCTGGAAATCAATAAAATTAGAACAACTGGAAATTTCTCGGTATTTCCCTGCTGAAGGTAACCAAACCTCTAAATCATAGGTTTTGGTAGCAGAAAATCCTAAATCCCCCGTACATAAATTGATGACTCGGTAAGGTAATCGCAACCCTTGTAAAATAGCTTCTGCATTTCCTACAAGTTTTTCTAGTTCATCAAAAGAACTACTCGGATGCACAAATTTTACCAATTCCACTTTATTGAATTGATGCAGGCGAATTAATCCCCGCATATCGCGCCCATAACTCCCAGCTTCGCGCCGAAAACAGGGAGTATAAGCACAATGGTAAATAGGTAAATCTTCCGCATCCAGAATTTCTCCGCGATACAGATTCGTTACCGGCACTTCTGCTGTCGGAATTAACCACAAATCATCATCAGCACATTTAAAGCTATCCTCAGCAAACTTGGGTAATTGACCGGTTGCTGTTAAAGACTCGCTATTTACCAAAATCGGCGGACTGACTTCTAAATAACCCGCTTCAATTTGACGCGCCAGCATAAATTGAATTAACGCCCTTTCCAACGCCGCGCCAGCACCGATGAGGTTGACAAAACGACTTTGGGCAATTTTCACAGCCCGCGCTACATTCAAAATACCCAGCTTTTCGCCAATTTCCCAATGGGGGAGAATATTTGGGTTTTGAGGAATATATTCATCACCCCAACGCCGAACTTCTATATTCTCTTCTTCACTTTTACCAACGGGTGTAGACTCGCTGGGTAAATTAGGAAGTGCAAGCACCAATTGCTCAATTTCCGCTTTAATGGCTTTTTCTTGCGGTTCTAGTTCGCTCAATTGAGCCTTGACCGAATTACCCTCATCCCGCAAAGATTGAATTTCTGGCGACTGTGCATCAATTCCAGATTTAATCTTTTGCCCAACAATCTTACCAATTTCATTACTCCGGGCTTGGAGTTGACTGCGAGTGCCTTCCAATTCCCGTTGTTTTTGATTTAACTCTAATATTGGTTGAATATCGTATTTACCACTACGGCTATTCAAGCGTTCTTGAACTAATTGGGGATTTTCTCGTATTTGCTTAATATCCAGCACAGATTTTTCTTTTATCTTTTGCCTAGTATTTCCTGCCAACACATCAGCATATCCTGATTTTGGTATAACAGCACAGGATTTACAATACAAAATTTAATGAAATCTCGTATGTTGTCAAACCTAGCATGAAAATGGGCATGGGGCATTGGGCATGGGGCATGGGAAGGAAGACAAGGGAGACAAATGACAAATGACCATTGACAAATGACTCTTGACTATTGACTAAGGCTTACTAACCCGATTGAGTAGCCATAGCGATGCAATCAAGCCTGCAAAGTGAGCCATTACAGTATTGGTATTTGCTTGGACGACAAACATATCCAAACCGCTAATGAATGGTTGATTACCTTGAGGCGAAAAGATAAATTGAGTTTGGGTAATTGCTCTGGCTGCTAAAGTTCCGACGATCGCCTGTGCGCCTAAAAGAGTCAAGAGAATTCCCACTAAATTTACCATCACACCTAGACGCAATACTTGTATAGTTTCGCTTTTACGCGGTCGGTTGTTGGGATTACCAGATAAAAGTTGAGTACCTAGTCTGCTGTAACGAAAAGCTAAATAAATTCCTACACCCAAGGTAACTAGCCCACAAATTGCCAAAAAAATGCCAAATCCTGCTCCCGCATTATTACCTGTACTCCCAGGTCTTTGGCTAGAGATGGCAAATAACAGCAAAATCACACCAGAAACTACACCTAATACCAGCTGTATCCAAAAACTGATCCAACCTATTAGGCGAAACTTCTGACCAATTGCTCGAATATTAGAAGACGATGTAATGTCAGGATTTTGCGACATAAGCTGTTACCAATTTACTAGGCACTTTTAACATATATGGGCTATGGGCATGGGGCATGGGGCATGGGGCATTGGGCATTGGGCATTGGTAGTGGCAAGAGTAATTATTATCTCAGATTTAGCCCCTCACACCTAGTTCATAGTTCTTAGCCCCTAGCCCCTAGCCCCTAGCCCCTCACACCTAGCCCCCATATTCTACGGTCTGCACTGGGATAATCATTGTAAAAAAAGTGTTTATTAACTTTTACAGACAAAATTGCATTTTACCTGTAAAATTTCATCGATGGCATCTTATGCTTAAGCAGTTCTAACCAGCTCGGCATCACTTGACACCAAGGTGTTGGCTTTGCCAATATCTTAAATCGCTCCTCACCACATCGTCTTGAGCTTGGGCAGGGATGCATTTTCTGTTTCCCTGAAACTCACACAATAGTCCTACAACTCCAACTGATGTAGGACAGACTTGTCTTGTCTACGTTTGTAAATTATGCCTAAGTAGCGCTATATCCTTACTTAGAAAAAAGTATCGCTATATACTGGCTACCAGCATTTTAGTTCTCACCCTAAGGCATTTTTTAGCCATTCCCTAACCATGAAACTTGAGGATATATATCAATTCTTTGAGAATCCTCCGCCAACTTACCTCTGTCAGGAACTAGCAGTTTGTTACATTCTGTATGTTTTACTGCAAGGTGAATCTTACGGAACCGAGTTGATCCAGCGACTGGAGAATGAATATCCAACCTATCGGCTTTCGGATACCGTACTGTATAGTGCGATTAAATTTCTCGAAGACCAAAGGGCAATAGATGGATACTGGAAGAAACTCGAAGGGCGGGGACGCCCGAGGCGGATGTACCAAGTTTCTCCAGAATGGCAAGCTCAATCGCAAGATTTAGCTCGGCTTTGGCTCGAGTACATCAATCAACGAACAAAGTAACGAATAATTAATAATGAAATGAATAAGTCGCCTCCAATCAAATAGTACCTGTTTTAGTTATGGATACTGCTATTCTGCCATCCACGTTTCTACTTACCTTGTTGTTGTCGGTTGGGCTGTTTTTCTTTATTCGCGCTTCTACTAAAGAGCGTACTCAGACAGCACAACTGATCTCTGAGCAAGATGAAGCCACTTTGATGCCTCAACTGAAGGAGTATTTTCGCTCCCGTTCTTATCGAGTGGCAGCAGTAGATCGTGAACAAAACCAAGTGACTTTTGAAGGGTTTGTTAAACCAAGCTGGTTTCTAGCTGTGTTTTTAACGCTGCTAGCACTTGCTGGTTTAGTTTGTTTGTCTCTGGTTTTGTCAATACTTTTTCCGAGTGTTCGTAGCCTATTTTTTGGACTACTACTGCTCTCGCCGATGAGTGGTATTTTTTATTGGAAGAAAGCCGGAAGACTTGAGAAAGTGTCGCTCAAACTGGAATCAAACCCGAATCAGCAACAATCCTCAAGTAAAATAACTGTAATTGCTCATCGAGACGAACTCACAGAGTTGCAGAAGGCACTACAGTTAAAAGCTATTTGATAAATTTTCCATTTCTGCACATCTTTTGGGTATGATATGCTGACTTCTGTCTAAATTTTCCGGAAACACACACTAGGAATCTGAAATTAGAATCTATAAGATGTCAGTTTCCCTACGATACGAGATCGTAGGGAAATAACTATAGCAGTTGACAGAGTGTCCTGAACAATCTACCAAATAAACGTGCAATTTAGCTCCCGTTAGGAAACACTTTTCGCTGTATGCTGACTTCTGTATCGATTGTGAAGCTATCAATCAACCCATGCAAACTAGCTTGGTTTGAAACAAGTCAATTTTCCCATTACCTGGAATAGCCCAACTGGCAACTCAGCTACAAAGTCAAATCAAACTTTTGCATAACGCGAGCAATTTTGCCAGTTAAATGATTGTCAGAAGTAACATTAAGGCGTAAGATAACCATTTGTAGTTCAGCGACTAGCTAAAGCTAGGGTTTCCTGACCGGCGGGAGGTTCTAATACCCTCAGGCTGGGAAACAAGAAATGGTTCTCTTCTACGTATTGAGCACCAAACAGTCCCTTTTCTGCCCAGAAATACCGGTCTGTGGTGTGTTCGTTCCGTTTCACAAGTAGCAACGCAGGTGGCGCGATACCTTCAGCTTGAATAAATTTTCTGGCTGCTGTCACAGGTTTTTCTTCGCCACTTTCGATGCTATATTGAGGCACATGCTCTAGAATTCGACGCCCTTCTTGGCGACGACGACTTTTCCGTTTCCGTCTCCTTGCCAACCTATTTTCCTCCTCTTTCAAGCTATAGATTGTAGTGATAGCTACAAAATCCGTCGTAATTATATAAGTTCTAGTTCAAAAAATCAACAGTTTTTAAAGTATTGATACAACTTAAATAATCTCTTGAAAACAAGATAAATCAAAATTAGGGAATATATAATTCCCTGAGACAAAGCATTACTAAGAAGATTTAGTTAAGCTTTATTAAATGGGTGAGGAACAAAATAACCCTCTTCTTTAATTTACCCCCAATTTCTATAAACTAGAGCAAAATCTGAAAAATGTTAATGTCTGCCAGTTCTGATTTTGTTGCTCTATGCCAAGAGCAAATAGCGCTATTGACCCAAGGGCTAGGAGCATCGTTGAGTATTGTCTACTTAACGCAAGAATTGGTGGATGCTCCCACAGGGGAGGCCAAACTAATTCCGGTGGTGGTATATCCAGAGACAGCTATATTACGGAAATTTGAAGGAACTGCTGATGCCAAAATGCCGGAAGAACTAACAGTACAAAATGTTTTGGCATTACCAGCGAATCAGGGAAAATTATTAACAGGTAGGGTAGAATCGACAAATTCATCACAGGAACCTGAGACTTCAGAGGAATATTTACTGAGTGAAAACCAAATTGTTTTACCCTTAATTCATGAGGGTGTAATGATGGGTTTATTGGTAACAGGTAGGGAAGATAGAGCTTGGAATGAGCAGGAACAAAGCGAAATTCAAAGAATAGCTCAAACTTTAGCGATCGCCTGTATTTTAGATCAGCGTCGTGCCTGGTTACAGCAGCAATTGCATCAACAACAAATCCTGCAAGAACAGCAGCGAGATTTGCTCGATAACCTCCTACACCAGTTTCGCAATCCCTTAACAGCCATTAGGACGTTTGGGAAGCTGCTAATGAAGCGCTTGCGGGCGGGGGATGCGAATCGGGATGTGGCTGGTAATATCATCAGAGAAAGCGATCGCTTGCAAGAATTACTGCTACAGTTTGACCAAGTAATTGACTTAGCACCTCCAGATGTAGCACAGCGATCGCTTCCGGAAAATGAAGTAGTTGTAGAAGCTACCATTCATCAAGAAGCAAAACTTCCCCTGTTATTACCAGGAACAGGAGAACAAGCAACTGACTGTGCTTTAGCAGAAATATTAGCGCCGTTATTAGTATCGGCTAAAGCAATTGCTCAAGAACGAAAGCTGCAATTAATTACTAAAATTCCCCGAAACTTACCTTTAGTTCACGTTAATGTCAAAGCCTTGCGAGAAGTATTGAGCAATATTTTAGATAATGCTTTAAAATATACTCCCTCTGGCGGGAAAATTTTGCTTCAGGTAGGGCAAGAGCAAGATAATTTACAGGGAATTGCGATTAGCGACACAGGCCCTGGTATTCCCCCAGAAGATTTAGCACATATTGGCGAACGTCATTACCGAGGCGTACAGGCGCAAACAGAAATTCCTGGTACTGGTTTGGGATTAGCGATCGCAAAACAATTAATAGAGCAAATGCAGGGTAAGATTGAAGTCTTTAGCCCTGCAATTAATTCCACAATCGCCTCACCCAAGGCACCGGGAACAACTTTTATAATTTGGTTGCCAGAAGTTGAGAATTAGTCAAGGGTTGACTGTTGACTGTTGACTGTTGACTGTTGACTGTTGACTGTTGATTATCTCAACGAAACTAATAAGTTTTGATTGATGGTCATTTGTAGGTCGGTGTCGGGGTCGATGGCGATGAGGTCAACGCTGTTTTTACCGAAGAATAAGCCAATTAAAGCACCGATACCTGCACCACCGAGTACTTCTTCTGTGGCGATCGCGCGATCGCCTGTGACGGCGGATACAGCAGCTGCGGCTCCTGCGCCCAAGACGGTATCTTTAATGATGGTGCCGACGTTTGTGCCCTTATTGACTGTTTCTGTTTTGTTAATGACCTCAGAGGTAGCGTTAAGTTGATATTCTTGACCTGAGGTTAATACTAGTTTTTCGGCTACGAATTGTGAACCACCTTGAGCTGGTTTGAGTTGACCAACTACTTGACTACCAGCAGGAATGACTATCGCACCGTCTTGAGTGACGACGTTTTGCGCTACGGTCAAGGTTAAAGGTGCAGTTTCGGTTTTGGTTACAAGAATTTTTTCTGCTTTATCGTACTTCACAGGGATAGCAGTACCTTGAGGAATTGTTACTGCTACCGGTGTAGGTGTGGTATTTTGCAGCGCTACAACATAGGGTGAGTTAATCGCTGAGGCTTGATTGGAACTAACCAAAGCTTGATAGATGAAAGCTGCTACTTGTGCCCTGGTAGCGGTGCTAGTAGGATTGAGGAACTTGACATTGGGATAGTTGACTACAATTTGTTTTTCAGTTGCAGATGCGATCGGACTACGAGCATAGTCAGCAATGTTAGAAGCATCGTTGAAATATTGCAGAGTACTTTCAACATTACTATTAGGGCTATATTCCAAACCGTTAGCCAGGGAAACTAAAACCTGTTGACGGGGAATTGCTTGGTTAGGTTCAAAGCGATTTCCGGGATATCCTGATAAGAAACCGATGGTATAAGCTTGCTGAATTGCACTAGACGCCCAATAGTTACTAGGTACATCTGTAAAATTAATTGCTTGCCGTTGTGGTGATTTTTGAAAAGCTTTGTTTACCATAGCCGCAAATTGAGCGCGGGTTACTGGTTCTTCTGGGCGGAAACTACCATCAGGAAAGCCAGCAATTACACCTCTTTGTGATAATTGTTGAATAAATTGTGACGCCCAATAATTAGAAGAAACATCAGTAAAAGTAGTTTGAGCAAATGAGGGTGCTGCTGTAAATAAAGGAGCTACAGTACCTGTTGTGATGCTCAATGCCATGAGTGCAGCAGTGCCAGATTGCCAACGATTTAAAGCAAACATAGAGTTTAGTCCAATATAATTTATTTGTTTTTGTTGTTAACTACTTAGACAATTTAATGAGGTGAATGTTCCTAATTATTTTGTCTTTTTAGAAACCGTGACTTAAGTCATGACTGGAGATATAGATATATATATAAAGTCATAAATGAAGTCGAAAAAGCACAATATATAATCTGGAATAATCCTATGGTTAACCCAGATTATGTATTGATATTGAGTTTATTTATTCAAAATACGCTACGGCAATCCGGATGAAATTTAGGATAAGCTGGGATTTGTGAAAATATAAAATGTTATGTAATACTACTGGTAAATAAAGTTAATTAAATACAATTTAGGTAAATAACAATTTGGCAGATATCAGAGTCAAAAAAATAAGCGATCGCATACATCTAAAAAGTAGCGATCGCGCATTAGGGATGATTAAATTCACGACTTAAATCTAATTAAGCCTATTAGCGGGATAGTGCCAAACTAGAAGTCAAAGTAATGTCTAAATCTTGCTGAGGACGTAATACGTAAACATCTGCTTGTTTTTTCCGCAACAGGATACTTGCTACAGCACCAGCAGCTGCACCACCTACAGGTTCTAAAATTTCTATTTTACGGTTACCAGTAATTAGTGAAATTACAGTGGCTGCACCTGCACCAATAGCAGCATCTGTTAAAATACTACCTGTATCTGCACCTTGGGAGATTCTTTCGGTTTGGGAATATGTGCGCGAAGTAGCATTAATTTGCTGACGGCGACCAGAAGGAAATACTAATTCTTGGGCGACAAATCGGACACCTTTGTTTTTGTTATTATTACTGTTACTGTTACTGTTACCTGAATAAACTCCACCCAGGGTTACAGGTTCTAATCTACCAACAACATCAGTTCCTTGAGGAATCAATACATTTCTGTTCCGATCAATAATATCGCTTTCTATCTTCAGTGTTAGCGCTAAAGTTTCCCCTGGATTAACAATTACTTTTTCTTTTTCATAAGTAACAGGCAATGTTACATTGGAAGGAATAGTAACTACTCGGGATTGGTTAATATTGTATTGGGCACTAGCAGGAGCAGAGGTAAATAAAGGAGTAATTGCACCTGTAGTAATTGCCATTGCCATTAAGGCAGCTGTTCCTGATTTCCAACGATAAATAGTTGTCATGGTAGGGTTTCCGTTTCAGTCTCTTGAGATAATTTAAGGACGCAGATTTACTGAAATTGTTTCTGAATATTTTGAAACCTGCCTATAGGCATATTCCGTAGATAAAGTCTTTTTAAGACGCGCATTATTTGCGATCGCTCTTCAGCTTTTCTATGCTGCTAATACGCGCCTATTAATTAGTTAAGTTTAATTAGTTCAGTATATATATGAGATATGACAGCAATCTTGGTCAGATTGTTCCCGAAGTTTTTATATCTGTGTTAACCGTGGCAATTAAAAAGATTACCATATCATATTATTCAGCATGTTTTAACTCATAAGGGCGAGAAAACCCCGCCCCTACAATCTGCGATAATTGATTTTCTGGTATTTCCTGGGCAATTAGTCAATACACTTGGTTTTAGCGCCAAAAATCATAAAACTTAGACTTTCAAAATTCCATGAATACAGATATTTGGGCAAAAATCAAGGGCATATAGCTAAAAACTAAACACCTGTAGGTTGTTCATTCAGCAATTGCGCCATTGCTTCATCTACAGTTTTATTGAGATATACAGCACGTTCATCTACTACTGTTTCTAAGATACAAGGTTGGGCTTACCGTGTGTAAACCCAACAAACCCCTAGAAATGTTGGGTTTCGTTCCTCAACCCAACCTACGCAGCTGAACTGTATTGATCTCAAGATGACTAAATATCTTCAAAATCTTGAGTCTACTTCAGTAGGGGCGGGTTCACAGATATGCTCCAATAATTCACGACTATCTCGCTTAACCCGCCCCTACTTGGGCTATGTAGCTGAAAATTTATTCCAAGGCGGGCGACAATGACAAATGACAAATGACTAACTATAGGAATCCGCTTTGATTACTGAAATTATTTGCTTAGGGAGGGAACTCTTAACAGGAAACAGGTAAGAAGGAATAAAAGTGTACTGAGTTTTTTTCTCCAAATCAAATATGAGTACTATATAATTCTTTTGACAATTTTAATTAATAGAAAATAAAAAAACAGGACTAACATAAAGGTAAGTCCTGTTGATAGTTATCAAACTTGTAATCTCAGATTTTCTGGGTGCTACTATTGAGCTTTTTTAGCAGCAGCCTGGGCTTCTACTTTAACTGTCTTAACACCTTTTTGTTCTTTAACTAAAGGTTCAATTTTCTTGATGTCAGCTTCAGTGGGAACTGTGCCTTTAACTGTGACTACACCATCTTTTTCTTCAACTACTAACTTGCTACCAGGAATCTTTTCTTCTAATTTGGTGAGAATGGGACTTTTAGCAGTAGTTTTGGTATTGGTAGCAGCTTCTTTGACTGGAGTTTTACCAGTTTCTGTAGTGTTTTTAGCAGTAGTTTTGGTATTAGCAGCAGCTTCTTTGACTGGAGTTTTACCAGTTTCTGTAGTAGTTTTCTCATTAGTTTTGGTCTTTGCAGAAGCCTCTTTTGCTGGTTGAGTGGCTTCATTGGTGTTGCTTGGAGTTTCCGCAGCATTTTTGCTGGAATCTTGACAACCAACAGCACCAACTACAAGAATACTGCTAACTAAAAATGGAATGAGCTTTTTCATATCAATCTCCAAATTGATTACTTGAAGCGAGTCATTGATGTGTGTGTCATGTTGAGGAGCAAATGTTAAAAAACAATTAAAATTACACAAGTGCCAAAATCAGCAAACAGGTGATGAAGACCTGAAATGTGTGTAACTTCTGAAGGCGAGAATATTGTAGCCAATTCAAGAAGTACTGGTTGATTTCAGTTAAGTATACTGATGAGTCAGACTACGGCAAAACTTGATGATTTACTATCAACTGAAAGCAGCCAATCAGTAGTTTTTTCAAGCTAGGCTATCTAAGTCCTCTCAATAGAAAATAGATTCTAACAAGTTTATATCAAACTTGCACATCATCGTGCAAAAATTAATAATTGGGCATGGGGCATTGGGCATTGGTAATTAAAGGAAAATAAGCAATAGTAATTTATTGAGCGATCGCCTTGCGTCTCGCAGATAAGCCAAAGTTGCGTACTCTCATATCTTCGTTGCGATTTTCGCGATCGCGGGGGAATTGCGGCTATATTGTTCGGTTATACGACTGTCACCAGGGCGCAAATGACTATAACCTCGTAAGTAGGTAGTGAAATGCCTTACTTAAGTCGTTGTCAGTTGCTTTCAATCTAGGGGTGAGAACTTGTGTACGAATGGATATTGCCAAGTCTGAGAGAGATTCTAGCTGAAAATCAGTTAAGCGTGGCTGTATGTTCGCCCGCAAAAGCAGAGTGGCAGTGGCGTATTAGCCTAGCAGCAACTGAACAATTGCTCATCAATACTTTAGCAACGGCTACAGCTGATGCTAACCAAGGATTAGTTTTGGCTGCACCAGCACCTCTGTTTAGCCCAACAACATTAACTCAAAGCTTACAGACGGTAACCTTCACCGCTAAACCATTCAATCCTTTGGCGCTGATGCCCTTTGAAATGCCTACAGCTTCGGAAATGGCTGCTGAAGTTGCGCCCCATGAATCAGTGCTGCCTTTATTGCCTGCCGATCCTTTGGGTAAAGAGAAATTTTGCTTAGTTTTTACAGATAAATTTAAATTAGTCTTAGTTTTAGCAGAACACAACAACCAAACATCATTTTTATTTTCCTTTGAACCAGAGGTAGTAGAACAGGCTTGGCGGGCTTTAGGGGCTAGGGTAATGCTCACTAATCCTGATTATTTTGCCGATTTGGATGCATTAGTGAAAAAATATGCCCCAGTCGCCCCAGATTATCGCACGGTGATGCAGTTTAGCCAGTTGTTGCTGCAAGTAACGCCAGAACCAGATAAGGAAAGTATGCCGGCGGCTGCACCAGTTTCTGCGCCTGCAACTCCTCCTTCTCGCCCAGATGTGGAATTACTGCAAGCTTTTGCCCATGAAGTGCGAACTCCTTTAACTACTATTCGCACGATGACACGGTTACTGCTGAAGCGCAAAGATTTACCAGCTAATGTCATCAGTCGTTTAGAAACGATCGATCGTGAATGTACGGAACAAATCGATCGCATGGAGTTGCTCTTTAAAGCGGCAGAATTAGAAACTTCTAATACGGCGAAATCTGCACAGACGCAATTGACAGCGATGTCTCTGGATCAAGTCTTGCAACAGAGTATTCCCCGTTGGCAACAAGCTGCGGATCGTCGCCATTTAACATTGGATGTGGTTTTACCCCAACAATTACCAACGGTTGTTAGTAATCCGACAATGTTAGATAGAGTTCTGACTAATTTAGTTGACAATTTTACCCGTAGTTTACCTGCTGGTAGTCATATTCAAGTACATGTCATACCTGCTGGGGATCAATTAAAATTACAACTCTCACCACAGCCACAGTGTAAGGATCAAAGTAAACCAACTACACCCACACCACCAATTCGTAAAGCTTTGGGTCAATTGCTGATGTTTCAACCAGAAACAGGGACAATTAGTCTCAACATTGCGGCGACTAAGCATTTATTTCAAGCAATTGGCGGTAAGTTGATTGTGCGTCAACGTCCGCAATATGGGGAAGTTTTGACGATTTTCTTGCCTTTGGAAGTTAATGCTAAAGATTGGTAAAGTTTAGCGATCGCGCACGCGGGGTAAATTGACAATAAAAGTTGTACCTTCATTGGGTTTACTTCTGACAGTGATAAAACCACCGCAACGCAAAATTAACTGTTGTGTTACCGTTAACCCCAAACCAGGGCCGCTAGATTCATCTGTTGTGCCAGAACGCACGCGGTAAAAGCTGTCAAAGATTTTGGGGATCTCTGCTTCTGCAATCCCAATCCCCGTATCGCGAACTTCTAGCTGTACATAATCGCCATTGACACGCGATCGCACCCACACTTGTCCGCCATTGGGTGTAAATTTGATACTGTTATGTAATAAATTAATCGCAATCAGCTTTAACCCACCATTGATGCACCATACAGACGGTAGGTTAGTGGGTATGGTGTAGGCGAGCATAATTCCTTTTTCTTGGGCTACTGGCTGATAAGTACTGACTATCCCAGGAACTAAATCGCCTAAAGATACAGCTTCTAACGGTGACTCTTGTAAATTGCGATCTAAATGGATTAAATCTAACAACCCACTAATTAAAGAATTTTGGCGATCGCACTGGTTATTTAACATTTGTAAATAACGTTGCCGTTGCGGTGGTTTCAATGTGGGAGAATTTAATAACGACAGTGCGGTTTTCATGTGTGTTAGAGGTGTCCGCAACTCCTGACAAGCATTGCTTAAATATTCATCTTTGGTTTGTGCTTTATTTGTGAGTTTTTGATTTTGCTGCTGTAATTTAGCAATTCGCTTTGTCATTAATTGCCGATCAATTTCATTTTGCCGTTGCACTTGTTTAATTAACAGCTGATTCACCAGTATGGCTTCAGGTATATCAGGGCAAATCACATCAGATGCAACGATCGTAGCTGCGAATTCGGGAGTTACTACTTGTTTAATCCCATCTAGCACCCGTTGAATGATTCTACCTTCAACAGTTGTCATGACTACTAAAGGAGGAGTTTTTCTATTTCCCCGCCTTAAGGTTTGGGTTTTCCGCCTTTTTAGGGGTCGATGAGCCAAAATTAAACTGCTAAACTCTGGCGATAAGGCGATGAAGAAATATTCTCTTTGTAAATATCTAGTTGGGAATAATTTAATTACCGATTTATCTGGTGATGGCTGAAAATCAGTCCCTCTTGGTTCATGTTTGCGCCGTTCATTTAATTGACAATCATAAATGGTTACCGATTTATTGACAGATTTATCAATAGCAGACTGATAACGCCATAATTCTGCTTGCCAAATTTTTCCTGGTGGTAGTTTCACCCATAAAGTCGCGACAATTTGTCGCTCAATTAATAGGTCAATTTGTGACCTTAGTATTGATAGCACAGTAGCAGGACTAAGGGGTAATGGTGAGGGAGGCGCTTGCATTGACAAAGCCAACTGATAAATCGATAGATCCTGAGCTAAAGAATCATTCATGAGCCAAGCACAACCAGGATAGGTATAGAAGGAGAGAGGAAAAGACCATTTTGTCTTTGCTTTTCACCCTAATGTTTACTTTTTTTGCCAGAAAGCTAAGAAAATTAATATTAATTATGAATTCTGGAATATGAAATATAAAACTAATGGAGTGTATCATTTACGTTATGATGTCGCAAGCATCAAGTAGTTGAAATAAATTCAGAATTAACAATTAACGATTGAAGTTTGTTGATATCTTCAAACTCTGCTTTAAGTA
The DNA here is from genome assembly GCF_002367995.1 of Calothrix brevissima NIES-22. Lineage (GTDB taxonomy): Bacteria > Cyanobacteriota > Cyanobacteriia > Cyanobacteriales > Nostocaceae > Aulosira > Aulosira brevissima. The sequence continues at coordinate 840,142 of NZ_AP018207.1, forward strand.
AAACAGTACAAATCAACAGCAGTATGTAACGAAAAGTAAAGTTACCTAAAACCCTCTTTCCTTCTGCCTTCTGCCCTCTGCCTCCTGCTTTGTCATCACAACAATTTTTAACATCGACCTGCTTAATTATTTTTTTCAGTATAAAGTCTCTATGCTGAGATATAGCAACATTATTTACACCTGATGGTGGGCATTGCCCACCATAAATTTTATATTTTTAATCTGGTTTGTAAAGCAGCTCTTGCTTGTTCTCTGTCATCAAAGTGAATTTTTTCTGTACCGAGAATTTGGTAATCTTCGTGACCTTTGCCAGCAAGTAACACCCCATCTCCCGGTTGAGCTTGTAAAATTGCTGTCTCAATAGCAGTAGCGCGATCGCTAATTACTGTGGGATTTATCGTTTCGGGAATACCTGCCAAAATATCTTGAATAATCCTGTCTGGGTCTTCAGTGCGGGGATTATCGGAAGTTACCACTGCTACATCAGCTAATTCGGCGGCAATTTTTCCCATTTTCGGGCGCTTAGTGCGATCGCGATCGCCTCCACAACCAAATACGCAAATCATTTTACCAGGAATAAACGGACGAGCAGCTTTGAGCAAGTTCTCTAAGCTATCTGGTGTATGGGCGTAATCCACAATCACGCTAATATCTTGGTTGTCACCGATCTGCACTCGTTCCATTCTTCCCGGTACGCCAGGAAACTCAGGTATACTAGCTGCCACTAGCTGCAAATCTAAACCTAAGTGTAAAACTGCGGCGACGGCTGCTAAGAGATTTTCTAAATTATATTGACCAACCAAAGGCGAACGAAAAGCTATGTCTCCTTTAGGTGTATGTAAAGTGCCACTGACCCCATTTGGTTCATAATTGAGATCGCTCATGTAAAAATCAGCGCGATCGTTAACGCTGTAACTCCAAACCTTATCTGGACTTAACGATGCAATTAATCTTTTGCCATAAGCATCGTCAGCATTAATAATCGCTCTCCCTTTGAGATAATTGGGACTAAACAACAAAGCTTTCGCCCCAAAATAATCTTCCATATCCCGGTGATAATCCAGGTGATCTTGGGTGAGATTGCTAAATACTCCTACCTCAAACTCACAACCTAAGACTCTCCCTTGAGCTAAAGCGTGAGAACTCACTTCCATCACGCCATACTCACACCCAGCATCAACAGCTTGGGCTAGCTGTTGTTGTAGTTCCACCGCAAAGGGTGTAGTATGTACCGCAGTTTCGCTAAAACCAGGCCAGCGCGTGTAGAGAGTCCCCATCAAAGCTGTGGGTAATTTGGCTTGACTTAAAAGATATTCAATTAAGTGAGTAGTTGTGGTTTTACCATTAGTACCAGTGACACCAACTAATTTCAGCTTTTTTCCCGGATAATCGTAAAAAGCACCGGCTAATTGGGCACAGGCTTGAGTCATATCACTAGCGCTAATGACAACCGCCTGATTATTAGGTGGATTTTTCTGGACAGCTTGGGGAGAGACAATCGCTGCTACTGCTCCTGAAGCGATCGCACTTGGCCAAAATTCTCCACCATCTACCCTAGTTCCTGGCATACCAATAAACAAATCACCCGCACCACAAGCATGGGAATTTGTTTTCAATCCCTGTACTTCCACATCCGCCACAGCTTGATGATTAGGTAATTGCTCTACAGAATCTATCGCTGCTAGTAATTCCCGCAGTTTCATGTTGTGAACCTCGCCGCACGCTTTTCTTGGGCTTATTCTGCATTATTTTACTCATTAGGGAAATACTTACGCAGCATTTGCTCCAACTGTTGCACGCTAGCACGAGGCGAAGGACGGGGTAAAGGTTGCTCGCTCACGCCTTCCTGTTGGTGGTTGACGAGATATAAAACGGGTATTTCATACTGATAAGCCAAAAACCAATCTTCACTTGTAGTAATATCACGGATTTCTAACTCAAAAGTCAGATTTTGAATTTTTTCCAGCTTTTCCTGCAAACCCTCACATAAATGACATCCCGGTTTGCTATATAAAATCAATCGCATTTGCTCCCATCCTTGCTTGCACTGATACTTTCAACCTGGACATCTTTGAACATCTAAGACATTCTCAATATCTAGTACAACATCACCGACAGAGTCAGTGAAGGTGGTATCCCACATCGCCTTGAGGAAAATCCCCACGGCTCCATTAAAATCTCGGTCTATTTCATAACCGCAATTTGGACATTTAAAGTTCTTAGAACTACCTAGTTTTCTATGAACGTGACCGCATTTAGTGCAAGTCTTTGAAGTGTATTCTTCAGTTATTCTTACCAACTTGGAACCGTAACGGTTACACAAATGTTCTAGGGTTTGAGAAAACTGATAGAACGCCCAAGTCATCATTGCTCGTGCTGTTTTATTTTTTAACTTCCGCTTCTTTCTGACTATCAATCTAGTATTTTAGATACATTCAAATATTCGCACCATTGCGGGATTAGACCGGAAGCTTTAAGCATAGTCCTAAAACCCATCTTTCCACCTTTGTTACCGATTTTTTCAAAACCTTGATTTTGATTAAGGTAAGCAATAGAAATGTTATAAACTTTACGAACAGCAGCAACCCATTTTTTCCAAATAACAGCAAGCTCTTTACTTGGATATACTCGGTAGCTCACTGTCTTCAGTAATTTGTTTTTTGTACTTTCTAAGTCCGTACAATCTACAACTGAAGACATGGACAATGGCAAGGATATCTTCGACCATTTCTCGTTCTGGGCTGAGGTTCTTTTGGTTGAGAACCAGTATTTCAGTCTGCTGCCTAGCACACAGCCATGAGATGATATCGAATCCAATACGGCAAAGCCTATCTTTGTGGGCAACGACAACAAGCTTGATATTGTTGCTGAGAACTCTGTCCAGTAAGGTTTGAAGACCTTTTCGCTTGAAGTTAAGTCCGCTTCCAATGTCGGTGATAATCTCCGCATCGGGATAACGAGACTTAAGAAAGTTAACTTGTTGTTCAAGGTCAGTTTTTTGACTGCGGCTTGAAACTCTGGCATAAAGGACGGTAACTCGTTCATCTGCGGGATTACCGTGTCGAATAGGGATAACTGAATCGAGGTTATATCTTCTTTGACCTCCTTGGGTAAATATCCCTTCGATTTTTCCCGCTTCGAGCCACCTTTCAAGCGTTTTGGTACTGACTCCAAGTTTAGAGGCAGCAACTCTTGGTGGTACATAATTAGTTGACATTTTGTATTTTTAGGCTACTTCTTCAGTAGAGTCTAAAATGTCAAATATGTCTAGTATGTCTGAAGATTTATTTTCCTATCTCTAACTCCCATTTCTATCAGCCATCATAGGGTTAAACAGGATGGAGTTGATTCGATATTTTGAAGAAAAATCTCATTGTATTGTACATACAACCTTACCAATGACCAATGACCAATGACCAATGACCAATGACCAATGACCAATGACCAATGACCAATGACCAATGACAAATTTTCTATCCCAATCATTGATAATATTCATGTACGCGCCACATGACGATTGCTGCTCAAATCCATTTACAACACTTGCTGCATGAGCATATTCAACAATTAGATTGACATATATTTTACTTGCTAACTTAGCGTCAGATGCCTATAAAATTTTATAATGTGTGCAAATACAGTGCAAATACGTAAGTATCTAATTCAATTTAGATAGATTACAAAGCTTGACTGGTTATACAGGGTTCGGTGCATCTACCTTTTAACACTTTATATGCAGGTATAAATACCGAATGAATCATCCTGACTACTTACAAAATTTAGACAGAATAATTGCCGAAGATAGTTTGCTAAATCGCATAACATCTCGAATTAGACAGTCTTTGGAACTAAAAGAGATATTAACCACCAGTGTTACAGAAATCAGAGCATTTTTGCAGACAGATCGGGTAATGGTATATCGCTTTGATCGTGATGGTAGTGGGGAAGTAGTTGCCGAATCTATACATCAACAGCGTCTACCATCTCTGTTAGGGTTGCACTTTCCTGCTACTGACATTCCCCAAGAAGCGCGAGATATGTTTCTGCGAGCGCGACAGCGTTCAATTGTGAATGTAGCCAATGGGCGGATTGGGCTGTCACCATTAGATAGTCCAGATACTGGTAAATCTCTCAGTAGTGAAAATCTCTACTATCGCACGGTAGACCAATGCCATATTGATTATCTAACGGCAATGGGCGTGCAGTCTTCGCTAGTTGTGCCTATTGTCCATCACGATCCTAAAGACCAATTAGCTAAACCTAGATTATGGGGCTTGTTGGTATCACACCACAGTACGCCCAAAAATGTAGAGAAACGGGAACTGCAATTAGTCCAGCAAGCAGCAGATCACATAGCAGTAGCGATCGCCCAAAGTCACCTACTCAACCAAGTACGGAAAGAAAAGCAGCAAGAAGCGATCGTCAATCAAATCACTACTCTCTTACATTCCTTACCGACAATTCAATGTCAAACTGCACTAGAAGCTACTGTTGCTGCTTTTGGTGGTAGTGGCGGTAGAGTTTATGTAGAACAAGGTGCTGAGTTATACACCTGTGGCGAACAGCCAACATTACCCCAAGGACAAGCAACTACTGTTATAGAACAACATCCTCTTTGGCAAGACTGGCTAGGGGAATGTAAAATAGGTAACATTTGGGCAATCAACGATCTGCATAAAGAACGCCATTGGCAAGATTTAGCGCCCCTATTCTCACAAACTAAAATCCGGGGGATGTTAATTATTCCCCTCAGCTACCGTCAAAGTTTTATCGGGATTTTAACTATTTTTCGTCCTGAATTTAATCAAGAAATTTTGTGGGCGGGAGAACGAGATACCAGCGACAGACAAAGACTACCCCGACTTTCCTTTGCAGCTTGGCTAGAAGAAAGAAAAGGACAAGCCCCTGAATGGAAGCCAGAAGAAATATCCTTAGGACGCGCCATAGCCGATCAATTTGCGATCGCTATTCACCAACAGCAAATGTACCACCAAGTCCAAACCCTGAACTCTAATTTAGAAAAATTAGTCACAGAGCGCACAGCCCAATTACAAAAATCTCTAGATATCACCAGAGTCATTAAGCAAGTTTCCGATCAAATACGTCGCAATCTCGACTATAAAATTACCTTACAAACCCTCGTGCAAGAAGTGCGCAAACTTCTGAAAACAGACCGGGTATTAATTTATCAACTTTTTGGTGACGATGAAGGAGAAGTCATTGTTGAAGATGCAGACAGTAACTTGCGTCCAATTTTAGGGCTGAAAACACCATTAGAATGTTTTCCCGAAGAATCTGCCCGTCTTTACTTACGTGGTAGAGTCAGAGCCATTAATAATACAGTCTCAGAAGATATTACATCTTGTCATCGAGAATTTTTACTCAGTCTCCAGGTAAAAGCAAATTTAATCGTCCCCATTTCAATGGGTAACCAATTATGGGGATTAATTATTGCCCATGAGTGTTTTACACCAAGAAATTGGCAAGAAGAAGAAATTGATTTGTTGCAGAATGTTGCTGATGAAGCGGTACTAACTATTCAGCACGCACAACTATATGAAAATAGTCGTGCAGCAGAATCAGCTGCTACAGAACAAGCCAAACAACTAGTACAAGCCCTAGAGCAAATTCAAAAAACCCAAGCACAACTAATTAAAAGTGAAAAAATGTCCAGCGTTGGGATCTGGGCTTTGGGTGTCGCCCATCAAATTCAAAACCCTGTTAACTTTATCTCTTCTCATCTTTCCGATATCGGCGACAGCATCCAAAAATTGCTGGAACTTTTGCGCCTATATCAACTGAACTATCCTCAACCTAACGGGGAAATTAGCTATCACACCCAAGCCGTCAATTTAGAGTTTCTGATTCAGAAATTACCGAAAATTCTCTTAACCATGAAGCTACATGCCGATCGCATCAATTCTATGATGTCATCTTTACGCAGTTTTTCTTACCAAGATGTAGTCGCCATGAAAATTACCAACCAGTCAGACAACTCAGAAATCAGAAATGTATTCTCTGAGCAATCAGAAATCCGTTCCTCTGAGTTTACCAAGGAAACCTCTTAATTAATTATAAGCGTTTTTAAATCCCAGGTATGATTTTGGCTGACGCAGAGACGGGAAGACTCGGTGAAGCATTAAGGTAGTCTTTCCCGTTATTTTAAAATTCAAAATTCAAAATTCAAAATTCAAAATTTAAGAGAATGTTTTAAAAGTCCTGTCGTTGGTAGCATGTAGATTGGGTTGGGGACATCCAATTTTTTAAATACCCAATAAATTTGTAGTGCGAGCATCTTGCTCGCTTTTGAACACCAGCGAGCAAGATGCTCACACTACGAAATATGGGTAATTTATTTTTTGTAACTACCTTGAGGCGCATTGACTACGCCGTTAAGAGTTCGTTTGTGGACTCTTAAGAATCCGCCGACTTTTTGCTTAAACAAGCGTAAAGCCTTCGGCATAGCTTCGCTTAACGCGCAGCGTGTCGCTAGACAAGCGAGGTTTAAGCAGTCGGGGGAGTGTTAAGCCCTAATGACTAATGACAAATGACAAATGATTAATGACTAATGACAAAACGTTAAAGCCTCTCTGCAGCATCACAGAAAGGCTCGTAAAGTTTATTTGCTAAAAATTTGCTGGCTTTTTTTAAAACGCATTCATGATGGTAATAATGCTAGCGCTTGTCAAAGCAATTAAAGCGCCCATAACTATAGATACACCCAAAGAACCTGGAGTTTTTGAACTGTTCATTTTTTTGATCCCTGCAAGTTAAGGATTCTTTAAGAATATCAGGATGGTATTTTATATCCATAGAAATACGGTAAAAGTTAAGATTCCGTAAAGTTTCTTAGTAAAGCCTGTAGCGATTACTTACAGAAGAGGCTGCTGAATTGCCGAAATTTATCCAGATGCAAGGACTGTCTGGGCTTTCTCTATATAGATTTGCTGATGTCAAGTATATTTATACTGATTTAGTATCAATTACTACTAAACAATTACTTTAAAATTACCTCATTCCCTAGCGGTTTATGTGCCTTTTTGTGTACCTTTTTGGGATAAAATAAATTTTGTTGAAGTTCAAGAACCATTTAGCAAGAAATTATCATGACAGCTTCCACGATCTCTAAAACCCAAACAACCGAATTTGATCTAGAGCAGTTAAATCAACAATTTGAAACTGCCACTCCTAAAGAGATACTGGCCTGGTCTATAGAAAATATCCCCACAGGACTGGTACAAACCAGCGCCTTTAACGTGGATGACATGATAATTACCCATATTCTTTACTCTGAACTGAAACATCCAGTCCCAGTTATTTTTCTCGATACCCTATTCCACTTCCCCCAAACCTTAGAATTAGTTGCAAAAAGCAAAGAAATCTATAACCTAGATTTGCAAACCTACAAAACTCCAGATGTAGATAGCCGCGAAGCTTTTATTGCAAAATATGGTGAAGCACTTTGGGATAAAGATATTACCCAATTCCACCAAGTAACCAAAATTGAACCTCTGATGAGGGGTTTAGACGAACTCAACACCGTTGCTTGGATTACTGGTCGTCGTCGCGACCAAGCAGTCACCCGTGCTAACATGCCCTTTATAGAATTAGATAGCCAAGGACGCTTAAAAATTAATCCTTTAGCTAACTGGACACGCAAAGATAGCTGGCCTTACGTAGCTGAACATGGAGTAATTTACAATCCATTACACGACCAAGGTTATCCCAGCATTGGCGATGAACCCATCACCACCAAAGTTGGTGAAGGTGAAGACGAACGCGCTGGACGTTGGCGCGGAACCGGCAAAACTGAATGTGGAATTCATATTTAGTCATTAGTCAGTGGTCAGTAGTAAGTGGTCAGTTGTTAGTGGTATGCGATCAAAGTATAAGTACATCACATACACAACAACTGGCCATTGTCCGTAGTAAATAGTCAGTTGTTGGTGGTATGTGGTCAAAGTATAAATGCATCACATACACTATGGAAAAGTTTTAAAGCTAATTCCATAGCAACTGACTATATAATGAATGGCAAAATCGAATTTTGAGAACTTACAAGTTTACCAATTAGCAGAAAAACTAGCTGACGAAATTTGGAATATTGTTGGCAGATGGGATGCATTTGCTAAAGATACCATCGGTAAACAAATTGTTCGTTCAGTAGATAGTATCGGTGCCAATATTGCAGAAGGTACTGGTCGGTACAACTTTCAGGAAAATCGCCGTTTTGTCAGAATAGCAAGAGGCTCTTTAAACGAAACTAGGTACTGGTTGCGACGAGCTTATACTAGAAATCTTTTGACAAGTGAACAAGTTGATAAGCTTAAACCAATGGTTGATCAGCTATCACCTATGTTAAACGCTTATCTCAACTCCATAGGCGATTCCGGAAAAATCATAACCACTGACAACTGACAACTGACAACTGACAACTAACTAATTATGATTAAAATCCTCCATCTCTCAGATATCCATATGGGGAGTAGCTTCTCCCACGGACGTATTAATCCGACAACAGGGTTAAACACACGATTGGAGGATTTTGTCAATACTTTGTCTTTATGTATTGACCGAGCGATCGCCGATCCGGTAGATTTAGTCATATTTGGTGGTGATGCTTTTCCCGATGCGACTCCACCGCCTTATGTACAAGAAGCTTTTGCTAGTCAATTTCGCCGTCTGGTAGATGCAGAGATTCCAACGGTGCTGTTAGTGGGAAACCACGATCAACATTCTCAAGGCTTGGGTGGCGCGAGTTTAAATATTTACCGCACCTTGGGAGTGCGGGGTTTTGTGGTAGGCGATACTTTAACAACCCACAACATCCAAACCCGCAATGGGAAAGTGCAAGTTATTACCCTACCTTGGCTGACACGTTCCACGTTAATGACGCGCCAAGAAACTGAAGGTTTATCAATTGCAGAAGTCAATCAACTGTTAACTGACAGGTTACAAGTTGTTTTAGAAGCAGAAATTCGCCGTCTCGATCCGGATGTACCTACTGTACTGTTAGCACATTTGATGGCTGACAATGCAACTTTGGGAGCCGAACGTTTATTAGCTGTGGGGAAAGGTTTTACTCTCCCGTTATCTTTATTAACCAGACCTTGTTTTGATTATGTCGCCCTGGGACATGTGCATAAACATCAAAATTTGAATAAATCTAATAATCCCCCGGTGATATATCCCGGAAGTATTGAGCGGGTGGATTTTAGCGAGGAAAAAGAAGCTAAGGGTTATGTAATTGTAGAATTAGCGCCGGGTAAAGCAGATTGGGAGTTCTGTCCTTTACCCGTGCGGACTTTTCGGACAATTGAGGTAGATTTATCGAAAGCAGAAGATCCGCAAGCGGGATTAATTAAAGCGATCGCAAAATATGATATTCAAGATGCGGTAGTCCGGTTAATTTATAAACTTCGTTCTGAACAATTAGATGCTATTGATAATTCTTCGCTACATGATGCTTTAAGTTCTGCTCATACCTATACTATTCAACCAGAATTAGTCAGTCAGTTGGCTAGACCCCGCATTCCCGAACTGAGTGCAAGTAGTAGCATTGATCCATTTGAAGCATTGAAAACTTACTTAAGTAATCGCGAAGATCTCAAAGATATCGCCGGCTCAATGCTAGAAGCTGCGCAGAAGCTACTCGCTGATGATGTAGAAGTCTGGCTAGAAGGCGCAACTCAGGAGTAGGATAAGTAAATTTTGCACAATTGTACAGACAAGGGCGATCGCATCTCTACGGGTGGGTGCATAAACTGCAATCTAAAACTTAACATTAAAACTCATACAAGGGCGGGGTTTCCCCGCCCCTACCGACCATTGACCATTGACTATTGACTATTGACAATTAAACTTTTGGTAAGGGTTTGATGGGGATTTCAATGAAAAACTCTGTTCCTTGACCGGCTTGGGAGATACAGCGAATTTGACCTTGATGTTTTTCTACTATGATTTGATGACTAATAGATAAGCCTAGTCCTGTACCTTTACCAACTTCCTTGGTGGTATAGAAGGGTTCAAAAATGTGCGATCGCACTTCTTCGGGAATTCCTAAACCATCATCAGCTATTTTAATTAAAATTTGTTGATTCACTATCTGTGTACGAATCCAAATCGTTAAAGGAATTTCTGGACAAGGTTTTGATAAATCTAAATACTTTTGTTTGATAGCATGATACTTATCTTCTAAGGCATCAATGCTGTTACTTAAAATATTCATTAGCACTTGATTGAATTGTGCTGGATAGCATTCTACTAAAGGTAAATCGCCATATTCTTGGATAAGTTTAATAGCTGGTCGCTCTGAGTTATTTTTAAATCTATGAGCTAATATTAGTAAAGTACTATTTAAGCCTTCATGAATATCCACTGATTTTAATCCACCTTCATCTGTACGAGAAAAATTGCGCAGTGACAAGACAATTTGATGAATTCGTTCTGTACCGATATTCATAGATTCTATAGTTTTTGGCAAATCTTGGAGAATAAAATCTAATTCTTTCTGCTCAATTTTCTTGTGAATATCAGGCAGTAAAAAATCATACTCTCGATAAATATTAATCACCTTAATTAATTCTTGTATATATTCATTTAAATAAGTCAGATTCCCAAAAATAAAACTAACAGGATTATTAATTTCATGAGCAACTCCCGCAATGAGTTGTCCTAAGCCAGCCATTTTTTCGCCCTGAATCAATCGCGATTGCGTTTGTTTTAATTCTTGTAAAGCTTGAGTCAATTCTAGGGTTTGACGTTTAGTTTGTTCGAGTAATTCCCCTTGCTGAATGGCAATTCCTAATTGTACGCCTACTTGAGCTAGTAAATTAATTTCTTCATCTTTCCAATAGCGGGGGTGAGAATTTTGATAAGCTACTAACAATCCCCATAATTGCTCGCCTTGGCGAATGGGTACAAAAGTTTCGTTGCGTGGAAGTTCGTTATCGTCATCTGTATTCACAAAACTTTCTATTGGTATTGTTGGTGCTTGAATCAAAGGTTTCCAACCATCTTTAAAGGAATCTGCGACAAATTTACCACTCCAATCAGAATTAAACCGATAGATAGCAACTCGCTCAACTTCTAGTAATTCTAGGACAGCTTGAGTTGTGGTTTTAAAAATAGTTTGAATATCGAGGGATTGCCGAATTTTATCAATAGTTGCAGCTAGCAGTTTTTGCCGTTCCATTGCTTTATCACGCTCGGTCGCTTCTGCTAGTTGAGCCGCTTGATTTTGAAACTTCTTTAAATAAGAATCTTGTTTTAAAGCTACTCCTAATTGCTCAGATATTTGATTGGCAAACTCAATTTCTGAAGGTTGCCAATAACGAGGTGCATCGCATTGATGAATACAAAGTAATCCCCAAAGTTCGCCTTGTTTTAATAAAGGAGCGACCATATTAGCGCGGACTTGAAATCTTTCCAAAATTTGGATATAGCAGTTCTTCAATTCTCCTTGATAAATATCAGCAATTGTATGAATTCTACCTTGGAGATACAGATGTGCAAATTTGTCGCTAAAACAGCGATCGTAAACTTTTTCTTTAATTGCTGAAGTCAAACCGGGAGCGATATCTTCATAGATCACTTCTCCTTCCCAGTTTTGTTGAGGGTCAAATTTAAATATTGCTACTCGGCTGGCTTTAAGTAATTGTCGTACTTCTTTAACAGAAGTTTGAAAGATTTTATCTAAATCTAAAGACTCGCGAATTTTGGCAATTACGCTAGTTAATGTTTTTTGTTGTTCGGCTTGGTATCTTGCATCAACTAAAAGTTCGTTATGTTGTAAAGCCACGCCTAAATTCTCGGCAACTTGGCTCACAAATTCAATTTCAGTAGTTTGCCAATTGCGAGGATTACTGCATTGATGTACGCACAAAAACCCCCATAAAATACCTCGTTTTTGCAACGGTACTATTAAATTAGCACGCACTTGAAATTGTGCTAAAATATCTATATGACATTGACTCATTCCCCCATCATAAATATCTGCAACAGCTTGAATTTTACCTTGTTGATAGCGTTCTACAAACTGTTTACCAAAACAGTGGTCGTAAACTTTAATGGTGATAATTGACTGCCAATTAGGTGCAACATCTTCAGAAATAAATTCTCCTTCCCAAGCTTTTTGTGGCTCGAAACAAAAAATGGCGACTCGGTCGGCTTGCAACATTTGTCGCACTTCTTTAACTGTAGTTTGGAAGATAGTATCTAAATCTAGAGATTCGCGAATGCGAGTAATAACACTGGTTAAAGTTTGTTGTTGCTCTGCTTGATATTTAGCTTGCAGTAGTAACTGATGGTGGCGCAAGACTACGCCAATTTGTGTGCCAATTTTTATCAGCGATTCTACTTCATAAGCTTGCCATTCTCTAGTTGTAGAATTTTGATAAGCAGCAAGAACACCCCATAATTGATCGCCCTGAAGAATGGGAACTGTGGCAAAAGATTTAGCTTGAAATTGCTCTAATAAAATAACATGACAATCTGATAATCCTGCTTGATAAATATCATTGACGGTAAATGTATGATTATGAGCGTAGCGTCCCCCTTGATTGTGCTGTAAATAAGTATCGCTAATCACAACATCTACACCAACCAAAGGCGTCCAACCTTCTGTAAATGATTCAGCAACAAAGCTACCCGTCCAATCTTCATTAAAGCGAAAAATGGCAACGCGGTCAGCTTGGAGAAGTTCCCGGATCGCTTGGGTTGTCATAGTAAAAATACTTTCGATATCCAATGGGGAACGAATTTGATCGACAATCTGAGCAATAACGCGATCGCGCTGGGCTGCTTGTGCTAATTTTGTCGCTTGGAGTTGTACTTCCTGTAGATGCTGGGCTTGTTGAATTGCAACAGTTAAATGATTAGCAATTTGGCGAATAAATTCAATTTCTGATTCTTTCCATTGACGCGGTTCGCTACACTGATGAATACACAGCAAACCCCATACTTGTTTATCTTTTAACAGGGGAACAACTAAGTTGGCGCGGACTTGAAATTTACTTAAAATCTCTACATGACAATTACTCAGTTCATCTGCATAAATATCAGCAACCGCTTGTACTCGCCCTTGTTGATATTGATCTGCAAATTTTTCGCCAAAACAGTGGTCGTACACTTTGGTTGCGATCACCGATTCCCAGCCAGAAGCAACTTCTTCGCAAACAAATTCACCTTCCCAATCTCTTTGACTATCGAAGCGAAAAACTGCTACCCGGTCAGCATTGAGCAATTGGAGTACAGCTGTCACCGTAGTTTGAAAAATCGTTTCTAAGTCCAGAGATTCGCGAATGCGCACAATCACACTAGCCAAAGCTTTTTGTTGCTCTAGTTGTTCTTGTAGGTCAGTATTTGACATAAAATGTTGATTTGCCGCAGAAGTTGAATTGAGTTCCATTGCTCGAAAAAGTGGGAATAGCTGATAAATATATTGGTTATCAAAAAAGGGAACGGGGAACAGGGAACAGGGAAAGAAAAAAACTTTAGTTGTGGGTTTAGACCATACTAAAAACAAGATGTTTTCCTTGCGCTACGCGTCTCGAAAAACTGCGTCATTATTTCAATCCCACACTTGAAAATGTGGGTTTCCCTGTTGCCCGTTCCCCCAACCCTGTTCCCTCTGAACAAAATTTGCTAATTTCTCAGCTTTAATCGCTAAAAAATGCAAAATTTGGCAACTTTTTCTAATTGCATCAGAAGCTGGTCAATTGTATATTTCCCATTTATTCAGTAGGAAATTTAAATAGCCAACGAAAATATACAAAGGCGGATTCAAGCTAGGTAAGGATTTTTTTGTGAATTGGGGAAAATCTGCTGAGGCTTGAAAGCAGTTGACTGGATTATGATTTTAGTCACGTAATTATACTATGTGTTATGTCTAAACTACTGCCAGTTGCCTTAGCTGCCGTGACTGTTCTGGTTACCTCAACTAATCACCCTAGTTCCACTTTAGCGGGAACCTGTGCTTCTAAATGCGGCCCGAAACCAATTCAATTTACCCCTGGTCAATCTATTCGCTTAGAGGTAGTAAATAGAACATTGGGGATAGTCAAACTGGAAAAGCTCCAAGGAACCGATCCGATTCCCTTACGTCCAGGACAGGAATTACAATTTTTTCAAGGTGACGAGATTCAGCCAAAACTTTCTCTAGCCTTCTGGGATGATATGGGATTACCACTACAAGCGACGATTTCTCAACCGGACTTTGCTACCTTACGAGTGGAATTGCGGACTGGGAAACGCAACCCAGGCGATCGCGCTTTGAATATGCTCAGTGATGGGCGAATTAACGTGTATTAATTAGCAGTTAAGCTGTGATGGGAATAGCGATCGTAAATTTTGTTCCCTCTCCCAAAACAGAATTAACTTCAATGCTACCGCCGTGTTTTTCTTCAATCAGTTGTCTGGCGATCGCCAATCCTAACCCCGTACCTTTACCGACTCCCTTAGTCGTAAATAAATGGTCAAAGATTTTGGCTTGGACTTCTGCACTCATCCCTTTACCGTTATCGCGGATTTTAATGTAAACTTGGTTGGCGATCGCTTCTGTAGAGATAGTAATTTTTTGGGGATGAGCTTGCAATTCGTTAAAGCTGAGAGTTGCAGCCATTTCATCAAACATATCAATGGCGTTGGCTAAAATATTCATAAATACTTGATTTAATTGACCGGGGAAGCATTCAATTAGTGGTATATCCCCATATTCTTGCTCAATAGCGATCGCCGGACGGTGTTCGTTACCTTTGAGGCGATATTTTAAAATTAGTAGGGTACTATCAATTCCTTCATGGAGATTAGCCATGATTTTGCGATCGGTATCAGCACGGGAGAAGGTACGCAGACTATGACTAATCAGTTTAATGCGGTTGGTTGCTCCCTTCATCGCTTCTAGAAGTTTTGGTAAATCTGCAATCAAAAATTCCAAATCAATATTTTCGGCGTTGTCTTGAATTGGTATATTTGGTTGGGGATATTGTTGTTGATATAGTTCTAGATGTCCTAGTAAGTCTTTGACATAATCTTGAGCATTATTAATACTACCATTTAAAAAACCAATGGGATTATTTACCTCATGGGCAACACCTGCAACTAAATTACCTAAAGATGCCATTTTTTCATTTTGAACTATTTGCAGTTGGGATTGATTTAAATCTAAAAGTGCTTGTTTGAGTTGTTGCGTTTTTTGTTGTCGGTGATGAGATTCCAAGGTGAGGGCGATTAAATTCGCAATTGAACTGATAAAATTTTGTTCGGCTGAAGTCCAATTACGTTTTTCACCTACTTGTTCGCAACAAATAACGCCACCAATGCTACCATCTACTTGAAAACTAGCATCTAGCATAGATGAAATATTGAATATATCTAGATAACCATGCCTAAATTCACAGGTGCGGGGGTCGGTTAAAGCATCATCTACGGCGATAATTGGTTGAGATTTAATTGCTAAGAAATAGGCGGGATAATCTGCTATTTTTAGTTGCCAGCCTTGTGCATGTTCTTGACAAGAAAGTTGGCATAAATCTACACAAGTAATTTTCGTATATTGTTCATCAAACAGCCAAACACTTACCCGTTCTATTTGTAAAGTTTGCGCGGTGACTGCTGTTAATTCTCGGAAAGCTGCACTCAAATTTCCTTGACTAATAGCTTGACTTTGCGACAGTTTCAGCAAAGCTAAAGCTTGTTTTTGTAATGCTTGTTCATCTTGCCTTAGCTGCTTTTGAGTGGTTTCTAATATTTGCAGCGATTGTTCTAACTGTTGGGCATAACTTTGAGATTTTTCATATAATCGCGCATTTTCCAGAGAAATAGCCGCTTGAATACAGAGAAAATTGAGAATGAGAAGGCGATCGCTCGTAAATACGCCACTGGTGGTAGAATTCTGCAAATATAAAATGCCAATTAAATATCCGTGATTGAGAATTGGTAAGCATAGCAGACTTTTTGGGAGTTGCTGCTGTAAATATTCATCAATTATCGGTAAATCGGTTTTGAGTTCGTCAATCATCACCACTTCTTGGGTATTTTTGACGTACTGAATTAGCTTGACTGGAACCTTAGAATTACCTTCTAGGGTTTGGGAACAAAGTTCTGCGGTTTCGGGGGTGACAATAGCCTTCACTTCAAATACAGCATCATTGTTGGATAAAATTAAGGCACAGCGATCGCCCCCAGAATGTTGGAGAATAATTTGTGTGAGTTGCCAAATTAATTCATCTAGTTGAATTTTACTCGCCAGGCTGTGAGAGGCTTTCAGCACAGTAGTCAAATCTAGTTGATGATTGATACTAGAACTAGAATTGCCATTGGTGGTAATAGAAGCGTGAATTGACAACTGAGAATTGTGAATTATCCCCAAGGTTTCCAATGGGTTGGAAATGGGCGTTACCTGCTGCAAAATCGGGCGGAGTAAATCAGGATAGCGCTGTTCTAAATCGTCGGTTTTGGCTTTGGCTCCCCACCGGGCGTAGCAGTAGTAAGCTTCTTGCATGTAAGTTGTTGCTATCTTATCTTTGCCCCAGTTAAGGTAGAATTTGCCTGCTAATTCATTGGCTAAAGCCTCCGCTTGCAACCATTCATGTGCTTTAGCTTGGGTAATAGCGCGATCGTAATTGTCTATTGCTGCTAACAAATCCCCAGAAACTCGACAACTTTCTGCTGTCACTAAACAGCACAGATGCAGAAAATTTTCCGGATTATTTTCTGCCCAAATTGTTAATTGTTGTTGATATTGGCAAATTTTCTGCCAACAATTAGGCTTTTCGGCTTCTGTAAGTTGGGGATAACGGGCTAGCAGTAAAAGTGCATGAATAAAACAATGATGTACGTATGGTAATAATCCCTGGGGCGCAACATTGATAATTTCAGCTTCGGCTTGTTCGCTATAATTAAATGCTGCCTCTAGCTGTTCGCAAACTAAAAGTAGTTGGCTTTTGAGAATGTTATAAATACAAATTACTTGCCAGTTTTTATGTGTCCGACAATTTTCTAAATAATTAGCTTCGTCAATTGCAAATTTCATCCCCATAAATTCAGTGAGAATAATTTGCCCGCCCATCAACAAATCAATTGCCCACTGATTTTTATATTTTTGACTGAAAGCTAAAGATTCAGCAATTTCTGTCAATAGTTGTTCGAGATGAATACTTTGATAAAAGCGACAATACATATTATGCCCAAAGGCATAGGCAGCATATTGTAAATTACTTGATGCTAAACCAACTTGATAGGATGATAGATAATCTTCGCTAGCTATATATAATGGATGAGACCAATGTCTTAAGGAACTACCAATCATTAAATAAGCTACACTCTCGGCAGATTTATTATTAAATATCTGCATTAACTTGAGGGTGACATCGAGTAATTCCCCCGTACCTTGATAATTATTTAGTGCATATCCGCGCAAACCGCCAAAAGCCGGATAAATATAGCCAATTTCTGGACTATTACCATATTTTAAACATAAATTTACCGCCTTAGCACAAATCACCGACCAAAGTTTTTGGTGAGAACGATAGGTTGGCGGCCCCATGCTAATTAATAGCTTGATGCCCATTTTTTGCTCTGCTTGGGTGACAATTGGTAAATCTAACAAAGCCGAAAAAGTGCGATCGCCTAAGGTGGCTTGAATCATCGCTAATTCTCCATCTCTTACCCGCTCAAAATCTGTTTCTGGGAGATGAATATTCACTAAAGCTAATGCTTCTCTCCCGGCTTGAATTGCTTCAGGATACTTGGCTTGTAGAGTGTATTGGACAATTGCCAGATTATATACTTCGGCTTTTTCTAAAGGTGCTTTTGCCCTAGTTAAAGTCTGTTGTAGCCAAGATTCTGCTTGGTCAAAATTGCCGTTTAAATATTCAATTTCGGTACGTTCTTTAAATAAAGACAGACTCAAATTATCATAACGTTCCCAGCAGTTCTCCGGCAAAAGTTCTATACCCGCAGTCATATATTTTAAAGCCCCGGCATATGCTGTTGCAGCTTTGGCTTTTGTCCCGGCTAATAAATTCAGCTTGGCTAATTCAATTTTTTGCGATATGGTAGTAATTAATGTTTGCCCAAGATTTAAATGATTAACGATTTCAAAAATCCGTTCTTCAATTTCTTTGGGTGATAATTTTTCTAATAACAAAGTACCAATATCAAAATGGGTAGCTTGCTTTTGGGCTGGTGCAATTAGAGAATAAGCTGCTTGTTGAATGCGATCGTGTAAAAAACGATAGGCTACATTTTCGATATTGCGCTTATTAGTTTCTGGCTGCTGATAATTGACATAAAATTTATATAATTGACTTTGCGGAATAATCAGCCCTTCTTGCAAAGCTGTCCACAAATCTGACGCCACATCTACTGCTGAATATTCGCAAACAATCGCTAAAGTATCTAAATCAAAAGAGTTACCAATACAAGCAGCTAACTTGAGGATATTTTGTGTTTCTGAGGGTAGCTTTTGTAACTGTTGGGCAATAAATTCTACAACATCATCAGTTAAGGATAGGGCTTTAATTTGAGCAATATCACATTCCCAATAGCCTTGATAATGATTAAAGGTAATTTGCCCATCTTCATATAAAGCTTTGAGGAATTGGGTGATAAAAAAGGGATTACCTTGAGTTTTAGCAATAATTAATTCGCTTAAAGGATGCGCTCTCTTTGTTGCACAATGTAAGGTATCAGCTACCAACTGATTTGTATCATCCCAAGTTAAGGGGGCGAGGCTAATAATATTTACAGTCTTACCCGATTTGTGCAATTCCTCTACCGTCAAACTAAAGGGGTGTGTGGGAGAGACTTCATTATCCCGATAAGCCCCCAATAACAGTAAATATTGCCGATCCTCCATCAGCAGTTTAATTAACTGTAGAGAAGCTAAATCTGCCCACTGTAAGTCATCCAAAAATATCACTAAGGGATGTTGTTTTTTAGTGAATACAGCAATAAAATTTTGAAACAGCAAATTAAACCGATTCTGGGCAGCATTTCCTGATAGTTCGGCTGCGGGTGGTTGTTTACCAATAATTTTTTCAAGTTCGGGAATTACCTCGACAATTACCTGGGCATTTTCTCCCAACGCCGCCAAAATCTGCTCGCGCCATTGCCTTAATTTGGCATCTGATTCTGATAATAATTGTCCCATTAAATCGCGTAAGGCTTGCACAAAAGCACTCAAGGGAATATTGCGATTAAATTGGTCAAATTTACCTTTAATAAAATACCCTTTTTGCCTGGTAATGGGTTTGTGGACTTCGTTAATAATCACCGTTTTCCCAATCCCAGAAAATCCCGCAACTAGCATCATTTCTGATGTGCCATTAGCAACCCTTTCAAAAGCTTGGAGTAAGGTATTAACCTCTGATTCGCGCCCATATAATTTTTCGGGGATGAGAAAGCGATCGCATATATCCCGTTGTGCAATTTGAAAGTTGTTAATTTCCCCTGTATCTTTAATTTGGGCTAAACAAGTTTCTAAATCATGCTTTAATCCCAAAGCACTTTGATATCTATCTTCGGCATTTTTCGCCAGCAACTTCATGACAATATTCACCAATACTGGCGGGATTTGTGGATTGGTAATTGCATTGGGTTGTTTAGCAAGATGACAATGCATTAATTCCAGGGGATCTTCACAATTAAATGGTAACTCCCCAGTCAATATTTCATAAAATGTCACGCCCAAAGCATAAAAATCGCTACGGTAATCTATCCCGCGATTCATTCTTCCGGTTTGTTCGGGAGAAATATAAGCTAATGTCCCTTCTAACACATACGGACTTTTGATTTCTGTGGTTTCTTTGGGTAATAGGGAAGCGATACTAAAATCAATTATTTGTACTTGTTTAGTTTGCGGATTAATGAGAATATTGGCAGGTTTAATATCTTTATGAATTGCCCGCTTGTGGTGTAAATTATGCAGTATATTAGTTAATTGAATAGCAATACTGAAAAAATCTCTCAAGAATAAATCATGAGTTTTAATATATTCCCGCAGAGAAATTTCTCCTGTATCTGCCATTATCAAAATATAACCATTGTTATATGTTTCTAAGGCTAATGGCTGCAAAATCCCCGGAATTTGCAGAGATTTAGTAATAGTATATTGGTGGCGAAATTGAACTAATTCTTGGAAGTGGGGAAATTCACAAGCTAGAAGTTTGATGACTACTGCAACTCGATCTGATTCGCGAATAGCTCGATACACCTTAGTTCTCGCACCAGCATATATTTGCGAGCAAATTTGATATCCGGGAATCGTCGGATTGTAAGTTTCAGTCGTCATATCAACATCCCTTATAATAGAAGCTGGTGTTTGCCGTCTGAAGCTAGTATTCCCAATTTTAGATTTTAGATTTTAAATAAAATCCACGCATTCAAAATTGGTTGACAGTTGACAGTTGACAGTTGACAGTTGACTATTGACTCTTAAGAGAGATTTTCATGCTCTCGTTATGCGATCGATCGCATCTGGCTGAAAATTTCTTTAATACGCGAATTTTAAATTGTTAATGAGATTAATTGTTGATGGGAATAGCAATGATAAATTCTGTGCCTTCTCCTAACACAGAATTTACTTGAATAGTTCCGCCATGCTTATCTTCAACAATTTGGCGGGCGATCGCTAATCCTAATCCCGTACCTTTACCTACAGCTTTTGTAGTAAATAAATGGTCAAAAATTCGTGTTTTTACATCCTCACTCATACCCTTAGCATTATCAGCAATTGATATATAAAGTGTGTTGTTTTCACTTGTCGTTCTCACAATGATTTTCTGCTGATTTAGCTTCATTTCTGCAAAACTCTGCCCAGCACAGGATTCATCTAAAGCATCAATAGCATTAGCCAAAATATTCATAAATACCTGATTAAGTTGCCCAGGAAAACAAGCAACTATTGGTAAGTTAGCGTATTCCGTAACTATGGTAATTTCTGGACGTTTTGCGTTAGCTTTCAGGCGATGTTTAAGAATTAAAATTGTACTTTCAATGCCTTCATTAATATTAAAGGGTACTTTATAATCTTTATCAGCACGGGAGAAGATTCTTAAACTAGTGCTGATATTTTTTAATCGCTCGCAAGCCATTACCATTGCATCGAGCATTTTGGGTAAGTCTTCTAAGCTATAATCCAAATCTATTTCTGCTGCATGTTCAATAATTTGTTCGTGGGGATTGGGTAAAGTTTTTTGATATAACTGCAAATGTTTGGTAATATCTGCCAAGATTGGTTTTGCTTGTTTGAGACTAGCAAAAATAAATCCTAGAGGATTATTCATTTCATGGGCTACCCCAGCAACTAAGTTACCGAGTGCAGACATTTTTTCATTTTGGATCATTTGCAGTTGGGTTTGTTGCAATTCTCGCAGGGTTTTTTCTAGTTCCTGAGATTTTTGTTGCAGTGCGGCTTCAGCAAGTTTGCGCTCGCTAATATCAATCACAATCCCATCCCATACCATTTCCCCATCCTCACCGCTTTCTGGCTGAGAAACTGCTTCTACCCATTTGATATTGCCATGAGGTGTAATAATCCGCCATTGATGTTGAAATGGGGTGAGATTTGCGGCTGAATCTAGCATAAGGCGGAGTATTTCGGCTCCATCATCAGGATGTTCAAAATCACGCAAGCTGTATTTCCCTGAGAGTAAATCTTCAACGGCGACTTCATAAAGAGTTTGACAACCAGAGCTGACGTAGGAAATAGAAGATGAACCATCCACTTTTATCCGTAGCTGATAAATCAATCCGGGAATATTATTTGCGAGTTTTTGAAAGCGGTTTTCACTAAGGTGTAATTTTTCTAGTGATTCTTCTAATTTTTGCCCATAAATTTGCGAATCTTGATAAAGGCGGGCATTTTCTAGAGAAATGGCAGCTTGAGTACAGAGGAAGTTAAGAATTAAAATGCGATCGCTACTAAATACACCTGTAGCGGAGCGATTTTTTAAATATAAAATGCCAATTAAATGTCCTTGATTGAGAATTGGCAAGCAAAGTAGGCTTTTTGGCTGTTTATGGCTTAAATATTCATCAATTACAGGTAAATCGGTTTTTAGTTCTTCAATTACCACCATTTCTTGGGTATTTTTGACATACTGTATCAGCTTTAGCGGTAAGTTGGGATTCCCTTCTAACAGTTCGCTACAAAGTTCTGTAGTTTCAGGTGTGGCAATAGCTCTCACCTGCCATTCTCCCTCACTGTTGGGTAAGATTAAAGCACAGCGATCGCCTCCAGAATGTTGGAGAATAATCTGAGTCAGTTGGTGTATGAGTTCATCGAGGTGAATTGTACTAGATAAGCTTTGGGAAGCTTTGAGAATTGCTGCAAAATCTAAAGCTGTATTTACGCTCGTGCTGGATGAAAGTTTAGTTGTGGTCGCGGTATGATTTGAGAAATTCAGCCCCGTCATCGAGGCTAGAGTTTCTAGCGGATTCAAGGTGGTTGCTGCTTGCTGAAAAATTGGGCGAAGTAAATCGGGATAGCGCTGTTCTAAATCGTCAGTTTTGGCTTTTGCACCCCAACGAGCATAACAATAGTAGGCTTCTTGCATATAAACTGCGGCTATCTTCTCTTTACCCCAATTGAGGTAAAATTTCGCTGCTAGTTCGTTGCTGATTGCTTCGTCTTGCAGATAACCGTGGGTTTTTGCATTAGCGATCGCCAAATCGTAATATTCTATCGCCTCAGTATGTTGTTTTTGCACTCGATAGCGTTCGGCTGTTATCAATTCCCAGCGATGTTGATGATTAAATGGGGCATAATTCGCCCAATCTTGGAGTTTTTCTTGATGAGCATTTATTCGCTCGATGGTAGCTAATTTTTCTTCAGCAGCAACATCTCCATAGCGTGCCAGATGAATTAAGGCATCATAAAATACCTGAATAGCTACCATGAAATAGCCGACGATGGAATTACTGTAATTTTCTGCTATGGCTATTTGTTGTGCAGCTTGTTCGTTTTCTCCAAACAGATAACAGAGAATAGCTTGATGGAGATAAATATAGAATAACCCCGTCCAGTCACTCGCTCCTTGTAAAGCGGGTAATATTTGGGTAGCATTCAAAACTTTACCCTGTAACAAATAGGGAACTTCCGCCTCTCCTATTAAGTTGAGAATTGCTTGCTGATAAATTAGTTGAGCGTTGATTGTTGGTTGTTGTTTGATTTGGCTGATGAATTGCCGATGTGCCTCTATTTGTTGAGCTAAATCAGTTAATTCTCGACTACTCCAATAGCAGTACTGATTATATGTCAATAAATTCAGCCCTACACATTCCCAATCTCCTGTTTCTAAACCACTCTGATAACCTGCCAACAGATCTGGTAGAGTCTGATGCAGAGGTTCTTTCCAGTGGCGAATAAAGCTGTTCACAACAAAGTAAGCTCGACTCTTGAAGGCAGTAGTTTGCAGCTTGTCTAGTAACTTTAATGCCAGTTGTCCAAATTCATACCCAGCATCAATATCGCCCAGGACACCACAGAGAATCAATCCGTAGTCGGCATAGGAGAAAATAGCAATAGCACAATTGCCATACTGAATAGACATTTCCACTTGCTTGAAGATGAGTAGCGGTAAAAGTGGTGGTACAGCAATGTAGACAGAAGATACTAGTCTACTCATGATTTGCATCGCTGCCAGTTGATGCGGATCGCTCATTGCTGGCAAATCTAGTAAACTCAAAGGTGTACGTTCTTGCCAAAGTTGCCTGGTTTGCTCGGCGGCTGCACCAATATCTGCCATAGTCGGTGAAGCTGGAAATTCCACCCCAAGGGATTTTAGCACCTGTAACCCAGTGTCTACGACATTGGCAAATTGAGCTTGAGAACGCAATGCTGTCATTCTAGTTTCATAGACTTTGATGGTGTCTAATAAAGAGGTAGCCGATCGCAAAATTATGTCACCCCATATTGCCATCTTGTCAAAGTCTGTATTTAGACAAGCAGCTTCTAAGCGTTCGTGATGTAATTTTAGGGTGAATGGGTATTGTGTATTCCAAGCATCAGGGGGTAGTAAATCAATTGCTTGGGTAAAATATTTCACCGCCGCATCATAGGCGATCGCATTTTTGGCTTTACACCCAGCAATTAAATTTAGTCGCGCTATTTCTAGCTTTTTCTCTGGCTGGGTAACTAAATCAATGCCTGCATTTAAATGATTGACAATTTCAAATATATGTGTATCAAGTTGCTCTGTGGAAGTGTGAGAGAGTAATAACTCCCCAATCCGCAAATGGGTGGCTGCTTTATCCGCTTCTGCAATTAGTTTGTCAGCAGCTTGTTGAATGCGATCGTGGAGAAAGCGATAAGTTAAATTAACAGACTGTGTTTCTAGAGTTTGTGTGGCGTTTTCTACCTGAAAGAATTTATAAGTCTGACTGCTGGGTAAAATTAACCCCTCTTGCAAAGCTTTCCATAAAGCTGTAGCGGTATAAGTTGACGATTGTTGAGATGCGATCGCTAAGGTAGTTAAATCAAAAGTATTGCCGATACAAGCGGCTAATTTCAACACATTTTGGGTTTCTGGCGGCAATTTTTGCAATTGCTGTGCCATAAACTCCACTACATCATCGGTAAGAGATAAAGCGTTGATTTGCGCGATATCACATTCCCAATAACCTTGGTTATGATTAAAGGTAATTTGCCCATCTTCAGATAAAGCTTTGAGAAACTGGGTAATAAAAAAGGGGTTACCTTGGGTTTTACGGGCAATTAATTCTGTGAGAGGATGGGTTCGGGCGGTGGAACATTGCAAAGTATCCGCAACTAAGTGATTGATATCGCTTACAGCCAGGGGTTTCAGGGTAATTGTATTAATTGTTGTCCCCGCTTTCAGCAATTCCTCGACTGTCAGCATTAATGGGTGTGCTGGCGACACTTCATTATCTCGGTAAGCACCCAACAACAGCAGATGTCCATTATCTGCCATTACCAGCTTAATTAAATGTAAAGATGCTAAATCTGCCCATTGTAAGTCATCGAGAAAGATGACTAAGGGATGTTCTTTTGTAGTAAAGACAGAAATAAACTTTTGGAATAATAAATTAAAGCGATTTTGTGCGGCTGTTCCCGATAATTCTGGCGCTGGGGGTTGTTTCCCAATAATAATTTCTAATTCGGGAATTACCTCAATTAAAACTTGCCCATTTTCGCCCAAAACATCCAAAAATTTGCTTTTCCATCCTTGCAGTTGGCTGTCAGACTCACATAACAATTGCCCCATTAAATCCCGCAAGGCTTGCACAAAGGCGGATAGGGGAATATTCCGATTAAATTGATCGAATTTACCTTTGATAAAATACCCTTGCTGACGGGTAATGGGTTTGTGAACTTCATTGACTACCGCAGTTTTCCCAATCCCCGAAAATCCAGCCACTAGCATTATTTCTGATGTGCCATTGGCGACACGTTCAAAAGCTTGCAGTAAGGTGGCAACTTCTTGCTCTCGCCCATATAATTTTTCGGGTATCAGGAAGCGATCGCACAAATCCCTCTGCCCAATTGTAAAATATTGAATCTCGCCTGTATCTTCAAGTTGCGCTAAACAAATTTCTAAATCATGCTTCAATCCCAAAGCACTTTGATATCTATCTTCGGCATTTTTCGCCATTAATTTCATCACAATATCTGCAATTACCTGCGGGATATTTTCTCTACATTCCAAGCCATTTGGTGTTTTCGCGATATGGCAATGCAGCAACTCTAATGGATCTTCTGAGATAAAGGGCAACTCTCCAGCTAATATTTCATATAAGGTAACACCCAGAGAATAAAAATCACTGCGATAATCTATTCCCCGATTCATTCTCCCTGTTTGTTCTGGAGAAATATAAGCTAAAGTTCCTTCTAAAACCTTGGGACTATTAATTTCTTGGGTTTCTTTGGGTAGTAAGGAAGCAATACTAAAATCTATTAATTGAATTTGATTTGTTTGGCAGTTAATCAGTATATTTGCTGGTTTAATATCTTTATGAATAACATTATTTTGGTGCAATTCCCGAAGAATGTTAATTAATTGAATAGCAATTTCCAAGAATTCCCTTAAGGATATATTTGTAATTTTAATATATTCTCTTAAAGAAATTTCTCCTCCATCTTCCATCAATAAAATATAACCATTAGCGTAACTTTCTAATGCTAAAGGATGAACAATACCGGGAATACGCAGATTTTTACTGATGGTATATTGATTGCGAAATTGTAGTAATTCATTAAAGCTAGGAAATTGAGAATTCAGAAGTTTAATGACTACTGGAAGTCCATCCTGCTCGCGGATAGCTCGATATACACTCGTGCAAGAACTTGCATAAAGTTGCGAGCTAATTTGATACCCAGGAATAAGGGGTTTAAGGTTCTCTGTAGTCATTTGTACTGACAAGATAATGTAAATTGATTTTTGGGTTTCTAGCCTTTGATAACGCTGAACTTAAAAAAGCTGCTGTTAGCACGTTGAGACAAATTTATTATTCCCATTAATAAGTCAATACAGTTCAGTTAGCACCAAAAACCTTAAGCTGCGTAGGTTGGGCTTACCGTGTGTAAACCCAACAAACCCCTAGAAATGTTGGGTTTCGTTCCTCAGCCCAACCTACAACTGTAAGCACGTTGAGACAAATTTATTATTCCCATTAATAAGTTGTTGAGTAACGGTAAAGGCTGTAAGTCTTTTACATTTGTTAATTTAATGATGCAAATAACTAGCAAAATTGAGCAGTTTGCGCTATGAGTTATGAGGGTTAAGAATAACTTTTATTTTGAATTGTGCTAGACATTGCTCCTTCAGAAATATCAAAACCTCGCAGACGCTTACCTAATCAGCGTTGGCAAATTTACCCGCAAAAAACGGAATTTGCCCATAAATTGGCTTTATCCAGTCAAATATCGCCCATTATTAGCCAGCTTTTAATTAACCGGGGTATTGAAAGCTTAGAAGCAGCAAAAGCCTTTTTAGATCCAGAATCTCTAGTTTTACCTGCGCCATTAGAAGAATTTCCCGACTTGGCGCTGAGTGTGGAGTTATTGCAAAATGCGATCGCCTCAGCAGAAAAAATCGCTATTTGCGGTGATTATGACGCGGATGGAATGACTAGCACCGCTTTACTATTGCGCAGTCTCCGCGCTTTGGGTGCTAAAGTTGATTATGCTATCCCTAGCCGGATGCATGATGGTTATGGCATTAATAAACGCATTGTGGAAGAATTCCACAGTGAAGGCATAGGCTTAATTCTCACCGTTGATAACGGGATTTCTGCTTATGAACCCATCGCCAGAGCTAGAGAACTGGGATTAAAGGTCATTGTCACCGATCATCACGACATTCCCCAACAATTACCACCGGCTAATGCTATTCTCAACCCAAAATTAATCGCTGAATCTTCACCCTATCGAGGCGTTGCGGGTGTTGGTGTCGCTTATATTCTGGCGGTATCCCTAGCACAACAGCTAGGCGAAATCAGGGGTTTAGTTCAGCCGATGTTAGCATTATTTACCTTGGGGACGATCGCAGATTTAGCTCCCTTAACCGGAGTTAATCGCCGTTGGGTAAAACGCGGTTTACAGCTTTTACCTAAATCCCGGTTACCAGGGATACAGGCGCTGATTCAAATGGCGGGAGTTCAAGGGGGACAAGGGGGACAAGGGGGACAAGGGGGACAAGGGGGAAATTCTCAAAATGGGAAATCGTTAAAGCCGGAGGATATTGGCTTTCGTTTGGGGCCGAGAATTAATGCGATCGGGAGAATTGGCGATCCGCAGATTGTGATTGATTTACTGACTACAGATGATATGGGAATCGCGCTGGAAAGAGCAATGCAGTGCGAATCGGTGAATCAACAACGCCAGGAAATGTGCGAACAAATTGAACAAGAAGCGATCGCTTATGTGGAAACTGAATTTATCGCATCACTCCCAGACGATCGCGTATTATTAGTTGTTCAGCCAAAGTGGCATCATGGTGTAATCGGAATTGTCGCTTCCCGTTTGGTAGAACGCTACGGTGTGCCTGTATTTATTGCTACCTATGAAGATGATACACACATTCGCGGTTCCGCCAGAGGAATTCCCGAATTTAATGTATTTGAAGCCTTGCAAGCTTGTGACGATTTATTAGGTAAATATGGCGGACACAAAGCTGCCGGAGGATTTTCTCTATCTGTAGAAAATTTGGCAAAAATGCGATCGCGTTTGATTGAATTTGCAAATCAATGCTTAGAACCCCAGCATCTCAAACCATTATTGAAAATTGACACCCAAGTCAATTTTAGTGAAATCAATTACCAGCTTTACCAACAGCTGAATGCTTTGCATCCCTGCGGTATCGATAATCCCGATCCAGTCTTCTGGACGCCGAATGTGCAAGTAGTCGAACAGCAAATAGTCGGGAAAGGACATATCAAACTCACACTTGCCCAAACTATCGACGGACAACAGTATAAAATTAAAGCGATCGCTTGGCGGTGGCGCGACTATTACCCCCTACCCTCGCGAGTCGATATTGCTTATAAATTGCGAGAAAATAACTTTAATGGCAATACTAGCATCGAGATGGAACTTATAGGACTGCGACTAACAACCCAGTCTCACCTATTTATTAGTTCCTCACCCCATCACTTAAGAACCACTTTTGAGTATAAACAACGCCAGTACAATTGCGGTATCTTTCACCAAGGTTCCTTAGTAGAACTGAGAATTAAAAATCCTGAAGGCAAAATTTTAGTGATGCAACCAGGACATACAATTGGTTTACTCGGCAATAGCCGTGAAGATGCCCAAGAAATTGATATCTGTCAACCACAGTATGACCACATCATTCAAGCTGCACTTCAGGCTTTATCCGTATTGCACAATCAATCCTGAATTTTCAGACATCGAAGATCAGAGCAGCTTAAGTTGCTGTTCTGATCTTCAGTAACGCCGTACTATTACAGATCGCCGTTACGAAATGCTAGGACAAAGATTACAGCTGGCCCAGCAAGGACAATGAGACCAACAAAAAGTAGTTGAAAAATAACTTCCCAATTGATATTGGCTAGAGCCTCAAACATGTTATCCTCCCGATTGTCTTAAAAAATTCAATAACGTCAAATTGCAAAACCCGCAATCGATCATATCCGGCGAAGGAGCGTCAGATTTAATTTACTTAACAAAATTATAGAAAAAAACACAAAAATGTAAGATGAGGGGCTAGGGGCTAGGGAGTAGAAGGGGACAAGGAGGACAAGGGAGACAAGGGGGACAAGGAAGACAAATGACTATTGTACAGACAAGGGTTCATCGCGTCTCTGACCATTGACCATTGACCATTGACCATTGACTATTGACAATTATGACAACTTGGCAATGTATTAAGCAATGTGGAGCCTGCTGTAATCTTGATCCAGCAGATCGTCCAGAAATAGAAGATTATCTGACACCCGCAGAACTCGAACTTTATATGAGCATGGTGGGTGAAGGCGGATGGTGCGTGAATTTTGACCATATCACGCGAGAATGTCGCATCTACGCCAATCGCCCGCGTTTTTGCCGCGTCGAAGCGGAGATATTTCAAGATATGTATGGTATTGAGCCGGAAGAGTTAAACGATTTTGCCATTGACTGCTGTCGCCAACAAATAGAAGGGGTATATGGCGATCGCAGTTTGGAACTGATCCGCTTCAACAAAGCCGTCGGTTTTTAATCAACTCAATTGTACAGACGCGATGAATCGCGTCTCTTGCAAATGTCACTGTAATCATAAGATGAGCAACTGTGAAAGCATAAGTTGAGCAACAGATTGCTGGAAACAGTATTAATTTCGTCAGGAGTAACAAGCAAATCCACGAGTCTTGAAAGTATAAGTTGAGCAAAAATATGATTGAGAAAGTATAAGTTGCGCAAACATTTTCAACACTTTGTTCATAAATATACAGCATTGTGCTGAGATCAACAGTAGGAGAGACATTGGCAAGCAACACTCTCTCCTCACCTAAAATTATGCTTGGCAAGCAAGAATTTAACAACTGGTGCCGTCAACAAGACCTCAGTCAAGCAGCGCAGGCAATAATTGAGGAGATTCGCAGCGCCAACCCATCTCGTCGAGTAACCGGGGCAAGAAAAAACGTATGTGGCAGTTACCCCTCAAGAAAAATGGGAGTGACTATTCAATTTGAGAGCCATCATAACGAATTAGCACGTATTTATGAACTAGAACATGACCCATCTGTACTCGAATATTACGACCAACCGCCAGCAATAGAATTAGTCTATCAAAGCAAAAACGGGCGAAAAAACAGACACCAGTACACACCCGATTTCTTTATAATTCGGACAGATTCAGCTTTTTGGGAGGAATGCAAAACCGAACTAGAACTCAACAAGCTGACCGAATTGAACCCAAATCGCTATTGCAAAAGCCCAGATGGCAAATGGCATTGTCCCCCAGGTGAAGAATACGCTCGTCTTCAAGGCTTAGACTTTCACGTATGGTCAGATGCTTTGATTAATTGGAAGTTTCAACAAAATCTAATTTGGCTATCAGATTATTTCGGATACTCATCAGAAATTCTAGACGAAACCGAGCCTAGCTTGATTAGAGCCACGGTAAAAAATTATCCAGGAATAACCCTGGCAGAACTGTTACAAATAGAAGAAATAAATCCCGATGTTCTTTATTGGTTAATAGCCACAGATAAACTTTACGTAGAACTGAATCAAGTCAAACTCTCACAACCAGAAACCGTACTCGTATTTATTAACCAAGATGTTGCTTTATCTTATGAGCATCTTAACTCAATCGAGTCAAAAACCCAAACTAGTAATCAAATATTACTCCAAATAGCAGTAGGTACTAATATTTATTGGGATGGAGAGTCATGGGAAATAGTAAATACTGGGACGACTACTACTGGATTATTACGTGCAGATGGCAAACTTATAGAACTACCAAATGCAGCATTCACAGCATTGATTGATACAGGTAAAATTGTGGGAGTTGAGACAACACAAACCTCAAATATTAAAGCAGCAGCGACGGAAATTATTAAACATGCAACTTGTGAAGATATTATCGAAGCCAACCGTCGCTACAATTTAATACAACCATACTTAGGAGATAATCCGAGAGCATATCCAAGCAGCACAGTCCGTCGTTGGCGTACTCAATACCAAAAAGCCTTACTCATCTATGGTCATGGATACCTGGGATTACTGCCCAAGCATAAAAGTAAAGGCAATCGTACTCCCAAAATTGATTCTCAAACCCAAGAATTTATGCTCGAATTTATCATAGAGCATTATGAAACACCCAAACAACGCAGAAAATTACGGGTTTACGAGGCATTTGTCTTAGCGTGCCAAAACCATGAACCCCCATTGAAACCACCATCGAGAATCACATTTTGCCAAGCGATTAAACAACGAAGCGGGCACAATCAAACCAGAAAACGTCTTGGTAATCGAGCCGCTATTGCCGAAGAACCATTTTATTGGGAATTAGAGCAAACTACTCCACAACATGGTAGTCGTCCCTTCGAGATTGTCCATATTGACCATACTCAAATTGACATTGAATTAGTCAGTTCCCTCGAATCTCTAACTAATTGTTATATTGCTACAAACAACTCAATTCATCACAATTTAGGTCGTCCTTGGGCAACCTTTATGGTTGATGCATATAGTCGAAGAATTTTATCAGTTTACCTGACCTTCGATGAGCCAAGCTACCGTGATTGTATGATGGTAATTCGCATATGCGTCGCCAGATTTGGACGGTTTCCGCAAAATATTGTTGTCGATAACGGAAAAGAATTTCACAGTCACTATTTTGAACAATTATTAGCATCTTATACTTGCACGCTGAAGTATCGCCCGCCAGCATATGCTCGGTTTGGTTCAATTGTTGAAAGACTATTTGGCACCGCGAATACGCAGTTTATTCATGAGTTGCAAGGTAACACCCAAATCAAACGCCTTCACCGTCAAGTCACCAAATCTGTCAGTCCAGAAAGATTAGCAATTTGGACATTAGAACAACTGTACTCTGCCTTTTGCGAATGGGCATATTCAGTTTATGACCAACGATTGCATCCGGCATTAGGTACTAGTCCCCATGATGCTTTTGTCACTGGACTAGCAACAGGTGGAAGTCGCTTACACCGAAGAGTGGCAAATGACGAATTATTCCAGATTCTGACTCTACCAGCACCCGATCAACGAAAGCGTAAAGTTCAGCCAGGAAAGGGTGTCAAAATACACAATATTTATTACTGGGCAGATGTATTCCGTGACCCAGAAATCGAGAAATCAATGCTGTGGGTTCGTTACGACCCTTGGAATGCAGGAATTGCCTATGCACTGGCACAAGGACAGTGGGTCAAATGCATTTCTTCTTACTATCAATACTTCCAAGGACGTTCCGAAAAAGAAATCCGGCTCGTCAGTGCAGAACTTAATCAGCGCCAACGCAATTATGGGCGAAAGTTAACAATCAATGATAGAGAACTAGTAGAATTTTTAAACTCAAAACATGCTCAAGAAGGCGCTATTCTCAAACAACGCTTGCGCGATGCTGAACATGAAAAAGTTCACAAAATGATTCAAAATAATTTCCTCCCCGAACCAAGTTTACATGTAGGAGAATTTCCGGCAGCAGAAAATAATGATTCTCCAGAAAATGACTCGACTAATGAAGATAAAAATTGTGAAAGAGTCAGCCATTTAAGTGCATATGCCACAGAAACCCTTGAATATTATGGAGAGTTCTAATGGCACATGATTATAGCTTTCCTCAAGAATTACTAACTCTACCTATTGCTGACAAAATTGCTTATTTTCAGCAATATACAATGGCACATCCCAAATTATTAAGAGCAGCAGAGAAACTCAAAAATGCAATTGATGACCCAGCGTTCTTTTCTTTAATATTTTTATTTGGCCCAACAGGTGTAGGGAAAACCACATTATTACGTCGCATCACACAAAAGTTACTAGGTTCTTTTCAAAAAGAAATGGAGCTAGATAAAGGTTTTATTCCTATCGCTAATATCGAAGTAGCTACCCCTGAATTTAGTAATTTTGATTGGAAAGATTTTTATCTACGTGCTCTGGGCGTTCTCCAAGACCCATGCATTCAGTTACCTGGTTCTGGTCGAATCACTAATTTGAAGTTGAAAACATCATTAGAAGCTGCACTTAAACATCGTCGTCTGAAAGTTTTTTGCATTGATGAAGCACAAAATCTCAGTAAAGTTGCCAGTGGACGCAAATTACGTGACCAGACGGACTGTATTAAGTCCCTAGCAAACCTGACTGGGGTCAAATTTGTACTAGCAGGTACTTATGACTTGTTAATACTTCGTAACTTGAGTGCCCAGTTATGCAGACGCAGCTTGGATATTCATTTTGAACGGTACAAAGCTGAGAATGAAGAAGATTTAAAAGCTTTCAGAGGTGTTGTTCAAACTTTCCAACGTCATTTACCTTTTGAGGAAGAGCCTGATTTACTTCAATACTGGGATTTTTGCTACGAACGCAGTTTCGGTTGTGTCGGTATTCTCAAAGATTGGTTATCTCAAGCATTGGCAACGGCGTTACACCAGGGAGCTAAAACTCTCACTCTGTCGCACCTTATATCTTCTGCTTACTCTCATGAACAATGCATAATTATCGTCAATGAAACAAGATTGGGAGAAAAGCAACTTGAGTTGACCTCGGATAGTTCCGCTTTGAGAATTGCTTTGGGTTTGGAATCTCATCAGGTGTCAGTTACACATAGCACATCCCAGACAACCAAAACTCAATCTCGTCGTTCTGCTACTGGTAACACTAAACCTCAACGTCGTCCTGTTGGAGGTGGTGAAAATGTCGGTTGAAAGTTTGGCTAATTATGAGTCTTGGGACTTAACAATGAACCAACTTCCAAAACGCAGTCATCTTTACTCTCTTCAACCAATAGGTTTTGGTACACCCACAGTTGAAAGTTTTACTAGTTACTTACAGCGCTTGGCTGCTGCACATGGTGTCGAGGTTGCTAGTTTAATTCGCTATAAAATTACGCCGTTATTTATCCAAAGCAACCAACCACCAGATTTGTTGAAAGCTGATGATGCTATCAAAATGCTCATCAATGCTTGGCATCGGGAGCCTGCACTTTTACAACAGCAGTCTGCTAAATTTTGGTTAGACCGAACGCAACATGTTTCAAAGGTAGTTGCCATCGTTGAAAAATTAACTGCTAGGCGGGATCTGAGTTTTCTGACTTTACTCCAATGGCATTCCTGGCGGCTTAACTTCAATCATATTTTCCATACTGAACAACGTTGGTGTCCTGGTTGTTATCAAGACTGGCGTGAAGCTGGAAAACCTATTTATCACCCTTTGTTGTGGACAATAGAAGCTGTTAGTGTTTGTCCAGTTCACCAACGTTACCTACAATTGCGCTGCTTGTACTGTGGTTGTTTTCAAAAATTTCTCAATCTAGATTGTCATTCTCTTGGTTATTGTTGTGCTTGTAATGCATGGCTGGGTCGGTTTTTCGATAATACTGCTAAATCTCACGGATCTCGGTTCGATTGGGACAAGTGGGCTGCTCAATCTGTCGGACAGATTTTCGCCGCTCTGCCAACACTTAGTGAGACTTCTTCTTATAACCATACTCCGCTAGCTAAATATTGGCGAAAACCTACTCTCACTACGTTTTTAAGGTGGTGTTACAAGCTGGGAATTAACCCTGTTGAGGGTTTGGAAATTCTCTCGATCATGCCGAGTGTAATCAGTTGAACCCAGACCTGAGCTACTGGACTGTGATTTTACCCCCCGCGTGACCAAATTTTGAACCATAGCGTGACCAAAAGTTAACGGAATTTCAAGCTTAAGAGCCAATCCATCACCTCATGCTATGAATCAAATCATGTCCGTGTGTTTTAAATGTGAA
The DNA here is from genome assembly GCF_002367995.1 of Calothrix brevissima NIES-22. GTDB lineage: Bacteria > Cyanobacteriota > Cyanobacteriia > Cyanobacteriales > Nostocaceae > Aulosira > Aulosira brevissima. Next base: position 875,055 of record NZ_AP018207.1, read on the forward strand.
CCATAATGTCACCAAAAGTTTTATTTATGCATTTTGTAAAAAAACCAGATTGAGACACATTCTTGAGAGCTAAAATTTTCAACATTCGGTCAAGATATGGTTCAAAACGCCAATAATATGGTTCAAAAACAGTTTTAGTTACAAATTAAGTGATCAAGCGATCGCATCTAGACTCAGTTTTAAAGGCTCTGTTCGCTGCATTGCATACAAATGAACCACAAAAGCCCTATTGCTTGCTGTACTTAAATTTTGAGGTTTTACACAGACCATTTATAGCTTTGAACTATATGTTGTCCTATGGGGTTACGAAGTATTTCGTGACCGTTTGGTCAAGACATGATTCAAATCACATGGACGGTGCTTCCCTTTCCTTTTTGTAAGCATAAGATGAACAACCCGCGCATGAAAGCATAAACTGAGCAAGTTGCTCATCTTATGCTTACAGTGACACTTGCAAATATCCGATTCATCGCGTCTCTTGCAATTTATTACAACAATCTGAGAAAATGAGAAGAATATGAAAACAATCTAGTAATTAAAACTACTGCCCGTGAAACTTGATTCTGCACCACCAAGCCTTTCTGGTATCTCTCAGACTGAAAACCAGCTAGAACTACAAGATAGTACCGATATTAACGTCACAACAGCAACCCTTGAGTCGCTTCAGCCTGTAGTCGCCGATAGTCCCAAAAAGCCAGAATCAGTAGCGATGATTTTTGGTACTACCTTCATCACCATTTTTCTCGCAGAAATCGGTGATAAAACTCAGCTATCTACCTTATTGATGAGTGCAGAATCTCACGCGCCTTGGGTAGTGTTTATGGGTTCTGCTGCTGCATTAATCACCACCAGCTTATTAGGAGTCCTCTTAGGAGGATGGATCGCCACTAAGCTAAGTCCTAAAACCGTAGAGAAATCAGCAGGTGTGATGTTATTGCTCATTTCCATCATGCTGTTTTGGGATGTAGTTGTTGGTTAATAGTCAATAGTCAACAGTCAACAGTCAACCGTCAACAGTCAACCGTCAACAAATAATATGGATTGGCATCTTTTAGGACTAAGCTTTATTACAGTTTTTTTATCAGAATTAGGTGATAAGAGCCAGCTAGCCGCGATCGCACTTTCTGGACGCAGTCAATCTCGGCGTGCTGTGTTTTTTGCTACTGCTTGTGCTCTAATATTAACTAGCTTATTGGGAGCATTAGCCGGGGGAGCCGTTGCAGAGGTTTTACCCACAAAGTTACTAAAAGCGATCGCGGCTGTAGGATTTGCGATACTCGCCGCACGCTTGTTATTTTTTAACGATTCCGAAGAATCACCATAGTCAATACAAAGCTGGCAAAATAATTACCATATATTCATTAGGGGTTACAACAATGTTGTAACCCCTAATTTTAGTTAATTTTATTTAAGATAATCACTTAAGATTGCAATCTTAAGCTTCCTGTTTCCAACAACAGTTTAAAAGCAAACCACCAGCTATCAGTTTGATAACTTCCAATACCCAATAACTACCGTGGAGCAAATTCATTGCTGCGGGAATAGTAGTTTCCCCATCAAATGCATTGAGATGTACACCAATCGCACTCATCTGTGGCGTTAAAAAATAAGTATCAAGCAAAGCTATAACTAGCAGCAGCACAGACAAAATAATACCGTTGCGCCGCCAGTTGAGGTGGGTTTGGCTTAAAGCTAATACGCCAGTTAATACTACAGCAGCCGACAATAATTCTACACGATTAAAATTCCAAAAAATCACATAGCCAACTGTAGAAAAACTAGCTTGAGTCATCATGCCAGAAATGTACAGGCTAGGCATAATTACCCAATCTAAAAGTAAACTAGCACCCAGCCAAAAGCCCAGAGTTAATAGAACAGCAGGTCGCCAAAAGGACTGCTTGAATTGAAGGTTAGAAATAGTATGCATAAGAATAATTGCTGTGTTGTATTTCTAGTGTCGAGCTGTAGCCATGAGTTTGACAACACTTATCAATTATCCTTTACAAACTAACTGCAACCGGGGATAAAAACAGCAGTATTATTGAGTTTTATTACTTAAAGATTCAATGTAATAATTTTATTTAAAATAGCGTATTAGTCATTGGTCATTGGTCATTGGTCATTGGTCATTGGTCATTGGTCATTGGTCATTGGTCATTAGTTCCCTAATCTCTAGCCCCTAGCCCCTACTCCCTAGCCCCTAGCCTCTAGCCTCTAGCCCCTAGCCCCTAGCCCCTAGTCCCTAGTCCCTAGTCTCTTCAAGAACGTGGCGGGTATGAATGAATTCATCTGCTGGAGATATTTGAAGTACATCCTCTACTTTTTCCCGAACTCTACTCTTAATAGGTTGAGCCGGGTTACCTGCATAAACGATCATTGGTTCTAAAGAGCGGCCTGTTACTCCCCCTAAGGCCAGCACTGCGCCTCGCCCAACTGTCACCCCAGGGCCAATTACCGACTTAGCCGCAATCCAACTACTTTCTTGAATATGAATCGGTGCAGGAATCAGTTTAAAATCTGGATGATACCAGTCATGGTTACCCGTGCAGAGATAGACCCCTTGCGATAGACATACATGGCTTTCAAGGATTACAGGCGCAAGATTATCTATCCAAGTATTTTCTCCAATCCAAACAAAATCACCAACAGTTAAACGCCAAGGAAACTTCACCCGCACGCCAGGTTTAATTCGGACTTGTTGACCAATGCTAGCGCCAAAACTGCGAAGTACCCAAACCTTGAGAGTTGAAAAAGGTAGCCAATTACTCTCAACTATAGGCGAACCCAAAAAGTACCACAATAGTTGTTTCCAATAAGGTGCGCCAGGAGTATAACTGCCAAGAGAATAGTTATTTAAATGCATATCGATTAGTTAATATTAGGATGAAGGCTAGCTCCTGTACGTCCTGAAACAATCCAGAAGAAAGAACGACCAATATCTCGGAGGATGTGAACAGTAGATTCTCTAGGTTGCTTGGAGGGAATAGAAATAGAGGTAAAAGTAATGCCTTGACTACCTAGAACTAAAATGGCGATGGATGCTGCTCTAGGCATGTGAAAATCAGAGGTAATTAAATATAGATGCTGGATATGACGTTGTTTAAACTCAAAAACCAGAGAAGTAAAGTTAGTAACGGTATCAACAGCACGATAGTCAAGGTGAAGACGACTTTTAGGGATATCTGCGTCGTGGAAAATGTTTTGGGCTAGCTTTGGGGCTATACCACTAGAAACCCAGATGTCTAGAGTGGGATGTTGTTGGGCAAATTGGGCAGTGAATTTTTCTCTATTTGAACCGCCACCAAGAGTCAGAATAGCTTGAGGGTAGGGAGCTTGGTAAGATGCGATCGCAATTCGTAGAGGAATTACGCTCAACAACACCATAATAATAGTGGCTAAGGTCAATAGCCTATATTTTCTGATTTGTTTATGCAACCGTTCTATTCTGGGAAAAAAGCTAAATTTCTTCAGGATTAATTCCCATTTCTTGCAGTCTTTGTGCTAATTTAGCAGCTTTTTGTTCTGCTTGTTCTGCACGTTGACGTTCCTGTTCTGCACGTTGACGTTCTTGTTCTGCACGTTGACGTTCTTGTTCTACTAACTCGCTTCCCCAAGGTAGTAAATTTCCTGTTTGATCCGACCAGCGTAGCCAATAACCTTCTAATTCTGCTTTTTTCCCCATCCACACGCCTAAAAATAAGCCTAGTGCTTCTATCCAAAAGCGTCCGTTTTCATCTGGAGATTGTTGTTTATACTTACCCTGTTCTAATAAATAGGTTTCTAATACTCCGATTTGCGGATGGAAAATTATATAGACAGGAATTTTTAAAATCTGTTCGTAAAAGTACCACTTACCATAGGGATAGTGGGGATTAATTGAGTATTCTCCTCCTTCTGTGGCGGAGATAAATTCCATGACTAAAGCTGGCTTGTCTCCTTCTGCATGGGGAGTATAGCTACGGCGAATTTCTCCTGAAGGTAGGGGATGAACCGATGGGACATAAACCCAATCGGGGGCTTTAACGATAGTTTTGTCACCGACGTTAGCACAAAGACCAAAATTAGAGGCAATTAACATTGATTCGAGAATCAAGCCTGCTAATTCAAGGGATTCTCGCAGGGCGGCGGCTAGCAGGGGTTGTAGATTACTTTCCACAGGTTCATCGGGCAAAGGAAAATCAGCAGGTAGTTTCTGCCAGGTAATCAGTGGTAAGGCATTTGCCGGGTGACCTTGTAGAACTGTCATGGTCTGGTTTAGGCGATCGCTAGCAGGGTCGATTTCTTATATTATACAGACTTGAATTTATTAAAGCTGGGATAAGAGCGATCGCTATTTGCAAAGGCTTAATACTGAGCAATACAAAGATATCACTGATATTGCACCGACTTCTCAGTTGATGCAGCAGAATCATGTTTTAACTTTTCCGCTTCAATCAGATGAATTGCCAACAGAACTTCTGCTAATACACGCTGGAATGCATAATAACAACCGCGCCAGCCGTCGAGGATTCCGCCCTTAAGGATTAGGCAGTAGAACAAGATAATAATGGGTGCAAGGATTTTTTGTTTGCGGATGCGATCGCTTAAACTGAGTTCGCTGTTTGGTGTCTCTAGCAATTTTCTAGCTTCAATTACCATATAACGATCCTGTGCCCATAGCCAACGACTTAAGGGTTTGCGATCGTCATGGTAAATGTAAGCAGATAATTTACTTGATTGACCTTTTACTTCTAACAGTTGAGTATGTCCATCATCAATGTAAGTAGCTTGAGATTTTCGGAATAATACTTGACGTGGTGGTAAGATAGTACTACGCAGAGGTTTGCCGAATACACAATATTTAAACTTTGCAAAATAGCCATCAATAGAGGAATGGAGAGAAAGTTTTTGAATTTCAGCTATTAATTCATCTGTAACAATATAATCTGCATCTAATGAAAGAACCCATTCAGAGTTAACCTGCTCTAAACCATAGTTCCATTGGTTAGTGTGTGTATCAAATTTCCGATGAAATAGCTGAATTTGAGGATAAAGTTTTAAAATTTCTAAAGTCTCATCTGTGCTGTAGCTGTCAATAATGATAATTGTTTTCGCCCAGGTGAGACTTTGAAGCGTATTCTTAATATTGCAAGCTTCATTGTATGTGAGAATTAGAGGAGTAATGTCTTCTAGCATTGCATGTTTATAAGAGTTTATTAGAGTAACTATATTGGAGTGCTAGAACATAACATTGATTTCCATAAATAGGGAAATCTACCTGCAAAGTTAAATTGAATATCTGTATAATTTTCTGATTTAAGTAACTCATTCATTGTTGTCATAGAAAAAAACTTTATATGTCCACCATCCCAGAGAGTTGTAAAATGTTTATCCATTTTGCCTGAAACAGCAAGCACAATATTCTTAAGGTAGCCATGATAAGGAGTGGTAAGGATTAAACGCCCATTGGGCTTGAGACATTTTTTGGCATTTCTAACTAATTCCTTGGGATAAAATAAATGCTCAATTACCTCAGAGGCAATTACAATATCAAATTTATCTTCCAGTTCTTGATAAGGAAGATTGTAAATGCTTCCTTGAATAAATCGGCATTCGGGAAAAGCATAACTGGCAAGTTCCATCCCAGAATCAGATTCTTCAATACCAACAACTTCATAACCATTTTTTGCAATTAAGTTGCTCAAACTGCCATTACCACAGCCAATATCTAAAATCCGTATAGGACGTTGTTTTTCAAGAACGGAAGCCGATTGAGATATCAGATTCAACAAAGGTTTAGCGAGATAGGTATGATGATGTCCAAGTTCGGCATCAGCATATAAATATTCATATTTATTAGCAATCATAGATGTCATCAGTTATTTTTTCTATTTGATGATGGCAATTAGGTACAGGCTAATTATTGAGAATTATTTGATAAGATGAAATCAATTTTGAACCTACAAGCTCCCATGTATAATTTTCTAAGATAAACTGACAGGCGCGATCGCCCATCTTCTTCGCCTGCTGAGGGTAATCAAAAACTTCCTGTATAGCAGAAGCGATCGCATCTATATTCAACTCTGCAACATATCCTAGTCTCTCCTTTGCTACCATATCAGCTACCGCAACACCAGGAGTGAGTACTACCGGAAGACCAGCAGCTAAGGCTTCCATGACTGCTACCCCAAAATTTTCTGAGTAAGATGTGAGAGCAAATAGATCTGCACCTTGCATCAATAACTCTTTTATTTCTCCGTTAACAAACCCTGTAAAGTGAGTACGGTTTTGAATACCATGAGAAACTAACAAAGATTTAACCTCAGTTTCATACTCTGGAGAACCACTACCTGCTAGTACCAAAGTAAAGCGGTAATTAGATAGTTTTGTTAACGCAGGAATTAGGTAATCTAAACCTTTTTTTGGATGCAGACGAGATAAAAATAAAATTACTGGTTCATCTATGGGAAGTTTAAGGTGTTCCCGTAAACGCTGACGAGCATTAGGAATATTATTGGCAATAGTAAGACCGTGGGGCAAAATAAAGCTAGGAGAATTTAAACGTAACCGTGAAGCTTCTTGCTGTTCTTGCTCTGAGGTGAAATGGATATATTGACTGTAATTAAGATTATCTTTTTCTATAAGCTGGAGATATATCTGCTTTTTACGAGTACTTTGTTGTAATGACCATTCACACAGCTGTCCTAGAGGGCGAACAATATAAGGAACTCTTTTGAGACGAGCGATCGCCATTGCGACTGTAGACGGATATGAAAAAATAGCATGAATATGTAGTAAATCATACTGATCCATCATTTGCCATAACCAAGTGCTTAAGTCACAGGAAAAAGCGAATTCCCTGATGGTACGGTGCTTAGGAGAGAAACGGGGAAAAAACCAAACTGGAACCTCTTGATATTGAATGCATTGTCTCAAGGGTACATCAAGCAGATCCAGTCCATTATCGTTAGTGGTAGCAATTTCAGCCTCAATACCTCTATCTCTAAGTGCTTTAACCATCTCTAACACTGCCTGACTAGGGCCACCTCGAACTGAAGCAACAGAAGGAATCACATGCAGGACTTTCATAAGTTATTCAGTGAGAGAAGGTTAGTGAAATGATAGATAAATGATTTAGTTGTTCTTTAGAGATTGGAAATGCCGATCCAAATAGTTAGATAGAGTTTCTTGAAAACGCTCAAATCCAAAGGTATCAATTACCTTTTGACGTAGTGTTTCTGCCTGATATATTAAAGGATTGGGATAAGTACCTTGTAGAATCTGAATTATTGCCTGAGAAATTTCTTCTATATCGTCAGGATTGACCAGTGCCCCTAGTTCACCATTACACAAGGCATCAACTGCCCCATCTTGGTTACCGCCTAAAACAGGTTTGCCACAAGCCATTGCTTCTAGATAGACGATGCCAAAGCCTTCCTTTTTGCTAGGCATGGCAAACACATCGCAGAGATTATAATAATCACATAACTGCTCATCAGGTACAAACCCAGCTAGAGTCACACAATCTTGCAAACCCAGTTGTGCGATCAGTTGCTCAATTCTGGGGCGATCGCTTCCTTTGCCAGCAATAATGTAGTGGACATCAGGAATATGCTTACGGATATGAGGAAGTGCTTTGAGAATTTGGTCATAACCTTTGAAGCGTTCAGCGTCTGCCAACCGTGCCACAGTTAATATGACTGGTTGTTCAGGTCTTAAGCTAAGTTGCTTGAGTAAATATTTAGCTTTAGGTGCAGGCTGAAAGCGACTGGGTTCAAATTGGCAGGGTAAAAGAAAAACTTTGTTGGGGTCGAGGTTTTGTTCCAGCAGAAGGCGATCGCGTGTATAACTACTGATAGCTAGAATTAAATCTGCATGGTGTAGAGCATTTTTCACAGAAGTTTTTTTAATATCCCAGGCTTCTATCCCATAAGCTACAGTCCAGTAGGGGATATTCGTGAAGCGTTTTAACCAGTAGGCTGCTACAGTAAAATTCAGATGACTGGCAATGACTAAATTGGGACGTTGCCAGAATCCCCACACCAACAACTGAGCAGCAAAAGCAGGTGTTCTCAATGGTAAAGGTATAAAACCGGCACAATGAAACTCAGTTGAGATTAAGTTCGAGCCATTGAGTGAGGGATACTTGTCATGTTTTAGAAAAATCCCATAGCGGTTACTAGGGTAGAGATTCTGAATTGCTTCCAATAAAAAAGCACAGTAGGTTTGAATTCCACCTTTGAAACCAAAAATGTTAGGGAACCACAGGTGAAATGTGGTTTGAGCCATAAGCTTTCAAAAATAAGTTGAGGATTATTGAGAACTAATGTTGTTTATACTTGTAGGAGCGATCGCACTTGGTTAGCTAAACGTTGTCGATACAAACCCCAGTTCAACTGTTCAGCTTTGCGCCTAGCTGCTTTTCCCATTTCTGCTAACTCTTGAGGATGAGAGTGGCACCATTCTAGTTTTTCTTTAATTGCTTCTACATCCCGAATCGGAATAATAAAGCCTTCTACACCATTGGTAATGATATCACTTGCCCCCGTATTGGCAGTAACAATAACAGGAATTCCACAAGCCATCGCCTCTAAAACTACCAACCCAAAACCATCAATTAAAGATGGCAAAATTATAAGACTAGCTTGACTATAATACTGATTTAGTAAGAAATGAGAGACTGACGGAATGTGGTGATATAGCCCTGAGTATTTTTCTTCTAACCATCCTTGAGGAAACCGATTTTCTCCAACAAATACCAGTTGAGCATTATTCAATTTTAAATCTTGCCACGCCTGTAGAAGATAATGTATTCCTTTCAACGGTGAGAATCTCCCAGTAAACATCACACGAAACAGATCATCTGATTTAAGTTGAGGCTGAAAAGTATCAATAGGTGCTCCATAGGGAATGACGCTAATTTTATGAGAATTAATTCCACAATTAGTTAAAGATGTTTTAGTTACTGAGGAAGCTACAAAGATGTGATCTGCAAGCTCGATCTCCGTTTGTTTACGATTTAACTTCCAATTTGGTTCATGAATGGATTGCATACTATCTTTAAGGCTAGGAAATCTTTCAGCTTCCTCTAGCATGACTTGTCGAGTTGTCAGATAAAAAGGAATGGGTAAGTCATATAAACATAAAATATTTTGTTTTTTAGCTTTTTCAAAAGTTACTGCTGCTAAATCTTCATAACTATATATAGCAGCAATATTATGCAAATTATAGTGGGCTACTTGATAGTCTAATAAAGTAAAACCCCAGTTTCTTATTTGCTCAGAACTTATACCAGTACATTTGTTTAGTTGAGTTTTCAATAATAATATACGTAATAACTCATAGCCAGGATAACTTGTAATTTTCTTATCTTTAATTATCCACGTTCTTTTACTAAGTTCATCTCTAATTAAGCGATTAAGTTGAGATGGTAATAAATCAAGACAGCGCCAAATTGGTGCATGAGGATTATATGCTAAAGTCGTAATTACTTCATTGAGTAAACCAGCTTCTGCAAATGCTAATGCTGACTGACGTACATTACTAGCATTACCATGATGAACTATAGATAAATTAACATCGAGCATGGTTTATAAATGTAAATTAATAATTATTTTGAATAAAATATTTTTGTTCACATTTTTCTAAATCAGGCAATAAAAAAATAAATCCTGCAAAAAACCAATAATAAATACCCATATAGTTATTAAAAATAACCGGAATAGCTATCTGAAGAGCATGAAATAAAAAAGCGGATAAAGCTAGTTGGAATAAAAATGGATCGCGAAGTTTTCTTAATTTGATAAAAAGAGAAATAATTAAACTGATGCGAATCAAATACCATGAAATAAAACCAATTACGCCTATTTCCACGGCTACTCTTGGTGGTTCTACTTCTAGCGGTGGTATAGGTTCACCTTGAGGCAAATCAAGTAATTTTCTGAGGAATAATGTTGCTTGGTGAGTGGCTCCAGTGCCATAGCTATCTATTTGTTTAGATTGAATTATGTAGTTGATTCCTGAAGCTGCTTCAACAAAAGGTGCCCAAATACGCCCAATGCCCTCTGCTGAATTTGATGTAGTACGTTCAGCAAGTAAATCAATACTCTTGGCAAAGTAAGTGGGAATAACCACTGCTGCAATAATTGTTGGCAGTATAAACTTTTTGATGATACTAGTCGCTTGATTGAGGTGTGTTAATGAAAATATGAGGAAATAACTAATTAAAAATAAAGCTTCATACAAAACTACTGCTCTTGAACCTGTCATAAAAGAAGTTCCTAATACCAGTAGCAATTCAATAATAGTTAAACAATACCATATACGGGACTGTCGTAATGTGAGCATAGGTACAAGTAAAGACAAGCTAGCAGATAAGTATGTCCCAAATCCAGTAATATAAGAAAAAGTTCCAGTTACTCGAACTATCTGTTCTTTTCCTACTCCAAACGTTGCCACAATATCTGTACCAGCAGCATAAACATTTAAAGGACTTGAAGGAGGACTAAAAAACTGAACTACTGCTAGCAAACAGACAGGAATAACTAGTAATAAGTAATTTCTGATAAATTTATACAAACCTGTTTTTGAATTAAATAAATCTGAAACAAGCCAAAATATAGGAATATACAATAAATATGTTTTTAAGCCGAATAAACCTACGATGTAAGAGCCTAATGCAGGATTAAAAGCTTGTACAAAACACCAAACAGCTAAAAGATATATAAATATATTAATATAGTGTTTTTTGATTCTTTTTCCCTCTATAAAAAAATACTTGATATAAGCTCCTATTAAAACTAAATCCTTAATAAAATAAATTAAGTTACTAGCTTGGGGCAAAATCCATTTTCGTGCTAATCCTTCTAATATTAAAAATACTAGTACAAAAATAACTGATTTTTTCCAATCTAATGCAGAAATAAAAATTATCAAAGAAATTGCTAAGATAGCTAATAACATAATTAAAATTAATGATTTTATATGTATATAAAATTTTCCAATTAACAATTTATATTATGAATATAATCCAAACAATGTTTGCGTCCGAGAAATTTCTATAGGGTCACGGCAGTGCCATTGGTGTCAACCGAAGAAGATAAAGCCCCAATTTATTGGGCGTAAGCGTTAATCTCGCGATGGCGCTTACGCCTGGTTTTGACTAATCTAATTTGAAAAAATTATGTACACTTTAATCTTAAGTGTAGTCTGAGTAAGTATTGCCCATCATATCAGGTTTTTTCGAGCTACGTGTATTTCAGAAATCCAAAATGAGTCATATGACTAACAATATTTACCTAGCCATGCTTCATAACAAGCAATCAGTTGCACTGGATTGTACTTAAGTTCTTGTGTTCTTTGCTTATCAAGTAATTTAGCAGGATTGCCAACAGCAATATTATATTCAGGTATATTTTTAGTTACTACTGCCCCTGCTCCAACTATAGCGCCTTTCCCAATATGAATACCAGGTAGAATAATTGCATCTGTAGCAATCCAAGCATAATCATCAATAATTATCGGTTTAGCAAAAGAAGACCAAGATGGATCGTCGACATTATGACTGGCTGTGAGTAATTTGACTCCATCGTTAATTACAACGCAAGAACCGATTCTAATATCTGCGTGTATAGCAAGATATGCTTGGCCAATAAAAGTACAATCTCCGATAGTTAGTTTTTCTAGGCAACCTTCTATTCTACTTTTATTAGAAATAATACTAAGGCTGCCTATGCGAGAACCTTTTATTTTCAATAAAAACTTAGTCTTTAATACTGTAACTAATTGAGTAAAAGACAAAATTCGTTTTGCCCATTGCTTGAGCCAAAACCATGAAAAAGTATGTGTCTTTTCTCGATTTTGCCAAAGATATACAAAACTCATATTTCTTATTCTTTATGAGATTTAATTCCAGTCTGAGAACAGATAGGCTAAATTCTAGATGTAGAAATTTCCAAAGCTTTTATGACTGCTTTTATATACTCATGTGGTGACCAAGACTCCATCCGCTTAATTGCAGCAGTACCCACTTTCTGCAAACATTCATGGTCTGGAAGTACTTCTTGGATAATTTTTGCTAATGCTTCTATATTTCCACAAGGATAAACATATCCGGTTTCACCATGTTTAACCAAATCGTACCTAGAACCTACTCGATCACTAACGATTACAGGGCAACCGCAAAGCATTGCTTCGTTAACAACCAACCCAAAAGGTTCATAATCGGAAGATAATATAAATAAATCAGCAGAACGATACATTGAGGATAAATGAGACTGATTCACAAAACCAAGAAACTTGACTCTATCTGTTAACCCCAAAGAATCTGTCTCTAATTCTAATTCTGCTCTGAGAGGCCCTTCACCTGCAAATACAAGGTAACTATTATGGACATCAGCTTGAGCAAAAGCTCTCAAGACATCATCAGGACGTTTCCAATGTTGAAGTTTGGCACAAAATAGCAACACAGTAGCGTTTTCTGGAATGTTCCACTGCTTGCGAACGGCTTTAACATCTACTTGATTAGCTTCTGATATCCACCTATCGTTATCTACTGTATATGGAGTTAGAGCAATATTCTGTTCAGCAATGCCTAAACTATGAATCATTTGCTTACCCAATGTTGAAGTTACCATCACAATATCAGCAAGTTGGAAAATACGTGGTAGCAACATCTTTTTTAACCATATCTTCCACCTTTTTTGATCGCGAGGTTCAAGTACGCTAGCATCAGTACTAAACAAAAGTTTATTGAATTTTAGCTTTACAGCTATAGCAGCAATCCAAAAGCTAAGACAGTTGTACCCAGTATAAAAAATGACAGCATCAAATTTATCTTTTCTGATTAGGTTCCATAACCCTAAGTTGATTAGTCCAAAAAAACTACCAAGTTTAGGTTTGGGAGAATTATTTTCAATTTGCACCCAAGGATAACCATCTAGGAGCGGTATATCCCAGGCAACTTCTATACCAAACCCTGCATCAAAACCTGCTTTAACACCTTGTAGACTACAATAAGCTACTTGAATATCCAGTTGAGGGTGCTTTGACATGAGCCTAAATAGTGGCGCAGCATACTGCACAGGATGGGAAGCAACTATTAAAACTCTGTATTTATGAACAACTTCACTCATATATTATCCAAGATTAATTATTTAAGCATTAAAATAAGCAATTATTTCATTAGAATTTTGGATATCTTCTCCATAAATAGTTTCTAATGTATAACCAAGGGAATTTAAAAATTGACAACATTGTTCATGGATTTCAATTCCATGAGTAGCTAGTAAAATTGTCGGATGTATCTTACTTAGCATAGACTTGGCTCCATAAAGAGCTAGCATCTCTGCACCTTCTATGTCAATTTTTAGAAAATCTGGCGGTGGAATTTGCTTTGTATCAATCAATTCATCCAGAGAAACTGTCTTTACTTGTAACTCACCTTGCGATGAAATATGTCCAGTAAACCCACTACTATCAAATTGGATTACACCACTACTATCTGAAACAGCTCTATCAATAACTATTACATTTTCAAGATGATTGAGTTGCAAATGCTGTTTCAAATAGTGCAAGTTTTGAGGATTAGGTTCAAAAGCAATTACTTTCCCTTGATATCCGACTAATACTGACGCTAGTATTGTATAAAATCCACTATGCGAACCGAGGTCGTATACAATATTTTCCTCTTTAATTATTTGCTGGAAGATAATTTGTTTTTCGTATTCGTAGCTTCCTAACCAAGCACCGTGTTGACCTGACTTAATAATCCACTTTTTGCCTTTAAGTTTTCCCTGCAAAATAGGCATTACTGTTGTTGATGGAATAAATTGTAAAGGAAATCTTAAAATCTTACCTAATATTGTTTGATTTGAAATTCCTGAAAAATTAATAGACATAATTTTCTACCTACTAAATTAATAGTAAACAAACACATACAGTGCTTTTGAAGTAAGTGAAATACAACGATTTTAGGGATGTTTTTTAAACTTTGAATTTGATTCAGTTGCTGTACCTCATAAACATCGAATCTGCTGTATTTAAACAATATAAGTAAGTTTTTATTTATCTTTCTGTTCCAATATCAAGTTTTCCATGAAAATTTTGGCTTGCACTGGAAGGCTATGGGTTTGATACCATGTGTAAGCATTATCTGCAATATTCTGTCCCTGTATTAAACGTAATTCATTACTATGGTCATCATTAGACCAGTAATGTTTACCCTTTTCAAGACCGTCTATCGGTAATTTACTAGAAATAACCATGCAAGGAATTAATCTATGGGCACAGTAAGCAGCAAAAATAGTTGATTTTGCTAAGTATGCAGGAGGAGGAAAGTTTAAAAAACCAGCAATGGAATCTGCCAAATTTTTACTAATTTCTTCTGCTTTATCCACCCCTTTTTCTATGATAGGAATGCTGTAAATTTCTGAAAGTTCTAACCCAGTTGGTACACCAATATCCAATATTTCTTGAATGTTTAAACTTTGGCAGGTTTCTTTTAAGGCCTTGAGGCATTGATTATAGACCTGTAGCCTAGCGTTACGGCTACCAAAAACCACGAGTCGCTGAGAACGCTCTGCTAAATTTGGCAAGTATTCTGCTTCTCCAATATTGGAAAATACAGGAAGGCAAGTAATTTCAGTTTGTTGAGTGCGATTGAGTTGATACAAAAGTTCGCCATAACTTTGTTTACTAGTTATACAGCGCTCGCTCATTTGTGCCAAACGTGCTGCTAAACTTTTTTGTAAGGATGATAGCCAGAAAGAACTTGTCCATATAGGGCCAGAAGCAGCAATTTCATGGAACATGGTAACTAGCGATCGCTTAGGAAATAAATTTTTCCAACGCTGTAAGCCATCGACCAACCAAACTGGACAGCCTCTTTGAGCATAGCCGTAGCCTACATAATGTAAAAGGATGCTGGATGATCGATCGCTTGATAATAAACTTAGCAATGCATCAGGAGAGCGATCGCTAACTTGTCTTACAGGAAATCCTTCAATTTCTGCTGCGCCATTCCATTTGGAATTACCTACAACAAAATAGGTTTGAATATTAAAGTCCTTACGAAGCTGAAGAGCTAAATTTAGTGCATAGTCTCCTACCCCATCAATAGCAGGAGGGAGCCTGGGAACGATTGACATTACAGAAGCTAAATTACTCATAATCTATCAATAATTAGCATGAGTTAATAAAGCAACTGTACTTGTGTGCAATTTGCGTTTGACTATTAAAGGCATGGAACTAGTCAGTTTTTCACAGGTTGCAACCCAAGCTGCTGGCAGTATCTTTAACAAATAGTGGAGTTTAATATGACCGTTAGTTAATGAATTGGTGATCAATCTAATATCCTGAACGACTAATCCTGCTTTATGAGTCAGATGTTCAAGTTCATCTAAGTGGATTAAGAAAATATGTCCATCTGAGTTTGGCTTAAATTGTACTTCTTCATATTGACTCGCATCTGCACAATCTGAAAACTTGGGCAAACGATTCTTAAAATATTCACCGTTAGGTGTACTCATTACTATATGCCCCCCTGGCTTTAGCATCTGAGCAATTTTTTTTAAGAAATTGTCAGGATGAGCTACATGCTCAATAACCTCAGCAATTAAGATTACATCAAACTGAGCATAAAAGTCTAAATTAAAAATATTTCCTGGTGCATAGTTCACTATGCCATATTCCCATTTTAATTTCACATAATCAATAAGTTCTTCTCGCAAATCATTCCAAGTCACTTCATATCCTTGTTCTGCCAAGTACAAAGTAAAATTTCCTTGTGCAGCAGCTACATCTAAAACTTTTGCCCCCGGTTTAGCAATCTTTTGAATCAACTCTAATGTATGTTTACGTCTATTAGCGTAGGCGTGAGCATATCCTGTAAGAGGATTTTCTTCATAGACTTCGAGTAAGTCATAAGGATAACTATATTTCCAACTTTCAGGCCAATTTTGGCTATATAACAATTTTTTCACTTAGGTATTTGTTAACTGTTTATTTAGATTAAGGGTAATTAGTCACAGCAATAAACAGAGCTTATTGAGAATAAACTAGCAAATAAGCTCTATGTCGATGGAGAACAATCTACCTGTGGTAAAGAAGATTAAAGTTTTTAACTAAAAAAAACGGCCAATTATCTTGGCACACATTAAATCTAATTTTTTCCAGAAAAAATCGTTATTAGAATAAAGTTTAATAGGTGATTGAGTATAGCCCCAATACTGTTTATCAGCAAGAGTTAGGCGTTTTCCTTGAAGGGAAGAAAGAAACATTTGTTTACGCCAAGGTTTGATACTACCTAATGCATGAGACATAGTAAATCCACCTGGAATAATGTCCATCCCTTCTTTACCTATCAAACTGACAGGGCAAGAAGTAGATATTAAAGCAATATTTAGGGCATCCTGATCTGTTTTATCAAATAAAAAATGACGGCCTACTTCTTCAAATGTAGAGTTTATATTGCGACTTTGATTAGCTTTCTGCAAGCCTGGATTAGCATTTTGAAGTCCTCTAATCTTTGGAGCCATTATCTCTTGAATCTTTAACCAGTTATCTAAAAAATCTTGTTCTCTTTTAGTTAAACCTATAAAGCCACCGTTAACATAAGTATCTGTATTAAGATTAAAATTGAAACCATGAGGCTCGTAAAATCTTCTCCATGCCATACGTAAAGGATGGCTGTGGGGGATAGGTGAATTTATATCTTCACATAAAGCAACACCATAACTAACCCATTCTTCAAAATAAGACCAGCGACATTTAATTACAATATCAGGATCAAAGTAGAATAAAGCTTCAGCATCAGGACAAAATTCTTGCCATAAGCTCAACATAAAGTTGGGTTTATAGTTTGTCAGATGATAATCAGTTTCTAATTTAATAAATCGAATCGCACAGCCATCAGCAACAATGTACTCTTGGTAATTTTCATATTTGTTTATAGGCTGTGCCCAAGGTGGTAGTTCACCACGATAGCCTACCCAAATAATTCCGCGAAAGCCATGATGATATAAAGAGTTAGTTAACGCTCCTACACCATAGTGGTAATTTCCTTCAAATAGAGTACAGATTGCTGTCAGCATATAATAAACTATTGATATTGAAAATTTTTGTTTTTTGAATATCTTGCTAACATACTAAACCCTGTTATTTTAGATTTTGATGTTAGCCACAATATCATTGAGAGAGGATAAATAGAATAACGGAAAAAACGCTCTGCCCAAATGTTGGCATACTTTATTTTACTCAGAAGCTTTTTATAATAAAAAAATCTAGTTGAGTATGACCAAAGTATATTTTTAAATGTCATGGGTTCATAAATTAATTCTTGCAAATTCCATCCACTATTATGTCCAATTATTTTCAAAGAATTTTCGCTCCATCTAGTTAAATGATGTGGAGGTTGATCCATAAAATCTTTCTCATTAAAACTTCTAGTTAGTCTTCTATCACTAGGTACACTTATCCATAGGTCAGAATTATCTGTAGTACATTTCCACGCTAGATTAAATACTTTATTAGGATTATCCAAGTGTTCAAGAACATGAAATAAAACCATTGTATTAAATTTCTCTCTTCCAATAATCTGCTCAGTGTTTGGATTAGATAAATCCAATAAATTAACGGGTAAATTCTCAGTCAGACATTGTTCGATAACTTCTTTTGAAAAGTCAAATCCTTGGCAATTAATGTTGTTAGCTATGCATTTCTTCAAAAAAAAGCCTACCCCGCATCCTAGCTCACCGACAAAAGCTGCTGGATTGAGACGAGTAATAACATAGTCAAATTCCCATCGAGCCTCCGGATAGAGAGATAATAATTTATAGGCAAGACTATACCAATAGGTATTTGGTGCTACTAATGGATTAGCGTATTCAAGCCCACAATTTATGCATTTGTGCATTGTGTAGCTGTCTGCTGAAAGTTTAGCTGCTTGAGTTAGTTCCATCTGAGCAGCAGTATCTTCTCGAGCATACAATGCATGTTGTGATTGTAGATTTATATCTTCTAGCTTAATCGCTGTTTCTGCATAACAAGCTGGACACCGACTTTTAATCATTGATATTTAATCCTTTCTGATATATTTTATTTCTCTCTTTAGTTATCTCTTGTGATAAACCTTTATATGTCATATAAAAATTTATGCAAGATGCTGGAATCAATGACAACATACTAAAAAGAGTTATACCTATAATATTTGAGATATCTAAGAATAATAAGAGTACTATTTGAGTTCCAATGATTGTTGGAATAAATAGCCAAGATTCCTCAATCCAGCCTTTGGAAGCATTGATAGACCACAACATACCAGTAATTGATTGAGTTAAACTAGCCAATATAAAATAGAACACCTCTCTTTTTAGATGAGAATATTTTGTACCTAAAATCCATAAAATTTGTTCTGGAAAAAGTATCGATATTAATAAAATTAATAAACATAAAATAGTATAAAAAAATAAAATTTGGCAATATTTTTTTATTAAAAGCTTAAAAGATTGGCACCGAGAAAAGCTTGGTAAAATAATACCGATCATTACAGAACTGACAACAGAGAAAATTACACCTAATCTACCCAAAGCCCCTACTTCAGCAATATTTTGAGTATTGCCAAATATGCTAATTAACCAAACTGTTATCTGTCCTTGTAGGCAGTAAAAAATATTAGTGGGAGCTTGAGCTTTGACAATTTTTAATATTTCAAATTTATATTCTTGATTAATAGAAGCTTTTATATTAATACTTGATTTAACAAAATACCTCAGCATTGAATTCTGCAATCCTGATGCAATAGTTGAAGCAAAAGCTGCTATTGCTGCATTTAAGAAAGTTAAGGTTCCTCCTATAATTAAAAGTATTCTTGAGCCAGAGAAAAGTAGATCTAAACGCTGAAGTTGAGAAATTTGAGATTGTAACCTTGGTACAACTATTAAAACTCCTATAGTAAGATAAAAGTAAAGCTCAATCAAAATACCAGCTATTAATAATAGTGTATAGCTTATTGAAGCTCCGTTATGCAACAGCATTAAAAACAAAATTGGTGCTACTACTACTACTGAAATTATGGAGAAATATTGGCGTAACTG
The DNA here is from genome assembly GCF_002367995.1 of Calothrix brevissima NIES-22. GTDB lineage: Bacteria > Cyanobacteriota > Cyanobacteriia > Cyanobacteriales > Nostocaceae > Aulosira > Aulosira brevissima. The sequence goes on from NZ_AP018207.1 coordinate 894,125, forward strand.
AATAGCTGTATTAATCAGTTGTCCAAAACGATATGGATCTTGCCAAAGTCTACCTCCAATTGCAGACACTGCTGAACTAATTCCAGTATCAGCTAATATATTCATTGTTGCCTGCATCGAATTAGCCAAAATAAAATAGGCGTAATCTTCTTTGCTTAATGTCCGAACTATTAATACTCCGCAAGCTAAATTTATTGCCTGAACAATTAGTTGGTATGAGATAAATTTAAGCAGGATTTTAAGCCGACTAAATACTATGTTTAATTGTCTTAGTATTAACAATTAGCCTCTTAATTTAAGTATTATTTTAATTTTTTGTGGTTCTTTAACAGCTTACTGGCTTAGCTAACCTCGCTTCTACCATCATCTGCACCACATCTTTCACCTTGTATTTTGCTTGCCATCCTAATTGATTTTCTGCCTTAGCAGGATTACCTCTACCCACTGCTAAATCTGTAGGTCGTAGCAAGCTATTATCTATCACCACATGCTCACGCCAATCTAAATTTACAGATGCAAATGCTGCTGAGACAAAATCCTCTAGCAAACTACTCTCTCCTGTGGCAATTACATAATCATCTGGTTGTTCTTGCTGCAACATTAAATACATCGCTTCTACATATTCCGGTGCCCATCCCCAGTCACGCTGAATTTGCATGTTTCCTAAATAAAGTTGTTCTTTACTACCTTGAGCAATTCGACAAGCAGCAGCAACAATTTTTTGCGTCACAAATCTTTCTGGCCGCAGGGGAGATTCATGATTAAACAAAATCCCCGAACAAGCAAATAAACCGTAAGCTTCGCGGTAATTTGCAACTTCCCAAAATGCCGTGGCTTTGGCTACAGCATAAGGACTGCGGGGACGAAATGGTGTTGTTTCATCGGCTGCTGTGTCACCAGTGTCGCCAAAACATTCACTAGAACCTGCATTGTAAAGTTTGATGGGCGCACCTAAAAAGCGAATGGCTTCTAATAAGTTGAGGGTTCCAGTGGCTATACTTTCTAATGTTTCCACTGGTTGTCCAAAGGATAAACCAACTGAACTTTGTCCGGCTAAGTTGTAGATTTCATCGGGTTGAATTTTTGTCAGTACCTGCAACACGCTGCGGAAGTCAGTTAAAGCCATTGACTCTAGCTTTACCTGCTCGCGAATTCCTAAGTAAACCAAATTTGAGAATGGGGAAATCTGCGCATCTCGTGAAGTACCGCAGACTGTATAGCCTTGATTGAGCAGCAACTGTGCTAGGTAGGCTCCATCTTGACCTGATATTCCACAAATAAGGGCTTTTTTCATCAATTTGGTTAACTGTTGACGGTTGATTGTTGACTGTTGCTAAACCAGTTTATTCTAGATCTTCGCTAGGAATATATTTTTAAAACTGCTTATAACTGCATTCTTATTGTGAAACTTAATAGGGACACAAAAATTTGTTTGTGTCCCTAGATCCCTATTGCAGGTTGTTGAATATTAATGACGGCTTGTCATCAGCAAGTCGCAGACCTTATTCATCTGTAGATTTACTGTCTTTGCGAGTATTCCGCTTGCGATCGCTCTTTCGTACACCTCCAGCCATTTGATATTCATCGCTATTTCTACCGTACTTAGAAGCGACACCAGTTAACATTCTTTCGCAAAACTCAGCCAGTCTTTTCTCGTTTTCTGCAACCATATTGCGTGTCTGATAATGAATTGGTCGAATCGATAAATGCTTTGTTTGTTGCAAGTATCCTCATCTACTAACAGACTTTGCAGGTGTCATTTTGAGCGAAACGAATTATCTTTAAGCTTCTGCTTCATTCAAAACGACAGATGTTTTAGTATTTGCACCCATTGAAGTCGGTAATTACATCACGTTTAGATGACAAAACCTAAATTGACTTGAAACCCTCACCAGTCATCTTTTTTGAATTACACCTAGCAACTTAACTGATAAACCGAAAATCAAGAATGCTGCGATGATCCATCATCCGGGACTGTCTAGTTGTAAACTCGCTGACAGAAGGATTCTTGTGGGGATGAATGACGCCGGTTGCTTGTTGCCAAAGTTCTGGTGGTGCGAGAGACAATTCATAAGTCGAGTCACGTTTACAAATGTGATACCACTTGGTTTGTTGGCATTCTTCACACCAAAAGGCTTCTAACCATTCACCTGCTAAAGGAACCGCAGTCTTAGCTGCTACTAACATTAAAGCTTCTCGTCGTTTAACCCCCCTTTGTTGTAATTGTCCGGCTTTTTCAGCAAATAAGCCGTATTTTTGACTCATGCTATTCATGTAACAGCCATGCACGGGACAATATATAGCTCGGCGTTTAGAACGCTTGCGATTGCGATCGCATCTTTTCTGCACTTCGGCCCTCCGTATCATTAGATATCTAACAGATCGCAAGAAGGTTGCGTTGAAGGGACTGAGATCCTTAAGACCATCAAAGCCCACTTCTCTATCAACAGTGAGTTATTCAGTTTAAAAAGAAACATTCACTCATTAGTGCAAGTTCTAGGGAACATGCTTGACGATCGTTTTTGTTGGCAGTAAATATTCAGTAATTTTGCTGAGGGAGAAATTGTATTTACCAGCTTACACAACATCACTCACAGAGTTAACTTGGTAAAAAGGTAGGTGCACTTTGTTTATATAGCCGCCAATTTCAATTGTCAAGCCAACAGTAAAATTAAATTACGGGTTAGGGAATTAGTCAAAGCAATTACACTAACACACTTTACGAAACAGCTTTTTGCAGAACTTTTAAATATTGTTTAGCAATGATTTCTGGCGTAAAATGTGACTGCAAATACTTACGGGAAGCTATACCCATGTTTTCTGCTAGTTTTTGGTCATTACTGAGTAAGCGAATAAATTCTGCGAGTCCATAACTATCACCATTCTCAAAACTATTGCCGCATTTGGCTTCTGTAATTAGTTGTCTTAAGTATGAAGACTGGGAACAAATCACAGCTACCGGACGCCCTGTAGCCAAGGCTGGATAAAGTTTACTCGGTGCAACTAAACTTTCCATCCCAGCTTCCACACTCACAAGGGATAAGTCACAAGCTGTTAAAGAATATGGTAATACATGTTTTTCTTGATACGGCAAAAAGATGAAATTACTTAATTCTAAATTATTAACTTCTTGGATAAAACTGTCATGTTTTGGGCCTCCACCAATACAAACAAATTGAATTGGTTCATTTTGCAGTTGTTTAGCTGCTGCCAAAATGGTGTCTAAATCATGACAGCGCCCCATGTTACCGGAATAAAGAACAGTAAATTTGTTAACTAAGTTATATTTCTTAGCAAACCAGTTATCTTTTTTGACAATTGGCACAATCAACTCAGGATCTCCCCAACTATGAATGACGCTAACTTTATCCGCTATTTCCGGACAAGTGGTGACTAAGCGCTGTTTCATCGCTGGACTGAGGACAATTACGCCTTTGGATTTTTGCCAAATCTTTTTATTAAGTACTTGCCAGAATTTGCCTAACCAGTGATTTTTGGGAATGACTCCCAAAGCGATCGCAATATCTGGATAAATATCATAAATTAAGCACACATAGGATAGCCCAAAAAACAGATGGGCAATATATCCCACAATTGGTAAAAATGGTGGAGCGGAAGTCAGTAACAATAAATTCCGGCGACGAACGCATCTGATGAGATGCAGTACAGCGCGCAAGGTAAATAAGATACCATTGACAGCTTTACCTCGAAGTCTTCGCGACCACAATTGCGCACTGCGCGATCGCTGAATTTTCACTCTACCCACCTGTTCAACTGTAGGTGCACTAGAAGTACCAAACGCATAACCGGGTTGTCCTGTAAAGACCTCTATGTTTACTCCCTGTTTGCTTAACTGACTGACTAATTCTTCGATTAATTGTCCTGTAGCAGCATAATCTGGGGGAAAAAACTCAGTGATTACAGATAAATTTAGCGATTGATTGTACCAAGCTTCCTTTACCCCTAAAGACTGATGGGAAATTATGGAAGGATAGACAAATGTCGACAATTTTTTACCATTATCTTGTCTTCCATCCTCGAAGTTAACTCCTTCACCTGACAAGAATTCTCTATCAGTTCCCATCAATCCCCGATCGTGATAACCCTTGTTTGTGTATTTGGTTAGCAACGATTTTTTCAGCCACTCACTAAATGTCATTGGCTACATCGTCCTTTGAAAACGTTTTTATTCCTAGAGATACCCGTGGCAGCAATTAAAGCAGATACTGCTCTCATGAATCAATGATTGCTGTTAAGTTCCTTTATAATCGATATCTCAGTAAATTAGTAAAAAAGCAACTTTTCTCTGAAAATACAATATTAATTTTTGTTAAACTACATAAATACTTATACTGTATTTTCTAGAAGAATCTGGATAAAACCTATATTTTTCTAGCTATTATTGCTAATAATGTTGTTTAGTTAATCAAGAAAAATTTTCGTATTTACATATGTGAAATATGCAAAACTATCAGAATTTATATATATATAAATTCTGAATCTCTAGAAAATCAAGGACTTTGCATATTGTCTAAGTATTGTTGTAAATGATGCTTTATTAGATTGACTTATTTAAGTCTAACTCAAACAGAATAATCCTGATTGCCAGACAACTCCTGTAAAATTAATATTTTGGCTGGATTGCAGTGAATTAGTAAGATATCTGATTGCGTAGATATCTAAGCAACATATCATACCACATGTATTTGATACGTCAATATTTTTCTCATAAGTCAACAAATTATTCTGTGGTGTTTTTTTCTTTAGTTATTTCAGAGCTACTGGTAAAAATATGAAATACGCTAACCTAAATAAAATGTAGTATGTATCAGCATCTGGGATATTTATCTAATAAATATGTTGTCATTTGGCTGGAAAAGAATTTAAAGACTATATTCTCAAGGTAATGATGATTTTTTAGGCTAAACCTGATGTTATTTATCATCACCAATGACAAAGCTTAAATTTTGCCAACTCATCAATTAATTATTTAGGATTTTGAACAGCTAATATAAATTTCTTCCTGATTAGCCACTTCCAATGATGAATTAGTTAGAGTAAGTTTTTCGGCTTATAGATTACCAATAAGTTGACATTCTACATATTTAAGCCAAAATATAGGATTCCTCCAGAAATTCTGCTTAATTCCCAAATGGGACGATATTGGGTAAAATTCACAGATGCTAAACAAAGTACTATCTAGTACCTGTGCTTTGAAAGTTCAGCTTTCTTTACAAATCAAATAACACTGCTATATGTATATGTAAAACTTAATATTGAAGTAATATCATAATTAGCAAAAATGCAGTAGGCTAGCTAGCAAACCAAGAGGAATTGTTTCTTCAAAGCCACCCTAATGGCGGCGATCGCCATTAGCGATGAATGAAATAAACAAGTCAAGTCCTTTACCTACCGCTTTCAGCCTTGTGTTATAACAGATACAACTAAATCCTGTCAATAGTACTAACTTCACCTAGAAGCTAAGACTAGTAGAAGGGTTTAGCAATCAACCAATTAGTGAGCTTAATTAGTCAAGACGTAGATATATTTTATACTCAATAATCTCCAAAATACCCAGGCTTACTGAATAACAGCCAGAATATACTTGCATAAGTATATTCCTGTTTATATGACTACAGCGTACAGTGTTAAGCTACGTACAATGCCCAATCATCTTTTCAATCTAATTGATGAGGACAAAGCTTATTTTCAGCAACCGCTAATCTAGCTTGGTATCTATCGCAGTAGAAATACTGCTGATGTTCCCCATTCGGCTTAAACATCTCACACAGGTATGTAAAATCTCTATATGGAAGAAGTTTTGTGGAGAAAAGCCAATAAATACCTGTCAGAATAAAAATTTTAATTTTATCTAACTTCCACTATTGACATTTTTAATTGCAACACTTAATTAAAAGAGTGTGCTATTGTAGCTGACTTGGCTGAAAGACATCATAAAAAACCTTACCTACCTAATTAGACAATCCGAATTCATAATGGAGAATAATTTTACGAGAATTTCCAGTTACGAACGCAATGGTAATACTGTACATCCAGTATTTCCAACGCAATTTCCCATAGGGATTGAAAAGGATATTAATGATTGGGATTTACGACAATTATTAGGACTTTTACAGCGAAGATTTTTAATTATTGTGGGAGTAAGTACCGTAGTGATGAGTGCTGTATCCTACTCAACACTGCAACAAAAACCAATCTATGAAAGCAACTTTCAACTTTTAGTAGAACCTGTCAATGAAGAAAAGTCTTTGGTACAACTTACCTTAGATCCTAATAACTCAGATAAATCAGGAAACCTAGATTACGAAAGCCAAATTCAAGTTCTCAAAAGTCCAGAGTTAATGGCAGATATCGTCAAGCAAATTAACGCGGTTTATCCCGATATGAGCTATGGCGATCTCATGCATGATTTAACTATTCGTCGTTTAGGGACAGCTAAAATTATTGATGTACGCTACCGCAGTAATGATAGTAGTCAAATTAAAGTCATACTAGATATTATTGCTAAAGCTTACTTAAACTATAGTCTAGAAAAACGCCAAACCAAGCTTAGACAAGGGGTAGAGTTTGTTGATAAACAGTTACCCACGATTAAAAATAGAGTAGATAACTTACAAAAAGAGCTACAACTATTTCGACAAAAATATGAATTTATTAGTCCCGATACCCAGGCTGAACAAGTTGCCACTCGAGTTGGGACATTAAGCGATCAAAGACTAGATATTGCTCAAAAACTAGCAGAATATCGTGCTGCATTTGCCAGTCTTAAAGGACAAGAAGGAGAACTAGCCGCTCTCAACAATGCACCTTTATATCAAGAAATATATAAGCAGTTAACTGAATTAGAAACACAAATAGCTGGCGAATTAGTGCGCTTTCAAGAAGATAGCCCACCACTGCAAACTTTGCGCAAAAAGAGAGAGAATTTATTACCTTTACTCAAACAAGAAGCACAACGGATTATTAGCGTCAAATTTGCCGAAATAGCGACGCAAATTCAAATTCTAGAAGAAAAGAGTCAAGAACTGAGTAAAGCAGAAAACAAGCTGGATCGAGAAGTTAAACTGTTACCAGTTTTATCAAGAAGATATACTGAACTGCAACGAGATCTGCAAATTGCGACAGAAAGCTTAAATCGGTTCTTAATTACTCGCGAAACCTTGCAAATTCAGGTAGCACAAACAGAACTACCTTGGGAATTAATCCAAGAAGCTTTTGAACCAGAAAAACCTATATCTCCTAATGTACCACGCAGTTTAGCTCTAGGATTTGTAGCAAGTTTACTTGTAGGTCTTGGCATCAGCTTACTGATAGAAAAAGTAGATAATACTTTCCATTCAGTTGATAATTTAAAAGAACTGCTCAAGCTACCTATTTTAGGAGTTTTACCTTTTGAAAAGAAAATCCAAAATAATCTATATCCAAATATAGAACGTAGAGATATTAACGAAAAATCAACATTGAAATTTTGGCAAAAAGTTTCCCGCAAGACTAAAAATTCACAACGGAGTTCAAGTAGCGATCGCTATTATGGACAAGGTAGATTTTGGGAATGCATTCAGGTACTGTACTCAAATATACAGTTACTTAGTTCCGATCAAGCGATTAAATCTTTAGTTATCAGTTCAGCCCTACCAGGAGATGGTAAATCTACTGTTTCATTTCAATTAGCCCAAATAGCAGCTGCAATGGGCAAACGTGTATTACTTGTAGACGCAGATTTACGACGCCCTCAAGTTCATCGTTTATGCGATCTAAATAATTTGTGGGGATTAAGTAGTTTAATTTCCACGAATATACCCGCAGGGCAAGTCATTCGCCAAATGCCCGATATGAACAACTTATCTGTGGTAACTTCAGGGCCAGTACCACCAGATCCAGCAAGGTTACTTTCATCAGAAAAGATGAAGCAACTAATGGGATATTTCCAAAGAACCTTTGACTTAGTGATTTATGATGTTCCTCCCATTGTCGGATTAGTTGATGCCAGAATGCTAGCACCCTACACAGACGGGGTAGTGTTAGTTGTCAGAATAGACAAAACAGACAAAACAGGCATTATGCAAGCACAGGAAAGTCTAAAACTCTCACCAATTAATCTCTTAGGAGTTGTGGCCAATGCGGATAAAACTAGATACAAAGGCTATAAGCATTACTATAAAACCTATTAGGTTGGGCATGGGGCATTGGGCATTGGGCATTGGGCATTAGTTAAGCCTTTCCTTCCCCCCTGCTCGCTGCTCCCTAGCCCCTATTTTCACGGTACGTTAGGCTGTAATAGTTGGGTGTTCTAGATAAAGCCATGCGTGTTGCAGTGATATGGGGAATAGCGATCGCAACTATATTTGGATCTGCAGGATATACTGATAAATCGAGTTCAGCCATTCAGTTGCAAGATGGCACAGTATATTTTGCCTCACCACCGCGCCTGGTTGCTGCTTCTACTACTTTTAATGAAGTTTATGTTTGGGGTGCAACCTATTACTTTACTCTCAAGCTCCCAGAAAATGCTGGCGAACCCTTACAAAAAGTCACAATTAACCAGCACGAAGGAGTAGACTATATTCGCTTCAATCTGCAAAATAGTTTTGCTTTTGAAGGGACGAGTTCTCATGAAGGTCAAAAGTTAGGATTAAAACAGGCGAATAGCGATCCTCAAACTCAGACAGTCTTACTCACATTCGATCCGCCAATAGCTCCTGGAAAAACCATTACAATTGCGCTTCAACCTCAACAGAATCCTTCAGTTTCCGGTGTTTACTTATTTGGCGTTACGGCTTTTCCTAGCGGTGAAAAATCCCACGGGCAATTTTTAGGATTTGGCCGACTACATTTTTACAATCATGGTCACTCTATTTTTTCACCTTTTGGGTGGTGAGATCAATTCAAAATTCAAAATTCAAAACTTGTACTGAGCTTGTCGAAGTATTCAAAAATAAATTATCAATGCCCAATGCCCCATGCCCCATGCCCCATGCCCAATAAATATTACTTTTCCTTAAATGTCCACACACCTTCATCCCAATCTGCGTCTGATGGGGGTGATTGTATCCAGTGCTGACAACGGCGTAAGTATAAGAGAGCCGCTTTATCATTACTATCAATAGCCAAGACTTGACTAAATTCGCTGAGTGCTTGCTGAAATTGCCGATTTAAGTAATACTCTCTTCCTTTTTGATAGCGTTCAATTACTTCTAATTTTTGGCTACTAATAGAATCGGAACGTAAACTGATGAGTTCGTAAATCGCCACTGGCTCATTTCTGCCTTTAACGCGAATATAATCTAACTCTCTAGCCCAAATATTATTTTGGCATGGTCTATAAGTATTATCGCTAATAATGATGTCACAACCGTACTGTTTGCTGACACTTTCAAGTCTGGAGCCTAGATTTACACCATCACCAATAGCAGTAAATTCCATTCTTTTACTAGAGCCAATATTACCGCTAATTACTGTATCAGAATTAATGCCAATACCAATGTTAATTCTGGGCTTATTGGTAAGGTAGCGACGATGATTAAATTCTTGCAAGCGGTGGCGCATTTCTAAGGCTGTTTGTACCGCCATCCAAGCATGTTCTTCTAATGGTAAAGGGGAACCAAATACAGCCATAATGGCATCACCAATATATTTATCTAGAGTGCCTTTATGTTTAAATACTGCTTCTACCATTGATTCAAAATATTCATTGAGCATACTCACAACTTCTTCAGCTTCCAGGTTTTCTGTTAAAGTTGTGTAGCCACGAATGTCAGAAAAGAGAATCGAAACTTCTTTGCGATCGCCTCCTAATTTGGCATCATCTAATTTGAGTAATTCTTCAGCCAATTCTTGCGTCATGTAGCGATACATAGTACTTTTGAGCCGCTTTTCATCGCTGATATCTTCCATGACGACTAGTGCGCCTTGAATTTTTTGGTGATCGCTAGCATCGGCAATGGTATTAATTGATAAATTGATACTGTGCTGTTCTGTACCTGAAGCGATCAATGTGCGATCGGGGTAATATTGCTGGCGATTTTTCAAGTCTGCTGCATTTAAAGCATTTTCACACCATTTACTAAAATTACCTTCTTTAATGTTGATTAAGTCTTGAATTAGTTTACCTTCTAAACGGTCTGACTCTGGTAGTTCTAACAGGCGTTTAGCACTTTCATTCGCTGCAATAATTAATCCAGATTTATCTGTAGAAATTACCCCATTAGATAAACTGCGCAAAATATCTCGCTGCATTTGTTCTTGTTGTTTGACTTTGGCAAATAACTGGGCATTTTGTAGCGCTACACCTGCTTGAATATTAAAAGCTTCCATAAATTCTTCATCATCACGATCGAAACTTGCTTGGAAGCATTCTGGAGCTTTCGGCCAAAGAGAGTGATCATAGGGGGGAAAATCACCTGATTTACGTTTATTCACTAATTGCGTCACGCCAATCAATTCTTGATCGGCATTAAATACAGGCATACAAAGTAAACTACAGGTACGAAAATTAGTTTCTTGGTCAATTTTTTTGGCTGTTTCTGAATCTGGATGATTGTATAAATCAAAGGGAATATTCAGTTTTTTACCTGAAGCGGCGACTATCCCCGCAAAACCTTTACCTATGGGAACTCTTAATTCCTTTTTTATGCCATTATCTTGAGTGATTTTCGTCCATAATTCTTGGCGATCGCGGTCGATTAACCATAATGTACTGCGATCGGCATTCATCAGTTCTTTAGCTTCATCCATTACCCTTTTCAGGGTATCTTCTAAGTCTAAATTGCTTTGTGAAAGCGATTTAATAGCTTTCATTAAAGCGGCGGCGGCTCTTTGTTTTTGAGTAGCTATATAAAAAGAACGAGATGATTCTAAGATTAATCTAATTGATGGTGCAAATTCTTGAAATAATGCTTCGTCTGCTTTGGTAAAGCCTTGAGTATCAATTCGCTCGCCAATGGGAGAATCGAGATTATGTACGGGTTTTAATTTATTCAGTAATTGGACTACAGCAACTAATTGTCCTTGTTCATTTAACAATGGTAAAGCCAGCATTGTATATGTCCGATACCCAGTGATTTTTTCTTGCTCTCTGGCAAATACTGAGCGAGGATCTTGATAGAAATCATAGGGAATATTAATAACTTTTTTAAAGGTTGCTACTTCGCCAGCAATTCCTTTATCGGCAGGAATGCGAATTTCTAAAGAGCGATCGCCTTCACTAGCCGCTAAAATTGACCATAGCTGTTGCTTGTCTTCATCTAATAAAAAGATGGTCGTTCTGTCTGCACCTAATAATTCTCCGGTTTTGAAAGTAATTGAATGCAGCATTTCTTCCAAAATGGTATCAAACCCATGAGAATCTAATCTCGATAAAGTTTGATGCACAATCTGTAATTTCTGCTCGACTTCTTTAACAACTTGTTTAAAAGTTTCCTGAGTCAGGGGAGCAAGAAAAGAAGAAATAGTGCCTTGTCTTTTTGCCAACGCACCTACAGTAACGGTATTTTCTTGTAAATAGCCATTTTCAGGATTACGTACACCAATAATTAAATCGGCAGTCTCATCAAAACTAGGTTGATGGGATGACATAATGAGCTTTATATATATAATGGTTATATTTTAGAACTGGAATTTAATTGTTGCAGATGACAACAACCACTAGACAGTATCCACAGTTTAATCTGTTGTTGAGCTAGCGTCATCATGTGGAAAACTGGGTAGAATTAATAATCCTGGATTTGTATTCAAATCATATACAGTAATTTCCATGCCTTTACGCCTCTTGCGAGCTGCTTCAGGGTCAGCAATCAGCCAAAGTTTGATTTCTTTCCTTAGCCACTTTCTTACTGGCAAATTTCATCACAATCAAGACATACCCTAATTCTGGCTGGCTGTAAAGATATCATGCTGATACGTTGGGAAAATGTCAACCAGTTAATCATCAAATTGCATAATTAAATTTGATTCATTTACCTACCTATAAATACAGAGAATAACCGTAGGATACAAGACTGTTATAGGAATAGAGGGTGTTGATGATTTAGTCAGCCGTGCAGATATTACTCGTGACCAAATATAAAGTTTTGTAAAAAAATTAGCTATCTGCATAAAACCTAGATAACAGGGCGATGTATAGACACAGACGTTGAATATTCCCTCAACAAAGTCTCAAACCTCATATTTTAATCTTTTTCCACAGGAAAATTAACTTATGGTTCAAACATTAGAACGCCCAACAACAGTAGTCAAGAGTACCTATACTCCCCCTAATCCCAAACCTTTATTACCGGATCTCGATCCAAAAACTGCACCAGCAGAGACAGAAGAAACTACTGCACCTGCGGAGACAGAAGAAACGCCTGCGCCTGCGGAGACAGAAGAAGCTTCATAGTTAAAATCAAGGCCCATCACCAGGTATACTAGATTGCTAATGCCTTACCAGACGCTATTTATAGCGTTTTTTTTTGGGAATTTTTCAGCAGAGGCCAATTCTGGAGATGGGTAAAAGTTGGAAAAATTTTGCTTGTAAACTGGGTTTAGCAACTCTTGGGGGAAGCAGTATGAGCTTGTTGATGAGCAACTGCGTATTTGCCCAGAGTGTGATTATTCCCGATAATAACCTTGGTAATGAAAGTTCTCAAGCGATCGCCAATTATCAAAATGCTACAGATGCGATCGCAGGTGGGGCAATACGCGATCGCAATTTATTCCACAGTTTCCGAGAATTTAACGTCAGTGAAGGACGTACAGCCGTTTTCTTGAGTCCTAACGGTAATATTCAAAATATTCTCGTGCGGGTGACTGGAAATAACCGCTCGGAGATTTTTGGCAAGCTGGGTATATTGGATTCTAATGCCAATTTATTTTTATTTAACCCCAACGGCATATTTTTTGGCGCTAATGCTCAACTGAATATCGCTGGTTCCTTTGTCGCAAGTACAGCCAGTGGCATTAAATTTGCTGATGATACAGTTTTTAGCGCCACTAATCCCCAAACACCACCGCTATTAACCATTAGTACGCCTGTGGGGTTGCAATTTGACAAACTAGGGGGAGAAATTAATCATTACGGCTCCCTAGAAGTACCTACAGGTAAGACTTTAGCTTTAGTCGGCGGGAATGTTAACCTATTTGGTAACGGTCAATTAGATCCCAATCGGAGAACGCTCAAAGTTATTGGTGGACAAATTGCGATCGCGGGAATCTCAGCACCAGGAACAATCCAAATCAATCTTGATAGTCAAAATCAGCCTTTAACCTTTCCTGATAACGTCACCCTAGCCGATATATCATTGCAAAATCTTGCTGTCATCTTAACTGATGGACTTGATGGTGGTTTTATTCAACTCCAAGGTAGACAAATTCAACTTACCCAGGGTTCAATAGCTCAAGCAGAGAACTTAAGCAGTGAAAATGGCAGAGGTATAGTTGTGCAAGCACAGCAGTTAACTCTGGAAGATGGTTCCCAAATCACGGCTAGTGTAGGTGAGAATATCACAGGTTCTGGAGGCAGTTTAACAGTTAAAGTCTCAGACTCAATTCAAGTCAGGGGAACTATCCCCCCTGGTAAACCTTTTGCGGGTGCACCCAGTGGTTTAGTTACGAGAAGCTTTGGCGATGGTTCGGCTGGAGCCTTGACTGTAGAAACCAAAAAATTAATTATTGATGGTGGGGGAAATATTACCACTACTGCTTGGCAAGGTAAAAGTAATAGCGGCATGTTAAGTGTAACCGCCTCAGACTCCATTTTTCTCGATGGTGCTTCTTTTGATGATTTTCCCAGTGGTTTGTTTTCCCAAACTCTCGCTTTAGGAAATGCAGGTTCCATAACAATTAATACCAGACAGTTTATTGCCCAAAATGGTGGAGTCGTCACCGCCGGTACAGGTAGGAATAGTCAAGGTAAAGGAAGTAACCTGACAGTAAATGCTTCTGAATTTATTGATTTAAGCGGAGTCTCACCCCGCGATAAAGATCCTAGCGGTTTATTTGCGCGCAGTCGCGGTACTGGTGAAGCAGGTTCCTTATTCGTAAATACACCAAAAGTAATTGTCAGAGATGGCGCAAGATTGACAGTAGAAGCGCTAAAGACAGGAAATGCTGGTACATTGGCAGTTAATGCCACAGAAATGCGTTTAGAGAGACAAAGTAAAGTAGTTGCGGAAACTGTCTCTGGTAATGGTGGCGATCTCAGATTAGAAATTCAAAATTTACTGCTTTTACGCGATCGCAGTCAAATCTCCACCACCGCAGGCACAGCTGGTGGTGGTGGTAACGGTGGTAATATTACCATTGATACCCCCAATGGCTTTATTGTTACCGTCCCCAAAGAAAATAGTGATATCACAGCTAATGCTTTCGCCGGTTCTGGTGGGAAAGTTCTGATCAACGCCTATGATATTTTTGGCATCGAACAGCGCAGCCGAATAGATTTAGTAACATTGCTCAACACTAACGATCCGACTAAACTTAATCCCCAACTGCTGCAAACCAACGATATTACCGCCATTTCCCAGACAAACCCCACCTTAAACGGCGTAGTTGATATTAATACACCAGATGTTGATCCCAATAGTGGCTTAGTCAACTTACCTACCCAACCGATAAACTTAAAAGTAGACGAAACTTGTAAAGTAATTGTCGCTAATAATAAAAGTAGTTTTACCATCGCTGGACGCGGGGGTATACCTTCCAGTCCCACAGAAACCTTGAGTAGTGATGCAGTCATGGCTGATTGGATTGCTGTTGATAGCATTCGTCAACCATCCTCTCAACCCACCGCTAACCTAGATTCTCCCCAATCTCCCAGCGCCAACATTGTAGAAGCGACAGGATGGGTAATTAATCCCCAAGGTGAAGTTGTACTCACCGCCAATGCGTCTACCGCAGAAACTCACAATTCTTGGTACAAGTCAAGTGATTGCAACATACCTCAATGAATGAATTCAAAAAGTTTTTGCGGTACATGAATATATTCTAGAGGGCATGGCAGTGCCATGCCCCTACCATCTGTCACATTCTTTTTTAAATTGGTATGACTATTGACTATTGACTATTGACTATTGACTATTGACTATTGACTATTGACTATTGACTATTGACTATTGACAACCCATCACCAGTATTTTCCTGACTGTGTCCTACTTGCTTGATAGTTTAAGACTGAAGTCCCTGGCTCTGAGATAATAAATAATGTTTGTCTAATCAATTAAGGAATACCAAAAAGGCAATTATCCGGGAATTTAGGGTATTTCTGGGAATTTCGGGAATTTTTACCTTGGCTGTTCCTTATTTTTAACTACGAATTAGTCAGCCGTCCTTTAGATGATGTCAAGAGAGGAATTTATGAACTGGATTCAGGTTATTGCAGAAAACGAACTACCACCCAATGAACGCAAAGTAGTCAAAGTTGAAAACCGTTCTATTTTACTAGTTCACCATAACAACAAAATTTACGCCTTAGAAAATTCTTGCCCGCACATGAAATTACCCTTAAAGAAGGGCAAAATTACCGAAGAAGGTGCAATTGTCTGTCCTTTTCACCGTAGTGCTTTTGACTTAAATACTGGTAATCCTACTGAGTGGATTACTTTCCCACCTGGAATTAATAAGCTCATGGGTTTAGTATCTCAGGAAAAAGCGATCGCTGTTTTCCCCACCCGTGTAGAAAATGGCAATATTTTGATCGGCGTGTAAAGCTCACCAAGTATTTCTTGTAGGTTGGCATTATCTCTCAATATATCTTTTAATGTATAGCGGGAGATAATGCTTCCTGATTTCATTACTTTGGTGCAAGATGAGAACTAACCAGCCTGCCAAATTCGGATGGTTTTATCTTCGCTGGCACTAGCGAGAATTTTAGCATCGGGGCTGATATCGAGAGATAAAATACTACCAGTATGTCCTGTAAGGGTTTGTAGCAATTGTCCTGTTTGTAAGTTCCAAATTTTGATGGTGCGATCGCCACTTCCACTAATTAAAGTCTGTCCATCTGGGGTAATGACTAAACTTTCGATTAAACCTTTATGTCCTTCTAGCTGTTGTTGTAGCTTTCCTGTTTGTAAATTCCAAATATTAATGACGTTACCGTAACCGCCACTCGCAATAATTTGTAACGTTGAACTAATAGCTACTGTACGCACAAAACCAGGGTTATCGGGAATAGTGCGCAAGAGTTCGCCATTATCTAATTGCCAAATTTTAATGGCGCGATCGCTCCCTCCGCTAGCAATCAATTTACCATCAGGACTAATGGCTGCGGCGTACACTAAACCGCTATGTCCGGATAAGGTTTGCAGTAAATTTCCTGTCTGTAATTGCCAAATTCTAATCGTTTTATCCCTACTCCCAGTTACCAACAGTTGTCCGTTAGGACTAATCGCCAGGGAATTAATCAAGTCAAAATGTCCCCGGAGGACGCGCTGTGGTCTGTTGACGTTCAGATGCCAAATTTTGATTGTATTATCGTTACTACCGCTCACAATTGTCTGTCCATCAGCTGCGATCGCTGCGACTATCCACATTCCCGTATCATTTAGCATCATTTGTTGCTTACCTGTTTGCAGGTTCCAAATTCTGATTGTCTTATCGTTGCTGCTACTAATCAAAATTGGCGAATTTTTACTAAAAGCAACAGATCTGACTAAGTTTCCATGTCCACTGAGACTATAAGCAAAAGCTGCTGCTTGGAATTGTGGTTTTGATTGCGGTTTTGATTGCGGTTGTGATTGTGGTTGTGAGTATGGTTGTGAGTATGGCTGTGAGTTTACAGGGGTATAGCCGCGCTGTATAGATAAAATATAATCACGCCCTTGCAGCGCTTGGGTAAACTGAGGATTGATCGTCAAAGCGCGATCGTAATCTGCAAGTGCAGCATCATAATTACCCAATTTTAAATACACATTACCTCGATTACACCAAGCCTCACAATAACTAGGATTTATTTGTATCGCTTGGTTGAAATCTGTCAGCGCACCTTGGTAATCTTGGCGTTGCAGTTTATCTAAACCCCACAAGTGATAAGTTTGTGCATTATCTGGGGATTGGTTGTGAAAAACTGGTACGGTGGGTGGTATATTCGATGTCCGATGCTGTAAATCTTGCAAAACTTCTGCTGCACTTTGATATCTTTCTCTCACTAAATGCTTCAGCAACTTATCGAGAATCCGTCCTAAATCCTCGCTAATACTTAAACCTTGTTCTCTCAACCTTTCTCGCCACAACCACCGCGCCTCTCTGACATCATAAAGCGAGTCAGCTAAATTACCGTAAGCATCATGTAACGGCAAACATCTAGTTAACAACCGCGCACAAGTCGCACCCAGAGCATATAAATCGCTTGCTGGGTAAGCGTATCCTTGCATTTGTTCTAAAGGCGCATAACCAATTGTATAAATTCCCGTTCCTTGACGCGCTAAAGTTGTTTGGGTGACTTGTTTTGCACCGCCAAAGTCAATCAGTACCAATTTGTGATCGTAGCTTCTGCGAATAATATTTTCTGGTTTAATATCCCGATGAATGATATGGCGATCGTGAACAAATTGGAGAATCGGCAATAAATCATTTAACAATTCTCGAATCTGCGTTTCATCAAAAGCATGTTGTTGGAGTTCTGTAGCTAAAGTTTCCCCAGGAATAAATTCTTGTACTAAATATAAATTTAATCCTTGCTCAAAATAAGCTACCAGTCTGGGAATTTGGGGATGATTTTCTCCCAGTTCAAATAAACGCTTGGCTTCTTCTTTGAACATTTCCGCCGCTTTTTTCAGCGCGCCTGTACCTTGCACTTGGGGAACAAACTGCTTAATGACGCAAGACGCTTCTAATCTATCTATATCTTTGGCTTCATAGGTTTTACCAAAACCACCTTCACCTAATAATCGGCTGATGCGGTAGCGGTTTTTGAACAATGTACCAAAATTATTAGTACCACAACTAGTGCAAAATCTATTGTTATCAGGGTTAAAAGGATTTGAGCAATTCAGATTTTGACAGATTTGCATATGTAAATAATTTAAAATTTATTAAATTTATCGATAACCAAGCTAGAAACGTTGTATTATTTAAAGTTAATATTTTTTTAATTGATAAATTAGCAATACTTACTGATACTATTTTAGTATTAAACTTGCGTAGAAAATTTTAACTAAAATTTAAATTTATCGGTAAATATTACAAAATATTAATAAGCGTAAAACCATTAGCCATGACTAATGACCAATGACAAATTACCGCGAAGCATAATTTTTGAAGATTGTGAACCGCAGAGTACGCAGAGGACACAGAGAGTAAAAAAGAAGTTTATCGGAAAATTGATGGTAATAAACTTGGGGCTAATAATAGTGCATAACCAATAAAGGCAAATATTCCGGTAATTAAAACAGTAAATATATAGCTAATACACATCAATAAACCATCAGATTCGATGGTGGCTACTGCTAATAATAAAATACCAACAGTAGGAATAGGATTGGTAAAGGGAATTGGTGAAATAAGGAGTATTGTTAATAGAGAAATACAAAATCCGTTGAATCGCCAAGCCCAACGACTATTGGCGATTTTTCCTAATCGGGGACGCGCAATTTTTTCAACTATTCTGGTAATTCGGCGTAAGTTACTCAATAATATATGCGCGAAGCGACGCGGAAATTGATAGTTAGCTATTTTTTTAGGTAGCCAAGGCGATCGCCTGCCTAAAACCATCTGTATTGATAATATCAAACAAGCAGCACCAAAAGGCCCGGTTAATCCCGGTGGCATGGGAAATAAAAATGGTAAAACTAATAAAGCTATGACTAAGCTAAAACCACGTTCGGAAGTTTTAGCCAGAATTTCTCCTAAGGTTAACGGCTGTTCGGCTAAATTTTGCAGCAGTGACTTAATTTCTTGAGAAAATCTCAGGTGCGTTTGGCTTGATTCTAGGCGATTTTCCACAATACTCAGGTTTAGTTAAGTAAATCACTGATAAAGATATACATTTGTTCTACTAGGAATTCCGTAAAAAATCAAATTTTATTTATGTTTAATATCTTCTGTATTACTAATTTACCAGTCATTAATTAAAACTGTTCTCCTCCTGTTGGGACGAACACGGATATAGCTTTGGGGATAACGTAAAAATGCGCAGGGGTATAAGTAGTAATTTCACCATCGGTATTTATGGGGCGAGGTTTGCGCGTATGAATTACTATGTCTTGTCCTTGCAAATCTCTTACCTGTTTCGCTTGGATATGTTTTCCTTGGCGCATAGCAGGAAGTAAAGGTATAATTTGCCACCAATGATTGATTTCTATGCTGTAGAGATCTAGTCTTTGATCGTCAATCGTAGCATCATGAGCTACTGTCATTCCCCCACCATAATAACGCCCATTACCTACAGCGATTTGTACAGTTCGCACGCGAATTGATTCACCATTCATCCGAATCTCAGCGCTAAATGGGCGAGATTCCCAAACTACTTGTAATGCTGTGGCGAGATAAGCAAATATTCCCCAGCGACGCTTGACTTCTTTGGTAAGTCGCTGAGTGATTTTTACACTCAATCCCATGCTAGCAACGTTGAAAAAATGCTTACCATTTACCCATCCTAAATCTATACGTTGCTGCTGACCGTTGGCAATAATTTTGCAGGCTGCGGTTAAAGAATTAGGTATGCCTAAAGTTCTGGCTAAGTCGTTGGCTGTGCCTAAAGGTAAGATACCTAAAGGTAATTGTGTTTTCACTAATGCATCGGCTGCGGCATTAAGTGTACCATCACCACCGCCAACAATAACTAAGTCAACTTGATTGCGGTAGTGAAGAATAATTTCACTGATTTGATGGGGTTTTTCTGTTGATTCTTCTATTAAATCAAAGCCAGATTTTTCTAAACATTGAATTGCTTCTGTGAGGCGTTTTTGTCCTTGGCGAGCATGACGATTTACCAATAGCAGTGCGCGGGGAATCATGAGTGTTACCTTTGATATCGTCAGTTGTTAGAGACGCGATGAACCCTTGTCTGTACAATTGTTATTGGTCATTTGTTAAGGAGGTAATAGTAATTTGTGTTATTTATGTTGTTATACCCTGATGTCATGATTGTGATGAAATTTACTTGTAATCTATTGAGGCAAAGGTTTTTATATTGTCGGCGTTACTTTTTTATCGGGTGCTTATTTAGTCTAGCTTTATTAACTTTAGGTGTAATCATCCCCAGGAAATGGAGTTATCAACCGCAAGATAATTGTAATTTAGATGTTTGTATTTCTAATACAGGTATTCATTCTAATATAATTTTGACCACAAAGAATTATGCTTTTGATTGGCACGAGTATATATCTGTAGATGGAATTGGTATAGATAATTTCAATGATTACAATTATCTCAGCTTTGGTTGGGGCGATCGCGCTTTTTATATGTCAACGCCTTCTATGGCAGATTTGCAATTGTCTACTACCTTTAAAGCTTTATTTTTACCTACTCCTTCAGTACTATATGTTAAAGGTTATCAATTAATACCAGATAATCTAGAGGTTAAATGTATTAAAGTTAATAAAAATAACTATTTGCAACTAATAAAATTTATTCAAGCTACTTTTAAGGTAGGCGATCGCGGTAGAGTTATCCGCCTTGGTAATGGTCATACTACTAATGCTGGCTTTTATGATGCTTTTGGTAGTTATTCAATATTACGAAATTGTAATAATTGGACAACAGAAGCTTTAAGACAAGCTGATGTGAATACTCCGCTTTGGGGTGGGCTGTCGGGGGCTATTATGTTGCAATTAAGAAGTGGGTGTGAGACACGATGAATCGCGTTTTTACAATGGTCATTGGTCAGAGACGCGATTCATCGCGTCTGTACAATGGTCAGTGAAATCTGCAAATGCGTTTAGCGGAGTAACAAATGCGTACGCCGGAGTTACAAATCCATACGCCGGAGTTACAAATGCGTACGCCGAAGTAACAAATCCATACGCCGGAGTAACAAATCCATACGCCGGAGTAACAAATCCATACGCCAATATAAGGACTGTGGGCTTCGGCTTCGCTCAGCCCACTAGCTGAGTTGAGGCGTTTGCGCAGCGTCTGCCCTTGGGAGAAGAGACGCCGAAGCTTGGCTACCTTTCGCCAATTAAAGTAAACGCCGCCCAATCGCCGGGGGAAGGAAACTTTTCTTTTGTTTTCAACATCGCTTGGCGCAACGCTAGGGCTTTATCTGGCTGAGTTTGCAAACTCTTATAGAATTCCACCATTAAATATTGTGTTGGTGCATCGGGTACTTGCCACAGGGAAACTAGCACACTGGGAACACCCGCAGAAATTAAAGAACGCGACAACCCAATCACACCATCACCAGAAAGTTTTCCTTTCCCGGTTTCACAAGCACTTAAAACTACTAATTGGGCATTAATTTTTAAATCTAATATTTCCTCAGCTTTGAGTAAACCATCATCTTTTCCCGAAGGTGCTAGCGCAATCCAGCTACCCAAACCCCGGTTATCATCAGCCCAGCCGTGAGTAGCTAAATGAATCACATCGACTGAAGATAAGCGTTGCACAATATTGGCTTTAGTTGCATCTTTACCCAGAATTGCCTTAGTTTTTAATAAATCGGCAATAGTTTTTGCTTCTTGTTCTGCCCCTGGTAGTGAAATTAACTGTGTTCCCGGTTTACCTGGTTCTGTAGATACTACAGGCATAGTAGGATTACCGACAATCAAGGCGTTATGATAATTGGTTTGTCTCCCATGCCCCAATTGATGAGTAAACTTTAACACCTGAATTGCTGGGGCAGTGAGAATGGTATGTTTTTCAACTAAATATTTACCTTGTTCATCAAGTAAAGCTGGGAAAGGTGCAAGAAATAAAGAACCTTGAGGAATGAAAATAACTCGCT
The DNA here is from genome assembly GCF_002367995.1 of Calothrix brevissima NIES-22. Classification (GTDB taxonomy): domain Bacteria; phylum Cyanobacteriota; class Cyanobacteriia; order Cyanobacteriales; family Nostocaceae; genus Aulosira; species Aulosira brevissima. The sequence goes on from NZ_AP018207.1 coordinate 916,008, forward strand.
CGCTAGGATTTTTTGGTAATAAATCAGCGATATCTTTAATTAAAATGTCATGTAATTGTTGTAATGGCTTTTTAACGTTTGCAGCATCAGGGTTTTGGCTGACGGTAATACCACCACGCCCCCTAGCTGCACCAATGATGATCCGACTTTGACTAACTAATTTATCCAAAGTTGTATTATCTTTTTGCCACAGAGATTTAAGGTCAACCTTGCGGAATGTGACTTCACCTGTAGGCTTAACAACCCAAATATACAGGTCTGATTCTTGATATTGTAGTTTACCACTGACTTTAAAATCGTCTTTAATAATAGAATATTGTACGAGAGTGGCATTTTGCTGTTTAGCAATTTGTTTAATCTCAGCAATTGTCGGTGGTTCGGGTGATTTATCCGCCTGTTTATTATTAGTAGATAAACGAGAAGCTAACAACTCAACAAACGCCCTAGCGCGACCGCGTTCGGCAATTTCTAAAGCAGCATCAGTTTTATTTTGGGCAATTAGGACTTGTTGTAAAGTTCTGTAGGTGTTGCTTTGGGTGTCAAAAAATGAGACTTTGTTAGTATCAGCTAGCTTTTTATCCCGCAGAGATTCTTTAACCTTAATTCCCTCATACAGGGTTTTTTCCGCTTCGGCGAGATTACCTTGTTTGTAGAAAGCAAGTCCTAGATCGTTTAAAGATTGTCCCTCGCCTAATTTATCTTTAATTTCTTTGGCGATCGCTAAACTCTGCTGCTGGTACTCTATCGCTTTTGGGTAGTCTCCCAATGCATCGTAAGCATTACCGAGATTACCCAGGGACTGTCCCTCCCCTAGTCTATCTTTAATTTGTTTGGTGATCGCTAAACTCTGCTGCTGGTACTCAATCGCTTTTGGGTAGTCTCCCAATGCTCTGTAAGTAATACCGAGATTACCCAGCGCCTTTCCCTCGCCTAGTCTATCTTTAATTTCTTTGGCGATCGCTAAACTCTGCTGCTGGTACTCTATCGCTTTTGGGTAGTCTCCCAACTGAAAGTAAGCAAGACCAAGATTACCCAGCGCCTTTCCCTCGCCTAGTCTATCTTTAAGTTCACGGGCGATCGCTAATATCTGCTGCTGATACTCAATCGCTTTTGGGTAGTCTCCCAACTGAAAGTAAGCAAGACCAAGATTACCCAGCGCCTGACTCTCGCCTAGTCTATCTTTAATTTCACGGGCGATCGCTAAACTCTGCTGCTGGTACTCAATCGCTTTTGGGTAGTCTCCCAATGCTTTGTAAGCAAGACCGAGATTACCCAGCGCATTACCCTCGCCTAGTCTATCTTTAATTTCTTTGGCGATCGCTAAACTCTGCTGGTAGTACTCAATCGCTTTTGGGTAGTCTCCCAACTCAAAGTAGGCAAGACCGAGATTACCCAGCGCCGCACTCTCGCCTAGTCTATCTTTAATTTGTTTGGCGATCGCTAAGTGCTGCTGGAAGTACTCAATCGCTTTTGGGTAGTCTCCCAATGCACCGTAAGCAATACCGAGATTACCCAGTGCTGCACCTTCGCCGAATGTGTCTTTGATTTCACGGGCGATCGCTAAGTGCTGTTGCTGGTACTCAATAGCTTTTGGGTAGTCTCCCAACTGAAAGTAGGCAATACCGAGATTACCCAGCGCCCCACCCTCACCTTGACGGTCTTTAATTTCTCGGTAAATAATTAGTGCTTGTTGCCACGATCGCAATGCAGCTTCAAATTGACTGGTTTGAAACTGCTGATTACCTTGATTAAACAGTCTATCAGCTTCGGCTTTCCGCGCCTGTGGGTTTTGCGCTAACGCCTGGGTTATTCCCACTGTGGGTAGGTTGATGGGTGTTTGGGCGATGGTGGTGAGTAGGGCGATTAGGCTAACAAGCGCGATTTTCTGTAACTTCATGGGTGTTACTGCGGTAATCCTGTCAGTAGCATATATCTCTGTAATGGCGAAGCCTATGCAGTTTTGGTGAAATTTGTTTTTGGCATCAACGGCAGCAAAACAATGTTACATTACCCACATCGTTGGTTGCTAGGGGCACGGCATCCACAGATTTTCGCTGATACAAATATTTGATCGGTGCCCATTGGTGTCAACTTAACGCGAAACCCGCTTGGCGACAACGTTTTGCCCTCGCCCCCAGCCCCTCTCCCACCGGGAGAGGGGAGCAAGAGATTTAATTCCCCTTCTCCCCCAGGAGAAGGGGTTAGGGGAGGAGGGCGAGGGTTTTTATACAACACTCGCTATGTATAGCTTTTAGCTTAAGTTGACACCAATGATCGGTGCCGTGCCCCTACATATATTTCCACGCTCATAAAAAAAGCTATAAATTTGGTTCACAAAACCTGTAAATGCGATCAATCGCAGATTACCTTTCACCAATTAAGGTAAACGCCGCCCAATTAACAGGGTAAGGGAATTTCTCTTTTGTTTTCAACATCGCTTGACGCAAAGCCAGCGCCTTATCTGGCTGAGTTTGCAAACTCTTGTAAAACTCCACCATTAAATATTGTGTTGGTTCATCCGGTACTTGCCACAAGGAAACCAGCACGCTGGGAACACCCGCAGAAATTAAGGAACGCGACAACCCAATCACACCATCACCAGAAAGTTTACCTTTCCCCGTTTCGCAAGCACTTAAAACTACTAATTGAGCTTTTAATTTTAAATCTAATATTTCCTCAGCCGTGAGTAAACCATCATCTTTTCCCGAAGGTGCTAGCGCAATCCAGCTACCTAAACCCCGATCATCATCCGCCCAGCCGTGAGTAGCTAAATGAATTACATCTGCTGTTGATAACTGTTGCAAAATATTGGCTTTAGTCGCATCTTTACCGACAAGTGCTTGAGTTTTTAATAAATTAGCAATCGTCTTTGCTTCTTGTTCTGCCCCTGGTAGTGAATCTAACTGTGTTGCAGGTTGACCTGGTTCTATAGAAACCACAGGCATAGTTGGATTACCCACAATTAGGGCATTATGATAATTTGTGGTTCTTCCTTGTTCTAATTTATGAGTAAAATCTAACACCTGAATTGCTGGGGCAGTGAGGATGGTATGTTTTTCAATCAAGTACTTACCTTGTTCATCGCGCAAAGCTGGGAAAGGTGCAAGAAATAAAGAACCTTGAGGAATGAAAATAACTCTATCATTCGGATTTTTTGGTAATAAATCGGCGATATCTTTAATTAAGATGTCTGACAGTTTTTGTAATGGCTTTTTCACATTTCCAGCCTCAGAATTTTGACTGACAGTAATACCGCCAGCATTTCTACCCCTAAAAGCACCAATTTTTATGCGGCTATTAGTAACTAATTCATCTAAAGTTGTATTATCTTTTTGCCACAGGGGTTTAAGGTCAGCTTTGCGGAATGTGACTTCACCATTTGGCTTGACAACCCAAATATAGAGGTTTGATTCTTTAGTTTGTTGTTTACCTGCAACTTTGAAATCATCGGTAATAATAGAATATTGAATGAGAGTGGCATTTTGCTGTTTAGCAATTTGTTTAATTTCGGCAATTGTCGGTGCTAGAGGTGATTTATTTGCCTGTTTATGATTAGTAGATATACGAGATTCCAACAACTCAACAAATGCCCTAGCGCGACCGCGTTCAGCTATTTCTAAAGCAGCATCAGTTTTATTTTGGGCGATGAGGACTTTTTGTAAAGTTCTGTACGTGCGGCTTTGGGTGTCAAAAAATGAGACTTTGTTGGTATCAGCTAACTTTTTATCTCGCAAAGATTCCCAAACCTGAATTCCTTCATACAGAGTTTTCTCTGCTGTGGGCAGATTACCTTGTTTGTAGAAAGCAAGTCCTAGATTGTTTAAAGACTGTGCTTCGCCGTTGCGGTCTTTAATTTCCCGGGCGATCGCTAAACTTTGTTGCTGATACTCAATGGCTTTTGCATAGTCTTCCAAATACTGGTAAGCAGTACCGAGATTACCCAGGGACTTTTCCTCTCCTAAACGGTTTTTAATTTCCCTGGCGATCGCTAAATGTTGCTGCTGGTAATCAATGGCTTTTGGGTAGTCTCCTAAAGACTGGTAAGTATTACCGAGATTACCCAGCGCCGTTCCCTCGCTGTTACGGTCTTTGAGTTCACGAGCGATCGCTAACTGTTGCTGCTGGTAATCAATGGCTTTAGGGTAGTCTCCTAAAGACTGGTAAGCAAGACCAATATTACCCAGTGCTTGAGCCTCGCCGTTACGGTCTTTGATTTCACGAGCAATCGCTAAACTTTGCTCTTGATAGTCAATCATTGTCGGGTAGTCTCCTAAAGCATAGTAAGTACCACCCAGATTACTCAGCGCCGCAGCCTCAAGTTGACGATTTTTCATTTCCCGGGCGATCGCTAAACTTTGCTGCTGGTACTCAATCGTTTTTTGGTAGTCTCCTAAAGCATAGTAAGCAGCGCCCAGATTACCCAGCGCCGTTCCCTCGTTATTAAAGTCTTTAAGTTCACGGGCGATCGCTAAACTTTGCTGCTGGGACTCAATCGCTTTTGGGTAGTCTCCTAAAGAATAGTAAGCAACACCAAGAATAAACAGCGCAGCCATCTCCCTATTACGGTCTTTAATTTCCCGGATAATCACTAAAAATGGCTGGTGGTACTCAATCACTTTAGGATAGTCTCCCAAAGAATAATAAATAAAACCGAGGCTACCTAAGGACTGTGCCTCGCCATTACGGTCTTTAATTTTTCGGTAAATCATCAGTGCTTGTTGCAATGATTTTAATGCAGCTTCAAATTGACTAGCTTGATACTGCTGAAGACCTTGGTTATACAATCTATCTGCTTGTGCTTTCTGCGCCTCTGGGGTTTGCGCTAACACTTGGGTTATTCCCATAATTCCGGGTATGTTTGTCATTTGTCCAATAGTGGTGAGTAAGGTAATAAAGGTAATCAGTGGGATTTTGTGTATTTTCATCTGTGTTACTGAGCTAATCCTGTCAGTAACATATATCTCTGTGATGCTTTAGGTATGCAGTTTTGATAAAATTTTTCTTCGTCAGTTGGTGATTGTCATTTGAGTACGTCGAAATAGTAAATGTAGTCTCCACAACGGCAAATATATAATTACCTTTCACCAATCAAGGTAAACGCCGCCCAATTAACGGGGGAAGGAAACTTTTCTTTTGTCTTCAACATCGCCTGACGCAAAGCCAGCGCTTTATCTGGTTGAGTTTGCAAACCTTTATAAAATTCCACCATTAAATATTGTGTTGGTTCATCTGGTACTTGCCATAAAGAAACCAACACGCTAGGAACACCCGCAGAAATTAAGGAACGAGATAACCCAATTACCCCATCACCGGAAAGTTGCCCTTTCCCCGTTTCACAAGCACTCAGAACGACTAATTGCGCTTTTAATTTTAAATCTAAAATTTCTTCAGCCGTGAGTAAACCATCATCTTTTCCCGAAGATGCAAGGGCTATCCAGCTACTCAAACCCCGGTTATCATCCGCCCAACCGTGAGTAGCTAAATGAATCACATCGAAAAGCGATAAGCGTTGCAGAATATTTGCTTTAGTTGCATCTTTACCCACAATCGCCTGAGTTTTTAATATCTGAGCGATCGTCTTTGCTTCAAGTTCCGCCCCTGGGAGTGGAATTAACTGTTGTGGAGGTTGGCCTGGTTCTGTAGAGACTACAGGCATGGTAGGATTACCGACAATTAAGGCATTATGATAATCAGTTTGTCTCCCTATGCCTAATTGATGAGTAAAATCTAACACCTGAATTGATGGGGCAGTGAGGATAGTATGTCTTTCAATCAAATACTTACCTTGTTCATCACGCAATGCTGGGAAGGGTGCAAGAAATAAAGAACTTTGGGGAATGAAAATAACCCTATCATTAGGATTTTGTGGTAATAAATCAACGATATCTTTAATTAAGATATCAGACAGTTTTTTTAATGGCTTTTTAACGTTTGCAGCATCAGAGTTTTGACTGACAGTAATAGCGCCGCGACCTCTAAAAGCACCGATTCTCATACGACTTTGAGTGACTAATTCAGCTAAAGTTGTATTATCTTTTTGCCACAGAGGTTTAAGGTCAACTTGACGGAATGTGACTTCACCTGTTGGTTTAATAACCCAAATATAGAGATCTGATTCTTTAACTTGTTGTTTACCAGCAACTTGGAAATCATCATAAATAAAAGAATATTGCACGAGAGTAGCATTTTGCTGTTTGGCGATTTGTTTAATCTGGGCAATTGTCGGTGATTGGAGTGATTGATCCGCCTGTTTATTATTAGTAGATACACGAGAAGCTAACAACTCAACAAACGCTCTAGCACGACCACGTTCAGCAATTTCTAAAGCAGCATCGGTTTTATTTTCGGCGATGAGGACTTTTTGTAAAACCACGTAGGTGCTGCGTTGGGTCTCAAACAAAGAGACTTTATTAGTATCAGCTAACTTTTGATCTCGCAGAGATTCATAAACCTTGATTCCCTCATACAAAGTTTGCTCGGCTGCTGAGAGATTACCTTGTTTGTAGAAAGCAAGACCTAGATTGTTTAAAGACCGTCCCTCACCTAATTTATCTTTAATTTCTTTGGCGATCGCTAAGTGCTGCTGGTGGTACTCAATGGCTTTTGGGTAGTCTCCCAATGCATAGTAAGCAACACCGAGATTACTCAGGGACTGACTCTCGCCTAATCTATCTTTAATTTCTTTGGCGATCGCTAAGTGCTGCTGGTGGTACTCGATGGCTTTTGGGTAGTCTCCCAATGCATAGTAAGCAATACCGAGATTACCCAGTGCCTGACTCTCGCCTAGTCTATATTTAATTTCTTTGACGATCGCTAAACTTTTTGAGTGGTACTCAATGGCTTTTGGGTAGTCTCCCAATGCATAGTAAGCAATACCTAAATTACCCAGAGACTGTCCCTCACCTAATCTATCTTTAATTTCTTTGGCGATCGCTAAACTCTGCTGTAAGTACTCAATTGCTTTTGGGTAGTCTCCCAATGCATAGTAAGCAATACCGAGACTACCCAGGGACTGACTCTCGCCTAATCTATCTTTCATTTCTTTGGCGATCGCTAAGTGTTGCTGCTGGTACTCTATCGCTTTTGGGTAGTCTCCCAACTGAAAGTAGGCAATACCGAGATTACCCAGAGACAGTCCCTCGCCTTGTCTATCTTTAATTTGTTGAGCGATCGCTAACCACTGTTGATAATACTCAATCGCTTTTGGGTAGTCTCCCAACTGAAAGTAGGCAATACCAAGATTACCCAGCGCCTGTCCCTCACCTAGTCTATCTTTAATTTCACGCGCGATCGCTAAACTCTGCTGCTGGTACTCAAGTGCTTTTGGGTAGTCTCCCAATGCAAGGTAAGCAGCACCGAGATTACCCAGTGCATTACGTTCGCCTTGACGGTCTTTAATTTCTTGATAAATAATTAGCGCTTGTTGCCACGATCGCAATGCTGCTTCAAATTGACTTGTGTGATACTGCTGTTTACCTTGATTCAACAGTCTATCACCTTCGGCTTTCCTCGTCTGTGGGGTTTGCGCTGACGCTTGGGTTATTCCCACAATTGCGCTGTGGTTGATGGGCGCTTGTCCAATGGTGGTGAGTAGGGTAATGAGGGTAATTAGTGTAATTTTGTGTATTTTCATCTGTGTTACTCAGGTAATCCTGTCAGTAACATATATCTCTGTGATGGTTTAGGCTATGCAGTTTTGATGAAATTTTTCTTTGTCAGTTGGTGATTGTCATTTGAGTACGTCGAAATAGCAAATGTAGTCTCAACAACGGCAAATATATAATTACCTTTCGCCAATCAAGGTAAACGCCGCCCAATTCACAGGGTTCGGGAATTTTTCTTTTGTTTTCAACATCGCTTGACGCAAAGCCAGGGCTTTATCTGGCTGAGTTTGCAAACTCTTATAAAACTCCACCATTAAATATTGTGTTGGTTCATCTGGTACTTGCCACAAGGAAACCAACACACTAGGAACACCCGCAGAAATTAAAGAACGGGATAACCCAATCACCCCATCACCGGAAAGTTTACCTTTCCCTGTTTCGCAAGCACTGAGAACTACCAATTGCGCATTGATTTTTAAATCTAAAATTTCCTCAGCCGTGAGTAAACCATTATCTTTTCCTGATGGTGCAAGCGCAATCCAGCTACCTAAACCCCGGTTATCATCAGCCCAACCGTGAGTAGCTAAATGAATTACATCAACTTTTGATAACTGTTGCAGAATATTTGCTTTAGTTGCATCTTTACCGAGAATTGCTTTAGTTTTTAATAAATCAGCAATTGTCTTTGCTTCTTTTTCTGCTCCTGGTAGTGAATCTAACTGTGTTGCAGGTTGACCTGATTCTGTAGAAACCACAGGCATAGTTGGATTACCAACAATCAGAGCGTTATTATAATTTGTTGTTTTACCTTGATTTAATTGATGGGTAAAATCTAACACTTGAATTGCTGGCGCTGTCAAAATAGTATGTTTTTCAATTAAGTATTTACCTTGTTCATCGCGCAAAGCTGGGAAGGGGGCGAGCAATAAAGAACTTTGGGGGATAAAAATAACTCTATCGCTAGGGTTTTTTGGTAACAAATCGGCGATATCTTTAATTAAGATGTTATACAATTTTTGTAATGGCTTTTTAACGTTTACAGCATCAGGATTTTGACTAACAACAATACCGCCGCGCCCCCTAAGAGCACCAATGTTTATACGACTATTGGTAACTAATTCCTCTAAAGTTGTATTATCTTTTTGCCACAGGGGTTTCAGGTCGGCTTTACGGAATGTGACTTTACCATTCGGCTCGACAACCCAAATATAAAGGTATGATTCTTTCCATTGTTGTTGACCTGCTACTTTAAAATCATCATAAATAATTGAATATTGAACGAGAGTGCCATCTTGCTGTTTAGCAATTTGTTTAATCTCGGCAATTGTTGGTGCTTGGGGTGATTTATCCGCCTGCCTACTATTAGTAGATGAGCGAGATGCTAACAACTCAACAAACGCCCTAGCACGACCGCGTTCAGCAATTTCTAAAGCAGCATCAGTTTTATTTTGGGCAATGAGGACTTGTTGTAAAGTTCTGTAGGTGTTGCGTTGGGTGTCAAAAAGTGAGATTTTGTTATTATCAGCTAACTTTTTACCTCGCAGAGATTCATAAACCTGAATTCCTGCATACAGGCTTTTCTCGGCTGCGGTAAGATTACCTTCTTTGTAAAGAGCAAGTCCTAGATTGTTTAAAGCTTGTCCCTCACCTAGTCGGTCTTTCATTTCCCGGGCGATCGCTAAACTTTTTGAGTTGTACTCAATGGCTTTTTTGTAGTCTCCCAAAGCATAATAAGCAATACCGAGATTAGCTAGGGACTGCCCCTCGCCTAATCGGTCTTTTATTTCCCGGGCGATCGCTAAATGTTGCTGCTGGTACTCAATCGCTTTTGGGTAGTCTCTCAAACCTAAGTAAGCATTACCGAGATTACCCAGCGCTGTTCCCTCGCCTAATCGGTCTTTCATTTCCTGGGCGATCGCTAAACTTTTTGAGTGGTACTCAATCGCTTTTGGGTAGTCTCCCAAAGCATCGTAAACATTACCGAGATTACCCAGTGCTGCACCTTCGCCATCACGGTTTTTAGTTTCCTGGGCGATCGCTAAAGATTGTTGAAAGTACTCAATTGCTTTTGGGTAGTCTCCCAAAGCATAGTAAGCAGCACCGAGATTACCCAGCGTCGCACCTTCGCCATTACGGTTTTTAGTTTCCTGGGCGATCGCTAAAAATTGTTGGAAGTACTCAATTGCTTTTGGGTAGTCTCCCAAAGCATAGTAAGCAGCACCGAGATTACCCAGCGTCGCACCTTCGCCATTACGGTCTTTGATTTCTCGGTAAATAATTAGTGCTTGTTGCCACGATCGCAATGCTGCTTCAAATTGACTAGTTTGATACTGCTGATTACCTTGCTTAAACAGTCTATCAGCTTCGGCTTTCCGCGCCTGTGGGGTTTGGGCTAACGCTTGGGTTATTCCCACAATGGCGCTTTGGTTAATGGGCGCTTGCCCAATGGTGATGAGTAGGGTGATGAGGGTAATCAGTGCGATTTTGTGTATTTTCATCGGTGTTACTCAGGTAATCCTGTCAGTAACATATATCTCCGTGATGGCTTAGGCTATGCAGTTTTGATGAAATTGAAGATTCTTCGTGAAAATTGAGATCCCCGACTTCTTCAAGAAGTCGGGGATCTGGGCTACACTTTTACTTTCTCCTAGCTCATAAAAAAAAGCCAAAAATAAAAGGCTGGTTGTCAACTAAAACCTTTTATTTTTGACTCGGTGCTAACCTTTCTTTGTTGTGTCGGGGGGACATTTTAGCCTACGTCATCGTGGGCAAATCTGTTAAACAGGAAGTCTAGGGCATAGTTACGCAGCTTGTAATATTGTGGATCTTCCATGATGCGGGCGCGATCGCGGGGACGAGAAAAAGGTATTTCCATGACTTCCCCAATCTTGGCGTGGGGGCCATTAGTCATCATCACCAATTTGTCGGCTAAAAATAGCGCTTCATCAATATCATGGGTAATCATCAACACTGTGCAGCGATTATCACCCCAAATCTTCAGTAATTCTTCTTGTAATTCTTCTTTGGTAATCGCATCTAACGCCCCAAAAGGTTCATCTAAAATCAAAACTTTGGGACGAATTGCCAATGCACGGGCGATGGAAACGCGCTGTCTCATACCACCGGACATTTGCATTGGTTTCTTTTCCATTGCATCCGCCAGTCCTACCATTGCCAAATGTTCCCGGACGATCGCTCTTTTTTCCTGTTCTGGTTTTTCAGGATACACTGCATTTACAGCTAGATAAATATTTTCAAACGCTGTGCGCCAGGGAAGTAAAGCATAGTTTTGGAACACCACCATTCTATCTGGGCCTGGTTTGGTGATGGGTTGACCTTCTAGCAGCACTTGTCCTGATGAGGGAAAGTTAAAACCCGACACCATATTTAACAAAGTGGATTTACCACAGCCAGAGTGACCAATTACACAAATAAATTCACCTTTTTCGACGTTGAGATTAACGCCATCCAGTACGGTGAAGGGGCCTTTTTTGGTGGGGTAAACTTTAGAAACATCTTTAATTTCTAGGAAAGGCTGACGGCTGCTTCCACTGGCGTAGCTTGTTCTTTGTGTATCTCTAGGATTTTCGGCTAATCTTAAGTTGCGGTTTTGCATAGGGATGGAGAAGGGGTGAGAGATTAAGGTGTTGTTGTGGGGGTTTTAGGAATTTGTCTCACGCAGAGGCGCAAAGGCGCAAAGGTAGAGAGAATAGAAGGGTGAGATTGAGTTTTTGGGATTCGTTAATGAGGTTCTGAGGCTGATTAATGAGTCTTTGAGGCTGATTAATGAGTCTTTGAGGCTGATTAATGAGTCTTTGAAGCTGATTAATGAGTCTTTGAGACTGATTAACGAGTCTTTGAGACTGATTAACGAGTCTTTGAGACTGATTAACGAGTCTTTGAACCTCATTAATGAGTCTTTGAGACTGATTAACGAGTCTTTGAACCTGATTAATGAACTTTCAAGACTCTCGATTCTGGAAAATGAGGGCTGAGGATGCCCTCAAGGGTTAAACACTGAGAAAATTATTTTGAATTTTGAATTTTGAATTTTGAATTCCCTCTATGCTGCTGTTCTGCGCGGTGCATCGAGAATAACTTCGGCAATGGAGAGGTCGCGCTTAATGTCTAAACTGTTGAGATAGGAGATTGGATCGTCAGCGTTAAATGGTTTACCATCAAATAGCTGAATCGGTTGGCGAGTATAGCTGATATCTAAGCCTAATTCTCTGGCGGCGGTGCTGAAGACGCGGACGCGACAAACTCTTTCCACAACTTCTACCCAGTTTCTTGGGAAGGGAGTATCACCCCACCGCGCTAGCTGACTCATGATCCAAATTTGTTCGGTACGGCTGGGACGGTTGATTGCCGACTCGGAATAAAATTGGTGATGAGCGTAATCCCGTAAGGGGTGGTCTAAATCGCAAGACAAGCTTTCAGGATCTTCGAGTTGAATATACTCTATATCGGTGCTGACGTAATCTCTACCGGCGGTAATTCTTCTGATTTCCTGGGCATTTTTGGGATCTGCACAGTATACGCAAGCTTCTAGTAAGGCTTTGGTTAAAGCAATATGGGTATTGGGGTAAGCTTCCGCCCAGTCTTCCCGTACACCGAGAACTTTACCGGGGTGCCCTAGCCATACTTCTAAATCTGTGGCTACGGTAAAACCAACACCTTCAACGGCGGCGCGGTAGTTCCAAGGTTCGCCGACGCAATAACCGTCAATACTACCATTTTGTAAGTCGGCTACCATCTGCGCTGGAGGAATGGTCTTCATATCCACATCAATATCGGGGTCAACTCCGCCAGCTGCTAGCCAATAACGCAGCAGTAAGTTGTGCATGGATGCGGGATGCACTACCCCCATGATGTGTCTTTGTTCGCGAGTACGTAAAAGATATTTCTTAAAGTCTGATAAGCTTTGTACCCCTTGGTCGTAAAAGCGTTTTGCCAGAGTAATGGCGTTACCGTTACGAGTCATGGTGAGGGAACTAACTACAGGTACTGGCTGATTTTTATGTCCGCCCAATGTTAACCACATAGGCATACCTGAAGGCATTTGGGCTGCATCTAAGTAACCGCCAGTGATACCATCTTCAATTCCGCGCCAGCTGGTTTCCCGGACTAGGTTCACTTCATCTAAACCATGCTTGGCAAAAAAGCCTTTTTCTTTAGCAACAGCTAGAGGTGCGCAAGCGCTGAGGGGTAAGAAGCCAATTTCTAAGTTGACTTTTTCTAAACCATGACGAGAAATATTCGCTGTTTTCCGCGCCCGAATTTTCTTGATGCGTTTCTGCTGGTTGAGGAAGTAAATCATCTCGCTGCGCAGAATGTAGTAGCTGGGATGTTCTACTACTTCCATCCGTTTGCGGGGTCTGGGAATATCTACTTCTAGGATGTCACCAATTTTCGATTCGGGGCCATTGGTTAACATGACAATTCTGTCAGATAGCAATACTGCTTCATCTACGTCATGGGTAACCATGACTGCGGTGACTTCGTTTTCTTCGCAGATTTGCATTAATTGTTCTTGCAAGTTCCCCCTGGTTAATGCATCTAACGCACCGAAGGGTTCATCTAGCAATAATAGTTTAGGACGAATTGCTAAAGCGCGCGCGATCGCTACCCGTTGTTTTTGTCCCCCAGATAACATCCCTGGTTGTTTATCAGCATGGGGACGCAAACCCACCATATCTATATGTTTCTCTACAATAGCTCGGCGTTCGCCAGCAGGCATTCCCTTCATCACAGAATCCACAGCCAAAGCAATATTTTCTCTAACAGTCCGCCAAGGTAGTAAAGAATAGTTTTGGAATACCACCATTCTATCTGGGCCTGGTCTGGTGATTCTTTGTCCTTCCAAAGTAACCACACCTTCCGATGGTAAATCTAAACCCGCAATCATATTTAACAGAGTAGATTTACCGCAACCAGAGTGACCAATTAAAGAAACAAACTCACCTTTTCTAATTTGTAGGTCAATTCCTTTGAGGGCAATATATTGACCGCCACCAGTTAACTCAAATACTTTATCAATTTGATCGACAGCAACGAATACGCTCATTTTTATTTGTCCTTTGTCAGTTGTCAGTTGTCAGTTGTCCTTGAACCATAGTCAGTAGTCAAATAACTATTGACTATTGACTATTGACCATTGACTAATAATTACTTCTGCTCTGCTGGTAAAATTAGGTTTTGTACCCAAGCCATTAATTTATCGAGGAGTAAACCAACTACACCGATATAAACTAGAGCTAAAATAACTTCGCTGACGTTGTTATTTTGATAAGCATCCCAGATAAAGAAGCCAATACCGACAATACCGGACATAACGATTTCTGCCGCGATAATCGCTAACCAAGCCAAACCAATTGCAATTCTTAAACCTGTGAAAATATAGGGTAATGCAGCAGGAATTAAGATATTGGTGAAGTAATCTTTGCGGCTTAATTGCAGTACTTTGGCAACGTTGTTGTAATCTTGAGGAATTTGAGTTACGCCCACAGCAGTGTTAATTAATATCGGCCAAATTGCGGTGATGAAAATTACGAATAAAGCTGCTGGTTCGTTTTGGCGTAAAGCTGCTAAGGAAATGGGAACCCAAGCTAGAGGTGGTACAGTCCGTAATAATTGGAAGATGGGGTCTAATGCTTTAGACATTGTTTTATTTACCCCAATCAAAATACCCAATGCAATACCAACAATTGCTGATAGGGTATAGCTAATTGCTACCCGTTGGAGACTTGCCCAAATCTGCCAAAAAAGACCTTTATCTGTACCACCTTTGTCATAAAAGGGATACAAAATCAATATCCAAGTGTCTGTAATTACTTGAATTGGCCCTGGTAATGTAGCGCCTGGAGTTAAAGCAAATAGTTGCCACACAGCCAGGAATATCAGAATTGCGATCGCAGGTGGTACAAAATCGGGAAATTGTTTTTGCAGCCGGGATATAAAACTATTATCAAACTTAGGGTTTGCTGGGCGTTTTTGAGCAATTGTCATAAACTCTGATCTCCTCAGATTATTGGTACTTGGTCTTGGTAGCTGGTATATGGTATTTGGTCTTTGCTATTGATTATTTGTCATCTGTCATTGGTCATTTGGCATTAGTGATGGGAATAAATAACTTTAGCCAATGACCTTTGACTATTGACTTTTGACTAAACACTGACCTTTTTAATCTTCAGACTCTTGAGGTATTCTTCTGGGTTTTCGGGGTCAAATTTAGTGCCATCGAAAAACTCTTCTACGCCACGAGATGTATTTGTGGGAATATCAGCCGCCGCAATGCCTAATTCTTTCGCAGCTTCTTTCCAAATATCTTCCCGGTTAACTTTATTAATTAACTCTTTGGCTTTAGCCGCATTATTGGCGATGTAATCTTTGGGTAAGAATCCCCAGCGCACGTTTTCTGTAATGAACCATAAATCGTGGCTCTTGTAGGGATAAGAAACGTTACCTTTTTCATCTTTCCAGTAGTAAGCTGCCATTGATTTATCATCAATTTTGCGACCATCACCCATATCATATTTACCTTGATAGGGATCTGAGAGAATGTCTGCTGAGGGAAGGTTAAAGTAATTACGTCCGGCGAGAATTTGCGCAGCTTCTTTGCGGTTATCAAAGTTATCTAACCACTGTTGCGCTTCCATGATGCCTTTGAGTATGGCTTTGGTGGCTTTAGGATGTTTGTCAACCCAATCAGCTCTCATCGCCACATATTCTTCAGGATGATTCTTCCAAATCTCTGCGGTTAATGCGGCCACATAACCGATTTTGTCTGTGACAATGCGGTAAGGCCAAGGGTCACCAGTACTGAAAGCATCCATTGTGCCGGTCTTCATGTTAGCTACGGTTTGCGCCGCAGGTACGGTGAGCAATTTCACATCTGCATCTGGATCTATCCCACCAGCTGCTAACCAGTAGCGAATCCACAAATCTTGGTTAACGTGGGGGAAGGTGAAGGCGGCGGTGAAGGGAGTAGAAGATTTAAGTTCTGCAAATAAGGACTTAGCACTAGCTAACTGTAAACTAATACCTTTACCTTGGTGCTTGTTTGCGATCGCAATTCCATTCCCATGTGTAATTAATTGACACAATATATACATGGGAATTTTTTGATTACCCTTGGTAATTAAACCTTCTGTAATTAAATGAGGCATTGGCATTTGCCATTGGCCGCCATCAATCCCACCACCAGCAGAACCAATTTCTAAGTTATCCCGTGCTGCACCCCAAGAGGCTTGTTTGGCAAGTTCTACATTGATACCGTGCTTCGTAAATAAGCCTTTTTCTTTGGCAATAATTAGTGGTGCTGCTTCCACAATGGGGATATATCCCAACTTAACTGTCGCGATTTCTGGCTTTTGTTCTGCGCTAACATTGGCTACTGGCTGCGCCGATGTTTGTGTTGTGCCACCGCTACTGCCAGTAGTTTCCGGCGGATTGCCTAAACAGCCTTTGAGGAATACCGCACCCGCAGAAACTCCTGCTGTTAAGATAAATTTGCGGCGAGAAAATTGATTAAAAAATTCTGTCATGGTGTCTCCTTAAAAGTGCAATTTAAGTTTTTATTTATGACAATTAAGACAAGAAAAATACTATTTCTTGACGACTTAATTGTTAATTTGGACTATTTTAGCTACACAGATTTTCGTCATTCCTAACAGGAATGGCGATAGCAAGGGCTGTGATTATCAAAAAAGTTTAGGGAATGGATAGATTAGACTCTGGCCAACGGGGGATGTATCTCTTAACTTGTTAAAAATAGTTTACAGGTATTACGGTAGAAATGGTTAACTTTGCATCTATGAATATTAAATAAATATTAGATTGGTTATATAAGTAAAATTTTATCAGTCAGCCGAAAAATCGCTGAAAAGTTCTAATATATAAGCTTTTCTCTATAGATTTCATTATTGAAAAATGGTGAATGCATATTTTTAAGTGGTTTTTCTGCTATTTATCATCATTTTTTCCACAAATTATTAATAGTAACCATTGTGTGAATCTATAGTGAGTCATGTGATTCATTAACTTATGTAAAGTCTCAAGGCCAGGAATAATTATTACCGCTAGCTTGAAAATAGGGGTTAGAGTTTAGGGGCTATTGGCTAGAGATTTTCATGTTTGGTAATACTAATCCGCGTGCTGATATGTGATGAAGATTTTCGTAGGGGCGGGGAAACACCGCCCTTGTAGGGGTTTGTGATTTGCGTTGCTTTACTGGTTTTAACCCGCCAGTGTTGGTGAGGTTTGCTGTTCTACCCGTAAACCAAAGTAAGTTAGCACCAGCTCGGTAGTACCATTATTCACTACCTCGTGAACTTCCCCTGGTTCTACAGCTACACAGCTACCGGGAACTAAAGCATATTCTTTGCCGTCAACGTAAATAGCACCTGCACCAGCTTCCACAAAGAACACTTCAGACATATCTTGATGGGCGTGGGCGGGGGCGCTTTGTCCGGGAGTAAAACGCGCTTGAGAAAAGTTTGTCAGATGGGGTAAGTCCCCCAGCTTTAGCATGACTTTTTTCTTGATTTGGGGGTTATGAGATACGGGTTGTTCGGGTAATTCATTCAGGGAAGTGGTAATCATTCGAGTCTATTCAGGTCTCAAATCGTTGGATAATTCCACAATACCCCTAGAGCCATCTATCCGTACTCGCTGCCCATCTTGGAGTAACCAGGTAGCGCCGCGTACATCCATAATTGCGGGAATTCCGTATTCACGCGCGACGATCGCACCGTGAGAAAGTCTACCACCAGCTTCAGCAATTAAGCCGCCAGCCCTTACCAATATTGGTGCCCAGGCGGAGTCTGTGTAAGGTACTACAAGAATTGTCTCTCTATCTATTGTTGGCAGGTTTTGTAAATTACGTAACACCTTCACCTTCCCTTCAGCTTGTCCGTGACTGGCGGGAATTCCTTGTAAAACTTGATCGGAGTACAAGGCTGAGGGAGCTAGGGGATGGGGTGGTGTATGACCGTAAACTAAAAGAGGGATTTGGGTAATTTGGCTATCTTGGGCAAATTGCGATCGCCTTTTTTCCAATAATTTATGTAATTGGTTGCTCAATTCTAAATCTGTCGCTGTCACTAAATTACCAATTTCTTCCAATTCCAAGAAAAAGATATCGCCAGCTTCCCTAACTAAGCCAGATTTTAACCAAATCTCCTCTAAAGCGATAAAACTCCAGCGTAATTCTGCTAACAGACGCGAATAAACCTCAGTTACTCTACCTTTTAAATCCACACGCCGTTGGACATTGCCTCGTTTGCGTTTCCCAGAAAAAACTTGATTAATCGGATCTACACCATCTATCGCCGCATCACTTCCCTGCATTAATTGTACAAACAGCTGTTTGACATATTCGGGGTTTTCTTTCCAAGTAGTAACGGAGATGTCTGTACCTACTTCGCTTAAATAGCCGTAGTCTTGCAGCAGTTCGTTAAAATCGTAAATAATATTTTGTCCTTCGGGGGTTGCTTCTAACTGCTCAAAGACTTTCTCTGGCTCAAATTCGGGTAATACCTGTTTGGCATTTTGGGCTAAAGCACTGAGCGATCGCAATACGGCTACCTCTGGTGCCACACTATTATCAATTTCTCCATCTTTCACACGATAAATTTTTTGCCTAATTGCCGCGCTGATGGGAGCGAAAATACTATAGTAAGTGGCAAGACGCAGCACTTCTAAAATCATGTCTACTCGCGCCAATAAATCGGCTGGCTCTAGCGCTTCAATAGATTCATGGGCTAATTGAGATAATACTGGAACAAACTTCTCCCGGTAATCTCGCTTAAAATCGGTTTCTAAATCCATTTCTCGCCGCACTAACCGCAGCAATCCCGGTATATTTCGCAAAGTCGAAATTATAGGCGGTTTACTTAAGCTATCGCCTCTGGTTAAAAATTCTAAACTTTCTGGCGGTAATCCCATCCGCAAAAATATCTGTCCCAGGAGGGATGCGTTAAAATATGCTCTGGAGTAATGGAGAGTGGCAGTTTCGGCAAAATCTAATCCTAAAACGCGATCGCCTAAACCTAAGGTAAATATTTCCCCCCACATCCCACAAGTTAAAGGACGGTTCACCGACCAAGTTAAGGGATGAATCACCCCAGGGATAACTTCGGCGGCAATTTTTCTTGTCCAGATGGGTAATAAAGTGGTGATGGGTCTAGCTTGTAATACCCACAAAGTTTGACCGTCGTAACTCCACTCAATATCTTGGGGGATACCGTGGTAACGTTTTTCTAAACGTCGAGCTAATAATGCGACTTGTTTAATTAAAGCTTGTGGTACTCTTCCCGAACCTTCTAATTGTACGGAAGAGAAATTTTCTGTCTCCACCACAAAAGCCCGATATTGTTCTGGGGTAACTCTACCAGAGACAACTTGACTGGCGCTACCAGGTAAAGCTTCAATGACAATGGCATCGCCTTGCTGAGTGATGGGATCGCGACTGAAAGCTACACCAGAATAAACACTTTGGACTTGTTGCTGAATCAGCACCGCCATTGCTTGATCGGGTAAACCGCGATCGCGTCTATATTGTACCGCCGTAGGATGATCGTAGGAAGCTCGAACTTGAGCGATCGCTTCTGCTAATTTCTGTTCGCTGGTAACATTCAACACCGTTTCATACTGTCCAGCTGCTGAAGCTTGTTCCGAATCTTCCCCAATGGCTGAAGAACGCACTACTAAAGGCGATAATTCCGATGGCTGGAAAAAGTCAATTACTCCTGTGGGATCGTCTTCGGGTGCGAGTACCCATCCCTTAGGAACTGGGTAACCCCAACGCTTGAGTTGGGATAGCGCTGCTGCTTTATGCCCAACTTTTGTCTCATCTAACTCATCTTTGAGAGACATCAGCTGAGTTTCACCGCCCAATAATTCCAGCATCGCTTTCGATTCTGGTTTTGCACCTTGGGCTGGAAGTTTAAGATCGTCAGGAATTTTGAGATAAATCCAAGCTAATAAGCCAGCTAAACTAGCCGCAGCGATAAACCGGGGAAAATCTTCAATATGCAGTATTAAGACAAATATGGGAAATAATAACAAAACACCAAATTTGACGATTTTTTTCGATTGTAAAATCGTCAAACTAATAGCGGCTAAAAAACCTGTAAACCCTGCCACTAGTGGATCGTGTACCAAAAATCCCCAGACGACGTTTGTTGTACCGGCTCCTTTGCCTAGAGAATATCTACCAATTACCAAAGCTATAAGGGCGATGATTTCCCAAGTCGATCCCTCACTAAAAAAAGCCCGGGCGATGAGAACAGCAGCAATCCCTTTAAATGCTTCTGATAATACGGCAAGAATTCCTACCAGTTTGCCACCGTGGTAAAAAGCAGCTGACACACTGATATTCCCCGTACCGAGTCTTGCTAATTTCCTCCCTGTCAGGGTGTAGGTAATCCAGGAAATTAGCGGTAACGCACCCAGTAAGGGGCAGACAATTAAAATTGTTAAGGCACCCCAAAGTTCAGACATCTTGGATTTTTGATTTTAGATTTATTTTGCACTTGGCATTTTGCATCTCAAATCTCAAATCTAAAATCTTACGGAAATTTTATTGATGCTTTCAAGGGCGCTTTGAAGAGTTAGGCAGGGTACACTTAGCTGAGGCAGAAGCCATCTTTGCCAGTGACCTGCCAACTGACCAAATACTAAGCAGCTAACTCTTAGTTTAGCGCATAAGCCGCTTGTAGTGCCCAAATAATTAGACCAGCGATTGAACCCAATAGCAGCACAGTAGAGATAGTAACTACTTTTGGAGAATCAGCTCCATCAAATTTCATGATGCCACGATTTAAGTCGGACATAGCTTTGTAAGCCTCCTTTGTTACAGTGCTAATTTGTCCGTCTTGATTGTAGTCTTTCTGTTTAACGATATTATTAAAATGTCATGATTATTTTGTTTAAGCTTTGCAACGAAAAGCGCCACAAATTTATTCATATCTTTAAAGATAAAAGTAGTATTCTATACTAGATGGTCATTAGTCATTGGTCATTGGTCATTGGTAAAACAACAGATGACATCTGGCTATTTAGTAATATAAGTGATTTAGAATACTATTCTTTAATTAGTTATACATAGCTGGATTGAGGCAAGAAAGACAATAAATTATGAGAAATCTGCCTCAAGGCTGAAATATAAATAGTATAATTTAATACTTTAGTGCAAAAAATTAATTTTTTTTAATTAATGGGATGGTAATTTTGGGTGAAATTAGCCTTAGCGATCGCGTTGGCAGTAATTATCGGCTTACTGGTAGCAATTGAGGTGGGATTGCGATCGCTGTTTGGTTTTGGTAATCCCCTAATTTACATTAGCGATCCGCAGATAGGTTATTTGTTAGCGCCAAACCAAAAAACTCGTCGATTTGGTAATCGCATTGAAATTAATGAATATTCTATGCGTAGCGAGCAGATTACCAAAACACCTGCACCTGATACAGTTCGGGTGTTAATTTTAGGCGACTCCATCGCTAACGGTGGTTGGTGGACAGATCAAGATAATACAATTTCGCAATTGCTGAGAGGCGCTTTAACCTCAGCCACTCTGGATAAATACCAGCAAATTGAAGTATTAAATGCATCAGCTAACTCTTGGGGGCCAAGGAATGAATTAGCCTATCTGCAAAGATTTGGTAGTTTTCAATCTCAGGCGGTAGTGTTATTAATTAATACCGATGATTTATTTGCTATCACTCCTACATCCTTACCAGTGGGACGCGATCGCAATTACCCAGATCGCAAACCACCTCTAGCAATGATAGAACTTTGGCAGCGTTATTTAATTAAAGACAAGCCACATCCTGAACTTCAAGCCATACAAAAAGAATCAGGCGATCGCGTGGGAATAAATTTAGCAGCAATTGGTAAAATCCAGGCGCTAACCCAACAAAGCAACAGCCAATTTCTGTTAGTAATGACTCCCCTATTGCGCGAAATTGGCGAACCGGGTTCCCGCGATTATGAAATTAAGGCGCGTCAAAGGCTCAAGGAATTTACCCAAGCACAACAGATTAATTATATAGATGTATTGCCTATATTTAACAATACCCCAAACGTCAAAGCCTTGTATCAAGACCACATTCACCTGAACTTAGCAGGTAATCGAGTAGTTAGCCAAATTATCGCGCGATCGCTTTTAGGAATGATTGCAAAAGTGCGATCGGATTAACCTTTACAGATGCATATAAATATCGGATATGATTTCAAATATTCATATAATTTGTGTTTCAATTATATGTATTAAAAAGTAAGGGCACAACATCTGTTGTACCCTAAAATAATATCTACTTCATGAGTAATTATTTTGAAAGTTTCTTAATAAACTAATGGCTTTGCACCCTGCATATTTCTTAAAGAATTGATACAAGCAGGACAATCACAGCCAAATAAAGCGATCGCCATATCACTTTCTTGATCGTTAAACTCTAACATGGGTACGCCATCTGCTGATACTGCTTCAGTTTCTGGCTGATATCTAGGAAGTTC
Organism: Calothrix brevissima NIES-22; assembly: GCF_002367995.1. Classification (GTDB taxonomy): domain Bacteria; phylum Cyanobacteriota; class Cyanobacteriia; order Cyanobacteriales; family Nostocaceae; genus Aulosira; species Aulosira brevissima. The sequence goes on from NZ_AP018207.1 coordinate 938,129, forward strand.
TGCTAAAACAGAAGCTCTAGCGCAGACTAAACCTACTTTATGTTTATTGCGGATACATGTAAGACGATCTTGTGTATTTGTTGGTTGCGGTTCGATAGCTTGAGCTTGATTGATCGCGATTCCTGTAGACAGAATAGAGCTAATCACTACAGGAGTTGAAAGTAAGTGAAGCAAGAACTTGTTCATTAGATTTCCAGGTGAAAATTTCAACTACTTAAATGAGCCGATTTCATCTTACAGTACAAACTAATATGCATCAGGAATGTAAGTTTTTTAACGCTGTTAACTCTTTTTCAGCCTGAAGCCAATGTTCTACAGATTTTCCTTCTGGATAGCCTGTTTTCTCCCAGATTGTATAAGCTTGCAAACGAATTTTATCTTCATCTGGGCGGTTAGGGATAAAAAACTCACAAGAATTAGTCGTCAATTTATATGGTGCTGTTCCAAAAAAATCTTGACGACCTAAAATTTCGGACGTAAAACGGTAACACTCTTGTTTGATTGGACAATTTTGTCCGGGACACATAGTAATGTCGTCAGGCATGGAGTAAACTTAGGGCAGTTTTGGGTCAAATTGGGGTTGGAAGTTTTAACGCAAAGGGGCGCAAAGGTAAACGCAAAGGTACGCGGAGGATTTGCTAGGTATTAATGACATGTTGTATTTAAGTCTATTTTGTTTTTAATATTGCGATTTTAACTGTAGTGGCGGGGAGTGTAAACGGAGACATTACCATCAGGGCGTTGGATTGTTTTGGTTTTGCTAGAACCGATAATAATTAGGGTTCGCATATCGGCTACTGTTGGTGTTAATTGTTCTAGGGTAATTACTTTTACAGTTTGTCCCTTCCGTCCGAGGTTTCGCCCTAATACTACTGGGGTATCAGGTGTTCTATAGCGCAGCAATATATTTCTCGCTGCTGTCAATTGCCAAGTACGCTCTTTAGATACAGGATTGTAGAAGGCGATCGCAAAATCAGCTTCAGCCGCCGCCGCAATTCGCTGTTCAATTATTGACCAAGGTTTTAAAATATCTGAAAGGGAAATAGTACAAAAATCATGCCCCAAGGGTGCGCCAATAGCTGCTGCTGTGGCTTGCATGGCGGAAATTCCCGGTGCAACATGAATTTCTACGCTGTCCCATTCTGGTTTATTGTGGCGATCCAAAACTTCAAAAATTGCTGTCGCCATCGCATAAATCCCCGGATCTCCAGAAGATACCACAGCTACATATCGTCCTTGGGCTGCTAAATCTAACGCCATTTCCGCCCGTGAAATTTCTTGGCGATTATCAGAATCATGTCGTTGTTTACCTTCAGCTAAGGAACCTACTAAATTTAAGTAAGTTGTATAACCGACCAAATCAGTAGCCGCTTTGAGGATTTCTTTCACTTCCGGAGACATCCATTGCGAACTACCAGGCCCCGTACCAATTACCGCTAATCGTCCCCGTGATTGTCCGATATTGCTGGGGTTGATGGGTTCGGGGGAAATTGCGATCGCTATTCCTGTTTCTGTCTTAATTACCTCTCCATCTTTTCCTATAGCGGCAATAGCTACCGCTTGGCTGGGACTATAACCTTGTGTTAATAAACTTTCTAATTGATTTGAAGTAAAAAAGCGTATAGGCACTTTCAAGGCGCTAGCAACGGCATTAATTACCGGATTTGCGGCGATGGTGAGGGGTGCAAATAATCCAGCTATCGATGCTGGTGCAAGTTCCGCCTCTGTTAATAGTTGCTGTATGGAAGCTAGTACCTCATCCTCAGTTCCAGAAATTTCATTAATTGCGATCGCAATTGTGGCAGGATGATAGATTAAACAATTTGGTGTAGGCTGAAGCAAGCGATCGCTAATTTTGATAGTTAAATTTCCATTTGGATCAATGGGTAATTGACTGTTAGTTAACCAAGGCGCTACTCCTTCCAACTTCACCTGCGACCCAGCTAGCAAATCGGAAATAAAAGTTTTCGCATCATCAGGATTAGCCAAATGATAACCAGCAGGCGGAGACAACAGCGCTGTGCGAAACCGAATATCGCCTGTAGTCGTAATTGCTGCTTTCACCTCAAACACCTCAGCAATTCGTCGCGCTAAATCATTCACCCCACTCAATCCACCCAACAGAGGAACAACCGCGCTACCATCTTCAGCTACAGCGACTACTGGCGGTTCTTGGCGTTTATCAGAAATCATCGGTGCTAAGGTTCTAATTAAAATACCCGCCGCACAAATCCCGATTACTGGCGTTCCCTGGGCGAATAACTCCCGCACCGTCTCACCAAAATTACTAAAGCTGACATCTACCTCAGTAGTACGTCCCGCCAAACCGTATAACGTCGCCCCTGGTAAAACACTAGTTATTTTGCGTGCTACTGCTACACTATTTTGACCCAACACCACAACAGCAGGTGCAACCTTCGTCATCATAAAAATTCTGGAACTGTATATAGGTATAGTTAAGAGTCCACAGTCAATAGTCAAGAGTCCAAAGTTAATAGTAATTCACTATGCCCAATGCCCCATGCCCAATGCCCCATACTTAATGCCCTTGAACCAATCAAAGATAATTTGGTAATATTCCAATGCGAAACCATTGAAACAAAAGCAACTCTTCATTACCATGCCAACATCTGCAATTGACGCTCAAGACGCAGCAGCTATCCAAGCGGTAACAGAAGGTGTTGCTGTATGCGATCGCTCTTTTTTTGGACGCATTCGTGTTTCTGATAGCGATCGCATCCGCTTTTTACACAACCAAAGTACTAACGATTTCCAAAGCTTAAAACCTGGGCAAGGCTGCGATACGGTAATGGTAACATCCACCGCCCGCACCATTGATTTAGTTACTGCCTACGTTTTAGAAGATGCAGTTTTATTGTTGGTTTCGCCTAACCGTCGCGAATATATCATGCAGTGGTTAGACCGCTATATCTTTTTTGCTGATAAAGTGCAATTAACCGATGTAACTGCTGAAACTGCAACCTTTAGCCTCATCGGCCATGAAAGTGATGCAATTATCGAAAAATTAGGTGCAGAATCAATTATCGGTCAACCCTATGGAACTCATGTAATAGTCAACGGTAACTTAATTATTGCCGTTGGTAGTGGCTTGGCTTCTCCTGGATATACCCTAATTTTACCTGTCTCCGAAAAAGAGAAACTGTGGAATCAAATTTTAGAATTAGGCGCAGTAGAGTTGAGCGATCGCGCTTGGGATACGTTACGAATATTACAAGGAAGACCCGCCCCAGACGCAGAACTCACAGATGATTACAATCCCCTAGAAGTTGGCTTGTGGCAAACTATATCCTTTAATAAAGGCTGCTATATCGGACAAGAAACCATTGCCAGATTGAATACATATAAAGGTGTAAAACAAAACCTTTGGGGAATCCGTTTGAGTGGTATTGCGGAAGTTGGCAGTGCGATCGCCATTGGTGATGAAAAAGTTGGTAAACTCACCAGTTACACGGAAACATCTGACGGACACTTTGGACTAGGTTACATTCGCACCAAAGCTGGCGGTGTAGGCTTAAAAGTGCAAGTAGGAGAAACCCAAGGCGAAATATTAGCAATCCCCTTTGTTTCTCACGAATATCCTTAATATCAAGATACACCTAATTCTTTTCCAACATATCGAACTGAAAAAACTCTGCGTAACTTTGCGTTAACCTTAGCGTCCCTTTGCGTTCAAAAAAACTTTTGAGCCACTTCCCATCTCATCGGCAGAGATTAAATTTACATTTTTAAACTTTAGATATAACCATAGATAAAATACAATGCTTATCATAGATTTCTTCAATCATTGATGAAATATCACACCATTGATGAACTTCTCAGCAATAATCAGTCTTGGGTAGCTGAGAAACTAGCCCTAGACGCGAATTACTTTAACAAATTAGCAGACGGACAAAAACCACCTTTTCTTTACATAGGTTGTTCTGACAGTCGTTTACCACTGACAAACTTTACCCGCACAGAACCCGGAGAATTATTTGTACATCGCAACATTGCTAATCAAGTTTCCCTTACAGATATGAACTTCTTAGCAGTTTTAGATTATGCAGTTTCCCACCTTCAGATTCAACACATCATTGTTTGTGGACACTACGATTGCGGTGGAATCAAAACAGCACTAGAAGGAAGAAGCACCGGACTAATTGACAACTGGGTAAATCCGATTCGAGAACTCTACCTACAAAAACAACAGGAAATAGACGCTTTACCAACTAGAGAAGCGCGTCTTAATCGCCTAGCAGAAATCAACGTACTAGCGCAAGTCAAAAATCTCTATCAAACGCCCATCATCAGGAAAGCACTCCACGAGCAAAACGCCCCAAATATTCATGGTTGGGTGCTAGACATCAAAACTGGGTTAATCAAAGACTTAAATATATCAACTGTACAATGGCAAATACTTTCATCTCCCTTATTTACCAACTCCTCAATTCTCAATAATATGTCCGAGATTCATCCCACAGAAGGAGTCGCGGGTTGTTGTTGCGAACAAGCCAGCAAATCAAAGTTAACTACGGCTGAAAATTAGTCAATAGTCAACAGTCAACAGTCAACAGTAAAAATTCTTCTCTGGGTATTGACTATTCACTGATGAAATTTTAATATGCGTTGCGCTAAACACAACGCACTTTAAATCATACTCACTATTAACTATTGATCATTGACCCTTGACTATTGACTATTGACTATTGACTATTGACCATTCAAAAATGAATATAAATAGCCTCCTCTGGATTCCAATCAACACCTTGACAAAATTCGTCTACCCAAGAAGCTAAACTACGAGCATTACTACTAGGTGAGATTTGAGTTTTAGTAGGAACAACTGGTAATTGCATCTTCAATTGATTATCATTGCTAGGAATTTTGATCGCAACAGCCAGAGATTTCAAACTAGTGTAATTTTGGGGAATCTCCGTAGGCATTGCCGAAGGTAAAATGGTTTGGCTTTGTTTAGAAATCTCATTACTGATAGCAAGCGATCGCTCTGGCTGATTTTGCACTATAGTCTCACTAGCTAGCTTATCCATAACTAGCGTCGTCGCTGAAGATTCTCGACTTACTGGAGTAGCCAGTGCAACTGATGTCACAGGTTGGCGATCGCGAACTACTTCATTAGCTCCCGTAAACGATGATACATTAATCTTGGTTGGAGCCATATCACCAAATGGCTGTTCAGAATTTAATATTCTTGTTGGCGAACTAGAAATATCCTCTAAATTTTCAGTTACTAAAGATACATGCTGGACTCGATCCTGAATTTCTGTTAACGGCTCATTTGACAATGAATCAGCAGCCATAAAATCGTCTTGAATTATCAAATCCAACTCTTCGTCAGGACTAAAGTTAAGACCCAAAGCCGCAATAATTTTATCAGGGTTATTGCTGAGTTCAGTTAAAAAATCAAGTATCTGTTCAAACTGCGGTTCTAACACAGATAAAGTCGCCAACATAAAACCAGAACAAGGCCGGCGCACACCATCATAAGTACCCCAAATTCGCATTTTGACTAACCAAGGGCGATTTTGTGCGTAATAACCCAGCCACTTCATTTTTAATGATTGACGTAGCTGCTGAATATTCATTGGCTTCCTCACTTCGGTCAACAAAGAGTGCAGACTGATATATTTTGAAACACTTTATCCCTGGGGATGAAACCGATAATAAAGCATCTGCTTGACTCTTTGATCGCCTAATAGATGTTGTTCTACCAATAGAGGTACTTCACTCGGTTGAACGCCGCTATACCAGACCATCTCAGGTAATACTAATACCATAGGGCCATTGCCACATTGCCCCAAACAACCGCTAGCTGTAACAATTACACCAGCAACAGGCAAAGCAGCAAAGGCCGCTAAAACATCAGCTGCACCTTGTTTTTTACAAGTACGGTTTTGACAAACGCGCACGCATTTGGGCGAAGAATTGGGATCTGTTCTAAGAAAGTCCGATGATTGAGTGATGTTTGACATTTTTTACCAACCATAGAGACATAGAGGAGTCAGTGCATTGCGCGGGTTTCCCGCGTTGTAGCAACTGACATGGCGCAGAGGAGAGGACAAGGGGGATAAATGACAATTGTACAGACAAGGGTTATCGCGTCTCTAACTAATCCACAGACAGCCCTTTAGACGCTAACCATTCCCGATTGAATATCCGCGACTGATAGCGCGAACCACTATCACACAAAATCGTAACAATAGTATGTCCGGGGCCTAACTGCTTGGCTAAAGCAACAGCCGCCCCCACATTAATCCCTGTAGAGCCGCCCATTAATAATCCATCTTTTCTCAGCAGTTGATAAACTACTCGCAACGCTTCTTTATCATCTATCTGAATCGCATCATCTGCTGGTACGCCTTCCATATTCGCTGTAATGCGACTGTTACCAATACCCTCGGTAATGGAATTTCCTTCGATTTTGATTTCACCAGTTTTGATGTAGCTGTAAAGCCCACTACCTAAAGGATCTGCCACAACACATTTAACTGCTGGATTCTTTTCTTTTAAGTAAAGTGCCACACCCGCAAATGTACCACCAGTTCCCGTTGCAGCTACCCAGCCATCAACTTTACCATCTGTTTGCGCCCAAATTTCTGGCCCTGTAGTTTCATAATGGGCTTGGCGGTTAGCTAAATTATCAAATTGATTCGCCCAAATAGCATTATCTAATTCAGCCGCTATTCTCCCAGATAATTTGACATAATTATTCGGATCTTTATAAGGTACAGCAGGAACCGGGCGAACTTCTGCACCTAAAGTTGTTAATGCGTCTATTTTTTCTTGAGACTGAGTATTCGGAATAATAATTAGGCATTTATAACCTTTGGCGTTACAAATATGCGCCAATCCAATACCAGTATTACCAGCAGTACCTTCAACTACTGTACCGCCCGGTTTGAGCAAGCCTTTTTTTTCCGCATCTTCAATAATATAAAGTGCAGCGCGGTCTTTGACGGAACCACCAGGATTAAGAAACTCTGCTTTAGCGAGAATTTCACACCCCGTTTCTTCACTAAAGCTGTTTAAGCGTATTAGAGGTGTATTGCCAATGCTACCAACGAAGCCATGTTTGATATCCATTTTTGCCTGTACCTAAGTTCTGTCTATAAAAATTTTGGCTTATAGTGGCGGCAATATGGATTTATTGGTCAAGGAAAATGGGCATGGGGCATTGGGCATGGGGCATTGATTATTTCTCCCTTGTTCTCCTTGCCCTGCTTGCCCCTTCCCTCATCCCCAAATCCCAGTGCTTCAAAGATTACTTTCAATCAATTGGCGATACTCGCTTTTCTGCTTCACACCTTTGACTTCTTTGATCAGTTCTTTATTTTTGAACAATTGAATCGTTGGTGTACCCGTCACACCAGCATTTTCAGCAATTTCGCGGTCTTTATCGATGTCAATTTCAATAAAGTGAATTTTGCCGTCAAATTCATCAACCACTTTATTAAGTATTGGTTTCAGGGTATGACAAGGGCCGCAACCAGGCGCAACATATTTTACCAGCAGCAAGCGATCGCTTTCATGAAATAGTTTCCGCAAAGCATAACCACCTTCATGTCGTGTCGCATTTAAACTAAATTCCGCTTGTTGTTCAGCTTCAGTTTTCTTTGCTGCTGGCTGATGTTCTAATTCATTAGTTGGTGTTTCTGGCTGTTGATGGAATTCTTGAATCAATCCATTAGCAGATAACCAGCGTTCAGCCAGCATCGCGGACATACAGCCAGTACCCGCAGCCGTAATTGCTTGACGAAACTCATGATCTTGCACATCACCAGCAGCAAATACACCTTCAACGCTGGTTTCTACAGAACCATGCTTAGTAGCAACATATCCGACTTCATCTAGTTCTAATTGTCCCTTAAATAGAGAAGTATTGGGAGTGTGACCAATAGCGTAGAACAAACCCTTTACGTGCAGTTTGCTTTCTTCGCCAGTTTTGGTATTGCGGATTTTCACCCCATCGATGTGGCCGTTACCAAAGATATCTACCGCTTCTGTGTTCCAATGTACCTGGATTTTGGGATTGCTTAAAACCCTGTCTTGCATGGCTTTAGAAGCCCGCATTTTATCAGAACGCACCAGAAGATTGACTTTAGAGCCATACTTGGTTAAGTAAATTGACTCTTCCGCCGCCGAGTCGCCAGCACCAATCACAGCCAGTTCCGCACCGTGGAAAATCGGCGTTGCACCATCGCAAATCGCACAAGCAGAAATTCCCCGACTCCAGAATTCATGTTCGCTGGGTAAACCTAAACGCTTGGCAGTTGCACCAGTGGCAATAATAATACTGTTGGCTTTAACTTCCCTTTCCTCTGAACGCACAGTAAACGGACGCTGAGTCAAATCAACTGATATCACATCTTCTGTATATAATTCAGCCCCCCAGCGTTCAGCTTGCGCCTTCATTCTGTCCATTAATTCCGGCCCGGTAATCCCTTGGGGAAACCCAGGAAAGTTTTCCACTTCCGTCGTTGTCATCAATTGCCCACCAGGCAAACCCCCTGCTTGGAAGCCTTCAAATACCACAGGTTTCAGGTTAGCTCGCCCGGCATATATCGCCGCCGTGTATCCTGCTGGCCCAGAACCGATAATTACCAAATTTTCTACTGTCGGGTTGGTCATAACAGTTATACAAACTCATAACGACTACGCTTAATATAGCATAACAAACTGCGATCGCAATTGGGAAGACTAGGGAATTGAGAGCGATCGCAGGTTATAAGTAGATATGCGCAGACTAAGCTTCAATCCTCGTTCCTTACTCCCTTCAACTTTTCTCACGGTAACGCTACTATCTCCTCATTACCTAAAATTTTGTATATAAAACAACAAAAAAATATTTTTTCTACTTAGTGATATGAAACTGTAATCAGATGGGTAAGTTCTTTCTAGAACAAACAACTCACCCAGACCGCAGGGAAAACACTTATGAAAACCGAACTTAAAGCAAAATTCCTTCAGCACATTCTCGGTAAAAAGAAAGACGAACAAGGTTTCACACTTATTGAATTGTTGGTAGTAATCATCATTATCGGTATTCTGTCTGCGATCGCGCTACCTTCATTCCTCAACCAAGCCAAGAAAGCTAAACAATCAGAATCTAAGACCTATGTTGGTTCCATGAACAAAGGTCAACAAGCTTACTACACAGAAAATGACGCATTTGCTAACAATGTAAATGACACAGGAATTGGAATTAAAACCCAAACTAGCAACTATACATACGGTACATCCACATCAGGAACCGGTACATCTGCTATTGCGTTAACCTTCTCAGACTTAGTAACTGGCGTTACTGGCTTGAAAAATTATGGCGGTAGAGTCTACCTACAACAAGTAGGTGCCAACTCTGAATTAACCAGTATCGCTTTCCTCTGTGAAGCAAATAATGTAGCAGTTAGCGGTTCAGGTTTGACAAGTACCGATAGTTGTGCTAGTAGTGGAAAATTTATCAAGTAAAAATCAATCAGCTACTCTTAAGCTGCTCGTCATTTAGATCGGTTAAGGCCAAAACACTAAATCCTTATGCTGGAACTGTGACAGCAGATGGGAATACCCAATTTAAATGCATGACAGCTTACTGTATGACAGTAGGAGATACATATTCACTTCTCAAAAAAATTTGGGAGGTGAATATTTTTTCGTTTTTAATAACAAATAATTGAAATTAAAAAATATTTGTACAGCGAATTTAAGTTTATCAAAATATTATCATTTAAATCTTAACTTTACTGTAATTACAAGAGTGAGATATAACAGAACAGTAAATTAACTGAGATTATAAAATGACTGCCATACAGCCTTTTGCAGATAAAAATAATTGGCAACAGCAAGCAGAAAAATACCTAATTCAAGGAAACTATAATGCTGCTGCTAGTCTTTACGAACAGGCACTTGAAATAGAGCCAGATATCAAGTCTCACTACTGGAATTTAGGATTAATGTTGCTCTTACAAGGTCAAGAAACCGAAGCACAAATGACTTGGTTTATGGCGTTGTCAGATACAGAAGCAGAACTTTCTACAACCGAATTATTAGATATTTTAGAAAAAGAATGTAAACGTCGAGTAAGTATTGAAGATTATCAAACTGCATGGGCAATTCGCCAACACATACGGGAAATCACTCCAGAAAATATCAATAATTTACTCAATCTTATTAAGCTTGAGCTTTTAATAGAAAATTTTAGCGATTGTATTTCCCGTATATTGGAGTTAATAATTGATTTGTGTCCGAAGGAAATCAATAATTGCGACCCTAATTTATTAGTAGATGTAATTATTAATCTTTTAATATCTAAACCTACAGAAGAATCTGTATTTAATTTTTTTGAGGCTTGTATCAATTATTCATCACAACCATTAATTATTATTGATACAGCAATGCTGGAAGTTATCAATATTGCTGTTTTCAAGAAAATGCCTGGATTAGCAGCACGCTTTGCAGAATGCTGTTTACAGCAAGCACCTAAACATCGTGGAGTAATTACACAGCTATCCCATTTCTACCAAAATTCTCAACAATATACTAAAGGTATAGAAACAGCCAAACGGTATTATGAATTAGCAACTACTTTAGCTGACAAAGTTTCTGCTAATTCCCTAATAGTCAGGGCTTTTATGACATCTGGTAGTTATTGGAAAGAAGTATGTGCTAGCTTGCAGCAGCAAGTATTACTTACAAAAGAGTTAATACAAGAGAATCCAGATAATCTTGATAAAGCAACTTCTGCAATACTGTTCAATTCAGTATTTTTCTTGCCTTATATTTATGACGACCCTCAAAATAACCATCAGATTCAACATGAAATTTCTCGTTTGTGTCAGCAAAATTTAATCAAACACTATAGTGAAATTTCAAGTCGTCAAAACGATCAGTTATTACCTCGTAAAAAAAATGCTACTAGAGAGAGGAAATCTCTAAAAATAGGTTATATTTCTCATTGTTTAAAAAGGCATTCTGTAGGTTGGCTATGCAGATGGTTATTTAAATATCATGACCCAGAAAAATATAAAATTCATAGCTATTTTCTCCATGAATCAAGTAGTATAGAACAATTCACAAAAAATAGTTTTATTGACAAATCCTATAAATTTCATCAATTTGGAATTCATGATTATGGCATCTGGGATCAAATTCAAGCTGATGAAATTGATATCTTAGTAGATTTAGATAGTATTACATTAGATCATACTTGTGAGCTAATGTCTATAAAATCTGCACCCATTCAAGTAACTTGGTTAGGCTGGGATGCTTCAGGATTGCCATCCATTGATTATTTTATTGCCGATCCTTATGTGTTACCTGAGTCAGCCCAAGATTATTACAGCGAAACAATTTTGAGATTACCACAAACTTACATAGCTGTTGATGGTTTTGAAGTAGATGTACCTAATTTGCGGCGGGAAGATCTAAATATTCCTAGTGATGCTATAGTTTATTTCATGACTCAGAAGGGATACAAAAGACATCAGGAGCACCTGCAATTACAGTTACGAATTATTGGAGAAGTTCCTAACAGTTATCTTTTAATTAAAGGTGATGCAGATCCAGAAGCATCCAAAAACTTTTTTGAAAGTATGGCAGAAGCCGAGGATGTCGATTTTTCTCGACTCAGATTTTTACCTAGCGCACCTACTGAAGCTATCCACCGTGCTAATTTAGCAATTGCTGATGTAGTGCTTGATACCTATCCCTACAATGGCGCGACAACAACATTAGAAACCCTATGGATGTGCATACCTGTAGTCACCAGAGTTGGACAGCAATTTGCAGCGCGTAATAGCTACACAATGATGATGAATGCAGGAATTACAGAAGGCATCGCTTGGACTGAAGATGAATATGTTGAATGGGGTGTACGCTTGGGTAAGGATGAAAAATTACGACAACAAATATCATGGAAACTTCGCCAATCAAGGCAAACAGCACCATTGTGGAATGCAAAGCAGTTTACTCGCGATATGGAAAAAGCTTACGAGCAGATGTGGCAAAGGTATGTTGATGCGTGATGATATCAAGTATAAAACCCATAATCAATAGTAGATGAAAAGCTTGCACCAGCAAGCTTTTTTCTTATAAATGAAAAAAATACCAGAGATTCAAATCTCCGGCTTATAGAATAATATTCAAGAAAACCATTAATTTAAATTTGATAACTAAACAAAAGTGGTTTCTAAAGTTGAATTCATAAGTTTATTCCAATCCCAAACAGAAAGTTCTGCAACTGGTAATTGTGCTAATGCTAGCTTATTATCAATTTCTAAAGTAATTCTTGCTGTCAGGTTAGGTAATAAAGCTTGCCACTGATGATTGCTTAATATGTCCACCAGAGAAATTTCTAGTTCCTCCGTTATATCTAAATCTTCGTTCATCAATAGATTCATAGCTATACTTGATAAAAATATTTCTGCATCTTCTAATGCAATATTATTTGTATCAATTAACAAGGTAGTTTTTTGACTTTCAGGATAAGTAGCAAGCACTTTAATAACTTGCTCTAATTCTAAGCCAATAGATTCTTCTGACTGACTCCAATCCGGAAAAATAATCAGGTTAATTTCTCTGAGATGTAAATCCTGATTTAGAGTATCTGCAAGATAATTATTAAAGATGCGTTTAAATAGGCTTTCTATTTTAGCTGAATAGGAGCGACTATCTAAAAAGCTAGGATTATCTTGCATTTTGTCCTTAATTTCTTTTATCTTCTGCTGGCGTAATTTAGGATTATTAGCAAGTGCGATCGCTAATTTGATGTAAGACTCTTCAGTATAAGCAACTAAATCATCAATATCCAGTGATTGGATGATAGCAGCACCCATTGCTGAACGAAAACTATAACCTTGTCTGGTAATGACTGGTAAATTAACCTGTAATGGTTCGATGAGAGAAGTAGTACCGGCAAATGGATAAGAATCAAGATAGACATCAGCAATTTTCAAGTATTCCTTAACCTCTTCTCGATTCGGTACAGGTTGAGGATCTAAGACTATCAATCTATTTGCTGATATGCCATATTCTTCAAAGACTTTACTCAAGTAATTTTCAAAAGATTCTTTTGGATAAGCATTTGACCAATTTGGGCCATATGGAAGCAATATTAAAACTGAATTTGGTACTCCTAAAATAATTTTAGCCCATGTATTAATTAGCTCTGGAATAATCTTAAAGAAGTTAGCACCAGAGATAAAAACTAAAGTATCTTCAGCAATTCCTAAATCTTCTCGAGTAACTTCAATATTTACCTGTTCTTGTTCAGTACCATAACTAAAACAATGAGCCGTCCCTGCTAATTTCAGCAACTTTTCTCGATACTGTTCTTGTGCTGTTGGTGATGGATCGGTAAGTGTACCGGAAATATAATAATCCATGTGTCTGATTCCAGTAGTAACTACAGATCCGCCACTAGTAGCTTGTATTCTTGCTAACCTATGCATTGCTAAGAGGCTGATTGGATTGGTTACTGCTGTGACATTCGTAGCAATAAATAATATATCGATATCATCAGCACGAATCGTATCTACTTGTTCTGATAAATTTTGTGGTAACAGCTTAAAAAAGTTGGCACAACTTCGACAATATTGCTCTAGTGGATGACCAGTTTGATTAAGAGAGTACAAAATTACTTCAAAGTCTCTGCTGATATATTCATAAACAGGCAGGTAAGCAAATGTTTCAGAAGAGGGTAAGAAATGGGCTGCTAAAATACCTAAGCGAATTTTTTTTCGATTTACATGTCTATCTGCAAACTCATAATCGATGACACAGCCGTTATGCTTGAGTAAAAACTCGATAATTTCTGCCCGTTTCACATAAGCATTTTTGAGATTAGCTTCATTAAAGTACAAAGGAATAAAATTAGCAATATTGACAAATTGTCTGGCTATACTCTGCCAAAAACCAGAGTCAGGCTCATTCAATATGGATGTATGTAAATAATCAATCCATTCTTGCATAGAGCGGTAATAATTATTTGCTTCTCCAATTCCTTGAAAATCAGGCTGAGAGGAAAATATAAACTGCAAATAATCACTAATTAACCAATTCGGTATACATGATAAATCATGCTGTAGTGGTAATTGATCGGCACGGCAATACAGCATAGCTGCTAGTAAATATTGAATAGCTTGAGGCTGTTCAAAACCTTTGGATAAATTTTTAACTAGGTCGTTAACAAAAATTTTTTCTCCATCAGTTAGACCTTCGTATTTAATGCTGCTATTTAGTAGCATCTTATGTGTTTTACCTAGAAGACCCAAGTACATATCTGCTATTCGATCTGCTGATAGCTTTAACCATTGCTCTGCTATTTCTTGTCGTACTTGGCGATACTTAGAAGCGTCTTGGGTTAATATTGTATATCTGTAGAAAGCTTGTTCTCTTGTAATTTCGGGGTAACGGCGATCGCTATAAATTGTATAAAAAAGTTTCTGATAATCTAACAGAATATTTTCCTTTACAGCAGCATTACGACGAGTTTGCTGTTGAGCATGAATCCGGAAGTGAGACAGAACTTTATCCACAAAACCGACTTTGTAGCAAGTCATAATTCTGAGCCACATTTCCAGATCTACAAGCTGACAAAACTCAGCGTTAAACAATCCTACCTGTTCAAACACAGATTTTTTAATCAAAATTGTAGTTGGCTCTCCAATCTTATTAATTGGATGATCCAGTAGGTTTGGATCTGCTAAAAGTTCTTGTCCCGACTGAATAGATTTTAAACTTGACCAAGCCTGATGTACATCTTTGGCTTCGTGGTGTGCTAATAAATTAAGTTGATTATGAGGATCGCCAACTGCTGCAAAAAGTTGGCGTGGTGAAAATACTAGTCCGATTTCATCATCTTTTTCGGCCAAGATAATCATTTCTTCAATAGCATTTGGTTCTAATAAATCATCTTGAAATAAAAACTTTATATATTTACCTTTTGCTTGATCAACACAGAAATTCCAATTTTCAGCTAATCCATATTGTTCGTGCTTAATAATCTTATGATTAACATTAGTCCTGTCTAAAATAAATTTGATTAAATCTATAGTTCTATCGCTAGAACCATCATCAGATATAATTATTTCTAGATAAGGATAAGTCTGTGATAAGGCACTAGAAATTGCTTCAATTATAAATGCTTCACCATTAAACGTAGGAATACATATACTTACTAAAGGCAAGTCTTTAGCTTTAAGCGATGAAATGTCTTCTATGGTTTGTATTGCAGAAATATTCTCTTTTTCTAAATTTAGATTAGATCTGCATTTTTCATTTAAAGAAATAATTCTAGATTTAGCTTGATTTCTAAATTGAATTTCGGCATCAATTAATAGTTGTCTAAGTTCTATTTTTGACTTGAGATTATGAGTTCCCAGATAGTAATCAACTATGTCCATTTGTGCGGGCATAGTTTGATGTTGAGGCACAGCAAAAAGTGATTTTAAAGCTAATTCTCTATCGCTAGGTGTATGTGCGACATCATGCTTTAGTAGCGCTTCACTTTGAGCTGTATAACTAGTTTTAATTGAATTTAAGTGAAAATAAGAACAGCCTGATTTGACAGAATAAAATATATGTGTTCCTAATTCATTACCAGCAGCATAGCGATACATGGAACAAAGATGGTAAAATCGTAATAAGAAGTTATGGTCAAAAATATGCCCAGCAGAAACTATGTTTAGTCCTCTTTTCTTAAAGGGAATATCTCTGCCTAAGTTAAAATCTTTCCAATATAAACATACAGTGACGGGTTGATATTCATCATCGAGATTTATTAATTCTTCTGCTAAGGCTTCAAAATCCAGTTGAGCTGTAACGTAACCAGTAGAGTGAGAAGGAAAAAAGATAGTTCCCTTCCTCTGAGGCTTGGGCTGCTGTTTCAGAAGTTCTATAGCATATAAAAATGGTGATGCGGCTGGAATAATATTTTTTTTAGGCTGGCAATTTTTAACTGCATTAATATATGTATCTTCTCGGTAAGCTGGATAGCAATATAGGCTGAGAAGTGGAGATTCAATTTCAGCTTGCCAGATATGGTTATTACTTAAGTCAGGCCCGTGAACTAATAAAGCTTTCAAAGGATATTTTTCTGGAAAATTTACATATTGCTTAATGATAAAATCCATACCATAAAAAGAATTACCAAAAAATAATTCATTATTAGGTAATGGTTTATCAGTACATAGCTTTACAAGGTCTTTTTGGCTGGCAAGGACATCTTCTAGATTTAACATGATAAATTTCCGTATTTTAGTATTGCATGGATTAAAAAATTCTCAGGTTGCTAATTCTAAAAATTTATTTTTTTTAGACTTTAAACAATCTCAGCGAATTACCTAAATCTTTTAACTAAGCCAATCCCATCTGACAGGTGTTCCTTTTTTGATATCTTGTTTGATTCGTTTTCCCAGGAGAAAGTCGTAATACTTTGGTGGTAAACCAAAACCTGGACGTACTGCTTTAAGATTGTGTGGTGTAAATATATCTCCTGCCTTCATATCTGTAGCAACGTAGAGCGATCGCCTAAAATTTAAAGAAGCTTTCTCAGCTTGCGTCGGGCCGTAGTTAATCTTACCCAGTGATTGCCAAGCTTTTTCAGTTTCCACAACCAGTTGATGCATTTCTTCTGGTTCCATCGAAAAGGCAGAATCAACACCACCATCAGCGCGACGCAGAGTAAAGTGTTTCTCAATAAATGTCGCTCCTAAAGCAACACTGGCAACAGCAACACCAATTCCCATCGTGTGATCGGATAACCCCACCTGTACGTTGAACAAATCGCGCAGATGAGGAATAGTCAACAAATTACTATCCTTTGGTGTCGCCGGATAAGTACTGGTACATTTAAGTAAAATTAAATCCTTACAGCCTGCTTCTCTAGCTGTCTGTACCGTTTCATCTAACTCCGAAATTGTCGCCATACCAGTAGAGATAATCATCGGTTTACCAGTACTAGCTACTTTCCGGATTAGAGGTAAATCAGTATTTTCAAAGGAAGCTATTTTATAGCAAGGTACTTCTAAAGATTCGAGAAAATCTACAGCCGTAATATCAAAAGGAGTACTAAAGCAGATAATTCCTCGTTGCTTGCAACGCTCAAAAATTGGTTTGTGCCATTCCCAAGGCGTGTAAGCTTGTTGGTAAAGCTGATACAGAGATTGACCATGCCAAAGACTATTAGGATTATCAATATAAAAATCACCATCTTTGATATCCAACGTCATAGTATCTGCTGTATAAGTTTGGAGTTTAAGGGCATGTGCTCCAGCTTTGGCGGCTGCGTCCACTATTTCTAAAGCTAATTCTAATGATTGGTTGTGATTGCCTGATAATTCAGCAACCACAAACGGTAAACTATCTGCACCAATTTTTTTATCTGCAATGTTAATTTCTTGCATTTAATCACCAATAAAATTGTCTCTACTTAGAACTAAATCAAATGCGGGATATTCTCTAATCTTAGTGATTCCTATTTTTTTAAATCCAGCCTTTGAAAATACTTTAATTGATGCTTGATTATCATTTTTTATATAAGCGTGAATCAGGGAAATATGCGAATTTGAAAAAATTTTTTTACATCCTAAATGAATTAATTTATAACCATAGCCTTGATGACGAAATTTTTTATCAATACTAATAGAGATAATAGCTTCATCTCCGTTGATGTCATAACGAATTTGACCTACAGGTAAATCGTTTTTCGCCACACCAATGTATAAAATAGTATTAGAAGAGTGCAGTCTTGATTGGAACCATTCAACATGATCTTCCCAAGGTATAGGTTTTGTGGAAAAAGAAAAAGCCCTGACTTCTGGATCGTTTGACCATTCCCATAACAATTGGCAGTCTTCTGAGCAAGCCAAGCGTAATTTCAACATCTTGGTTTCTAGATGTTGAAATACATGCTTACTTCCTTGACCGTCTATTAATTTTTGTCCAAGTTGATTCATTTCTACTCGTATATGTGTAGCTATTAGTAAGTCAGAAATAGCCAATGCTATTTCACTAATAGAAACATCTTCATGCCATCCAAGATTGATCGAGACTTTCATTTGGTCTAGTTTTTGTGCGATCGCTCTTTGGTTTTCGGCTAAAATTAGAATCACGCTAGGTAAACCCATAAAAGCTAGTTCCCAACAGGTACTACCACCAGCTGTTATGGCCACATCAGCCCAAGCCATCAACTCAGGCATATTTGTCACATTCTTTTCTAAACGAATAGGAAATTGCGAATTCTGCGATGCTAATCGCAATTGCTCATAGTGAGGATTACTTCCACCGACTACAACTATTGCTTCTAGTTCATCTATCGCTACAAGCTGTAATGCTTGAATCACTTTTAGGGTAACATTATCAGCATCACTACCACCTAGTGTCACCAGAATTTTATTCGCCTTTGAACAGAGCGATCGCTCCCATCCCTTCCACTGTAAAAACTCACTACGCAAGAGTGTGTAACCTGTACCCAACAATAACTCAGTATCAACATCTCGGTTGGGATACATAGCTTCATTGGCATAAATATTATGATTTAAAATCAGGTCTGCATAATAGTAGTTTGCATGTCCATAATCATCAATAAATAGCAGTCTTATCCCATAAGACTTGATTACTTGTTGGTATTGCTCGCCAAAATTATATCCATCTAATACTATCCAATTAGCATTGAGTTCCTTAGCACGATTTGCAGTTTCTTGAGCATCTTCAACAGTTCCTATACTCGCTGACAAGCGAATAATTTTCATTCTTTCTGATAGCAACCTTTGTTCTAATACAGGAACTGCGTTAGCCATCATAAAAATTGGCTGATATCCAGCGTTCTGGCAAACTTGAGCCAAAGCTAAACAACGCATTAAGTGCCCAGTACCGATTTCAATCGAAGCATCTGTACGAATAATCAAGTTCATTTATTGCTTCCTGGCAACCAATAGCATATTTGATGAAAGATTATTAGCGGATAAAAAGTTTTGAAAAGCCTCACCTTTACTCTCCCACTCTTCTATAAGAATGAGTTTTAAAAAAGGATTATTACTAACATCAAATTCGCCAGAAAGAATTTTGTTACGTACTAACTCAGCATCCAGTTTTCCTGGTGTGTTTTTTTCAATCACTTCAAAACCGCAAGATTCTAATAACCTGGCAAGTGAATTTATATTGAACAAATTTATGTGTTCATTATCAACAGCACTTGATTTATCACCTAAAGTAAGTATGTCAAAGCCCTTAACATTTGGACATGTCAGGATAAATATTCCTGAATTACGCAGTAAGTCATAGCATTTAGTTACAAATTCTCTAGGAGCAAAGAGATGCTCAATAACTTCAAAGTTGACAATGACATCAACAGAATCATTATCAAAAGCAACTAACTCTATTGGTTTTTCAATAATTGCTATACCGCGATCGCGACAAGTTTGTGCCAAATCAGGTGTCGGTTCAACTCCAATGACACGCTGAAAAATGCCAGTTTTCTGCATTTCTTCACAGAAGATGCCAAATCCTGCACCAACTTCTAATATCGTATTGGTTGGGATACTAAATTTTTGGCAAATCTCAAGCACTTTTTGAACGCGAGGTTGGAAAATCTTCTCCCGTCTTACTAATTCTGAAGCAGGAAATATATATTTATTCCAATAACTATAATTTTCCGAATTTTGATAATATTCTTCTAAATGTTCTGGTCGAGGTCGAGGATTAGCATAAACCGTGTCACAACTTTGACAAATTACAAACTGAATTCCGTTTTTCTCATAAATTTGTTTGTGATTTGTAGAAGTACATGCAGGACAAGCTACATTAATAAAATTTTGCTTGTGTTTTAGTAAACGTTGAATATCAGCAGCAAGCCTTTCAGCTTGACCTTTCATCAGTTCTTCCGGTCTAATATCTGCTTCTTTAAACATAATTTTTTCACCTTTACTATCATATAAGTAGCAAGTTATGATGTTTTACCAATGCTAGTAAATCATCTGGATATTGATGATCTTTCAAGTAGTGATAGTCTGAACGGCTGGAAATAAACTGCTTGTAGTTAACAACATGTTCATTGTTAGCACTACAAGCTAAAAATATTGCGAGTTTTCGTTTTTCTTCTGGTATTTCTTCTATTGAAGAATTAGTTGGTAAAGTCGCTTTATGATCGATCCGAAAATCAAATAAGACTAGATCGCCAGCTTTGCTAGGTACTGAGTATGTCGATGGTGTTGGTGTAATTTTCTGCCAAAATTCCGGTGCTGCTGGATTAGTACGAAGATCGGGATACAAGTGAGATCCGGGAATGACATCAAGACCACCGCCATACTCATCATTATCTTGCAGATATATAGCTGCTTCTACCATTAAATAATTGGGTTGCCATTGAAATATATTTCCAGCAGCTTCTTGAGATGTTGTATCCTTATGCCAGCTTGAGTAAAATGATTTATGTGCAGCCATTTCTGGCAAATACACAAAATCATTACCTAATAAGCTTTTTAAAGCAGCAACTAACGGTGGATGCACAATTAACCAATGTAATTGTTTATATCTAGCAAAGATGTCGATGCGTAGTTGGGGAGTATCTCCCTTAAATTGTATTTCTGATGCAAATAGATTAATTAAAGTATGCCTTAATTCGACAATTTGCTCTTTTGTCCAGACAGATGGAATTAGTAAAAAACCATCCTTGTAAAATTGTTCTATTTGATGTTCAGTCAGCATAGTTAGGATATTTTCATAGAAAAATGTATTTGAGCAACACAGATTTATACAGGGTTTCAACCTACTGAAGTAACATTTACAGCGTAGGAATTTTCCCAAATATTATCTTTGACCCACTGTCCATTTTCCATACGCCATACACGCGGATCGCGGAAAGTATCGCAAATCTGGTCAAATTCTTCTTCAGTCATACCTACATATTGCAACCACCGTTCTAAGTCTCGATATGGCTTAACACAATCGTATTTACGTACCATTTCAATACCCTGTTCGCGGGTCATAAGACCTGCTCTGATATCCTTACAAGCATGATCGGAACCGCGTCCATAGCCAAATTTCACGAATTTTAAGTAATCGTGAATGCCATTCTCATGCATATCATCTAGGTTAGAGATTGTGCGGTATGTCCGCTCAAAAGCCTGCTGTGCTGGACGCCATCCATACAATTCCATCACTAGTTTCGTGTGTTCAGTAGCTTCCCAGTTAACGAAGTTACTAAGATAAATACCACGCACTCCAACTTCATCAATTTCTTCATCTGATGGATACTGTGCCCACAATAAGTCTTTGCTTCTTAAACCTTCTTTTAGTTCTGGACGCCCAAGCTTTTCCAAACCTTCATCAGTGAAATCATACCAGTCATATCCTCGGAGGGCGTGTTCTAAACGGAACTTAGCTGTAAATTCCACAAGGTCATTATAAGAATACATCCCTCCTAAATCCATGAAGCCATGCTCACCCCACAAAATTAACGGCACTTTATAACGAACTGCTACTTGAATAGGTACTGTAAAAATTCCACAGTGTGCGTGCCAATTCATATCACCTTGTAGCTTAAAACCAATACGATTCATTTTGATGAGGGCGTCTACACTGGGGCGAACAATTATGTGATCGCAATCAAAAACTTCTCGCATTCGGTAAAGATTATATTCACCTTCTGGCAAATAATTATTACCGTGATAAGTTACTAAAAGTGCCTTTAACCCTAGTTCTTTGACAGCAATGTGAGTTTGAAAATAACTATCTTTGCCACCACTTACGGGGATAATAATGTCATAATTACTATCACTGCGATACTCATCAACTAGTTCTTTCAACCATTGCCAACGTTGCTCCCAATTTATTTTATTTTTCTGCTCGTGGACACGACATCCAGAACAAACACCATTTTCATCAAAAGTTAAAGGGCTAGCGCTAAGTGAGGGATAAACGCATTTTGTACAATATCGAATCGCCATATTTTCTTTAACCTTCTAATTTTTTACAACCGAACTTCAACACCAGCTTTAGCTAATGCTCGTTTTCCTCCTCTGTCTGACAATTCCTTAAAATGCCATATATTAGCAGCAGCAACCGCAGAAGCCCCAGCTTTTATGCCTTCGACATAATGCTCATATCGACCAACACCACCACAAGCAATGACCGGAATTTTAGTCGCAGATGTGACTGTACTGATGAGTTCTAAATCGTAACCTTGTCCAGTACCATCCCTATCAATACTATTAAGTAAAATTTCACCTGCTCCTAAACTTTCTACTGTCCTAGCCCAATCTTCAGGTTTTAGTCCTGTGGGTTCAGATCCACCATTAATAAAAACTTCTGTTTCTCCATGAGAATGGCGCATCACATCAATACTAATTACTATGGCTTGACTACCAAATATTTTGGCACCTTGAGTAATTAATTCGGGATTTTGTACGGCAGCCGTATTAATTGTAATTTTATCAGCGCCTCTACTAATCGCTTGGCGCATCTGCTCTACTGTACGAATTTTCCCTCCCCATGTGAGAGGCATAAAACAGGTTTTACTAACCTCGTCCAAAATTTGTAGAGGATCTGTTAATCCTTTAACTTTGTGATCGTCTCGACGTAAATCATATCGCTCATCTCTACTAATATCTAAATAAATTAACTCATCAACATTCCATTCGTTGAAACGTTGTACTTCATATGTAGGATTACCAATTATTTGATGAATTTTAAATAATTCACTACGAATTAATAAACCATTCTTTAGTAACAAAATAGGAATAAGGCGTTTTTTAAGCATTATTTACAATATTACCAATAACAAAATTTTTTAAAACTTCTAACCCAACCTTCTGGCTTTTTTCTGGATGAAATTGAGTTGCACAAATATTTCCCATTTCAATGCTAGAAACAAACTCGGCACCATGAGAAGTAATTGCGCTACATATAGTCTTATCTTCTGGTTGAAATACATAACTATGTACAAAATAAAAAACTTGAGAATTACCCAGTCCTCTATAAAGATAGTTTTGCTTTAAAAAATAAACATCATTCCATCCAATATGGGGTACTCGAATGCTAGATTCCTTACTTTCTAGCCGATTGACTATACCTGGAATCCAGTTCAAGCCTTTGTGGTAACCATGCTCAGTTCCAACAGTAGCTAATAATTGCATACCTAGACAAATTCCCAAAAATGGTTTCTTCTTTTCGATTACCTCTGTTTCTAAGAATTTTATCCAACCAGCAGATTGCAGATTTTTTATGCCATCGCTAAAAGCACCAACACCAGGTAAAATTATATGACTGGCTTGGCAGATATCTTCTGGATGTTTAGCGATAAAAGCCTGACATTTTATAGTGGCACAAGCATTAGCTACTGAACGTAGATTGCCCATACCATAATCAATGATTGCAATTAGGTTTTGACTCATAGAAATAGTTAAAATACTTTTTCCATTAAAAACCAAGTGGTGTTATCCCATGCTGAGTGTATCTTGTGCCAAAGAAAGCCATAGTCTATAACCAATAAATTATTCTGGTGATATTCCAGAAAATCACCAGCAAAATCACGTTTAAAAAGCTTTTCTTGATTACCTCTATAATTAATTTCTAATGGAGAGGCATTGTAATATTCATTTAGTAAAATATAGCGAGAAGATAAGTTATATATTTTCTGATAAACTAGTGGTAAGTCATTAGGGTTAATATGAATTAAAACTCCACATGTAAATACTAAATCAAACTTTTCATCCGTTTCAAATTCTTGAATTGAAGCTTGTTTGGCTTTTACACCGGGAATTTTATCTAACTCAGCTATTGCTACCTGATTTAACTCAACTCCGGTTAGTTCAAAGTTACGACTTAAGTTTGCGATCGCCTGAAGATTGTGACCGCGATTTGCGCCTAATTCACAAATTTTTCTGACACCATAAGTCTTTTGCAAAACTTGGGCGAAAAATGGTTGGCGTTGTTCTGGTAAGATTTGATTTCTTGTGGTGTATTCATTACCAAATTCACCTTCCCAGAATAATTCTTGTTCTGTTTTAGATCTCATAATTAATTGCACCCATTATCTATAGTTCTTTCTGCTTCACATGAATATTCAGGTTTACTAACTCTGGTTTCGCTTTCAAAAGAGCTATTACTTCATCAGTAGTAAAAATTTCTCCTTCCTGATATAAATCTACATATACTGCTTGGATTAATTTCCAATCTTCTTCGGTATCTAATGTCCAGCGATAATTAGATATATCTTCATCATAGGTCTGGTTATGTAAAGCAAATATTTCTGGATGTTCGTAAATATAAGGCGTAACATGTTCTCTTTCGTATGGCTTTTGTGCAGCTTGAAAGGCTTTTTCTAAAACGCCAAAAGTAAAAACTTCTGCATCTAATCCACGCGGGTAACTGCGATTCAAGCAATTACTCAGATAATCTATTTCTAAGCCTTCAGATGTTTCATCTTGGAAGTATTCCAACATTTGTGAAAGTACTTCAGGATCAAATAATGGACAGTCAGAAGTCACTCTGACTACTACATCAGCACTGTATTGTTTAGCTGCTAGATAATAGCGTGATAAAACATCTTCTTCACTTCCCCGAAACCACTTTACTCCACATTTTTCTGCTTCCGTTACAATCGGATTATCTGCATATGAAGTAGTCGTTGCTACAACTACTTCATCAATTAATGAACAAGCTTTAACTCGAAAAATGACATGTGCCAAAACAGTTTGGCCACAAAGTTCTTTCATCACCTTACCTGGTAGGCGAGTAGATCCCATACGAGCTTGAATAATTGCAACGATTTTCATAACAAAATCCTTTGCAGCGTCGCTACTACCCTATCTTGATCTTCCTGAGTCAAGCTGTAGTACAAAGGAAGAGAAATTGCTTCCTGGTAATACTTCTCAACTTGGGGAAAGTCACCCCAACTAAAACCTAATTGCTGATAATAAGGTTGAGTATGAACTGGAATGTAGTGTAAATTGACCCCTATATTTTCTTGTCTAAGTTCCTCAAATACCTGCTGATGAGTTTTGTTTATTTTATCTAGCTTGAGTCTAATTACATAAAGATGCCAGCTAGACTGAGTATCTGGATGTTGCCAAGGTAGTATTAATGGCAAATCTTGTAGTAGTTGATTATAGCGGTTAGCTAAAAACCAACGACGTTCTACAAACTCGTCCAATCTTTGCATTTGGCTAGCACCTAATGCAGCTTGAATATCTGTCATCCGATAGTTATAGCCTAATTCCAGTTGTTGATAATACCAAAGACCGTGAGATTCTCCTTGCATAAAATTTGGATTGCGAGTGATACCGTGACTTCGTAATCTCATCAATCTCTGATATAGTTCTTCCTGATTTGTTAGTACCATACCACCTTCACCAGTTGTAATAATTTTGACTGGATGAAAGCTGAAAACTGTCATGTCAGAAAATAGGCATGAACCAATAGGTTGATGCTGATATTTGCCGCCAATTGCATGAGATGCATCTTCAATGATTTTGAAATTATATTTTTGGGATAAAGCATAAATTTTATGCATTTCACAGGATTGTCCTGCAAAATGCACAGGTACTAATAATTGAGGTAGAGAGCCTAATTTTTCTGCTTCAATTAACCTGCGTTCTAATTCATCACTACTGAGATTATAGGTGTTAGGGTCAATATCAATAAAGTTAACCTTTGATCCACAATAAAGCCCACAATTAGCTGAAGCAACAAAAGTATTTGGTGATGTCCAAAGAATTTCATTTTCCTTTAAACCAGCTGCAATACAAGCAATATGTAATGCAGCTGTCGCACTAGAAACTGCAATAGCATATTTTGCTCCACAGTAGTTAGCAACAGCCTGCTCAAACCTTTCTATGGCAGGGCCTTGAGTAATCCAATCTGATTGTAAAACTGCGATTACAGCATCAATATCTTCTTGGCTAATATGTTGCCGCCCATAAGGAATGTAGTCATTCATTGCTTTAACATATCCAATAGTTGAAATCCTTTTAACCATTCTGTATTGATTTCGGAACTATATTCAAATCCTTCGGAAACAGGGACTCCTTTTTCACCTAAAACATTACAATTGTAATCAACAGAATGAGCGTATTCAATAGTTGGTTTAATTACATAATGATCGAAAAATTCTACAGCTAAATGTGAAGATTCAGCAGAAAACATTGCTTCATGTAGTTTCTCTCCAGGTCTGATGCCAACAATTTTAATTGGCACTCCTGGTGCAAGCGTTTCAGCTAAATCAGTAATCTTCATAGAGGGAATTTTGGGAACAAATATTTCTCCTCCATGCATTCTTGCAAAACTTTTGAATACTAAATTAACACATTGTTGAAGAGTAATCCAAAAGCGAGTCATGCGCGGATCTGTAATAGGAATTACTGGCGCTTTTTCAGAAATGAGCTTTTGGAAGAAGGGCACAACTGAGCCTCGTGAACCGACAACATTACCGTAACGAACTACTGCAAAACGAGTTCTTTTAGTACCTACAATATTGTTAGCTGCAACAAAAAGTTTATCGGCAGCTAGCTTGGTTGCACCATAAAGATTAATGGGATTTACGGCTTTATCAGTGGAAAGGGCAATTACTTTTTCTACTTCTTGCTCAATGGCAACATCAATGACATTATTTGCGCCATGAATATTAGTTTTAATACATTCCATTGGATTGTACTCAGCAGCCGGAATATGCTTCAGCGCTGCGGCATGAACTACATAATCAACTCCGCGCATAGCCATACTCAAGCGATCGCGATCGCGTACATCTCCAATGAAATATCGCATCTCTGGCGAATTAAACTCTTGCGCCATTTCATACTGTTTAAGTTCATCACGGGAATAAACTATAACTTTCTGAGGCTGATATTCGCTGAGGATTGTTTTGACAAATTGTTTACCGAAGGAGCCTGTACCACCTGTGATCAAAATAGATTTATGATTAAACATTGTGTCTTACCTATTAATTTATAAATTAATCTTTTGCGAGAATTGTTGGCAGTAGAGTATTCATACAATGCTTAATTGAACAGCCTGAATCAGGGCTAGACTAATTATGAGTTTTTCTCTCGTTTTTACCGACTTCTTGCTTAAATTTGTCTAAAACTACCTTGTAGTCTTGGCGTTCTGGGTGTAACTTCACGAGCTTTTCTAAAATTTGAATAGCACCTTGAGTATCGTTCAACTTGATCCGTACATTTACTAAACCTTCTAAGGCTAATTGGTTTTGTGGTTCTCTTTGTAACACCATTTCCCAACCTTTGGCCTGTTCCTGTAATAAAGAATCAGGAGATTTCTGAGTTGCAGCCTTTGGCTGTGGTTCTTGCAAAGCTTTTTGGATGACAGGAACTGCTGAAAACAAGATGGAACCAAAGAAAGATACAATTGACACTATGGTTAAAAATTTTTGTCGGCGTTGAATCTGCTTCTTGCGATTAATTAAGTATTCTTCTCCCGCTCCCATATTTTCTTTAGATCCTGTGGTAATTACTTAGGTAATAGCAAACCTCTGGTATGAGGATACCCACTGTTCTCAGGAAACTAACATCTTAACTAAAAATTTTTTACACAACCTTTAACAGATGAGTCTCGACGATCTGCATAGTCTTGTGCTACAGCAATAAAAGGGCTAGGGACTGGGAGTTAGGGGCTAGGGGAGAAAGATTTTTATATTTGGTTGTGAGATTTTTTCGTGAGAGGCTAGCTTGTAAACTGCTTAGACTTTCTCTTTTCTCCATCTACCAAAAGCTTGATTTCTATTTACAAATAGAAGTAAAAATATATACTTGCTCTAATAGGTTTTGACTATAAAAATAAAATTTATATAAAGATTTGCAATAACGTTGTTTATCCTGGAATGTTTGCGATATTGTATATAGGATTCCAACAGGGTAAATAATTTCACCGTCAGTTAATCAACTTTATATCAGCCCGTTTGCTATGGGTTTTCTAAAATCTGCACACATTTTGTTGACGAAAACAAATACAGTGTTACTAGTCGTGTTTGCCTATGCTATTGATGCATCTGTGAGGACGGCTGGTTTTGCGTTTTGCGCTTACTGTCAATCTCCTGGGCTGATTTGGTTGTGGTGGTAATTACCGTACAAAACCGACTTATGCAGCAACATAATTAGGGCGAGTATGGTATATTTAAGAAGTTAAGACTAGCTTTGCCCAAATTACAACGCTCTACGCATAGGTAAAATTTGCAAAACGGAAAGCAGTTTTGATTAAGTATTTACTAAACAAAATCTGAATTGAATCGAGGTTATGACTCAGCAAGTAATTCACCCAATGGTGAAATTGCAGCGTAACGTGCAATCACTCGTCGAATCCAACATTATCAAGCCAAATGATAGTATTTGGAAAATTGCTTTGCTCTATGGCAATGAATGGCAACATTGGAAACAAGAACTGTTAGATTTTGGCTTTAGTATGCAAGATCCAATCAGTGAATTGTTGGCAGTGGAAGCTTGGGATGAAGAATAAATTGTTGAAGTGAAGGATGAAATGTTTCAGCCTCCACTGTTGACTACATCCTTTTATTGGCAAGTAGTTAATGCCAAAGAAAGCTCTTTAGCTGTCTGATAGCGATCGCGTGGTAATGGCTCTGTCACCCGATCCATTATTTCCCTTAATTGCGGCGTAATTGTCGGAATACTGCTGACATCAAAGCGAAAATGTCTTCCACGTTGATGGTAAAACTTGAAAGGGTTTTCCCCAGTCAGCAAGAAAATTAAAGTTGGGCCTATAGCGTATAAATCTGATTGTGTCAGGGGTTGTCCTCGTTCTTGCTCGGGAGCGCAGTAACCCTCTGCACCAATCCGAGTACCTGGTGCTGTACCAATTTCTTTAACTGCACCAAAATCTAGCACTACTATGCGATTATTAGAATTTTTCACCATCAGATTAGCGGGTTTAATATCCCGGTGAATCAGTGGCGGTTGTTGGCTGTGGAGATATTCTAAAATATCACAGGTCTGGATCATCCAGGCGATCGCTTGTTTGGGGGTAACTGGCCCTGTGGTATAAATCCGCTTTTCTAAATCTTGCCCGTGGACTAATTCCATAGCCAAGTATTTTTTGCCACTTTCGACAAAAAAATCATAATATTTGGGTATTCCCGAATGGTTCAAGGATCTGAGAGTATAGGCTTCGCGTTCAAATAACTCTTGGGCTTTGGCAATTTTTGCCATATCAGCATTCATCTGTTTTAATACCAGCAGTTGGGGATGTCCCACAATTGCACCTGCTGTATCCCAGGCGAGATAGGTAGTACCCATACCTCCTTGTCCTAGTGTTCGTAATACCTGATACTGGCGAATTTTCTTTTCTACTGTCAGTGGTTGACCGCAATGAATACAGAAGAGATTTTTCGGGGAGTTTCCTTCATGGGTACAGTGAACAAATGAAGGTGCAATTGTCTTTTCTGTTG
Source organism: Calothrix brevissima NIES-22 (assembly GCF_002367995.1). GTDB lineage: Bacteria > Cyanobacteriota > Cyanobacteriia > Cyanobacteriales > Nostocaceae > Aulosira > Aulosira brevissima. The sequence goes on from NZ_AP018207.1 coordinate 967,548, forward strand.
AGCCAGGAATCTCTGGTTGTAGCAGCCAAGAATCGGGTGCGGTTACCTCTTGCAATTGGAATTTGATGATGGGGCCTCCCTGTGCTAATTGCAGCAGAGAATTATCTGGTAGTTGGCTCTGAGTCACAAGCACGCCATTGAGGAAAGTGCCATTAGTGCCATGACTAATTACCTGCCACAAACTACCATTTTTGGCAGAATTAACTTGTTTAAGTTCTAGATGGTAGCGAGAAACTAAAGTATCGCTCAAAACAACGTCATTATCTGTCGCTCTGCCAATCTTAATCAGGGAAGAGTTTTCAAAATACCATTGCTTGAGCGGTGTTTTTTGTTGCGGTTCTAGCAGGGTCAGAGTAACCACAATACAAACTAATAAGGTAATGGGGCATGGGTCATGGGGCATGGGGCATAAGAAGAGATTTCTCTAGTCCCTAGCCCCGATTTATCTTTGACTATCGAGATTAGGACGCACTTTTGCCCTGATCAGGATAGCAGTAATATTGTCATGGCCATTGTATTGATTGGCTAAATCAATTAGGTCGGTGACACCTGCTTCTAGGTTTGTCCCAGAACCAAGCAGAGGCAGTAAGTGCGTCTGCCAATGGCTTTCTAATAAATCATTATCCGATAAACCGTCCGAGGCTAGTAAGAAGAGAGTATCTTCATTAATCTCAAAAAAGTCTACATCAGGATTAATTGAGTGTTCGTCGCGGGGCCCTAAAGCTTGGGTAAGTTGGTAAGCATCGGGACGGGCGTAAGCGATGCTAGCATCTACTCCCCTAGTAATTTCTCGTTGACCGACTTCGTGGTCGATGGTGATTTGTTCCAGTCCGCGTTTATGAGTGATGGAATAGAGACGGCTATCTCCCACATGGGCAACGGCGGCGTGGCTGTCCTGAATTAGTAGCATGACTAGGGTAGTACCCATGCGTCCCACCCCAGAACGAGCATCTTTTTGATTGAGATCGTAAATTGCTTGATTGGCGAGATATACTGCTTCGCGAATCTCATCTTCTGTTGGCAGTTGGTTGTCTATCCATTGCTGTTGAAAGTACTGCCTGATGGTACTGACTGCCAATTCGCTAGCTATTTCACCACCAGCATGACCGCCCATACCGTCACAGAGAATATATAAGCCATGTGCTTGGAGAACGCGAGTTTTGGGTAACTCTAGTTTATTAATATTACTTTCAATGCCAAAGTAGTCTTCATTGTGATGACGTTGACGACCAACATCAGTTTGTCCCGCATCTTGCAAGCTACTAAGCTGCATCGGCAAGACAACTGTAGGCATATCTTCGCTTTTTGAGTTGAAATTGTCTAGATCATCTACTTGCAGCATGGTTGGTGCGCTAGGGTACTGTTCCTCGGTAGGCGGTAAAGTTTCCCATGTAGAGGCGACTATTTCTGTAGACATTTCTTCTAAACGCGATCGCAATTGTGCGATCGTCTCAATTTTACCGAGTTCTAAATCTCCTAACATCTGGACTATAGAACCAAATTGAGTCCGTTGCGACTGTCTAAATAGTGCCTGCCAAACTCTCCCCAAGGCTTGGATTGTTAAAGGCTGTTCTTGTCTGCTAGCTTGCTGTTCGTTAGTCTCTACCGATACATTAGTATTAATATACTTAGTTAAAGGTGCTGAATATAAGCGCCCTAGAGTCAATGTTTGGTCTTCATCTAAGAGCAAATTTGATAGATCCAACAGACTTTGACAACAATTGACTGGTTCTAGCAATGTCCACAATTGGGTCATTTGATAACACCAATGTAAAATTTGCAATGAACTGGTTGTGTTTTCTTGCCATCGGTCAAGTAAATGCGGCCAATGGGACTTGTCTGGGATGAGTACGACTTGTATATCGCCTTGTTGCCATGCATCATGAATTTCTGGAATTCCGGGATTCCCTTGTGCTTGTAAAGCAATATAAGGTTTAGCCAGTTGGGGAATTGCCGTTGCTTCTACTGATGGTGTTACTAGGCCCTTTTGGCGATTTTCTAACATTGTCGCCAGTGGGGAAATTTGATATGGTTGGCAGTCAATAACTTGAATACACACCTCAGTATCAGGGGCAAGTTCTTCTAAGCTGGGTAGTGGCTCTAATAACTGATAGCGTTGCTCTGGGTCTAAATAAGAGCCTACTACCAGTGGAGCGTTAACAGGTACAGCAGATGGCGATGATATTGCACCCTCATCTTTTTCTACTTCCTCATTTTTCCCATAGTCCCCAGTACTTATTTCTCCGATGACAGTCGGCTGTTTGGCAATTATGGCCAGCCAGACTGTTCCACAATCTGCGCCGCAGTTAGGACAATTTTGTGCGTTTACAGGTACTGAGGTACTGCATTCAGGACAGAATTTCTGTGTCAGGGATGCACCACAGTTTTGGCAGAATTTATTGGTATTAGAGTTTTCAAATTTACACTGAGGGCAAATCAGCATAGTGGAAGTTCCTCATTCCCGTTCCAAGGTGCTTCTAGCCACTTCAAATTCATAGTGCCACAACTGGCTACCCCTGCCTAAAGTAGACCTAATAAAAAATTGCGGTTTCACAGCGAATTTTGGTAGCAGTATTAATTGTGACGCATATTAGCTAAATATTTCAGATATTCGCAAGCTAATTTTTCTAACATGGGGGTGTAAGGGAAGGAAGACAAGTAAGCAGGCGTTAAATAAATGACTAATAACTCTGGCAAAATCTCCTTTACACCTCATGATTGAGCGGTAACTGAATCGCAAAACAGGTAAGGTTTGACCCGCTTTCTACTTCGATTGTTCCTCCTAAATACTTGGTGAGCTTCTGTACTAATGCTAAACCTAGTCCTGTACCACCCTGTTTCCAGGGGTCGTTGCTAGGAATGCGGTAAAATTTATCGAAAATACGCGGTAATTCGGAACTAGGAATTTCTACACCCGAATTGATGACTTGAAATTGGAGATTGGGAGTTTTTAATTGGGCGGAAATTGTAATTTCTGCATCTGGAGGGCTGAATTTACAAGCATTGGTGAGTAATTCTATTAAAATGCGTTCTAGACTAAAGGGATCGCAGACAAAGGTTGGGAGATTAGCGGCGACACTGAGGCGCAATTTTTGCTGGCTAGAGTTGCGATTGCGTGCTTTAAACAGTTCAACTACTCGCCACAGCCATTGCTGTATTTGAATGGTTTCCAGCACTAAGGGTTTAGTTGTGGTATCCAATCTTTGTAGATCTAGAAAATTACTAATGAGATTAATTTCGCGATCGCATTCATTATCTAAAATTTCATAATAGCGAGCCGCTTTCGAGCGTTGTGCTTGTGGCTTGGCCATTTCTATCATCAAGTTTTGCTCTTGATTGAGCGCGATACCCAGCATTTGAATCGCCATTTTCATATTGGTAAGTGGCGTGCGGAGTTCGTGAGAAACTGTACTAAGAAATTCATCTTTGAGGCGATTTAGTCCTTCCATTTCTTCTAATTGCGCCTGTACAGATGCTTGGCTATGTTTAAGGGCGACTTCTGCTAATTTACGCTCTGTAATATCTATGCAACATCCTATGTACCCAACAAACTTGCCATCAGGTGTAAACCGAGGTACGCCAGTATCTAAAATCCAACGATATTCGCCATCATGACGCATCAGTCGGTATTCCATCTCAAATTTACCTCTGGCATGGAAGGCTGAATCATAAATTTCTTGACAGAATTCTTGATCTTGGGGATGAACTCCTTTTAGCCAGCCTAAACCTTGCTGCTGTTCCATAGTCCGGCCAGTAAATTTTAACCAAGATTGATTAAAAAAATTAAATAGACCATCTACTCCCGCCATCCATAACATTACTGGTGCGGTATTAGCCATAGTATGAAAGCGTTGTTCGCTTTCTCGTAATGCATCTTCTGCTTGTTTATGAGCAGTAATGTCTTCTAAAACCATGAGAATTTGTGGCTTTTTCTGAGGACATTCATCGCTCAAGCTTTCATCTATGAGATAATTTGTCTCTTCTTCTGGTAATAAACGAGCAACTACTTTTACCCAGAAAATCTTACTGGCGGGACAATTTAAGCGAAACTCCCAATTGGTAATTTCTCTATCAGTGGCAGTATTTAATAGTGTTTTAAATGCTTGAAATAATTTTTGTCGGTCTGATTGTGTAAATAAATTAAAAACAGATTGATCGAGCAATTCTTCTACGGTATATCCCAGACAGTTAGCGCCAAACTTATTGACTGACAAAATTATTCCTGTTGTATCCAAACTAAAATATACAGAAGGAATATTTTCATAAAGCCTACGATACAAGTTCAGTTCCTGTTGCAGACAATGCAAGGTTTCTGCTGTACAAATGTGTAAATCGCAGGGTCGTTCAGGCACAAGTTCCAAGCGTGCAGGGGTTGTAGATAAGATATCTTGTGGTTGGCGATTTTCATGCCAAATAGATTGCTGATTAAGGCTCATAAGATTTAATCACTTGCACCCAATGGTTGACGTAGATATCGGCAGGAATAAAAAAAAGAATATTATAAGGCTTTTGCTGAGATTTTTGTCAAAAAATAAAAATAAAAACTTATGTAACAAACTACAACACTGTTTTATCGTTTGTGAATTTTTAGCTCAAGTTCAGGAGTAAATTATGTTTACTAAGCTACATTTTTTCCCTAGTTAATTCCAGAGAAAAAATTAATTTTGGATATATATACTTAAACACAGGCTCTTTCGCAGAGTTTGACTGGGGTGCATACCAGTTTTTAAAACGCCCGCAGGCTGGAAGCCTGGGGCTATAAAGACGAAGCCTGCCTCCGCAGGCTATAAGTTTTTGAAGCCTGCGGAGGCAGGCTTTGTTTGTGTAGCAATACCCTTCTAGGGTATTGATTAAAAAAGTGGGATGCTCCCGTTTGACTGGACAATTTTTATTTAGAAAGATAAGCAATAATACTTATTAAATAGATACAGAAATTAATTGGTAAATTGACTTAGAGTTTATTCCCTAACTGAGAAAACAGTTTAATTTCAGTGGTTGTGAGATCGCGCCATTGACCTAGTTCTAAACTATCTAATTGTAAGTGAGCGATACTGACGCGAATTAATCGCAAAGTGGGAAATCCGACAGATGCAGTCATCCGCCGCACTTGTCGATTTTTTCCCTCAGTGAGAGTCATTTCTAGCCAAGCTGTCGGTATATTTTGGCGAAATCTAATTGGTGGATTGCGATCGCTTACAGGTGGTTCTTCTAGTAATAACTGTACTTTAGCTGGTCGAGTACGGTAATCTTGAATTTTTACCCCGGTTTGCAACTTATTTATTGCCTCTGCATCTGGGATGCGTTCTACTTGTACCCAATATGTACGTTCATGGCCAAATTTTGGATTGGCAAGACGATGTTGCAATTGTCCATTATTGGTGAGCAGCAGTAAGCCTTCACTATCCCAATCTAAACGCCCGACAGGATAAACATCAGGAACGGGAATATATTCTTTCAGGGTGCGGTGTTTGGGTGTTTCTTGGGTAAACTGGCTGAGAACGCCATAGGGTTTGTGAAAAATAATATATCTATTGTTATTGGGCATGGGGCATGGGGCATCCTTTCGACTTCGCTCAAGGCTAGTGGGCATTGGGAAGGCTGCTTTTTCATATTCTCCCCACCTTTACCACATTCCCATCATCCCGGCACACCCTATACTGACTTACTAAAATAAAGCACGATTTCGGGCATTTTGAGAACAAAAATATAGTAAAAAATTAATTATGCCAAGTTCTAAATTGTTGATGATGCGATAAATCTGTACCTAAGTATTTACAACCAGCATGGGTGAAGTGTCAAAAAGGCGATCGCTTGGTGTTACTTGCTGGTTAATTCAGACTCGCTCAAAGATAGCGATCGCATCATGCTATAAGAAAAAACCCCGACGCAACAGCCGGGGAGTACTGTATAGGTTCAATGTATACCTGTGTTGCTTATAGCAATTAAAAATGAGGAAAAGATGAGGATTGGCTAGAAAAATCATCCATCGGCTAGTTGACAAGTTAGATAGTTGAGGGTGAGTGCGATCGCTATCTGGTACTTCGGAGTTAAAGAGCGATCGCTTTCAGTATCACCATAGAGTTTACTAGACTCAAACCCTTATGTCTTAGGGTCAATTAGCATACATAAAGCAAATCTACAAATCTTAGCCAAGACTATTGGAAAAATCTGAAATAAGGTTTACACTATTCCCAAGAACCTTAGTTAAGGTTTTTGGGAATTAGCTCATGTCAAAAATAATTTACGATGTCATCCAGCGTTTTGAGGTAGAAAACGGCGTTCCTCGTTTAGTTTCAACGAATATACAGGTAATTCAAGGCGGGGAAGATTTGCTTTCTTTAGCTATCAGTATCCTTGAGAAACTGGGTTTTCAAGACAAGTTTGAGGAGAATAGAACATCACAATATATAGGATATCGATTTAAGAAGTCTCACCGAGGAGCTAAACGTTATCAACTTGTTTTAGCTCAACGAAAAGAAGGATTATGTATTTCTATTCCAAAAAATGTATTAAATCAACATATTTTGGTGCTTACTTGTGAAACAGAAGGACAATTAATAGATTGTGGCGATCATTTTCAACAATTTACAACAAATATTTTAGGCAATTTTTGGGTTTTACCTAGTAAAGAAGACGTATTCTTAGAAGCAGTACAATCTCACTATCCAGATAGGTTAAAAGGTGAAGTGACAGGCAGGGTTTCCTTGAATTCTTATTATCAGTACCTTGATCATGAAGGCACAGAATGGAGTGACATTATATCCATGTCACCTGATGAATTCAAAGTTGAGCATTTGGGTGACAGTAGTAGCTATCTAGTTATCAATGAAGATAAACTATTTCCTTATACATGGCAGGTATGTGTTACTTCCAAATTAATCCTAGTAGAATTTATTAATCACTTTGCAAAAAGTATACTGGAGCAACAGTAATGTCTTTAAAAACAAAGAGATTGGTTAACCATTACGAAGAAAGAATGCTTGAATTTTTGCAAACTTGTATAGATATAAATTATAAAATTCATACCCAGGTGAGCTTAAGCCAGTTTTGCGAAATCGATAGCAATCTTGATTGGGAAATAAAAAAGTTTTTTTATAGCTCTAATGTAGATGCCCTCATTACCAACTATGACTATAAACCTTGTTTAGTGTTAGAATTTCAATCCTCATATCATGACTATCCTGAAGCAAAAGAGCGCGATACAAAAAAGGCAACATTACTCAGTCTTGCTGGCGTACCCTTGATTTATTCACGGGTGAAGGATTTTGGACTACTGCATCTTTACTCTCAAAATGAAGAAGTAGTATTTAATTTATTCACAGGAGAGAATCGTGAAAATGCCAAAAATCTCATTAGAAAGTATTGCGAACCATCTATTTTCGCTAATTTTTGAAATATACATTAGTAAACTATAAAAATTTTTCGCGCTCTTATTTGCATCTTTGCGCCTTTGTGCGAGGCTACCGTCTTACTCCCTACATCCTCAGGAATTGTTAACAGCCTTGCTTCTAGCCATAAGCAAAATGGTACAATCTACATCCATGCTAGGGGTGCCTGAATAACTAGGCTGAGATCACACCCTTAACACCTGAGTCTGGGTAATACCAGCGGAGGGAAGCTGTTTATCGAGGAATTCAATATGCGGACAGAATGGGTTGCCAAGCGTCGTGGGCAGAGCAATGTAACTCAAATGCACTACGCGCGTCAGGGTGTCATCACAGAAGAAATGCACTACGTCGCCCAACGGGAAAATCTTCCTGCGGATCTCATTCGCGAGGAAGTGGCGCGGGGGCGAATGATTATCCCTGCTAATATTAATCACACCAATTTAGAGCCAATGGCTATTGGTATTGCCTCTAAATGTAAAGTAAATGCTAATATCGGTGCTTCTCCCAACTCTTCCAATCTTCAAGAAGAAGTGGATAAGCTGAAACTAGCGGTGAAGTATGGTGCTGATACCGTGATGGACTTGTCCACAGGCGGCGGTAACTTAGATGAAATTCGTACCGCAATTATTCAAGCTTCACCTGTTCCTATTGGTACAGTACCGGTTTATCAAGCTTTAGAAAGTGTTCACGGCACAATTGAAAAACTCACCCCCGATGACTTTCTCCATGTCATCGAAAAACATGCCCAGCAAGGGGTAGATTATCAAACTATCCATGCGGGAATTTTGCTAGAACATTTACCTTTAGTCAGAAGCCGGATTACAGGGATTGTCTCTCGTGGTGGCGGTATTTTGGCGCGGTGGATGCTGCATCACCACAAACAAAATCCGCTATACACACACTTCCAGGATATCATTGAAATTTTCAAAAAATACGATGTTTCCTTTAGTTTAGGTGATTCTCTCCGCCCTGGCTGTACTCATGATGCCTCAGATGCCGCCCAATTAGCCGAATTGAAAACCCTCGGACAGCTAACCCGTAGAGCTTGGGAAGATAATGTTCAGGTAATGGTAGAAGGGCCTGGACATGTACCAATGGATCAAATTGAGTTTAATGTCCGCAAGCAAATGGAAGAGTGTTCAGAAGCGCCTTTCTATGTGTTGGGGCCATTGGTGACAGATATTGCTCCTGGTTATGACCATATTACCTCAGCGATTGGTGCTGCAATGGCTGGTTGGTATGGTACAGCAATGTTGTGCTATGTCACGCCTAAAGAACACTTGGGTTTACCCAATGCCGAAGATGTGCGCAATGGCTTAATCGCTTATAAAATTGCAGCACACGCAGCAGATATCGCTAGACATCGCCAAGGTGCTAGAGATAGAGATGATGAACTTTCCAAAGCTCGTTATAACTTTGACTGGAATCGTCAATTTGAATTATCACTCGATCCAGAAAGAGCTAAGGAATATCACGATGAAACTTTACCAGCAGATATTTATAAAACTGCTGAATTTTGTTCTATGTGCGGGCCTAAGTTCTGTCCCATGCAAACCAAAGTTGATGCTGATGCGTTGACAGAACTTGAGAAATTCTTGGCGAAAGAAGCTGTAACTCAAAGTTAATTAATAACCAATAACCCTCAGATATGTAATCTGAGGGTAGACAAAAAAGCCAAATTTCTAAGGCTAATTTATTTATTGTAGAATCTGTGGTCACGTTTATATAAAATTAACGAAAATCACCAAAATAGCATACAGGTTCCAATCCTCCATTTTTCACATAAGCTGATCTATTCCCACATTCATATCCTCTTGGATCTAGGTCGTACGGGCAGTGGCAATAACCAACATACTGATATGGTACTCTAACAGGACTGTAAGGATTGATTGGTCTATCGCGACGAGATGAATTTTTAGAATTTATAGCCAAAAATAAAATTAAAAACACTATAAGCCAAATGAATTTTTGCATAATTTTATTTTTTCATTACAATTATCTGCATAAAGCATGGTAAATATTCCCAAAGGGTGTATTCGGTTCAGCAAAAAATGTCTTACCTTGAAACTCATCAGTTAAATCAATATTGGGTTCTGTAAAACTATCTCTATACCCAATTGCTGTAGTAATTTGCCAGTAGCCAGTTTTGCAATCCATAACATGATTAACTACCGTACGTCTTACATCTCCAAAAGCAGCAAACATATTCATTGTTTCTGTTTGAAAGTAAACGAATTTTCCTCTATATTCAATTGATGTAGATTCAAGGTATACTCCATCATTTGAAATCGGGATTTTCTCTGCTAAAACTGGCACAGGAGGAATAACAACAGTAGCAATTAATAAAGTGACTAATTTAACTGGAAATGAGGTAAATTTTACCACCACAGATCTAGTAGGTTGTTTTAATGGCATAGTTAAATATTTCAAATAACTTCAAGTGAATGCTCTTAAATACACAACTAACTAACATTGCATCTTTAATAACATCATCACCTGCTGTTAGATAATGTGGCTTCCGAGTTATTACAGTTATTTAATGATTACTTTAGTTACGTTTATTTGGGGATAATTACTGAAATTGCGAATGTAGAAATATGATGCTGCAAGACCATTTTCGTCCACCACTCTCAATTCGCCGTCACTGGCACGCATTTCATAATGCTTGGGCGACTTATATTGCATCTGATTTAAATGCTAAATTGCCAGAAGGTTATTTTGCTGAACCAAATGTACAATTTGGCATTGAAATTGATATAGCAGCTTTTGAAGAGTCATGGCAAGAATCAAAAAATATTTATAATATTTGGAGTCCGCCACCACCTGCACAAACAATAGCTTTTCTACCGACAGATGAAACAGTAGAAGTAAATATTTTTAATACTGAGGCTGGCCCAATTTTAGCCGGAGCAATAGAATTAGTCAGTCCTGCTAATAAAGACCGTTCTAGTCATCGAAATGCTTTTGTTTCTAAATGTGAAACCTATTTACGACAGGGTATTGGTTTAGTAATTGTTGATGTTGTAACAGAACGGAAGACAAATCTCCACAATGAATTATTAACCCGTGTCGCAGAAAATAATGCATTGCTTTTTAATGCTGAACTTTATGCTACTGCTTATCGACCTATCCAACAAAATGGGCAGTATAAACTAGATATTTGGCAAGAAAAACTGAATGTCGGCGGTATGCTACCCACTTTACCATTGTGGTTGCATGGTGAAATTTGTTTACCAGTAGAACTAGATAGTATTTATGAACGGACTTGCCGAGAACAACGAATTCCGATGCATACTGCTTAGTTATACATTCGTTGGTGAAGTTATTATAAATAAACTGATCCAAGACTAAATAATTTGTCGTAAATCCTCAACTGAATTAGCAGTTTTAATCGCCTGTTGAATCGATTTTAATCTTTCTAAATCATTAATTTGAGAGATTATTGGCATCAATTCTAAACCTGTACTACCAAATTTCATCTCTAATAGAATCTCGATACCCTGCAATGCTAATTCAGTACCTTCCTGTCGTCCTTGTTTTAATATTTCTTGATACCAAGGCGATTCGCGCAATACAGCCATATCCCACCTCATGATTTCTTGAACTAGGGCGCTTTCTAATACAAACGTAGCAAAAAATGCTAAAACCGTCTCAAGTTGGTTTAGCTGTTCGTCATCTCGGAGAATTCTTAAGGCTTCTCTAATGATTGATTCGTTTTCACCAACTTTAAGAATTGGCACAAAAGGTAGTAAAGATGGTAAAGGTTGTTCAAAAGCAATATTTACATCAACTTCCCACAAATTGATGACGCGATAATCTTGAATTGCTCGCAAACCAGCAATATTGGTTTCATAACTTGTAGGTATTTCTGCATCGCCAGTTTTCAAAATATTAATTAATACAGGATATGTTAGTAATTTATATTTTTCTTCTGCAAGTGCTGCATAAGCGCGCATTCTTCTGGGCATTTCTGGCGTGGGACGCAGTTGTAGTTCATTGAGAACTAAAAAATTACCATACTGGGGATTTTTCGCCCGAATTAAAACGTCACTTTCTCGACTGATCCATTGAAATTCTGAATTGAGTATTTCACCTGCGGTAATATCAGGAATGCCTGTAACCCACTTTACCCAGTTATCTGGTGCGAGGCTAATTAAGCGTTTTGTGCTAACGTCTGCGGATTTTGTCATTAAATTGTAGATGCAGAGAAATTATTCACAATATCAAAAATGCGATCGCACTCTTGCTCGGCTAATTACCAACAAAGTAAAATGGCGATCGCATCTTGCATCAATCAACTAACTTCCTAATTCCCGATATCGCTGCTGAATTTCTTCAATCGAAAATAACGCAGTAAACTTTAAGCCTGCTGACTGATATAACTCTGCGCCTCCTTGCAATCTGTCTACTAGTGCAATTACTTCCTCAACTGTATAACCTGCTTCTTGGAGACGATTAACAGCTTTCAGTGCAGATTGTCCAGTTGTCACCACATCTTCCAACACTACAACCTTTGCACCTTCTGGCAAACTCGGCCCTTCAATATAAGCCTTGGTTCCATAACCTTTGGCTTCTTTACGAATAATCAGTGCGGGAATTGGTTGATTTTCATACACAGACACCACACTAACTGCTGTCACAATTGGATCAGCACCCAATGTTAAACCAGCTACAGCTTGGGTATCGCTAGGTAATAAAGGAAAAAGTAGCCTACCTACAGCTAAAGCGCCTTGGGGATGTAGGGTTACTTGTGTCTTGTTCACATAGTAAGTACTACGTAACCCAGAAGAAAGAACAAAATCACCCTCTTGATAAGCCAGTTGACAAAATAAATCTAGTAAATTTTGGCGCAGCGTAGTCAAGTCAGCAGTAGCCGCCCAAATATTGGATAAGTTGTCGGTTTCAGTAGAATAAGTCATTACAAGAGGTTAATTATTGTGCTACACCAAAGGTTGAACCCATCGGGGTTCCGAATTTAAGCATAAATTAAGATTCGCCCAAAATTTGAGGAGTCATGAATATGGGTATAAAACTTCGACCTTCAAGTATTTTTTTAGTACTGGTAGCTACTACTATTGCTGTTCCTTCAGTGAGCAACGCTCAAACCACAACATCCAGTTATGAAACAAACAATGATGCAATGGAGCGAGCTTTCTTTCGCCATGACCCAAATTTCTATGACAATCGCAGTTTAAAACGGCAGTTAGACTCTTTTCTCGGTGCTGGGTCATTTTCCAACACTTTTCCAGAAAACGAAATCGCCCGTGATGGTGAATTAGTCAATGGGATTTACCGGGATATGATGACGCAGCAAGCTACTAACGATCCCTATCTGCGTACCCCAGATTTACCTAATCCCTACGGTACATCGATTCTCATGTCTCCCCGCAGCAATGCTGAACGGATGAAAGTTGGCACCGAGTTTCGCTTTTAAAATTTACTACGACGGCTAGATTGCCACAGTAAGATTGCTCAGTGCTGACTGCTGATGCTAGTTCAGCACTCTAAATTTATAAATTTTTTAATCCAGGGTGCAGGAGTTGAACCTGCCTTGGGCGAATTATGAGTTCGCTGCCTCAACCGCTCGGCCAACCCTGGGCGGATTTTTATTATATATTGTACGCTGATTATACCAGCTTTTGTACCCTGGATAATAGTTTAGCAGATTTTTTTACTACATAATTTAATGATGAAATAGTCCAGACTAACTCAGTAGGCGATTGTACACAATTATGATAGGAAACTTTAGATTGACCCTGCCGATGAATGGATATGGCTGAAAACTCGATAGATAGGCGGATGTGCAGGTTACTAGCACTCAGGCTGTAATAAGTTCTCAAGCAAAAAAATCGCAAATCGGTAATCTAAAGTCTAAAATGGGCAAGGTCAACAGTCTAAAGATGTTTTTTAAATAAACTAGGCTAATTTGCCAACAGCGCCAGAGCGATGAAACTAAATTCCACTGTACTTCTTACGTTAATTTTGTTAACCCTGATGTTGGGCGCAGGATCTGTGAGTGCATTTTGGGGGTTCACCTTAGGGAGTTCCGCACTCAAAGGTGTAACTACCCCAGATGGTCGTCCTACCAGTAAATTTACTACCAGTAAATCCTCTAACTCCCAAGCAGGCAGCTTAGTACTCTTAAGAGAAGAAGAAATACTAAAAATTGTTAAAGCACGCATTGAAGGTAAAACCAAAGCGGCTAAATCCGAAAAACTAGATGAAGATGAAGAGGAGACTAATAATCAGCAAAAGCCACAAGAAAAGCCTTCAGAAGTAGCTGAAGAAAAACCCCAAAAAGGATTTCCCGTTACAGCTGAAAATAAAGGTGTAAGTTTCGCTGTCCAATCTGCACGCTATTCTGGGGGAGATTTACTCCTGAAAGTGAAGATGCAGAATAAAGGTGCTGATTCTGTGCGCTTCTTATATAGTTTCTTGGATGTCACCGATGATAAGGGACGTACTCTCAGCGCGAGTACAGAGGGTTTACCAGCAGAATTACCAGCTAACGGGCCAACGTTTTCTGGTACAGTGAGCATTCCCACAGCTTTACTTGATGATGTCAGTAAGATTTCTCTGTCGTTGACAGACTATCCTGCTCAAGAATTAAAGTTGGAAGTGTCAAATATTCCTGTAGAAAAATAAACTAGGCAATTGTGAAGATCAGGGATGGGAAATTTGAGATTGAGATGGCGATGTTAAAGCTATTAGAGTAAGCAAGTTCCTGAGTCAAGTTACTGTTGTTGTGTAGTATTGGGAACTGGGGAACGATCGCAACCACCATCCCTAATTCCCAAATCTCAAATTACCAGTCCAAGAGTGGGTGCATAAGTTGTACACGAGCTGTAGCGGTGAGTGGTTTTCCTAGTTTAATTTGGACAGATGTGGGGCTGCGATTGTTATCAGTTTTGCTACTGATTACTATCAATGCTTTTTTTGTCACAGCCGAGTTTTCAATGGTGACAGTGAGGCGATCGCGTATCCATCAGTTAGTCCAAGCTGGTGACATTCCCGCGATCGCTGTAGAAATGTTGCAGCGTAGTATCGATCGCCTGCTATCTACCACCCAGTTAGGCATTACTCTTTCTAGTTTGGCATTAGGCTGGATTGGCGAAAATACAATTGTGCTGTTGGTAGATGCATGGTTGAAATCCTGGCCTTTACCGCAAGAAATGAGTCTGTTTATTGCTCATTCTCTCTCTATCCCCATCGCTTTCTTTTTAATTGCCTATTTACAAATAGTTTTAGGAGAACTCTGCCCTAAATCAGTAGCGATGCTGTACTCAGAAAAGCTAGCCAGATTTTTAGGGCCTTCAGTCAAAGCGATCGTCCGTTTTTTCAGCCCCTTTATCTGGATTCTCAACCAATCAAATCGCTGGCTTTTAAGATTGTTTGGTATTGAATACACCGGTCAAGGCTGGAGACCACCTGTCACCCCCGAAGAATTGCAGCTAATTATCTCTACAGAACGAGAATCCACGGGTTTACAGCGTTCCGAGCGAGAATTGCTGAATAATATCTTTGAATTTGGCGATGTCAAGGTGCAAGAAGTGATGATTCCCCGCACCAGTATCGTTGCCTTACCTAAAGACGCTACCTTTGAACAATTCCTCCATGAAATGGCTGATACTGGTCATTCCCGCTACCCCATTATCGGCGACTCTTTAGACGATATTCGCGGTATTGCTTACTTTAAAGACATGGCACAGCCTTTAGCTGTAGGTAAGCTGACTTTAAAATCATCCATTCAACCTTGGATGCGTCCAGCCCGGTTTGTTCCCGAACACACCCCCTTAAGCGAACTTTTACCAATGATGCAGCAAGAAAAGCCCGCTATGGTGATGGTGGTGAATGAATTTGGCGGAATTGTCGGCTTAGTCACACTTCAAGATGTGATTGCCGAAATTATTGGCGATGCAGGTGTACTTGATAGCACTGAAGATTTACTCATCCAAATGTTAGATGAGCAAACATTTCTCGTGCAAGCACAAATCAACTTAGAAGACCTCAACGCCATTTTAAATTTGAATTTACCTCTGGCAAAAGAATATCAAACCCTGGGGGGTTTTCTGCTGTATCATCTGCAAAAACTACCCGCCAAAGGGGAAACATTCTGTTTTCAAAATCTGGAATTTACCGTAGTTTCCGTCATAGGCCCCCGTTTACATCAAGTCCAACTACGACGCTTAAAAGAAGAGACAGAAAGTCAGTGAGTTGGGCATTGAAACAATTTTGGATTTTGGATTTTAGATTTAGATTAGAATCTAAAATCGCAAATCTAAAATCTAAAATTTTTTGTCCTCCTTGTCCTCCTTGTCCTCCTTGTCCCCCTGCTCCCTGCCCCCTGCTACCACTAAGCGTAAGCCACAGGGTCACTTAAACCTAATTCCCCAAAGGCTGCTAGCCTGAGGCGGCAAGAATCACAGACACCACAGGCGACATCAGCACCAGCATAACAAGACCATGTGAGTTCCCAAGGCACGCCTAGTTGATTACCAAGCTGGATAATTTCGGTTTTTTTCAAATTAATTAAGGGCGCAACAATCGTAATCGGTTCTCCCTCCCTTCCTTGCTTGGTTCCTAAGCGAAAAACTTCTTGCATCGCTTGGATATAGTCGGGGCGACAATCAGGATAACCAGAGTAATCTAAAGCATTAACACCAATATAGACACGTTCTGCAGTGATTGTTTCTGCATAAGCGAGGGCAAAACTCAAAAAGATTGTATTGCGGGCAGGAACATAAGTTACAGGAATGTTTTGTGACATTTCCGTCAGGGAACGTTCCTGTGGTAAATCTATGTCATCATCTGTTAGGGCTGAACCGCCCCATTGACGTAAATCAAAGTTGACTATCTGATGTGTTGCTACCCCAGCTTTTTGTGCTACCAATAGGGCAGACTGTAACTCTCGCTGATGTCGCTGGCGATAATCAAAAGAAAGGGCGTGGCACTCATAGCCATCAGCTTTGGCTTGATACAGAATTGTGGAAGAGTCTAATCCTCCAGACAACAGAATTACAGCTTTCATCGGGGTTAATAATTTGGGCTTTTTAATCGCGAAATCTGACTGCGGTTGCCTTTGCACTCATGTGAGCGATCGCATTTTCAATGACGACCTCAACGGTCAAAGGATATTCTCTCAACTAAAGTCTCTAAAAATATCACTGCCTAATCTGTCAGTGTTACAGATAATTATGTAAAAATTATTAAATTACTCATTAGTCTTCACCATTGTTCCATGACTGCAATTTTTTTCCGACCTAATTTAAGTAGGAAATTTTGATTTTTATGTAATTTTACTCACAAAAAAGGATGACTTTTGATTATCTCAATCAATATTTGATTGAAATAATCAATTACCTAATTCCTCTTGAGTAATTCAGTTTTAAGTATTACTGAGATTGTAAAGTTAATAAAAAGACATTTTATATTTTGTGTAAAGTGTAAAAAATTAATCAACAATCAACTCAAATTCCAAAAGATACTCAGATTGCGGGAACCCATAACAAACTTTGAAATTCTTCATAAACAGAACCTCTATGTTACCATCTGGATGGTTTTAGACGGATCGTAACAGGCAGTTAAGTATAAAGGCCAACGACCGTAGCGTCTCTAAATTTGGTGGTTGAGGAGAGAATCATAGTGCAAAATAGCATGTCAGTGGCAGAACCAAATCCATATACACAGCGCAACCAACCACGGCCAATTCGCATAGGCGTAATTGGAGTGGGTAACATGGGGCAACATCATACCCGAGTCCTGAGTTCAATGAAAGATGTTGAACTGGTGGGTGTTTCCGATATTAACGTCGAGCGAGGATTAGAAACCGCTAGCAAATACAAAGTCAAATTTTTTGAAGATTACTGTGACTTACTACCTCATGTAGAAGCAGTTTGCATTGCTGTTCCTACACGCTTGCATTACGCTGTAGGCATTAACTGTTTATTAGCCGGAATTCACGTTTTAATTGAAAAACCGATTGCTGCCAGTATTTCTGAGGCAGAATCCCTGGTGAATGCTGCGGCTGAATCTCAGTGTATTCTCCAAGTAGGTCACATTGAACGCTTTAATCCCGCATTTCGCGAACTGAGTAAAGTACTCAAAACCGAGGATTTATTGGCGATAGAAGCCCATCGCATGAGTCCTTATTCAGATCGGGCAAATGATGTATCTGTGGTGCTGGATTTAATGATCCATGACATTGACTTACTTCTGGAATTAGCAGCCTCTCCAGTCGTCAAGTTAACCGCTAGTGGCACCCGTGCATTAGACTCTGGTTATCTAGATTACGTGACTGCCACCTTAGGATTCGCTAATGGTATTGTAGCAACTTTAACTGCAAGCAAAGTCACTCATCGGAAAATCCGGCGGATAGTTGCCCATTGCAAAAATTCCTTTACAGAAGCAGATTTCCTCAAAAATGAAATTTTGATTCACCGCCAAACAAATCACAATTCTCTCAACGAGCCACGACAAGTACTTTATCGCCAGGATGGGGTGATTGAGAAAGTTTATACGACTAACGTTCAACCTCTCAGCGCCGAGCTAGAACATTTTGTGAATTGCGTACATGGTGGAAATCAACCTTCCGTTGGTGGGGAACAAGCTTTAAAAGCTTTAAGATTAGCCAGCTTAATTGAGCAAATGGCTCTAGAAGATAAAGTTTGGAATCCATTGGATTGGCAATCAGAACCGAGAGTACAATCACTAACTCCAACAATCTAGAAAAGTTGGAGGAGGATAAAACCAAAAGGCAAAAGTCAAATGTTAAAAGCATTTTTGATTTTTGCCTTTTCTTTTGAGCTAAATCTTTGATGTGAATTGGCTATGTGTAATTCGCAGGTTTTCTCAACTCAATTTATTGAGTTTACCTGCGGTACAGATCAGGAAATTTTGTAACCAAATACAGTAATTCTAGGAATTAAATCATGCTGGAATGGATAACTAATACAATCAACTCTCTAGGATATTGGGGGATTGCTCTGTTGATGTTTTTAGAGAATCTTTTTCCGCCGATTCCTTCAGAGTTGATTATGCCATTGGCAGGATTTACCGCTAGTCCCCATCAGCCAGGAGGCGCAAAGCTGAGTATTATTGGCGTGTTTCTCGCCGGACTTTTGGGTTCGGTATTAGGTGCATTAATTTGGTACTATCCAGGACAGTTTTTAGGCGAAAAAAGGTTAAAAAAATTAGCTGACAAATATGGTAAATGGATTGCCATATCGAGTGACGATATTACCAAAGCAAACCAATGGTTTAATAAAAAGGGTAGTAAGGCTGTATTACTTGGTCGGTTAGTGCCAGGAATCCGGACTTTAATTTCTGTGCCAGCTGGTCTGAGCAATATGCCTTTGGTGCCTTTTTTATTTTACACAACTATGGGTAGCGCAGCTTGGGTAGGTTTGCTAACATACTCAGGATACCTGTTGGGTAGTCAGTATGAACTGGTGGACAAGTACCTTGCTCCTGTATCAAAAATTGTGCTTGGGAGCTTGATTGTGGGATTTTTTATTTGGGTATTCAAACGCAAGCGTAAAATCACTAGAAAATGAAATATAAAGGTTTTTGGCATCAAAATAGGTGTTAAATATACTTGATATTGGCCTAAACTATCCCCAATAATGCTAGATTCGCGATCGCCTGACTTAATTTTTTGCGTATTTCTAGCTACACTTGACGCAGCCAGGAATTTTTGATAATTCCCATTTTTGTAAGATTGAGCAGGATTTAGTTTTTACAGTTAAGTTAGGACTAGGAGCTTTATGACAGACCAACCTTCCGCAGCTACCCCAATAAATGCCGCCGCTATACCCATGAATCGGGTGTCTGCGTCCACCCCCATTAACGCGACTACGACACCCAAGCCAAGCACCTTTTCTGGTAAGGCAATTCTCAGTGTAGATTTAGGCAGAACTTCTACCAAGACTTGCGTTACTCGCGAACCCAATAATGTGGTGTTTGTACCAGCAAACGTCAAGCAAATGTCCATCGAACAAGTACGTGGCGGTGTGTTTGAAGCCCGCGCGACAGATCCGTTAATGGATTTGTGGCTAGAGTATCAAGGTAATGGCTATGCTGTCGGTCAACTAGCCGCAGACTTTGGGGCTAATTTGGGAGTAGGTCAATCCAAGGTAGAGGATGCACTTGTAAAAGTATTAGCCTGTGCGGGTTACTTTAAACTCAAAGACGAAATTTCCGTCGTATTAGGTTTACCTTTCCTATCTCTAGAACAATTTGAAAAAGAAAAAGCACAGTTGACCAGCTTGGTAAGCGGCCCCCATGTGTTAAACTTCCGTGGCGAAACCATTAACCTCAACATTAGTAAAGTTTGGGTAATGCCAGAAGGCTACGGTAGCCTGCTGTGGACAGAAGCTCAACCACAAAAAGGTGCTACTCTCCCTGATTTTACGAAAATTTCCGTGGGTATCGTCGATATTGGCCATCAAACCATCGATTTATTAATGGTCGATAACTTCCGCTTCGCTCGAGGCGCTTCTAAGAGCGAAGATTTCGGGATGAATAAGTTTTATGAACTTGTCGCCGCCGAAATTGAAGGTGCTGATAGTCAATCTTTGGCATTGATTTCGGCTGTAAATAAACCCAAAGGCGAAAGATTCTACCGTCCCAAAGGTGCCAGCAAGCCAACAAATCTTGATGATTTTCTCCCCAATCTCACAGAGATGTTTTCTCGAGAAATTTGCAGTCGTGTTCTCGCCTGGTTACCAGAACGGGTAACTGATGTGATCATCACCGGTGGTGGCGGTCAATTTTTCTGGGAAGATGTACAACGGCTATTGAAGGAGGCTAGAATTAACGCTTATTTAGCTGCACCTTCCCGACAAGCTAATGCCTTGGGGCAGTATATTTATGGAGAGGCGCAATTATCTGCTGTTCGCTCTTCTAGGGCTTAAAACTGATGTTCCAATGGTCAAAAAAAGTAGTTAAATCGGTCACGTTCAATCCAGGGGTTGCTGATGAAAGCTTGTTGGCTCTTGTAGAAAGCTATTTAGAGAAACAAGTCGATAAAACTTTCAGCGACCTCTGTAAAGAAGCTTTATGGCAATCTTTATGTGTCCCGGAATCAGTCAAACCTGGTGCGCACACAATATCGACAACGGCGGTTGAACAAGAAATCGGTAGACTGCAACATCAACTGGCTGACCTTGAGGAACGCTTTTTTGCCAAAGAATCTCATCGTTTAGAATCAATGGAAAGCCAAATTCTGCAACTTACTCAGCAAGTTGCCCATTTGGCTATCATGGTCGCTGAACGACCAGTGATTCAGTATGCAGCTTCAGGGACACCAGTAGGGGAGGTAGTTCATAATACCTATGTTCCGCCTCCACCTCCTCCTCAAGAGGTTGACCCGGTGATCAGCAGACTTAGCCAGTTTCTTGATGATTTTTAGAGACTATCGGGGTGTTGAGCAGTTTCCTGCTCCTATATAAAATCCTTAATAGTGTTTGCTATTAAGGATTATTAATATTTTTATTCGCGGAAATTTTACAGCTAGTTACTAGAAATTATACGTATTAGTACTATATTTTTTTAATAAAGCTTACAGTCTAAATGATAGAATCCTCAGTAAAAATTAGGATAACTCCATGCCAGTTGTAGCAAACTCCATCAAATTTGGTACAGACGGCTGGCGAGGTGTGATTGGTGATGAATTCACCTTTGAACGCCTAGCCTTGGTTGCACCAGTTGCCGCGAAAGTATTATATGATACTTATTTTTCGATTGTCGGGACTAGAAAAATCGTTGTCGGCTACGATCGCCGATTTATGGCAGAAGATTTTGCCAGTGCTGTCGCTGATGCTGTTACTGCTATCGGATTTGATGTGCTACTCAGCGATAGTTATGCGCCCACTCCGGCTTTTAGCTGGGCGGCGAAACAACTTAATGCTTTAGGCGCTTTGGTAATTACTGCCAGTCATAATCCTGGTGCATATTTAGGCTTAAAAGTCAAGGGTTATTTTGGGGGTTCGGTATCGCCAGAATTTACCAAAGAAATAGAAACACTTTTACCGCAAGGGGTACCTACAGCAGCTACACCTGGTAAAGTAGAGAAATTTGACCCTTGGCCCAGCTATACGGCAGGTTTAGAAGGTAAAGTTGATATTGGCAAAATTCGCACAGCGATCGCTGATGGTAGATTAACTGTCTTTGCCGATGTCATGCATGGAGCGGCGGCTAGTGGATTAGCTAGATTATTGGGCGATCGCGTCCAGGAAATCAACAGCGATCGCGATCCTTTATTTGGTGGTGGTGCGCCAGAACCATTACCAAAATACCTCTCCCAGCTATTTACAGTCATCAAAAATCACCGCGCCAGCAATCCCAATAATTTAACTGTAGGCTTAGTATTTGATGGCGACTGCGATCGCATCGCCGCCGTTGATGGTGAAGCTAACTTTTTAAGTTCTCAAGTCTTAATTCCCATATTAATTGACCATTTAACCTTAAGGCGTGGTTTTACAGGCGAAATCGTCAAAACAGTCAGTGGTTCTGACTTAATTCCCCTAGTAGCTGCATTACATAAACTCTCTGTCTTTGAAACGCCTGTTGGTTATAAATATATTGCTGACAGAATGTTAGCCGCAGAAGTCTTGCTAGGCGGTGAAGAGTCAGGGGGAATTGGCTATGGTAGCCATATTCCCGAAAGAGATGCACTGCTATCAGCTTTATATGTGCTAGAAGCCATAGTTGAATCAGGACAAGATTTAGGGGAATATTACCGACAGTTACAACAGCAAACAGGCTTTGATTCCGCCTACGATCGCATCGATTTACCCCTAGCGAGTATGGAAGTGCGATCGCGGCTTTTGCAACAACTACAAACCCAACCATTAACAGAAATAGCCGGACAAGCTGTAACTGACTGTCAAACCATTGACGGCTATAAATTCCGCCTAGCTGACAATAGTTGGTTAATGATTCGCTTTAGCGGAACCGAACCAGTTTTACGCCTGTACTGCGAAGCCGCTACAATCGATCGCGTACATGAAACTCTTGCTTGGGCAAAACACTGGGCGACGTAAAATTAGTCAATAGTCCAAAGTCCACAGTCAATCAATTTTGGATTTTGGATTTACGATTTTGGATTGACTACACCGATTCCGGGATGCAGCTTGGCGATTTTAAATTGACGATTTTGGATTTGTTCCACCCACAAGGAGAGAAGTCAGAGCGCCGGCTTGCGGCGATCTGAACTTCGGAGGCGGGGCATGAACCGAAATAATCTAAAATCTAAAATCTAAAATCTAAAATTGGCGCGGTCAAAAGTCCACAGTCAAAAATTCCCGATCGTATTGACTATTGACCATTGACCAATGACTATTGACTATTGACCATTGACTATTGACCATTTACCAATGACTAAAAAACTTATAGTAGCCACAGGTAACCCCGGTAAGTTAAAAGAAATGCAAGCTTATCTGGCTGATTCTGGCTGGGAATTATCCCTGAAACCGGAAGAATTAGAAATTGAAGAGACAGGGGAGACTTTCGCCGCTAATGCATGTCTGAAAGCTTCCCAAACCGCCAAAGCAACGGGACAATGGGCTATAGCTGATGATTCTGGCTTACAAGTAGATGCTTTAGATGGCGCACCAGGGGTTTATTCTGCACGTTACGCCAGAAACGACGCCGAACGCATTGCTAGAGTATTAAGCGAACTAGGCGCGGAAATTAACCGACAAGCGCAATTTGTCTGCGTAATTGCGATCGCCAGTCCTGATGGTGAAATCGTCCTCCAATCGGAAGGTATTTGTCGTGGTGTTATTCTTCATGCGCCTCGCGGTACTCGTGGTTTTGGCTACGATCCGATTTTTTATGTCCCAGATAAACAATTAACCTTTGCGCAGATGACACCACAATTAAAGCGATCGCTTAGTCATCGCGGTAAAGCATTTACAGCATTACTTCCGCAATTAGCAAAGCTGAGTCCTGAGTCATAAAGTGGGAGTTGGGAGTAAATTTTGCGTTAATTTAGTGTGAAAAGATGATATTTCACCGTTTCTTCTAAACTCTCTTATATAGAGGTATTAAGCATCTTCTAAAAACCCAAAATTTTACTCTATTAACTCTTTTTTAACCACTCAGTACTCAAAACTCAGCCATTAGATTTTAAACTGCTTCTGTATTCTTTTCTCCCGTCCGAATCCGAACCACTTGTTCCACAGGCGAAATGAAGATTTTACCATCACCAATTTCACCAGTGCGGGCAGCAGCAATAATTTTGTCTACTACCATATCAACTTGGTTGTCCTCAACAACGATTTCTACTTTCAGTTTTTGCAGAAACTCGACGGTGTACTCAGAACCACGATAGCGTTCGGTTTGACCTTTTTGTCTCCCAAATCCGCGAACTTCGGAAACAGTCATCCCGACAATACCGGCATTTACCAAGGCAATTTTGACCTCATCCAGCTTAAATGGACGGATAATTGCTTCTACTTTTTTCATTAAATTGGACTCCTTGTTTCTACTAGCTTTGTTTATCTATCTAACCAGATTCTTTGTCTGAGACTTTAACTAGTAGAACTATTTTAAAAATATATGTAATAATTTACGACTTTAAATGACCTATGGGAACAGTTCTTAAATTAACTATGGCAATGTATTTGTTATTCAACTATTTTTTGTGATTATGAGATCAAACAAACCAGCATATTTTTGCATGAAAATATGTATTTTTTGTTAACAAAAAATAGGTAAATGTCCTGAAATATTAATTTATAATTGTGAGAGCGAAATTTTTCCACAAGTATCAAGTTACAACTGCAATACAGACAGATGTAACTAACGACTCTGGTGTTCAAATAAAGGTCGCACAACTAAATACCCAGCACTAAAAGCTGCCAGCATAATTAATAAAATACTAATAACTAACCACCAACCGCTAATTTCCTTAGTTTTTGACTCATTAGCAGCATAATACCTAACTTCCTGCTCTTCTATAAAAATCGGTTGCGGTGTTGGCGGTATCATTTCCATCACAGGCGCAGAGACGGAAGCAGCTGGACTTTTACTACTTAGAGTTTCCGATACAGGTGGACGAGGACGCGCAACTTGCTGCTGGGGACGTGCTTTTGTGGCTGCTTTCGGCGGTGCTGTCTTTTTCCCTTGGGTATTATTAGCAGGCGCTGGACTATTAGCTTGGTTATTAGCTATATTTGGCTGTTGTCCGGGAACATCCACCAACTTTTGTAACCGCAGACAAGATTGAATCAATTTAGTCATTTCCTGACGTAGTAGTTGATTTTCTTGTGTTAATTGCTGGTTTTTAGTAGATAGGCTTTTTAATTGTGCTTGTGCTGTTTGTAACTCATCTGCTAATTCCCGATATACAGACAGGGGTACAGAGGGGGGATAAGTGGGTGTATTTTGTGTATTTGGATTGCTGTAAATAGAATTTGTTGCTTGCATAGGTTACTTAGCATGAAAAATTAGAGTAGGTTATGGTTTTAGAGATACTATCAGAGATAGTCAACACTGAAACTATGCCCAAGAATAATAGAAAAATGATAACAGGGCAAAGATTTTTGCAGGAGATGATGAAATAATTACATACTAAGTACCTTAAAGCCCTATTGGCTTGAAGTACAGCAGATAACATACTAATTGTTATTTTGCAGTAAAGGGAAAAAATGTCCTACAGGGCCTTGTCCTTGACCAATATCAAGAGAGTAAGTAAGGGCAGTTGTAACATAGTTCTTTGCCTGTTGTACTGCTGTAAATATATCCTGGTTTTTAGCTAGGTTAGCCGCGATCGCAGCTGATAAAGTACAACCAGTACCATGAGTATTTTTTGTATCTATCAACTGAGTTGACAAGGTTGATAATCTTTCGCCATCAAACCAGATATCAACACCATGTGCTTTTCCCTTCATTCCACCACCCTTTACCAAAACCGCTTTCGCGCCTAATTTCTGGTGAATAATTTGCGCTGCTGCTTGCATATCATCCAGGCTATCAATAGTTAACCCACTCATAATTTGCGCTTCATAACGGTTTGGCGTCACAATAGCCGCCTGGGGGATTAAAGCATGGCAAAGAGTATATACTGCATCATCATCAATTAATTGTGCCCCAGTGCGTGACACCATGACTGGATCTACTACCAAATTCTGAATTTGCAAAGCCTCTACCTGCTGCGCCACAGCTAAAATAATTTCCTGATTGAGTAACATTCCTGTTTTTGCAGCTTGCACACCAATATCTTCAACCACAGCTTGTATTTGCGCCACTACAGCCTCAGGAGCGATCGCATCAACTCGCCTGACACCCAAAGTATTTTGTGCCGTAATGCAGGTTATAGCACTAGTACCGTGAACGCAGTGAAACGCAAAAGTACGTAAATCAGTTTGAATTCCCGCACCACCACCACTATCAGAACCAGCAATCGTTAAGGCAACAGGTATCCTAGATTTTGTCACAGCATTCATCTGATTAATTTTTTACCTGCATTGATTGTAAATAATTACCACAATCAAAACCTATTTCTAAGATACAAGGTTGGGTTGAGGAACGTAGACGCGGAGCGGCTTCCCGTAGGGTAACCCAACACCCGAAAACTTTGGTATTGTTGGGTTTCACTCTGTTCAACCCAACCTACATTTATTTTTCTTTTCCCAAAGTGATAGAAGAAGGTTAATCGTGTTAATTCTTAAGCCAAAGCAATCAAACAACAAATTTTAACAAAAGCTTGTGTAGTCTTGCGGATTTTTGGGCATTCTAACTAAAGTTACTTCTAAAAATCAGTTCTGCTGGGCGCAAAAAGTATTGTGAAGACAAATATATAAATATACAGTGAAAAAACATAAAGCAGTATGTCTACTGAAGCTATATACGAAGAGCTAACAACTTTACGCCAACGCACTGAGCAGTTAGAGAAAGCTTTCTCCTCAGCAACTCGTGCTGTTAAACAGCAATATCGATTGTGGATAGATTCTCAACGTGCAGGGGAAACTGTAACGGAACTGCGGCATAGATTGTCATTTATGATACAGCGTCATCCATTAGGAGTAATTTCTTGGAATTTGGCTTTTGAGGTGACAGACTGGAATCCAGCAGCAGAGAAAATATTTGGCTATAGCGAGCGGGAAGTACTAGGACGCCATGCAGCCGATATTATAGTAGCTGAAGGTGATAAACAGGAAACAAACGCTGCTTTTAACGAATTTACTCAGCAAAAACAGGTAATACCTAATACTAGCCAGAATTGTACTAAAGATGGCAAAATTATCACTTGTAAGTGGTATCACACACCTCTGACTGATTTGCATGGCAAGCTGATTGGTTTATTATCAATCGTTGAAAATATCACTGTAGCGCCTGTCACAGAAGTTACCACGATGGCTTCTGTGACTGACGATCAACAATTAATTGCCAATCTACCTGCTATGGTTTACCAGTTTCAACTGGAACCAGATAATAGCGCTTCTTTCGTGAAAATCTTGTCTGGTTCTCAAGGAATTTACGGTATCAAACCAGAAGTAGGACAACAAAATTGTAAATTATTAACAGAAGCAGTTCATCCTTGCGATCGCCAATCTTTTTTAGAGTCTATTGCTATTTCTGCCCAAACATTACAAACTTGGCATTGGGAAGGACGGATTTTATCTAGTTGCGGTCAGTGGAAGTGGGTACAAGGTCTTTCCCAACCAGAGGTACAATCAACAGGTAAAATTCTTTGGGATGGGTTATTGATTGATATCACTAATCGCAAAACAGCATTCACAGAAGCACCAGCAACTACTTTTCCAGCACAAACCGAAGCTATGTTTCGCAGCTTAGTAGAAAATGCTGATGATATAATTTATACCTTATCTTTGGATGGTAAGTTTACTTACCTTTCCCCTAGCTTCACCGAGATGTTTGGCTATGAAATCTCAGAATTCATCGATAAATCTTTTGCTTCGATAATTAATCCTGAAGATATCACCATTTATGAAACAATTCTGCAAAAAATTCTCGCAATAGGTAAAAAACAAGCTGGAATAGAAGTGAGGATTAAACGTGAAGATGGTAGTACTTGCTGGATTGTCTTTAACGCTTCACCGATAAAAAATGCTGCTAGTAAAGTAGTAGGTTTTCAGGGGAATATGCGAGATATTACGGAGAGAAAAATTACCGAAGCAGATTTAGTGCGATCGCAAACTCAACTCCAACAGCAAACCTCTGAATTAGAGCAAACTCTCCAAGAATGTCAACGCATTCAATCCCAGCTAATCCAGAGTGAAAAAATGTCTTCTATTGGTCAATTAGTAGCTGGAGTTGCCCACGAAATCAATAATCCTGTAAATTTTATTTACGGTAACCTAGCTCACGCTAACAACTATACTCAGGACTTATTAAATTTTCTCCAGCTTTACCAAAAATACTACCCCAATCCTCCGGCAGAAATTACAGAAGAAGCCGAAGCTATCGACCTCGATTTTCTCTTACAAGACCTACCACATCTTTTATCTTCCATGAAAGTAGGTGCTGACCGTATCCGGAAAATCGTCGCTTCTCTACGTACCTTCTCCCGATTCGATGAAGCCGATTTAAAATTTGCGGATATTCATGAAGGTATAGATAGCACCTTAACCATCCTAGATTACCGTTTAAAAGCCAAACCCAACCGCCCCACCATTCAAGTAATCAAAGAATACGGCGATTTACCTTTAATTCAGTGCTACGCCGGACAACTTAACCAAGTATTTATGAACATCTTAGCTAATGCTATCGATGCTCTCGAAGAAAGTTATGAGTCACAAAAGTCAGCTTATGATTGTCTTAATATCCGCATTTATACTGAAAAAATCAACGCTCAACATATCACCATCCGAATTGCTGACAACGGCCCTGGAATCACAGAACAAGTTATAAATCGGTTATTTGACCCCTTTTATACAACCAAGGCTGTAGATAAAGGTACAGGTATGGGTCTATCAATTAGTTACCAAATTATCACCGAACGTCACAACGGCTCAATCAAATGCATCTCATCACCAGGACAAGGTGCTGAATTCATCATTGAAATTCCGATTGAACAGTCAATAGTCAATGGTCAATAGTCAATGGTCAATGGTCAATGGTCAATGGTCAAAAATATAGTCTTTTTATCTTCCTTGTCCTCCTTGTCCTCCTTGTCCCCCTTGTCCCCCCCAATGCCCAATTTACAATATCCCTTGTAAAAACTTGCCCCATTCCGCAGCTAAAGGAATTTCTGTAAACGGAACGCGTGCTGATTGAGGTTTTTCTGCAAAAATAAATTCCAACTCAATCTGACGACCTTTTTCTGGTGGATTGTCTATCTCTACTATTTTGTCATCCACTAAAAGTTGGATTTGTTGCACATCAACTAAAGAAAAAGTTTCCAGTTTAATCGGCCCTTTCGGCGTGGGTTTTCCCCAAGTTATATCTTGACCCTTTTGACCCAATACCGCATAAATATCATATTTAGCTCGTTCAAATTGTTCTGCCCAAGCGCGGTAAGCCTCAACTTTTTGATACTCTTTTGAGCCTTGCCAAGCCAACCAGAAAAACATGAATAATAAGGGTAACCACAAAAGACCGCGTTCCATTGTTGAAAAATCCTGAGTACAAATTTTAACTTACGTGCAAAATACACCAATCGGAGCCAGAGATAAGTTATGTTAGTGAGCAACTGGCAAAAAGCGGTGATGACTTTATATGAGAAGGCTTATATTATTTTGCTTGTTTGTCATTGGGTTAGTAGCTGCTGTATTTGGGTTCCTCAATTTTCAGGGACTAGCAGCTAAAGGCGAGTTTGAGACGATTTTGCTAGATTTTCGCGAAGATATACCGAAAGAGGTAGTAGAGAAAGATCTGCAAGCGATCGCTCAACAATACCAGGTTACACCCCAATTGGATAATAAATTTTCAGCAAAAGATAATGTGTATATTATCAAAGGCGATCGCCAACGGCTGAAAGAACTGCAAAAATCTCAATTCAAATCGGCTACAGAGTTTATCGAGCCAAATTATATTTACAAAAAGATTCCCCAACCGGGTGAAGCTGCTTTCTTGGGCGAATTTTTAAAACCCAACGAAAACGAAGACGATGTTAGTCCTTCCTTAACTGGCCCTAACGATCAGTATTACAGCAAGCAGTGGAACTTGCACCAAATTGGCATTGAAGCGGCGTGGAATCAAACTAAAGGTAGTGGCGTGACAGTCGCCGTTATCGACACAGGAATTACTCGCGTCCGCGACTTATACGAAACGAAATTTGTCAAAGGTTACGATTTCGTCAACGATAGAGAAGACGCCAAAGACGATAACGGACATGGTACCCATGTAGCAGGTACCATCGCTCAAGCCACTAACAACAAATATGGTGTAGCTGGTATTGCCTACGAAGCCAATCTCATGCCTTTAAAGGTACTGAATGATTATGGTGGCGGTACAGTAGCCGATATTGCCGAAGCAATTAAATTTGCTGCTGATAAAGGCGCAGATGTGATTAACATGAGCTTAGGTGGTGGCGGTGAAAGTCAGTTAATGAAACAAGCCATTGACTACGCCCACAACAAAGGCGTTGTCATTGTCGCCGCAGCTGGTAACGAAAATGCCAATGGAGCCAGCTATCCCGCCCGTTATCCCCATGTTATCGGCGTTTCTGCATATGGCCCCGATGGTGAAAAAGCCCCCTATTCTAACTTTGGTGCAGGGGTAGATATCTCCGCCCCTGGTGGTAGTGAAGCAGGAAAGATTCTCCAAGAGACAATCAACGAAAATGGCGAAGGTGTGTTTCTTGGCTTCCAAGGAACAAGTATGGCATCTCCTCACGTGGCTGGCGTAGCTGCACTTATCAAAGCCAAAGGCGTTCAAAATCCCGATGAGGTTTTACAAATCCTCAAACAGTCATCGCGAGTTATCCAAGACGACAGTTTAAATTATTACGGCGCTGGACAACTCAACGCTGATGCAGCAGTTAAACTCGCCACTGAAGGTCAAATAAGTTTCTCCGATTTCTTCCGTTGGTTGCGGGATAACGGCTATCTTAACCCCGGCTTTTGGATTGATGGCGGTGCTGTTGCACTCCTACCCAAGATTTTGATGGTATTAGGTTCCTATCTATTAGCTTGGTTTTTACGAGTTTACTTTCCCTTCTCCTGGAGTTGGTCATTATCCAGTGGTTTAATTTTTGGCAGTTCGGGATTATTCTTCCTCAAAGGATTTTATATCTTTGATCTGCCTCAATGGCCGTTCCGCCTTTTAGGCAGTTCGATTCCGGAATTAGGTAATGCTATTCAAGGAACCGATGCTTTAAATCCCCTATTTGCTAGCGTTTTAATTCCCTTTGTGCTTATCGCCTTATTGTTGGGACATCCTAGCGGTAAATGGTTTGCAATTGGTTCAACTTTAGGTGTCGCTGCATGTTTAACCATCAGTGCAGTTTACGACCCTACAGTTTGGGGATTGGGTGATAGTTACTTAGCACGAACATTTCTGATTGCTAATGCCCTACTCTGTTACGGACTAGCCCAGTTATCGTTGAAAAATGAAAGACAAGTAGCTTAACTTAAGAGGGAATACAGGGAGAGTAATTCAAAATATTACTCTCCCTCATATTTTAATCCTCTCAACATTCAGCAATTTTATGAGTACTACAGTTACAGGCACAATCCAACATCGTGACATTGGTACTGGTGCATGGGCGCTAGTTACCGATGATGGCATCACCTATGAACTACCCAGAAGTACAGACAAACAGCTACTCAAGTCAGGACAAACAGCCAAAGTAACAGGAAAAGTTCGTGACGATGTTATGACAGCCGCCATGATTGGCCCTGTCCTAGAAGTACAATCCTTTGAGGTAATTAGTTCTGACTAGCTGTGGAATTGACTACTTCTTGTAAACGACTTCTAAATTCTCCTTTGGGATGACCTCCTTTCACCTCACCGATAATTTGAAACTCTCCTTCAGGAGAATCACAAACAATGTAAGTAGGCCATCCCATTTCTGATTTATCAGGATACTGAGTTAATAAAATTTTGCGATACTTGCGGTAAGTAGCTGTATCCTGCATCTTGACATCAATAAATTGCAAATTCAACTCCTCAGCCACTGTTTTGTCATAGAAAGACATTTTGTGGCAAATTCCACATTCTTCTGAGGAAAATTTAATTACCGCTAAATTCATTGGACTTTGCGACTCTTGAAGATATAAGCAAGCAAATCTAGTATAAAACATTCAAGATTGGCATCTTACCGCCACAGGTAAGACTTACCCCAGTAGCCGATTAACGTAAATCTCATAGCCAAAGTTTTAGTCTGCAAATCCTCACAAAATCAGACAATAAAAGTTGCCAGAGCCGAAAAGTTGTGTAAAACTGTGAATGGGCTTAAGAGCTTTATTAAGTAATGGAACTTCCGTTACAGGCAAACGTCTTATGAGGTTGAAAGTATATTCTTCCTTAAAGACAAGCTACAAACGGTTTAGTTCAAGGGGCAAAATTATAAAGAAATAATTAAAATTTTGCAGCATATATTAGTGGAATATCTATTGCATCAGCCTTCTAGCAAATATAAGGTTAAAAATTTAGTCAATAACTGACATCAAGACCTAGCAAAAACAATGGTAAAATAGATTCACTTAACAGTTAACGCCAGGTAAGCGATCGCGAAACTGAAAAAATCAGTATTTAGTTGGGCAGTGGCAAGAAGATAACAACACAATTGTTGTGTTAAGATATTGCCCTCACTACCTAAATAATCGGCAGCTAACCGCCAACTATCTCCTCAAAAAATCCCCAGTAGGTATAAGCCTACTAGGGGAGTTAGTTATCAGGGTGCATCTACCACTTCACTGTTCTTAGGTTCAAGGCCATCCTCCGGATAAATTTTGAGCGAGGATATTCCTCTGGTTTCAAAAATAAAAAACCCTAGTAAGTATAAACCTACTAGGGGAGTTAGTTATCAGGGTGCATCTACCATTTACTTGTTCTCGAATAAATCTAGGCAATCCGGATAAAATTGTCACAAATACAGTAACTAGAAAATGACCAGAAAAAACCCCCCAATGGTGGCAGCCAATGAGGGGAGTTAGTTATCAGGGTGCATCTACTAGTTTATGTATTCTTCACTGAGAGACTAAATCCGGACAAAATAGGCACATAAAATTAACCAGTGCAAAACCAAAATAAAACCCCTAATGAGTTTGAGCAAATTAGGGGAGTTAGTTATCAGGGTGCATCTACCTCTTCACTATTCTCAGTGCAGCTACTACAATCCGGATAAAAATCAGAAAGCAGGGTGTAATACCAGTGAATCATGACAAAAACCCCCTAGTGAGTTTGAGTCAACTAGGGGAGTGGATTATCAGGGTGCATCTACCTCTTCACTATTCTCAGTGCAGCTACTACAATCCGGAATAAAATCAGAACGCAGTGGCGTGGCAAGGCTAAAATGTTGCCAAAAAATGTAGGTTGGGTTGACGTAAGGAAACCCAACACCAGCATCTATATTGAGTTTCTGAAATTCATGTTGGGTTTCGCAAAGCCTCAACCCAACCTACATCTCATGCACTATTTTAGTTATGTCAGTCCAGTAGGGTGTAAATCATGACAAAAATCCCCTAGTGAGTTTGAGTCAACTAGGGGAGTGGATTATCAGGGTGCATCTACCTCTTAATTATTCCCAGTGCAGCTACTACAATCCGGATAAAATTTTTACCTAATCAGGTGTGAAAATAGCAAGTAATCATAAAAATCCCCTAGTGAGTTTGAGTCAACTAGGGGAGTGGATTATCAGGGTGCATCTACCTCTTAATTATTCCCAGTGCAACTACTAAAATCCGGATAAAATTTTTATCAAGGTGCGATCGAGGTGTGTTCTACGAAACAATCAAAAAATCCCCTAATGGGTAGCAACCAGCTAGGGAATTTTACTCTGATGGTGCATCTACCATTATTATTTTTCTCAAAAAAATAAGTAGCTCCGGACAAAATTGCCACAATCATGATGATTATGTGGTTTCAACCAGAAAAAAATCCCCTAGAAGGTTTGAGCCAGCTAGGGGAGTTAGTTATCAGGGTGCATCTACCATTTCATTGTTCTCAAAAAAAATAAGTAGCTCCGGATGAAATTGTCACAATCATCATGATTATGTTGTATCAACCAAAAAAAAATCCCCTAGAGGGTTTGAGCCGACTAGGGGGAGTTAGTTATCAGGGTGCATCTACCATTTCATTGTTCTCTAGGTAACTGGCATCATCAGGATAAATTTTTTATCTATTCAGCTAATCACGAAAAAATTCACAACCAAACATCAAAATCTCGCTTAAGAGTCAACACTTCGACAAGCTCAGTGCGGCGCAGTCAACAGTCAACAGTCAACTCTATTTTCAAGTTAGTTGACAAACATAAAAAACCCCCAGAAGGCGTTAGCCAACTAGGGGAGTTAGTTATCAGGGTGCATCTACCATTTCATTGTTCCCAGATAAACCACCAAGATCCGGATAAATTGACTAAAATGTTTATTTTAGTTAGATGTCCAAAAAAATAATGGATGCTAGCGAGAAAATATGACAGATGAGGAGTTCTAGACTTAAACATTTGTTAAAAATACCTATATGAAATTTTGTTGCTATTCGTCAACATAAAAAAATCCCCAAGTCAGCATCAGCCAACTAGGGGAGTCGAAGATCAAGGTGCATCTACCAATAAAGTGTTCTATTGTGATGCCAGCTAATCCGGACAAAGTTATAAAGCCAAAAACGTAAAATCACGAAGATTGAGAAACATCTCAGTGGCAAGATGCATCTAAGGTATCAGAAAGAGCGAAAAATCGACTTGAAACTTTCGCGTTTCAAACCTGATTTAGGAGGCTAATAGGAGAAGTTGTGACCCAGGAATTTCAAATTTCCGTAACCCCAGTAGGGCAAAATGACTACTTGGTACGCACGGAACAAGTTGCGCCTGGGGTGCCATTGGCAGAAGAACTGGTGACTTGGCCTGTAGCTGATTGGTTAGCAGCTGCTGGACATCTAATGAATGACCCTTTGATGTCAGTTTTACAGGGGGATGCGTTTGCAAGAAACTCTGTTAACCTGGTGGCTTTGGGTCAACAACTGTATAATGCACTGTTTCAAGGCACTCTCAGGGATAGTTGGATTACGGCACAGGGTATAGCCCAAAACCAGCAACAGGTATTGCGTTTACGTTTAGGGCTAAAAGACACGAGGTTAGCACGTCTACCTTGGGAAGTAATGCACGCAGGGGATCGGCCTCTAGCTACCGGGCCTTACGTTACTTTTTCTCGCTATCAAACTGGAATTTTGCCAGCTTCTCGCCTGCAATCGCACAACATACCACAACCACTAGAAGCCTCTGGGATCAAAGTTTTGATGGTAATTGCTTCGCCTACGGATCAGACTCGTCTGGAGTTGCTGAAACATGAAGCCATCAAACTACAAATGGAACTGAATCGCCATGTCCCGCGAGTTGGGGAAAGTGGCAATTATATTCCTGATATAGAACTGACGGTACTAGATCAACCAGGGCGGGAAGAATTAACTCAGGCTCTGGAACAAGGAAGATATCATGTACTGCACTACTCTGGCCATAGTAATTTAGGTGCCAATGGTGGTGAAATTTATTTAGTTAGTAACAGAACTGGTTTAACAGAAACTTTAACTGGGGACGATTTGGCAGGCTTGCTTGTCAATAATAATATTCAAATGGCTGTGTTTAACTCCTGTTTAGGAGCATACAGTGCTAACGCCGATCGCACTGAAGAAACAGGAGAACGTAACCTTACAGAAAGTTTGGTGAAACGCGGGCTGAGAAGTGTATTAGCTATGTCAGAGCGCATTCCTGATGAAGTAGCGCTGACTTTGACTCAATTGTTTTACCGCAATTTGAATCAGGGATACTCTGTGGATTTGTGTCTGAGTCGAGTGCGTCAGGGATTAATTTCTGCCTATGGTTCTCACCAGATGTACTGGGCTTTACCAATTCTCTATCAACAACCGGAATTTGACGGTTTTCTGAGTCCAGAAATTCCCGATAGTGGGGAAGCAAATGAGTATAATCCGCCTTTAAGACCCAATGCAACGGCGATGTACTCTGCTGTAGATGAACCTGATATGCCTTTACCAATAGAGGAGATGATCCCTAATAGTTTGGCACGGGAATCTTCAGGGCTGGATTGGCTGGGAGAAGAGACTTGGGGCGATTTGGTTGATGAAATTGAATATGACGATCCATCCTATGCAGAAGATTCGGCTTTGGTTTCCGATTTGTTTCGCCAACTAGATCGTCAAAATGTCTTATCTGACGATTCGCCAATGACTGCGGAACTGGTACAACATTTAAATGATAGCGGTGCGCGATCGCGATCTGTTCCCCAAGATGTCAATGAATCAGACCAAGAAATTAGTTTTTGGGAAGAAGAGCCAATCGCATCCGATGAAACCACTGCAAATACTTCAAATTATGCGAGAAATTGGCAGAATGCTGCTGTTGGAACTTCAACCCCAAATTCCCGCAAAAACCCCAAAAAACGCCAACTTTTGCCAATTTTCGGGATGGTGGGAGCAGGGGCGATCGCAATTGTTGCCGGTGTTTTTTGGTGGCAAAATCACCAACTATCCAAGTTACCTGATATTCCTCCCATTCCTACCCAGCCAATCACTGCCGAAAATCATCCGCCTATCGATTTAAAAACTGCCCCTACGGGTATTGTTAGCGCTACTGCTACGGAAAAAATCAGCCAAGGCGATTTACAAAGCGGACTGGAGGCTGTGGAAGAATTACTTAACCGTGGGGTTATTCCAGCTGCACAAGCCGCTTTAAATCTTGTACCAAAACAACAAGTTAATAATCCATCTGTGAATTTTCTCAAAGGACGATTAGCTTGGCAATCAGTTCAACTTCAAGATCCAAAATACAGCGTTGATGATGCTCGCCGTTTTTGGGAAAGTGCTGTGAAAGCCGATCCCGATTCTTTTTTATATAACAATGCTTTAGGGTTTGCTTACTACGCCGAAGACAATTTAAATCGAGCTAATGATTCTTGGTTTAAGGCTTTGAATTTAGCTTTGAAAAAACAAAATATTGCTAGTACTACATCAATAGCTATCAGCGCCGCCGCAACTACACCTAAAGATGCTTTAACTTCCTATGCTGGCTTGGCTTTAGGACTTTATAAATCTTCATATAAACAAACATCTACTAAACAATCTCAATATCTCAATGAGGCTATTAAACTCCGCCAAATGGTGATTAAGGACGATCCGGTAAATTTCCAGGTAGATAAATTAAGTCATAATTGGTTGTGGACGCCAAAGGCAATTGACGATTGGCGATCGCTGCTGCAAGAAAAAGGTCAGCAGCAGCTATGATTAATAATTCGTAATTCGTAATTTGTAATTCGTAATTTAGAGCGATCGCACTTTTTTGTCTGGAGATGGCGATCGCTTCCATGCTAGGATGAATTTTTAGTGTATTTTCATACATTTTTCTGCGATCCATCAGTTATCATACCCCCTACCTATCAGCACAATTAATCGGGGATCGCTTGCTGTATTGTTCACAATTTGTTACAAAAGTACAAAGAACTTCTAGAGACCCAAAAGCTCATGTTCGGCGGACTTACTGGTTTCACAGATCCAAAAAGCACAGATTGGGGTGAGCGGATGCTCAACACAGTCGCCAGCCAAACGATTCGCCACCTGTTTACCCAAAGCGAGTCAGTAGAAGTCTTTGTGCGCTGCTATCCCTCCAGCAAACTGTTGCAAGGCAGCATTGATAGTTTCAAAATGAGCGGACGTGGCTTAGTCATCCGTAGAGAATTTGCTGTAGAGGAGATGTCTTTTGAAACGGATGCAGTCGCTATTGATTTCGGCTCGGTTTTAAGTGGCAAATTAACTCTCAAACAACCTACTCAAGCGATCGCCCAAGTCGTATTATCAGAAACTGGTATTAATCAAGCTTTTAATGCTGAACTGGTAAAAAAACGGTTAGTAAACCTGTCTTTACCTGCTTTAACAGAGTTATCTGGCGGTAAACCA
Source organism: Calothrix brevissima NIES-22 (assembly GCF_002367995.1). Lineage (GTDB taxonomy): Bacteria > Cyanobacteriota > Cyanobacteriia > Cyanobacteriales > Nostocaceae > Aulosira > Aulosira brevissima. Next base: position 1,004,969 of record NZ_AP018207.1, read on the forward strand.
GTTTCTTTCCCAGAAATTCAGGTACAGCTACTACCAGAAAATCGCCTGCGGATTTTAGCCAAGGCAGATTTAGATAATGGGGAACTTGTACCCTTAATTATGACTGTCAGTTTAGCTGTGGAACGGCGGCGACGGGTTTCTTTCAAAGATCCGAAACTAGAGTTAGACTCTGTTCCCGAAGCTCAAAAGGAAACTTCGCGCACTTTAAGCCTGGCATTGGTAGAAATTTTAGATAATATGGTTGATTTAGATCGCTTTGACCTTGATGGGGTGAAAATGCGACTCAATCGTTTAGAAACTGAAGGACAAAGATTAATTTTCAGTGGCTATGCTGAGATTGAGCGGATACCTAGTACTTCTTGATTGCAAAATATAAGCACCCCACGAGGGGGAAGTCAAAAGTCAAAAGTCAACAGTCAACAGTCAACAGCTATTTAAAGTGTAGGTTTTTCAAACAATACTAAAGATAAAAAGAAATCCATCATAAAAATTGCTACCCAAGTGGTGACAACTGCTGTTGTTGCCGATTCTCCTACTTCCTTAGCTCCACCTCTGGTAGTTAGACCCCAACTACAGCCATTAACAGCAACTATAGCGCCGAAAATAAATCCTTTAAGCAAAACAATCCATAAATCAGATGGCTGTAAAAAACTTCTAACCGACTCTAAAAATGAGTCGGGAGTAATTTGATAAAACTGCGATGCGACAAAAATTCCGCCCATGATGCCTGTGACTAAACCAAAAATTGTTAATAATGGAGTCATCAAACAGCAAGCAATGACTCGCGGAAGTACTAAATAATCAATGGGATCGGTTCTGAGCATGTGCAGTGCATCAATTTGGTCTGTGACTCGCATTGCACCTATCTCGGCTGCAAATGCTGAACCAACTTGACCGGCAATAATACTAGCGGACAATATAGGCCCTAATTCTCTGCAAAAAGCTAAAGCAAATGCACCGCCAACAGTGTGCAAAGCGCCATATTTCACTAGTTCTCTAGCTGTTTGAATAGTAAAAATCATCCCAGCAAATCCACCGACTAAAAGCACGGGAGACAGTGAAGCCGGGCCAGCAGTCACCATATGTTCGAGAATTTTTCGGTGATAAGTTTTTCCTTGGAGTAAACGCAGCAATACTTGACCCAAAAGAAACATTACAGAAAAACAGCGAGAAATTGAAAATTGCTGGGTATGTTTTCTATGTTGTACTTTTAATACCATCTCTTTATCCCTCAAAATGATTGTTCAAAGTTTCTGATTGCAGACAATTTGCCTAATATATAGGCGATTGAGGGAGATAATCTTGACTCTATACATTTAAAGCAATCAACTATCAAAATCATCTACAAATTACTGAGAACGTTAAAAGAATAACTCATTCTAGTTGTTTATGAACATTTTGGATATGTAGCTTGAAAATGGGGGCTAGGAGCTAGGGGCTAGAGGCTAGGAAAGAGAGATTTTCATGTTTGGTTGTGGGTTTTTCCGATGAGGGGCTGTCTTGAAAATAGCTTTGACTGTTGACTGTTGACTGTTGACTGTTGACTCTTAAGAGAGAGTTTTATGTTTGTAATGAGATTTTTTCGCGATCAGCTGATTTATTGGCGTTGTGAGGGAATAAGGAACAGAAAAGAAGGAAAATTCTGTATTCAGTTTTTTGCAAAAATTGCATAGGCGTCTGCGAGAAATTGGTATGGATTCTATGTTGACAATAGAAACTTAAAAAAAAAATGAGCGGCTGGGATCGGTTGCATCTCACTTACACAAACTAGACGGAAATAGAATAGAAATAAACACGCTCAAACATGAACCAGGTAGATTACCTCAGAATTAGCTTAATCGATCGCTGCAATTTCCGGTGTCAGTACTGTATGCCGGAAGGTGCAGAAATAGACTATATTCTCCAGCAGCAACTTTTAACTGATGCGGAACTCCTGACTCTGATTCAAGAGGTATTTATCCCTGTGGGTTTTACCCGATTTCGTTTGACTGGGGGGGAACCTTTGCTACGTCCCCATCTAGTGGAATTAGTGAGAGCGATCGCTTCTTTTCCCCAAACTCAAGATTTATCGATGACAACTAACGGCTTTCTCCTCGCCCCCATCGCTCAAAATCTCTACGATGCTGGTTTGCGGCGGATTAATATTAGCCTCGATTCCCTAGAACCAGAAATTTTTGACCAAATTATTGGGAATCGTGGACGGGGAAAGTGGGAGCAAGTTTGGCAGGGTATCCAAGCGGCTTATAGTGTTGGTTTTGACCCCTTAAAGCTGAATGTAGTGGTGATTCCTGGGGTAAATGACCATGAAGTCATAAATTTAGCTGCGCTGACTCTTGAGCGCAACTGGCATATCAGATTTATTGAGTTTATGCCAATTGGGAACTGGCAATTATTTGGCGATCGCGGATGGGTTTCTTCTGCTGAATTACGGCAACAAATCCGCGATCGCTGGGGCTTGACAGAATCTCAAGTTTGTGGTGCTGGCCCTGCTGATGTGTTTCAAATTCCTGGAGCGAAAGGAACATTGGGATTCATCAGTCAGATGTCCGAGTGTTTTTGCGATCGCTGTAATCGAATGCGCTTGAGTGCAGATGGTTGGCTGCGTCCTTGCTTATTAAATGAAAATGGTCAAATTGATTTAAAAACTGCTCTCCGGGCTGGTATTAGCACCGCACAATTACAAGAGCAAGTCAGAGAATTATTGGCAATTAAGCCAGAAATTAACTTTAAACAGCGAGAATCTGGGACTGAAGGCAGTTATACCCGAACTATGTCACAAATTGGCGGTTAGTCAATAGTCATTTGTCCTTTACAAACTCAGGACAAATGACCAAAGACAAATGACTATTACGCTTGGCGTGAGTAGTATTCCACAACCAGCAGTTCGTTAACTTGTAGCGCCACCCATTCTCTTTCAATAACACCGTTGACTTTACCAACCAGTTTGGCTTTATCAAACTCCAGATGACTGGGAAGGTTAGCTAGTCCCGGATATTGGAGGTTGGTTTCTACCAATTTCCGCGATGCTTCTTTATTCCTGACAGCAATTTCTTCACCAGGACGGCACTGATAGCTGGCAATATTAACTACACGTCCATTGATAGTGATATGACCGTGATTTACCAATTGACGCGCTGCGGGAATAGTGGGAGCTAAACCCAAGCGAAAAACGGTATTATCTAGGCGCATTTCTAGCAGTTGTAACAGTGCTTGTCCGGTAGAACCAGTAACACGTCTGGCTTTGCGCACATAGCGTAACAATTGCTTTTCGGTCAAACCGTAGTTTAAGCGCAGCTTTTGTTTTTCTTCTAGACGGATAGCATATTCAGAACGTTTTTTGCGGTTCTGACCATGCTGACCAGGGGGATAAGCGCGTCTAGCACTTTTACGAGTTAATCCTGGTAAGTCACCTAAGCGGCGTACAATTCTGAGGCGAGGCCCTCTATATCGGGACATGTGTTTCCTTAATCTAATCCTGTTTCAACTTTACCCAGACATTTTATTTTGACACTTCCCCAACGAAACAAATAAAGCGATCGCTGATTTGTTTCGTTAAGTCGGGGAATTCTTGGTTTGATGAAAATCTTTCCTCTAGCAGAATCAATTCCACCAGAATCAAAGTATTTTCTGCACCAGTTGCTTGAGTTCGGTACAACCGACAGCCATCGCTTCCACTTTAGCAAGCAAAGCGATACTTTCCTAAAGCACTAGTTTCCAAGCTTAAACTCCCCAGTGCCCCTGGGTACTCAGACCCATTGTTTTTTGTTTGCTAGTTTCGTAGACTACTCAATCACTAGATTGATTCACGTAGTATTTCCCACAAGAAATACTTTTTATGTTGCCTACTTATCTTCGATCAAAATATATTAGCACATTGAAACCAGAGAAATCCTCTTGCCAGAGGTGCGATCCCTAAATCTAGCGCTGTTTAGGCGAAAAAAGCTGATTAGCAAAAAGACGCAATGAGACAGAGAAATCACAAATGCCCCAAGCCCCTTGTAGAATTTTATGTTACTGCGTTATGCTCAAAAATGCTGCGAAAATTACCCAGAACTACAGGTGCGATCGCGCTGATTGAGTTAGCATAAGCTTGGTGTTTGGAGAATGGGAATCTTAAGGAGTAAAAATCGATGAGCAAAAAAGGCGGTTCTGACTATAAAATATTGTCGGCTAAAACAGTTAAGGTCACAGCGCCAGTTTTAGCGATCGCCGGATGGTTAGCAACGATGGTTCCCACTATGGCTATCAATGCGTCCTACAGTAATAATGATTTCCGTGCCTGTGCCGGTCAGCTATCGTACGTTAATATCAATGCGGACGCTGCTTCACAAGCTTGTGCTGGTGCGCTACGTCCCAGAGAGTTGTCTTCCTGTGTAGTTTCCATTAGCAGACAGACAAAAATAAATGCTGTAGATGCTCTCAATACCTGTAGACAGGTACGACGCCCTGAGGAATTAGCAAGCTGTGTAGTTGGTATTAGTCGCATTCCCACACAGGAACAACCTAACCTCAATATTGTGAACTACTGTGGTCGGAGTTTGTTACCTATTCGCTTTGGTCAGTGTGTGGTTGGCTTGCGTAGTGAACTGAAATTAGCACTCGATCGAGCATTAGATACTTGTATCAGTGGTAGCGATACAATTAGTACTTCAACATCTGTAGTTATTCCGCAGACTCCTAGTGCTACAGAATCCCTTCCTAATGTGGAACGGGTTCCAGCCACTAGGTAGCAATTAAAGCTCCCATCTAGAAGCTAGGGGGGAGCAGGGCGCACGAGCAGACAAATTTCGTAAATGGCTCTCGCTCCTTAAGTTGATTTATCAGTCTTCTTTTTTACCAAAAGCTAACTGTAAAATCATCGGAATGCCCCCTTCTTGGTGATACCTATCAGCCCAAGCCCGCAGCACTTCATCCAATTCTTCCATTGCTTGCTCAAAGCGTTCTGGTGGAATGTCCAGTTCTTCTAAAGCACGCATAGAATTTGGTCGCCGTTCTGCCCAATCTTTCATTAGCCGGAAATACCGGGCGGTATCTTCAACCATGATATAGGTGCGCTCTTGGTCGTCTGCCGGCGCGTAGAAAGGACGAGTCAGCGCATAGAAAGGCATACCCCAAGGAGAATCTATCCGAGTTACCGTGCCAGAGTAAAGCAGGCGGCGCTTGATATGCTCCGCTAAAGCTTCACTCAAAGGCATTTGATGCTCAACGGGCATGTCTTCTTGCGATCGCTTGTGCAAAAATTCGATTAACTCTAAAAATTCAAAAGAGGTAATTAACTGGGCATCAGGCAGATTACTAGGTAGTTTCTGCTCAATTTGCCTTTTTTCCTCGGTAGTCAGACTTGTACCGGGAATGCGTGATTTCCCAGGACGCCAAGGATATTTCTCCATCCAGACATAAGGCAATTGAATCAAATAGCGCGGTTCTTGAGAACCTAGCATTTTCAACAATTTTCCTTCAGTCAGGGCTTGTCTGACCTCTTCCACAATGATTTTGACCCGCTTCGGTTCTAAGTGGTGCAAATGCCCTGTCATCCGCAGGTTTTGCCCTTGCTCCAGGTAGGTCATATAGATTGCGCATTTGGCTGCTGTGGCAGCTGCATCTAAAAATGCCCCATGCCTGTGCCCACTAGTCCGCATGGCACTAAAAGCCAGATAAAGCATGATCTGATCCATCGCACTGGGGCCTAGCCGTTTGATCAGATCTATGTCGTTACTCATATAACAGACAGTTAAATAGCACGTTTACAAATTTATTCGCCGTAGGAAAGTAAGTAGTATACACCCGACTGAAGGCAATATTGTCACTTCAGATTATTTATTATGCGTCAACTATGAAGTTGTTGCTAGTCATAATTGTGAATTTCCGCGTAATCTCTGGCACATAGTTATAAAAAAGTATTTTGCTGTAATTTATATATCATTCTTAAGTATTTTTACTTAGATAATAATACCTTTTTCCTGGAATTGCTTTACGTTATCGGCAAAATTACAAAATGTTATTTTCATGGTTGGTGTCCAAAATATCTTATATTTGTTAGTTAAATTCTGAAGTATTTTTGGCTGTATTTTATACTTAGTTAAGTAACAAACTAAATATTTATGAATAAGAAATCTCTACAATTAGTTAATACTTAATTTGGCTGCAAGTTATGCGATCGCAACAAATTTATACCGTTATATAAACCAGTAAATTGCTGCTGCATCAGAGACAATGCAACTTCACTAAATCCAAAACTAGGCTATTCACACTGCCATATCAAAAACTCTCTGCTCTCACCTTAATCCACTGATAGATATTTGGCTTGACCAGAATCATAGACTGCAAATAGAGTCAAATTAGCAATTTTTAGTTGTTTTTCTATATTTATCCCTTGATTATAACATCTTTTGCGATTAATTTGCAAGTATTAATGAATTTTACAGTATTTTTATCATATGTATAATAATATTTTATCAAGAAAGTAAATTAATTACGATCGAGATTTCAAACCTACTTATTCAGTTAAGATATGCGATCAAGCACTCGCATCACTGCTAAAGATTCCTCTGGAATAGGGGTTATGCTCTATCGAGATAGAGAAAAAAGTTAAATGACTATATTTATCAAGATAGATAAAGCAATAGACAAGATTTATTGGTGATATTTAGATCCCCGACTTCTTAAAGAAGTCGGGGATCTAGCGAATGGTTATGACTTGATGTTTAGGTGTAAATTTAAGCAAGAGAAGAATATCAAAATGGGGAAAATAAATCTGCTGGAATAACCCCGCTCGCACTGTTAATTTATTCCCATCCTTGCATTTCTACTAATTCCATACATAAGTTGTTAATTTGCTCCAAGTTAGGTTTATGAGGGAGAGTTGATTGTGCATAAGCAGTTTCCATTTTTGCAACTAATTCTTCCGCCATTTTCATTACTTGCTCGTATGTATATGCACCTTGAAGAATCGCTTTTAAATCATCTGCATCACCAGCGATTCTTCTATCAACAGTAATTTCTCCTTGTTGTAAAATTTCCAGTCCACTACGCAATAGTCGAATACAATGCATCCCATGCTTTAAATCAAATCCAGATTTTCTTTCCATTTCTGCTCTGGCTGGATTGCGATTTTTCTGCCATGATAAGTAAGCTTGCCATTCTCTTAAAGCTATTTGATAGCTTTGACTTTTTTGCAGCAGACGGATAAAATCTTTGCGGCTGTTGGTGAGCTTTTGCGTGTATTCCATAGTTTCGTCGGGTAGGGTGTACTGTTTGAGTACGCCTTTGAAATCTATATCTGCTGTCAGTAGTTTATATAACTGTTCGGCTTCTTCTAAAAATTCGATTCTTCCTCTAATTAACAGATAAAGATACTCTAAAAATGCATTAAGGTCTTCTTTAACTAGTGGTAATTCATCTTCTATACCAAAATCGGATGGTAGTGGCTTCTTTTGGGGAGGATTTAATAACCACTTACGATGGGTTTCCATTTTTTTTATTTGAGCGAAAGCATAACCAGAATAAGTATGCTTAACTTTTTTGCTTAAAAATATCTGTTTACGCTCAATTAAATACTTACCAATATCTGTAAGTATGGGATAGTTATGCAACCAGAGTAATTCTAATACATTGGGATTTGCTCCAGCTAATAAATGTAGGATTTTCCTTAATTCATAAATAACTGTATCTTGATTATTATCTAAAAAAGAAAATATTCCTGGCTCGTCCCAACCATTTTCTTTTTGTTCTATGTTATCGAACCCCAAATAATATCTTTTAGGGGCGATAAAAATTCCTCGGTAGTCAAAATCAGAATCGGGACGGTTTAACCCATAGCCATGACTACCAGCTAAACCTATGAGAATTGTTCTTTGTTCTACATCTATTCTTTTCATGTCATTGAGTTAATATAAGTTAATGTCGGTAAATTTATGAAAGGTTATGGTTTTGGCTGTTGACGAGCAACAACCATAAATGTAATATTTCACAAATAATTGAGGATGGCTATAAATTACAAGCGATCGCTCTTTACAACTGTGAATAGCTAATAGTTATTTTTTAAAAGTTTAAATATTTTAAAGTTTTGCAAAATTTATCAATAATCTCCCTGGTTTGTAGTGCTGTAACCGGAGAATAGAGAAAATCTGAGCAACTATGATCTGCTGCTCAGACTTTTCGGTGCTGTTCTGTGTCTCATTGATCTACATCAGCGCAAATCTCAATTTCGCCAAATCAGCAAAAATTTTTCGTAAAAATCTATTATTTAATTTGGCGATCGCGTAAATATCTTGTTCGTTAAGACTTTTAGCCTGAAAATAGTTGTGTTATGTTGCTCTATAGCAGTCAATCAGATACAATTTTAGATTGTCTGTCTAATTCCTGCTCGGATCAGGTAGACATACCGCAAAAGCTGGCAAAAGCGTAAAAACCGCTTATCTCAAAGTAAGCAAGGCCAGCTACCTGTACGGCAACCTCAAGGACAATTCGATGACTTACGCAATTATTGAAACTGGCGGTAAACAACTAAAAGTTGAAGCTGGCCGCTTTTACGATATTGAGCTATTGGCTGCTCAACCTGATGAGAAAGTTACAATAGACAAGGTATTACTAATCCAACACGACGGCGAACTCAACATTGGTCAGCCACTAGTAGCAGGCGCGACTGTAGAAGGGACTGTATTACGACATCTGAGAGGTCGTAAAGTCCTGGTATACAAAATGAAGCCGAAGAAGAAAACCCGCAAAAAACGCGGACATCGCCAGGAAATCACTAGACTGTTGATTAATTCAATTAACCTCAATGGTGCAGTTCTAGCTTTGGAAGAAGCAGCAATAACTGCTCAAGCTTCCCCTGAAGAAACCACTGCTGAGAATAATCAATAAAAAACTCCACCCACAAGGGGATGGAGTTTTGTTAGTAGTCAGTGGTAAGTAGTCAGTAGCAAAGACATTTAAAAACCACCCCACTTGCGGGTTGGGGTTATAAGACTAAATCTTTTTAACAACTGACAACTGACAACTGACAACTGACAACTGACAAGCGCAGCGCAATAAAAGTTAAGTCACAAAAGGAAATTATGGCTCATAAGAAAGGAACAGGTAGTACACGCAACGGTCGTGACTCTAATGCTCAACGTCTAGGCGTAAAACGCTATGGCGGTCAAGTTGTCCGTGCTGGAAATATTCTGGTACGTCAACGCGGTACTAAATTCCACCCTGGTAACAATGTTGGTATTGGTAGCGATGACACCTTATTTGCGTTAATCGACGGTGTTGTTACCTTTGAAAGAAAGGGTAAAACTCGGAAAAAAGTGAGTGTTTACGCACCTGCGGCGGCTGAACCGGTTGCTAGCTAAGAAATAGCTGAAAAAATAGGGTGGTAATACCAATTCTTTGTGAGGCTGCACATTAACGCCCTCACCCTATAAGGGTGGGGCTATAATTACAAAGCCTGCCTGCGCAGGCTAAATTATAGGCATCTTGATATTGAATTGGTATAAGCTATTACGCACTTAGGTTGTCAAAAGTTAATAGTCCAAGCTAGCTTTTGACAGTGCTAACGCCAAAATATTTAATTTAGGTGTGTATTAGCTGATTTACACCCTATTTTTTTATGAGAAAATTGTCCGTCAAGGAAAATTAAGGAATTGCCCAGTGGCGGAGATAGAAAATTTGCATTACTGCGCCTAAGGCTACACCTGCTAATGAAAGTGCAGATGTAATCCAAAAAGCTTGCCCTTCTTTGTATCCAGCTGCTTGAAAGTCTATTCTGGCTAAGATAGCCGCAGCTATGATTAGCAATGTGTCAAGGAACATGCGAAACCAAGCAAGCATGACAAAGAATAAGAAGGCTGCCAAAACTGAAAATAAAAAAGTCCTAGTATTGGATTTAAAAACGACAATAGATAATTGTGTCATCCTTGTCCAGGGAACAGTTAAGCTGCCTACAAATAGTAAGATACCTAACACAGTAATTCCCCAAATAAACAAAGGGGCTTTGGTCTCAGATATTACCCAGCCCAAGGTACTGTAGCTCAATAGTAATAGTGTGAGAGAAACCCAAGGGATACGTTGCAAAATCGGCATGGGTTATATTTTTGTAGCAAGTGAAACTATGATTCCTCAAGTATGAGGAGGTAATTACAGTCTTGATTCAATGGGTTTTATGAGTTTGTTTATACATAACTCCTATCAACCATAAATTGGCTTGTTGATGCTAAAACTTGATTTTGCTTTAGCTAGGAGCTGATAGCACTGTGAATAAAGGTCTGAGTCAGAGGTATAGATTTTTTATTTCATGCCTTAGACTGTTACTCTATCATCTTATATTTTCTCGGTTCTAGCAATCGTTGATTATGCTCGTGCCGAAACAGTTCGATAAGTTTACAGAGAATTTGTGGATAACTAGTTAAATTTTTTCTTAAACATTTGTAAACTGTTAGCAGCCGAGTAGCCGAATGTCACATCTTGTTAAGGAACGATCATGAGACAACTTGTTATTGCAGAGCGCGTATGCCTGATTGGTCATATCGTGTCTATGGTATTTGGGCTTGTAGGTATACTACTAGTCGTGCCGAATGCCGAAATTATTATGAACCTCACTGAGGTTGGACAAACCGCTATGCAGTGGAGTATGGCTGGAGGCGGTGTGGTTTATATGATTTTGGGTGCGACGGCTGTATTTTTGTATGCCTACCGGACTTTGGGATTGGGTCGCGCTTTGGCATTTTTGCTGCCCTCAGTGTTTATTTCTTTAGGAAGTGAACTGTCGGGAACCAGTACTGGCTTTCCTTTTGGTCACTATAGTTATCTAAGTGGACTGGGCTATAAAATTGCTGGTTTAGTTCCGTTCACAATTCCTTTGTCATGGTTTTATGTGGGATGTGTTTCTTACCTGTTGGCGCGTGCTGGTTTAGAAGTAGACAAAAAACCCACCTTGTTACGTCATGTAGGTGCGATCGCCTTAGGTGCTTTATTATTAACTTCTTGGGATTTTGTACTTGACCCAGCAATGAGTCAAACTTCTCTGCCCTTCTGGTATTGGCAACAGCCTGGTGCTTTCTTTGGTATGCCTTACCAAAACTTTGCTGGCTGGATGGGTACAGGATCGGTATTTATGACTGTGGCTGCATTTTTATGGAGAAATAACCCCATTAAATTAGAGCGATCGCAGCTGAATGTACCTTTGATTGTTTACTTAAGCAACTTTGGCTTTGCTACTGTTATGAGTTTGGCTGCTGGCTTCTCTATCCCTGTATTACTGGGTTTATTGCTAGGTGTAGCTCCGGCTGTAGCACTATGGTGGCAAGGTACAAATGGACAAGCTGTGGCTGTAGATGCTGGAACTCCAGAAATTTCCGTAGCAAAAGTCAAGGTGGCTTTGAAGTAGGGGCTAGGGGCTAGGGGCTAGGGGCTAGGGATTAGGGGCTAGGGGACAAGGAAGACAAATTGTACAGACGCGATTCATCGCGTCTCTGACCAATGACCAATGACAAATGACAAATGACAGCCCTTGCCAATTTATATTTAATTACGCTGACCTATTTATCGCTTTTATTACTATTACTGCAAATACCAGCGACAGCGATTTTACTTTCACGGTTATTTAAGGGGCCGACACGCCAACGGCCTATTCAACCCCAACAGCCGACACCGGAAATTTTTGGTAGTGTCAGCGTGGTGGTGCCAACATTGAATGAAGCTTTGCGGATTAGCCCACTGTTGCAAGGCTTAAGTCAGCAAAGCTATGAAATGCGGGAAGCAATTGTTGTAGACAGCAGATCGCAAGATGGTACAGCTGATTTGGTAAGGGCTGCACAACAGCAAGATCCTCGCTTTCGCGTGTTTACAGATGACCCCTTACCTGCTGGTTGGGTGGGTCGTCCTTGGGCTTTACATAATGGCTTTTTGCAGATTTCCCCAGGAAGCGAATGGTTTTTAGGGATGGATGCAGATACTGTACCTCATCCTGGTTTGATTGCTGGGTTGGTACAGACAGCCGAAAAAGAGGGCTATGATTTGGTATCTCTGTCACCTCAGTTTATTCTCAAATATCCTGGGGAATGTTGGCTACAACCGGCTTTGTTAATGACTTTGCTGTATCGCTTTGACCCAGCCGGTGTGAATACAGAACAGCCAGAACGGGTAATGGCTAATGGTCAGTGCTTTTTATGTCGGCGTTCTGTGTTATCTGCGGTCAATGGTTATACAAGTGCAAGTAGTTCTTTTTGTGATGATGTTACCTTAGCTCGTTATATTGCTGCACAAGGATTTAAGGTGGGTTTTTTGGATGGGGCAAAGGTGCTAAAAGTACGGATGTATGAGGGTGCAATTGAAACATGGAAAGAATGGGGGCGCAGCCTCGACCTTAAAGATGCATCACCGCGCGCTCAGATTTGGGGGGATTTATGGCTACTTTCAGCAGTTCAAGGTTTACCCCTGGTAATTTTACTGAGTTATGGTTTGCTTATCGCTCAACCTGCCGAGCTTCCCATTCTCTTGTTATTGGGACTAAATATATTTTTGCTGGCGATTCGCTTTGCAATGTTATTAGCGATCGCTCCCTCCTACGATCGCAAAACAGCTAAAGGTGGCTGGTTGTTCTGGCTTTCGCCTTTAGCCGATCCTCTAGCCGTGCTGCGAATTTTCCTTTCTGCATTCCGCCAGCCTAAAGAATGGCGTGGAAGAAAGTATAGTAATGGGGCATAGGGCATTGGGCATGGGGCATTGGGCTTTGGGCTTTGGATTGGGCTTTGGTCTCCCTTGTCCTCCTTGTCCTCCTTGTCTTCCTTGTCTTCCTTGTCCCCCTGCTCCCTGCTCCCTGCCCCCTTACCTCTTTACCTAATCGTCCTCACCTCCTACTTGATCGGCGCGTTCTAGTTCCCAGAGAATTTGATTACCTTCTCGTCTGACTCGTGAAACTATCCAGTTGCGCCAGCGCCATTGGTCTCCGCGACTGGTAACTGCACTAGCATGAACATCCATTAAATCAGCAAGTTCCGAACTCGTGATTAAGTAACCTTTAGTGGCTATTTCGTCGGCAATACGTAATGTTTCCACCAGAGCGCGCAGTTGTGCCACTCTCATTTCTGGTGGCTTATCATCAATAGGAACAGAAGAGTTTATGATAGTTGGCTCCATTGTGGTTATATGCGATCCAGAATTGTTTTCTGGTTGAGTTGTCTCAATTATTGTCAAGGTTGCTGGAGATTCAGTTATTTTTGCTACATTTATTTGATTTAGTTGTGGTAATGCTTGGTGAGGATCTGTCAGGGACGATTGTGTAAGTGTTGGAACTTTGCCAGTAGCAAAAGTCCGAGCAATGACATCGCACCGCTCGTTACCTATATTACCAGAATGACCCCGAACATATTCCCAATTTACTATATAACTATTCAGTTTGTCTAAAGTTTCTAAAAGGTCTTGGTTTTGTACGGGTTTACCATCGGCTTTTACCCATCCTTTCTTTTTCCAGCCTTTTATCCACTTGGTAACTGAGTTAATGAGGTATTCGCTATCGGTATAAAGAGTGATGGGTTTTTGTTGTCCAGAAGTTTGCAGAAATTCGAGAGCTGCGATCGCAGCTTGCATTTCCATTTTATTGTTGGTGGTGTGGGATGATGCACCGCCTAACTCGTGAACTGAGCCATCACTGAAGTAAACGACGACACCCCAACCACCAGGGCCGGGATTTCCCGTACAAGCGCCATCTGTATATATGCTTTGGATTGTGCGTTGGGACATGATTAACTAACCGCATTGGTACTTTCAGTAATTTAGCGGCGAAAGATGGGAAGAACTATATAGGTTAGTACAGTAAAAATCAAGCCTATTCTGACAATAAATAGAGTAATTGCAAGTTGCAAATTTAAACAGAAACTTTGAGGAGTTAGTTACAAATGCTTTGATGTTCTTTCTGTATCAGTTGAGGTTTGAATGCCAGCTGTTGAGAAAGTGTTTATAAATTGTATTGGTTGTTCATCAGCATACCAGTAAGTGCTTATGCGGGCAATGGGATACTTATACCATTTTGGATTTTAGATTTTAGATTTTGGATTGTGAAACATCTATTGGATAAGCGTTTCAGATTTCCATCTGTCGCAATCATTTTTCAAACTGGTATTAAATTGGGAGCATCCCAATTTTGACGCAATACCCTAGAAGGGTATTGCTATACCAACAAAGCCTGCCTTCTTTTGCTAAAAGTTTGATAGCCTGCGAAGGCAGGCTTCGTATTTCTAGCCCCACCCTTATAGGGTGAGGGCGTTTTTGCACATTTGGGATGCTCCCATTAAATTTGCATATCTTGAGATTAACCAGAGATATATATTTTTGAACTTCTGTTTGATGGAAATTGGGACGGCGAACAGCTATGATTTATCGAAATCTGAGTTTAATTGCATTTATTACCCTCATCCTGACAATTTTCTCGCCAACGGCTAACTTTCTAGCATTCTTGCAAATGTCGCAGGTATTGGCGCAACCAGCCAATGCACAGAAAGCAGAAGCAGACCGATTGTATCAGCAAGGCGATCGCCAAATTCAGACTAGTCAATATACAGCAGCATTACAGTCATTTCAACAAGCGCTAGCAATCTATCGACAACTTAAAGACCGTCCAGGTGAAGCATTGAGCCTGAACTACATTGCCATAGTTCAACGCACCCTTGGCGATTATATCCAAGCGCTAGAATTTTACAAACAAGCCTTAGATATATTTAGAGAATTAGGCGATCGCTTGAATGAAGGAACTGCTCTGAATAATATTGGCAAAGTTTATGAAGGTTTAGGACAGTATCCGCAGGCTTTAGACTTTTATCAACAGGCTTTAGCTATTCGCAAACAGGTAGGCGATCGCTCTGGCGAAGCTTTTACTCTGGCTGACCTGGGTTCAATTTACATTAGTTTAGGGCAGTATCCGCAAGTATTAGGTTATTTACAGCAATCTTTAGATATTTTTAGAAAAATTGGCGATCGCAAACAAGAAGCATTGATTCTTAACGCTATTGGCTTGTATTACCGCACTATAGATGAATATGCTCAAGCTGTTGAATATTATCAACAAGCCTTGGTTATTTTTAAACAATCAGGAAATCGGCGAGGAGAAGCAACTTGTCTCAACAATATTGGAGATTTTTGGCGTAATCAAGGCGAATATTCCCAAGCACAAGAGTTATTTCAACAAGTTTTAACTATTTTTCGAGAAGTTAACGATCGCGGTGGACAAGGAGTTGCTCTGAGTAATATTGGCAGAGTTTACGCCTATCAAAAACAATATCCGCAAGCGTTAGAATCTTTTGCTCAAGCCTTAGCTATTTTTCAAGAAGTTGGTGATAAACCTGCTCAAGCGCGAACTTTTAGATATATAGGTAGCGCCTTCTATCAATCGGGGAAATTGCCAGAAGCAGAACAAGCTTTACGCAAGGGCATAGATATTTTAGAATCTCTCAGACCAAAATTAAGCGATGCTAATAAAGTTTCCCTGTTTGAAACCCAACTTGCTACTTACCAACTGTTGCAACAGGTTTTGATTGCTCAAAATAAACCTGAAGCTGCACTAGAAATATCAGAACGTGGTCGTGCTAGAGCGTTTTTAGAGTTATTAACATCTCGCTTATCTACGAATAATAATGTTACCAAAGCGCCTCAATTACCCTCAATTTTGGAGATGCAAGAAATTGCCAAAAGGCAAAATTCTCACTTGGTTCAATATTCCATAATTAAAGAGGAATTTTTAGTTGCAGGTAAACCCCAAATTAAAGAATCAGAACTTTATATTTGGGTAATCAAACCTACAGGTGAAGTTAGCTTTCGCAAAACTGACCTTAAACCATTGTGGCAAAAAGATAAGACAACTTTAAATGAGTATATAATTACCAGCCGTAATTCCATCGGTACAAGAGGTACAGCTTTTCGTGGCGTTAATGTAGTTTACAATCCCAATGCACCCGCAGCAAAAAACAATTTAAAGCATCTCTACCAATTACTAATTAATCCGATTGCTGACTTATTACCGCAAAACCCGAATGAAAGAGTGACTTTCATTCCTCAAGGTGGATTATTTCTTGTGCCATTTCCGGCGTTACAAGATGAGCAAGGTAAA
This sequence comes from Calothrix brevissima NIES-22, assembly GCF_002367995.1. Taxonomy (GTDB): domain Bacteria; phylum Cyanobacteriota; class Cyanobacteriia; order Cyanobacteriales; family Nostocaceae; genus Aulosira; species Aulosira brevissima. The sequence goes on from NZ_AP018207.1 coordinate 1,021,053, forward strand.
TATTTAATTGAAAAGCACACGATTCTCACATCGCCATCAATTCAGGTTTTAGACTTAACTCACAAACAACTGCAACGCATAGGAAAGCAACCGATACAGGGAAATAATACCTTGATTGTGGGTAATCCGACCATGCCTTTTATCTCCCCGAAAATTGGCGACAAACCGCAACAACTAACATCTTTACCTGGTGCAGAAAAAGAAGCAAATGCGATCGCCAAATTACTCAAAACCCAACCGCTCATCGGTAGCAAAGCCACGAAAGCCGCAGTACTTGGGCGTTTAACCCAAGCGCGATTTGCGCATTTAGCAACTCACGGTATCTTTGATGATATCCAAGGTTTAAATAGTGCGATCGCTCTTGCGCCAAACTCACCCGGTAGCAAGGGAAATCAAAAAGGTGATGGTTTATTAACAGCAGCAGAAATCCTCGATTTAAAACTCAACGCGGAATTAGTAGTTTTAAGCGCTTGCGACACTGGACGCGGACGCATTTCTGGGGATGGGGTAATTGGTTTATCTCGTTCGTTAATTTCTGCTGGTGTACCCAGTGTTTTAGTATCCTTGTGGTCGGTTCCAGATGCGCCTACAGCATCATTAATGACGGAATTTTATCAAAATCTGCAAAAAAACCCTGACAAGGCGCAAGCACTCCGACAGGCGATGCTGACGACGATGAAAAACAATCCAAATCCCGTTGATTGGGCTGCTTTTACTTTAATTGGCGAAGCTGAGTAAAAAACTTAACTTTGCATATGTTTCGACTAACCAGAGATATATAGTTTTGAACTCCTGTTGTATGAGAAATTGGACTGCGAATAACAGCTATGGGTTATCGAAATCTGAGTTTAGGCGCATTTATCACTTTAATTTTGACAATTTTTCTGCCCGTAACTGCCAACTTACCAGCACTATTGCAAATGTCGCAGGTATTGGCGCAAACAACAAACCCCCGCAAAGCTGAAGCAGATAGATTATTTCAGCAAGGTTTTGAGCAGTTTAAAACTGGTCAACTTGAAGCAGCAATACAGTCTTGGGAACAGCAACTAAAAATAAGCCGAGAAATTAAAGACCGTACAGCAGAGGGTTCAGCACTTTCCAATATCGGTTATGCCTACAAAGCCTTAGAAAATTACCAGAAAGTTATCGAATACCAACAACAGTACTTAGCGATCGCCCGTGAAACAAAAAACCGTGAAGGTGAGAAGGGTGCGCTTTTTGAGATCGGACTTGCTTACAGTGAACTGGGAGATTATGCCAAAGCCATTGATTACTACAAGCTGGGATTGCCTATTGCACGAGAAGTTAAAGACCAGGAAAAAGAATTTTACATCATAGGAAATCTCAGTAATGCTTACATGGTATTAAAAGACTACCCCAAAGCTATTGAGTATGGAGAACAGTACTTGGTAATAGCACGGAAAAATAAAGACCGCAAATGGCAGGGTGAGGCATTAAAAAGACTCGGTTTTGACTACTTAAACTTGGGAAATATTCCCAAAGCTGTGGAGTACTTGCAGCCAGGTTTGGCTATGGCGCGAGAACTAAAAGACCGGAATGGAGAAAGTCAAATACTGGGATTTCTTGGTTTTGCCTATTTCAGTTTAGGAGACTACCCCAAAGCGATTGAGTCTAATGAGCAAGCTTTAGCGATCGCCCGCGAACTTAAATACCGCGATCGCGAGGGTGATGTCCTAAATAGTCTCGGTAGTGTCTACATGGTATTGGCAGACTACCCTAAAGCCACTGAGTATTATCAACAGAGTTTAGCGATCGCCCGTGAAATTAAAGACCGCGAGGCAGAAAGTATATCACTAAATAGCGTCGGCAATGCCTATCTAGTTTTAGGAGACTACCCTAAAGCCATTGATTACTATGAGCAAAGATTGGCGATTGTACGAGAAATTAAAGATGATCTAAGGGAGATTGATGCACTGCGAAATCTAAGTAGTGCCTACATATTATTGGAAAACTACCCTAAAGGTACTGAATACTCACAGCAAGCGTTAACTATCGCCAGGAAAATAAAAGACCGTTTCGGCGAGGGAGGGGCTTTGAGAAATCTCGGTGTGGTCTACCAGTTATCGGGAGACTACCCCAAAGCAATTGAGTACTTCCAGCAAGCTTGGGCAATCATACGAGAATTTCACGATGTTGGGAGTAAGCAACTTGCACTAAATAATCTAGGATATGCTTTCTACAAACAAGGAAATTTGACTCTGGCAGAAAGTCATCTAATTGAGCTTATAAATTTTCAAGAATCTTTACAAGTAAAGGAATTAAACGATAAAGACAAAATTTCATTTTATGACACGCAAAGAAATCCCTACGAAACTCTACAAAAAATCTTTATTGCCCAGAATAAAAATGACGCAGCTTTAGAAATATCTGAACGAGGAAGGGGACGCGCTTTTGTGGAGTTACTTGCTTCTAAGTTATCTTCTAACGCTAAGGAACAATCCGCCACACCTCCAAGGATTGGAGAGATTAAACAAATCGCTAAGGCACAAAATTCTACTCTTGTTGAATATTCAATAATTACAGATTATTTTAAAATCGGAGGTAAACAGCAAAATAAAGAATCAGAACTTTATATTTGGGTAATCAAACCTACAGGTGAAGTTAGCTTTCGTAAAGTAGACCTAAAACCATTGTGGCAAAAAGAAAATACAACTTTAGATAACCTCATCACTACCAGCCGAAACTCAATCGGTACAAGAGGTACAGCTTTCCGTGGCATTAATGTAGTTTACAACCCCAATGCAGCCAAAGCAAAAAACAATTTAAAGCATCTACACGAATTACTCATCAATCCCATCGCTGATTTATTATCCAAAAACCCGAATGATAGAGTGACTTTCATTCCTCAAGGTCAATTATTCCTCGTACCATTTCCCGCTTTACAAGATGAGCAAGGTAAGTATTTAATTGAAAAACACACGATTTTGACATCGCCATCAATTCAAGTTTTAGACTTAACTCACAAACAACTGCAACGCATAGGTAAGCAAGCGATACAGGGGAATAATACCCTGATTGTGGGTAATCCGACTATGCCTTTTATCTCCCCGAAAATTGGCGACAAACCGCAACAATTAACATCTTTACCTGGTGCAGAACAAGAAGCAAATGCGATCGCCAAATTACTCAAAACCCAACCTCTCATCGGTAGCAAAGCCACGAAAGCCGCAGTACTTGGGCGTTTAACCCAAGCGCGATTTGCGCATTTAGCAACTCACGGTATCTTTGATGATATCCAAGGTTTAAATAGTGCGATCGCGCTTGCACCAAACTCACCCGGTAGCCAGGGAAATCAAAAAGGTGATGGTTTATTAACAGCAGCAGAAATCCTCGATTTAAAACTCAATGCGGAATTAGTAGTTTTAAGCGCTTGCGACACTGGACGCGGACGCATTTCTGGGGATGGGGTAATTGGTTTATCTCGTTCGTTAATTTCTGCTGGTGTACCCAGTGTTTTAGTATCCTTGTGGTCGGTTCCAGATGCGCCTACAGCATCATTAATGACGGAATTTTATCAAAATCTGCAAAAAAACCTTGACAAGGCGCAAGCACTGCGACAGGCGATGCTAACGACGATGAAAAACAATCCAAATCCCGTTGATTGGGCTGCTTTTACTTTAATTGGCGAAGCTGAGTAAAAGTTAGCGGCGACGGAAGCGGAGTAAAAAATATGCGATCGCAATAGTATTGTTGAGAGTAGAATCGCATCGATTCGTAGGTTGGGTTGAGGCTTTGCGAAACCCAACATTTTACTACGATGGCGATCGCAATTACTCCCAACTTCATCAACAAAACATATAAAAACCAACTTTTTTAGCAAAATTTTAATTTACTGGCTGATTTTGCTGTGTTGAGAAGGCAAAATACCTTATCGCTTACTCATTAAGCCTTAACACCTTCTCAAAAGACATTATTGCCTACTCATTTTGGTGTTTTCCGCAAGCAAAATACTTTAACGCTTACTCGTTAAGCCTTAACGCTTACTCATTTTGGTAAATCACGCACTCATTTTCCTGTTTTATGCACATGAAAAGCCTTAACGCTGACTCATTTCGGTAAATCACGCACTCATTTTAGTGTTTTCCGCAGACGAAAAGCTTTAATGCTGACTCATTTCAGTAAATGACGCACTCATCAACCAACAAGACATATATAGCAATCCGTTAAAGATTTGTGAAATATGACAAACAGGGCTGTCAACAGTCACCCGTCAACAATCAACAATCAACCCCCAGTCCGTATTTTTCCAACATGGTGATCTAATATTGTTGGGTATTCTTTAAAAATGCGATCGCCTGAGAACGATGATTGAAGTTGAGCATCTGAGTAAAATATACGGTTCTACCCCAGCGATTACTGATGTGACTTTTAATGTCGAACCTGGGGAGATTCTAGGGTTTTTAGGCCCTAATGGCGCTGGTAAAACTACGACTATGCGTATTTTAGCTGGCTATTTACCAGCAACTAAGGGCACGGCGAAGATAGCAGGCTTTGATGTCCATGAAAATTCTTTAGCTGTGCGTCAACGAATTGGTTATTTACCGGAAACGCCGCCTTTATATCCCGATATGACGGTGGAGGGATTTTTGCATTTTGTGGCGAGAATTAAGGGAGTATCCGCAGGCGATCGCCATAATAAAGTGCAAGGTGCGATCGCGCGGTGTAATTTAGACGATAAGCGCAAAGTACTAATCCACAAGCTATCTAAAGGATATCGGCAACGGGTAGGAATTGCTCAGGCGATCGTCCACGATCCCCCAGCAATTATTTTAGACGAACCCACCGTAGGACTAGACCCCCGGCAAATTATCGAAGTGCGGAATTTAATTAAAAGTCTCGCCGGCACTCATACCATTATTCTATCTACCCACATTCTCCCCGAAGTTAGCATGACTTGTAGCCGCGTTGCCATTATTAATCGCGGTAAAGTAGTCGCCACCAACACACCAGAAAATCTCATGACACAGTTGACAGGTGGCTCAGGATATGAGTTAGAGATTGAGGGAGAACCAGCCCTAGCAAAACAAGTCTTGCAAAATATATCCGGCGTCAGTCTGGTAGAATCAATGCCGACAGTCGGGAGTCATCAGCCAGAGTCAGAAAACCGCGCTTATTTGCGGGTAATATCTCAACCAGGAACCGAACCCGGAAAAGATATTGCGACAGCATTAGTCCGTTCTGGCTTTGCTTTGCATGAAATGCGCCGTGTCAGCGCTACCTTAGAAGATGTATTCTTGCAACTCACCACAGCCGAAAAAAATGTAGAGTCGATAGAAGACTCGGAAACCACAGAAGGAGAAGCCGCGTAAATGGGTATAGTACTGAGTAATATTATTGCTATTTATCGCCGGGAATTGCAAAGTTACTTTGTATCGCCCTTAGCTTATGTAATTGCTGGCATATTCTGGTTTTTATCTGGGTTATTCCTCATCATGATCTTGATGGGGCCAGATGGAATTTTACCCACCATCGCCGCCATCGATTTACAAGGACAACAAATGGGCGTACCCGTACCGCCAATTGATGTACCCTATGAATTTATCAGGGCATTTTTAGACAGAATGGGCTGGTTATTATTATTTGTTTTGCCGATTCTTTCAATGGGATTGTATGCTGAAGAACGCAAACGGGGCACTTTAGAACTATTAGCTACGTCACCAATCACAAACTGGGCAGTTGCTGTAGGTAAATTATTAGGCGTGCTAACCTTCTTTATTACAATGATTGTGCCCTTAATTGCACTAGAAGTTTTCGTCATCAGCCAATCAAATCCACCCATGTCACTCACAATTTTATTGTTGGGTCATTTAGGCTTAATCTTGCTAGCAGCCGCAATTTTATCATTAGGAATGTTTATTTCATCCTTAACAGACAGTACAATTATCTCTGCCGTCTTCACTTTTGCAGTGATTTTACTCCTGTTATTCGTTGATTTAATTTCTAAAGCTATCCCCGGTTTTATCGGCGAAGCTTTAAGTTATATTTCCTTACTCAAGCATTTTAATACACTTATTCAAGGCATCTTTGACACCAGCGCCATTCTGTTATTTGCAACTTACATATTTCTTGGTGTCTTTTTGACATCACAATCCATTGATACATTGCGCTTTCAGAGGCAATAGTTGATAGTCAATAGTCCATAGTCAATAGTCAAAAGTCCATAGTCCAAATTTAAAACCATTGACCATTGACCATTGACCGTTGACTCTTAACCATTGACTCTTAACCATTGACAATTTGACAAATCACATGAAAATCGTCGCTAAAAAGAAACTTTGGAAATATTTATTTTGGCTAGGCCCTTTTTTCTTAGTTGCGGGTTTAACTGCGGGATTAGTGTCATCAACATGGGGGCCGATTTCCTTAGCATTTCTGATTACTGGATTAGTAATCATTGGCTTATGGGCGTTTGTCCAAAGCCAAGAAAGTCAATGGTGGGGGCGGCGTTCAACCCAAGCTGGTACTAATGCTTTAGTCGCCACAATTGCATTATTAGTAATTTTGGGATTGATCAACTTTTTAGGTACTCGCTACCACTATCGCGCCGATTTTACAGAAACCCAATTATTTACCTTAGCGCCCCAGTCGCGGGAATTAGTAGATAAGCTGACACAGCCTGTAAAAGTTTGGATTTTTGATAAAAGCCAAAATCCCCAAGACAGAGATTTATTAGATAATTATCGGCGACAAAATTCTAAGTTTCAATATGAATATGTTGATCCCGATGCGAGACCAGGATTAGCTAGACAATTTGGTTATCAAGATAAAGATAACGGGGAAATTTATTTAGAATATCAAGGTAAAAGACAGTTAGTCCAGGCAGTTTCTGATAGAGACAGACTCTCAGAAATCAGATTAACTAATCGCTTGCAACAAATTACTACCGCTAACGCCGCTAAAGTTTATTTTCTCCAAGGTCATGGCGAACATCAACTAGCAGCAGCACAAGATTCTATTTCCCAAGCAGTTCAGGAATTAACTGATAAAAATTTCACAACTGCACCTTTAAATTTAACCGAACAGCCAAAAGTTCCCGATGATGCAACGGCTGTAGTCGTCGCCGGGCCGAAACGTGGATTATTTGATAGTGAAGTCAAAGCTTTGCAAGATTACCTCAATCGTGGCGGTAATTTAATGCTCATGATTGACTTAGGTACAGAACCCAAACTAGATAACTTACTCAAAGATTGGGGTGTACGTGTAGATAATCGGTTAGCGGTGGATTTATCAAAAAGAAATTCCGAAATTGGCCCCGCAGTTTCCATCGTTACCGACTACGGACAACATCCAATTACCAAAGATTTCGCCAATGGTATTTCTTTTTATCAGTTAGCAAGACCGATAGAAGTCACGCCAGTACCGGGAATTGAATCTACACCTTTACTGCGAACTAAACCTTATCCTGACAGTTGGGCAGAAAGTGACCTGAAAAGTGAAAAATTAGAGTTTAACGCCGATAAAGATTTAAAAGGGCCGTTAACTTTAGGCGTAGCCTTGAAAAAGAAAATTTCCGCCCCATCTCCGACTCAAACCCAACCTAGTCCCACACCATCACCCTTACCATCGCCCACAACCCAAGGAAAAGCAACACCATCACCATCACCATCCCCTATTCCAACAGGACAAGCAAAACCCACTCCAACACCTTCACCGACTGCATTACCATCACCAACCACCGCTAATCAAGCTAGTCCCAGTCCGACAATTTCACCCAGTCCCGCTAATTCTGCACCGCCAACCGACAAGCAACCAGAAACAACGGCGACGGAATCCAGATTAGTAGTATTTGGTAATTCGGAATTTGCCAAAGATGGCTTATTTCAACAACAACTTAACGGTGATGTCTTCTTAAATTCAGTCACTTGGCTAAGTCAGCAAGAAGATAAACAACCCTTATCCATTCGTCCCAAAGAAGCCAAAAACCGCCGCTTAAACATCAACGCCGCCCAAGCTAGTGTTTTAGCTTTATCATCGCTGCTACTTTTACCCCTGTTTGGTTTGGTAGGCGCGGCGGTGATGTGGTGGCGCAGGAGGTAGGGGATAAGGGAAGGGGGACAAGGGGGACAAGGAGGACAAGGGAAGGGCGACGAATGACAAATAGCAACTGACAACTGACAACTGACAACTGACAACTGACTATTGACGAAAAATGAAATTTTCGCGAACGACTTTAATATTGCTATTGCTGGCGCTGGGTTTGGGCACGTTTGTTTACTTTTATGAGATTCGCGGGGGAAGTCAGCGCGAAGAAGTGAAGGAGAAACAGCAGCAAATTTTCTCTTTTACTGCGGATGATGTGCAATCTTTGACGGTGACAACTCAAAAGCTGAGTTTGTCTTTAGAACGCAATCCCCAAGGAAACCAGCCGAAGTGGTTACTGAAATCGCCAGTGTCAGAACCGGCGAATGATGCTATTGTTTCTTACTTGATGGATTTGTTAGTTAAGGGAAAAAGCGATCGCACTTTCTCAATTCCACCCAATCAAAAAGCAGAATTCGGTCTAGATCAACCCCAAGCCACAATTAACATCCAGCTAAAAAATCAACAAAGCCAGCAATTATTGTTAGGAAAACTTAACCCTAACGGTAGTTCTTTATACGTCCAAGCTAATCCAACAGTCAAACCCGATGGTAATATAGATGTGCTATTGGTATCTAAAGACTTTGAAAATGCCGTAAATCGCGAATTATCAGAATGGCAACAACCCAAAAATAATAGCGAACAACCAACCCCAACTCCAACTCCAACTCCAACTGGTAAGTAAATGATGTTGACTGTTGACTGTTGACTGTTGACTGTTGACTGTTGACTGTTGACTGTTGACTGTTGACTGTTGACTGTTGACTCTTAGCTTTTTAACAACTGACAACTAACAAATGACTAATCCAACAGCCACATTGCTGATTTCTTGTCCCGATCAACAGGGATTGGTGGCGAAAATTGCTAATTTTATCTACTCGAATGGTGGCAATATTATCCATGCCGATCAGCATACAGATTTTGCGGCTGGATTGTTTCTCACCCGGATTGAATGGCAATTAGCAGGGTTTAATTTACCACGAGATTTAATCGGCCCGGCATTTAATGCGATCGCTCAACCTCTAGGCGCTAAATGGGAACTACATTTTTCTGATACCATACCCCGAATTGCTATTTGGGTAAGTCGTCAAGACCATTGTTTATTTGATTTAATTTGGCGACACCGCGCCAAAGAATTTATCGCGGAAATTCCTTTAATTATTAGTAATCATAATTCTTTAAAACCAATAGCCGAGCAATTTGGCATTAATTATCACTATATTTCCATCACCAAAGAAAACAAAGCCGAACAGGAAATTCAGCAATTAGAATTACTGCAACAATACAACATTGATTTAGTTGTATTGGCAAAATATATGCAAATTGTCAGCGAAGATTTTATTACTAAATTCCCGCAAATTATTAATATTCATCATTCATTTTTACCTGCATTTATTGGCGCAAATCCCTACCACCGCGCTTTTGAACGTGGCGTGAAAATTATCGGTGCTACCGCCCATTATGCAACTACAGATTTAGATGCCGGGCCAATTATTGAACAGGATGTAGTGCGAGTTAGCCACCGAGATACAGTAGAAGATTTAATTAGAAAAGGCAAAGATTTAGAAAGAATTGTACTAGCCAGAGCAGTGCGATCGCATTTACAAAATCGCGTATTAGTCTATGGCAATCGCACAGTAGTATTTGAATGATGGGCATTGGGCAATTCAATTTTAGATTTTGGATTTGCGATTTTGGATTGGGTTTGAATCTAAAATCTAAAATCTAAAATCTAAAATTCTTTGTCCCCCTTGTCCTCCTTGTCCCCCTTCCCTACCCCCTCTATGACTCTACCTAACTGGATTACCTTTTCGCGCTTATTAGGAATACCATTTTTGCTTTATGGCTTATACAACCCTACACCTCAAGCAAAATGGATATGTTTAGCAATATTTTTAGTCGCAGCATTAACTGATTGGTTAGACGGCTATTTAGCACGCAAACTCAACCAAATTAGCGATTTAGGTAAGTTTCTTGACCCTTTAGTCGATAAATTTCTCGTGCTTGCACCGTTGATGGTGTTGATTGAATTAAATAGAGTCCCCGCTTGGGGAGTGTTTCTAATTTTAGCGCGAGAATTAGCGATCGCAGGTTGGCGCGTCAATCAAACTCAAATTACCGGAGCGAATATTTGGGGTAAACTCAAAACCGTCAGTCAAATTATAGCGATCGCACTTTTAATTGCACCCTTATCACCCGATTGGCAATTCCCAGCCTTAATAGCTTTTTGGGTTTCTGTAATTCTGACATTAATCTCTGGGGCAATTTATCTCTTACCAGCACCCGCATCAGCCGATTAGTCCCCAATTCTACATCACACAACATCAATGCCCCATGCCCAATGCCCAATGCCCACTTACTATTTTTATCTCCCTTTACCCAACAAAACCACGCGGATAGTTTTAAATGCGATCGCAATATCTAACCACAGAGAATAATTCTTAATATAGTAAAGGTCGTAAGCTAGCTTTTCCGAAGCATCCTCCACTGAAGCACCATAGGGATACAATACCTGGGCCCAACCTGTAATACCTGGTTTCACTAAATAACGCAGTTCGTAGTAAGGAATCGATTCTTTCAGCTTGACATCAAACTCAGGTCTTTCTGGCCTGGGGCCTATCAGACTCATATCACCCCGAATCACATTAAAAATCTGTGGTAATTCATCAATGCGCAGCACTCGCAGCAAGTACCCAACTCTAGTAATGCGCGGATCGCGTTGACTAGCCCATTGTGCCCCCAATTTTTCTGCATCCTTATACATCGAGCGAAATTTGTAAACCCTAAATGGCTTACCATAAAGCCCTGTACGTACTTGGCTGTAGAACACAGAACCAGGACTATCTAACTTAATCGCCACCATTGCCAATAACATCAGTGGAAATAAAAGTATTAATAACAGCCCTGCCAATATCAAGTCTACCAAGCGTTTCAACTTCAAACTAATACCGCTAGAGACTAAGTTAAAACCACTACTAAAAGCCCACCAACTGTCTTCTAGTAGGCAAGAAGGCAGTTTATACCATAATGTCTCGCAAATATCTGGTAATCGATAAATAGGGACACCTTGCAGTCTTAATTGCATTAACTGCTGCAACTGGATCTCAGAAAAATCTATTTGCTTGGCGACTACCACCCCTGACCAATGATTCTGACTCAAAGCTGGTAAATCTTGAATACTACCGCCATACCTTAAATTAGATGAGGTTTTTGCCAAGTTAGCGATCTCTTGACTAGTTTCAGCCAGAACTACCAAACGTCCCAGTGGGTTTTGTTCTAAGAACATTTGCGCAAATTTGATCCCGCTATCGCCAGCACCCAGCATTAACCACAAACTTTGTTCGGCGTGCGATCGCAACCACCTTACAGCCAGTAACCTAGAAATTACAGCCCAGATGGTAAATATCCCCAAACTCACAGGCAAAATTGCTCGCCCTAGAAAAGGATACTGTCCCCAAGTTCCAGATAAGTAAATTAGCGAAGAAGCGATACAAGCAATAATAGAATTGCTAATCACAATCCGCGCTGGAGCACGCAAACCTGCGATTTGTGTATCCGGATGATAAGTATCAGCTAAATACAGTCCCGCCAAAACTAGTAGTATAAATCCAGAAGCTTCTGTATCAAAACCAACAGGTTGTCCCAAGCGTAACCAAAATGAAATTTGTAAACAGAGAAATAAGCCAAAAACATCTCCTACCAAAAGTAATACAGGCATGAAGCGTGGAATTTTGTGAACCTGAATGCTTCCCCTGTAACAATGAAATGGTATATTGAACATAAGTATTTTATACTACTCTTAAATTTTCCAGTAAACAATCTCTAGGTAGTAGATTTTTTGCACTCTCCGATCTTTTAATCAAGTAATTTTCGCGTTAAATTATATATATAAAGTTGTTAACTCTTGTTTTGTAAATCAGGCAAAGTTAGGTAGCCGATTTTTAGTTTCAAAGAATAGTCAGTGTTTACGCGATCGCAACAAGTCCTTTTTACCACAAAAAAATTCACACAACTAAAGTTATTTTGATTACAAGTATTTTATATATCATGTAATCGGTTAGCAGATTATTTTTACCAGAACATAGTCAATGCTACATAGCAGAGGTAAAACCCGAATCCAGTCAGCAAAAAATTGACTACCATCTCTGTAGACTCAGTATCGACAATAATTGATTCCAGACAATGTTAAAAATATATCCCAGTAATCAATAAGTTTTGTTTGTAAGCAAAATTAATCTTGATAATTTTTTTTTATAAAAACTATTAATTTTGTCAAAAGTGGTAACTTAAATAAATAAAGCCAAAAAATTAGTATAAAATTATCCATACGTTTTAAGAATCAGGGAATTCTCAGAGTATTTCTTAATCAATGCCGCAACAAAACTTATCATCAGTTGCTTTTGTTGAGGTAATAATTATGTTGGCAAGTTGGGAAATAAAGTAGCGCCAGCCCAAATAGTTTGTGGTTTTTTAGTATATTATTTTATGCCTACTAAGCAAGAAGACCGTGATTCCATTGATTTCCAACAATACTGGCTAATTCTCAAAAGGCGTTGGCTATTAACCTCATTTGTAACTGGCTCCGTGTTTGGGCTAGCAGCATTATTAACGTTCCTGCAAAAACCAGCTTACGAATCACCAGCCAAGTTAATTTTTAATAAGCAAAATGGTATTTCCTCTTTCTCGGATATCGCCGCCAAAGCCGGAGAACTACGCGGACTCACTAGCTTCAGTAACCCAGTAGATACAGAAGCTGAAGTTATTCGCTCATATCCGATTATTCAAAAAACTATTACCACCCTCAAATTAAAAGATAAAAAAGGCCAACCCCTCTCCATCGAAGATTTTCTCAAAAATCTCAAGCTGAAGACCATCCGAGGTACGGATGTCATGCAAATTAGCTATCGCAGCAAAAATCCCCAAGAATCAGCAGATGTTGTCAATTTTCTGATGAAATCTTACATAGAGAGTAATATTAGCAACAACCGTACCGAAGCTAGATCCTTAAGAGAATTCTTAAGCAAACAATTACCCGAAGTCGAAAACAGAGTCTTACGCGCAGAAATGGCCTTGCGTCGGTTTAAAGAAAAAAACCGGGTAGTAGCTCTAGACGAAGAAGCAAAAGTAGGGGTAGAAGGACTAAATCAACTCAGTCAAGAAATTATTAGTACCCAAGGACAATTAGTAGCTGCGAAAACATGGTCTGTTGGTTTGCAAGACCAAATGGCATTGAGTACAAAGCAAGCCGTAGAATTGACCACATTAAGCCAATCTCCCGGCATACAATCAGTCCTCAAAGAATATCAAAAAGCCGAAGATGATTTAGCAGTCGCCAAAACCAGATATACCAACGACAACCCAACAATTATCAATTTAGAGCAGAAAGCACAAGCTTTAAGAAGTCAACTAGAAGGAAGAGTCTCTCAAACTATCGGGACATCAGCAGACGTACCCGAGCAAAACTTGCAGATAGGAGATCTCAAACAAAACTTAAGCCAAGATTTAGTTAAAGCAGAGGTAGAACGTTTAGCCTTAGCCAACCGAGTCATGGAATTACAAAGAGCGTACTTATTAAACAAAAGGCGCTTAGATATATTACCTGCCTTAGAACAACAACAACTACAACTAGAGCGACAATTAAAGGTAGCGCGAATTACTTACGAACAAGTATCAAAGCAGTTACAAGAATCTGAAATTATAGAGAACCAGAAAGTTGGTAATGCGCGAGTTCTTTCTGAAGCTTTAGTTCCTGACAAGCCCATCTCTCCCATAATTGCCATAAACTTAGCATTAGGCGGAGCTTTAGGAATTTTGCTAGGCATTGGCGTAGCAATTTTACTAGAAGCAATGGACAGTTCCCTCAAGACTGTAGAGCAAGCTCAGGATCTTTTAGACTATCCTTTATTGGGAATTATACCCAAGGTTGAAACAGCTAAGGGAAATCATGATGAGAGAACAGCTGCATTACCAGTACTTCACAACCCATACTCCCCTGCTGCTGTAGCCTTTGAGATGTTTCAAACCAACCTGGGTTTTAGCATTTGCGAGCAAAAACTCAAAGTAATTGTTGTCAGCAGCGCGGTTCCTGGTGAAGGTAAATCTTTCATTGCAGCTAACTTAGCAACAGCTACAGCACAACTAGGAAAGAAAGTACTTTTGCTCGATGCAGATATGCGTCGCTCCCGTCAGCACAAAATTTGGCAGCAATCGCACCTCATGGGTTTAAGTAATATCCTCGTAGGTCAAGCTGACTTACAAAGTACCAGCAAAGAAGTTTTAATCAATTTAGATTTACTCACCTCTGGAATCATTCCACCAAATCCTGTAGCACTACTAAATTCACCACGCATAGCAGCATTGCTTCATCAGGCTAGCAATGATTATGACTTTGTCATTATTGACGCTCCACCCTTAAGTGCAGTAGCTGATGCACAAATATTAGGCAAGTTAGCAGATGGAATATTGCTGGTTGTACGTCCTGGATTAGTAGATTCTACTGCGGCTAATGCGACCAGGAAGCTACTAGCACAGTCCAGTCAACGAGTTTTAGGAATTGTGGTGAATGGTGTTACTGCCAACAATAGTTATCATGAATCTTACTTTAAAGAAAATCACAGCCAAAATGGGCATTCAAAAAATGGTAAAGTAGATGCAAAAATGCCTAATATTCAGATTCCATAAACAACTTGCATGTAATAATTCCAACAATTTCAACTTAATATTCTCCAAACTAGTATAGTAATGATTATTCAGTAATAATTACTATACTAGTTTGCTATGATTGGCTTAAAAAACCCTAAATTTCAAAACATTACTGAACATTAATTAAAAATTTGCCTGCATAATTTATGTATTCTATCTTCAGAGTAATTCCTATCTAGAATTATTTAATTATGACAACAAATTATTCTTATCTGAAGATTTTATGTTACACAAGTTCAGGAATATTTATCTAATGAAAGCTAATAATTTGCATGAAACAAAACTTATTTTCTAACCAGATACGTCGAGGTGTTATAGGACTTTTTGCCTCAAACCTTATAACTTTTTTAGTAATAGGTTTATCTTATATTGTTTACTCTAAATCATTAATACCTGCTGAATTTGGACTTTACTCTATCGGGTTAGGAATTGCCACCTTTGGTAATTTAGTACTCGATGGAGGTTTGAAAAACACTATTATCAAATCACCAATTAATCTCAATAATAAGGAAGAAGGTTCACTTTTATTCTTAATGATCGGTTCCTCCTTACTGGTAAATCTGATTATTTTGATAATAGGATTAATTATATATAATTACTTTCCAGCTACAATTCAAGACTATAATTTCTTAGCTCTTTTTAGCAGCGCTTATTGGCTTTCATATCCTTGGATTGCTATTCCTACTGCTTCACTAGAACGTAGATTAGATTATGCTAAAATTGCCGGTATAGAATCATTTGGGACTATAATTGAAAGAAGTTTACCAGCAATCTTCATTTTAGTCTTTCACACAGGAATTTATTCCTTTATTTGGGCAGTTGTTTTAGGACGTTTATTCCGAGTAATTGGCATAAATTTATTTTACAAACCTTATTTTTGTATACCTTCTTGGCAAGAAATTAAAGCAATATTTTATTTATTGTCAGAAGGAGGTTGGTTACAAATTGCTACCTGTTTTTCTTTGCTACGCGATAACTTACATATTTTATTAGTAGGTACAATGTTCGGCAAAGATTGGGTTGGCTACTATGCTTGGGGATTACAGATATGTTTGATAGCTTCCCAAATTTTTGTGCAAATCTCAGCCAGAATATCTATTCCCATGTTTGCTCAAGCCAGCAGTTTTGAACAACGCTGGCAATGGTGTTTATATCAAGTCAAACTATTAACTATATTTACTGCTCCTTTATTATCTGTAATTTTGCTAGTTATTCCCAGTATTAACCAGTCTTTATTTCAAGATAAATGGACAACTGCAATAACTTTTTTACCCCTACTCTTTTTAAGAATGATACCTGGTTTAGCAACAACACCTATAGGATCTTTACTTATGGTGCATCAGGGTGGGCGTAAATTTGCACAAGCCACAATTATTTGGACTCTTGTAGAAATTATAGGTGCTGCTTTATTGCTGAGTCTTTTAGGGCCTACAGGTTTAGCATGGAGTTACTCGTTAGCAGTTTGGCCAGGATTATGGATATTATTAATATTTACAGGTGAAGATAGTCAAAAATTAGGCTTGGAAGTAAATAGAATCATTTTTCAACGTTCTAGCTTGCTCATTGCAGGTATATTATCAGTCTTACTATATTTTTCACATTTCATCTTAGAAGTCAGCCTGAAAGATAGTTATATCAATTTATTTTTACTAATACCAATTGTGTTAATTTCTTATCTTTCAGAAAAAGATATTCGCAAATTATTAAGGCTAAAAATATGAATCAAGATAGATTAAAAAAGAGAGAACTAAAAATTTGGCATCAGTTTTATTTGACTAATTTATATTTATGGTCAAATATTGAATGGGCTGTATCTGAAGCTATCAGAGAAACTGCTCATCATCCACCCTTTGTTTTAGATGTTGGTTGTGGACATAAACCTTATGCAGATTTATTTATAGAATGTAATTATAAAGGGCTTGATTGTACTAGAGAAAATTCTTCACCAGATATTCTGGGAGATGCAACAAATATTCCTCTAGAAACAGCTACTGTTGATATTGTCTTCACTACCCAAGTAATTGAACATGTTACCGATCCAAAAGCGATGATTTGTGAATGTTATAGAGTTTTAAAGCCAGGAGGTTTTTTAATATTAACAGGCCCGTTTTATTGGCCATTACATGAGGAACCTTTTGATTACCACCGATTCACCAAGTATGGATTTGAAAATCTGCTAAAACAGGCGGGTTTTGTTAGCTGGGAGATGAAAGCAGATGGAGGTAGCTGGGCCCAAGTATTTTTAGCTATCAATCTTCAACTACGTAGTAGATGGTTTATCCCTTTATGGGTAATATTTAATTTAATTGGGCAATTCATGGATAAAATTGATCATACGGAATTATCTCCTAGTAACTATACAATGTTAGCTAGAAAAAATTAGGAATTTGCATTTTATTTTTTATTTGATATGAACACAGATATTACCAATATAAATTATAGTCTGGAATTATTAGAAAGAGATAAAAGCGACCGAGGTCATATTATCAATGAATTACTCCGTATCAAAGAAAAATTCCATATTCAAAAATGTAATATTTTAGAAGTAGGATGCGGTTTAGGGCAAAATTTATCAATCTTTCAAGCAGATAATTCGGTCAAAGGAATTGAAGGTTTACCTGATGTTGTTAGGGTAGCTAATTCATTAGGCTTAGATGTGACTCAGTCCGATTTAGAGCAGCCACTAGTAAATCTTGCTAATGCATCTCAAGATTGGATTTTATGTCTTGATGTTCTTGAACATTTGGTTAATCCTTTGAATTTAATGCTCGAAATCCATAGAATTCTTAAGCAAGATGGTAAAGCCATTATCAATGTACCAAATCACTTTACATGGAGAGGTCGCTTAAAGATATTGATGGGTTCTGGCTTAGATGTTCATAATTTCTTTCCTGATAGTGATGACTGGAATAATCCTCACATACGCTTTTTTACCTTTTCTGGATATAGAAGATTAATAGAAAAATCTGGTTTTGAAGTAATTGATAACCGATGTTCCCTATTACCTACAGTTCCCCTAGCTAAATATTTTAATAGGCTCGGCTTGCATCAATTGATGAATAATTTAGCTAGAAAACAACCATCTTTATTTGCTGCTAGTTTTTGTGTTGTGCTGCAAAAGATTTAATGATGAACCATATACTCTTTTATGATGATGTTTATACATTTGGGGGACATCAAGTAACTGCCGTTGATGCAGCCAAATATTTACTGGAAAATACAGATATCAATCTCAGCTTTATTTTTTATAAAGGTAATACCAGGCTGCAAGAGCGCTTAATTAATCTGAATCAAGGTAAAAGACAGATTAATCTGTACACTATACCTTACTCAACTCCCATTAAATATCAAAGTTTAGAACTATTTACTTGGGTATCTAAAATTAATCATCTTCAAAAGCTGATTCAAGGTATAAACCCAGATATTGTATTAGTTGTTCAAGGTAATGTCGAAATATCAGCACCTGGGTTAATTGCTGCAAAAAAAGCCGGAATAAAAACTTTGAGCTTTATCCCAATGGCAACAATCATATCTGGAAAAGGTATTAAAGCAAGTATCCGTAAAGATATTAATAAATATATTTATAGCCTACCAGATAAATTTATAACTACTAGTATTAATGCAAAATATAAACTTCATTTATGTCAACCCAATTCAGATATTGCTGTTGTTTACTACGGGCCGGAAATTAATTCATTAAAAATTCAAGATAAAAAATCTGCTCGTCGCCATTATGGTATGTCAGAAGATGATTATATATTCGCGATAGTAGGTAGAATCCAATTTGTACATAAAGCTCATGATTTTT
This sequence comes from Calothrix brevissima NIES-22, assembly GCF_002367995.1. Lineage (GTDB taxonomy): Bacteria > Cyanobacteriota > Cyanobacteriia > Cyanobacteriales > Nostocaceae > Aulosira > Aulosira brevissima. Next base: position 1,039,663 of record NZ_AP018207.1, read on the forward strand.
TAGTGCAAACATTTTCAGATTATCGGCATAAATTCAAAAATATTAAGCTCTATATTGTGGGAGATGGCCCAGATGAAGCAGCAATTAGGCAAATTGTTGACTTAAATAATATGAGTGATATTGTTAAATTTATCCCTTGGGATAGTGATTTATCTTATCTTTATTCAGCGATAGATATGTTAGTAATTCCTTCTTGGTATGAGGGATTGCCTTTAGTTATGTTAGAAGCTATGTACTATAGTATTCCTATCGTAGCTTCCAATGTAGATGGTATGGCAGAAGTGTTGCCCAAAGAATGGCTTTTTAATTGTGGTAACAGTGCTGACTTGGTGGAAACTATTTTAAAAGTAATGCAAGCTGACAATTTAGCTTTTATCAGTGAAAATAAGCAGCGCATAGTTAGAGAATTTAATGTTAATGTTTTTGGGCAAAAATTTTATGAGGCTGTGGTTAGTTAAGGTTGATTATATGAGGTCATTTAGAAAATGAAACTAGTTTACGATTATCAAGCATTCTCTTGGACAAAATATGGTGGGATTTCCCGCTACATATATGAAATTGCTACTCGTATATTTAATTATGATGATTTTGAAGTCAATATTTTGGCTGGTTTGTATGTCAATAAGTATTTAGAACAATGCAATTCTGATTTAGTCAAAGGTTGGCAAATACCTTTTATTCCTAAGTCTGCAAAAATTATCGGATTGATTGATGCCGAAATTTCGCAAATATGGTTAAAGCAAAACAAGCCGGATATTGTGCATGAAACTTACTATTCTCAGAGAAATGTTGTACCTAAAGACTGCAAAACAGTTATTACAGTTTATGATATGATCCATGAAAAATTTAGTCATTTAATGCCTGCAAGAAATAGAGGCTTTGCTCAAGTTAAAGCTTCAGCAATTAAACGCGCCGATCGCGTAATTTGTATTTCCGAAAATACGAGACAAGATTTATTAAATCTCGTAGATGTTAACCCAGATAAAGTAGCTACAATTTATCTAGGTTACGCTTTACAAAATAGTCTCAATATGACTCAATCACCGCTAGTAAGTTCTCCCTATATTCTCTATGTGGGGGAACGAGCAATATATAAAAATTTTACGAGGCTACTAGAAGGCTATGCAACTAGTAAAAATATTAACGATAATTTTTATTTAGTATGTTGTGGTTCTCGACCTTTTTCTAGTTCCGAAATATCGATAATCAAAGAGTTAGAACTTGATGAACGTAAAATTATTTATCTTTCTGGTAATGATGCAACTTTAGCAAATCTTTATACCCATGCATCTGCATTTGTTTATCCTTCACTGTATGAGGGTTTTGGAATTCCGCCATTAGAGGCAATGTCTTTTAATTGTCCGGTGGTTTGTAGTAATTCTAGTTCGATTCCTGAAGTAGTGTCAGATGCTGGTGAATATTTTGATCCTTATGAAGTTGATAGTATTGTCGCAGCTTTAGAAAAGGTGCTGTTTTCTGAAGTTAGAGTGCAAGAACTTGTGTTAAAAGGTAAAGAAAGAATCAAGTGTTTCTCTTGGGAAGATTGCGCGGAGAAAACAAGTATGATCTATCGCTCTTTAGTTTAGGGGAGTTATGGAATTAAATATCGTGGATTATTGAGGGTGGAAATTTAAACGCATAGGCGCTTCGCCTTCCCGCAGGGTAGGTTTGCAAAGGTAAGCGCGGAGGTACGCAGAGAATTTGCGACTAACCAATAAAGTGTTGTAATAAGATATGGAGAGAGAAGGGTATTTTCGTATGGTGTGTGAGTATAAATAATTATGGATAATGTCAATAATTGCTTGCCAAGAAACACTGATATATATCTAAGAGAAGGTGGCTTAAGAACAAGAAATATATTTAAGAATAGTGACAATAATTTACCTTTATTATCAATAGTGACTGTGGTTTTTAATGGAGAAAAATCCTTAGAAGAGACGATTATTTCTGTTGTTAATCAATCTTATTTGAATATAGAGTATATTATTATTGATGGCGCTTCTCAAGACAGGACTCTCGATATTGTTTGTCAGTATCAAGATAAAATTGATTATTGGTTAAGCGAGCCAGATAAAGGTGTATATGATGCTATGAATAAAGCTATATCTCTTGCTAGTGGAGATTGGCTATTGTTTTTGGGTTCTGATGATATTTTAGCTGATAATGATGTGATTAATAATGTTTTTTCACAAGTTAATCAAGCACAGCAAATAAACAAAACTAATATTGATGCGATCGCAGCTAATGTTAAGTATCTCAATAATAAACAAATTAATAGCAAATTTAGCAATTTATTAAAATTGAAAAATACTGTACATCATCAAGCTGCTTTTTATAAAAAAGAATTATTTAGCGATTTTAGTTATAATTCTGAATTTAAAATATCTTCTGATTACGAATTAAATTTAAAACTTTTTGTAGAAAAAATAACTTACTTACAAGTAGATGAATTAGTCACAATCTGCTCTCCTGATGGCTTGTCTGGGTTGTGTTATTGGTCAGGATATTTAGAAGAAATTAAAATTAGAAATAAGTATTTACCTCTCCCAGAGTCAACAGTTTATAACTTTTTAACGATATTAAGGTTTTTAGCAAAAAAAATTACTCTCAGCACAACAAGAATATTTACTAATAGTTTAAACAGGATTTGGAAATGATTGAGTTCGTCAATGAATATATTTTGCCTTATCTGATATGTATGACAATAACTTTTATTGTCGTTCGGTTTTTAAGTTCAAAGTTGATGACAACAGAGTTAGATGTTTTAGCTACTGTAAATGTCAATGTCGCCTTATCAACCTCTTTATTATTTATTTTTTATCTTTTAGAGTTGGTGGATTTCAACAATTTATTACAAATAATAGTATTATATTTATCATTTTATTTAGGAATTTATTTAAGTTCTATATTCTGGCAGAATAAGTTTAGGTTTTATTTTAATCAAAGCCAGCATCAAGATAATTTAATTAAAAAAGTCTTTATTATTGATAATTTAGGTAAAAATAATATATTAACTATAGGCATAATTTTATTTATTATTTCAGCATTCTTCGCAGTTATTTTGTTATTACAAGGCGGAGCATCAGACGATAGGATAGTTTTTGCTAAAGCTTTTAGATGGATAAATATCGTGTTAACTGGATCGCAAACGATATTTGTTCCCTATGCAATTGGTCACTATTTGGTTAAGAAAACGCCAAGGGTGGGGATAATTATTTTACTCAATGTAATCTGCGGTTTCTTTTCTGGCTCTAAAGGCTTTTTAATTCAATATATAACTACCTTTTTTATGTTGAATACTATTATTAATGGAAAAAAAGGTTTACTGAAAAAGCTGAAAATTAAATATATATTATTGTTGAGTATATTAATAGTTAGTCCTATTACATTGATAATGTTCTGGCGGGGTGAAGGTTTTTATGATGCTTGGATACTGCTGTTAGATAGGCTGTTTTCAAGCGGAGATATTTACTATTACAGTTTTGTGGCTGGTGATTATACGAAATTATTTGGAGAATATAATTTTATTACTTATTTATTGCATCCGTTTATAAGTATTATAGGTATTCGCGGATACGAATGGCCGATTGGTTCTGAACTGTTTGCAATGGCTAATAACCAAGCGGAAGTCTTAGGTTACGGGCCAAATCCACATTTACCTATATTATCTTTGGTAATACTCAATGGTAATTTCTTGTTGGCGATGTTATTTTGTTTTTTTGTGGGTATATTTGTGAGTTGGTCTAGACTATTTTCTTTGAGAATGATGCAAATTAAAAATATCCCACCTTTTTGGCGAATTGCCATTTTTTCATTATTTTTTATGTTCTCACCTTTAGTCGTAATTGATATAGCACAATTTCAGTTTATGCTCGTGGGGGTGCTATTTGTTATGATTATTTTGAGCATGATATATAAAGTCATGGGTTTAAAATATAGTAAAGAAAATGAGTATCAAGAATATATTAATTAGTGATATGTAATTAAAGATCGGTGGTAAAGGCTGTCATTTGTCAGTTTTAATTGGTAAGAGTTTTAAGCTTATTTATATTCTTATATATAGTCGTGTTCATTTTGTCCGACTTATTTAATTAAATAGATTATCAAATTAATTTATGGAACAAGAAATGAAAATTAGTGCTTCGCTAGTTTTATATAAAAATAACCCGGAAATTATTCGCGAAACAGTATTATCAATAATAAATACTCCATTAAAGATAAATTTATTAATTGTAGATAACTCGCCTACTTCCGATTTAGAATATTTATTTAAAAACTTAAATGTAGATTATTATTACAATAATGGTAATAATGTAGGCTTTGGTAAAGCGCATAATCTAGCTATCTCTAAAGCGGGAAAATCGGATTATCATATTTTACTCAACCCGGATGTTTACTTTGATAAAGATGTCATACCAAAATTAATAAATTATCTAGACAACCATCGGGATGTAGGTTTAATTCAACCTTTAATCCGCTTTCCTAATGGAGAGATTCAATATTTATGTAAACGGTATCCTACATTATTTGCTTTGTTTGCTAGGCGCTTTTTGCCAAAAAAATTGCATTTTATGATTAAAAGGTATCTTGATTGGTATGAAATGCGAGATATGGGTTACGATAAAATCACCGATGTTTTATATCTATCTGGTTGCTTTATGATTTTTCGGAAGAAGTATTTAGATGAAATTGGGTACTTCGATGAAAAAATATTTATGTATCTTGAAGATGCAGATATAACTTTGAGAATGGCGAAAAAATATAAAACAGTATTTTATCCTGATGTAGAGATTTTCCATCATTGGGCTAAAGGCTCATATAATTCTCTAAAACTGACAATAATTAATATTCAGTCAGCTATATATTTCTTTAATAAGCATGGATGGAAAATTTTTTAATTGATAAATGCTAGCTTCTCAGCGTTCGGCGATCGCTAATTCTAAATTCCTTTGCCAATCGGGTAAGATTAAGCCAAAGGTTTGTGATAATTTTTGGCTGTCTAGTAAGGAATAAGCTGGTCTGCTGGCTGGTGTAGGGTATTCTTTAGTGGTAATGGGAGTTAACTTTTGCAATTTGCGATCGCTCTTTTTCTCATCAATTTCAAAAATTGCTTTGGCGAATCCATACCAACTTGTCTTACCGCTAGCTGTTAAATGATATAATCCACCCCGATTTGCTAAAAAATCAGAGATATTCCCTGGTGCTTGCGCTACAATTTGGGCTGTAGCTTCAGCAATCATCCGATTCCAAGTCGGTGCGCCAATTTGATCGTCAACTACTTTAATTTCTTCTCGTTCTTGCGCTAGCCTGAGCATAGTTAATAAAAAGTTTTTACCCTGCAGGCTGTAAACCCAACTGGTACGTAAAATTAAATGGGGTACACCCACAGATGCGATCGCTTGTTCCCCAGCAAGTTTAGTTTTACCGTAAATATTTTGGGGGTTAGGTTGGTCTAGCTCTGTGTATGCAGTATTTTTATTGCCATCAAATACATAATCTGTAGAATAATGTATCATGGCTGCGCCTATTTCTTTAGCTGCTTCGGCGATCGCACCTGGCGCAATTCCGTTAATCGTCATTGCTAATTCTGGTTCGGTTTCGGCTTTATCTACTGCTGTGTAAGCCGCAGGGTTGATAATTAAGTCTGGTTTGATTTCTTTAATTGTGCGGCGAATAGTATCTATTTGCGCTAAATCCATTTGTAAATTTGGATTATTAAAATGACGCCCTACAGCTATAACTTCACCGATAGTCATCAGGGTACGTTGTAATTCCCAACCTACTTGTCCGGTGACACCTGTTAAGAGAATTTTCATATATACACCTCTGCATCTTGCAATCTTGTCCCTACTTTATCTTTAGCTGATAAGATTGGTTCTGATTGTATTGGCCAGGCGATCGCTAAATCTGGATCGTTCCATAAAAGAGTGCGTTCGTGTTGGGGTGCATAATAATTTGTAGTTTTATATAAAAATTCTGCATATTCAGACAACACTAAAAAACCATGTGCAAAACCTACTGGTATCCACAATTGTCTTTTATTCTCTGCACTTAAATTTGTTCCCACCCATTGACCAAAAGTTGGGGAACTTTTACGTAAATCTACAGCGACATCAAACACTTCTCCGACTACCACCCGCACGAGTTTTCCTTGAGGTTGCTGGATTTGATAGTGCAAACCACGCAAGATATTTTTAGCAGAACGGGAATGATTATCTTGGACAAAATGCTCGATAATACCTGTCTTTTCTCGCCAAGTTTTTTCGTTATAACTTTCGTAAAAGTAACCGCGTTCATCGCCAAATACTTGGGGTTCAATTACTAATAAATCAGGAATTTCTGTGGGTGTAACTCGCATTGAATACCTTATATTGACAAAATCGAATTGATTTTTTATATTTAACGCGCTTAGTATATCATTAAATCTACACTAATTTTGAGATTTTTACTGATTTAATTTTTCTACTTAATTGGTCAATGAATTTAAATTTAAATATGACTGTTTTATCCCATTATTTGGTGATATATGTACAGGTTTTTGTTCATTTTTCTAACACCGACATCAGGTAACGTCCATAACTACTTTTTGCCATAGATTCAGCTAATTGTCTCAATTGAGATGAGTTAATATATCCTTGGTTATAAGCAATTTCTTCAATACAAGCTATTTTTAATCCTTGCCTTTCTTCTAGCGTTTGAATGAAATTACCCGCCTGATGTAAGGATTCATGAGTTCCTGTATCTAACCAAGCATAGCCTCGTCCTAAAATTTCTGCGCGGAGTTTTCCTTGCTGTAAATATACAGTATTTAAATCAGTAATTTCTAACTCATTCCGACCAGATGGTTGTAGATGAGCAGCGATTTCTACTACTTGAGAGTCATAAAAATAGATTCCCGGAACAGCATACTTTGACTTGGGAACTAAGGGTTTTTCTTCAATACTAATTACTCGCCCTTCGCTATCAAATTCAATTACTCCATATTGACTGGGGTCTTTGACTTGATAGCCAAAAACTAATCCGCCTTCTTGAAGATTTGCAGCCCTAGATAACACTTCTGTTAAACCATGACCGTAAAAAATGTTATCGCCTAAAATTAAGCAGACTGGCTCGTTCGCAATAAAATCTTTCCCTAAAATAAAAGCTTGTGCTAATCCTTCAGGGCGAGGCTGTTCGACATAACTAAATTGTAAACCCCACTGACTACCATCTTTGAGTATTTTCTCAAATAATGGTAAATCATTAGGCGTAGAAATAATCAATATTTCTCGAATTCCTGCCAACATTAATACAGATAAGGGATAGTAAATCATCGGCTTATCGTACACTGGCATTAACTGTTTACTAACAGCGTATGTTAGAGGGTAAAGACGAGTACCAGAGCCACCTGCTAAAATAATTCCTTTCATGATATTTAGTAATTAGTCATTGGTCATTGGTCATTGGTCATTTGTCATTTGTCATTTGGGTAAATTTACAAATGATTTATGTTAATCAAGGCTAAATTATAGGACTTACGCACCGAACACAAAAATTCTCACAAGGGTGGTCAAAAGTCAAAAGTCAATGGTCAAAATTCAGGTTTTTAGACTATGGACTATTGACAATTGACAAAAAGCATGAAAAATATATGACACTGCGTAAGTCCTAAATTATTAAGAGTTTCTATTTTCATAGTTCTGTTTTAACCAGTTTTTGTATGCGCCTGAACGTACTTGTTCGACCCAAAGAGAATTATGCAGATACCATTGAACTGTTTTCAATAATCCACTGTCAAAATTTTCTTGAGGTTCCCAGCCTAAATCTCGGTGGATTTTACTACAATCAATTGCATATCGTCGGTCGTGACCTGGACGGTCTTTAACAAAGGTAATTAAAGATGAGTAGTGAAAATCTGATTTAGGAGCTAAGTCATCTAAAATAGCACAGATTTTTTCCACAACTGTTAAATTAGCTTGTTCGTTTAGACCGCCAATATTATAAGTTTCACCAACTTTACCTTGTTGGAGAACAAGATAAATAGCTTCGCAATGGTCGATAACATAAAGCCAATCGCGAATATTTTGTCCATCACCATATATAGGTAATGGCTGACGATCTAGTGCGTTGAGAATAGTTAAAGGAATAAGTTTTTCGGGAAACTGTCTCGGCCCGTAATTATTTGAGCAATTGGTGGTTAAAGTCGGTAATCCGTAGGTGTGATAATAGGCGCGGACAAAATGGTCTGATGCAGCTTTAGATGCGGCGTAGGGACTATTAGGTGCGTAAGGAGTATCTTCTCTAAAAGCTGGGTCTTGGGGTTGGAGTGAGCCGTATACTTCATCTGTAGACACGTGCAAAAAGCGAAATTGCTGTTGCTTTGGCGATGATAATTTTTGCCAGTAAAGTCTACTTGCTTCTAATAACTGAAATGTACCGACAACGTTAGTTTGAATAAAGTCCTGGGGATTCAAAATTGACCTATCTACATGACTTTCGGCGGCAAAATTGATAATTGCATCTGGCTGATACTGTTCTAAAAGGTAATTGATTAACTCCAAGTTACCAATGTCTCCTTGAACAAAATGATAGTTGGGGTCAGTTTCTAGTTCTGCTAAGTTTTGGAGATTACTAGCGTAAGTTAATTTATCTAAATTAATTACATTAGCCCATTGCTCCTTTCTTGCTTGGAGAATAAAATTTGCGCCAATAAATCCGGCTCCTCCGGTAACCAAAATTGTTTGCATATTTTTTGTGTCAATGGTCAATGGTCAATAGTCAATGGTCAATAGTCAATGGTCAATAGTCAATGGTCAATGGTCAATAGTCAATGGTCAATAGTCAATAGTCAATGGTCAATAGTCAATAGTCAATGGTCAATAGTTTTGACATTGGACTCTGGACTATTGACTCTTGACTTTGGACTTTAAACTATTAACTCTGGACTTGTAAAATCTCTTCATCCACTGAGAAATCAATCTCAGCTTTGTCGCGACCAGATGTTAAATAATCATTATTGAAGGCGTCAGTTAGCCCAGAAATTAAATCATACTCAGGTTTCCAAGCTAATTCGCTCTGAGCTTTATTGACTGATGCGAAGAAATGTTGTGTCCGCATCGGGAAAGCTTTACGTTTACCGAAATCAAATTTTTTTGGATCGTAATGGACTATTTTGATGTCATCGACTGATTTACCAGCAGCTTGCGCACAAGCGCGGGCTAAACCATCAAAAGTGACATAGCGATCGCCTGAGATATTATAAATTTGCCCTATGGCTTGCTGATTACCAATAACCTGAGTCATGGCTTGGGCTAAGTCTTTCACATGACCGAGTTGGGTGATGTGTAAACCATGACCGGGGATGACTATGGGGCGATCGCGGACAATTCTATCAAAAAACCAGGCTTCCAAATCGTTATAGTTACGCGGCCCGTAGATATAAGTGGGGCGAATTGAGGTAAAAGGAATACCGATTTGTTCTAAGTACGCTTCTGTTTCATGTTTACCCCGGTGGCGACTTTTAGGATCGACTAGATCGCCTTCTACATGGGGCATTTGGTCGGATTTAAGATATACTCCAGCAGAACTCATATAAACAAAATGCTGTACCCGACCTTGAAAAATTTCTGCTAGTGGTTGGGTATCAGAGAGTTCTCGCCCATTATTGTCAAAAATGACATCAAACTGTTCCTGTGATAATTTTGCTTTTAACTGAGTCGGGTCAGTGCGATCGCCTATAATTTGTCCTACTCCCTGTAAAGCAGGCGCAGGACGATTACCGCGATTGAACAGTACCACCTCATGTCCTTGTTCTACTAGCAATTGAGTTAGGTAAACGCCAATGAACCGAGTCCCACCCATGATCAAAATGCGCATAAATTCCCCTGTAATCTCTGTTATTCATCAAGGGGCTAGAGGACAAGGCTAGGGGCTAGGAGCTAGGGGCTAGAGGCTAGGGGCTAGGGGCTAGTGTAAAAAATATTAATGCTTTATCTTCCCTAGCCCCTCATCCCTCATTCCCTAGTCCCTAGTCCCTAGTCCCTCATCCCTAGTTCTCCCTATTTGAGGTTATCAGGTTGCTGCATTCCTCTGGAACCTGTTTTCGGAGAATAGCGTCTTCATTAACACCTGGGTTGCTTTCCATTTCTTAATTAAAAAGGGAAAGTTTTCAGTTAACCTCATCACTTAAATTGCTGTATTTTCCATTTATTTACGTTAGCTGTGCCCTTAAAATATGCTCTGGTTCATGAATGGCTGACACCTAAAGCCACGGGAGGTTCAGAACTAGTTGTACGTGAAATTCTGAATCATATAAATGCTGACTTATTTGCACTCATTGATTTTGAATCTAGCAATCCAGAAAGCTATTTATATCAGCGTCAGATTGGTACAACTTTTCTCCAAGGCTTTCCCTTGGCACGCAATGGTGTACAAAAATACTTACCTTTGTTACCGTTAGCCATTGAACAATTGGATTTACGGCAATATGACGTGATTTTATCTTCATCTCATGCTGTAGCTAAAGGAGTGATTACTAGTCCCGAACAATTACATATTTGTTATTGTCATAGCCCGATGCGTTATGCTTGGGACTTAACTTTTGATTATCTCCAACAAAGCAAATTAGGCAGTGGTTTACCTGGATGGATAACGCGATATTTATTACATCGCTTGCGCCAATGGGATGTATTATCAGCTAATCGCGTTGACTATTTTATTGCCAATTCCCAGCATACAGCTCGGCGAATTTGGCGCTGTTATCGACGCCAGGCAGAAGTAATTTATCCCCCGGTTAATGTCGATGCTATGCCTTTTGTCACTGAGAAAGAAGATTTTTATCTGATAGTTTCCCGGTTAGTCAGTTACAAGCAAGTATCCCTAATTATCCAAGCTTTTAATCAACTGCAAAAACAGTTGGTAGTTATTGGTACAGGCCCGCAGATGGAATATCTTCGGAAAATAGCAAACTCTAATATCAAAATACTAGGATGGCAACCTGATGATGTAGTTAAAAAATACATGGCAAAAGCCAAGGCATTTGTGTACGCAGCTTGTGAAGATTTTGGCATTGCCTTAGTAGAAGCCCAAGCTTGTGGTACTCCAGTAATTGCCTATGGTGCAGGAGGAGCATTAGAAACTGTCAGAGATATTCGCCTATGTGGCGATACAGGAACAGGAATCTTCTTTAAAGCCCAAACGGAGGCTGCTTTAGTGGAAACAGTAGAAAAGTTTGCAATGTATAAAAATGCATTTAATCCGGAGTATTTGCGATCGCACGCTACTCACTTTTCTACAGTAGCATTTGCCCAGCGCTATCTCAATTTTGTTGAGCAGTGCAGCAAACAAAAGCAATCCTTGGAGTCAAATTCAAAATTTTTGTAATTCTTTTGTATGCTTTTGGCAATTTCAACCCAGAAGCACCTCGTTTTAGCTTTAAGATTGGGACTATGTGTGGTGTGGATTGTTAAGGAGTATGATGACTGCCCAGAGCTCACTCCTCTCCGGCAAGCGAGGCTTGCGACGAGATGCTAGCGCGTCTGCGCGTACTTTCTTCAAACGCGGTCAACAAAAAAAGACTGCTAGGTTAAAACCTAAAGGCTTGTCTTTTCAAGGTTTAAACGGAGAGTTTGCCAAGCGACTGTTTGATATTGTGTTTTCGCTGTTTGTTTTGATTGTATTTTTCCCTGTTTACCTAATTTTGGCCTTGCTGATTGCATTGAGTTCAGAAGGCCCGATTTTTTATGTCCAAGAAAGGGTCGGTAAAAACTACAAGCCATTTAATTGTATTAAATTTCGCACAATGGTGAGTAATGCTGATGAAATGCTCGTACAAATGATGGAAACATCCCCCCAAATGCGACAGGAATTTGAAAGCAGTTTTAAGCTGAAACAAGACCCGCGAATTACCAAAATTGGGAAATTTTTACGCATCACTAGCTTGGATGAATTTCCGCAATTCTGGAATGTCTTAAAAGGGGATATGAGCGTTGTCGGCCCGCGACCCTTAGTAGCGGAAGAATTGCCTAAATACGGTTGTCACATCGACCGGGTTTTAACTACCCGCCCCGGAATCACCGGATTATGGCAAGTTTCTGGGCGTAATGATATCCCTTATCCCCGCAGAGTTCAAATTGACCTACATTATGTCAAATTTAGGACTTTTTGGCTGGATTTGTGGATTATCTTGAAAACTATTGATGTTGTAATTATACCCAAAAATAACGGGGCTTACTGAAGAATACAACAGCGAAATCCTCTGGGGCAGTTAATGTCCCTAGAGTAAAAATTTATACTATTTTAGTCATGTGTCTAGTCAATGCTCTCTAGTGATAGACTAGACATTTTTTATCGCTTGCTAACTGAACAAGCGATGAAATGAAAGTGCGATCGCATCTAGACATCTGTATAAATTTAAAGTTTTCGATAAAATTTATGCAAGCTTCATAAAGGCTAAATTTATATGAAGTTTTAGTCAAGATTTCCCAATTGTCAACATCAAATTCTGTAGTTTAGATTTCACTGTCATCAAAATTTGAAAATTTTGTCTTTTCAGAGTATATTAAATGACTTTAAATTTTAAGTATGAGCTAAGATTACTAAGTTGTCGATTAGGCAATTTAGTAATTAATTGCTAGCTTGTATCAGTTAGACTGTCAATTTTTTATCAAAAGATCGCAAAGGAATACTAAGCATGACGCAACAGAAGCGAGCATTGATTACTGGTATTACTGGTCAAGATGGTTCTTATTTGAGTGAGTTTTTGCTAGAGCAAGGTTATGAGGTTCATGGTATTATCCGTCGTACTTCGACCTTTAACACAGACCGAATCGATCATATTTACGAAGATCCCCATAAAGAGGGGGTAAGGTTGTTTCTGCACTACGGTGATTTGACCGATGGTACAACCCTGCGCAGAATTTTAGAAGAAGTAAAGCCCATAGAAATTTATAACTTGGGTGCTCAATCCCATGTCAGAGTTAGCTTTGACTCGCCAGAATACACCGTAGATGCTGTGGGGATGGGTACACTACGTTTGCTGGAAGCAATCCGCGATTACCAACAAAGAACAGGAATTCAGGTACGTTTCTATCAAGCTGGTTCTTCAGAAATGTATGGTTTAGTTCAAGCCGTACCTCAAAACGAGACAACGCCTTTTTATCCTCGTAGCCCCTATGCTTGTGCTAAAGTTTATGCCCATTGGCAAACAGTAAATTATCGTGAATCTTATTCTTTATTTGCTTGTAATGGTATTCTTTTTAACCATGAATCCCCACGCCGTGGTGAAACTTTTGTCACCCGAAAAATTACTAGAGCAGTAGCGCAGATTGTTGCAGATAAGCAGAAAAAACTCTACATGGGTAATCTAGACGCTAAACGAGATTGGGGTTATGCCAAGGATTATGTCAAAGCCATGTGGTTAATGTTACAGCAAGAGCAACCAGATGATTATGTAATTTCTACTGGTGAAACCCATTCAGTCAGAGAATTTTTAGATTTAGCTTTTGGTTATGTGAATCTTAATTGGCAAGACTATGTAGAATTTGATGAGCGCTATCTGCGTCCGGCTGAAGTAGAGTTATTAATTGGTGATTCTACTAAAGCCAGACAAAAGCTAGGTTGGGCACCATCTGTAAGCTTTAAGGAATTAGTATCGCTAATGGTGGAAGCAGATTTACAAGCGTTGGGTGTGACAGCAGCCAATGGTAGTGGTTCTTCTGTATTGGAAGATATGGCGACTGTTCGCCAACAATTAGGCGCTCTCCACTTTTAATGCCCAAAGCTGAGGATAAAAATATGGCTGCCTTAGAACTAAAAAATAAGCGAATTCTCGTAACTGGTGGATCGGGTTTCCTCGGTCGTCAGGTAATCGATCAGCTTTGTCAAGCCGGAGCCGATCGCGAAAAAATTACCATACCGCGATCACGCGATCGCGATTTGCGCGTCTGGGAAAATTGCCAACTTGTAGTCGATCAGCAAGATATCATCATTCACTTAGCCGCCCATGTCGGTGGTATCGGACTCAATCGTGAAAAGCCAGCCGAGTTGTTCTACGACAACTTGATCATGGGAACCCAACTCATCCACGCGGCTTATCAAGCTGGAGTAGAAAAATTCGTCTGTGTTGGGACTATTTGCGCTTATCCCAAATTTACCCCTGTGCCTTTTCAAGAAGATGACCTGTGGAATGGTTATCCTGAAGAAACTAATGCGCCCTATGGTATCGCTAAAAAAGCGCTGTTAGTGCAGTTGGAAGCTTATCGCCAGCAGTACAACTTTAATGGTATTTACCTTTTACCTGTAAATTTATACGGGCCTGAAGATAACTTTGACCCCAAAAGTTCTCACGTGATTCCGGCGCTAATTCGCAAAGTTCACGAAGCGCAAATCAACGGCGTCAAGCAACTTCCTGTATGGGGTGATGGTAGTCCTACCCGTGAATTTCTCTATTCTGAAGATGCGGCGAGGGGAATTGTTATGGGTACTCAGTTTTACAACGAAGCTGCACCGATGAATTTGGGAACAGGTTCTGAAATCTCCATTCGCGATTTAATTAATTTAATTTGTGAATTGATGGAATTTACAGGTGAAATTGTCTGGGAAACAGATAAACCTAATGGACAGCCTCGCCGTTGTTTGGATACTGAACGAGCAAAGCAAGCTTTTAATTTTACTGCTCAGGTTAGCTTTCAGCAGGGGCTAAAGAATACTATTGAGTGGTATCGGCAACATGCCGTCTAAATAAATGGGAGTGGATGAGCAGGATTTTGACTTTTTGACTAACCTCTCTTCGTTTGGGAGAGAGGTTGAATATTTAATGTACTTCCAGAAAATAAACTATCCCAATTTCTCAGAGAAGATATGTTTATTTTCCCCCTGCATACACAGTTATAGTATATCTTTTTAGTTGAAAGTCCCTAATGGGCAGCTGCACCACCTGTAGGCTTGACTTTTTTAATAAAAATAATCGCCAGACCGCTTAATAATAAAGCAATGGCAATAAAGTGAAAACAATCATTAAAAGCCATGACAAAGGCTTCGCGACGGACAATATTAGATATAGATGCGATCGCCTGATTTTGCGCTGTACTCAAATCCGCGCCTCGACTGATAAAATATTGGGTCATTTGGTCGATACGCTGTTGAGTTTCGGGATTATATAAAGATACGCTATCACCTAATCGATTCGAGTGAAATTGCTCTCGATTAGTTAATAAAGTCGCTAACGCCGCAATCCCTAAAGAACCTCCCATATTCCGCATCATATTAAATAAACCGCTTGCCGAACCCGCTTCTTTAGGATTCAATCCTGCCGTAGCGATAGTAGTTAGAGGTACCATAATTAATGGTTGTCCCATCGCCCTGACTAATTGCGACCATCTTAATTGATCTAATCCTGTTTGAGATGTCATTCCTGCATTCATAAAAGCACTGATGGCAAATAGAGAAACTCCTACAGCCACCATAAACCGCACATCAATGCGTTGCATTAATTTAGGAATAAAAGGAATAATAAATAATTGGGGAATCCCTGCCCAAATTAACACTTCACCAATTTGTAGAGCATTATATTTTTGAATTTGGGCGAGATATAAAGGTAAAATATAAATCGAACCATATAATCCCACACCCAGGGAAATATTAATAATACTCGCTAAACCAAAATTTCGCTTCAGCACCAATCTTAAATTAATAAACGGTTGCTTGCGAGTTAATTCTATGATTAAAAATAAACTGATAAAAATTACCGCTATTACACTTAAGCGGACAATTAAAGCTGAACTAAACCAATCTTTCCGGCTACCTTCTTCTAATACAACTTGTAGGGAACCTAAGCCAATCGCCATTGAAATAATTCCCCACCAATCGCCTTGTTTTAGCAGTTGTAATTGCAGTTTATCTTGTTTAATGCCATACCATACGCCAGTCAGCATTAATATACCGGGAAATAAATTGATATAAAAGCTATATTGCCAACTAAAATTTTCTGTTAACCAACCGCCTAATGTGGGGCCAATAGAGGGTGCGAAAACTGCGGTAATTCCAAATGCAGCTAATCCTACTGCTTGCTTAGAGGGGGGTAAAGTTGTGAGTACAACTGTCATGGCTGAAGGAATTAAAACCCCACCAGTAAACCCTTGTAAAGCGCGGAAGACAATCATAGAGTTGAGATTCCACGCCCAAGCACAACAGATAGAAAAAAAGATAAATAATACTGTATTAACTAATAGATAACGTCGTAAAGAAAACACCCGCGAAAGCCAACCTGTCAGAGGGATAACGACAATTTCTGCAACTAGATAAGCTGTAGAAATCCAGGAACCTTCTTCTAAAGTTGCACCTAAACTAGCTTGAATTTCTTGTAATGAAGCGTTGGTAATTTGAATATCTAAAACCGCCATGAATGCACCAAGCATACTGGCTAATACACCAATCCAAGTTCTGAGAGGGATATTTTCTGGGGGGCGGGAAGTATGCTGCTGGATCGTGCCAGTATTAGCCATAAAATTGCTCCAGTTTTAGGTAAGAAGCGAAGAAAGAATTCTCTTAAATTAGACGGTAGGAGTTAGGAATTTAATGCGGTGAGCGTTGCTAAACTTACTGAAGTTGAAGTATTTATCTAGAATGATTTACAGGTTTTAAAAGTCCTTTTTTCTCATAAACAGGTATCACTAATTCCCTTAGTGCCGGGAGTTGCTTACCAAAAATTATTGAGCCAAAAATACAAGCTATGCCATCAATCATTAAGGTATTAGGTGCACCAATATGACTGGCTAAAAAACCTCCTAATAAATTACCTAGAGGAATCATACCTAGAAATGACATTGTATACAAGCTCATTAATCTACCGCGCTTGTCTTCTTCTACGATTGTTTGTAAAAATGTGTTACTAGCCGCAATTTGGAGAATTGTTCCCAAGCCGACAAATAACATTGTGAATAAAGAAAGCGGTAAAAATCGAGAAATAGAAAAAGCTATTAAACCAACTCCGAGAATTGCTGGTGCGATCGCAATTAATTTACCAATGCCTAATATAGTTTGTCTCGTAGCTAGATAAATTCCCCCTGATAAAGCGCCAACTCCAGAAGCAGCCATCAAAAATCCTAATGTTTCGGCACCGCCTTTGAGAATTTCTTCAGCAAATATGGGCACTAAAATAGTATTTTGTAATCCCATTAAGCTAACTAAAGTTGATAGTAATAAAATTGCTCTGATTGGTGGAAAGCTAAAAGCATAGACAAATCCCTCTTTAACTTTTTGTAGAGGATTGCCATTATTTACTGGTATTTGCCAAGGTTTAATTGTCATTGCTAATAAGGCAGCAATCACAGCAATATAGCTTAAACCATCAATGAGAAAACAATAAGCAGCGCCAATCCTGGCAATAATTAAACCACCAATCGCCGGGCCAATTAATCGCGCCCCGTTAATCATAGTTGAATTAATAGCGATCGCATTAGCTAAATCTTCGCGCCGTTCCACTAGTTCTGGTACAAAAGCTTGTCTGGCTGGTGCATCTAAGGCGTTAATAAATCCCTGGAATAAGCTCAAAGCAATAATATGCCATACCTGAATCACACCCGTTAGCGCCAGCGCCGCCAATGCTAAGGACTGAATCATCGCCATAACTTGGGTAAAAATTAAGGTACGATAGCGCGAAAAGCGATCTACAAAAACACCCCCAAAGGGAGCAAGAAAGAAACTAGGAATTTGGCTAGTAAATCCCACAACTCCTAAGAGTAATGGTGAGTTTGTTAAGCTATAAACTAGCCAAATTGTAGCTAGTTGAGTCATCCAAGTCCCAATCAGAGAAATACCTTGTCCGGCAAAAAACAAGCGGTAATTTTTGGATTTTAATGCAGGTAGAAGCAGCTGAATTTTAGGCATTATTTAAGGGTTAGTTGTTAGAGACGCGATTAATCGCGTCTGTACAAGAGTCAATGGTCATGGGTCAATGGTCAATAGTTCAGGATTATGAATTTTGAGACTGTGGACTATTGACTGTGGACTATTGACCAATAATTTACCTTAAACAGCAAGAAGGCTCACACTGTACCCGTACCCAGGTCAGTGTTGAGATGAATTGCGCGTGAGTTGAGGAGTGTGGTCTGACCATATTTGGCAAGTGCGAAAACCGGTCAGACCACAACGACGAAACGAGCAAAATATTGATTGAATCACGCCTTTTTGATAAGATTAACTTGGTCGATGACCCACTCGACTGTATGGAACAGAAAGGCTAACTTCAAAGTAGTAAGACTTGCCGCAGCAACATCAGAGATCGGGGAAAGAACATTTCTAGATGGTATGCCATTGCAGTAAATCCGAGGAATGTTGTACGAACAAAAATTAAACTGCCTATGGAAGATGGGCGGCTGCCTGGGTTCTCCCTTGAGGAGATAAAGGTCGCAAGACCAGAGACGCTGTGTAAGACCAAATTAAACATGAGTTTAACGAGGCAACGGCGAATGAGACGGGAAGCCTACTGTGTACGCGAAGCGTCACTGTAGGTACTTCACTTAACCTCTACAGTAACTTCTGCAGACATCCCTGGCGTAATCCGTGAGTCATATCCTTGAATACTCTTTTGGTCTAAAATTACTTTGACAGGAATCCGTTGGACGATTTTGGTAAAGTTACCAGTGGCGTTATCTGGCGGTAATAAGGCGAATTGTGCGCCAGAAGCGGGTGAAATACTATCAACTCGACCTGTAAACGGGTGATTCGGAAAAGCATCCAGCTTGACTTCTACTGGCTGTCCGGGTTGCATTTTATTCAATTGGGTTTCTTTAAAGTTGGCTACTACCCAATAGCCGTTATCAACGATCGCCATTAGCGGTGTCCCGACTTGTACCCGGTTACCAACTTCAACATTTTTCCTGCCTACTCGTCCGGCACTGGGAGCGGTAATATTTGTGTAAGAAAGCTGTAACTGCGCATCTTTTAACGATGCTTCAGCTTGCGCGATCGCGGCTTTGGCTGCTTCGTACTGGCTTTGTTTAACTGCGGTATCTTGTCCGGTAGCGGTGGCTTGTTGCAATCCGCCCTTCGATGCAGCAAGTTTGGCTTGGGCGCTGGTGACACCTTCTTGTGCTTGCGCTAGTTGGGATTGGGCTTTAGCTACACCCACTTTCGCCGCAGCTAACCTCGCTTGGGCTTGTTCGACTCCCTGAACCGCCGCATTTTTCTGTGCTACAGCTACATCATAGGCGGCTTTGGCTGTATCTAGTTGCTGACGGGCAATTGCGCCTTCTTTAAATAAGCTGTTGTAACGGTTGTAATCTGTTTGGGCTTTTGCCAAATTCGCATTTGCCTGGGCGACTTGGGCTTGGGCGGCGGGTATTCCGGCTTGCGCTAGTTGTACCTCCGCTTGGGCGGCGGGTATCCCGGCTTGTGCTTCTCTGACTGCGGCTTGGGCTGTGGATATTGCAGCTACTGCACTGCTGACATCTCCCTGCGCCTGAGTTGTTTTACCAGTAGAGGTTTGCGAAGCTAATAAAATATTTGCTTGGGCGGCTTCCGCTTGACTGCGCGCAGTTTGTAGCGCCGCTTGCGCTTGCTGGACTTTACTTTGATAATCTTGGGGATCGAGTTTTACTAGTAACTGTCCTGGTTGCACTAGCTGGTTATCATTCACTAGTACCTGGCTCACAGTTCCAGGAATGCGGCTAGCAACTTGGTGAATATTGCCCACCACTGTAGCGTTATCTGTAGATTCGTGAGCCGAAGCATATTGCCAATAGTGATATCCAAAACCACCAGCCGCGATCGCGCCAACACCTAAGCCAGCTAAAATTAAGCCGATTGGTTTTTTGCGTTTTTTCTCAGCTTTTTTCTCTGTTTCTAGCTCTGGCTGCTGTTCTGTGGGAGCTTCGGGAGTTATAACTGTTGCTTTTGGACTAGCTTCTGGACTAGCGGTAACAGCTTCCAAACTCTCTATATCAGTAATTAGTTCTGGCTCGATCACAGAAGTACTGCTTTTTTTGTATCCGTTACCAGTAGTAGCGCCCATAATTGTTAACTCCCCTAACTCAATGATTGAATGATTTTATTTAGTGTGCGTAATATTCGCTGACTGGCTTTTATATATCGTTCCCTTCGTGTGCGTATTATTATTATGCAAAACAAAAATTTACAGTACTTCACCCAATTGGGCGATTGTTGCTGACTCTTAAGTAAGAGTCTTTACTTCTGTGAGGTGCTTTACGGTGTTATGGTTGTGGGGTGAACAGCAGTAATCTCAGAATAACGGGCAAAATCGCTGACATTAAATGTCAAAATGTGAGTTAACCCATGCACCAACATTGCCGCAACCAATCTTGTATCATGTACTTTAACTCCTGATACCCTATAGTCCACAATTAAACGCCGCCATTGTGTATGAACTGCTGCACTATCAGGTAAAAAAGTAAAATAGCGCTCTATGACTTGCGCTCGCAGATCTGTCTCCTCAATTGATAAGCCCAAACCGCTCCTGGCTGTTGTCGGCCGCGTACATACATTCCAAAATTCTCCTAGAATTTGTGATGTGTAACAAATTTCTTCTCCCTTTTGCAGTAAAGAGTAGATAGCATCACGAACGAGAATATGATTGGGATCTGAAGGTAAGACAAACCGTAACAGGATATTGGTATCTGCCATGAATAGCATCAGTCATGATTCCCATAAATGCTTTCACGACTAAATGCTTCTGGTGGTAAAACTGGTATTTTTTCTGCTCCCTGAACTAATAATTTCATGTCGGCTTCCCATTGTTGTGGATTAAAAGTACCCTTTGTAACCAGTTGTGCAAATGAGTATTTTTGTTCTTGTGATGTGCCAAATATATCTCTTTGGATTAAATCGCGGATATATGCTGCTCTGTCGCCGCCAAATTGTCTGACTCGCTCGTCAATCAGCTGTAGTAGGGGTTCGCTGATTCCAGTCACCTCAATTTTGTTACTTTCCATGTTGTTTTTCACTTCAGTAATTAGATATTATGGCGTCAACCCAAATTCGCGATCGCTCGATTTAATAATTGAGAAAATAATTCTCGCTCGGCAGTGGAAATCCCCATCATGGCTTGATCGCGCAACTCTGCTGCCAGGGGTGGTAAAACTTTTTCTAATTCCTTACCCGCATCCGTCAACCAAATTCTCCAGATGCGGCGATCGTGAGCATCTCGTTCGCGACGTACTAAACCCCGTTCTTCCATCCGATCTAATACGCCTGTTAAAGTCCCGCCTACCTGTTTGAGCTTATCGCCAATACTCGAAGTCGGTAAGCCATCTTCTTGCCACAAACAGCACAATACTAACCAGTGAAAGGGTGTCAATCCAAAAGGTTCTAGCTTTTCTGTAAACTTGCGAGTCAGCATCTGTGAGAGTAGCTTAATTCTGTAGCCAATGCTGTATGGTGCCAGAACTTGCTGCCACGACTCCAATATTTCAGAATCTTTAGATATAGACACCATAGCAAATAATTATTTAGTGTGCGTACTATTATTTTAACTAACTAAATTCCAGTTTGCAACAACTGAGTGCCATCCGCCTTAAGGTAGGACTTGAATCAGCTGGTACTCTTGTAGTGTAGCAATAACGCGATAAGGCGTGGATAATTGCTGGTTATCAGCAGATATCCAAGCATAGCTCAATATAGGCACTTGAGAAATAGCCCTAACCCTAGCAGCAGGTATAGGAGTGTAGAAATTCAGCAATACAGAGTTTTTATCTTCAAATTGAGCAAAATACACCGGATGAGACTGGAGAATAGAGGCGATCGCAGGCTGTTGGAAAAAAGCCTTAAAATTTGGATTGTAATCACCTAAAAACCCTAAATTACCAGCCATAGCTAAAGTTAGCCAACAGGGAATTAACCAACTCGCTAACCAATAATTGTTGCTTAAAAACTTTTGTCCAAATCTGTGACGCGCAATCCATATCAAAGGTACTGTTAACCAGCCTAATCCTAAAATTAAACAGGGAATTGCCCGTTGTTTGAGGTAAGCATCGCCGTAATTTAGAGCCAATATTCCTGCGCACAGCAAGACAATACTGAAAACGCCAAAAGCGTAACTCAAATTTCGGGGAAGATATTTCTTCACCTGAGTCTGAGGTGTAAATCCTTGCTGATACATCTTACCCAGCCAATCTAAACCGACAGCCGCTAATAAAGCTATAAAAGGATATAGACAAAGCGCGTAGTGAGAAAGGCGAGTAGAGAAAATGCTCAGTTCAGTAAATAAAACTATAGGAAAACCGACTACAAGTAACTGGTAGCGAGGAATCGGACGTTTTATAACTACAGCCATCCCTAAAAGACTGAAAAAAAACCAAGGAAATGATTTTAAAGGAATATTCCAGAAATAAAAGAAAAATCCATTATGGTTGCGGTCTTCCGAACCTAGCTCTACCACAAACCCTAGTAATTGTCCAATACTATCATTGCCAAAGCGCAACCAGCTTAACCCCAACCAAACTAATGTAGGAATTGAACCCACAACTAAACCTACATAAAACATAGGGTTAAAAAGATGCTGATGACGGCGATGTTCCCCAATTAAATAAGGTAATAAAGCCACCATTGGCAGAAAAATTACAAAGCTTCTTAATAAAAAACCTAAACTAAAACTTAAGCCAGCAATAAACAGCCAAAAATAGCTTTTATCTGGAGATAATTCTGATTTCAGGAAAGATAAAATCCCTAGCATTACCAATAAAATCGTGGGAATATCAGGAGCGGCTAGCCGACATGATTGTAGCCATAAAAATTCCACACTTAAAATAATAGCTGTGAGCCATGCTACTTTTTGACTTAATATAATTTTGGCAATTTCGTAGATTGTAAATAGACAAAAAATTCCCGCGATCGCACTGGGAAGTCGGGCACTAAATTCGCTCACTCCCAACAACCGATAAGCCGTCGCAATTAACCAATAAGAGCCAGGAGTTTTATGATGGGCAGTTCCCCAAGGCGCGATCCAGTCGCCAGATTCAAACATTTGCCTTGCGCGCCCTGCATAAAAGCCTTCATCATGAGCCATCAGGCTATTTTGCCCAGAATTGCACAATATTAAAGGAATCAGCCAAACTAACAAACTCACATAGGGCAATCTAACAAATAAATAGATTGACCGCCATATACTCGGAAATACTCGGGTTTTGTACAACATTAATTAGTACGAATTGAATGTTGCGAGCTAAGTTCATTTAATGGTTAATCTGCCTTTAAAATATGTAAGGCATCATACCAATTACTCGATTTAAATCCTAACTGAAATTAATTCAGTTGGCGAAAAAATCCTCCAAAATAAAGATTTAAGTTATGATTTTGCGACCAGATCAACGCTTGAAGCTAGATGACACAAATGACAATTTGTTTTATAATTACCCTCGATTTGTGACTCATGTTGATGAAACATTTATTAAACAGCTAACAGATGTATATCGTCAACGACTTAAACCTAACACGCGCATCTTAGATCTGATGAGTAGTTGGGTATCCCACCTCCCGCCAGAAATGCAGTTTTCCCACGTTGAAGGGCATGGATTAAATGCTGAAGAATTGGCACGTAATCCCCAATTAAATCATTATTTTGTGCAAAATCTCAACGATAACCCCCAGCTACCCTTAGCAGATGGAGATGTTGACGCGGTTCTCAATTGCGTTTCTGTGCAATACATTCAGTATCCAGAAGCAATATTTTCAGAGATTCACCGCATTCTCAAACCCGGTGGTGTAGCGATTATCAGCTTTTCTAACCGGATGTTTTATCAAAAAGCGATTCAAGCTTGGCGAGATGGTTCAGAAGAAACCAGAGTCGAACTAGTGAAAAACTACTTTGCTTCAGTCCCCGGATTTTCTACCCCAGAAGTCATTGTGCATAAATCAACCATGCCACCTATTCTCCAATGGTTAGGCGCACCAGGGGGAGATCCGTTTTATGCTGTCATAGCTTATCGTCAATAGCCAGTAGGGGCGGGTTTATTTAAATCGTTGTTAATCAGCGATAAATATCTGTAAACCCGCTCTTACAGTCGTCAATTGTTAAAAATCACCAATCAGCCATCAACAGCGCCGCACTGAGTTTGTCGAAGTGTCAACCATCAACAGTCATCTGTAATTCTAAACACACACGAATAGTTATCAAAAAATAAATTTTCTGGCTAAAAACGAAACAAGCGCTGATAATTGCCTCAAAGCTCAAGCATCAGGAGAAGCAAAATATGACTTTCCCACGTGGGCGGAGGATTTTAGCGGCTGTATTACTTTCAGTATTACTACTGACTACAGCATGTTCGTCAAAAACTCCCGGACGTTTCGATCAAGTACAGCAAGAAAGCAGTCGGCAAAAAAGCGGACAAGCAGTTGCTAAAGATGCGACTCAAGGTAGCAAATTAAACAAATTCTTCCCAGATGGAGGAGATGGTTACCAACGTGTCTACACTCAAGAGAAAAAAGGCTTTTCCGAAGCGAATTTGAAAAAAGGTGGCAAAGTTCTTGCCCAATTGTCTATTTCCGACACTACTAGTATTCCTGGTGCGGCGGCTAAATTCTCCAACAGTACCAAAAAAGTTGGTGGTTACCCATCAGTCCAACTTGGTAACACTCAAACTTCGGTTTTGGTGGGTAAGTACCAAGTCAAGGTTTTGTCTAAAGATCCAGGATTTACGTCAGCAGACAGAGAAACTTGGATAGAAAAATTCAATCTTGATGGTCTAGCTAAACTCAAATAAGCTGTAATCCAGAAATAAAACTTACTACACCAAAATAAGGAGACTATTTTGAGTAAACCAATTTTTGAGTTGGTGGATCAACTACCAACAGGCGGATTGACTGTTAAAATGTTGAACGCCCTGGATTTTGTCGCCCCCGGTGAATGGCATAATACTGTAGGCTTTGTCAACACAATTAAGACTGTTACAGGGGAAACTGACGAAGGTTTAATTCAGCAAATTGGCGAACGGGCGATTTATCTTTTTAATGATAAATCTCAAGGCTACCAAACAGCTTTGTGGCTATATCAAACTGTTGATAATACAGATAAAGTCCTGGGTGCAGCAGCTTTAGCCAATAAGGTGGGTGAAAAGATTCCTTTGTTAGGTTTTTTAAATAGTGTCACTCCCAGACCTGACAAAGCTCAAACTATTG
Source organism: Calothrix brevissima NIES-22 (assembly GCF_002367995.1). Classification (GTDB taxonomy): domain Bacteria; phylum Cyanobacteriota; class Cyanobacteriia; order Cyanobacteriales; family Nostocaceae; genus Aulosira; species Aulosira brevissima. Next base: position 1,064,770 of record NZ_AP018207.1, read on the forward strand.
ACTTGACCTTAAAGTTAGTGGCTGAATTAGTAGCTTTCTGCCAAATTAACGGTATTCCTGGCGATAGCATTGGCGATTTTGTCGCATCTTTGGGTGAGTATAGTGGTGAATCTTTAATCCGAATGGTAGCTTTAGTCTGCGTTGATGGTTTAATCCCATTGGGGCCTAACTTTATCCATAGAGCTATATCAGGCTTAAGTCAAACTAACCCACAAGAATTAGAACAAAACACAACTTTTCAAAATATCAGAGATGCAATTCCAGGGAATAATTCTGCCGGGAAGCTGAACTTTATTGGTGAAAGCTTTGATTCTGTCAAAGGTTGGATGAGCAATCTTGTTGCATCCAATGGGTTGACACCACAGAAAGTTACGAGCCATTTGCAAAGTTTTGTCGAATTTTCTGATGACAAATTGGATTACCTAGCAGCGTTTTTAGATGTGTCCACCAATTACTACGAACACACCGGGACGCAAACTCTAGCGCGTCGTCTGATTGAACGTGCTGTAGCTGAAATTTAAGTTTGGCGTTAATTGGTGATGAGTAATGGGCAATGTTTTTAATTATCTATTACTCACACCAATTATCAAAAATTGTGAATTACCATAACTTAGACTAAATCAATATATTCATATTCTAGAGGTCATGGCAGTGCCAGTGCCCCTACAATTTGTCGGATTCTTTTGTCAAATTGGTATTCTCTGACAAATAATCTAATTGCTATAGTAGCGGGCGATCGCTCTTTGCAAACAGTAATGAATAATTCTCAACGACTAAATATTAAATTAAATGACTAATAGCTTTTTTCGATCTGGGTGGAAAACATTATTGCCTGCCTGTATTGGCTTACACTGCATCATGTTTACTCCCAAGGCGATCGCGGATACCTTTGATAAAGATGTATCTGAGTTTATTTCTGGTGGGGGTACTGCACTCTATTTAGGTGCTGGTGTCGCCTTACCACTGTTGCTAGATGGGAAACAAGGCGGACAACATTCTCTGCGGGCGCTAGATTCCCTGGGTACAAGTACTTTACTTTGTATTGGTATCAAAGAAATTACCAGTGTTAAACGCCCCGATTCCGATTCCCGAGATAGTTTCCCTAGTTGTCATGCTACAGCTGCATTTGCGATCGCCACTGTCCAAAGTCACTATCATCCTGATGCTGCTATTCTCTGGTATTCTGGCGCGTCTCTCATCGCCTATTCACGAGTAAACCTCAATCGCCATCGCCTGACAGAAGTTTTAGCTGGCGCAGCATTGGGATATCTGACAGCGCGATTGGAGTTAAGCCAAAAACATGGGCTAATATTATTCCCCATCATTAGCAGTGATGATGCTGGTGGATCGCTGGTAGGATTACAGGTTGTTGGCTCTTTTTGAGGAAATACTAACAGCTTTATTTAGGTAATTTTAGATCGGCTGCGATCGCATAAAGGTATGGTTGAAAAATTGCCAAATCTTCTAATTTGTCAAATTTACCTGTTGCTGAACTGGGATCGAAAGCACTGGTAATCACATACAATGCATTACCATCAAAGGTAACATGACCGATATGTTGCTCTTTGACTCCACCCTCGCGTTTAAGTCCCGTAAATCCGTAGCGGATTCCTGGAAGTTTACCAATTGTTACTAGTTGTGGGGGATGGCTGGAAAAAATAGTTTCTTTTCCATAGGTTACCTGACGGTCTTTGGCGATCGCAGTATAATAATCTGTCACCCAAGCTTTTAATGCTGTCCATAGCTGGGTTTGATACTCTGGTTTTTGGTAATCTATTTTACTATTGGCGGGTATACCTGCTGCTTCTAGCTGCTTTTGAAAAGCTGAATTTTTTTCCAAGGGGTAGATATTAATCTCAACTGTACCTAAAACTTTGCCTTCAGTTGAAACACATAACAGTGGCGCATTTCCTTCACAAGGCGCAACTTCCCAATCTGTTGGTGCTGAGGCGTTACCCAGAATATTCCGCCAAATATTACCCTCTGTCGGTACGGGTTTAGGCTTTGCTGATGGTTCTACCGCAGGGGGGGTTTGCTCAGTCTGATTTTTCGGAATAAAATTAGAACCATATTTTAATCCTACTGGGATTAGTGCCACTAAGACAGCAGCAATTAATAGATGATAAAGGCGCAACATTTGTCTGAAAATCCAGAATCAGAGATTGCGTTATACAAATAACTACAATACTTTGTCAATATACAAACAAGATATATCTACTCAGCTATAAGTTCCACAAACAAGAACCTATGAATCGGACAAAAATATCTATACTGTCAATAATCTATGATTACATACATTTGTAGTAGCACTGAAAGCTAAAACAGTGCTACTACTACAATAGTTATGTATGGATGTCTGCCTAGTTATTTGCGTTTGCGCTTCCCGATACTAATGCTACCAAGCATGGTAGTTAAACACGGTAATTAAGTCGAAGAGCAAATTTTTAGGAATCTTATCTGTAGCGAGAATGTTGTCTACGATTTTGCTTGTGTCTAGCTACTGCTTTGCGCTTTTCTTTCTCTAAAGGCGTCTCAAAATGACGTTTTTTGCGCATATCTTGGAAAATTCCTGCTTTAGAAACTTCCCGTTTAAATCTACGTAAAGCTGATTCAATACCTTCATTCTCTCCTAATACGACTTGTGTCATTCTCATTCCTCCTCTATATGGATGAATAGACAAAATAAAATTTTCCAGCAGCATCGAGCCTTTGGCTTTAACTGCTGGAGACTCTAGATTTTTAAGTTTTTGATGCCAAACTTAGTAACGGCGATTATTACGGTTGTTGTTACCCCAGTTACCACGAGGAGCGCTTCTTTCTTCACGTGGCTTGGCTTTGTTAACTTTGAGATCTCTTCCCATCCATTCAGCACCGTCAAGTGCTTCAATGGCTGCTGTCTCTTGAGCATCCGATTCCATTTCTACAAATGCGAATCCGCGAGGACGGCCCGTTTCCCGATCGGTTGGTAACTGAACGCGATTAACCTTCCCATATTCTGCAAATGCCAGCTTCAGGTCTTCCTCAGTAACCTGATAGGACAAATTCCCAACATAAATTGACATGCTCTGTCTCCGAATTCAGAAATTGTAGAGAGTTAGATTCGGAGAGACGCTTTAGAGAAATCAAAACGAATAACTCAACCGAAAATAATCTTTATATCCGCTATTATAGCACAGCATTTCAAAATTGACTCCTACGGAGTCTGATTTCTAACTCAATATACCTGAAGGTCAGCAACGAAGGTCAGTTGATGACATGCATATTTGTAAGCCTATTCTATTATTACACAATTGCTGGTTTTTTGAACAATGGTAGAAGATCAATTGAATTCTACGGCGACTGCGTAATGAGGTGGCGATCGCCGTAATTTATTCACAAAATTTTATTTACTATCAAACTCTGACTCAGAAAATTGCGATAAAATAGTTTCTGCTTCTGTACAAAGTAACTGATGATATTGACCATTACTAGCCAACAAACCACCCCATTGATTAATATCATCGGTATTGTACTGTAATGGCGAGCCGTCAAAATGGGTAAACTTTCCGCCAGCTTCGGCTAAGATTAATTCTGGTGCGGCGATATCCCAATCTTTAGGCGCAGATTTACCAGAAAGAGAAATATAGATATCTGCTTGTTGCTCAACAATAGCGGCAATTTTACAACCTATACTACCAATAGCTTTTTGATTTTTACAAGGAAGATTTTCTAGCAAGTAATTTAATTTTGGGTTGCGGTGGGAACGACTCACAACTAAAGTTAAATTTTCTAAAGATTTTTTGTTACCTTCTAAAGACATTCTTAAGGGAATAGCACCATTACTTGTTTCTACAAATGTACCCCCACCCGCAGTAGCAAAGTATAATTTCTGCGCTGCGGGAATAACAACAACTGCTAGTACTGGGCGTCTTTCTTTAACTAAAGCAATGTGAATTGCATACTCGCCTGTTTTTTCAATAAAATCTCTTGTGCCATCTAACGGATCGATAATCCATACCCATGTAGAATTACTTTTAATTTGTTGTGCTTTATAAGTTTCTTCGCTAATGTAGGCGAAATCTTCATTACCTAAAGCGGCTTGTAACTGTTCTAAAATATATTGACTGGTAGCGATATCAGCAGCCGTAACAGGCTCATTTTGTTTATATTGAACTGCTAAATTAGCGTCTTTAACTGTGCCATAATAATAAGACTTGAGTATCTCTGCTGCACCCCATCCTACTTGACGCGCGATCGCTAATATTTCTGATAAATCTTTCATGAATTATGCCTTGTCTAAGTTAACTATTTAATCAGTCAATTCTCAAAAAATTTCTATTTTCTATTTTCTAGCCCATAGGGCGTGTTTTCAAACTCTAAATTAGACTTAATTGTAGGTTGGGTTGAGGAACGAAACCCAACATTTACGTCACTTCGTTGGGTTGCGCTTGGCTTAACCCAACCTACTTTTGGAGTTTGAAAACACGCCTTAGCCCCTAATCCATCCACCGACGAGTACCAAAAAATTGACAAGCTTTAGCAGCCACGTTTGCGGCTTGCGCCAGTGCATCGGTAAAAGTTTCCTGTAAAATATAATGGCAGAATGCCCCGTGAAAAATATCTCCAGCCCCTAGTGTATCAACTACTAATATCTGCGGCACATCTACTACACCTCTATAACCACAACTTATATATTCAATTGGCTGTTCTCCGTGAGTGATGGCGATGTGGGGAATGGCAAAATCACTCAGGTAAGCAAAAACTTCTGTTGTAGAGTGAGTGTTGGGAGGATGAAAATTACTCGAACAAATAGCGTAATCGACAAAAGGTAAAACTTCCTCAAACCCAGCTTTCCAACTCCCACCATCGATGACGATAGGGATATTCTGAGATTTAGCCATTTGCGCTAATGCAATACTAACTGCCATTTGATGTCCATCAATCAGCAATATATCAATATTTTGTAAAATATCTGACGGTAAGGCGGAAATAGTGGCTTGAGTTTTTACCGCATTAATGGAAACTACGGCGCGATCGCCTGTAGATTCGGTGACAATAATCGAAGATACTGGTACAGAGGTTATGGCGTCAGGTTGAAGATCCGCGATCGCTACCTGATAATTATCTAAATCTGTACGAATTAGTTGCGTCATTGGATGCGAACCTACCACACCCAAAACTTTAGCCTGGTTTCCTAAATAGCTAAAAGTCACCGCCGCATTTGTTGCCGGGCCTCCTGCTGCTACAGTATAGTCAATAGCTACCAGCTTTTGATTATTTTGGGGAGCGGATTCAGCTAAATAAATTAAATCTAAGGTAACTAAACCTACAAATAAACCATAATTGTCAGTTGTCATTTGTCAAAGACGCGATGAACCCTTGTCTGTACAATTGTTATTTCTTCCCTAGCCCTTAGCCCCTAGTTTCTCATGCAAACTGATCCCAAACCTGGAACACTTTACGTTGTCGGTACACCTATTGGTAATCTCGAAGATATCACTTTTCGGGCGGTGCGGATTTTGCAAAATGTAGATTTGATTGCGGCGGAGGATACGCGCCATACAGGGAAACTCTTACAACATTTTCAAATTCAGACTGGGCAAATTAGTTATCACGAACATAACCGTAGTAGCCGCATTCCGGAATTGTTAGAGCATTTAACTAATGGTAAGGCCATTGCTTTGGTTAGCGATGCAGGTATGCCAGGAATTTCCGATCCGGGTTATGAATTGGTGAAAGCATGTGTGGAAGCGGGGATAACAGTGGTACCGATTCCCGGTGCGAGTGCTGCAATTGCGGCTTTAAGTGCTTCCGGGTTACCAACGGATCGATTTGTGTTTGAAGGTTTTCTTGCCGCCAAGACGCAACAACGGCGAGAATATTTAGAATCTCTGCAGACAGAATCCCGCACTTTAATTTTCTACGAATCGCCCCACCGCTTGCGCGATACTTTACAAGACTTAGGAGAAAGCTTAGGAAGCGATCGCCAAATTGTCTTAGCTAGAGAACTAACCAAATTTTACGAGGAATTTTGGCGGGGAACAATTGCCGAAGCCATCAGTCATTACAGCCAGCGCGAACCCCAAGGAGAATATACTCTAGTGGTAGCGGGAATGCCAGCTAGTCAACCCCAACTAACAGAAGCCGAACTCAAAGCCGAACTAGAACAAATTATGCGTCAGGGAATTTCGCGATCGCAAGCTAGCGGTCAATTAGCCAAGTTTACTTCCCTACCCCGGCGGCAAATCTATCAATTAGCTCTCTCTATTGTGCTTGATTCCGATTCACAATAGTTATCTCATTCATCAAGCGTTACATCGGACAGCTTTTGCTCAGTTGTCATTTATGACTAAGTGTGTTGCCAATTTCCTGGAAAATATGAAAATAATCAACACATATCCCAGAATATTGATTACATATAACACCCTTTGCATCCAGGGACTAAATTGGCTGACAATCGCTTCTAATTGCTGTCATCATCAATATAATCTCTCTCTTCAAGAGATGATTTGAGTGAGTTTTATAATGTCTAATATTTAACTTGATAACTGTATAAAGATTTGATTGCTTCAAGCACGATTAATGATAATCATAGTATAAATTTAACAAGCTTGTCGGCACAAAGGACTGTGCTTTAACCCTGTGGAATATACGTTCGGTTGACTATGTCTTGCTCAAAAATTACGTAAAAACTCTGATTTTTCTCCATCAGTACTGACAATGTAGATAAAACATTATTAAAATTTTATAAACCAGAATAAATACAGTTTGCAAAACTCAATATTTCTGTTTTAATGTACAAGAAAAAAGTTCCCTAGAAACTCAGGAAATTTACTGTGTACAAACCGATTACATTTATAGTAAGCATTTTGTTATTAGGTAGTTTTGCTGCAACTATATCGCCAGCAGCTCAAGCTCAAGTTTTGTTAGCACAAGCTAGAAGTAGCGAAGTGAAGCAAATGCTAGAAGAAGGGCGCAGACTAGTTGATGCTGGTGATTATAATGGAGCAATCTCTGTTTACCAACAAGCCGCAACTCTCGAACCTAAGAACGCAAAAATTCATTCAGGTATTGGCTATTTATATGCTCAACAAGGAAATTTTCCCGCAGCATTAGCCGCTTACCGTCGAGCATTAGCTATTAGTCCTAACAACGGCGATTTTTACTACGCTGTCGGTTACATTAAAGGTAATATGGGCGATACAGCCGGAGCAAAAGAAGCTTATCGGCGTGCGATTCAACTAAATCGCAATAATGTGAATGCTTATTTAGGATTAGCTGTCACCCAAGCGCGTTTGGGTGACTACGAAGCAGCTAACTGGGCTTATGAACAAGCAATTAATTTAGATCGAAATAATGCCCAAACTTATGAGTTAATGGGTTCAATGTATAAGCAAAGACGACAAGCTAAACAAGCTGCAAACGTCCTCAATAAAGCCCGTGACTTATACCAGCGACGCAATGATTTTGATGGTGTCGCCAGAGTAGAAGCATTACTGAGAGATTTAGGTGGATGAGGTGAATTTAGTGGGTGTCCTGTTAGTTATACTAAAATATCTTCTCAGTACGACTTTGGAGACAATCGTGGCTCATTGAGAGTGGAAATTTAAACGCAAAGGTACGCAGAGGTAAGCGCATTCGCCGTTAGGCGTTCCCGCAGGGTAGGTACACAGAAATCAGCTAGGAATTAATGAGATGTTGTACTAAGTAAGTCAATAGAATTAAACACAATTATGGGAAGAAATACAAAATAGCGTTGACTGTTGACCGTTGACCGTTGACTGGGGTCACGGAGCTTGCTGAAGTTTTGACTATTGACTATTAAGAGAAATTTTCATGTTTGGTTGTGGGATTTTCCCGTGATTAGCTAGCTTGAAAATATGGGTTAGGGGCTAGGGGAGAGATTTTCTCGTGATTGACTAGTTATCGACCCTTACCAATGACCAATGACCAATCACCAATGACTAATAACTAGTGACAGTTCTTTCCAGCTATCTTGAATTGCACTGCTATAGTTATATTTAATCAGCAATTACCACCTCAATCGAGTTCACAGGATGGAGGTGGTTAAATAATTGTTAATGCAATTTGGGCAAAATTAATTTAATTTCACCCAGGAACAGTTTTCACGAAATCATCCCCAGGAATAACAGTAGTATAAAAGACATAGTCCTTATTAGCTAGATAGCGACGGTCTTGTTTAATTATTGCCATAAATTCGCGATGTCCATCTCGCCTACGTCCAACTAAACAACCTGCACTGGCATTTTTGATATCGTTGACTGGCGCATCATAACCCCAATGTTGATTGACTGCAAACAAGCCTGTGTCTACTTGATCGCCAGTGCGTTTAAAGTTTTTGTCGAAATCACGGTGAACAGTAATCGGTGCAACTTGAATTAAAGCTTCGTGACGATCTGCATTACCGTGGTAGCCAACAGCCCAAGCTTTATACTGTCCAAACTTAATTCTGGCAGCACCTTTTGGATTCATGGGATTGTATGTATAAAAGCTACCTGGTTCCGTTGTCGCTTGCCAATGATTGACAATTTTGGGAACACCTTCGACAATTTCAATCACAATTCGACGGTCGTTGAATTGATTGGGTGTATCGCTATTGAGAGTCCAATCTTCATTTATTCCCTCAATATAAACAATGTTGTATTGTCTAGCGCCAGTAAATACTTGATAATTTTTAAGCTGCAAATATTTGATAATTCTGCTATCAACGCTATTGCTGAGTTTTAACGGAGGTTCTGGTAAATCTCCGGGTTTAGTTTCAATTAAATTCTTGGCTGTGACTGCGCCTAAATAATCTTTTTCTCCCGACTTAGTTAATTCTTGGAATTGTCTTAGCGCCGCAGCAGAAACAGGCCCAAACTTACCATCAGCCGGTGGTTCTAATAAACCTAAGCCTATTAACAGTACCTGAATCTGACGAGTAAGATCTATATCATCTGCGATCGCTTCAAAGTTCCATTTCTCTTGGGTTCCTAAAAAATCTTGTAGTTTCATTTTTTACTTTCCTCCATTAATCTACTTACTAAGTAGGTACAAATATGCTTGTGCCGATTAGTTCTGTTTGAGAACATACCCTGAGATAGGAATTCTCGTCAAAATTATTACCTATAATATACGCTATCAGTATATATAAGTATATATTTAATGCTGAAAAAGCACTTATATAGTGTATGAGAAGGATCTTATTAAATACAAGATTGCCGCAGTTACATCATGTAAATTTAGCTATCGCTATAAACCTAAGTAATAACTAAAGCTGATTACTGTTAATAAAACTAATTGCTATCTAGATATGTTGACCACAGAAAGCCAGAAGCTAGAGGACAGAAGCTATAAAAAGGGTCTAACCCCCCAACTTAACGGTGAAAAGCAAAAAGTATTTATTTCCAGACCTGTAGGCGCAAGAATTACTGCATCCCGATGCAATCATCTATCTTAAGTTATGAGTTTCCCTTATGTTTTCTCGCGAATTTACTTCTATCTGCTTAACAGTTTTAAACTAGCGCTGATGTTTTGTCGATGGTAGCATTAGCGACTAGCCGATAAATAAGAAAAATTTAATTTTTTGTATCAAAAAACTGAAATTTGGAAAAAATAAGTTAACTTTATGGCACAAAAAAACTAGTGCTAATACTTAGTGCATAACAACATGACAACAGAAATATCAGTTAGACTGCGCGACCTGAAACCGGAATATCAAAGACTTTGGAGTACTTGCGAAATTAAACCAGAGAAATTGAACCAGGTTCAAGATATAGTGGCGCAAATCTCCTCATATCGTCGGCGCTACAGAGCAATACAGCGACAAATTAATGTTCCCTGGTACTTTATCGGAGTTATCCATAATATGGAATCCTCTCTCAAGTTCACCAGACATTTGCATAATGGTGATTCGCTAAAAAAACGTACCGTTAATACCCCACCAGGTAGACCCTTAGCCGAACCGATCAATGGCTGGGAATCAGGATATACTTGGGAAGAAAGTGCAATTGATGCTTTAACTTTAAAAGATTTTGATAAGGTAAAAGACTGGAGTTTAGCAGCACAGCTTTGGCAGCTAGAAAGATTTAACGGTTTTGGCTATAGAATGTACCATCCAGAAGTCCTTAGTCCTTACCTTTGGTCAGCTACTAATCATTACACTCAAGGTAAATATAAAAGCGATGGTAAATGGGATGCTGATGAGGTTTCCACCCAAATTGGTGTAGTCGCTTTACTGAAAATTTTATTCAAAGTAGAAAATATCGAAGTTCCGTTGGCTTAGAAATTGGTCATTTGTCATTTGTCAGGATATCAAGTCTATTAATAGAAAATTTAAGGGTGTGTCGGAAATACAGACAATCGCTGTATGTTCAATTTCTAGAACTGACGCACCCTAATTATTTAGACTTTAACTAATCTATTTCTGGAGACTTTCAAATTAATTTGGTGATTACAAAAGTCTAAAAATGAATGGATATTGGAATGGCTCATCTGGATTAGTTAGGCAGTGGAATAGCGCCCAAATTGTCAGTCCCCAATGTAGTAAAAAGCCCAAAGCGATAATGGGAAATAGTAAAAATCCGGCGATACCAAAGGTCAACCAAGTTAAAATCCCAATGGGTACGCCAATTACAGTTGCCCAAAACCAAACATTGAAGTGAAAATTAATCGATTCTTTGGCGTTACTTTTAACAACTGGGTCGTCGGAAATGATGTTAATGACAATTGGCACTCCGACAGACAATAATGTTGTACTAAAGAAAATCGCCCCATGACATAGAGAGGATAGCAATTTACGCTTATCTGAATCGTATGTAACTTGCATCCTGGTGGCTCCTTCACTTGCTTTATTGCTTTGATTGTAACGGTTACAGACTGAGTTTGGTATTGTAGTTTACCGTACTCCAGCTATTTTCCGGATTGCTCTTGAGATAGATTGACTTTGAGGACTAATTATTAGATCAATGATGAGGTTTACCGAACTTAGAGAATTTACATATTATTTAGTCTATTTATTTAGTCTATCTCGGCATAAAATTGGGATAAATTTTGTCAAATAATCAAAATATTGCATATCTTTACAGAAAGTTAATATATTTTTTCATAAGTTTAACTGGATTTATTATAACTAGGTCAAAAGGTCAATATATAATTATCTTACTATTAAGAGAATTGTATGAGCAGACTGTTAATCAAAGTTATAGGGTTATTTTTATTATTTTTAGGCTTATACTTTTTGGGACAAAATATTATATTTGCTAGTGGTTATTATTCTTATTTTTATAGCAAAATACCTGCTACTGGTTCAGTGTTAGCAGTCATGGCTGGGGTAATTACATTAATTTTTTTCCGTAGAGAAACTGGTAACTTAGGATGGATTTTTTTAGGTTTAGGAATAGTTCTAGTTTTCTTAAGCGGTGGAGCTTGACTAAATAGTGAAATTCTTATTTAAACTTACTCATAGTTAATCAACATGAGGAAGTTTAGGTCGAAGATATCTGATTTTGGTGAGATAGTAGGTGTTTCATCATCTACACTCAGAAGATGGGAGGAAGAAGGTAAGTTAATTCTAGAGAGAACATTAGGCAATCAAAGGATATACAATGAATCCCATTTAAGTATTGCCAATTGTTGCCAACGCAGAAACATGATCACCTTATGAAGAATTACAGCGATTTTCAGGTAAATGAACCACATTTTTTTATCTCACGCATAGATGCGGAGCGGCTTCCCGCAGGGTAGGCGCAAAGGCGCAAAGTTACAAAGAAATACAGATACCAGCTTGTAGTCTAAATACATGAAAACTGCTGTAACACAGGATTTGCTTTCAATTGTTCATTGTTTTAGTTCAAGACTTTATGGACTAAGGAAATACAAATCAAAAGTAAAAAAGCTCGTGGAAGGGATTGACCCATTTGCAGAATAACAGATATACTTACTCGCATAAACAAGTCTAAATAACTATAGTTATGTATGCGTTAAAGAGAGAGCTAAAACTGAATAAGAAAGAGCGCTCTCTCATGCGTGGTATGGCAGGATTTAAAAGATTTGTTTATAACTATGCCCTGGATTTAATTACGGCAAGTTGGGATTTTGATGGTGTGAAATTAGGTGACTCAAAAAGACTAGATGCCATCAAGAAAGTATTCACTCAAGTCACAATGAATAAGTCAGAATATGCATGGACAAAAAAGTATCCATCCACTGTATATCAATCAGCTTTTCAAGACTTGAAAAATGCTTTTAGTCGCTGGCGTAGAGGCTTAGGAGAATTCCCGGTCAAAAAAAGTAAAAAGAAGGGTGATTCGTTCACTGTTTACAAAACATCAGGAATCTATCCCAAAAAAGGCAATCCAGCGATACCTTTCACCAATAGAGTTGTAATTAATCAAGGAAAGAATATTGTTCTTCCAGGAATTAAAACCTTTCGATTAAAGGAGGGAATTGACTTTATTTGTAGTGCGCAAACATTTACTGTTTCCAGGACTGCGGATAGATGGTTTGTATCGTTTGTATTGGATGTTGAAAAAGTTCCACCAGTTATTCATCCAATAGAAAAGATGGGCGTAGACTTGGGTGTAAAAACTTTGGCAACTTGTTCTGATGGTACAACTTATGCCATGCCAATTACTACAAAAATAGCGAAAACCAAGCTTCAGTTATTGCAATGGCGGAATCGAAATAAGGTACTGGGGAACAAGAAGTTAAAAATTAGAGCATCTAAAAATGCTCATAAATTTTACGCTAAAGTAGCTAAAAAACATGCTCGGATTGCCAATATCAGGCAAGATACGACGCAAAATATGACAACTGATTTAAGTCGTAAAGCGTATATTATTCGCATTGAAGACTTAAATGTCCAAGGGATGATTGCTAATAGTAAGTTAGCTGATGCTGTCAGCAATAACTGCTTTTACGAAATTCGTCGTCAACTAACTTACAAGCAGTCTTTTTACGGCACAAAAGTTGAATTGGTTGATAGATGGTATCCCAGTTCCAAGCAGTGTTGTAAATGTCATCATGTTCAGCCAATGAATTTATCCCAACGGGTTTTTCATTGTCAAAGTTGTGGGCATCTTCAATGTCGAGACGAAAACGCCTCAATTAATTTGAAAGATGCCCCATCGAATCAAGTAAGGTTGGCTCAACCTTAACTAACACGCCTGTGGACAAGAAGTAGTCGTCTACCTTGGTTGAAACAGGAAGAAAACGCTGAACTAATCAACAAGTTTGAACAAGTTTAGGTAAGTTTTTTGGAGCAGTTATGTTAAGACCAACTAGTTTGTGGAATTTTTTCTTAGCTTTTACAGCCTTGGTTGCTGGCTATAAAATGTTGACGCAGGGGAGAATCAATTTTTAAATTTCATATCTCTATCTCTTCACACCTAGCGCCTATTCCCTCATCCCTGTTTTTTAGTTGGGGAATGTGAAGATGCGATCGCCTTATCTTCTCAAAGAGCGCAAAAATTATGCTAAGGTAATAAAATTTTGCACGCTCCAGTAACAAACAAACTAACCCAACGTGAAAAACCTGGTTTTTTCATAAGTTATTGGCTAGGGGAGTTTTGCTAAGTTAAGGGGTGCTATTACAATGGAAACTAATCGATCGTGAGGATACAGCAAGAATGACCCAAGTGGTTTTAGGAGAGAACGAAGGAATAGACTCAGCACTACGTCGCTTTAAGCGCCAGGTTTCCAAAGCTGGTATATTAGCTGACGTAAAGTATCATCGGCACTTTGAAACACCATTGGAAAAGCGTAAACGTAAAGCAGTTGCAGCTAGACGCAAGAGACGTTTTAAATAAACCTATTTTGGTAGTAGCGCTGTTTGAAGACAAGCTCTTAAACAAGCAACAAGACGTTGTCATCATGCTGACAAAAATTAACAAAGATTTATCGCACTCCTGATTTGGGGCGTGAGTGAATTCTTTTACCCAAATGTGGGGCGGGTGAAATGCCTGAATTACGGTTAGATGGAAACAGCGATAATCGCTGTCCATCAACCACAAGAATGGGAAAATAACCAAAACAACCGTTGAACAGCCTGTGTTTAAGCTGACTCAGATTCAGGAATTTCAATGCTGCGGCTGTTACAACGGTTCATTGCTTTTTCTACACCTTGTTTGAGGCTGAGTTCTATACACTCAACCACAAACTGCAGTACTAGAGACATGACTTGATTTTCGCTAGCTGAGAAACGTCCCAATACATGAGAAACAGCGCCAGAATCATCATTAGCGGAATTTTTGGGTTTACCGATACCAATACGCAATCTGGGGAAATTTTGTGAACTTAAATGTGCGATCGCACTTTTCATTCCATTATGCCCCCCAGCAGAACCAGATAAGCGCAAGCGAGTCTTACCTAAAGGTAAATCCATCTCATCATAAATCACTAACACTGACTCTGGCGGTAATTTATACCAGCTAGTCACTGCTTGAATAGATTGTCCGGAACGATTCATGTAAGTTAAGGGCTTGAGTAAGCGGATTTTACCGCCAGCAGGCGCAACACCTTCACCGTACTCACCTTGAAACTTCTTATTTTCTGCTAAGGGAATTTTCCACGCCCGTGCTATGGCGTCAACAGCCGCAAAGCCAATATTGTGGCGGGTTTGGTCGTATTTTGGCTCTGGATTCCCCAACCCGACAATTAGCTGGGGAATTACCAAAGCTGGTTTTGTAACAGCCTCTGTCATTCAATTTTGGATTTTGGATTTTGGATTTTGGATTTGAGGTTTGGCGCGACGCCAGTAATTATTGAAGCTTGAGAATTTGACATTTGACAACAATCTAAAATCGGCAATCTAAAATCTAAAATTGCCAACTACTCATTTTAGCTTTTAGTTAGCTTTTCGGCTGTTCTGAAGGGGCGGCTTCGATTTGCTTGGGTTCTAGTTCGGCAGTGGTTTTCACGGCTTGTTCTAGTTGTTCGGCTTCGCGCTTAAACTCGGTTTGAAATTCGTTAGAAGCTTCTTGGAAGCCGCGAATAGCTTTACCTAAGCTACGCCCAATTTCGGGTAGCTTTTTCGGCCCGAAGACTAATAGTGCTACTACAAAAATTACAGCCATTTCTGGCAAGCCAATACCAAAGATATTCATGGTGTTGTTCCGCTAAATTGACAGTTGAACCAGGGAAGGAGAACGCAGTCTTCCTATATATATGTTGACTTGTTTTGGATTAACTTTTTTTTATCGAATCCACAAAAAAACCCGGATGAGCCGGGTGTTACTACGCTTATTCTTTGAGCTATTGAACTTGGTCTAGATTAACGGCCTAGACTGCGCCAATCAACCAATACATCCTGAATGAGGATGGTCTTGTTATAGACTTGGAGAATAATCAGCAAAAAAACGAAAAATAATAGCATAAAAACAGCCATTACTGGTGTAGTTCCCCAACCAGGAGCAACTTTACCATACTCAGCGTTTAGGGGCCTCAGTATATCTCCCAACCTTGTCCTTTGTGCCATAGTTCACCTAAGATTACTTGCCAAAGCTTTTTTTAATCTTCTGTAATATTCTATAAGAATAGCACTCATAATAAATCTTTCAATTATGGAACCCGCAATAGTTCTTATCATTTCTGTCGCCGTTGCTGTTATCGGCATTACTGGCTGGGGAATCTATATCTCCTTTGGGCCACCTAGCAGAGAATTGTCAGATCCCTTTGAAGATCACGAAGACTAAAGCTTCACGAGGTTACAGACGCGACGATTTGCGTCTGTAAAATCAAGGTTGAGTTTCTGGTATAATCTGGAAAGTGTTAATTTTCCAAGGGCTAATCGTGAAGATTTGTTGCCCAGATGAGAATTTATTGGCTTGAGAATGCTCCAATAAATCTACGGCATCGCCAAGAATGAAGCCGATATTATTTTGCAAAGATAACTGGGCGGTATTGCCGTGACATTCATAACAACGCAGAATTAATTGCTGTGGATTGTCTTCAGCTTGTTTGAGTGCCATTAAGATTAAGTTATCAGCAGATAAATTGATAAAACTTCTGGTTTCGGGAGTTTTTACTGTTGAATTAGGATGATTTGGCGGATTAACAATTACTTGCAACGGAATATTCAACTCATAGCCGCGCTTCACTGTCTGGGCTGATTCCCAACTCTCGGAGTGAGGATATAAAGCATAGGTAAATTCGTGAAAACCTCGGTCAGCTTCAGGATTCGGCCAGTGGGGACTGCGTAGTAAAGTTAGGCGTAATTGGTTAGGTTGAGCGTCATAACCATATTTACAATCATTTAGTAAACTGATACCGTATAATAATCCAGGGGTTTCTCCTGTCAAATCAGCCCAACGCAGAGCGGGAACTTCCCACTTAGCTTTTTCGGCGGGAGTTTGCGGTTTAGTGGAACGGCGAATTGCACCGCAAGGTATTTCATAGGTAGCAAAGTCTGCTTCGATGTTGAGAGGAAAGGCAGCTTTCACCAATACATGACTTTCTTGCCAATCAACAGTGGTGGCGATTTTGAGTACAGGTACGCCGACAGTTAATATATAGTCTTGGCAGAATTCCGATTTACCTAATTGGCGTATCACTCGCAAACGACTTTGGACTGCGCCTTGTTCTAACCATTCAATTGATTTGAGGGTAGTTGGCGGTAAAGGATGTTGAGCATAATTGGGGTCAATATTCCAAGCATCCCAATATTGACCGCTATCTTGAAAAGCTTGGAGTTGATTTCCCGCACCGCTTAATACTTCCCGTTGATGAGTTTTATCAAAGACACTGGCTAAATCTCCGGTTTGGGGATTCACCTCAACGCGCAGGTATTCATTTTCGAGAACCCAGTCTGCTGGAGGTGCGGAAGAAGGGGAGACAGTAGCAGTAGGAACGAGCCAGAATAGCCGATAGCCGACGGAGGGAATATCTGTGGCGTAAAATAATAAGGTTGATGCTTCAGTTAGCTGAGATATGACTTGATTTCCCGAATTATCGTAAACTTGCCATTGTTGGTGAGAAGTTACTGGTGTGGGTAAGTTTACCGCCACTACTTCCGAACGTTGCCAATTAAGGGAATTAAAGACGACAACAGGTAAACTATCTGGTTGTGGTGGTTGTGGTAAGTTGATATGAGATGCGATCGCTAAAAGTGATTCATTTAATATCTTCGTGCCGACTCGCTCTATTTCTTGCCATTCCGGTAAAGCATCCACATACACTTGGGTAATGGCAGAACCGGGTAAAATATCGTGGAATTGTTCAAATAATAGCTGTTTCCAAGCTTTTTCTATCTCTGTTTTCGGGTATTCTTCACCAAAACTGACACTGGCTAAGGTGGCAAACAATTCCGCTTGATACAATAAATTTTCACAACGACGATTCCAACGCTTTTGGTCACCGTGAGTAGTATAACAACCGCGATGGAATTCTAGATAAAGTTCATCGTCCCAGACAGGGTGAGGGGATGGGGGGGATGAGGGGGATGAGGGGGATGAGGGGGACAAAGGGGACAAGGAGGACTTTAGGAGGTGTTGGAGATAGGTTTCGGCAGTGGTAAATTCTAAATTGGGGAAAAAGGGCGAATTTTGCCAACGTTGGGCAATTTCTAACATATCACGGGTAGGGCCGCCGCCATGATCGCCAATTCCCGGAAGCCAAAGCGCATCAGGTATACTAGTTTGAGTTTGCCATTCATAGGCGTAACTTACCATCTGCATGGGGTCGATACCTTGACCGATGAGTGCAGACATATAACTAAATACTTGACTACCATCAGGCGATCGCCACCAAAAAGTCTGATAATCAAATTTAGTAGTATCATTCCAGCGCAACTTTTGGGTGACAAAATATTCAATCCCCGCATTCGCGAAAAACTGCGGTAAAGTCGCACAGAAACCAAAACTATCCGGTAACCAAGCTATAGGCGAAATTCTGCCAAATTTTTCCTGGGTATATCTTTGACCATACAATAACTGACGCGCGATCGCTTCTCCCGCAATCAAATTTAAATCCGGTTCTACCCACAAACCGCCGATAACTTCCCATTTTCCAGCAGCTACCGCTTCTTGAATTTGCGCAAATAAATCTGGACGATGTTCTTCAATCCAAGCATACAAAGCTGGCGTAGAATGACAATAAATTAAATCAGGAAAATCCGCTTGCAACTTCAGCACCGACTCAAAAGTGCGTTGTGCTGCATTCCAAGTTTCACTTACAGGCCATAGCCATGCTAAATCTAAATGCGCATGACCCAACAAATAAATTTTAGATTTTGGATTTTGGATTTTAGATTTAATTAAGCGATCGCGGATATATAATAACTTCTCTTCCCTCTCTTGTTCCTTTGTGTCCTTCGCGTCTTCGTGGTTCGTTATCCCTCCTACCACCTCAGCCAACACAGCCAACTTCTCCGGCGCAAACCTTTCTAAATAAAGCTGCACCAAAGCCAACTCATCAGCCACAAAACCCGCATCAGGGTAATTATAATCAGCAGACTCGTAAATTAAAAGCGATCGCACCAAAGCACCCTGATCATGTCCCGGACTCACCAACCGTAAAGCCACAGTAAACTCATCACCTGGCTTTACCCCCCGACTCAACAGAATTCTCGGCGCGCAATCAAATAAATCCCCTTCCAGCACCAACTCCCCATTCACATAAACCTCAGCCGCATCAGCCCACCAAAGCAACGCCAACCGCAAAGCTAACCCCGCCAAAGGATAACCCTGTAAATCTTGAGGAACCACCAACTTTTGCAGCAACCAGACAACTTTTTTCCCTGCATTCCAAGCAATATTGCCTTTTTTATTGAGATTTACAGGTGCCCATTGCGACAAATCCGCCGCCATTACACCAGCAATATTACTATCACTTTCACAGTATAACCACTGAGGCTGAACATTAACTTGACAACAAGCACGTAATTGCTCAATTGCCTCAGAGATTAATTTAGTATGAGATTGGTTTACAGAAGGGGTCATATTTTGGCTAAGATTATGGCACTTACGATAATTAAAAATTTGTCGTTGTGACTGTGCAGTGGGAGTCTCGCAGATCAATCAAGTTCTAACTAACAAATCATTACCATGTCTTTCGGTTCCTCTGGTCGTTATCAAAGCAGAATCTTTAACTTTGTCCACCAGCAATCTCGGCGGTTGACAGAACAATTAGAACACACCATTCGCTACGTACAAGTAGCTACTAAATGGGGTGTTGAAGCCATACTGTATCCCGTATATACGTGGTTGCATTCTAGTCAATCATCAGAGAGAACCCTAGATGGTCAACCAACTCAAGCCAAACCACAGTTAGAACCACAAGTTGACAAACCCATTGTAAATGTACTAGAAACTGTCAAAAATTTACCATTTACCGATGATACTTCCACCCCCTCAAACGACAGATTATCATTACCCAATCCTTTAGATTTCCTAAAATTTCTCAAGGAGAAAATTTCTCCGCAAAAATCAACTACTGAATCTAGCTTAGTTTTATCAACAACTCCGGCAAAAAATCAGCTTCAGAGTCTCAACCCTGCGCCTATGTATTTAATGGTACGAGGAATTGCCACAGATATAGAAAAGCGGAATTTATTACTAATTACTGCGGATAATGAAATTCTGGATATTTTAACACCACAACAGCAAGCAAAATTAG
The DNA here is from genome assembly GCF_002367995.1 of Calothrix brevissima NIES-22. Taxonomy (GTDB): domain Bacteria; phylum Cyanobacteriota; class Cyanobacteriia; order Cyanobacteriales; family Nostocaceae; genus Aulosira; species Aulosira brevissima. The sequence goes on from NZ_AP018207.1 coordinate 1,084,360, forward strand.
CAGCAAAAATTATTAGTGAAATTGAAAATCACAGGAATTCCGAAAAATTATTAGTGAGTAAGCAAGAAACTAACCCCTTACCAGAAATTGAGCGGTTATTAGCAAAGCTTACTGGAAGTAATCCGCCTGAAATACCTGTATTAAATGCCAGTAAAGTTAATGAAACTGAAGATTTATTAAATTATCAAAAAGCCTTAACTTTTATCGATGCAGCAGTAGCCAATTTAGAAACTAAGGCTATAGTTCCCATACAGCAACGCAGCCAGGAAATGATGCAAATTGCTCAAACTCAGTTGCAGATATTTCTTTATGGTAAAGAGGAATTAGCCGCTAGAGGTGAAATTACAGCGACTAGTAATGTTAATTTTGCAGCCTTGATTGAAGCTGCACTCAATTACTTTTTGGGTGTGGGAAATTATAAAAAGCTAGATATTAGCGATGCAGAAATTAAAGCACCAAGTAAAAGATTAGCCGATAGTTCTGAGGTGACATCTATAGGCGCAGATGCTTGGTTAACTTGGAGCGATTTGTATGGCGAGTCTGAGATAATTGTCAAACCTTCAGTTAAAAATCCATCAAGTTTATCAATTACTTCTACTGTTCCTCAAAATTTAGTTAAGAGTCAGCAAAAATCTAGACAAACATCAGCCTCTAGTTCTGATTTGGTACAAAAGAAGAAAACAGCCCCGAATATCTCCCGCAATCAGCGAAAATCTGCTAAAATTACCTCTAATAGCCAAAATTCTGCTTCCATATCTCAGACTGAGAGCGATCGCAAAACAAACAATCAAGTAGAAGCCAAGCCAGATTGGATAGAAACAAAAGCCACATTCGTCAGTTATGAAAAACACATCTTACAAAGAATTTTAGAGTTGCTAGATGGGATTATGGTTTGGTTAGAAACAGTATTTGTCAATATAATGATGTTTTTACGCGGTTTTTTGGGAGTTAAGTAACTGTTAGTTGTCAGTAGGGGTGGGTTGATTGAGATTGTTGTTAAGCAGCGAGAATATTTGTAAACTCGCTCGTAAAGTTTTTAGTTTTGAAACAAGCGAATTTTGCATTTTGAGTTGTTAATGGTGGGTTTCTGAGTGAAAGTTCTTGTTTACTGTAAGTACTTCAATTTTAAAAATCCGCTAGAAAAGCCTAAAATGGAAACCTTTGTTGTGGATTTACCGCAAATTCCCAGAATTGGGGAGACAATTGTTGTTGAGAAGATGTCTCCCATGAAGCAGTGCGTAATTATTTTTGAGTACATTGTTACAGCAGTGCAGTTTAATGCGGTGAGTGAAGCTGCTGATGCTCCCAATGCTAGGGTTAATGTTTGTTTAAATCACTGTTGGGAAGGTACATCTAATTTTAAGTTGACAAACTTTTTATAGAATTTATAGCTTTTTCAGATCATTGGAAAATGTTACTTTGGGAGAATTTGAGGGAAAGCTATCAATATAGCTTCTACACCATGAGATGATGTCACTACTTTTATTAGTAAAAAAGAGTGATTGTATCTACTTTGTCAAGAGCTAAATTAGACTTCTTGCATAAATCTTTTGGCGTTGTTGATTAATCATTTGAAAAGCTCACGCAAAGCCGCAAAGGCGCAAAGAAGAACGCGAAAATTATGACTTTTGCAAGAGGTCTATTGTCTCAAATCTAAATGTTACATTTTTCTGAATAATCAGTGGAAGTAGAAGTTTGTGCTAACGAAAATGGTAAGCATTTTGTTAGGCATAATGTTTATTGGTGGATCGAACACAAACATAAAAATCCTGACCCAAAGTATGATTGTATTCTGCAAAACTTAAAAAATGCAGTAGATAGACTACCAACTATCAGATGGTCTGGCTATAGGTTTAGATTAGAAACTATTGTATTCAGCGAAGATGATGTAGAAGTTGAAAGTGTACTACTACCACTAGCTATGTTTGAAGACCTGATGAGAGGTAACCTCGATTCAAGATTTAATGCCAAACTTATAGAAGAAATTAAAAGCGGTGAATATAAACCAAAACTAGATGATTCAAAAAATATAAAACTGTGTGTATGGCTGCAAAGTAATTCATTATCTTCTCTGCTATCAAGCAATAACAGCTAAACAGCAAATAATTCACAAAATATTAATTTTCTTCACTTTCAGCAAAAAAATTGTAGGTTGGGTTGAGGCTTTGCGAAACCCAACATTTATCTGGCGTTGGGTTGAGGAACGAAACCCAACCTACACCTAATGCAACATTTCAGCGCCACTGTTAGTGAAAGTTTTGTATTTCTTCGCGATCGCCTCTCCTCAGACAAGTAACATTTATGCGGAAATTCTCAAGCGCGTTAGCAACGCTTACCGCAGGTATCGCCTAAACTCGATATTCCCAGTTCTAAACTCGACATTTCCGGTTTCAAAGGAGAATGTTCCTGTTTTGAGTGAGAACATTCTTGTTCCAAACGAGAACGTTCTTGTTCTCAACGAGAATGTTCCTGTTTCAAGTGAGAATGTTTCTGTTTCAAGTGCGGCGTTTTGTCTTCTGAGGTGGAATGATGGGGTTGTAAATGCGATCGCTTGAGTTTGTCACGAGAAATTTCCTGTTCTTTTGTGGAATCATGGGGTTGTAAATGCGATCGCTGTACTTACAGCAGATTGCAAGTTGGAGAGGAAAAGATAATTATCAGGGCATGGCACTGCCATGCGCTCTAGAATATATTGGTATCGCCAACATTATTTAAATTGCTATAAAATCCAAAATCTAAACTTGCATTAGCTATGCAGGAGGCTTTTTACCTCCTGCTTTCACTATTATCAAAATTTCACACCTCTAAGTTTGTGAATTAGAATTAACCTGAGTTCGCATTTTTTCAAAGCTAAAGGCTGCTGCGCCAAAGGTGACTAGTAGTACTCCTAAAATTTGGACTAATTCTAAATTTTCTTGAATTAGTAAACCTGCAAAAATTACTGTTAAGAATGGGACACTTGCACCAATAATTGCTGAACGGGGTGCGCCTAGTTGACGAATTCCCACATTATTGCAGATGTAACCAAATAATGTGAGTACGCCTAAAATAAAGGCGCATAAAATCACTTCTAATAATCTAGCAGGTTGAAAATTTAAGCTTAAATCTCCTGAGAGGGGAATCATTAAGCCAATGACACTCAACAGCAACATGGTAGTGAAGTTAATCACTGTAAAGGATACTGGGTGCAATTTGCTGGCGCATATCCTGGTGAGGATGACGTAAACTGCAAAGGCAAATCCTGATAAAATGGCTGTGGTACTTCCCAGGGATACATTACCAACACCGCTAGCACCGCCTAAAATTAGTAACTCGCCGCAGAATAAAGCACCAATAGCTGCATTACGGAATTTATTCGGGCGATCGCGGAATAAAAACCATGATAACAGTCCGCTAATCACAGGATAGATAAAGAAAAGTGCGATCGCCATTCCGGTAGTTACTTGGCTAATTGCAATGTAAATCAGCACTTGTGATAAAAACAAAAAGCAACCGCTAGCAATAGACAACTGCAAAACTTTGAGTGTCTTGCTTTTGATCGGACTAGAATCTTTGCTGATTGAGCTAAATAGAGTTTGTAAGTCTTCCCAAACTCTCGGATGCATCATCGGCGCTAACAATAGCATCAGTGGTACAACCACCAGCAACCGCAGCATCAAAATTAATAATATATTACCCAAAGTTGGTGACAGCAATCGCTCTACTTGCACTAATCCCAAAATTTCTGAGTCTTGCTGGAAAATTACCTTAATAGCGACGTTGTATAGCGCCGATGCTGCTGTTGACAGCACAATCAGCAAAAAACCTATCTGAATTGATGATAAGTTGGCGGAGCTAGTTAAAGGTAGTGAAGGCGCAGCTAATCCTTGTTTGTTGGTTGATAAAGTCGTTTCGGGTGGAGTTTTCTGTTGTGATTCATCTCTAGAGGTGACAAAAATTGGCTGTTCCTGGTTACTCTTTACCGGTGGTGGTGTCGCTTCCGGTAACGGAACTATAGGTTCTGGTGCAGTTTCATTAGCTGATAATTCTGGAGAAAGCACAGAAATTGGCTCAGAATCGTTGCTGTTGAATGTGGTTGATGTTGGTTCTTGTTCAGCTATCGGTTCTGGTGTAGTTTCACTCTTTGATTCTGGCGCAATTACAGAAATTGGTTCAAAGTAGTTATTTTTGAATGGTGCTAATGCAGCTTCTGTTTCAGATACAGTAGGCTCTGGTGTAAGTTCACTCGTTGATTCTGGCGCAATTACAGAAATTGGTTCAGAGTAGTTATTTTTGAATGGTGCTAATGCAGCTTCTGTTTCAGATACAGTAGGCTCTGGTGTAGGTTCATTTTCCGCAACTTCGGGAGCAATTACCGAAATTGGCTCATTTTCCTTTGCTGATGATTCCGGAACAATCACAGAAACTGGTTCGCTGACAATTTCCTTTTCTGGTAAAACGGTGACTTCCAGTGGTGCTGTAAAAGCTAGCGGTTGTGATGTGGTGTTATTTTCGGGAATTTCGCTAGAAATGCTGTTCTGTTGTGAACTGGCGGAATTTTCCCCAGTCATCTGCGACGGTGCTGGGGGAAGTTGGATGACAGTAGGGGGTGAGATAACGGTAGGTGGTGGTGCTTCTACTTGTAATACCGTCGGTGGTGATAAAGGTTGAGTTTTTACTGAAGTTTCAGCAATTGTTTTTTCCAGTCCTTGCAGTCGGCTAATTAACTCGGCTATAATGAATTCCCCTTGCTGTTGTTGACCTTCCATCCGAGACAGCTGTTGGGAAAGATTGCTTTGGTAGTTCTTCAGCTCCTGTTGCAGTAAATTAAAGGTGTTGGTCAGGCTATCATCCAAAGAACTGAGCATCTGCTCGACATTATCGTTGTTTTGTGCGGCTGCGTTTAAGCTTTGGTATGAGTTTTTTTCTATTGCTTCGCTAGCGATTGTCGTTAGCGAGGATTGCATCTGGGAAGATATATGTTTTGCTAAAGCTTCTGCTAATTGACGAATTAACACCTGTTGTTCGGTGATTTGCTTTACCTGTTGTAACTGTTCTTTTTCGTCAAGCAGTCGCTGAATATCGTCACTTAAACGAGTTTTTTCGCCTTGAAGCTGTTTTACTTCCTCTTGTAGCGATCGCAAAATGTGCTGCTGAAGATTTTCTAAATCCTCAACAACCGCCCATAGCGCATTTTCTGCTGCTCTGGATAAATCGCCTCTTGCTCGCGGGTTGTCTGGTTGCTTCTCAAATCGCCCCATTCGCTTTTAACCTCTAACATTTTGACGATAAAGCTGCTTCCCGTATAACTGCTTGGCCTTCATACTAATTTCCTAGAGTTCGTTAGATAAACCAAAAATTTTAACAGTATTTACGCATACCAACGTAATTTTGTCATGCTGCACGCGGGGTTGCAAAGTAGATAATTTAGCTAATTAGTTAATATAGTGTGTTTGGTTTGGCATCACAGGTAAACATTCTGTCAGTCTTATTTCAATCATCTATGTTTTTAGCAGGATTTTTTCACGAGAAAAAATCTTACTGCAAATCAATACGTATTCTTTTTGTACAGATAGGAATTGTTAAAAACTTGTAAATGGATACTTTGTTACCACTAGTACCGCTACGCGGAAGTCAAAAGTCAAAAATCAAAAGTCAAAAGACTTATATTCTGGGCTTTTGCGCCATTGAGAATGGTATGTTTATTGACGCCGTATTGTACTAGGTTAGATCAATTCTGCAACTAAACTCACTAACAGTATTGAATGTAACTTCAGTGACGGTTTATATCTGTAAATATGGTTAAATTATTGGTTTGCGCTAATTCAGAATCTTGTCTACCTATGAAAATTATTCTAATTAATTAACAGCAATTCTGCAAAAAGTATTTGGGCTTTAGCGTTCTTAAATTTGCATTTAGCTATTTTTGATACAGACACAAAGAAAATGAGAAAAATGTAAATAATTAATGAGGATTCTGTTATCAACTTGATAGAAAAAATATCTTAGCAATGCTAAAGATAGCAGCGCTGAGAATGGCGCTGATGGGAACAGTAATTAGCCATGCGGCGGCGATACCTTTTAAGGTTTGGAATTGAATCGACTTGAGATTTTGCACGAGTCCAATCCCCACCACGCCACCAACTAGGGCATGGGATGTAGACACAGGTAAACCGAGACGAGAAGCGATGAGAATCGTTGTAGCGGTGGCGAGTTCCGCACAAAATCCACTGCTAGGTTGTAAGGCAATAATATTTTCGCCAATGGTAGCAATAACTTTTTTACCCCAAATGGCTAAACCACTAACAATAGCGACCCCACCAAGGATTAAAATCCATATGGGGATGGTAATGCCATTTATCGGGACGCTACCAGTTTGATTAATATAAACGATCGCGGCTAGAGGTGCGATCGCATTTCCCACATCATTAGAACCATGTGCAAAGGCGACAAAGCAAGCACTCAGCAATTGAAACCGCCCAAATAACCGCTCAGTGGCGTTGGGGGTGGTATTGTCCTGTAATTGTCGCCAGCTATAAAAGGTGAGTCCCACGGCAGCGATCGCACCTGTAAAAATGGGAATATCGTAAGCTGGGAGATTTAACCCAACTTGGTTAATTAAATAATTACTCAAAGGTTCAGTCAGCGATGGCAGAACAATCACGCCAAATGTGCCGATGAGTACTGCACTCAACCAAGGAAGCCATTCATTTAACTGTATAAGTTGATTTGGTTGGTCTAAAATCCAGCGCTTGATTTGACTGTAAAATAAAGCCGCGATCGCACCGCTAATCACAGGGGTTAAAATCCAGCCAATGGTAATTGAACCAATCGATGACCAATCAATTGCACCTACTCCCAAAGCTACCCAACTAAAACCCGCGATCGCACCGACAACCGCATGGGAAGAAGATACAGGTAACCCCCGCGATGTGGCGATTTGTAGCCACACCCCAGAGGCTAATAACACCGTCACCATCCCCAACACTAAAACTTGCGGTGTCGCCGCAAATAAAGCCGGATTAGCCACTTTTGTGGCGAGAGTTTCCGTTACCTCATGTCCAAACAATACCGCACCCGCAAACTCTAACACCCCAGCAATTATTAACGCCTGTTTTAAGGTAACAGCCTTAGAACCAACAGAAGTTCCCATTGCGTTAGCAACATCGTTAGCGCCAAGGTTAAAGGCGACGTAGAAGGCGAGTAGGGCGACGATTATGAGGGTGATGGGCATTTTTGATGGTTGATGGTTGACGGTTGATGGTTGACTGTTGACTGTTGACTGTTACCTCTGACAACTGACAACTGACAACTGACTAATGACCATTAAGGATAAATTAAAATTTTGTAGGTGTCTGGTTTGGGGGCGATCGCTTGTTCTACAGCTTGTGATAAATTTTGTAGGGGATAGCGATCGCTGATTAAGGCTTCTACATCAATCCGGCGATTAAAGACGATATCGGCTGAGAGATTTTGTAAGCGGTAGGATGAGCTATAACTGCCCATTAAGTCGATTTCGCGGCGATATAAAATATTGGGGTTGATGGGAATTTCGATTTCGTCGGGAAATTCTGCGAAAAACAGAATTTTACCACCTTTGCGAGTGCAATCTAAAGCTTGAAAGAAGGCTTTTTCGCTAGGTACGGCGAGTAAGGTAACATCTACACCCAAACCACCAGTGATAGCTTGAATTTTTGCAGGTAAATCAGCGTCACGGGCATCAAAAGCGGCTTCAGCACCGACATTTAAAGCCTTTTCAATTCTAGAGGGTAGTAAGTCGGTAGCGATCGCTCTACCACCAAAATACTTCACCAACATAATAAACATTAAGCCAATTGGCCCTGCACCTGTGATTAATACCGTTTGTCCCGGTGCAATTTGCGCTTTTTTGACTGCTTTTAAACAGCAATTAGTCGGCTCAACAAAACTCGCTGCTTCAAAACTGATATCATCGGGGATGGGAATTAAGCCGCCATTTTGCACAATATGTCCTGGGACTTTGACATATTCCGCAAAACCGCCACCACTGGCGTTAAATCCGGCGGTAGTCGAGATGTTTTTATAAACATCACACATGGAATAATTTTCATTGAGGCAGTAGGCGCAACGCATACAGGGAATATGGTGCATTACCGCCACCCTTTGTCCCACTTGCCAATTTTTCACATCAGCACCCACAGATGCGATTGTACCCGCCGTTTCATGTCCAAAAATGCGCGGCGGTTCGTACAGGGGATAACGAATTTTCTTAATATCTGACTGACACAATCCTACTACCCCCACCTTCACCAGCACTTCATCCGGTTCCAGAGTCGGGACTGGGATTTCTTCGTAGGAAAGTTGATTTACGCCTCTAAATACCTGTGCTTTCACGTTGATTTTTCACCGCTCAACGTTACTAGATGTAACATTTACTGGTCAAAGTTAAGCTATCAAATTTGAGATTTAATATTGCTTGTAAATCTTGGTGCTTCTCTACTGAGTAATTCTAGAAGCTCAATAAAACTCATAGGTGGCTTTTTGAGACTTTGAGACTGTAGCTGTAACACCTCAATCACTTGTTCTGGATATAGATTATATAATTCAGTTAAAAAATCGTCTGGAGATTTGGCTTGGATTTGCCAAGGTGCTAAATCCCTCTCTTGAAAATGCTTCAAGTTTGAGGTGACAATGATATTAGCCTTAGCTATCACAGCCGCAGCTAGAACATGGCGATCGTTAGGATGATTTGTCATGAATTGAACAATATTTTCAGAAACTACAATTAGTGCTGAGGGAAAAGCTTGTTTAATTCTCCCTTCTAGTCTCATAGCTTGGGTAGTTGTGAGTCTACCTGTATTGACCAGATTACGAGTTGCACCATCAAGTATTTCTTGCGTCCAATATGGTAAATATAATCCAGCCTCAGCAAGACATAATAGTGTGTCTCGTAAGTACATAGGAAACAGTACACAAGAATCCAGCACAGCAAGATACATAATACTCAGTCAAGCATCGAGACACCCTACTCATAAAATCCTAAATCTTGGCTTTCAGCTATTAATTCATCTAGCAATTGTCTACGTTTACTATCCCTTTGCTGTTTATATTTTTTTAAATCCTCAAATTTCACCCTTCTATGAGTTCCTACCATAATGTAAGGAAGTTCACCCTGCTCTAATAATTTAATTAGATAGGGACGCGATACATTTAACAAATCCGCCGCCTGTTGTGTAGTCAGTTCAGGATTATATGTAACTATAGATACATTTTTACCTGATGCCATTGCTTGTACTACTTGACGTAATACATAAAATACAGAATCAGGAATAGTAATTTCTTCAACGTTTTCTGCGACTAATTTTACTTGACTATTTTTCTGATTGAGTATATTGTCAAGCTTCTGAAGCGCTTCAGTTTCAGATTCTTTAATTAGACTGGAATCAGTCGGCAGATTTTGGTTAGATAGGAAAGTATACATAAACAGCTTGAGCTTGATATTTAGTTTTGATTGTACTACACAAACGCAATAAACGAAATCAAAATCAAGCATTCATCCACAATACAGGGCTAAAAAATAATCGATCTAATCTCTAGTAAAGGATATTAAAACTACCTTGTCTAAGGTAGCCTAACTGGGTATATTCCAGTGGGGTTAAGCAATGCTGAATCAGACATATCAAGCTGATGTTTTAGTTGTCGGTGGCGGAGTTGGGGGTACAGCAGCAGCGATTCAAGCAGCGCGACGCGGGGCGAAAACTATCTTGGTGAGTGAGTTTGCTTGGTTGGGGGGAATGTTAACCTCAGCAGGGGTATCTGTTCCTGATGGAAATGAATTAGAAGCGTTTCAGACGGGGTTGTGGGGCGAATTTTTACGAGAATTGCAGCAACGTCAGCCAGAAGGTTTAGATCATAGCTGGGTAAGCTTTTTTAGTTTCGATCCGCGAGTAGGGGCGCAGATTTTCGCCGATTGGGTGCAAGAATTAGCAAATCTGCATTGGATTGCGGGGGAAGTTCCCCTAGAGGTGTTGCGTGAGGGAAGTTGTGTCACTGGCGTGAGGTTTAGTAATTTTATTGTCAAAGCCAAAATTACTCTCGATGGTACAGAGTTAGGCGATTTATTGGCTTTGGCGGAAATACCTTATCGTTGGGGTTGGGAATGGCAAGAGCAATGGGGAGAACTAAGCGCCCCAGAGTCTCCTAATCATCTCACAGAAAAATACCCCGTACAAGCGCCCACAGGGGTGGTGCTAATGCAGGATTTTGGCATAGATACTGCCCCAGAAATTCCCCCAGCGCCAAATTACGATCCATCTTTATTTGTTGGCGCTTGGGATAACTATGGTGCAGAACAGTTTATCAATTACGGGCGCTTACCAGGCGGTTTATTAATGATAAATTGGCCGATCTGCGGTAACGACTATGGCGAAGGTTTAGGGCGGCTGGTAGAGTCAAAAGTACGCAGAGATGAGTTTATTCAAGAATCTCGCTGGCATAGCCAAAATTTTGCCCATTTTATCCAAAATCAACTTGGTCGGCGTTACGGTCTAGCTACACAGGTATTTCCCCATTCTCCTAGCGCTTTTGCTTTGCATCCCTATTATCGGGAAAGTCGGCGGTTAGTGGGAATGAAGACAATTACAGAACAAGATATCTTACCTGTGTCTGGGGGTCAGGTAGCATCATTAAATATAGATACAATTGCGATCGCCAATTATCCCAACGATCACCATTACCCAGGCTTTGACTTTCCCCTCCAACCAAAATCAATTCGTTGGGGGGGACGCTGGACGGGAACGCCCTTCACTATTCCCTACAGCAGTCTCATTCCTATCAATACAGATGGTTTTTTAGTCTGCGAAAAGAATATTTCTGTATCACATATTGCTAATGGGGCTACGAGATTACAACCTGTCGTCATGGGAATTGGTCAAGCAGCAGGTATGGCTGCGGCTATGTGTATAGAGTTTAATTGCCAACCGCGCGATTTACCAGTAAAAGCGCTGCAAATGTCTTTAATGCAAGACCAGCGTTCTCCAGCAGCAATTATTCCCTTGTTTAATTCAACACCAGCAGATATTCAGTGGCTGCAATGGCAAACACATTATTTACATAATCCAGCCAGCTATCCACTTGATGGCAATTTTCCCACTTCATCGCCATCTACGTATTATTACGATAGTCCAAAAACTGTGTTATCACGGTTGCCTAATTCTTTTTCAGGTGTACTTCATCTAATATCTCCGCAGAATTACAGATTTAGTATAATTACTCCTAAAGCTTATCAACAGTCAACTTGGCAGCTTGTAACCTTGCGATCGCACGTGAATTTACAACTACAAGCTTGTAACCATAAGCAATTGCTGACAGTTAGCGGTCGAATTAACCCTGCTGGTAATTGGCTACTAGTCGAATATATGGATATTTGATAAAGTTTATTTTTATTCTGTAAAAAACAATACTTTTTAGGGAATTGTCCGGATGCACTAATAGAAACTAAGTAGCAGTGAATATGTGAGTTACAAAATAACATCTGCTATGCGTGCGTTAATTTCACTTTTAGCTTCTAGCCTGGTAACGGCTACCTTAATTTTCAGCTATCAAGTCATGGTCAATTTAATGTCCGATATGTTGCTGGTTTCTGAGGCTACACCAACTTTGCTCTCAGCCAGACCCAAAACCAAACCCAATCAACCAGAAAAACCTGTACCACACCGTGGTAGCGGACGTAGAGAGTTAATGGAGTATAACCGTAATGCCCGTTCTGTTGTTTAATCGCTTTAGCTGCAATTTTCTTGTCTTTGAGGAGTTTAATTACAGACAAATTGGGTGTTGTGCTTAACATCCTTTACATCATTAATTTAGTAAAGAGATAACAGTCAACACATAGAATATCAGCATTTGTGCCGTAGTCTATCCGTAAATTGATGTATATATAGTCCGTTGTATCCCTGATGTTACGAATGTGTCAAAAATCCCAGTGCATGTATTAATCGCATCACCAACTCCTCTCAAAGCTGCGTTTACTGCTTCTAACTCCTTTAATCTCCCAGATGTCATTTAGGTCAACGGTTCTATCGAGGGTTTCTGATTCCGATCTATTCTCAGTCATTTACTCAGCCGATCAACCCATCGATAGTTTGAAACCGTTACCCAGTTAAGCCAATAATTTACGCTAAATTAATAGACAGCTTTACCAAGCGATCGCAACTTGCAATCTCAGATGTTATTTCTGATTGCGGTAGCTAGCGCTGTTGCAACACAAATCTTTTGCAATCTGTCACGATCGAAACAAGACTTTGTGGATTATGTGCCATGTCTGTACGATCTCTTGCAACTCAATTGTGTTGAACTTGTGCAATGGCTACATCACCAGTAAATAACCCTCAATCTGATGAAAATGCAGCTAGCTTCTGTTTTACCAATTCTTTATCGTATTCTCCAGCCAAGATTTAGCAATTGTTTGTGGAGTGGAGACGATAATTCTCGCGCCATCGCCCTGACCTTTGATGATGGCCCTCATCCCCGCTATACTCCTGAATTATTGGCTGTTTTAGATCGTTATCAAATTAGAGCTAGTTTTTTTTGGTTAGGTGCTTGTGTCAACCGTTCCCCAGAGATTGCTAAAGCAATATGCGATCGCGGACACTGGATTGGATTGCATGGTTACGATCATCAATCTTTTCCCCTGCTATCCCCAATACAACTGCGAGATACCTTAGAAAAAACCCAAGCTGCGATATATACTGCTTGCAATCTTCCGCCAGAACAAGTCAGGGATGTACGTCCACCAAACGGTTTATTCACACCCAAAATTTTAAAATATTTATTGCAGTGGAATTATCGCCCAGTCATGTGGAGCGTAGTTCCAGTTGATTGGACTAGACCAGGAGTTTCCACTGTAACGCAGCGTGTTTCTCAACAAGTAAAAAATGGTTCCATCATTGTTTTACATGATGGTGCTTATGGCGGTCAAGATGTTGCTGCCACCAGTGAAATTTTAATTCCCCAACTACTACAAAAAGGCTATCGATTTGTGACTATCGATACTTTTTGGCAACCAGTAAAAATTAAAAATTCGTAATTAAAAATTCGTAATTAGTTGATGGCAAACAAGCCAACCATCACAGAGTTATACCAATTCAAAATTCAAAATTCAGAATTCAAAATTAAGAAAGCTAGATATCACCAGGCTTTGAGCATGTTTATCTGTAGCATTCTTTTTTATTGGTGTTACCTCTACAAGTCTACTATTCACCATTTTTTAATTACGAATTACGAATTACGAATTAGTAATTATTTACCATGTCCTATTGGTGCGACTTCAGCATCAGTACTGGTAGGTGGTGCAGGTTCCTCAGTTCCTAAAAGATGATGTATTTCACTTAATGAACTTGGTTGTGCTTCTGGTTGTTTTGGGGAATCGCCCATATATTCAATTAGGTCTTCTACTTGGCAATTGAGTGCTTTACAAAACCTAATTATGCGTTCAATATGATCCGTCCCAGTTCTACCGCTTTCCCAGTTCTGGATAGTGCTTTCAGTCACGCCAACAAGACGTGACAACTCAAGCTGGGTTAGCCCTGCTTTTTCCCGAAGCAAAGCGATCCTTGGTTTTGGCTTTTGTTTCACAGCTATAGCACTTGTTTTTGATTATTTATAGACGTAGATCCTAGCACCAAAAAAAAGCGGCGCTAAAAAAACACCAGAAAAAATTTGGTTCCAATCTGCTCCTTGAGAATGTTAAGTTTTACTATGTTCATACCAACAGGAATCTTAATATTTTCTCCAGTAACTCAACTGTATTGAGTGATAGCTTTACCCGTCATCAAGGGCGTTTTTGATGAAACCAAAATGTGGCGAAACGATGACATATTGCTCAAAAGACGCAAGAAAAATTAACCCTAATTCCTAGCTCCTAGTACGTGTTTTCAAAGTCGCCGTCACCCTATAAGGGTGCGGCTACCTCTACCAAGTCCGCCTGCGCGGACTACGAGAAGTGAGGCTTTTTAGCCCACGCAGGTGGGCTTGGTTTGTGTAGCCTCAGGCTTTAGCCTGAAGGCGTTTGGAGTTTGAAAACACGCCCTAGCCCTTATTTAAATAAACTTCCACCTCTTCACCAGCTGAAATTAAGGTTTTCCCCACCGGGATAACAGCTAGGGCATTAGTTTGTGCTAAATTAATTAAATTGCCCGAACTATGGCTACCACCAGATGGAGAAAATTCATAAACGCCATTAACTAACTGTAATTTTCCCCAGATATAAGTTTCCCGCTTACCATCCGATCGCAATTCTTGACGCGATCGCACTTTCACAAACTCTACTTTCCATCCTTCGGCTAATCCCGCTAATTTCTGAATTGCTGGCTGAACAAACCGCAAAAACGTTACCAACACAGCCGCCGGATTTCCCGGTAAGCCAAAATATATAGGAACTCTTTGATTATTATCCCCTCCATCAACCTTTGAGGGAAACGTTGCCACAGTCAGGGGTTTACCCGGCCTCATCGCCACAGCACGGATATGAATTTGCGCTTGTAGCGTTGCTAAAATTTGCTCAACATAGTCATAATCCCCAACCGAAACCCCGCCAGAAGAAATCACTATATCAGCATTAGCGATCGCCTGAGTAATTGTTTTTTGCAGCGCTGCTGGTTCATCCTTAACAATCCCTAACATTAACGGTTCCGCACCGCTTTGTCTCACCAAAGCAGCCAGCGCATAAGCATTAGAATCAACAATTTGTCCTGCTGCTAGCGGTTGATCGATGGTTACTAATTCATCACCAGTAGAAAATATTGCTACAATCGGACTGCGGTAAACACTCACCCGCACACATTGAGCAGCAGCTAACACAGCAATTTCCGCCCCATTTAATTTAATCCCTGCTGGTAATAATTGTGTCCCAGCTTGGTAAAATGAAGCTTGACGCCGGACAAATTCTTGTGGTTTTGGTGCAGCTAGAATTTGGACAAAATTCTCCTGTTGACTTGTCCTTTCTTGCATGACTACAGTATCTGCACCTTGAGGCATCACCGCACCAGTAAAAATCCTTGCGGCTTGACCTGCTTGAATTATAGACTGGGGTTGATATCCAGCCGGAATTGACTCAACAATTTCTAAAATGGCTGGCTGTTCGGCGCTACAATGTTGCACATCTGTGTAACGCACAGCATAGCCATCCATTGCTGAGTTATCCCAATGGGGAAAATCTAAATTACTGGTAACGGGTACCGCTAAAATTCTACCTGCGGCGGCGAATAAATCTACAACTTCGGTGTCACGCTGATGATCTAGGGGTTGGACTAAACTTAAAATAATTGCTTCGGTATCGCTGACTGAATGCATAGCGATCGCTACTACGATATTGCCACAAAACATTGTAACAATCGTCATTGCACCCTCAGGGAATTCTAGGTAAAAAAATATTCCATTGCTCTTATTCACCGTCAACAGTCAACAGTCAACCGTCAACCGTCAACAACCTGAAGCGGAATAATTTATTTTTTTGAGTTCCCTAAGCAAAGTGTCAGGATACCAAGTCTCAATGTCATCCCTAACCCTTACACCAAAGTTTCAACAACCATCTATTAGATTGTTGGTCTAATGCTGGTAAGACACGACTACCAAAAACATCCTGCCATACTTCCATACCATGCTGTTTGACCAAATTGGTTTGTAATTGTTGAAAACGCGCATAATCGCGTTCACTAATGGCAGTTAGTATAGAAATAATTGTACTTACTGGGATTTGTACTGCTTTGGTGTTGATAAATTTCATTAGCGATCGTCCTCAAAAATATAAATAATTGCTAGCCGTGTTGATTGTAACTAAGTATTTTCCTCTTGTTGGGCAATGGCTACACTGGCGAATGCAGTATCCATTTATGAGATTCATCTGTGATACTACTTTATATTGTTGATTTTTCTTCCTCTCCCGTTCCACTAATTTAGCTATTTTTAACGATCAAACAAACAGTCAGTACTGAAAACTCACAATTCAATATTAACCACAAGTGCAACAATTGATCCTGCCTATCCCAATAAAAATACTGAAAAATATTGCATTTATTTTATGAGTATTGCCAGAGTACCCCAAAAACACTATCCCAAAGCGGAAATAAAAAGACGCGCTATGGCATTAGGGCTAGATTTCCTCGTTGCTTGGTTAATTAGTTCTCTATTGAGAAGCAACAACCCAGGTATTCAATTTATCCAAATTTTCGTGTTTGTTATAGCTTGGCTAGTTTTACGAGTGCTAGTAGCCTATAACAATCAAGGACAAAGCCTTGGGCGTTGGGCGTTCGATCTGAAAGTACTGGAAGTGGAACAAGGAGAAATAATCGGCAGAATTCCCGAATTACTAGCACTAGTTAAACGAGAAACAATTATTGGTGCAGGCGCGCTGCTTCTCTCCATTGCTCTAGGCAACATTAGTACCAATCCCACTGCTATACTGCTAGTACTTCCTCTGGCTATTGACTGTGGTGCGGCCTTCTACGATCGGCAGATGCATCAGGCATTGCACGATCGCTATGCGAGAACTACCATAGTTTCCTCACGTCGTGGTTATTCCCTCGATATAAAAATCAAGCGAATAGTTGAAAATATCCAACGGAATGTGAGAAGATAGTCATTTGTGTTAATTCTCTCCAGGCTTTACGGTTTGTAAGATTATGGCTAAGAGCAAAGGTGTCCGCATAATCGTGACCCTAGAATGTACCGAATGTCGCACTAACGCTAACAAGCGTTCTCCCGGTGTTTCCCGGTATACCACTACGAAAAATCGGCGTAACACCACCAACCGATTAGAACTGAAAAAGTTCTGTTCCCATTGCAATACACACACAGTCCACAAGGAAATCAAGTAAAAATGAGCTACTATCGTCGTCGTCTATCTCCGATTAAGCCGGGAGAACCAATTGATTATAAAGATGTTGATTTGTTGCGCAAATTTATCACCGAGCGCGGTAAAATCCTACCTCGGCGGATTACAGGCCTAACATGTCAGCAACAGAGAGACTTGACATTAGCAATTAAACGTGCTCGAATTGTAGCTTTGTTGCCGTTCATCAACGCAGAAGGTTAATTCGCGTGGCGGTTGAGCATTTTAGGTTATGGATCTTTGACAGCAGCTGCTTTTATGATGAAAGTGGCTGCAAATTTTCAGATTCCACAATCTAAAATCTCCTGAAGTCAGTGTAAAATCATCTTTTGCATATAAAAAATCATGAGATTTTGGATTTGGTAGTCAATATTCAATCCAAAATCTAAAATTTATTAGTTAACCAAATTAAGCGCGAGAGTTGTGGAAAAGGGGACGCTGGTTGAATTTAGGGTTCAAGGCGATCGCCGTCTGGGAGTAGTAGATCGCCCAGACGGCAAGACCCGTTGGTTTGTGGTAGATGAACGCGGTCAATCCCACAGCCTCGCGCCGAGACAAATTACCTATACAGTTACCGGACAAACATACAAGTCGGCTGACATACCGCAGTTTTTAGAACAAGTCAAGCCATATTTAGACCCATCTAGCTTAGAAGTAGCTTGGGAATTATTAGTTGAGGATGGGGAATCGGTAACCCCATCACAAATGGCTAATATCCTGTTTTCTGAATCAGAACCGCCTCATTGTTACGCCGCCCATTGCTTGTTATCCGATGACAAACTCTATTTCAAGCAAAAAGGAGACGGTTACGAAACCCGGACAACAGCCCAGGTAGCCGAACGAAAACACCAGCTAGAAGTAGAATCGCAAAAAGCCAGGGGACAGCAGGAATTTTTAGCCCGTGTCGAACAAGCCCTAGCAGGTGAAACAGTAGATTGGCAACGTCCAGATCGCCAGCGCTTAGAAGCGATCGAAAAATACGCCGCCCTCCTCGCCGATGTGGTGCGGATGAGCGTAAATTACGATTCCTTATCTCGGGCCTATCCTCCCCCAGTCCCGGTATTAGAAACAATGACCATGCTGGGACGACAAGCAACGCCCCAAGGAGCATTTCAACTATTGGTTGACTTGGGTTGGTGGAGTCCCAATGAAAATTTGTTTTTGCGTCGTTCAGCAATTCCGGTTCAATTTCCTAGCAAGGTATTAGAAGTGGCGCAACAGCGTTTGGATTCCCCACCCGCAGATCTAGATACAGACCGTATAGATCTGACTCATCTCAAGGTATATACAGTTGATGACGAAAGCACCACAGAAATCGATGATGGTCTAAGTTGGGAATTACTGCCCGATGGTAGAGAACGTCTGTGGGTACATATTGCCGATCCTACGCGGTTGTTAGCGCCAGAGGATGATTTAGACCTAGAAGCCAGAAAACGGGGTAGTACCGTTTATTTGCCTACAGGAATGGTACCCATGTTCCCGGAAGTTTTAGCAACCGGGCCGATGAGTTTGGTACAGGGGCGAGTTTGCTGTGCCCTCAGTTTTGGCGTGATTTTAGATTCCACCGGCAAAGTCGAAGATTACAGCATTCATCCCAGCACAATTAAGCCCACATACCGCCTCACCTACGAAGATGTAGATGAGATGCTAGAATTAGGCGTCCAAGCAGAACCAGAAATTGCAGCTATTTCCACCTGGGCACAGCGCCGGAGAACTTGGCGTTATAACCAAGGCGCAATCAGTATTAATATGCCGGAAGCCGCGATCAAAGTCAAAGGCGACGAAATCAGCATTGATATATTAGATGATTCCTCATCTCGGCAATTAGTCGCAGAAATGATGATTTTAGCTGGTGAAGTAGCCGCCCGCTACGGTCAAGAGCATAAAATACCTTTACCATTTCGCGGTCAGCCACAGCCAGAATTACCCCCCGAAGAAGAATTACTCCAGCTACCCGCAGGGTTTGTTCGCGCCTGTGCCATGCGTCGCTGTATGCCTAAAAGCGAAATGAGTATTACCCCCGTGCGTCACGCCGGTTTGGGTTTAGATACATATACTCAAGCTACTTCTCCCATCCGCCGTTACAGCGATTTACTCACCCATTTTCAACTCAAAGCCCATTTGCGGGGCGAAGTTTTACCATTCTCCGCCGAACAACTCAAAGAAGTGATGATGACTGTAACTAGCATCACTCAAGAAGTGACAATGGTAGAACGGCAAACTAATAGATATTATGCTTTAGAATATTTACGCCGTTACCCAGAGCAAGTTTGGCAGGTAACAGTATTAATGTGGCTGCGGGAAGACAGCAATTTAGCGCTAATTCTGTTAGAAGATTTAGGGTTACAATTGCCCATGTCTTTTAGACGTTCGGTAAATTTAGGCGAACATTTATTAGTTAAAGTCAGCCTTGCCGACCCGCAAAAAGATATGATTCATTTTCAAGAAATAATTTATCAAGAAGCTTTGAATTAGTCATTGGTTATTAGTCATTTGTGATTGGTCATTTGTAATTTTTAGAGTTAGAAACCTAAAATTGTGTAGGTTGGGTTGACGTAAGTAAACCCTATTTCCCTATGCATATGTCGTATTCTTTGTTCCAATTGGTATTAAGTAGGTCGGTGCAATTAAAGATCACTAGTGAAGGCTGTCATTCTTACAAAGTTCTGTTCATCGAAGACTTTGGCGAAGCCCAGAGTTTGCGCTTTGTCATTGGTCAGGATTTTATGTGTAGTTACATTTTTTAAAAAATTTTGGTTTATTTCTAGGATTTACTTAATATCTAAAATTACTTTTTAAATTCATTCTTGATTATCAACTTTCATCTTTATAAACATCACTACGATGCCCGACTTCAACAACACTTACCAATAAAACATCATCAAATATCTCGTATATAATTCGGTAATCACCTACTCTAATTCGATATGTATTCTCTTCACCTTTTAACTTCTTAACTCCGCTAGGACGTGGTTCGATTGCCAAGTTATCTATTTTAGGCTGTATACGGTCTTGTAATTCTTGAGATAGTTTTTTAAACGCTTTACTCGCACCCTTGGTAAATTTTACTTCGTAAATCACACTACGTCCTTTTTTCGTTCATTAGCGATTTCTTGTTTCATCTCCTCCCATACAATCAGACTATTATTTTCTACATCATTTTTAGCAGCATAATAGGCTTTTAAATCGTTTTCATCTTCTTCATTTTCGATTTTTTGAAGTATTGCATAAATTTCATCTAGAGTACTGTCATAAGCTTGATGTAAAAGTACATTAATGGCTTGGATTAACTGTTGGCGCTCTTGTTCGGTTTTCATTTTTATACCTCTGCCAAAGGTTCAAAAATTTTACTTATTCTCATCTAGTATTTTTCATCTATAGGATTCATATTTGATTTTTGAAATACGCGTAGGGTGTGTTGTCGCGTAGCGCAACGCACCGCATTATAGATATTGGTGCGTTATCACGAAGTGTTAACGCATCCTACACATAGTTAAATTTTTTCAATAATCAAATCGGATTTCTATAGCATTAGTTATCACAATTATGATATCTCATAATTAGTAAATAATATTCGTAGCTCGGTTAAAGTTTGGGTACATCCAAAAACCATGCAAAAAGCTTTGAAAATTCCTCATACTTAACCCCTAGCCCCTAACTGTGCGTAAGCTTCATATACGCCTTTAACGTTGTACCAATTGAGAAAGATTCGGGCAATTTCTAAGGCTAATTGGGGTTTACCTAAAGTAATTAACCATTGCAAAAATGGTGCCATTGTCCGCTCATTTAGTGAACCATTTAGTGAGAGAATACCCCAGAGTAAGCGGTGTAACCAAGTCATTTGAATCATCATGCGCACTTCCCAAGTCGGGTGCTTTTGATAAAACAAAACGCCCATGCGTCCGCGTTGAATTTCTTTATCAATTAAGTTGGGAATTTGTTCTAAATTAAAGGCTGGATGCCAATGATAGCCAACGGCTGCTGGACATTTAATTAATTGTAAACCGAGATTTTTTAGCCTTACGCCAAGCTCTAAATCTTCCCAGCCATAAAGTTGAAACCTAGTATCAAACAATCCAGCTTTCTCTAACCAATGTTTAGGAATTGCTACGTTCCCTGTAGCAAAAAAAGCCGCAGAAAAATCTGTGACTTTATAAGGTTCAGCAGTGGGATTATCAAAATTGCAAGTATTAATGACTGCACCATAGGTAAAAAAGCGATCGCTTCCCAAATGCTTTTGTCCCTGTACCAGTGCATCAGCATGAGACTGTAAGAAATTCTCTAGTACGACTAGATCGCTATCAATAAAGATAATCGTGTCACCTAGTGCTTGTTCTACACCCAAATTTCGCGCCGCAGCCGGGCCTTTGTGGTCTTGTTCAAAACATCGCACATGAGGAAATTCTTCTTTATGGGCTGCTAACCATTCCAAAGTGCTATCCGTAGAACCATCATCTACCAAGACAATTTCGTAACCGGCGATCGCAGTTGGCAAAGAAAATTTCTGTACTTCCAAAGCGCGGAGACACTTTTCTAAAATTGGTTGGCGATTATAAGTTGGTATTACAACACTGAAAAACACAGTCTCACCCACAAGATTATTATCCTTCTCCAGAATAGGACAACTGTAGCATTGGCGCTGTTCCTCATTAGTCATTAGTCATTTGTCATTTGTCATTTGTCATTTGTCATTTGTCATTTGTCATTAGTCCCCCTTGTCTCCCTTCCCTCCCTTCCAGCTGTTTCTTTGCTAATTGCTTTAGAAGCGATCGCTTGTCCCTAAGTCCGCGCTAAAATTCTCAAGCACAATAGCGGATTCCACATCAATGGAAATTAACTGGGAAACAGCCAAAACTTACGAAGATGTTTTGTATCAAAAAACCGATGGTATTGCCAAAATTACTATCAATCGTCCCCACAAACGTAATGCTTTCCGCCCCAAAACTATATTTGAACTCTATGATGCTTTTTGTGATGCCCGCGAGGATACTTCTATTGGCGTGATTTTATTTACTGGTGCAGGCCCCCATACTGATGGTAAATATGCTTTCTGTGCAGGTGGCGATCAAAGTGTCAGGGGTCATGGCGGTTATTTAGATGAAGATGGAACTCCCCGCTTAAATGTACTCGACTTACAACGGTTGATTCGTTCCTTACCAAAAGTTGTGATTGCTCTAGTAGCAGGATATGCGATCGGCGGTGGTCATGTCTTGCACCTGATTTGTGACCTGACTATTGCGGCTGATAATGCTATTTTTGGGCAGACTGGCCCGAAAGTTGGCAGTTTTGATGGTGGATTTGGTGCTAGCTACCTCGCCCGCATTGTCGGACAAAAAAAAGCTAGAGAAATTTGGTTTCTCTGTCGTCAATATAACGCCCAACAAGCCCTAGATATGGGTTTAGTTAATACCATTGTCCCAGTCGAACAACTAGAAGCTGAGGGTATTCAATGGGCGCAAGAAATTTTAGATAAAAGCCCGATTGCTATTCGCTGTCTCAAAGCGGCTTTGAATGCTGATTGTGACGGACAAGCTGGTTTGCAAGAACTCGCAGGTAATGCCACTTTACTTTATTACATGACTCAAGAAGGCGCTGAGGGAAAACAAGCATTTTTAGAAAAGCGATCGCCAAATTTTCGCGATTTCCCTTGGTTACCCTAAAATAGGGCAAAAATAGCCCCTGTTAATAGGGGCTATTTTCTCAAAAGATTGACAGCACCAAAAATTTTAAAGGCAAATATTAATTGCAAACAGAATAAAAACTCATACCAGTTTGGATGCAATAGTTATTGTTTCTCTTCGGGAGAAATCTTCACTAGCAGTATTTTTAACCTCAAACCTATCTAACAAAGATAGCCATAAATTAAGACAGCAGTCTCAGATAGCGGCTAAACTTTTTGGCAAATCCAAAATTGGTAGTAGTCAGGGAATAAAAGATGGCTAAATCAGTACTTTCTCTGTTTTTGTCGGTTCGGCTGTCAAAACAGGAGTTTCTGTGACGGAAACAAAAGTATTATTTTCTAATTCTGAACCTACGCTTGGAGATGCAACTATAACTGGTGTTGCATCTGGTAAACTCCAAGCACCTTCTAAAGTTTCCCAGGAAGGTGCAAAAGGTGGTAGTGCTAACGAGCAAGCTTTCCAAGATCCTTGAACTGGGGCCCCTAACTGTTGGCACATTCCGCCACGGCGACCTTCTGGTTGATAATGGCGACAATATCTACAGGCAGATGTCAAAAATTTATTAGGTTTCATTTGAGGCTCATCTTTTAGTCCCATTTAGGGCTAATTTATGTCTCTATATTTTCCTTCTAGATATAAATACGTAGTAGAGCCAAAACGCATTAATTGGTCTACGTTGTAGCGATCCCCAGTCAAATTTTAGCTTTAGGATGTTTTTATATTTCTGTTATATATTTCAATATTAATTTTTTGATGGACATGCTAAATTTTGACTAAAACAAATTGGGGATCAAGGCTAAAATAACAAATTTAGATTTGCCCAATTTATTAATTTATATCCTAAGGAATAGGAACTGAGTTAGATTCAAGCAGCTTGTTCTCATACTTTTGAGGTAATTTCCTGGAAATTATCTGGGAAGTCAAAGACTATTACCAATGGGAGGGAATTGGTAATTTCTGTGCGGTAGTTTGTCATTACCTGCCCTGATTTTTAGAGATTGCTGATAATTGATTTCAGCGTCTGCTTGACTAAAATTTTTGAGGATAGCCGTCAAAAATCAGTTCAGTATCATTGATACTGAATGCAAATTAGCAAGTTTGTTGCCAATAATGTTTTTGTCTGAGGGTCTTGAGAGTGAAATCTCAAAAATATTCCAGACTGCCTAACTAGAGAATTTTGCAGATGGCATAAGTATATCTACAAAACGCACAATAGTAATTTAGCAATCATCGGAAAAATAATTTATAAATTCAGCATAAAATTCCAATGGGTGCTTCATGGGGATTGGTGATTGGTGATGTTATGGCGCGTTGAGACAGTTGCTAGCAATAGTTTTTGTTAGCAAAAACGTCGAGCAACAGTGTTTGTCAGTAAATTTGTTGAGTAAAAATCTATTCTAAAAAGATGAATCATTATTATTTATCCCAATTTCGGATACAAATAAACACAGATATATAAAGAAAAATTAAGGAATCTCAAGATAAAAGATAATTTTCCCATTAGGCAAGGGATTGAGGCGGTTAAGAAAAGGAAAAACAAATAACTGATGATCATTCACAACTGTTTAGCGGCACAAAAAGCACAAATCTGCCAACGCTGAAGTTCACCTGGAGGTGTGGGAGATTGACACTGGGGACAAAGCGGTAAACTTTGCGATCGCGTTTGGATTAACTTTGCCCAACGCCCAAAAGCTGTATTGGCATTATTTATATCAGTATTATTGGCATGAGGGGATGCGATCGCATTTTTAGAGGTAGTCGCATCAGCT
This sequence comes from Calothrix brevissima NIES-22, assembly GCF_002367995.1. Taxonomy (GTDB): domain Bacteria; phylum Cyanobacteriota; class Cyanobacteriia; order Cyanobacteriales; family Nostocaceae; genus Aulosira; species Aulosira brevissima. Next base: position 1,108,653 of record NZ_AP018207.1, read on the forward strand.
ACATAACTAGGATGTTCCGATGGCAAAACTTTTGTTGGTAATTTGACTTTTTCTGGCGAAGATTTCCACCCAGCAGTCGAAAAGCGAATATCCACCAGACAGATGCTGAGTTTTTCATTTAACGTTAACAATAGAGTTTGACGTTTAAAAGTCAGATTCTGTGCCCAAGCTGCGCTAGAAGTCGCTACCCACAGAACATCTCGCTGGATTGATAATGGCCGAGTATGTTTATTAGCAACAACTCCCACAACTTCTGCCCAAATTTTCAGCACCAGTTGCAAAGGTTGTTCTTGCCATTGAGCCTGCTTTTGGAGAACATCTAGAATATCATTAACTGATTCAAAGGACATCTTGCAAGAAAAGAGTAAAAATTGAGCTGAGGTCTGGGATCTATACTAAAAAAATTCATTCAAGATGCTAAAAAAAATTAGCCAGCGCCTTGCGGAGAGTGCTGCATTGCTGAAGCAGCACAGTCTGGCAGGTTTCCGCACCACTTGCTACAACGGGAAAGCAGCTAATCTGCTTTTAAGTTGCATAATCCATTGTGAGGGCTTTTGACTGTTGACTGTTGACTGTTGACTGTTGACCGCGCCAATTTTAGATTTTAGATTTTAGATTTTAGATTATTTCGGTTCATGCCCCGCCCCTTGTGGGTGGAACAAATCCAAAATCGTCAATTTAAAATCGCCAAGCTGCATCCCTTTATGGGTGTAGTCAATCCAAAATCGTAAATCCAAAATCCAAAATTGATTGACTGTTGACTGTTGACAGCCCTGATTAGTAGTTATGCAATTTAGATGGGCATTAGCTTAGATGCTTGTAGGGTAGCCAATGTCCAGGGGAATTTTCCCGATATTGGCAACTTATGTGTGACTGTAACAACTTGTTGATATTTGTTCTAATTATGATTAAGAGATTCACCGTGACTTTAACACGGCTGGTTCAACTAGTTTTAGCTGTGGATGGGATACTATTAACCATCTTTGCAGCAGCAGAAAGTAAAAATTCATCTCTAGATATGTCCGGCTTTGTATCAGTTTTAGGGAGCAGGCAATGAGTCAAAATCCGCGAGTAAATTCTGACACTCAATTGTCTAAAACACAGACTTTAAAGCCAGTAATAGCAGCAGCACTGGCGAGTTTAGAAGTCCAGCTAGATCGGGAGTTAGCTAGATACCGACGTACACGCAACACTTCTAGGTTACCAAATTCTGCACGTGTAATTAGTTATGTCGGTAGTTCACCGCAAGCGATCGCGGCGGCTATTATGGAGCAGTCTCAAGCAGCACAAACCAAACCCAGTATTCCACCATCTGTAGCACCATCTGTGACAGCTGATACGCCAGCAATGGAAGCAGTTACAGAGCCAGCAGAGTTAGACGAAATGGATCATTTGCTGTTATCTTCTACTCCAGAGGTAACCCAAACACCGCCACCGCCACCGCCGCCCCCAGTGAATCCTACTACCAGCATCATACCAACAGGACAGTCACAGCAAAATAGTAATGGTTTAAAAGCAGATGACACCCCGATTGAGCCGGAGGATTATTTAGAATCTAGCGAAGCACTGCTGCGAAGCGTTACGGATGAAGAACCGCAAAAGAAAAAGCCCAGCACGGCTAATGATGGTTTACTCTCACCGTTGGGTATAGGTTCGATGCTACTGCTTTTGGTAGCAAGTCTGACTCTGGGATATGTAATTTTCAATCCCAAAGGTTTGACTCATTTGAACCTGAGTAAATTATTTAGTTCTCAATCTACTACCCCTACTACCCCTACGGAAAAAACTACAGTTCCTGTAGGCAATACCCCAGCCCAACCGGAACCAGTACTCACGCCCATACCCAAATATCCCAATCTGGCGACTAAAGAGTTTCCCGAAGTCAACGATCCTAATGATATTGTCGGCTTACAACCGAAAGGCCAGGAAACTCCCCGCCCAGTGCCCAATCCTGTGCCAATACAACCAGTTAATCCCCCCATTCAACCGCCTACACAAGTAGCTCCCCCACAAGCTGTAAATCCCCTCACAGTAGCGCCATCACCGCAGACGCAACCAGTAACGCCTAGCACGCCAACCAGCAGTCAAACACTACCCAATCCCCAACTCAAACCGTCAGCAGATGGTTTTTATCATGTAGTGATTGATAATAATAGCGATCGCACTTTTGCCTCAGTACGGCGAGTAGTTACCGATGCTTATTTATCAACCGATAACAAATTCATTTTCCTGGGTGCTTTTAAAACTCAAAAAGAAGTTCAAAAACAGCTACAACTACTAGAGAAAAACGGAATTCAAGCTAGAGTGCAGCAGCCATAGGGTATTGGGCATGGGGCATTGAGCATGGGGCAATTCAATTTTGGATTTTGGATTTGCGATAGCGCAGCGTAAAGCCTTCTCCTATCGGAGACGCTACGCGAACGGCATAGCTTCGCTTAGAGCGAGTCCGCGAGCGTCTTTTGGATTGGGTTTGAATCTAAAATCTAAAATCTAAAATCTAAAATTCCTTGTCCCCCTGCTCCCTGCCCCCCTGCCCCCTACACATGACTGGCAAAAGTGAATGGAGAGCCGACATGGAAGTGATGAAGCGTATCCTGCGGGTGGTACAAGCGAATCTGAATAGTTTCCTCAACAGTACAGAAGATCCAGAAAAGGTTTTGGAACAGACTGTGATGGAGATGCAAGAAAATTTGATGCAGCTGCGGCGGGGAGTTGCAAGTGCGATCGCCATTCAAAAACGGACGGAACGACAGGCGGCGGCGGCTGAGTCTACAGCCGAAGAATGGTATCGTCGCGCTCAATTGGCGCTGCAACAAGGAAACGAAGCTCTAGCTAAGGAAGCCTTAACTAAACGGCGAGTTTATCAGGAAACTGCCAAAGCGCTCTTGAGTCAAAGAATAGAGCAAGCTGATGTGGTGGATAAACTAAAAAAGGATATGCGGACGTTAGAGTTAAAAATAGCGGAAGCAAAAACAAAAAAAGACCTGTACATTGCCCGCGCTCGTTCGGCAGAAGCCTCCTTTAAGCTGCAAGAGATGCTGAGTAGTGTTTCTGCCACTAGCAGCTTAAATGCCTTTGAGCGCATGGAAGAAAAGGTTTTGCAGCTAGAGGCACAATCAGAAGTTATAGCTCAATTGGGTGGTGATGACTTACAAAAAAAATTTGCAGCGTTGGAAGCTACAGATGATATTGACACCGAGTTAGCAGCAATGAAACTACAGGTTATAAATGATGCTACGGAAGTACGTCCAAAACAGCAGTTACCCGAAAATCAAGAGCCAAGATAATGGGCAATTGGGTAAGTGGGAGTATATTAACAAATAAGGGGTGTTGGGTGGTACTGTTCCTGGCTGGAAAGATTACATTGGAATAAGTAGCTATTAAACAGTAAAAGCTTAACTGCCAACAAATTGCGTAAACAACACAAGGAAAAAACAAACTTATGGGATTATTTGATCGTATTAAGCGAGTAGTCAGTGCTAACCTCAACGACCTGGTAAATAAAGCTGAAGATCCTGAGAAAATGCTAGAGCAATCTATCCTGGAGATGCAGGAAGATTTAGTTCAGCTACGTCAGGGTGTGGCACAAGCGATCGCTGCCCAAAAACGCACTGATAAGCAGTACAATGATGCCCAAAGTGAAATCACCAAATGGCAGCGCAACGCCCAACTAGCCCTGCAAAAAGGTGATGAGAACCTAGCAAGACAAGCCCTAGAACGGAAAAAGACTTACACTGAAACTGGCACCGCCCTCAAGGCTAGCTTAGATCAGCAAAACGTTCAAGTCGAAACCCTCAAGCGCAATCTGATCCAGCTAGAAAGCAAGATTTCCGAAGCTAAAACCAAGAAAGAAATGCTCAAAGCGCGGATTACCACCGCTAAAGCCCAAGAGCAACTGCAAAATATGGTAAGCGGGATGAATACCAGCAGTGCATTAGCAGCCTTTGAGCGCATGGAAGAGAAGGTTTTACTCCAAGAAGCACGCGCTCAATCCGCCGCCGAGTTAGCTGGTGCTGACTTAGAAACCCAGTTTGCGCGTTTGGAAGCTGGTAGCGATGTTGATGATGAATTAGCCGCTTTAAAAGCCCAAATGACTTTAGGCCCTGCTAGTTCAGCCAATCAACCCCAACTACCACCACAACAAGAAACTACTAAACCTAAAGCTAATAATGACGTAGTAGATTCTGAGTTGGAATCCTTACGCAAACAATTGGATCAAATGTAATTTTGTTTTATAACTTCTTCCAACTAGTCCCACACCTTTAGGTTGTGGGATTTTGCTTTTTTAGTCAATAGTCAATAGTCCATAGTCAATAGTCCATAGTCAATAGTCAATAGTCAATAGTCCATAGTCAATAGTCAATAGTCCAAATGTTGACTGTTGACTTTTGACTGCGCCGCACTAAGCCTATCGAAGTGTTGACAAATGACCAATGACAAATGACCAATGACCAATGACCAATGACCACTCAGATTGAGATACAGTATTTTGTGTGCCCACTTTGATCGATGCCACCCGATGGAGACTGTAATGAGTACAGGTGTAATCACCATAACTGATGCTAATTTTGAAACCGAAGTTTTAAAAGCTGATTTACCAGTATTGCTTTACTTTTGGGCTTCCTGGTGCGGGCCTTGTCAACTAATGTCACCAGTAATTAACCAGACTGCTAACAAGTATGGCGATCGCCTAAAAGTAGTTAAAATGGAAATTGACCCCAATCCGGTTACTGTTAAAAAATTCCAAGTGGAAGGCGTACCTGCTATCAGGTTAGTTCAAGGTGAAAAACTATTGGCATCCACTGAGGGAGTCATGAATAAAGATAAATTAATCAGCCTCTTAGATGAATATTTCAATAAAAATTAGTCACGAGTTTAAAGCCCAGCTTGCTGACTTAATCTGAGGTTGTCAATTTTGGATGAAAAAATCAAAATCCAAAATTTAATTAGGCTTTCTTACTTTTTCTACTTCCGAAGAAATTCGGGAGTAGATGTAAAATCGAAAATTTTTTATCCCAGCCCATACCTAAAGGTACGGGCTTAATCTATCATTGAAAATCCTGAAGCTAAAATTTTTTGGCTATTGGTTATAACTATTGAGTATTAAAAACTATGGAATTTGCCAAGCGGTTACAACCCCTGCAATCTAATGTCTTTGCAGATATGGATAAAGCTAAGGCTGCGGCTTTGGCTGCTGGACGAGAGATAATTGATTTATCCTTAGGATCTTCAGATTTACCTGCAGAAGCTCATGTGATTGAAGCGATCGCGCAATCGTTGTACGATCCGAGTACCCACGGTTATTTACTGTTTCACGGTACTAAAAGTTTTCGGCAAGCGGCTGCTAATTGGTATGAAAATAAATTTGGTATTAAAGTTGACCCCGAAACTGAAGTATTGCCGTTAATTGGTTCTCAAGAAGGTACGGCACATTTACCTTTAGCAGTCTTAAATCCGGGAGATTTCGCCTTATTACTCGACCCTGGCTATCCTTCCCACATGGGCGGAGTTTACTTAGCTAGCGGTCAAATTTATGCCATGCCATTACTGGAAGAAAATAATTTTTTACCAGTATTTAACGATATTCCGGCTCCGGTGGTGGCACAGTCGCGGATGATGGTGTTGAGCTATCCTCATAATCCTACAGCTGCGATCGCGACTTTAGAATTTTTCCAAGAAGCTGTAGCTTTTTGTCAGCAGCATAATATCGTCTTAGTTCACGATTTCCCCTATGTAGATTTGGTATTTCCAGAGGATGAGGGAAATAATCATGCTCACACCCCATCCCTAGTACCCTCTATTTTACAAGCTGATCCAGACAAAAGTATCTCAATTGAATTTTTCACCCTGTCCAAGTCTTATAATATGGGCGGTTTCCGGATTGGTTATGCGATTGGTAATCCTGAATTAATCAGGGCTTTACGTCAAGTCAAAGCAGCAGTGGACTTTAATCAGTATCGGGGAATTTTGAACGGTGCGATCGCGGCTTTAACAGGTTCCCAAATTGGCGTGGAAAAAGGAGTTGCTATCTTCCGTCAGCGTCGCGATACATTCATTAATGCTTTACACCGTATTGGCTGGTATGTTCCCACTCCCAAAGCCACAATGTATATTTGGGCAAAGTTACCTGCAAATTGTAGTTTAAATTCTCAAGAATTTTGTATTCAACTAGTTAAGCAAACTGGTGTAGCAGCTTCCCCTGGTTCTGGTTTTGGTAAATCGGGTGAAGGTTATGTTCGTTTTGCGTTAGTACATGAACCAACTATTTTAGAAACTGCTGTTGAGAGAATAGCTGAGTTTCTCAATTCTCTGAGTTAGATAAATGCGTAGTAAGGACTTCATTCCTTAATTTTTAAGCACTCAAGTGCTTACTACAAACTCTTAAAATAAATGCGGTAAATCATGCGGCGGATAATTAGAAAAGCGCTGACTTTGCTCTCAGTTTACTACGCTTATATGCTTGAGTACCGAGCAGAAATGATTTTATGGGTATTATCTGGTTCTTTACCAATTATATTCATGGGTATTTGGATACAAGCGGCTCAGAGTGGACGCTTAAATTTAACACCTGTAGATTTTGCTCGGTACTTTTTAACAGTTTTTATTATTCGACAATTTACTGCTGTTTGGGTAATTTGGGATTTTCAACGAGAAGTGGTAGAGGGTAGACTTTCACCTAGATTAATCCAACCTTTAGATCCTGTATGGCATCACTTGGCTGGACATGTTGCCGATAGATTTGCTAGGCTTCAGTTTACATTAATATTGATTGTATTATTTTTTGTTTTATATCCTCAAGCTTTTTGGATACCAAGTTTGGGTAGATTCTTGCTATTTATATTAGCAGTAATCATGGCATTTATTTTAAGATTTCTGATTCAATATACTTTTGCGATGTTCGCTTTTTGGACAGAAAGAGCTATTGCTTTAGACAATCTTTGGTTATTATTTTATTTATTTCTCTCTGGAGTTATTGCACCCCTAGAAGTATTTCCCGAAAGTGTCAAAGCCATACTGATTTGGACACCTTTTCCTTATTTAGTTGATTTACCAGCCAATATTTTAATTGGGCTACCTATAGATATAGGGCGGGGATTTTTAGCTTTGCTAGGCTGGATATTAATATTTTTAGGTATAAATCGCTTGCTTTGGCGGATGGGTTTAAAGCATTATTCTGGTATGGGAGCTTAGAGAATTCAAAATTCAAAATTCAAAATTCAAAATTCAAAATTAATGAGTTTATATATCAATACTGTTTCAATTTTGAAAAATATCGGTGTTGATACCATTTCAAAAGAAATATAATGTGGATGTAGGTTGGGTTGAACGAAGTGAAACCCAACAAATCGCCGAAAATGTTGGGTTTTGTTCCTCAACCCAACCTACATTTATCCTTAACTGAACCGTATTGCGCTATAAATTACTGGGTATGGTTTTAAATTTTTCGGCTGAACCTAAAGAATAATCATCTAATTTAAAATCTGCAAAAGGTTTCTTCTCTAAGCGATTTCTCAAGGCTTCATCAACAATTACACCTGATGATTTATTTTTGACGCCAATAATAATAATACTTCTTTGATATGCAGTTAAATCTTGACTGGCTTGACAATCACTGCGTTGAAATTGTCCTAAATTTAATAAGCGATAACCCTTAACGCTGGGTGTATTACTAAATAATTTTTTGGCTAAAAGTTGGATTTGTTGAGAACGTTCTAAAGCGCGGCGTTGTTCAATTACTGTATCACCTTCACAAGAAGCTGTACCTACAGAGATAATTTCGCTGGGATTTTCCATTATCTTCTGAATACCTTCTTGTTCTAAGTTTAACTTTAAGGCTTCCAGACTGATAACTTTATCGTTATATTTAATTTGGAAGTTACTGCCTAAAAGCCATTTATATTCTATAGATAAAACAGCGATATTAAACTCAGCGCTTCTACCTTGACTATCTTGTCCTTCTACATAAGGGAAATAATCTACTTTACCTTTTCTTTCTGGTGCTTGTCCATAATTAGGTAAGGAATTAAATTTGAGATTTCCTAAGAATAAAGCTATTAAACCTAGTAAACCTAATGATGCAATTAAAGCGGCAATTAATGCAATTAAGGGGAGTTTTTCTGGTGGCTTTTCGGGAGATTTAACAGTTTTAATTGCTGGTGCAGGTAACTGTGCAGTTTGGTGAGTATCCGGTGCAGTTACTGTTGTAGTTGTAGTTATACTGGCATTTAATATCTTTTCAATTTCGGCTAATTTATCTAAAATTTCTTGAACATTGGCGGGACGGTTTTCAATTTCCGGAGCCATTAACCAATCAATTAAATTTAATAATAAACTAGAAATATTATTTGTCCGATTTCGCCAATGCAAAACATTATGCTGAATATCGTACATTTCTAAAGGATGGTAACCTGTGAGTAAAAATACAAAGGTGCGTCCTAAAGCAAAAAAATCTGATTGGGGTACGGCTGCGCCATGCATTTGTTCTGGGGCGCTATAGCCAGATGATAAAATTGCAGTTTCCCCATTTAAAGATTGAGCGAATTCTTTAGCTGTGCCAAAATCAATTAACACCAAATCTCCCCCATCTTTTTTACCTTGGGTATCTGGTGAACTGCGCAGCATAATATTACTAGGTTTAATATCCCGATGTAGATATTGCTGACTATGTAAGACAGCTAAAATCTCTAGTAATTGTCTCAACCAATATATAGCTTGTGTTTGGGAAATGGGGAGATTTTCTTGTTGTTTCAGCCATTGTTCTAAATTAAGTCCGTCAATTTTCTCCATTGCTAGACAGTGCAATAATAAACCGTTGCGGGTTTGATATTGAAAGTAGCCATCGACTTGGGGTATACCGGAATGATTTAACTGTTTGAGTACGGTAACTTCTTGCTGAAATAGTTCGACTAACTCAGGTTCATTAGATAAATTTTCTCTGAGTACTTTGATGATTTTTGGTGTGTCTTGTGCGTATGCTTCATATATTCTGCTAAAACCAGTTTTTTCACTTAATAAGCGCGTAACACGGTAGCGTCCTAAAAGTTGCAATTGGGAACCACAACTTTGACAAAAACGATGTTCCTCCTGGCTGGATTGATTGGGTTGAGGACAAACTGGATTAATACAAAGGCTCATGATTAGTTAATAGGTAATATTTAAGAATTAAGGATATAGAAGCAAGAATGGCTAGAAATTTTTTGCCGCAAAATTAATTACAGACAAACTTGGATATCAAAACTTCTCTACATCCTAGCTTTGTGTAAGCTATCTATATCCTGCATCCTTCAAACTTTACATTTGTGTTGATTTAAGAATGCTGCTACAGTTTGGTTAAAGGCTTCTGGTTGTGTTAAGAAAGGCCAATGATTTCCGGGAACTTGGCAGATGCTTAAGTTTTTTAGATGAGTTTTGTAGGGTTTTAGTTGCCAATCTTGACGATTTACGCCTTTTTGGGGTTGGATGAAGAGAGTTGGTAAATAAACTGGCTCTGTTAACCCAGGTACGCGCATGACATCTTCAAAAATGCGATCGCGGGCGGCTATAGTAAATTTACTCCCCCAACTACCATCAGGCTTTTGTTCAATTCCAGCATCAAAAACTTGCTGATGTAAATCAGTCCAACCTTGATATTGGCTTAATTGTTGCGCTTGCTGTTTAGCTGACTCGTAACTAACAAAAGGCCCCATGCTTTTAAGAAACGGTAAAACGCGGTATAACAGGGGAAATGTCAGTTTAAAGTAGCTGGGCATTTTCCAGATGAAGATGGGATCTATCAAAATCATACTCCGCAACCGTTCTGGATTTTGTCTCGCCCAGATAGCGGCTAATTTACCCGTCCATGAATGACTAACAACATGGGCACTAGACCATCCTAAACTATCCATCAGGGCTTCTAAATCCGCGATCGCACTTTCAAAGCTATAATCATCTTCCGGCTTGCTGCTTTCGCCATGACCGCGCATATCTGGGGCAACTATATGGTAATCTGCGGCTAGATAATCCCCTAAGCTAGACCATACTAAGGCATTGTCGGCTAAACCATGTAATAGCAATAAGGGTTCTTGACCTTGGTGCCACTCTAAGTAAGACAGCTGGATGTCAGACTTGGAGAAGCTTTGACGTATAGGCATCATTACATATCCACCCACAGATAGAACTTCGCGCTTATATGTTATCGCGAAAAGAAAAATGCTTGCACTGTGGCGAGGATGCTGTTGGTGAATACAGATTGCAACAGTTATAGCGCTAACCCGATATACCGCCCGCAGGCTGGAAGCCTGGGGCTATTGGTACGAAGCCTGCCTTCGCAGGCTTAATTTCTTAGCCTGCGAAGGCAGGCTTTGTTCGATTAGCCGCACCCTTCTAGGGTGACGGCGGTATGTCGGGTTAGCGCGAAAACTATTGATATCAGTATTTGGGCTTGATATTTAACCCACAGCATAATCTGTAAATTGGCGTTTAAATGGCGAATGAAAGCCGATGACAATATCTTGCTTGGGGATACCTAAAGAAGCTAAATCTTCTCCTACTTCATTTTCTGTACCATTGTGTTGCAGCCAAACCTTACCATCTTTAATATCTAAATGTAAAAAACAACCATAAACACGACGTTGATTTTTCCAGCCGACATTTACAAGTTGATAGTGGTGATGTTCTGTATCAAAAATTAATTGGGTTTCAATTTCTGGGTCTTGATTAGAAATTGCCGCATATTCTTGGAGAAGTTGCTGAATTATTTGTTGGTATTTTGTTAGTTTATCCATTCAATAATCTCCTCCGTTGCAGGCTGATAAGTAATCAATTTCAGTTGATATGTTTTGATAATATTTTGCACAAGTCTGATAGTAAAGAAGGAAGTATATGTATCGAGGGGAACCGCTAAATAGAGAGTACGGTCTGGTTCTTGTTCAGATAATGCTAGTCGATAGTTGATAAACTGTCCTAAAGCTGTGTGAAATTCAGAAATCGCAGATGTTTTAAAAAAGCTTTTAATTTCAACAGCAATTTTTTCACCCTCTCTTTCTGCTGCTAGAATTTTTTCTGCGCCTAAGTCGATGTACATATCCCCTAACTCGAAACTGACTGGTAAGGGATCGTGGGTAATTTTCCACCCTTCTTTTTCTAGCCCTTTTTTGACTGCGTTGTGAAAGATATCTCTGGCTGGCATAACATAAAATTATAAAGGTTTTTCTCTGTTGTTATACTTCCGTTCATCAGGTGAAAAATGAGTAAATCGGGGGTTTGAGGAAAATTCTCATTTGTTACAAGTAGGTTGGCAATAACGCCCAAAGATATGCAAGCGATACCTGGGTTGGGCTACGCCAACGCACCCTCACGTTACCTGAAACTGCTACAGGGCGATACCTACGGCGGGCAAAGCCTACGCAAATTCAGTATATTGTCTATTCACGAGGAAAATATTCTCATTAATGGAGTTCAAAGCCTCATTTACGAGGAAAATATCCTCATTAACGGAGTTCAAAGCCTCATTCACGAGGAAAATATCCTCATTAATGGAGTTCAAAGCCTCATTTACGAGGAAAATATCCTCATTAATGGAGTTCCAAGCCTCATTCACGAGGAAAATATCCTCATTAATGGAGTTCAAAGCCTCATTCACGAGGAAAATATCCTCATTAATGGAGTTCAAAGCCTCATTCACGAAGAAAATATCCTCATTAATGGAGTTCAAAGCCTCATTCACGAGGTTCTTTTTTAAGTTCGCATCCTTTTTTACCTAAAATTGCGCCTGGGTGATGCTTGCGGCGGGTTACGCCAACGGATTCATCAACAGTTGAGAGAGAAACTGGAAAAGTTTAGTAGCTAGTTTTTTTGTTGAATATACCTCAAAAACCCATCACCTATGATGAAATTTTACACTTTTCAGGAATTTAGGTTGCTAGTGTTGAGTTTATCTCATAATAAAATTACTTCTCACGCTCTTACCCATGAACGAACAGCGTCAGCAAGCCTATCTCAACCTCATTCGCAGCCTGTTAAATTGTCGTAGTAACGATGAAGTTCAAGAAATTTTAGCAGCAAACCAAGATTTACTGGATATTGGCTTATTGCAGAAGATAGAAGCAGTAGCACAGATGTGTTCCCAACACGGGGATGAGAAGACAGCGAATAGGTTGCAAAATTTAGCAATGCAACTAGGGGAAGCGTTGAATCTAGATAATCAAGTAGATTTGCAATCTCTCAGTGAGGAGGAGATACAAGCATATCTCCAATTCTTGATGGAGGTACTACAAGCAACCGTAAAAAGTAGGGGTGATTCCCAGGTAGTTTACCCCTTGCTGGCAAGGAATACAGACAAGCTTGACGGAATGTTAGCAGAAATATTGCGCCAGTGGTGGACAAATATACTAACGGAAGTTGCACCAGATGTAGCGCAACCTTACGCTTCAGCTATTGGTGATTTTAGTAATCTGATTAGTCAGTATCCCTTAAGCAGTAAAGCCAACAACATGGAAATTGCTATTACTGGCTATCAAATAGCTTTAACTATTTTCACCCGCATTACTTTTCCCCAAGAGTGGGCAATAACGAAAAATAATCTGGGTAACGCCTACTGTAACCGAATCAAGGGAGATCAAGCAGATAATATTGAAAAAGCAATTCAAGCCTACACAGATGCTTTGGAAGTCAGAAACCGCGAAACTTTACCTCTAGATTGGGCAATAACGAAAAATAATTTGGGCAACGCCTACGATAAAAGAATCAAAGGAGATAAAGCAGATAATATCGAAAAAGCAATCAAAGCCTACACAGATGCTTTGCAAGTCAGAAACCGCCAAGTATTTTCCCAACAATGGTCAGCAACACAAGATAATTTAGGCACTGCTTACTATAACAGAATTAAGGGTAACAGAGCAGAAAATATTGAACTTGCAATCAAATCCTACAAAGATGCGTTGGAAGTCAGAAATCATGAAACATTGCCCCAAGAATGGGCAATGACACAAGACAATTTAGGAAATGCTTACTGTGAGAGAATATTCGGCGATAGAGTAGAAAATATTGAACTTGCAATCAAATCCTACAAAGATGCTTTAAAGGTAAGAACCTACGAAAGATTACCCTTAAATTGGGCTGCCACTCAAAATAATTTAGGCACTGCTTACTATAACAGAATCAAGGGAAATAGAGTAAAAAATCTTGAACTTGCAATTAAAGCCTATATAAATGCTTTAAAAGTGAGAACACGCAAAAATTTGCCTCTAGACTGGGCTGAGACTCAAAGTAATCTAGCCCTTGTTTACATTGACAGAATTAAGGAAGAAAAAGCAGATAATATCGAAAAAGCAATTTCTGCTTATATCGCTAATTTAGAAGTATATACTTGTGAGAGCCTCCCTCAACAATGGGCAATCACACAAAATAATTTGGGCATTGCTTATGTTGAAAGAATTAAGGGAGATAGAGCAGAAAATTTTGAACTTGCTATCAAAGCTTATATAAATGCTTTAGAAGTTAGAACCCGCGAAAGCTTTCCTTTAGATTGGGCCGCAACGCAAAATAATCTAGGAAATGCTTACCGCAACAGAATATTAGGAGACAGACACGATAATCTACAAATGGCGATCGCTGCTTATACTGCTGCTTTAACTGTCACAACCAGGGAAGCTTTGCCTCAATATCATGCAGAATCTTTGTTTGGACTGGGAATTGCTTACCAAAACACAAACCAGTTTACCTCAGCTTACGATCAGTTTAAATCTGCCATTGCCACAGTAGAATCTTTACGGTCAGAAATCATTTCTGGGGAGGAAAGCAAACGCAAGCAAGCGGAATCCTTTAACCAAGTTTATAGCAGCATGGTGGAAGTTTGCCTGGAATTAGATAATATTACTGAAGCGATTGAATATGTTGAACGTAGTAAAACCCGCAATTTAGTCGAACAAATCCTCGAACGTGACTCTAAAACTTTCTTCCCCGCAGATGTTGTCACTCAACTAGAAACATACAGGGATGAAATAGCGACAGGACAATATCAAATCCAAAATGGCAAAGCTGAAAATCCTCAAGAATTAGCACAACATTTGCAACAGTTGCGACAGCAGCGTAATGAATTGCAAAACCGCTATTTACCCGTTGGTTATGGTTTCAAATTTGATTCCTTTCAAGCTTCTTTGGATGATCGTACAGCCATTATTGAGTGGTATATTCTCAACGACAAAATTCTGGCGTTTATTGTCACAAAAAGAGAAGAATTAAGTGTTTGGCAATCCAAACCAGAAGACCTGGAAGCCTTGTATGATTGGCTAGATCAATATTTACAGAACTACGACGAACAAAAAGACCAGTGGCGAAATAGCTTAGGGGAAAAACTTGAACAATTAGCCTCGATTCTGCACATTGATGAAATATTAACCCAGATACCAAAGCACTGCGATAATCTCATCCTAATTCCCCATCGATTCCTGCATTTATTCCCCCTTCATGCACTCCCAGTAAATCAAAATTCTGAAAATTCGCTTTGTCTTCTAGATTTATGTGCTGGTGGTGTGAGTTATGCACCCAGTTGTCAACTACTGCAACAGGTGCAACAGCGCAAACGTCCTGATTTTCAATCCCTGTTTGCAATTCAAAACCCCACAGGCGATTTAAACTATACAGATTTAGAAGTACAAGTTATTCAAAGTTACTTTAATCCTGCCAATGTCCTGAAAAAAACAGCAGCAACACTCACAGCAATTAATAATTCTGACTTAAATACTTACCACTGCACCCACTTTAGCTGTCACGGATATTTTAACTTAACAAATCCCGGTAAATCTGCGCTAATTTTAGCCAATGCACCCGTTGCTGAAACACCAACAAAACCAGACTCCGAACGTTACCTGAATGTGCGAGCAGGGGAAACAGACGATTTAGAAAAAGATCTTACTCTAGATAAAATCTTCAGTCTCAAATTAGAAAAATGTCGTCTCGTCACCCTTTCCGCCTGCGAAACTGGATTAATTGATTTTCAAAATGCCAGTGACGAATATATTGGTTTACCTAGCGGTTTTCTATTAGCAGGTAGCCCCAGTGTTGTTAGTTCACTTTGGAAAGTAGATGACCTATCCACCAGCTTTTTAATGATTAAATTCTACGAAAACTTATTCAAACTTGATCGCCTCGAAGCAGGAGATATTGCCATAGCCCTTCAGCAAGCTCAAATATGGCTGCGAAATCTGACTATTGAGGGATTAAACCAATTTTTGGAGGAACACAAACCCCAAATTGAAACCGTCCTTGCTCAACTAAGAGTAGGACAACGCATTATATTTCAAGAATCTTTGAAACTAATCAAGCAACGTCAACCGCTACCTTTTGCAAATCCCTACTACTGGGCTGGATTTACAGCTTCTGGACTCTAATCACCAGAACCCGGTACTTTACAAAACTGTTTCGCACCCAGTTTAAACACACATATACTAAGTGCCGTCGCAGTACCCAGAGGAATGCCTGCACTAGCAGCCAATGGTTCTACAATTGGCGCAATTAATCCAGATTCCAAAAATTCTCTGACTTCTTCTTGACAGAGAAATTGGCGGCATTTTTCCAGCAAATCATTTAACGATCTATCTGCTTCCTGTGCAGTTTCCCGCATCAGCAGCAGGGGAACTGCATCGTCTAAATAGCCTTCACACTCTTCTATAGTATCCAATGCTGTTAAAGCTTCTGGACTATCCGCCAACTGGCTGCGAAATTGAGTAATTTCCTCTGGTGTAACGGTAAGCATTTAATAGTTTTAATCAATCAATAAATACACAAAGCATTCAGAAATTATACATCTAATGATTAATTGAGAGATATGGCGATCGCACTTCCATATTGAATTTATTAGCTAGCCAACCCGATATACCGCCCGCAGGCTAGAAGCCTGGGGCTATTGCTACATGAGCTTACCTTCGTGGGCTAGTTTCGTGGGGTAGTTGGTTAAAGTTCCCAGTCTTTCAAAAGAAATTTATTAGCCAGCCAACCCGATATACCGCCCGCAGGCTAGAAGCCTGGGGCTATTGCTACAAAGCCCACGAAGGTGGGCTAGGTTTTTTAGCCTGCTGTTGCAGGCTTTGTAGGATTAGCCGCACCCTTGTAGGGTGACGGCGGGATTTCCGGAGCAGCGATAAATAATTTCCTATTTAAACTAGATATTTAAAGTTCCCAATCCTGAAAAAGAGTTTTTTGATTGTGGTGTGTGGCTTGATTTTTGATGTAATTAGCTACTTGCTGAAGATTTTGGCTGCTGACGGTGAATGCACCATAACCTCCTTGCCATTTGAACAGGGAATTAGTTTTAATTTCATGGGTGATGAGATGAGAAGAACTTCCTTTGACTTTGCCTATGAGTTCAGACACAGTTAGGCTTGGTGGGAAATTAGTCAAGAGATGTACATGATCTGCAACACCACCAATAGCGATAACGGTACATTTTAAGTTGGTGCATTGTTGCGCGATCGCACTATAAATAATATCTTGAATATCTTTAGTTACTAGGGGTAATCTATCCCAAATTCCCCACACACAATGCAAATATAATTGCGTAAAATTCCTCGACATTGCCCTTAATTTGCCATATTGATCAACAAATATATATTTCCCTCACTCTATGCCCAAATAACGCCCACAGGCTATAAGCCTGTGGCTAAATAAACGAAGCCCACCTGCGTGGGCTAATTTTCTTCAGCCCACGCAGGTGGGCTTTGTAGCGTTAGCCCCACCCTTCTAGGGTGCGGGCGGTATATCAGGTTTGTGCGAGAACTATTGATATCAATATTATCCAGCGATCGCACTCCTTTCCACGCTATAAAAATAATAATGAAGAATCAAAAGACACGAAAGGCTCTGCGACAATCACTAGCTGTCTTCCGTTACAGTGGACGGGCTATTGCGCTAGTGTGGACTACTAGTCGTAGTTTGACAATTATTCTGGCTACTTTAACTTTAATCGCTGGTTTGTTACCGGCTGCGATCGCTTATCTCGGCAAGTTAATTGTCGATGGGGTAGTTCTCTCAGCTCAAGCTGGTATCAATGGCGATATTTCCCGCCCATTATTATATGTAGCATTAGAAGCGATCGCTGTGATGTTATTGGCGGGGAGTCAGCGCGGTTTGATTGTCTGTCAATCACTATTACGGGCGCTACTTGGTCAGCGCGTGAATGTACTTATCTTGGAAAAGGCGCAGACATTAGATTTAAAGTATTTTGAAGACTCGGAATTTTATGATAAACTCCTCAATGCTCGCCGGGAAGCCTCGGTACGTCCCCTTTCTTTAGTTAATCGTACCTTTGGATTGGTGCAAAATGCCCTGTCATTGGTGACTTACGGAATTTTATTAGTCAAGTTCTCTGTCTGGGCGGTGATTGTGCTGATTGTAGCCGCCATGCCCGCCTTTATTGCGGAAACTAAATTTGCTACCCAAGCTTTTCGCCTGTTTAGTTGGCGCGCGCCTGAAACTCGTCAGCAGCATTATTTAGAAAATCTCTTGGCGCGAGAGGATTATGTCACGGAAATTAAACTCTTCCAACTGGGGGGAATGCTGCTGCGGCGGTATCGCAACATTTTTCATCAACTCTACGGTGAAGATAGGGACTTAACTCTGCGCCGGGGATTTTGGGGTTACCTTTTAAGTTTGGTAAGTACTGCTGCTTTTTACCTCGCATACGCTTGGATTGTCATCGAAACGGTGTTAGGGAAAATTTCTTTAGGGGATATGACAATGTATCTCACCGTCTTTCGCCAAGGGCAGTCAACTTTTGCGGCTGCTTTAACTTCTATTGGCGGGATGTACGAAGATAACCTTTATCTTTCTAATCTTTACGACTTTCTTGAGGAAGAATCGCCCCAACCTTGGGGTACAGTTACCATTGGTATCAATCCTGAAGATGGGATTCGCTTTGAAAATGTCTCCTTTACCTATCCCGGAAACAGCAAGCCGGCATTAAACAATATTTCTCTACATTTAAAACCGGGGGAAAAACTCGCCATTGTCGGCGAAAATGGTTCCGGGAAGACGACTTTAATTAAATTACTCACCCGACTGTATGCGCCAGACTCCGGGAAGATTTTTCTTGACGGTGTAGATTTGCAAGAATGGGATATAGAAGTCTTGCGGCGGCGAATTGGCGTGATTTTTCAAAACTTTGTCCGCTATCAGTTCACAGTCGGGGAAAATATCGGCGTTGGCGATGTGCAATATTTAGATGATAGCGATCGCTGGCAAAATGCGGCGCAAAAAGGCATGGCGGAACCGTTTATTCACCAATTACCCGATAGTTTTAGCACCCAATTAGGGCGTTGGTTTAAAGGCGGACATGAACTTTCCGGGGGACAATGGCAAAAAATCGCCCTTTCCCGTGCCTTTATGCGGACTAGAGCCGATATTTTAGTCTTAGACGAACCCACATCAGCAATGGATGCCCAAGCGGAGTTTGATATTTTCAATCATTTTCGCACCGTCACCCAAAATCAGATGGTATTCTTGATTTCTCACCGCTTCTCCACAGTCCGCATGGCGGATAAAATCATGGTGATTGAAGCCGGAAAAGTTGTAGAACAGGGAACTCATGCAGAATTATTGGCGGCTGATGGACAATATGCCAAGCTTTTCTGGTTACAAGCGGCGGGGTATCAGTAGAACTAGGGGCTAGGGGTTTGGAAGTCGGAGGTTGTGGTTTTGAATCAATCAGTTGCGCCTTTAAGCCTGAATGTTGCAGTTTTTATCTCGGATGTTGCGCTTTTGATGTCGGAAGTTGCAGCTTTTATCTTGGATGTTGCGGCTTTGATGTCGGAGTTTGCAGCTTTTATCTTGGATGTTGCGGCTTTGATGTCGGAGTTTGCAGCTTTTATCTCGGAGTTTGCGGCTTTAAACCTGAACGTTGCGGTTTTTATCTTGGATATTGCGTCTTGGATGTCGGAAGTTGCAGCTTTTATCTTGGATGTTGCTCCTTTCAGGGACATCCAATTTTTTAAATACCCAATCAATTTGTAGTGCGAGCGAGACGCTCGCTGGTGTTCAAAAGCGAGCAAGATGCTCGCACTACGAAAATATGGGTAATTTATTTTTTGTAAGTCCCTCAGCCTAAATTTAGACAACTAACAACTGACAACTGACAACTGACAACTGACTATTGCCCAAATTATGGAGTAATTACTTATGAAATTAATATCTGAACCTACAGTTCCTGTGAAAATTCACAAAATGCAGGAAAGAGTACGCTGGTTGCACCCCAATATTGTAGAACGAGGAATCGACCAAACAAGTCTGGTAATTGACGATCGCCAAAATGATAATTCAGAATTCTCTTTTTTGGTGATTGGCGATAGCGGTACTAAGTCTCATTATGGTTATCACCCGCAGCGTCTAGTAGCAAAGCTGATGCTAGAACATAAAGCTGAAAGCAGTTTTGTATTGCACACAGGCGATGTAATTTATGTGGTGGGTTCCCATGAATATTACCCAGCAAATTTTATCGAACCTTACCGGGAATTCCTGGTAGGTGGGGAAAATCCCAAAAATATTGCTTACGATCGCATGGTATTTAATTTACCTTTTCTGCCGGTCTTGGGCAATCATGATTATTATGATGTGCCTTTGATGTATCGTCTCTTGACAGGCAGTACCCTGCGGTTAAGGCGGATGTTACGCTACAAGGATTTTGAAATTGGTTGGCATGGTTCCAATCAAGGCGATGCATACTCTAGAGCGTTTCTCGATTATCTAGCTAGTATCGCCTCCCCAGAGCAGTTAAAAGAGCATTTAGACAATCATTACACCGCCAAAGTAGATACCGGCAGATGTTTGCGCTACGAACCGGGAATTTTTACCCGTTTACCTAACCGTTATTACACTTTTAGGTATGGCGGTATAGATTTTTTCGCTCTCGATTCCAATACTTTCAAAGATCCTTCACCTTTACCGTCTAATCAAGCAGGGGATATTTCCCGCCGAGAACTGCAAAAGCAGCGCCAGGAAATAGATAGAGAAGAAGAACAAATTTTAGAATTAAGCGATCGCCTTAATCCCGATAACCCGGAAGATGCGGAACAACTCGATGACCTAAGTGCCAAATTAGACCAAATTAATGAGGTGAAACTCGACATTGAAAAACAACTAGCAGCCCATACACCAGCCACCATTGATATAGAACAACTAGACTGGTTACGTCAACGGTTAATTGAATCTTGGCATAACTCCCAAGTTCGCGGACGGGTTATTTATCTCCACCATCCCCCCTACGTCACAGAAGCAACAAAATGGCATCAAGCCCAAACTTTAGCCGTGCGTCACCGTTTGCGTTGGGTATTTCAACAAGTAGCCGAAACTCTAGGGAACCAAGTCACAGAACGCCCCATAGTAGATTTAATTCTTAGCGGTCATGCCCACTGTCTCGAATATCTCCGCACCGTTGATACTGGTTACGCTGACTCCCATATCAACTATATTATCTCCGGTGGTAGCGGTCGCCGCCCCCGTCGCCAACGTTCAGAAGGTAGTGAATTATTAGAGACTTTCACCGAGATTCCCGAAACTCCCACCCGCAAAGTCGCCGACTCTCTACTTTATGTAGGGCGCACAGGCTCCGGTTTCCAAAAGAAACTAGCATATTCCTGCCTGCGCATCGATGTTCATGACGGTACACCACCCAAGTTTACCATCAGACCCCTAGTTACAGAACGCTCTGGGGAAAATTGGTCTCATAGTCAAGTTGAGCCGTTTGATATTTGAGTTGACGGTTGACTGTTGACGGTTGACGGTTGACTGTTGACAACTGACAACTGACAAATGACTACTAGTAATTTTATGGATGAAAGAATGTAAAAATTTATTTCACAATAGATGATACCTAAATAGTTGTCAGCATCTTATATGGATGCCACCCATGAAAATTTTATTGATTGAGGATGATAAATTACTGAGTATGGCGTTGGCAGAGTTGCTGACAGCAAATGATTACAGTCTTGATTTAGCTAATAATGGCGAAACGGGATTAAAGCTCGCAATATCTGGTGAATATGACTTGATTTTGCTAGATTGGCTAATCCCGAAACTAGATGGAATTAGTTTGTGCCGGCAACTGCGATCGCAAGGTTACCAGAAGGCAATTCTGCTACTCAGCGCTAAAAATTGCAATGCAGATATTGTGGCAGGTTTAGATGCTGGTGCTGATGATTATGTGATTAAGCCCTATGAACCAGAAGCATTACTCGCCAGAATTCGTTCTTTGTTACGCCGCAGTGGGACAATAGCCTCATGTAAGTTAACTTGGGAAAATCTCTGTTTAGACCAAACAGCCGCTAAAGTGACTTATGAGGAAAAGTTAATTGGGCTGACGGTCACAGAATATAATCTTTTAGAATTATTTTTACAAAACCCCAATCGGATTTTTAGCCGCCAGGTAATACTCGATCGCCTCTGGGGATTCGATCGCGCGCCGGTGGAACATGCAGTTACGACTCATATTAAAGATTTACGTAAAAAGCTCAAAGCTGCAGGGTTAAAAGAAGATATTCTGGAGACGATTTATGGTATCGGTTACCGTCTCAAGCCTGCACCAAATCGTCCCTTAGCCGCTAATACCGTCAATGTCCATGACAAGGAAAGTAAACAACCTAATTTAACAGCAGTTAATCGCGTTTTGCAGCGATTTCAGGATTCTTTTACCCAACAAGTAGAGTTATTAGCCCAAGCAAACAAGGCTCTGTTAGCGGGAAATTTATCTGAGGAATTACTGCAAACAGCCAAGCAAGAAGCCCATAAACTAGCGGGAGCAATGGGCACTTTTGGCTATCCTGAAGGTTCGCAGTTAGCTAGGAAGATAGAGCATTTATTGTTAAAAAATCATCCATTAACAGATAGAGAATTTAATGATTTTTCGCAATTAGTTAAGTTATTGCAACAAGAATTGACAAAAGTTCATAGTACTGGCACTGTGCCGACTGTCACTGTGCCAGTGAATTATTGCGTATTGGCGATTGATGATGATACGCTATTAACCCAAAGATTAGTCAAAGAAGCTGATAATTGGGGAATGAAGCTAGAAATTGCGCCTGATTTGGCTGCTGCCCGCTCCTACCTAGCTACAACAACGCCAGACACGGTGTTATTAGATTTGAGCTTTCCGGATAAAGCCGAAGATGGATTAACTTTGCTGCGAGAATTGGGAATGCGATCGCCTAATTTACCGATAGTCGTATTTACTGGGCGCGATAGTTTAGCCGATCGCTTGGCGGTATCGCGCTTAGGGGCAAGGCAATTTTTACACAAACCCGCCACTACCGAGCAAATCTTTCAGGCGATCGCCAGGGTGCTACCCCAACGCCAAACTTCCGAAGCCAAAGTGTTAATTGTTGATGACGATCCGCTGATTCTCACTGGCTTGTCAGCATTACTCACGCCTTGGGGGTTAGAGGTGACAACCTTAAGCGAACCACAGCATTTTTGGGAAGTACTAATTACTACATTGCCTGACTTAGTGGTGTTAGATTTAGAAATGCCAGTAGTCAATGGTTTAGAGTTGTGTCAAGTAGTAAGGCAAGATGCTCACTGGGGAGATTTACCGATTTTAGTGGTGACAAGTCATACCAATGATGAATCTCTCCAGCAAGCCTTTGCCGCAGGAGTCGACGATTTTATTAGCAAGCCAGTACTGGGGCCAGAACTAGTCACCAGAGTCATCAGCCGCATTCAAAGATTGCGCCAGCGCTGGCAACCAGGAAGAGCTAGGGAGGTTCAACCATGAACAGATATTATCGCCAATGCTTACCTTATGCTGTGGCGATAGGGACAACTGCGATCGCCTTAATGTTGACAATTTGGTTTGAACCACTGCTATTTAGAGTCGTTAATGCTTTTTTTTACATAGCGATTATTATTACCAGCTGGTATGGCGGCTATCGCCCAGGAATGGTGGCACTAGTACTGTCATTAGTAGCCATTGAATCTTTCTTAATTGAGAATATAGAGCAATTGCGCTTCGATCGACCAGAAAGTTTACTAAGGTTGACGGTGTTTTTACTAGTTAGCTTAACGATTAATTTAGTCACCAGTGGTTTGCATGAAAGCAAAAAGAAAATACAACAACTCAGCCAAAAATTAGCTCAGGAAAATGCCGAACAACTGCGAATGGCGCTGTCTGCCGCTCACATGGGAATGTGGGATTGGAATATCATCACCAACGAAGTGAAATGGTCTGCAGAATGTCACCAGTTATTTGGCTTGGTTGTGGGTGGTTTTAATGGTAGATATGAAACATTTTTAACTTACTTACATCCAGAAGATCGCCCCATACTCAAGCAAGTAATTAAACAGGCGCTGCAAACTCGCAGCAACTTCCACCATGAGTATCGCATTATTTGGCCAGATGGTAGCCTGCATTGGCTGGAAGTTAGAGGACAAGCATTTTATGATGCAGCAGGTCAGCCTCTAAGGATGACGGGAACTGTGATGGCAATAGACCAGCGCAAGCAAGCCGAACAAACCTTAGGCAAACAGCTACTAAGAATTCAAACTCTGTTCAAAACCTCATTTGATGGCATTGTCATTTTAGATGCCAAAGGAAATGTCATCGATACCAATCCGCGATTTGCCCAAATGCTGGGCTACAGCAGCGAAGAACTTGCCCAGATGAGCGTTTTTGATTGGGATGCGGTGTTTACCCATCAAGAAATTCAGCAAATGTTACATGACACTTTGAGCGTGAAATCAGGAGTGTTTGAAACTCGCCACCGTCGCCAAGATGGCTCAATTTACGATGTTGAGATCAGCTCCAGTATTGTGGAATGGGAAGGGGAATTACTGCGATTTTGTGTATGTCGCGATATTAGCGATCGCAAACTTGCTCAAACAGCTTTACAGCAAAGCGAACACCGCTACCGCGCCTTAGTTAATGCTTCGGCGCAGATTGTCTGGCGCACTGATAGCCAGGGCATGACAATTAGCGCCCCAGAAATTTGGGAAGAACTTTCAGGACAATCCACCAGCGAATCTTTAGGTTTAGGTTGGCTAGATTTTGTCCACCCTGAGGATCGCGAGCAGACTTTGCAAAGTTGGCAAGAATCTTTCACCAAAGGCACTTTATACGCCTTAGAATATCGCCTGCTGATGAAAGATGGCAATTACCGCCATTTTGCCGTGCGCGGCGTGCCAATTTGCGATCATAACGGCAAAGTTAGTGAGTGGATTGGTACCTGTACAGATATTACAGAGCGCAAACAAGCAGAAGTTGCTCTCAAAGAACAGCAAATTCAGCTGCAACGTCAACTAGCAGAAATCGAAACCATCTATCAATCAGCCCCCATCGGCTTGAGCGTCTTGGATACCGATCTCCGCTTTATCCGCATTAATCAACGTTTAGCAGAAATTAATGGTTTTGCTGTAGCAGCACATTTAGGACGCACCTTGCGGGAATTGCTACCCGAACTAGCGGATACAGTTGAACCACTGCTGCGTTCTCTTCTAGAAACCGGTCAACCCGTGTTGAATGTAGAAATCATGGGGACAACTCCGGCGCAACCAGGGGTGCGGCGAATTTGGGTAGAAAGCTTTTTGCCCTTAAAACAAGGGCAACGCATCATTGGGATTAGTACAGTCTGCGAGGAAATTACCGAACGCAAACAAGCTGAAGCTCAACTGCAACAAGCCAAGCAAGAGTTAGAAATCCGCGTCAAAGAGCGCACGGCGGAACTAATTGAGGTCAACCAACGCCTACTAGAAACAGTCATAGAGCAGCAAAAAAACCAACTCCAGCTATTAGAACAGGCGCAACTACTAGATCTCGCACACGACACGATTATCACCCGCGACTTGAACGGGAATATTTTCTTTTGGAACGAGGGTGCAGAGGCTATGTATGGCTGGAAGAAAGTTGAGGTATTGGGGCAAAACTTACACCAGTTGTTACAAACTCAATTACCCCAACCACAGGCAGAAATTGAAGCCGAACTCTTAGCCACAGGTTATTGGGAAGGCGAACTCACCCATTTTAGCCGACATGGGCGACCGATTATTGTTGCTAGTCGCTGGGTTTTACAGAAAGACAATGCTGGTAAACCAGTCAAAATATTAGAAATTAATAATGATATTACCGAACGCAAACAAGCACAATTAGCTTTTATTGAAAGCGAGGAACGCCGCCGTCTAGCTTTAGATTTAACTCTTATAGGCTGTTGGGATTTCCAGGTACCTAGTTGCGAACTCATCTGGGACGATAATGTGTTTACGTTACTGGGTATTACCCCGGAAACAATTGAGCCAAATTATCAACTTTGGCGCAGTCGAATTCATCCAGAAGACGTTGATTGGGTAGAACAGAGGTTTTTTGCATCTATCGAAACCCGGACTGATTACGCCGCCGAGTACCGAGTAATTCATCCAGATGGTTCAGTGCATTGGTTAATGGGACGAGCCAGAGCAATTTATGATGAGTCGGGAAAAGCTTTGCGATCGCTCGGCGTATTATTAGATATTAGCGATCGCAAACGAGCGGAAGACATCCTCCATCAATATGAACGCATCGTTTCTCATACGACCGATGCCACAGCACTGGTAAGCCGCAACTATACTTATAGAATTGTCAACCAAGCTTATAAAGATTGGTGGCATCAGTCTGATAGCGATATTATTGGCCAGACAATGGGCGATATCTTGGGTGAAGATTTGTTTTTTGAAGTCATCAAGCCAAGCTTAGATAAATGTTTTGCGGGAGAAACTATTCACAGCAATCATTGGTGCGATCGCTCTGGTTTTCCTCGGCGATTTATCAGCGTCACCCATACACCTTACCGCGAAGCAGATGGTACGATTTCCGGCGCGCTGATTATCTTGCACAATTTAACTCAACTCAAACAAGCAGAAGAAGCTTTACGAGAAAGCGAAGAAAAGTTTCGTCAGCTTGCAGAACATATCCAAGCAGTATTTTGGATGACAGATCTGCAAACTCAGCAAGTTCTCTATATCAGCAAAGCTTTTGAAAATATCTGGCAAAAAAGTTGTCAAAGCGTTTATGAAAATTTTGGCGAGTGGATAGATAGCATTCACCCAGAGGATCGCCAAATTGTGCGCAATTCACTTAGCCAACAAGTCAGTACAGGGCGATCTGATGTTAAATATCGGATTATCCGTCCCGATGGTTCCATACGCTGGATTCGCGATCGCGCTTTCCCAATTAAAAATGAATCGGGGGATATTGTCCGAATTACTGGGATTGCTGAAGATATCACCGAACTGCAAAAAGTTGAGCAAATTAAAAGTGAGTTTATCGGTATTGTCAGTCACGAACTGCGTACCCCTTTAACAGCTATTCGCGCCGCCTTGGGTTTATTAAATAGTGGTATTTACGATCGTAGACCAGAAAAGTTTAAGCGGATGATTGAAATTGCCGCCCTCGATAGCGATCGCTTAGTCCGCTTAGTTAACGATATTCTCGATTTAGAGCGCTTAGAATCAGGCAGATCTGTTTTAGACAAAACTACCTGCAATGTGGCTGATTTAATTCACCAATCAGTCGAGGGGGTAAAAGCGATCGCTGAACAACAAAATATTACTTTTAACATTAATGTTATGGATGCTCAAGTTTGGGCAGATGCTGATGCAATTATGCAAACACTTAATAATCTTTTAAGTAATGCCTTGAAATTTTCACCTTCTCATTCCACTATCATTATCAGCGTCCAACAACAAACAGATTTCGTACTGTTTCAAATTAGCGATCGCGGGCGGGGAATTCCCTCTGATAAATTAGAAGCCATCTTTGGGCGATTTCACCAAGTAGACGCTTCTGATTCTCGTGATAAAGGCGGCACAGGCTTAGGATTAGCAATTTGTCGGAGTATCATCGATCAGCACAACGGACAAATTTGGGCAGAAAGTACCTTAGGTGAAGGAAGTACATTCTTCTTTACAATACCCTTAGCCAGGAATTAAACAAGTCGGAAGTCGGAAGTGTAACGGGAATTTAGACTCCATCTAACATACTTGCAGCTTGTTAGAAGCCGGAGACTTAAACCCAGCGAAGTTTTTTCAGGTCAGAAACGCAGAGAGAAAATCAGTAATTACACTCTTGTAATACTCCATACTCCATGAATATTGACTAATGACTATTGACCAATGACTATTGACTAATGACTATTGACACATGACAAATGACTACAAAAAAATTGTTAATTGTGGATGATGAAGAACGTATCCGCGAACTGGTACAAGCTTGTCTAGAAGAATTGGGAGGATGGGCGACGCTGACAGCAGAATCAGGTAAGGAAGCGTTAAAAATAGCACAGACAGAAATTGTTGATGCTATTCTCCTAGATGTATCTATGCCTGATATGGATGGTTATAGCGTTTATGAACAATTGCAGGCAGATACAATTACTGAATCAATTCCAGTAATTTTTCTCACTGCAAAAGTGCAACCAAGCGATCGCGCTCGCTTTGCGGAAATGAAAATTGCTGGTGTAATTACCAAACCCTTTGAACCTCTGAAAATTTCTCAGAATGTGGCGGAAATTCTCGGTTGGGGAACCTAGTACTGCTAAGGGGAAGTCAAAAGTCAATCAATTTTAGAATCTAAAATTGCCACAGTCAAAATGAGGAATTTTGACGCCATTTCAATGGTCTGTTTTTTCATGCTGCAATCTAATGTTGTGAAGAGTTAGAAAAAAATTTAGTTCTTTATTAGTTCTTTATTATTATATTTTACCTTTTTTTAGTAGAGACAAATATTGCTCATTTCCAGGAAAGGTGTATGCAGACGTTGGAGAAAATGACTCTAGCTACCAAAACTATCTTGCTTCTTGATGACGAAGTTAACGTTAGAGAGTTAGTTGAACTTTGTCTGAAAGATTTAGGTGGTTGGACGGTATTAACTGCTGATTCTCCATTTCTAGCTTTGCACAAAGCTGAATCTAACTCTCCCGATGCGATAGTGTTAGATTTATCTATGCGTGGCAGTTTTATGTTTTTGCAACAACTCAGAAGAAATCTTAAAACTCAAGATATTCCTGTAGTCTTGTTGAGTGCTACAGCGCGGTGGCTAGACCCTCAATTTATGCAAGAATATCAAGTTGTAGGCATTATTCTCAAACCCTTTAATCCAGTTACTCTACCAGTGGAAATTGCTACTATATTGAATTGGGACTATACCCCAGATAGTAATTTATCACTCTGAGAAAATTATCAAATTAAGATTATTTTACAGTGGATAAAACAACTTATATTTATTTAATTTTTAGGCAATTGAATGAAATATTTAATCTAATTATTAGCTGTTTTTTAGGGAGCATCCCAAATGTGCAAAAACGCCCTCACCCTATAAGGGTGGGGCTAGAAATACGAAGCCTGCCTACCCTTCGGGAACGTCTTCGACGAACGCAGGCTATCAAACTTTTAGCAAAAGAAGGCAGGCTTTGTTGGTATAGCAATACCCTTCTAGGGTATTGCGTCAAAATTGGGATGCTCCCGTTTTTTAGGTATAATTTTCAATTATATTAATCGCCATGTAAAAGCTAAAAAGATGGAATAAGGCAGTTTTATTGAGAAATAAGTAGGTTTACCAATAAGAAATATGAATCTAGCTGCGGGTGCGTTATGCTAAATGCTAACTCACCTTTTCTATTTGTCATTGGTCATTAGTCATTGGTCATTAGTTAATAGAAAATTATTAGGTGTGGTTTCAGATAGAGATTAAGTTTTGTCATGGAGCCATCAGACACAGCCAAGAATAGCGAATTTTTGGTAGCAGAAACAATGGATTTCAGTAATTGCGATCGCGAACCGATCCATACTCCCGGTTTAATTCAACCACATGGAATATTATTGACATTAAGCGAGCCAAAACTAGAAATTCTCCAAATTAGTGAGAATGTCAAGCAAGTTTTGGGAATTGCGCCAGAAAAGCTGTTAGGTAAACCACTCACTTGTCTCTGCTCCCAAGTCAAAGTTAAGGAAATCTGCCAATATCTACAACAAGATAATTTAGAAGTATTTTCTCCCTTAAAACTTAGAATTTATAGCACCGCGCCATCATTAACTCAGCACAAAAAGCCATCACAGAATTTTACGGCTATTTTGCACCGTAGTGATGGCTTATTGGTGATGGAGCTAGAACCTATTCAAGATATTAACAGTAAGCAGTTTCTACCCTGTCACTACCTATTAAAAGCTGCGATCGCTAAAATTCGCCAAACCGCAACCTTTAATGATTTACTCGCTGAGTTAGTCAAGCAAACCAGGAACATTACTGGCTTCAATCGGGTAATGGTTTATCAGTTTGCCGATAATAATAGCGGCGTTGTGGTAGCAGAAGATAAAGCCGCTCACCTGGAAACTTATCTCAATTTACATTATCCATCTACTGATATAACTCTGCCAGCATATAAACTCTTGTACGAAAATTGGCTGCGGCTAATTCCTGATGTCAACTATCAGCCAGTGCGGCTCATTCCTACTCATAATCCTCTAAATGATAGTCCTCTGGATCTCAGCCACGCTCATTTACGGAGTATGTCACCTTGTCATCAAGAATATCTACAAAATATGGGCGTAGCCGCTTCCATGTCAATTTCCTTAATTAACGAAAAACGACTTTGGGGAGTGATTGCTTGTCATCATCAGCAACCCAAATATATAGATTATGAAATGCGAAAAGCTTGTGAATTTCTCGGACAGTTTGCTTCACTAGAATTGGTTTACCAACAAGCACAAGAAATAAATCGCTATCGCTTGCAGGTGAAATCAATTCAGGAAAAATTGCGTCAAGCTTTTGCCCAAGAAACCAGTTTAATTGAACCAGTGCTGCGACTTCAGCAAGTTGAATTATTAAATTTAGTTCATGCGCAAGGGGCTGCATTAATTTTAGATAACGAAGTTTCCCTACTGGGTGAGACACCATCAGCCGAGCAAGTCCAAGCATTGATGAATTGGCTATTAGCTAAAGAACGCCAACCAATGTTTGTGACTGATTCTCTATCGCTACTTTATCCCCAAGCACAGGAATTTAAAGCAGTTGCTAGTGGCGTTTTAGTGATTTCCATCATGCTGCGGCAAAAATCTTATCATATTGTCTGGTTTAGACCAGAGCAAATTCAAATAGTTGATTGGGCAGGCGATCCGCATCAAGCTGTATCTTTCTCCCATGAGGGGGAAATGCGTCTGTCACCCCGTAAATCTTTTGAATTGTGGAAACAAACAGTTAAAGCCACATCCCTACCTTGGCAAGCTGTAGAGATTGAGGCAGCTTGGGAAATGCGCAATACTTTAATGTTGGGAGTGTTGGAGTTTTCTCAACAGGCGCTAGAACAAGCAGCAGAACGCGCTGCGATCGCTAATTTGGCTAAAAGTCAGTTTCTCGCCAAAATGAGTCATGAATTACGTACTCCACTGAATGCCATTTTGGGATTTACCCAATTAATGTCCCGCGATCGCGATACTCCTAGTGAATTTCAGGAAAACTTAAGTATCATCAGTCGCAGTGGCGAACACTTGCTGACGATGATTAATGATGTTTTGGAGATGTCGCGGATTGAAGCGGGACAATTACACCTCAGCGCCAGCTATTTTGATTTACATCGCCTGTTCGCTTCCATCAACGATATGTTTGCCCTCAAAGCCTCTGAGAAAGGCTTGTATTTAAGCAGTCAGTGGGATGCTACCGTTCCCCATTATGTTTATGGTGATGAAGCTAAACTGCGGCAAATTTTAATCAATTTGCTCGGCAATGCCATTAAATTTACTACCACAGGTAGAATTACAGTCAGGGCTAGGGCTGTTGTCTTAAAAGATACTCAATCTAAATCTCCTAATTCTCAACCCAAAATTACGCTCAATCTAGAAATTGAAGATACTGGATGTGGTATTGCTCAGGGTGATGTAGAAGCAATTTTTACTGCATTTATACAAACAGAACAGGGACGCCATGCACAAGGTACGGGTTTAGGTTTATCCATTAGCCGTCAGTTTGCCAGATTGATGGGTGGTGATATTACAGTGCGTAGCAATTTAAACCAAGGATCTACTTTTATTTGTCAGGTATGCCTATCTGTAGCAACTTCGGTAGATTTAGTACCTTCTGCAACTACCCGCAGTATTATTGGGCTGGAATCAGGACAACCAATTTACCGGATTCTCGTGGCGGAAGATGTGCTAGAAAATCGCCAATTACTGATTAAATTACTGCAATCAGTGGGGTTTGAGGTTTGTGCTGTGGAAAACGGTGCAGAAGCGATCGCCCAATGGCGTGAATGGCAACCTCACCTGATTTGGATGGATATGCAAATGCCCGTGATGAATGGTTACATTGCTACTCAGCAAATTCGTGCTACTGAAGGCGGCGATCAGGTGATAATTATCGCCCTGACTGCTTCGGCTTTTGAAGAAGACCGTTTAGCTAGTATGAAAGCTGGTTGTAATGACTACTTAGCTAAACCTTATACGGAAACTGCATTGTTTGAGAAAATGACACAGTTCTTAAGGGTACGCTATCTCTACAGCCCAGCAACCACATCAGCTTTGCATCAACCAACCGTACAGCCTCCATCGCTGACACCACAAGACTTACAAAGTATGTCCGCCGATTGGATTAGTCAGATGCATGAAGCAGCTTTAGATCTCAATGATGCCAAACTCTACGAACTTATTACCCAAATTTCACCTCAAGAACAACCTTTAGCTGACGCTTTGAAATATTTGATTGATAATTTTCAGTTAGAAGCGATCGCTAATCTTACCGAATTTTAGCTTCTGGATTGTGGATTGTCTGACTTGATAAATCAAAACTCCTATGCCTCATTTACTCAAACCTGCATCGCAAACCAATATTTTGCTAGTCGATGATACTCCGGATAATTTGCGGTTGTTATCGAAAATGCTAGAGTTACAGGGTTATACTGTGCGTAAATCTCTCAATGGCAGAATGGCATTACAAGCCGCCCAGCGCGATCCGCCGGATTTAATTTTGCTGGATATTAATATGCCAGAAATGAATGGCTATGAAGTTTGTCAAAAAATCAGAACTTTAGAAGGAACGCCGAAAATTCCGATTATTTTTATTAGCGCCTTGGATGAAATCAACGATAAAATCCGCGCTTTTGAATTGGGGGGACAGGACTATATTACTAAACCATTTCAAGAATTAGAAGTACTAGCAAGAATTAGAAATCAATTATTTATTCAACAACATCGCCAGCGATTAGAAGAGGAAATTCAAGAACGTCAACGCGCCCAAGCTCAACTACAACTATTAAATGCCGATTTAGAACGACAAGTACAACTGCGTACCTCCGAATTACAGCAATCGTTAAATTTTGCCGCCACAGTCAAACGCATCTCCGATAAAGTTCGAGATTCTCTCGATCCGCATCAAATTCTGCAAAGTGCTGTGGAAGAATTAGCGATCGCCGTACAGGTGAATTCCTGCGATGCTATACTTTACGATCGCCAATCCGCCAACATCCGCTACCAATATGCAATGTCCGGGGAAACTGTCAATCAAAGTCACATGCTATACCTGACAGAAAGTCCGGAAATTTATCAGCAATTGCAACAGCAAAGGTCATATTGTGCATTTTGTCAAATTTCCCGAACCGCAAATTCCCCGCATTCCGCGATTTTAGCCTGTAGTATTTTTGACGATAGAGTAGAAGAAACGGGAATTTTGGGCGATTTATGGTTATTTAAAGACAATCAAGCGATTTTTTCGGATATAGAAGTTAAATTAGTCCAACAAGTAGCCAACCAATGCGCGATCGCTTTGCGTCAAGCCCGTCTTTATACCGCCGCCCAAAGCCAAATTCAAGAACTGCAACGGATTAACCAACTCAAAGACGATTTTCTCAATACCGTTACCCACGAATTGCGATCGCCCATTGCCAACATGAAAATGATGATTCAATTATTGAGTAGCTTAGTTGAGCCTGAAGATAAACCAACGACAGAGATTTATCCATCATTTTATCAGGATAGTCAAACTGTACAATATCTGACAGTATTACAAGAAAATTGCGATCGCGAACTCCAACTACTAGAAGACATTTTAAGCCTGCAACATTTAGAAGCCAGAACATATCCGCAACAACAGACAAATATTAATCTTCAGTACTTAATGTTGCATATCATTGAGCCTTTTGAAAGATTAATTCACAATCAACAGCAAACTTTTAAAGTCAATCTTGCACCTGAATTACCAACAATTAATATTGATTCATTCAGCCTCAGCCGCATTATTACAGAACTACTCAACAATGCTTGGAAATATACTCCCCCAGGCGAAACAATTTCTTTAGATGTCAGCGTTTGTGAAGACAAAACAGCCAAGCCCCAGAGAATTCCTTATCCAAGACAACAGCAATCATCCTGCTTACAAATCATCGTCAGCAACACAGGCGTAGAAATTTCCCCTGAAGAACTCCCGCGAATTTTCGATAAATTTTACCGCATTCCCAACCAAGATCCGTGGAAACATAGCGGTACAGGTTTAGGTTTAACATTAGTCAAAAAACTCGTTGAATATATGAATGGGCTAATCTGGGCAGAAAGTAAAAATAATCAAACTAAATTCATCCTGCAATTTCCCTTTGTGCCCGTCATCACAGATGATTTTAATGATGAGTTTTAATTGGGGCATGGGGCATGGGGCATTGATCAACAGTCAACAGTCAACAGTCAACAGTCAACAGTCAACAATTTTCCTCCTTCCCTAGCCCCTAGCCCCTAGCCCCTAACCCTTAGCTGGCAACGGAATCAGACTCACTTGTTTGCTAGTATTATCCCAAACTATCCAGCTGCAAGAATTGTCTACATCATCGGCGTTATTTGTCACCTTAAAATACAACTTGTCGCTATTTTTCGGTTCAATGGCAAAATCAGCATTTTGGGCATAAACAACTTTAAAACCTCTATCTCGTAAGCAATACATCGCCCAAGCTTTCAAAGATTGCTTATGCGGTTCGTGGGGAATTGGTGGTTTTGTGATTGCGTCTTCAATGACTTTAAATATCTGCATTGATACCATCTGGGTTATTAAGGTGATACTGAAAATTGGGGGCAGCTGTCAATGAGCGATCGCTCCCAATCAATAATTAAAGTGTAAAACTTGAAGCTACTCATCATCAGCATCAACTGAAATTCTCTATTACCTCTCCCTATGAGCTATCCTATTGACGCCACCCATCACCCCAGTTTACGCAGTTGGGTTGAATCAGCAAATCAACCAGACACCGATTTTCCTATCCAAAACTTACCTTTTGCTGTTTTTCGCCGCCAAGGTAGCGCCGAAACTCCGCGAATTGGAGTAGCAATTGGCGAGAAAATTTTAGATTTAACTAGATGTTTTCAACTTGGTTTACTTTCAGAACTCCCCGAACAATTGCAAATTGCTTGTACCGCCCCTAATTTAAATCTCTTAATGGGGATGGAAATTCCTGCTAGATTAGCTTTGCGTCAGCACCTCAGCCAGTTATTGCAAGCTAACAGACAACCACAGCCGCCAGCAGAAATTCTCTTCACCATGTCTGATGCTGAATTTTTACTACCTGCAATAATTGGTGATTATACTGATTTTTACGCCTCCATCTTTCACGCCACAAATGTCGGTAAGCTTTTCCGCCCAGACAATCCTTTACTACCTAACTATAAATATGTACCTATCGCTTATCATGGACGCGCTTCTTCTATTGTGCCTAGCAATACCCTGATCAAACGTCCTAGCGGACAAATCAAACCGCCAGCAGATTCAGTCCCAAAATTTGCACCTACGCAAATGCTGGATTACGAATTAGAAATTGGGTTTTTTGTCGGTGTTGGTAATCAACCGGGAGAACCTATATATATAGATAAAGCAGAAGAACATATATTTGGACTGTGTTTAGTTAATGATTGGTCAGCTAGAGATATTCAAGCTTGGGAATATCAACCTTTAGGGCCATTTTTAGCCAAGAGTTTTGCAACCACAATTTCCCCTTGGCTAGTTACCTTAGAAGCCTTAGCACCGTTTCGCTGTCCGGCTTTTAGTCGTGGGGAAAGCGATCCGCAGCCGCTACCTTATTTATCTTCGCCAATCGATGAGAGTTTGGGCGGTATCAATATTACATTAGAAGTCTGGATAACTTCGGCGCAAATGCAACAACAGGGTTTAGAACCTTGGCTGTTAAGTCATGGTTCTTTCCAACAAATGTATTGGACATTAGCGCAAATGCTCACCCATCACGCCAGTAATGGTTGTAACCTGCGTTCAGGAGATTTACTTGCAAGTGGTACCGTTTCCGGTGCGGAAGTGGGTTCGCAAGGTTGCTTATTAGAAATTACACAGCGCGGTTCTCAACCAATTACACTACCTACAGGTGAGATGCGAAAATTCTTAGCTGATGGTGATGAAGTGATTTTGCGGGGATATTGTGAAACCCCAGGTTACCAGCGCATTGGATTTGGCGAATGTCGCGGTAAGATTTTCAATTTATCGTGAATGCGATCGCTGTTATGGCGATCGCATTCACGATAAATAATACCAATTTCAAAAGAGAATGTGGCAGATTGTAGAGGCATGGCACATGGGTGTCAACTTAAGTTCTCTCACTTACCCGACGTACCGCCCGCAGGCTGTAAGCCTGGGGCTAACGTTACAAAGCCCACCTGCGTGGGCTAGATTTTCTTAGCCCACGCAGGTGGGCTTTGTTCAATTAGCCGCACCCTTCGAGGGTGACGGCGGTTTATTGGGTAAGCGAGTGGCTGGGGGTGAGGGCGAAACCTTTTCACCAAGCGGGTTGCACGTTAAGTTGACACCAATGGGCATTGCCATGCCCTCTAGAATATATTGATGTGCCGCTTAATAAGGCCACTTCCAATTGCGGATTTCTGGCATATCTTCGCCATAACGCTCAATGTAGTGCTTATGCTCAATCAGCTTATCTTGCAACATTTGCTTGACGTAAGCGGCTTTAGCACCCAATTTCGGGACGCGATCAATTACGTCCATTACTAAATGGAAGCGATCGAGGTCGTTCAGTACAACCATATCAAAGGGAGTGGTGGTAGTACCTTCTTCTTTGAAACCGCGCACGTGTAAATTGTGATGGTTGGTATGGCGATAGGTTAGGCGGTGAATCAACCAAGGGTAACCATGAAAAGCAAAGATAATCGGTTTATCGGTGGTAAAAATTGTGTCGAAGTCTTTGCTGCTTAAACCGTGGGGATGTTCGCCTTTGGGTTGCAGTGTCATCAAGTCCACTACGTTGACTACCCGCACTTTTAACTCTGGGAAGTTCTGGCGCAAGATATCCACAGCAGCTAAGGTTTCTAAGGTGGGAATATCACCGGCGCAAGCCATGACTACATCTGGTTCGCTACCTTTATCATTACTTGCCCATTCCCAAATACCCAAGCCTTTAGTACAGTGCTTAATGGCGGAATCCATGTCTAAGTACTGTAAAGCTGGCTGTTTACCCGCAACAATGACGTTGACGTAATGCTTACTTCGGAGACAGTGATCTGTGACTGACAACAAAGTATTAGCATCAGGGGGTAAATAAATGCGGACAACTTCTGCTTTTTTATTGGCTACATGGTCGATAAAACCGGGGTCTTGGTGAGAAAAACCGTTGTGGTCTTGTCGCCAAACATGGGAAGTTAGCAGGTAGTTTAGGGATGCAATTGGTCTGCGCCAAGGAATATCCAGGGTAGTTTTTAACCATTTGGCGTGCTGGTTAAACATCGAGTCAATGATGTGGATAAACGCCTCATAGCAAGAGAAGAACCCATGACGACCAGTGAGCAAGTAGCCTTCTAACCAACCTTGACAGCAAGTTTCACTGAGCATTTCCATCACCCGCCCGTTGGGTGATAGATGTTCGTCTTCCGGAAGGATTTCCGCCGCCCAAGTCCGGTCTGTAACTTCAAATACCGCATCTAGGCGGTTAGATTGGGTTTCATCGGGGCCGAAAATCCGGAAATTGCGATTTTCTTCGTTAAATTGTAAGATGTCCCGGAGAAATTTACCCGCAACTTTAGTAGCTTCGGCTTCGACTTTACCCGGTTGGGCAACATCTACAGCATATTTTTGGAAATCAGGTATGTTCAGGTCGCGCAGTACCATACCGCCATTGGTATGGGGATTATCGCCCATGCGACGATGTCCTTGGGGAGCTAATTCGGCTAATTCGGGTATTAGCTGCCCTTTTTCGTCAAAAAGTTCTTCTGGTTTGTAACTCTTTAACCAATCTTCCAATAATTTCAGGTGTTCTGGCTTTTTGGCAATTTCGCCAAAGGGGACTTGGTGCGATCGCCAAGAATCTTCGGTCTTTTTCCCATCTACTTGTTTGGGGCCTGTCCAACCTTTGGGAGTCCGCAAAATAATCATCGGCCATTGTGGGCGTTGGCTAAACCCATGTACCCTAGCTTCTCTTTGGATACTTTGTATCTCAGTAACAATAGTATCCAAAGTTGCCGCCATTTGCTGATGCACATCGGCGGGGTCGGAACCTTCCACAAAGTAAGGTTTATATCCATAGCCAACAAATAAGCTTTCTAACTCATCATGGCTTAACCGTGATAGTACTGTAGGGTTAGCAATTTTATACCCATTAAGGTGTAAAATCGGCAATACTGCACCATCATGGACAGGGTTAATAAACTTATTAGAGTGCCAGCTTGTAGCTAAAGCACCGGTTTCTGCTTCTCCATCACCGACAACAGCCGCCACAATTAAATCGGGATTATCAAAAGCTGCTCCGTAGGCGTGGACAAGTGCGTAACCAAGTTCACCGCCTTCATGGATCGAACCAGGAGTTTCCGGCGCTACATGGCTGGGAATCCCACCAGGGAAGGAAAATTGTTTAAAAAGTTGCTTCATCCCCTCAACATTTTGAGCAATGTTGGGGTAGTATTTGCTATACGTACCTTCTAAGTAAGTATTCGCAACGATACCCGGCCCGCCATGACCAGGCCCGGCAATGTAAATTGTATTCAGGTCATATTTTTTGATTACCCGATTCAAATGTACATAGATAAAATTTAGACCGGGTGTGGTTCCCCAGTGACCTAAAAGCCTGGGTTTTACATGTTCTAGCTTCAGTGGTTCTCGTAAAAGCGGATTATCAAGCAGATATATTTGGCCTACTGAAAGATAATTAGCCGCACGCCAGTAGGCGTTTATTTTGCGTAATTCTTCATCCTTTAAAGGCTTTGGTTGAGTCGGACTTGCTAAAGTCATTATCAAACTCCATTACATGAGGATGTGACGAATTCATTCAATCAGTATGCAAGTTTACTTATCTAGAGGCTGAGTGTCATCTTACTCGTGACAAATTTACCCAGTATTTCTCTGGAATGTGGAAATTAATCGCTGTGTCAGACAGTTATTCGCTCAAATCTAAAATAAATATGAAAAAACACTAATGAAGAATTCTCTGCCACAGTAACAAATTTATCAGGCGATGTAGCTGATTTTTAAGATTATTTTTACGATTAAATTCCTGATTTATGTAAATCATTACAATCAGATAAATTGGTATTTTGGCAAACATATCTCAGCTTTATCACTGATTTTTTGCGAATAAATAGCTAAACATTAGCGGGGATCAAAAATATATTTGCGTTTGCTTCCCTGTAGAATGAATTTTGCCATTCAAAATCATAAAATGTCATATCACAGCAAGTTTCAGCACTTTTAAAGTCTTATTTTTGGCGACAGATCGGCAAGCTGTCTTACATTTAAATTCCGGCTATCACGTGGGCAAGATGATTTGCATCCAAGAGGTTGATTAACTTTAGCTAGGCAACATAGATATCAAATCAAATTTGACGCAAAAATTCCCCCTACAGGGTGAAGACATAATTTTCAAGTCAAATCTTCGGGATTAATACCCATTTCTCGGAATCTATCAGCTAGAAGTTGCGATCGCCTTTTTTCTGCTTCTAATGCTGCTTCGGCTGCTTCTGCGCGTTGTCGTTCTTGTTCGAGAAGTTGACAAATTTCTACATAAGTAAAAAACTTTGTCCCATCAGGACGATAAATTTGCAACTCATCGCCAGATAAATCAAAGCGAATTCCTAAGCGGGGACTAAGTAAATTTGCAGTTACGGCGATAACATCTAACCCCCCTTCACCACGCAACCAACCTCTTAACTGATTTTTCTCAGGATTGTAAATATAATACTCCTCAACACCGTAGCGATCGTAAAACAGGAGTTTTCTATCCATTTCATCTTGAGAATTGCTAGGAGACAGAATTTCAAATACTACCTGCGGTGGAATTCCTGATTCATTCCATTGTTGATAAGAACCGCGTTTACCCTTTGGTCTGCCAAACACAACCATAACATCCGGCGCATTAAAAATATTATTCCGTCCTTCTACCGGATACCAAAATAAATCTCCCGCCACAAATACATTCCCATCGTTGGCGTACAGCCAATCTAAATTTTGCTGGATAACCAAAATCCAGCGAAATTGTTCAGTATTATTTGCCATTGGCTGTCCGTCACTATCTGGGTAGATGACTTCTGTTTGGGTAAATGATTCGGCGTGAGAAACCATAGGCTGAAGTCTCAATGCTGCTTGGATTGTAGCACTGGATAAGGAGGACAAGGGGGACAAGGAAGACAAGGGGGGCAGGGGGGACAAGGAGGACAAGGAAGACAAGGGGGACAAGGAAGACAAGGAAGACAAGGAAGATGAGTATTTTACAATGCCCAATGACGGCAGTTGCTTTAAGCCGGGAAACCCGTCCAACGCACTGCCTCCCCAATGCCCAATGCCCTAAATTAAATTTCCAATAACCCTGGTGGTGGTGTAATTTCAATGCGCCCACCTTGGATATCTACTACAGGTGCGATCGCTTCTACAAAGGGTACTAAAACTTTCTTCTGTTTTTTATCCGGTGCAAATGCTGGATCTAACTCGACTTCTAATAAATCGTTACCAGCAGGAATGATATCTACCACCTTACCCACCAGTTCGCCAGAAGCTTGCAAAAACACTGATAACCCAAGCAAATCAGGAACATAAAATTCATCTTCTGCCAACTGGGGGCGATCGCTTATTGGTACCATTAACTGACAATCGCGCAATTCCTCAGCTTGGTTGCGATTGTTCACCCCAGCTAATTTAATAACGTATAAATTCTTACTTTCAATGTAACGCCCTTCCAGCAATTCTACAGGCTGTGGTTCTTTCGCCCCTGGACGCAATAACCAACGTTTTCCTGCTACCTCAAATCGTTCCGGGAAGTCAGTATTGGGATACACCCGCATCTCTCCAGCTAATCCTTGAGGCGCAACAATCTTACCAATATCTAACCAATCGTCCAATTTTGGGTTGTCATTTGTCATTTGTCATTTGTCATTTGTAATAAGGCATGGGGCATGGGGCATTGGGCATTGGGCATTAGTCAACAGTCAAGAGTCAATAGTCATTTATTTTCCCCCTTGTCCTCCTTGTCCTCCTTGTCCTCCTTGTCCCCCTTGTCTCCCTTCCCCCTGCCCCCTGCCTCCTTTTAAGCGCTGACAGTCGCATTCTGATATATTTGTTCTACTGCCTTCGCTAACCGACTCATCCCGGTTACCAACTCTTCATCGCTACCGGTGAGGCTGATGCGGACACATTGTTGTTTGTGCGGCCATTCTTCTTTTAAACCGGGGAAGAAGGTACTACCAGGAACCACAATTACACCGAATTTCTTTAATTCTTGGTATAATTCCCAGTCAGTAATTGGTAAATCTTGTAACCACAACCAAGCAAAGATTGCGCCTTCACCACGATGGAGGAACCAAGGTAAGTCCTTGGGCATGGCTGCTTCTAGGGTATTTTCTAATACAGTGAATTTGTTTTGGTAGAAGGGGCGAATTACTTGTTCCGCAATTTCCGCTAACGCGCCAGAATTGATTGCTCGCGCTGCGATCGCTTGTCCATATCGGGAGGAATGCAAGCTAGCATTAGTTTGGAAGGATTCGAGAACTTGAATTGTCTTTTCATTACCGATCGCAATCCCGATTCTTTCCCCTGGTAACCCGGCTTTCGATAAACTGGTGCAATGCAGGATATTGTCTTCAAATATCAACGACATATCCGTGAAATTCAGCGCGGGGAAAGGCGGCGCATAGGCGGAGT
This sequence comes from Calothrix brevissima NIES-22, assembly GCF_002367995.1. Taxonomy (GTDB): domain Bacteria; phylum Cyanobacteriota; class Cyanobacteriia; order Cyanobacteriales; family Nostocaceae; genus Aulosira; species Aulosira brevissima. The sequence continues at coordinate 1,149,736 of NZ_AP018207.1, forward strand.
CAATTAATACTGGCACATCGTAAGGTGCAGCTAAAGCCGCAATTTTTCTCACTTCTTCATCGGTGAGCACATTACCTGTAGGATTACAGGGACGAGAAAAAATTACGCAACCTGTACTTTCTGAAATAGAAAGTTGGCTGAAGTCAGGACGATATTTAAATCTGTGGGCAGGTGCATCAATATCTAAAGCTGGTTTATAAGCAACTAAAGCTTCCGGAGCTAGACAAAGTCCACCATAACCAGTGTAATCAGGACTTAAAGGTAAAACTATTTGCTTGAGTTCGCCTGTAGTCGTGTAACCACCGAAAGCATTAGCGGCGTAGAAGTATAAAGTTTGACTACCAGGAGTAATTAAAATATTGCGAGCAGTTAATTGTAAACCGTAACGCCGATTAAAATCATTCGCGATCGCTTCTATTAATGGTGCATAACCTTGGCTAGAGCCGTAACGGCAAACCACTTCACCATATTCCGAGCTAGCCAGCAAATCTGCTGTACAATCGCGCCATAACTGCTCCACAGCAGGCAAAATCAACGGATTACCCGCACTCAAGTTAATCAATTCCTGCCCCGTGCCAGATTGCAGCGTTTCGATAATATCTTTCATAATCGCTCGCACGCCGGTCAGGTTAGACATTTGAGCGCCAATTTTTGTAAGGGCAGGATTCATAGGCTGTGACTAATAATTTATTGAGGAATTGACTAAATTCTTATGAGGGAATTTCTACTAGCAAAAGTTTACATCATTGCTCAGAAAGCTATTTCCATCATTTATTAATCTAACTAAAGAATGACATTTTAACAAAATTAGTCATTTGTCATTGGTCATTTGTCATTTGTCATTATTCCCCCTTGTCCCCCTTGTCTTCCTTGTCTTCCTTGTCCCCCTTATCTTCCTTGTCTTCCTTGTCTTCCTTGTCTTCCTTGTCTTCCTTGTCTTCCTTGTCCTCCTTGTCCCCCTTCTCCCCCTGCCTCCCTAGCCCTTAAGCGTCAATTTTCTGTAAACTCATAAAAGCCCATTAACGCAACTTGTATACAGGAGGGCTAAGGCGTGGATGTTAAAGCCGCAGTCGCTTACGGCGCAGGTAAGCCATTAACTATAGAAACCGTTCAATTAGCAGGGCCACAAGCTGGTGAAGTTTTGGTAGAAATCAAAGCGAGTGGTGTTTGTCATACCGATGCATTTACTCTTTCTGGTGACGATCCTGAAGGTTTGTTTCCCGCCATTTTAGGTCATGAAGGCGCAGGTGTAGTTGTTGATGTGGGGGCTGGTGTAACTAGTGTAAAACCAGGCGATCGCGTTATTCCTCTCTACACCCCAGAATGTCGTCAGTGTGAATATTGTCTCAGCCTCAAAACCAATCTCTGCCAAGCTATTCGCCCTACTCAAGGACGGGGTGTTATGCCTGATGGTACCAGTCGCTTTAGTATCGGTGGCGAGATGATTCATCATTATATGGGCACATCTACCTTCGCCAACTATACAGTTTTACCGGAAATTGCCGTTGCCAAAATCCGCGATGATGCCCCCTTTGATAAGGTTTGTTACATTGGCTGCGGTGTTACCACAGGTATAGGTGCAGTTATTTATACGGCTAAAGTCGAACCAGGCGCAAAGGTAATAGTATTTGGCTTAGGTGGGATAGGTTTAAATGTCATCCAAGGGGCAAGGCTGGTGGGAGCAGATATGATTGTTGGGGTAGATATTAATCCCAGCAAACGCGCCTTAGCTGAAAAATTTGGCATGACACATTTTGTGAATCCGCAAGAAGTCGAAGGTGATTTAGTTCCTTATTTAGTTGACTTAACTAAAGGCGGTGCTGATTACACTTTTGAATGTATCGGCAATGTGAACGTGATGCGCCAAGCCTTAGAATGCTGTCACAAAGGTTGGGGTGTCAGTGTAATTATTGGTGTTGCCGGTGCGGGAAAAGAAATTAGTACTCGTCCTTTTCAATTAGTAACAGGGCGAGTGTGGAAAGGTTCAGCTTTTGGTGGTGCCAGAGGACGTACAGATGTGCCGAAAATAGTTGATTGGTATATGGAAGGAAAAATTAATATTGATGATTTAATTACCCATGTAATGCCAATTGAACAAATTAATGATGCTTTTGAATTAATGCACACAGGTGAATCAATTAGAAGTGTAGTGACATTTTAAATTGGGCATGGGGCATTGGGCATTGGGCATTGGGCATTGGGGAGACAAGGAGGACAAATGACTATAGTGATTACGCACACTCTACGAATTCTTCTCCCCTTGGGAGACGCTGCGCGTTGGCGGAAGCCTCTCGCAGAGAAGGCGGTTCAATAAATTAAGCTTTTTGGCAATTTTTGCGTAAGTCCTTGACTATTGACTATTGACTATTGACTATTGACTATTGACAAATAACTAATTAATTTCCGCTTCCACTGGAATCAACACACACCCGTTAATCTTCCAAAGGGTATCGCGCTGCTTTGCCATGATATATAATGCCCTTACGGGAATTCCGTCAGGGCCTAGTAGCAATACTAATTGAGTTACCTTTCCGTGAATGGTTTTAATCTTCTCAAAAAAGACTGAACGGGGACGATACACCGCAGGGTAACCCAGTTTTACCATTTGCATAAAGTTTTCTGGGTTGCGGAACTGAATTTGAATTTCTGTACTAGCAAGGGCAAAGGCTCCTGCAGTATCATCCTTTTGAAAGGCTGCTAATTGCCGTTCTATTGTCTCACGGATGGCGATGGCGTCGCTGGGACTAATTTCCATATATCTCAAAAAGAGCGATCGCTTAATTATTGCGCTCTGTAGATTTTAATTCTACTTTCTCTATTTCTGCTCGCCAAAGGTCATAACCATCTAATGATAAATGTAACCCGTCGGTGGTTAAATCTTCGCGTAATTTGCCGTCCAAGTCTGTAAACCACTTGTACATATTTACATAGGTAACTTTTTCTTGTTTGGCAATTGCTTCTATTTGAGTATTTAGATTCCGAATTCTTTGATTAGAAATATTTGATAAGCGAGTAGGTAATATTGATTGGACAATTATCTTGGTATTGGGGTGACTCAAACGTAAGGTGCGCATAATTCGGCGATGATTGCGCAAAATTACTTCGTCTTTAGTACCCTTTCTTAAGTCATTAATCCCAGCCATAACATATATGACATCTGGTCTGGTTTCCGAAAATGCTGATAATCTTTTTAAAATTCCGGTAGAAGTGTCGCCTGATATACCCTGATTTAACCACAATTTACCAGCAGGTAGTTTTTCTTGAGGAAACCACATGCTTAAGGAATCCCCAACTAAAATACCGAGAGAATCTGTGCCTTTGCTACGAGCGATCGCTTTGGCTTCTAATACTAATAACCGCTTCCAATCTTCATAAGTTAATTGACGTTTGTTTGCAGATTCTAAAGATTGTAAACTATCTGGAAATAGACGTTTATTCTGTTGGACTGTTTTTAAAGCCTCTAATCTTTGATCGTAAAGTTGGCTTCCCGATACCAACACCCGATTAGCTTCTGGAAAAGTAGAATTTACTGATGATTCTACTAATTTGGCAAATTTTTGATTGGTGACGCCTATTAGAGATACCCCAGCATTAATGTTAATTTCATTGCTTAATATTGTCTGGGGAATTGCTGAGGTTTGCACGCCTTTGCGAGGAAATTCTGGTAAGAATAAATTGACGCTAGGAATGCTTTGTTGATTGATTTTTAACTGGGAACCCTGTTGTAAATCCCAATGAAATCTTGTATGCTCTGGCAGAATAATCGACATCTGGGGAAGAGCCGATGCTGGTATTGCCAATACTGTTAACAAACCTGCTGTCAACAGATAAGGGTCCCTCATCGTATTTTCTCTCCTATACTCATTGCTTTTACTTATGACAGTAGTAATTGACTAAATTCAGGAAACTTTATTTCGGTGTAACTGCTTATTTTTTATTTTGATTTACTCTGTCTATATCTGTAAAGCAGATTCAGGGGGTTTGCTGGGACAATTTACAATCTCTTTAAACCGAACTTTTACTGAACTGCCATAGAAAAAATTTACTAGAGTACTTTGATTACAAACAGAGATGTTACTAAACATATCACTTCCTCCAGCGTAATCTAAGTACTTTCACCTTTTTTGAGCAATTGTCAGCAATACCAACTGTTATTATCTTTGTGATTTATAAAACTAAAGTCATCAGTATTTACCCCATTATTTACTGATGAATGACTCTGTAACTTTTTCATCAAGGGGGTGCTTGCATTGAATGTTGTTGTCATCGTCAATGTCTCATCTCATCCCTCAATGCTTAATTTAGAGAATTTCCGTGAAAATTTCCAGTTTCCTCTGTTCGCAAACAATTTTAATTTTCTTATATCAAATGGAGCGTGCTTAGACAGCATGAATCAAAATCAAAATTTAGCAGTAGGTTGTCAACAAACAAAATTATATTACGAAAAGTAAATTTAGTTAAAACCCTCTTCCCCTCTACCATCTTTTCATGATACGTATCCATGCCGTCTGACTTAATAAGATGGAAAATTTCACAACTATTACTAGTAGATTTTTTAGGTATTACCTAGCAAAACCCCTACATAGTAGGTAATACCCATCCTACCCATGTAGAAAAACTTAAGTATGAATCCTGGAATACAACAAACAGGATACAAGGACACAAGCAGGCGATCGCTAGAGCGTGATTTACATTGCTTTAGGCAGTTAAATTCGCTATTCTAGGGTAATCATCGGAAATTTTACACTTAAGTAATCAAGTACCTCACACGTTTCCTGGCATAATTGCAAATTTAGTCAAAAATCAAAAGGAATAGACGATTTTTGCTTATATTCTAACTAGAGGAATAGGAAAATTAGCTCGTTTTCTGCTAACTATATTTTGTCAACCGCCAGATGAATGCAAAAATGCGAAAACTACATTTGACTAATTCTCAGAGAATATATATTTATGTAGAATAAGCGGAAAGGAAATGCTAAGATTTAGGCGAAGTCGTTAATATTTATCTGTTATTTCGTGGCTAGAGCTAGTACAGCAATCGGTGTCAGTCCGATTATTAAGGAGATTGTGCAAAAACAGGCACATTCAACTCGTTTGACTCTGAAAGAGGTTATACTGATGGGGATGTTAGCAATTGATAAACTCGACGATCAAAGTCGTCAAGAGCTAGCAGATGAAGTGCATAAAATGCAGGTTAACGGTGAGATATAAATCTGCTTTTTGGGGTCAATAATTAAAATTCCCAAATGAATATTCTAAATATTCAAAAATTTTAAATTTACAATTTAGCCCCAAAAAAGGGATTGAGAAAATAAATCACTGTTCAGTTTTGGCTGATTTTTCCATCAATAATGCTCAGTTTTAAAGGATGAAAGATGAAGTAAAAACTCTATCAATACTAAATCTTGTTTAACGTTTGCACTCCATCCTCAAATGGGTGGGGTAAACTCATCCTTTAAGTTTCGTCTTCTACTTGATGGAAACGGTAAATACTTCCTCTAACATAGCCCTCATTAATTTCAAAAGCAAACCATCGGCGTTGCAAAACCTCAGCAACAAATCCTGTAGTATTAGAACCAGCGAAAGGATCTAATACTATATCACCTTCATTAGTCAAAAATTTAATAAAAAAATCGGCGAAAGCTTGAGGAAATCTGGCTGGATGGGGTTTGATTCCTGCAACTTTACAACGGCGTAAATATGCACTATTTGATTCAGTATTGGCAATTTCCAGCAAATTTGGCGGAATTGCACCTTGATTATCTTTTTGAAATTTATCAGAAATATCGTGTCCGCTAGGACGAATTTTTGCTTGATAGCCATTTTTAAGTAATTGTTTCATACTTTGGCTATATGGTTTTAAAACTTGTCTGTTGTCTGCTTTAGGATTTGGAGTTTTTGATAACCACCAAACAACATTAACTGAATCTTTGACACGAATGCGTCTAATTGTTACCCACTCTGCCGGGGTAGGTAATCTTGCCGGATTATAGTGATAGAATTCTTGTGCTAAAAAAAAGCCAACTTCTTTGCACAATCTAACTAAAAGTTCATATTGATAGATACTGCGTACAGGATTACCGGGAAGATAAGCACCGCCTAAATCTAAAACAAATGAGCCGTTATCAGTCAGCTTTTTTTTAAATTCGTAGGCGAAAGGTAAAAACCATTCTATATATTTATCCGCGCTTTCGTTACCATATTCTTTTTTACGTGCCAAAGCAAAGGGAGGAGAAGTGAGAATTAAATTAATACTGTTATTATCAATATATTTAATTAATTCCAGACTATCACCTAAATAAACTGCCCCGTAATTTTGACTGTAATAAGGACTAAAACTACTAGATTTATGTGACTTGGGGATATTTGCTGTCAAGATGAGCTAAATTTTGATACTTGTACCAATTTAAGATGAACATGCACCTAATTACTGTAGAAAATATGAAACTTTAAAAAACTCCGCGTACCTTTGCGTTAACCCCCGCGTACCTTTGCGTTTAAGAAATATATAGTTTTGTGCAGCTTCACAAATAAATATTATTTATTGGATAGTGGCTGCTACAAGCAAAAGAATAATACTATCCTGGCTCAGATTCACAACTTACCATTTTTTGTAAGGGAGAAACTTTCCAGACATAATAATTTTTACGCGATCGCCTTTGGGATCTTCTTCTTTTTCAATATCCAAGGTAAAATCAATTGCGCTCATAATTCCATCACCAAATTTTTCTTGAATGATGTCTTTTATGGGCATACCGTATACCTGGATAATTTCGTAAAAACGGTAAATCAAAGGATCTGTAGGCACAATTGGCCCCAATCCCTTGACAGGATATGCGGTTAAATCTTGAATATATATCGGCCCTAATTCCAATGTCTCTAAGATTAACTTAGCCTCTTCTTCAGAAGCACTAGCTTGACGGTAAAATACAGCTGCAATCCAGACTTCATCTCGTCCAAGAATTTTTTCTAAATCAGCGAAACTAAGTCCTTTCTGCTTCTTGGCGGCTAAGAGCTTTTGCGTAATTTCTGGTAGAGACATTGGCTAAATTTTAGGTGAGTACTTTTGTCAGAGTTAAATTTTACCACGTTAGGAATTGATTCATATGATACATACATAAAAAGGTGGGGTTTATAGTTGTTGACGGTTGACAGACTTGAAAGGCTTTTATTGTCAGGATTTTATCTTAGCTTGATGTCTTAATTTATCTGGCTAGGGACATCCAATTTTTTAAATACCCAATAAATTTGTAGTGCGAGCGTCTCGCACCATGAGGGAACATCAGCGAGCAAGATGCTCGCACTACGGAATATGGGTAATTTATTTTTTGTAATTCATGTGATAAATCACACAAGCAAACATGAAAATTTCTCTTAAGAGTCAACAGTCAACACTATTTTCAAGGTAGATACTGCAGCCCTATGTTAAGTTAACTTACTAGCGAATTCCCACAAAACCAGCTTGCTCAATAGCTTGTTGTCCTTGAGCAGTCAGTAATAGATTAGCATAGGCATTTCCCACCTTCTGCTGTTTACCTTGGTTTTGTTTGATAATCACAAACAATTTAGAGGTGATGGGATAGCTACCATTTTTGATTGCTTCAGTATTTACTTGGTTACGTTGGCGCGGACATTGTGCAGATGATACTAAGGATTCGCGGTAGGGGGAAACAAAATCGCTAGGAGTGCGACCTATTGGTAAAGGCTTGACGCTACATTGAGGTACTACCGCACGAGCAGAAGCATAATAGATACCACCAGGGGTTTTACTGAGTTGGCGCAATGCATCTGTAGTCGATGAAACATACTTGACATTAGAGCCAAGTTCTGAGTTTTTGCTATTGCTGTTATTAGAGAAGATGGTAGTATCTGCATTATCTGGGGGTTGAGAAAAAGCCGCGATCGCTAAATTAGGCCCGCCTACCTGATTCCAATTAGTAATTTTACCTAAATATATTTGTTGTAATTGCTCCACAGTTAAACCAGGTACGTTTAGCGCTGGATTAACTACCACTGCTACCCCATCAATGCCAATTTGCCGTTGCTCAAGTTTAACACCTCGCGCTTTGGCGATCGCTTGTTCTTCATCTGTGAGCGGACGAGAAGATTGAGCAAAATCTAATTGTCCATCCAGCAACATGCGAATTCCCGCGCTAGAACCAGGACTACCTTGTGCCGGATTTAAATACTGTAATTGTAATTCTGGACGAGCGCTGAGAATTTGCGCATCTACTACTTGGCGAATTGGTGCCCAAGTTGTGCTACCACCATAATTAAATGAATCTGTTGGCACATCAGCTAGTGATTGAAAGGTTGATGCAGTAGAGTTTGATTTAATACTCAAGTTAGTGGCTTCACTATTATTACCCCGGAAAGACTCTGGCTTAAGTAACCACCAGAGCAATCCACCAATCACCATGAGCGTGAGTACTTTCCCAATAATCAAACCTCTCAAAAAGATAGCAATATCTTCTTTGAGAAAAGCTTTTCCTTGGTTGCTATTGTCCATATTCTTCAGGTTATTAATTGGTATTGAAAATACAAAAAAATTGAGATGTCAATTGTATTAAGCACCCGGATAATTATTAGTTGATAACTGTAAATGAGAATTTATTGGCTGTATTGAAAATGGGCATTGGGCATTGAAACAATTTTGGATTTTGGATTTTGGATTTTAGATTGTAATCCAAAAGACGCTCGCGGACTCGCTAACGCTACGCTAACGCAAATCTAAAATCTAAAATTCCTTATCCTCCTTGTTCAAAATTTGCTCTAAAAGAATGCATGGGTGTGGGTTGTTTTGGCGGTGATAAATTCGTGCGCAAAAATGTATATATTAAAAGCATGAGGATAACGCTAGTGATGGTACCGAGTCCGATTCCTACAAATAAAATAAAATTTTTATATAGTTGTAAGGCTTGCTCTGCATCATTTTCTGATGGCGTAATCAATGGTGCGGCTTCTGATAACTGAATCTCAGGAATCAATGCTTGTAAAGCTTCTGCGGCTGATTGGTAACGTTGGTTATGACGTTCGCGCACCATTTTGTCTAAAACATTCACGAGGCGATCGCTTACTTGTACTTTGTCGCGCCAGATGATTTCTCCTGTATCGGGATCTTCTGGTAATTCCTCCGGCTTTAAACCTGTTAAAGCTTGAATTCCTATCATTCCCACTGCATAAATATCGCTACTGAGTTTTGGCTTTCCTTTGGCTTGTTCTGTTGGCATATAACCAGGAGTTCCGACAGCAATTGTTAAAGTTGCTCCTTGAATACCTATTTTTTTAATACTGCCAAAGTCAATCAACACCAGTTTTTGATCCGAATGCCGCCGCATGATATTGTGGGGTTTAATATCTCGGTGAATAATGTTGTGTTGATGGACAAAGTTTAATACTTCTAAGATATCTTTTAATAATTCTATAACTGCTGATTCATTTAGCGGTTTTCCTGGAACAATTTCTTGCGTCAAGTCATAACCATCAATATATTCCTGGACTAAATAAAAGTCTCCATCTTCATGAAAGTGCGCAAATAATGTGGGAATTTGGTTATAGTTTTTGCCAAGATGATATAAACTTTCTGCTTCCCGCTCAAATAGATTTTTGGCAATTGGGATAACAGCTGGATGGGGATTTTTAGGATAAAAATGTTTAACAACACAGTATGGTTGTCCTGGTAAATCTAGATCGATAGCTAAGTAGGTATCGCCCGATCCTCCTCTAGCTATGAGTTGGACAATTTTAAAGCGATTTCGCAGTATTTGCTTTTTCAGAGGATGTTGTTGTCTGTTTCTCGGCTCGCCGGAAAATAAGTAATTAATATCGCTAGTTACTCTACCCTTTAACTGTGTCACAGTCTGGTAGCGATGCCGAAGTGTTCTGATAATGCGAGGGTATTGACGCATGTGGCGTATTTTATCTACTTTGCTGACAAATTAGAGTTTGATGGTAGAGTGTCATGGCTAATTGCAAATGAAATATTCACTAGTGCCTTAGTAGCTTTAATCACAAAGTTGAGTTAAGAGTTAGTTATCTCCAACCAATTTTCTAAACACACTTTAATGTATCATTAATCTAGGTTTCTATATATATATAGGAATGTATAAAAAAACTAGAATTGAGCGGTTAAGCATGAATTAAAAGTCAAAAATCATGCTTATAACCTGTATAGCAAACAGCTTGATATTTGATTAATTATGCAGATTAACGCTTAGGCAATTGCGCGATCGCCTGGTATAAAAGCTAAAACCTTGATATCTTTAATGTCTTTAATCGCGATCCCTGGACTAATACCATTTCACAAAAAATATGATGTGGATGTAGGTTGGGTTGAGGAACGAAACCCAACATCCCAACGCCTTGTATATGTTGGGTTTACACACGGTAAGCCCAACCTACGCATCTAAAACCTTGATATCTTTAATGTCTTTAATCGCGATCTCTGGACTCAGATAATGGTTTAATAGCCAGGAAAAAGCAATAATAGTAACTCTAAAAAAAATCAAATTACGTAAATTACCGACAAAAAAACCCCCATTGGGGGGTGGGGTAGTTATTCGCGTGGAGTGAACAACTACTAACTATTACTTAGAGTAGATACAACAATCCGAACAGAATAATCCAAATTACGTCCACAAAGTGCCAGTAGATTTCTGCGGCTTCAATACCGAAGTGTTTTTCACTACTGTAATGACCCGGACGACGCGATCGCCATAACACGGCCGCGATCGCCAAAACGCCGAGAGTAACGTGCAAACCGTGAAAGCCAGTTAACACATAAAAAGCACTGGCAAATAAATTGGTAGTTAAACCAAATTCTAAATGGGTGTATTCATATACCTGACCCACCAAGAAAATCGTACCCATCAAGGCAGTAATTGCTAACCAAGTACGCATACCCTTGGTATCATTCTTTTTGATAGCAGTGTCAGCATTATGCATGACAAAACTACTAGCAATTAGATTGACGGTGTTAACTCCAGGTAGTAGCAGTTCTAACTCTGGTGTACCTGCGGGAGGCCAGACAGGTAAAGTAGCACGGAAAGCGAGATAAGCCCCGAACAAACCCATAAAAATCATCCCTTCCGCAATCAGGAAGACAATTAGCCCAAACAGGCGATGATCTGGATGTTCTTCATGCCCGACATGGGCAGCTTCCGCCGCGTGGTGATGATTTAGTTCAGCTTGTGCTGGATCAACTATTTGGCTTTGCATGAATTCTTTGTTAAAGGATTAGGGACTAGGGGCTAGGGGTTAGGGGCTAGGGAGCAGGGAGCAGGGGGACAAGGGGGACAAAGAATTTTAGATTTTAGATTTTAGATTCAAACTCAATCCAAAATCGCAAATCCAAAATCCAAAATTGAATTGCCCAATGCCCCATGCCCCATGCCCTATGCCCAATTATTCTTTTTCCGCCGTGATTCCGGGATATGGTTCGTCGGGTTCGGCTCTTAATACTGAGTTGACGCCACCAGATAATATGGGATTGGGGTCGGATAAGGGTACGCCTTCGCTGGCGCGTTCCAAACCGTAGTCGTAGGGGCCTGTAGCCAGTACGGGAGTTTTATCAAAATTCTCGATGGCTGGGGGTGAGGTAGTCATCCACTCTAGGGTTAGTGCTCGCCAAGGATTATTACCTGCTTTCTCTCCGTACAACCAACTCCAAATTGCATTGATAATGAAGGGGAATGTGGAAACTGCGAGTATATATGAACCATAAGTGCAGATTTCATTCAGCAATGTGAATTTAGGGTCATATTGCGCTATCCGGCGGTTCATGCCCATTAAACCCAGTTTGTGCATGGGTAAGAAGGTCATGTTTAACCCAACAATGGTTAAGGCAAAGTGAACCTTACCCCAGAATTCATTCATTTTTCTTCCCGTCATTTTCGGGAACCAATGATAGATAGCGGCAAAAATTCCCAGGACGCTACCACCAAACAGCACGTAATGTAAATGGGCGACGACAAAGTAAGTGTCGTGAACGTGAATGTCAAAGGGTACAGACGCCAACATCACGCCGCTAATTCCGCCAATCACAAAGGTACCAACAAAGCCCATTGCAAATAGCATGGGTGTATTCAGCTGAATTTTGCCGCCCCACATGGTAGCTAACCAACTGAAAATTTTAATGCCTGTGGGTACAGCGATGATCATGGTGGTGATCATAAAGAACATCCGCAACCAACCGGGAATACCACTGGTAAACATGTGGTGCGCCCAAACAATTAGCCCTAAGAAACTAATTGCTAAGGAAGAATAAGCGATCGCTTTATAACCAAATATTGGTTTACGCGAATGCACGGGAATAATTTCCGAAATTGCCCCGAAGAAAGGCAAAATCATGATGTAAACCGCAGGGTGGGAATAAAACCAGAACATGTGCTGGTACACCACCGGATCGCCACCACCAGTAGGGTTAAAAAATGTTGTCCCGGCGAGTAAGTCAAAGGCCAGCAAAATTAAACCAGCTGCTAACACTGGCGTAGATACCAACACCAAGGCGGAAGTCGCAAACATTGCCCAGCAAAATAAGGGCATTTGATGCACGCCCATACCGGGAATACGCATCCGCAGCAAGGTGACGAGGAAATTGATCGCCCCCAAAATTGATGATGTCCCCAACAGCAGGACGCTGATAATCCAAATCGCCTCACCTACTTGACCTGTGACCAAGCTCAGGGGCGGGTAAGAAGTCCAGCCGGCATCCGGTGCATCACCCACAGCTAAACTGGCAATTAATAACACCCCAGCAGGCGGGATCATCCAAAAGGCGACAGCATTTAAGCGCGGGAATGCCATATCCTTAGCCCCAATCATCAAGGGGATGAGGAAGTTAGCAAACCCTGCACCTGCAGGCACAATCCACAAGAAAATCATGATTGTGGCGTGGAGGGTGAACAAACTGTTATAGACTTCCGGGGTGACAAAATCTATATCAGGGGTTCTCAGTTCCGTGCGAACTAAGTCCGCCATCACGCCGCCAATGCAGTAGAAAATAAACGAAGTAACGAGGTATTGAATCCCAATTACCTTGTGATCGGTATTAAAGCTAAAGTAATCTTGCCATTTTCTCACCCCTGGTTCTTCAATCCGGGCAGGGATGTTGGCTGTTTCTTGGATTTGCGCTTGGGTCATAAGGGTTTTTTTTATTTGTCAGTTGTCAGTTGTCAGTTGTTAGTTGTTTCTTCACCACTGACCACTGACTACTAACCACTGACTATTTGTGAACTTGATGAAGTACTTCTGGTTTAATTCCCATGTCCTTGGTGTAAGGGGCGAGGAATTCATCTGCTGATAGATTGGCGGGATTGAGAGCAACGGCTTGATTCAAGGTGTCGCGGCTAGCTACTAGTTGCTCTTGTATCCATTTGTCAAAGTTTTCTGGACTTTCTACAACTACTTGCGTTCTCATTGCGCCGTGGTAAGGGCCACAAAGTTCGGCGCAGATGAGGGTATAATCACCTTCAACTCTTGGTGTAAAGCGAATTTCACTTTGTCTCCCAGGAATCGCATCTTGCTTGAGGCGGAACTCTGGTACCCAAAAGGCGTGAATCACATCGTTGGCTGTCATGTTGATTTTTACTTCCCGCCCAATGGGAAGGTGTAGTTCACCTGTAGTGATGCCTGTTTCGGGATAGTTGAACAGCCAAGCATATTGCAGTCCAGTAACGTTAACTGCTAATGCTGGGGGTTTCCCGCCTTTGTCTGGGCTTTCGCCAATGGTGGGAGACACAATACCGATCCCCGGAGCATTTTGCTTTTGGGGAATTTGGTCAGCATTGCGAATTGCGGCTGTAGCTGGGTCTTGCATCGCCGCATCAGATTCTTGCTGATTAAGGTTGGGTTCGGTGCTGGGAGGTGTATCGGTTAAAGTCGCAGCAATTGCCGCCCCCGGCATATTCATCGACATATTTTGGGTAATTGGCGCTTCATGGACAGCATGGGGATCGAAGCCACCAATGTCGTTGTATACGTCAAAACTGTATACAGAAATACCAATAACTATAATTGCGGGGATCGCTGTCCAGAGAATTTCTAGAGGTACGTTACCTTCCACTGGCGGCCCGTCTTCGTTGTCACCGGGTTTCCGTCGATAGCGAAAAGCAGCGTAAAGCAAAACACTTTCGACAATCAAAAAGATGCCTGTCGAAACAATCATCATTGTGTTAAACAAACCATCAACTAAGACGGCTTCATCAGAGGCTGCTGTTGGCAGCAGACCGTGATTTTGACCGTACCAAAGGCTGACGAGCGTTAGCACAATGCCAATGAGTAATGTCCAGATGGAACTTGGAATTTTCACGGCTCACTTAAATGAATTTACTATGTGATTTTAAAGCTGCCCACTTACTAAGGTAGTCGAGTCCACTCGCTGTGGACGTTAAAGGTCTGAAATTTTTATTAATTTTTTTAGCTATATAAATATTTTTGAGTAAAAGAGTCTTATCGGATATTGCTCAGGATAGATGTGAAGCATGGAAAAAATTTAAGAATAATTTTAGATATGGAATACTATTTTGATTTTTCCCAAAATTACCTAAAGTCGGCAATGCCTGCTTTATGGGTATTTTGGTAGGTATTGCCCAGCCTACAAGTATCAAGAATCAAACTAGATTGCCTAAGTAAACTTTATGCCTTAAAAAAAATATCAACAACTTGAAAAATACCTAAAGCTTTTAGCAAAAAGTAGCAATAGTGCTTCAAAGTGTAAAGGAAAAGTATCACTGAAAGCTAAATCTATCAATCCTAGTCGTATACGCTAGGGTGGAAAAGGGTCGTGGCTGACAAACTAACAAATTAATAATTTTCAGTAAGTAGCTCTATTTGAGAGCGGGCATTAAAGGTATAGTTCATGAGCGAATTTGTCTTACAACCACAAAATGAAGCGGTAGGCTCACAGCCACCAGATATAATTCGTCGTTTGGTTTGGAAGATCTGCATAGCCACCTTGATTTTGATGGCGATAGGTTCTGCCACAAGGGTGATGAATGCCGGACTTGCTTGCCCTGACTGGCCTTTGTGCTACGGGGAATTAGTGCCAGCCAAACAGATGAATTTCCAAGTCTTTTTGGAATGGTTTCACAGATTGGATGCGGCTTTAATTGGTGTCAGTGCGATCGCCTTGGTTGGTTTATCTTGGTGGTATCGTCGCGCTTTACCTAATTGGCTCCCTTGGGCATCAGCATTTGCCCTGTTTTTAATTGTCTTTCAAGGCATCTTAGGGGGTTTGACAGTCACAGAACTGTTACGGTTTGATATCGTGACTGCCCACCTGGGAACTGCACTGTTATTTTTCATGACACTCTTGGTAATTGGTACAGCCCTCACCCCTTACCAAGGAACTGGCAATGTCGGCAAGCTACCTTGGATAGGTATAACAGCCGCGATTTTGGTTTACCTGCAAAGTCTCTTAGGTGCTTTAGTTGGTTCGCGCTGGGCACTCCATCAATGTTTGGGCACATCCCAACTTTGCACTGTGATGTACAGCCATATCTTCGGCTTAGTTCCGCCAACGGTAGCAACTTTAGCAGTAGTCTGGCTATCTTGGCAAAGACCAGCACTCCACCCAGCTTTGCGCAGACTGGCAAATATGGCAGGGGGGTTATTACTGCTGCAAATTCTTTTAGGCGTTGCGACTTTCAAATTACGCCTACAGGTAGAACTCCTCACTGTCACTCACCAAGCCATAGGCGCAGCCTTACTCGGTACTTTGGTTGCGTTCAGCGTCCTTGCTTTACGTGACTGGATCGCCAACCGTGAAACCAACAATCACCCCATCGCTGTAACTGTAACGGCGACAACATCAGTCAACGGATTGCATTGAATTGGGGTATGGGGCAATTCAATTTTGGATTTTGGATTTTGGATTTTAGATTGGAATCCAAAATCGCAAATCTAAAATCTAAAATTCCTTGTCTTCCCTCCCCCTCTCCCTTAGCCTCAGTGGCGAATTCGTTATGAGCAAGGGCTACACATCACTTGTTAAAAAGGAAATTGAGCCAAAATGATTGAGACTAATGTCTCTCGCCACCACGAAACGTTTTTTCAGGTAATCCAAAGTTACTACCAGCTAACTAAGCCTCGGATTATTCCGTTGCTGTTAATTACTACTGCTGGCAGTATGTGGATTGCTGCTAAGGGACAAGTAGATTTAGTATTGTTGCTAGTGACTATGACTGGCGGTACTTTGGCTGCTGCTAGCGCCCAGGTGATTAACTGTATCTACGATCGCGATATTGATTATGAAATGGAACGGACTCGTCATCGTCCGATTCCTTCGGGGAAGATACAGCCAAAAGGCGCTTTGGTTTTTGCGATCGCTCTCGCTATCATTTCTTTTACTCTCCTCACCCTTTTCGCTAACCTCCTCGCTGCCCTCCTGGCTTTTGCGGGTATAGTTTATTATGTTGTAGTTTATACCCACTGGCTAAAACGCCACACTACCCAAAATATTGTAATTGGTGGGGCAGCAGGGGCAATTCCCGCATTAGTAGGTTGGGCGGCTGTGACTGGTACCCTAAACTGGGGCGCATGGGTAATTTTTGCCAGCGTCTTTCTCTGGACACCGCCACATTTCTGGGCTTTAGCCTTGATGATTCGCGATGACTACGCCAAAGTCGGCATCCCCATGTTACCTTTGGTTGTTGGCGATCCCGCCACTGTAAAGCAAATTTGGTGGTATACCTTAGTAACAGTCGCTACAACCCTGTTACTTGTTTACCCGTTACATGACAGTGGCATTGTTTATTTTGCGATCGCTTCTACATTAGGGGCTGTATTCATCCACAAAGCTTGGCGCTTATTGCAAAACCCAGAGGATCGCACCATTGCAAGAGGGCTATTTCTTTATTCCATCTCTTACATGATGCTGTTGTGTCTGGGAATGGTAGTAGATAGTTTGCCAATTACCCATCATCTAATAAATGCCGCGATCGCTCAGCTGCATTTAATTAGTTAGATATTGTAAATCTTGGCGATCGCCTCAATTTTTAGGGAGCATCCCTATTTTACCCTTGAAGACCCCACCCTTAAGTGTGGGGTCTCATTTGTAGTGGGAGCATCTTGCTCCCTAATGTCAAACAAGCGCCTAAGAGAGCCATCACTACAAAAAAATCAATTTAGGGACTTCCAAATACCAATTGAAGAAGGCAGAAGGCAGAGGGCAGAGGGCAGAAGGTTTTGTTTAGAAGGGGATTCTGACCCCTCCTAAACAAGAGCCACCAAATTTTCAATTTGGTGGGGGTCTTAAACCCTTACTCCCTTCGGTCGTGGCAGAGGGCAGGAATCAGAATTCCCTTCTGCCTTCTGCCTCCTGCCCTCTGCCTTTCTTGATAAAAAAATATTCCAATCATTAACTTACCAAACCCGCAACTCGTAGGGGCGGGGTTACCCCGCCCCTACAATTTGGCATAATTTATTTTTTGGAGTTCCCTTACACATTTGGGGTATCTAAATATATAAACTGGTGCAGCAATTTCACTTACTACAACAAGGCTTGACTGTAAAGAACAAAATACTATTAGCTTCAACCAAAAATGGCTGTCCGCTAATGATTGCGTAAGGTAAGCTGGAAACAGCTACAGCGCCGCCACCACTTTGGTTAACTCGGTACAGTTGTATTTGCTGACGGGAGGCTCCAGGTAACGCCCAACTCTGGGCTGCTATCATATTTAAACGCGCGGAAACATTGTCACCCGATCTGTTGACTAACATCAACGATAAGTAATTTTTACCACCTGCTTCGCCCAAAATTGCCAAGGGTACTAAAGCAGAAGTGTTGGAACTTGTTGACTCAAGTACTTTACCGGAAAACCCCTGATTCAAATACTCAAATACCCACGATGCTGGGCGTCTGTTAAACGACGGAGAAGCACCAAGCTTTCCATACCATCCGTCAGCTTCGTTCCACGCTGTAGATCCGGTTGCTCCAGCATAAAGAATCGAACGTACTGCCAAGGCATCGAATATAGCACTAACATAGTTAGTCATGCTCTCATCAGGGGGAGACCAACTGATGTTGTACTCATTATGGAAATATTCTACCGCTTTGGAAGTAAACTTATTGACACTGGCGCGCATATATTTTGTAGCGCCCCCTAAACTTTCTTGAGCAGAGTTCCAGATGTCGGAGTTGGGATTGGTTTTAGAGCCAGTGGAATAAGTATGATAGGAAATAAAATCTAATTGGGGGAATGCCGTCGATACAAAAGCATCAATTCTTGAGGAGTTATAAGATTGGGCAAAGGCTGGCCCCCCTATTTTTATCTTCGGATCGACTTTGCGCATTTCTCGAGCCGCGATCGCAAATATTTTCCCTACCTCTGCCATGTTATCTCGGTAGAAGGGGTGAGAATCCAGCTCGTTGGTAATTTCCCAATATTTAAGCTTTTTTTGCAGTTGTATATTTAAGATTCTCACTAAATCTGCACAAAACTGTCCGTATCTCACATATTCCGACTGTTTAAGCACACCACTCCCATCGGTTAAGTAAGCAGGAAAGTTCGAGAGGTTCATCATCATTTTGGGATTATGAGGGTAGGCTCCATTCATCGCCGCAGTTATCTTTTCCACATCCCAAGAAAAGTTAGGTGTGTTTGGATTCTTCACCCAGCCACGAATATCTGTAATCGAGTCTGCCATCTGCCCTGCGTAATGATACCTAACTAAACCAGGTCGCATTGCATTCAGACCATCACGATAATTAGCATTACCTCCTACATTAGCTATTCCTGGTATGTTTCCCTGATAAGAGTTGAGTCCGAAGTGCAAGGGAGTAGATACTAAAGGCTTTTCAGTAATTGGATTAGTCAACTGCTGGCTCCAGTTTACAGAGATAGCTATCTCTTGTGAAATGGCTGGTTGACTAGTTACCAACAGCACAAGACCAACCAAGCAAAAGGGTAGTAAAAGAACAGGTAACATCTTCGGGAACATCCGAAAGACATCCCTACACAAAGACCAGCAGTGGCGAAATATCAGCATAAATAACTAAGTAAAAAAGGCTACCCTTTATTATTCTTCAGGTTATCGAACTCGACTAAATTAAGTTCTAATTTTAGCCTTATACTTGCTTTTACACCCCTGAAATTATACATACTGCGGTATGCGCTTCGGTTTCATGGCAATGCCATGCCCCTACAATCGTATTGTTTGCGGATGCCATATACTATTGCATAAATTATTTAGTAGTTTGGAAAATCTAACTATAATAACTGTGAGATGAATTCCAATAACCAAGATGAACCTACTCAGCCGCAAAACGTAGATCCCTATGAAGAAATTTTATTTAGCGGATACACAGATGCAGAGATTGCTGAAATGAAGACTCTAATGGTGAATTGGGATAAAAGCACTTATCCAACACTGGCTCATAGCATTGTTAACCATGCTGATAGACATGATTTTACCAACAATTATTTAAAATATTTAAGAAAAGCAAATAATTTCAACAAAAAAGGCGCTCGTAAAAAAATCCTTAGTGATAGTGCAGAAAGATGGAATAAGGGCAATGAATTTATAATTGAAAGAAATGGCAAAATTGTTTCCTACGGTGAAAACTAGCAATTGATATGCAAAACCTGAAAGAATCCAATATACCTAAAAAATCCCAGATGGCTAAACAATACATTACTAATGTATTGCAGCAGTTGTTAATTGATTATAAAAATACACGCGATGAAAGACGACAAATAGCTATTTGGGAAGAATCTCAAGATTTCAGCATATTAGGAGAAATAGAAATTTTTGCAACTGATATTGAAGGATATGCATCTCAAGTAATTGCCAATGATGACTTAGAACAATATCAGGAAATGATGCAGAAATTAACAAAAATGCATATATTTGATATTGCTTATTTTGCCGATTGGTACTTTGCTGAAGAAAGTCAATTTCCGCAAATTAAACTATATATAGAAAAACTTAACTACCTGCGGTTGTTAGTGATTGAGTATATAAACGATGCGATCGCGCTACAATCGCAACAGACAATTCACATCGGATAGCTTCATCTACTCGCAGGCGATCGCCACCATAATCATCTGCTCAATTATATTCCAATCAAATTGTTTCCCGATGCAATCTCTACGACAAACCACCCCAAACTAATCCCCCTTCCCCTGTCCTCCTTGTCCTCCTTGTCCCCCTGCTCCCTGCCCCCTGCCCCCTGCCTCTTCTACCTCCACTCCCCCTGCACCGTAAACGCCGCCCATTCATTCAAACTGCGCCCATCTTGCCATAACTTCATCTGCGCTGCACGCAACGCCTCAGCCGGCTTTTTATTTTGCTGCAACATCTGCTGATAAAATTCCTGCATTAATATTGATGTGCCTTCATCGTTAACTTGCCACAACGACACCGCCACCCGCGCCGCACCTGCATACATTAATCCCCTTGTCAAGCCTACCAATCCCTCACCGTTGACTTCCTTACCAAGTCCAGTGTCGCAAGCACTTAAAACAATTAACTCTGCGGGGTAATCTTGGTTAAACAAATCGCCTAAACTTAATTTGTTGTTGGTTAAATATTTACCTTGTTTATCATAGCTAGACAGTAGAATTCCTGATAACTGTGGTTCTTTGGGATCGACTATACCGTGAGTGGCAAAATGGAGAATGCGATATTGATTTAAAGCGCCGCTAGTCGCCCAATTGTAATTAGCATCAAAACCCAAAGCTTTGAGACTGTTGGTTGATGGGATAAGTTTTAAAATCGCTTTGGCTTCCTCGGCGGTGAATGGTAGCCGGTTCCAACCATTGCGCTTGAGGTTTTGGGCGGAACGATTTAGCTGAGATTGTTGTAATTCAGCCGAAACATCAAGATTCTTGTTGCTAGATTGAGGTTGATCCGCTTCTTGGCAATTTTCATCTTTAAATCGGCAATCGGTAGCATTAAATACCGGATCGGCAAGGATAGCGAGGGCTTTCGGTGCGGGTTGACGTTTGGCGAGTTGTTGGCGTTGAAATGCGATCGTTGAGGCTGAGGGTAAATTGACGATTTCATGATTTACCATCAGTGGTTGATATTCGGAACTAGGTTGAACATGGGCATAGGGCATAGGGCATGGGGCATGGGAAAGACAGATTTTCATGCTTTGTTGTGCCGAATGGCTAGCTTTAAACAATGATTTCTCCCTTGTCTCCCTTGTCTCCCTTGTCCCCCCTGTCCCCCTTGTCCCCCTTGTCCCCCTTGTCCCCCCTGTCCCCCTTGTCCCCCTTCATTCACATCAGCCAAGGCTGCAAAGGGAATAGTTTGCAATCCACCATCAGCGACAATGACTAACCGTTTTCCTGGTAATTGATTGGCGACAGGTGCGAGGATAAGTTGACTCAGGTTTTGGGCTTCCTCAATGGCAAATTCACCTGCTGTTTCTTGTTGCAAACTGGAATGAAATCTTGTGGCAACTTTTTCGATTTCTTGGCGTGGGGGAAGGGTGTAAACTTGCATTGATGTAGAAGTAACAGCCCATAAAAAGCTGCGTTCTTCGCCTAATGAATACTGCAACAGCAGGGTGTCTTTATCTAGTTGTTGTTGAATTTGCGGTAATTTGAGAATGTCTTTGTCTGGATCTGGGTTGGTTATTTTTGCATATTCTGGGTTAGAAGCCCGAATTGTGGCTTGTAGTTGTTCGTATTGATTGGTGAGATTGGCGATATCTTGGCTCAGTCGTTGAATAGCGGCTTTGGTAACTAAGTCGTTTTTATTGGTTGAAGTTTCTAAATTGCGCCGCAGTGTAGTTTTAGCGTCTATTTGCTGTCGTAAATTCCGTTCTTGGGCGATGAGTTGCGGGTTTGCGCCTTTAAGAATTTTGGCGTTGGCTTCGTTTAATAATTCGATGAGACTTCTAGCGCGGGAGCGTTCGCTGTAGTGTAGGGCTAATGCATCGTAGCCTTGAGATGGTTCTTTTTTGTGCAGTTCCATCAGCAAGTCGATGTAGAATTTATAAACATCCTGCTGGGTAGCGAAGTAAGAACTGCGAAGGTCTTTGTTGTCAATTTTGGTGCGTAAGTCTTCGATAATTTTGATAGCGGCTTCTACATTGGTGCGGGCTGCTTGCAAGTTACCGCGACTCCGTTCTAAATAGGCGAGATTATAAAGGCTAGTAGCTTCCATACCCTTGTCGCCCACCGCACGCAGCAATGGGAGTGCCTTGTTGACATATTCCAATGCTGTCTGCTTTTCCCCTAATGTGTCGTAAACTCCCCCGATATTATTGAGGGTAGTAGCTTCCCCACCTCTGTCGCCCACCGCCCGCAACAGTGGGAGTGCATTGTTGTAATATTCCAAAGCCTTCTGCTTTTCCCCTAAATCATCGTAAACATAGGCGATATTAACCAAGATGTAAGCTTCCCCACCTCTGTCGCCCACCGCCCGATACAGTGGGAGTGCATTGTTGTAAAATTCCAAAGCCTTCTGCTTTTCCCCTAATGTGTCGTAAAATCGCCCGATATTATTGAGGGTAGTAGCTTCCCCAGCGCGATCGCCCACTGCCCGTCTTAGTGGGAGTGCATTGTTGTAAAATTCCAAAGCTTGCTGCTTTTCCCCTAAATCGGAGTAAACTGCGCCGATATTATTGAGGGTATTAGCTTCCCCAGCGCGATTGCCCACCGCCCGCCACAGTGGGAGTGCATTGTTGTAAAATTCCAAAGCCTTTTGCTTTTCCCCTAATGCGGCGTAAACTGCGCCGATATTATTGAGGGTATTAGCTTCCCCAGAGCGATCGCCCATCGCCCGATACAATGGGAGTGCATTGTTGTAAAATTCCAAAGCCTTCTGCTTTTCCCCTAAATCGGAGTAAACTGCGCCGATATTATTAAGGGTAGTAGCTTCCCCAGAGCGATCGCCCACCGCCCGCCTCAGTGGAAGTGCATTGTTGTAATATTCCAAAGCTTTCTGCTTTTCCCCTAATGTGTCGTAAACTCGCCCGATATTATTGAGGGTAGTAGCTTCCCCACCCCTGTCGCCCAGCGCCCGATACAGTGGGAGTGCATTGTTGTAAAATTCCAAAGCCTTCTGCTTTTCCCCTAAATCGGAGTAAACTGCGCCGATATTATTGAGGGTACTAGCTTCCCCAAAGCGATTGCCCAGCGCCCGCAACAGTGGAAGTGCATTGTTGTAATATTCCAAAGCCTTGTGCTTTTCCCCTAAATCGGAGTAAACTACGCCAATATTATTGAGGGTAGCAGCTTCCCCAAAGCGATTGCCCAGCGCCCGCAACAGTGGGAGTGCATTGTTGTAATATTCCAAAGCCTTGTGCTTTTCCCCTAAATCGGAGTAAACTCTACCAATACTAAGAAGAGTAATAGCTTGCCATTCTTTATCCCCTGCTTTCTGCCACAATATCAGCGCTTGTTGCCATTTTTCTATCGCCTGTTGCAATGATTCTGCTGTACCTTGTTTGTAAAGCGCCATCCCTTCATCAAAGGCTTTTTGTGCTGCTGCGCGGTTTGCATCTTGCTGTGTTGTGGTTGGCTGCTGGGCAATTTGCGTCTGTTTAAATGTAGCGTTTGCTCCCATTGACTTGGATAATAAAACTACACTCAGCAAGCAGGTTAAAGTGTAAAGCCTATGCATAATTCGTAATTCGTAATTCGTAATTCGTAATTAAAAGGTATGAGAAGGTATTCAGGCGTTTGGGTGTCAATCTGTGGCTGGATTGGGGATAATTGAGATTATTAAATTATTTTCAGAATATATACTGAGCTAGATGGGATTTAGTTTAAAAGTTGCATGAATATTGGCTGAGGCTGGTTTCAGTTTTGGCAACAAATTTAAGGTAAGTTGTCTGTTCATGGGTGTTTTTCCTCGCTTCTCTTCTCTTTATCTATGAGGGGCGAGGACTTATGCAGTTTTCGCGTTTTGATGCCAGATACAGGGTATTTCGCGTCAATTATTTATGCGCTTCGGGTATGGCATCCCAATCATTAACTTACCAAGCCCGCAATTCGTAGGATACTGCTGGCGAATGGTGGGTTAGACCCCTCAATGTTGCTCCAAACACTTTTCTTGCTTACCCGACACACCGCCCGCAGGCTGGAAGCCACTGGCTCACACTACAAAGCCTGCCTCCGCAGGCTAGAGAAATTGAGCCTGCGGAGGCAGGCTTTGTTCAATTAGCCGCACCCTTCTAGGGTGACGGCGGTATTTCGGGATCAGCGAGAGGTTTTCCCGCCCCCACAATTTGGAATAATTCATTTTTTGCAGTTCCCTAATAACAAATGCGTAGGCATAGCCCGCTTTATGCATCGCCAAAAACAAAAAAGTCTAGCTACATAACTGCTTATTGTCATACATCGCCATTTGCGCTTACCCAACATACCGCCCACAGGCTGGAAGCCTGGGGCTAGGGCTACAAAGCCTGCCTCCGCAGGCTAGAGAAATTGAGCCTGCGGAGGCAGGCTTTGTTCAATTAGCCGCACCCTTCTAGGGTGACGGCGGTATTTCGGGATCAGCGAGAGGTTTTCCCGCCCCCACAATTTGGAATAATTCATTTTTTGCAGTTCCCTAACAACAAATGCATAGGCGTAACCCGCTTCAGTCATCGCCAAAAACAAAAAAGTCTAGCTACATAACTGCTTATTGTCATACATCGCCATTTGCGCTTACCCGACATACCGCCCGCAGGCTGGAAGCCTGGGGCTAACGCTACAAAGCCTGCCTCCGCAGGCTCAATTTCTCTAGCCTGCGGAGGCAGGCTTTGTTCAATTAGCCGCACCCTTCTAGGGTGACGGCGGTATTTCGGGATCAGCGAGAGGTTTTCCCACCCCTACAATTTGGGATAATTCATTTTTTGCAGTTCCCTAATAACAAATGCATAGGCGTAACCCGCTTCAGTCATCGCCAAAAACAACAAAGCCTAGCTACACACAGGCTTATTGTCATACATCGCCATTTGCGCTTACCCAACATACCGCCCGCAGGCTGGAAGCCTGGGGCTAGGGCTACAAAGCCTGGCTCCGCAGGCTAGAGAAATTGAGCCTGCGGAGGCAGGCTTTGTTCAATTAGCCGCACCCTTCTAGGGTGACGGCGGTATTTCGGGATCAGCGAGAGGTTTTCCCGCCCCCACAATTTGGAATAATTCATTTTTTGCAGTTCCCTAACAATAAATGCATAGGCGTAACCCGCTTTAGTCATCGCCAAAAAAAACAAAGCCTAGCTACACAGAGGCTTATTGTCATACATCGCCATTTTTGCGCCAGCAATATACCTTTTCACTTGCGCAAAACACCAAAATGAGTACGCGATTTACCTAAATGAGTAAGCAATATACCTTTTCACCTGCGGAAAACACCAAAATGAGTGCGCGATTTACCGAAACGAGTAAGCAAAAAAGCTTAATGAGTAGGTGAAATAGTATTTCACTTGCGGAAAACACCAAAATGAGAACTCGTTAAGGCTTAACAAGAAGGTGAAATGGCTTTTTGCTTACTCAAAACAAAAAAATGAGTACTTGATTTCGATAAATCAGAAAGCGAAATGCTTTTTTGTTTACCAAAACTTTAAAAATGAGTACTGAATATGTGTAAATGATAAAGCTGGCGCATTTTTCCCATTGTCAGGTGATGCAAGTCAGCGATCGCGCCTGCTATTCTGGCAAAATATCTTCAAAAGTACTACTCAGCACCGTTAAACCTTCAACTACACTCTGCATTTGGTCTTCTGGTAAGTTAGTTAACAGTGAAGCAATCCGCGCACTTGTTAAAGACCGAACTTGTTGTAAATGATACTTGCCAGCATCCGTTAAATTCAGGATAACATGACGGCGTTCTTGGGGATTTTCTATTCTACTCACCAAATTTTTTTGTATGAGACGATCTGTCAAATTTGAGGCTGTAGCTTTAGTTACTCCTAAATGTTCCGCCAATTGGGAAAGCGAAGCGCTGGGATGACGATCGAGAAAAGCCAACATCCGAAATTGAGGAACAGATAGCGATTCTGGCAGAAAAGCAGCATTCTGTCGCATCTCCGCGCGAAAAAACTTGATGATAATCGGAATTGTTTCCATTATCTTAGCAGCGCATTGTTCCGGAGTGACTTCTACAGCTAGTTTTTTGGGACTCATACAATTTTAGGTTGGCGATTTTGCGCATAGTTGAGGCGATCGCAAACTGATACTTAATTCCATTTACGGGACTGCTAACTAAAAAATATACTATCACTGTGTAGGCAGAGGGGCAGGGGGATTAGGGGGACAAGGAGGACAAGGAGGACAAGGGAGACAAGGAGGACAATTGTACAGACGCGATGAATCGCGTCTCTAATGACCAATTGTCTTTAATTATGCCGACCTACTTAAATGATTCTTTAGATAGATGTCAGGTTAATAGTTAGCATTGCTAATTAATTTTAGATAATAATAAGTGTGTCTGGTAAAAACATCTGTTAAACCTTTATCAGACACTGTGATTAATGCTGTTGCTGGTCAGTATGATAAATCTATCTTTTAAGTATAAGAATAGACATTATTTCCATCCTCAAAAGCTGATGTTGCCCAAACAGTTAAGTAGAGGAATTTTATTGTTGAGTTTGCTGGCTTTGTTTGGCTGTACGGCTTCTGAGGCACAATCCAATAACCAAAAAAAAGGTAAAAATCAACAACGGGCTGTACCTGTTGTTGTAGCAACAGCAACCAGTAAAACTATACCGATTGAGTTACGCCAAACAGGAACAGTAGTAGCTTATTCAACTGTAGGCATAAAGTCACAAGTTGCCGGGCCGCTAATCGGAGTTTATTTTCAAGAAGGTCAGAATGTTAAACAAGGGCAACTATTATTCAAAATAGATTCTCGCCCACAGCAAGCCGCCTTAATGCAAGCCCAAGCTAATCGAGAAAAAGCGATCGCGCAAGTCAAGCAAGCCCAAGCTAACCTTTCTCAAACTATAGCCCAAGTTAATCAAGCCAAAGCGAATCTCCTCAAAGACCAAACCCAAGCGAAAAACGCCCAAGCTCAAGCCCAGCGCTATAGTACCCTGTTAACACAAGGAGCCATTAGCAAAGAGCAAGCAGACCAGTATCGTACCACCTCAGATGCCCAAAAAGCCACAGTTTTGGCAGATAGCGAAGGTATTGCCAACGCCCAAGCCGCAGTAGAAGCAGCCAAAGCCGACTTAAATAATGCCAAAGCCGAAGTAAGTGCCGCAGAAGCCGCAGTTGACAGCGCCAAAATCGCCCTATCTTATAATTCCATTGTTTCCCCCATAAATGGGCGTACAGGTAGCTTAAAAGTTAATCGGGGTAACTTAGTGAAAGACAATGATACCAACCCCTTAGTTACCATCAGCCAAATTAGCCCAATTTACGTTACCACTTCCCTACCCCAAAGTTTACTGCCAGAACTCAACAAATATCGCGCCCAGGGAAAAATTCAAGTAGACGCCTACATCCCCAAAGACGAACAGCGTCCCGAACATGGCGAACTGTTCTTTATCGATAGTGGTGTAGATCCGACAACAGGAACAATTCAATTAAAAAGTAGCTTTGCTAACACCGATGGTAGACTATCACCTGGTCAATTTGTCAATGTAGTAGTCCGCCTCACACAACAACCCAACGCCATAGTCGTACCAACCACTGCCATCCAGACAGGACAAAAAGGACAGTTTGTTTATGTCCTCAATCCTGCCGACAAAACCGTAGATATGCGCCCAGTAGTCGTAGGTAACGCAGTTGGTAACGAAACAGTAATTCAGCAAGGCTTACAAGCAGGCGAACAAGTCGTCACCGACGGACAATTTAACCTCAAACCAAAAGCCCAAGTACAAATTAAACAGCCAGTAGGCAGCCGACAGCGACCAGAAAGCCAAATAGAGACGCGATGAATCGCGTCTGTACAATATTCATTTCTCCCCCTTGTCCTCCTTGTCCTCCTTGTCCCCCTTGTCCCCCTGCCCCCTGCCCCTTGCCTCCCCGCCTCTATGAACATCTCTGCATTATTCATCCGCCGACCAATCATGACCACACTCGTGATGCTTGCCATCATGTTGTTTGGTTTACTGAGCTATCAATTGCTACCAGTTAGTGACTTA
Source organism: Calothrix brevissima NIES-22 (assembly GCF_002367995.1). Classification (GTDB taxonomy): domain Bacteria; phylum Cyanobacteriota; class Cyanobacteriia; order Cyanobacteriales; family Nostocaceae; genus Aulosira; species Aulosira brevissima. The sequence continues at coordinate 1,177,765 of NZ_AP018207.1, forward strand.
CCTACCGTAGATTTCCCGACAATTCAAGTATCAGCTAGCTTACCAGGAGCCAGCCCCGAAACCGTTGCTTCATCGGTAGCAACACCATTAGAGCAGCAATTTTCTAGTATTGCTGGCTTAGATTCAATGAATTCTACAAGTTCTCTGGGTTCGGCACAAATTACACTGCAATTTAACCTGAGCCGAGATATAGACAGTGCTGCTCAGGATGTGCAATCTGCGATCGCTAAAGCACAAAGGCAGTTACCAACTAGTATGCCTAACCCGCCATCATACCGCAAAGTCAACCCCGCAGATTCACCTATTCTCTACATAGCTTTAAACTCCACAGCACTACCATTATCAGAAGTGGATAAATACGGCGAAACAATGTTAGCCCAGCGTTTATCAATGGTTGATGGCGTAGCGCAAGTACAGGTTTTTGGTTCGCAAAAATACGCCGTGCGGATTTATTTAGATCCCCAATCATTGAGTGCAAAAGGACTAGGAATTGATGAAGTAGCAGATGCAATTTCTAAAGGTAACTCTAATTTACCAACTGGTAACCTTTACGGACAAAATCAAAACTTTACTATTGAATCAAATGGACAATTAAACAACGCCGAAGCTTATAGTTCTTTAGTAGTTGCTTACCGTAACGGTGCGCCCATTCAGTTAAGAGAATTGGGTAAAGTATTTGATAGTGTCGAAAACGATAAAGTAGCCAGTTGGTTTAACGGTAAAAGAGCAATTGTTTTAGCAATTCAACGCCAACCAGGTAGTAATACAGTCGCAGTTGTAGACGCAATTAAAAAAATCTTACCCAGCTTCCGCGAGCAAATTCCCGCCGCGATAGATATGGATATTCTCTTTGACCGTTCTCAATCTATTCGCGAGTCAGTTAATGATGTTAAATTTACTTTATTCCTCACCATTTGCTTAGTAATTTTAGTAATATTTATATTTTTACGCAATATTTCCGCTACAATTATTCCCAGCTTGGCTGTACCTTTATCCTTAGTAGCAACCTTTGGAGTAATGCTACTACTAGGTTATTCTTTAGATAACCTTTCCTTAATGGCGCTAACTCTCGCCGTTGGCTTTGTGGTAGACGACGCAGTAGTCATGTTAGAAAACATCGTGCGTCACATGGAAATGGGCGAAAGTCGAATGCAAGCCGCCCTCAATGCTTCCAAAGAAATTGGTTTTACCATTTTATCAATGACAATTTCCTTGGTAGCTGTCTTTATTCCCATCATGTTTATGGGTGGGATTTTGGGAAGACTATTCAGCGAATTTGCAGTTACTATTAGCGTTTCAATTTTAGTCTCTGGCTTTATTTCCCTCAGCCTCACACCAATGCTTTGTAGTCGCTTTCTTAAACATGAAGGCGAACATCAAGATACAAATAATGGACATTATCAAGAAAACAACGGACATTCAAATATTAGTAATAGCCATGAGATATCCGATAATGAATATTTGCAGGGAGACAACATCCCCGATATATCAACTAATGGGAATGGACATCAAATAAATCAACCCAAAAAACAGCAAGCTAAAAATTGGCAACGTCGTCTTTATAACGCTTCAGAATGGGTATTTAACACCATGCTGGGAGGTTATGAAGCAACTCTTAAGCTATCAATGAAATATCACCGCACAACAATGATCCTTTCGGGAGTCATTTTAGTTGCAACCATATATTTATTCATGATAGTTCCCAAAGGATTTATCCCCAACGATGACACCGGACAATTAACAGTCAACACCGAAGCGGCTCAAGATATTTCCTTTGCTGAGATGGTAAAACATCAACAAGTGATAGCCAATATTGTGCGTCGCAACCCCAATGTAGAGTCAATTAACTCCAGTGTAGGTGCAGGTGGAGCCAACGCCACAGCTAACGCCGGACGCATATTTATTAAATTAAAACCCCATTCCCAACGCCACAAAAACGCTGATGAAATAGCAGAAGAACTACGACCAAAACTAACAGGAATACCCGGAATTAGAGCCTTTGTCCAAAACCCGCCATCTATCCGATTAGGCGGACAACAAACCAAAGCATTATATCAATTTGGACTTTCTAGCCCAAATTTACAAGAATTGTATCAATACGCCCCAGCATTAGAAGCGAAAATGCGCCAAATGCCAGAACTGCAAGATGTTAACAGCGACTTGCAAATCAAAAATCCGCAAATTAACGTGCAATTTAATCGCGAACAAGCTGCAACCTATGGATTAACAGCTAATCAAATTGAAACAACATTAAATAATGCTTACGGTACTCGGCAAGTCTCCACAATCTATGCATCGGATGGACAATATCAAGTAATCGTAGGAGTAGATCCACAATATCAACTTAGTCCCAACGACCTTGATTTATTAACAATTCGTTCTAGTAGCGGTCAAGAAGTACCATTAAATGCAGTTGCAACTTTAACTAAAGGTGTTGGGCCATTAACAGTTAACCATTCGGGACAACTTTCGGCGGTGACAATTTCCTTTAACCTTAAACCAGGAGTATCACTTGGTAGTGTTACTGGAACCATTGAAAAATTAGCTCGTGAAACATTACCCGCAACTATTAGTACCAGCTTCCAAGGGACAGCACAAGTCTTTCAATCGTCCCTTTCTAGCTTGGGATTTTTGTTGTTAATTGCGATTTTGGTAATTTATATTGTATTGGGTGTTTTGTACGAAGATTTTATTCACCCTATCACAATTCTTTCTAGTTTACCTTCAGCCGGATTTGGTGCTTTACTCACTTTAATGCTATTTGGTGTAGATTTAAATATTTACGCTTTTGTCGGCATCATTATGTTAGTTGGTATCGTCAAGAAAAACGGCATTATGATGATTGACTTTGCAATGGATGCACAACAAAATCAAGGTAAAACGCCATTTGATGCCATCTATGAAGCTTGTATAGTGCGCTTCCGCCCAATTATGATGACCACAATGGCTGCATTAATGGGTACCTTACCAATCGCACTCGGTTTAGGCGCAGGTGCAGAATCTCGCCGTCCTTTAGGTTTAGCAGTTGTCGGTGGTTTATTGTTCTCGCAACTACTAACGCTGTATATTACCCCTGTGTTCTACACCTACATGGAATCGCTGCGCAAAGGGTTGAATAAAAAAGGGAGAAAGCAGAAGCAGAAAGTTAGACAGGAGGAGAAAGCAAAGGCAGAAGTATTATGATATTTATCGATAGCCAAAGTAGGCGTTAATTGATTATAAAGTGCGATCGCTGATTCAACAGTAAGACAAAGTGCGATCGCACTCAGACCTAACTTATATAGAAAAGGCGGAGAATTGCGTTAAAATATCTCTATACAGCCCAAAAGCCTGTTTTTAAAGCTATCTTAACAAATAAGCGCTATTTTATAGATAATTACTCTAAAATTTAACTATTGTAAAGGCAATAGAGTAATTATATTCAGTCTCAAAAATAGAAATGTTGACAGATTACATCAATACAGCAATGCACAAAGCAACTTATGAGTTGCTAGAAGATAGAACGTTTTATAGTGAAATTCCTGATTGTCCAGGTGTGTGGGCAAATGCTGCGACATTAGAAGCTTGTCGGGAAGACTTGCAAGAGGCTCTGGAAGGGTGGATTATTTTAGGATTGCGTTTAGGTCATACTCTCCCAGTACTTGACGGGATTAACCTAAATGTACAGAAAGAGGTTGCCTAATGCCACCTTTCGGCGCAATTAATCGGCAGAATCTAATTCGTTATCTAAAATATGCAGGGTTTGATGGCCCTTATTCCGGCGGGAAACATCAGTACATGTTAAAAGGTGAATTGAAGCTCACAATTCCTAATCCACATCAGGGAGATATCAGCGCCAGCTTACTAAATAGAATATTACGTCAAGCTAATATCAGCAGAGAAGAATGGGAAGCACTATAAAACAACACATCAATCTTCCCATGATGATGCACTTACACAACTAAAGACGCTGAAAATTAATCATCTAATTGATGAATTAGAGAGATTTGAAATTATTGTTGATTACAGCAATGGGGATACAATGAGAGCTACATTTCACAAATAAAACTTTACTGGTAGATTTGTTGAATAAGTTATAAAACTGAAAGTCATAACTTAGTAATTGCCCAAAATTTATCTCAAAAACCTTGAGACTTTTCTATTTCTTCCTTTACCAAAGTTGCTAACTTCTGCGCCGCGCCAGCTTCACCCCTAACATTACGTAATTTCATCTGCATTTGCTCTAACTTTTCAGGATGCGCAAGTAAATCTAATACCATTTCGCCAATATCTTTTGCTTGAAGTTTACCTACTAATTCCGGTACAATCTCTGCTTGTGCCCAAATATTCGGCCAAGCTAATAAACCTTTGCGTCTGAGAAATACCCAGTTAATTACTTTAGCAAATGTTGTGCCTACACCTGGTAAATTAGCTAATAATCCCGGTAAACCATCCCAAGAACGCATTGCATCAAGTTGTTGAGTTGGTAATAAGACAATCATGGGTACAGCTAAAGCACCAAGTTCGGCGGTGTTAGCTCCCACTGTAGTTAAACAAATACTACATTGAGATAATAATTGATAAGCAGGCGATTCTTGCCAAAGTTCTACAGTTAAACCTTTGGCTGTTTTTAATATTGGTTTTTGTTGATTATCTTCTGGAAAAATTAAGGAAGCACCGCTAAAACCAAAGGTTTCTACAAAAGAATTTCTCTGAGAATCTGCGAAACTAGCTAAAGTTTGTAAATCTAATGTTGGCGCTACGGGAATGACAAACTTAGTATTGGATTTTTGTAGGTGAATATATTCTGCGATCGCTATTGTTAATGGTACACCTTGAGCTAACTTAGCGGCTTTGGAACCAGGTAACAAACCAATGATTTCTGCGGTTTGTTCTTTATCCTGTACCAAAGACGCATAACTATTAGCTTCTAACATCAAATCGCCAACCACAGTAAACTTGTGCGCGTATTTCTGAGGAATGCGTTCAGCAACTTTCGCTGTCATCACGCCAAATCTATCAACTATGCTGTACCACCGCGCATCCCATTCAGCGTAAATCACTGTATTGTAGCCGAGTTTTTTCCCAATAACTACAGCAAAAAACTGATCTCCACCCAGAAACACAACTACACCGTGACTTCTCCAATCCCAATTATCAACGGTTTTGCCCCAGAGTAAAAACTGCCAAAAATGTTCAGCTTTTTGAACTCTATCTACCTCTGGATAAGAAAGTGCGATCGCAGCTTCTTTACCGCTAGCATTAGGACAAGGTGATAAAACTACAGAAATTCTCACGCTTGTGCGATCGTCACCCAATTGTTGACGTAATGCCTTAACTACTGGACGTACCCAGGTTGTCACTTCCCCAGGGCCATTGGAGAGAATCAAAATATCTACTGGAGTCATGAGTTAATCGTGAATATTTAGGGGACATTAGTCAAGAGGGCAATGTTACCTCATTCGTTCCTGATATTAGCTAAGGGACATCCAATTTTTTAAATACCCAATAAATTTGCAGTGCGAGCATCTTGCTCGCTTTTGAACACCAGCGAGCAAGATGCTCGCACTACGAAATATGGGTAATTTATTTTTTGTAAGTCTTTGACTATTGACTTTGGACTTTTGACAACCTTATTTGGTATTAGAATCAGAATTTGAACTTTGATTTTCTGGAGTAACTGCTGATTGTGCATCTTGATTTTTAACTTGATTTTGTAAAGCTTTACCAAGAACGTAGGAAGTACTACTAATACCTAATAAACCCAAAATTTGATCGGGAATATTTGTCGGGAAAGCTGGTGGCTGACTACTAGTAATAATGAGTACCAAACTCATAGAAATTACAAAAGTAAATATTAATAACTGAAACCGTGCGAGGCTAGCATCACCTGAACTGTCACTAATCAGATTATTCAGATTAATGCCTCTTTTTTTCTCAGCATCATAATTCCAAGTACCTTCCCAAATAAATATGAGAATAAAAATTTCTAAAACTACCAAAAAAAATGTCAGAGTAAAACCAATAACCAGCGCCAGAATTATAAACTCTTTTTGCACATCAAACACGCTCTGACCTCCGTTGTTTCAAAATTGTAGATAACTTACCCCAAAGGTAGACAAAATTACTTCCTCCTAATGCAAATAGAAATTCTGAGGGGATTGGTGGCATAGTACAAGGTACATGCTTCAATTTGCAAATATTTACGCTATGCAACACATTCAACAGATAGTAAGCTGCGAATATTAAAGTAATTAACAATAGCTGCAATCGCTCTGGACTATATGGATTATTGGTTTTCGTAGTTAATAAGCTTTTAAAATTAATCTTATTTTTAAATATAAAAAAGCTAATTGAGGATATTAATCCTAGCATAAACAGCCAAAATTCTAACTGAATCAACTGAGATAAAAAGTTGAATCCCCATTGAATTTCCACAATTCAGCCTCTTCTCAACTGTTGTCAAGACAGTTAATATACTAAGGGCTGAATTATATTTTTATACAAAAGGTCAGATAAAATTTATTTTTAGATAAAAAAGTTAGCTAACCTTAAAAATTATTCACTTAAACTTACAGCAAAATAATAGCGATCGCTATACATAAAAAAAGCGACACTAAGGTTTAAATACTCTTATGCAAAGATTTTCGCGATTTATCATATTGAGGCATAGCGCTTTGGGGCATGGCAGTGCCAGTGCCCCTACAATTAACGATTATCTGTACCTCACCAATTTGCAATTTATATTATGTATTAACGTTTACAGTGCTTAAAAATTTGCTATGTAAAGTCTTAAGAATTACAAAATTTAACTATCGCCAACAATCTGATAAAGCAATAATTTCGCTATTTTGTCTGTGAATAAATCAGTAAATTAAGCAGTAATATTTACTTGATTTATCCCCTATTTTGCTTAAATTTTAAAATAAATCAATCAGTGCTAATTTTTAACTAATCGTTAAAAGCTATATTTATCAGTGTTTGTAGCTATAAAACAAGAATTTCCAATAATTAATATTGTAATTTCTTATCATTAATTTATACCAATAGACATAGTCCAATTTCAGTAAATATTGTACAAAAGTCAGATATTTAAGCCAATTCTGCGCAAATTTGTCAGAATAGAATTTACCTGCAAAAGTACGTTTTGCAAGGAGTCTCATCTCTATTTCACGACAGAAAGGTAAAAGTATCATGCAGACAACGTTAGAAGTAGTTCAGGCTGCTGTGAATGCGCATCAAAATGGCGTCAAAACCCTCGACCAATCCATCAAAGAAGCCATTAATGAAGCGCGCACAACCTGCGATCGCACTGGCGATAATTCCCCTAATTGTGCTGTAGCATGGGAAATTGTAGAAGAATTGCAAGCTGAAAAAGCCCATCAACAGCAAGCCAAAAAACGCAAAACCGATTTAGAAAGCTACTGCGAACAGCATCCAGAAGCAGTTGAGTGCTTGATATACGATGTTTAATTTTTTGTTAATTTTCTCTCAAATTCGCGATCGCTGATTTAGTGATATGCTGAATTGCTTCTAAATTAGGCGCTGGTGTTTCGCCATCCATTCTCAACCATAAAAGATACTCGATATTCCCCGCAGGCCCGGTAATTGGCGACCAAGTTAAACCTTGATATTTCCAACCTAAGCTTTCCGCCGCTTGCAAGACATGGAAAATCGCGTCTGCATGGTCGTTTGGGTCGCGCACCACGCCTTTTTTACCAACGCGGGATTTACCAACTTCAAATTGTGGCTTGATTAATAATACTGCTTCCCGTGGCGCTTGGGTGAGTTGCCACAAAGCGGGCAAAATTTTCGTTAAGGAAATAAACGAAACATCAACCACTGCCAAATCGGGAATGGCAGCGTTTTCGCCATACAATTGCTGTGGCTGTAGTTGGCGTAAATTGGTACGTTCCCGCAAAATTACCCGCTTGTCATTGCGCAACCGCCAGTCAACTTGTCCGTAACCGACATCAATACCGTAAACTTGTTTAGCTCCAGCTTGTAGCAAACAATCGGTAAAACCACCTGTAGAAATCCCCCCATCTAGACAAATGCGTCCTTCTACAGGAATTGCAAAGTTTTCTAAAGCTTTCGCCATTTTTTCGCCGCCTCTTGAAACAAAGCGCGATCGCACTTTAATCTGAATATCAGCAGTAATATCAACTTCTGTGCCAGGTTTATCTACAACCTGCTGATTCACGCTAACTTCCCCCGCCTGAATGAGTCGCTGTGCTAAGGCGCGGGAAGTACATAAATTTCTTTCTACTAATAGTGTATCGAGTCGTTGTTTAGCCAAATTAACTAGATCGTCGTGAGCATTTTCTATTGTGCCGGATTTGGGGCAATCGCAGTTATCTTCATCTCTGTTCCTTTAGGTTTCCCAGAAACGTAACTATAATGACAAGGCTAAGATATGGGGACAGAACATGGCTAAAACAAATTCCTTCGCGATTCTGGCACCTGTTCCGGAGATGCACTTGCTATCTGCATTGGAAACAATGGAAAAGCTAGAAACCGAACTCAGCGACGAAACAATTAAAGTCGCTTTTGGTAGCATGGCTTTTGAAGTCTTCCGTAAAGCTGATGAATTACGGGGGGATAAAGATGTAGAAGTATTAATTTACGCTTCTAACTGTGTTAATCAACCGCTAAACTCAGAAGCTGCTTGGCAAGGTTCATATATTGGGCATGGAAATTCGCGCAATGGGAGATATGCAGGTAAATCTCAGTTTCGTCCGCCATCAACTGCAAGCGATAAACCGACTTGGGCAATTTTTTGGGAAGTCAAAGAGTTAAAACCTTTAAAAGCACCCATCGCTGTAGCTGCTTTAAAAGCTTTAGGTAAAAAAACTAACTTTACCTCTCGCTTCATTCCCGAAGGGCCGTTACTGATCGAATATTATTAATTTTTGTAACTAACTTTCCTCGTCACAATATTCACCCTTGGGGAATTCAAAATTTTACAATTCAAAATTGAAGACCCCCATTGATATTTTTTTATCGGCAAAATTGCTCATTGACAAAAGCAGATTAATTAGCAAATCTGCAAATGTTAATTTATGCTTTAATTTTTTGAATAAATCGCAGTTTTATGTATTACGAAAAAAGCGATCGCTCTTGCCAAAACTTTTGTAGAGCGATCGCTATTAATATGATTAAGGGGTGGACAATTGCCCGCCCCAGAGATTTAGATATCGGTTTCGCTCAATTCGCGAGTGATATGGTCAAATGGCTCATCAACAAAGGCGGTATTAGCCACGCCTGCTGCTGCTACTTGTGCCTTGACGATATCCTTCATGATTTGTACGCCGCGTACTGTGGGGCCGATGGGTACACCTAAAGAATTGTAAGTTTCGCGCAACCCTTGTAGTACCCGCTCATCCAATACATTGGTATTGCCAGCCACTAGCGCGTATGTAGCATAGCGCAAGTAGTAATCTAAATCCCGCAGACAAGCAGCATAACGACGAGTTGTATAAGCATTCCCGCTAGGGCGAATCAACTCTGGCAATTCTTCAAATAATTTAGCACCAGACTGCTTGACAATTGCAGCTGCATTGGAATTGATTGCTCCCGCAGCTTGAATTCTTGCAGTACCACTATCAAAGTAGGATTTAAGGCTGTCGAGCGCATTCCGGTCAAAATACCGTCCAACCACGTCATAATTCTTAATTAAAGTTGTTACTGCATCGCGCATTCTGGTTTCTCCCAATCAATACTATCTATGGTTTGATATTTATTTGGCTGCTTTTATGCACAGTCATTTTTTGTGCCAATTACAATATAGATTTCGGCACAAAACAATCTATCCGCTACTTAAGGATTCTATGCCAAAGTTGCCCCCTATGAGATGATATGTTTGAGTTTTGTACAGATGTTACAGAAAGGTTAAATAACTCGGAAACTAAAAGAACTGTAACAAAAACTACAAATTTTCTTAATCTCCTATCATTAGGATATTCCAGGTGTGTCACAATTGGGTTCATCTCAGCAGGGTCAGCAAGCTTTGAAGATTCTAGGTTGAGTTTATTTAATTGGCAGAGAAGGAGTAACAATGACAACCCCACAAGAAGTCTTGAAAAGAATTCAAGACGAAAAAATTCAGATGATTGATCTGAAATTCATCGATGCACCAGGGACATGGCAGCACCTCACTGTGTACCATAACCAAATCGATGAGAGTTCATTCACTGATGGTGTACCTTTCGACGGTTCCAGTATTCGGGGTTGGAAAGGCATCGAAGAGTCAGACATGACAATGGTTCTCGATCCAAACACTGCCTGGATCGATCCATTCATGAAAGAGCCAACACTAAGTATAATTTGTAGCATTAAAGAACCTCGCACAGGCGAATGGTATAATCGCTGTCCCCGCGTAATTGCTCAAAAAGCCGTAGACTACTTAGTCTCTACCGGACTTGGTGACACAGCCTTCTTTGGCCCTGAAGCCGAATTTTTCATTTTTGATGATGTCCGTTATGACCAAACTGCTAACGAAGGCTACTACCATGTAGATTCTGTAGAAGGTCGTTGGAACACAGGTAGAAAGGAAAGTCCCAACTTAGGTTATAAAACACGCTTCAAAGAAGGCTACTTCCCAGTACCGCCCACTGATAGCTTCCAAGATATCCGTACAGAAATGCTGTTAACAATGGCAGCTTGCGGCGTACCCATTGAAAAGCAGCACCACGAAGTTGCCACCGGTGGTCAATGCGAACTGGGTTTCAGATTTGGTAAGCTAATCGAAGCAGCAGACTGGCTGATGACCTACAAATATGTCATCAAGAACGTTGCCAGAAAATATGGTAAAACCGTCACCTTTATGCCAAAACCAATTTTTGGTGATAACGGTTCGGGTATGCACTGTCACCAGTCTATCTGGAAAGGCGGTCAACCCCTATTTGGCGGTGATAAATATGCTGGTTTGAGCGAAATGGCACTGTACTACATCGGTGGTATCCTCAAACACGCACCAGCATTATTGGGAATCACCAACCCCACCACTAACTCTTACAAGCGTCTAGTACCTGGTTATGAAGCACCAGTTAACTTGGCTTACTCCCAAGGTAACCGTTCTGCTTCTGTGCGGATTCCTCTGTCTGGTAGTAACCCCAAAGCCAAGCGTTTAGAGTTCCGTTGTCCAGACGCTACCTCTAACCCTTACTTAGCATTTGCTGCTATGCTTTGTGCTGGTATTGATGGTATCAAAAATAAAATCCATCCCGGCGAACCTTTAGATAAGAACATCTATGAACTATCTCCAGAAGAACTGGCGAAGATTCCTTCTACGCCCGGTTCTCTAGATTTGGCACTGTCAGCGCTGGAAAATGATCATGCTTTCTTAACAGATACTGGTGTATTCACAGAAGACTTTATCCAAAACTGGATTGAGTACAAGCTAGTTAATGAAGTTAAGCAGTTACAACTACGTCCTCATCCTTACGAATTTTATCTGTACTACGATTGCTAATTTTGATAACTAGCATCAGTAGGCATAAGGAAAGAAAGCTGAAGAGATAAGTTTTCTACCTTTTGCAACTGAATATTTCTTGCTGCTAATTTTTAAGCCACCCTTAGGGGTGGCTTTTTTTTGAAGTTAATCGCTATCAGGATGCAAAACCCCCTTTGAAATTAAGGGGGTTTTTGATTAAAGCTGAGACACCTGATTTATCAGTCATGGTGTATTTGTTTCTCCTTCAACTCAGCTAAATTACACTTGCAACCTAACTCATACCAGCGTGGCTACTGCCATAAAGTGTGCGCGAAGCTTGGTCTACCTTACCTTGAATAGGATTCCAATAATGAGACATTTCTTCAGGAAGACCAAGTTCTTGTGCGCTACGCATCAGCATCGATTGTTGACGTTTCTTAACTTCTTGATATTGACGCACCATAATTGCACGAGATTTTTCTTCAATAGACATAACCTAGTCCTCTCTATTTTTTAGTTATAAATAATTGGTTTCGTCTTTCTCTAATTAATATAGCAAACAATTCTGTAACAACAGCTACAAAATAGCTTTTTGCAACAAAACTTAACAATAAATATTACTTTATCGCGGAAGAAAACTATATGGCATCAGCCGCAAATGCCTATTGTGCATAGGCATCTAGCTTCAGGATGTTCTCCAAAACAGATATAAGCCTGTCTTAAGGTCAATTGCTGGTTTATTACAGTTATTTATATTTGAAGGGGAAATTCTCAGAAAGTCCAAAACCGTAATTTCTGGGAAATTGCCGATGAGTCGATTCTCGAGAAGGCAGGGATTTTACTGAAAAGTAAGATTCTCCAGCTTGCTGCTGTTTGATCAAAGGTAACTAAGTTACCATCAAAAGCAGATGAAAACATTGTTAACAAAAGTTAATTAAACTATGACAGTTATCTATCCCAGAAAATCTCCAAACGGAATGAGCGCGCGCGATATTCTCAAAAGAGTAGTAAGCGATCGCGAATTGCATTTAATTATCCTCAACCGCTATCGGTACAGCGAACAGCGCAGTTGTAAAGACTTGACAGAGGTAATTGAACAGCTAGATGGACAGCCCAAGGAACTGATTAAAGATTTATCACACCATATAGCAGATGAAGCGCGTCATGCTATGTGGCTGACAGATTTGCTGGTAGATTTAGGGGCAGATATTGGCAAACCACCAGGGACTTCTTATATCGACGAATTCGATCGCCTCATAGATCGAGACTACTTCAATACCAAAACTGACTTAGAAGACGCTGTAATTTCTGGGTTAGCAGCGATTAACATTACCGAAAAGCGTGGTTGTGAGTATTTCTCTGCTCACATATATGCATTAAAACAAGCACCACAAACTGAAGAAAATCTTAAAATTCGCGAAACCATAGAAAGGATTTTGCCAGAGGAAGCCGGACATGTGCGCTGGGGTAATCGTTGGTTAGCACAAATAGCAGATAAAAGCCCAGAACATCGGCAAAAAGTTGAGCAAGCCAAGCGCAAGTATGCAGCAATTGAACAAGCGGCTTTTGAGTCCGGGATGGATATTACCTTAGGTGCAGAACTGCGACGAGTTGCCAAGTTAATAGATGTGGCGAATACTATGCCTGTATGGCAACGTCCCCAATATCTCATGGAGCGGTTACCACAAACATTGCTAGCACCGGAATTGCAATTTACAAGGCTTCAAGTTGCCCAAAAAGCATGGGAACGAGATCCCCAAGCATTTATGGAGAAATTCGTGCCTATGTTTCTCAATGGCGTTCAAAATAGGGGCTAGGAGTTAGGGATTAGGGGCTAGGAAGAAGGACAAGGAGGACAAGGGAGACAAGGGGGACAATTGTACAGACAAGGGTTCATCGCGTCTCTAACAAATTATCATTGACCATTGACCATTAGACTTCTTGCATAAATATTTTGGCGTTGTTGATTAATCATTTGAAAGGCTCACGCATAGACGCGGAGCGGCTTCCCGCAGGGTAGGCGCAAAGGCGCAAAGAAGAACGCGAAAATTAGGACTTTTGCAAGAGGTCTATTGAATAAGGTAACTCCAAAAAATAAATTATGCCAAATTGTAGGGGCGGGGTAACCCCGCCCCTACGAGTTGTGGATTTGGTAAGTAATGATGGGAATATTTTTTTATTTGGAAGTCCCTGATAGCTGTAGCCAGAGAGATTAAGACATCAACCTAAAATAAAACCCGGTCAACGGTCAACCGTCAACAGTCAACAGCTATATCTGCAAAAAGGGCTGAAAACCTACAACCGAGATACTTTAAAAAAAATAAACAGTCTATGAATCTGGACGGCAGACAAGATAAAGTTAGACGCAGTATAAGTCCAGAATCAGGATCAAAGTAAATTTAGAAGAAAGTTTATGGAGATGTATAATTAGCGCGTCTCCTATTTAATCGTATATAAACATAACGTTAAAAGCTGGCCGAATTTCTGTATTTCTGTACCCTGATAAGGAGCATATGTGGCAAAAATCGAAACAAGATAGTGCAATATTCCGTTTGGCATTACTGCTAGCTGTGGGTACTATGCCTATGGCTGTGAATCTCTTAGTACCAAAACAGATACTGGCACAATCTGCAACTGATGCTCCCGCTTTTCCTTTACCAACAACAGTAGAAAATGGGACTACAGTGCGGATTGATGGCTCAAGTGCCTTGAATGCAATCAACCAAAACCTCAAACAAAGTTTTGAACAGCAATTTTCTGGAACGAAGGTTGAAGTTCAAGGGAATGGTACTGAGGCGGCACTGAAAGCTGTACTAGATGGTAGTGTAGATATCGCCGCCTTAGGTCGTGGCTTGACGAAAGAAGAACGGGCACAAGGTTTAGAGCAAGTGCGCTTGTACCGAGAAAAAATAGCGGTGATTGTCGGAGCGGACAATCCTTTTAAAGGTGGCTTGAGTAGTAGAGAATTTGCGCGGATTTTCCGAGGAAGAATTACAGATTGGTCGGAAGTTGGCGGTGTTAAGGGTAAAATCCGCTTGATCGATCGCCCGACAACTAGCGACACTCGCAATACTTTTCGGACTTATCCAGCTTTTAAGGCGGCTACTTTTGCTACAGGCTCTACAGCAACTCAACTCACTGATGATAATACTGTAGAAATTGTCAAACAATTGGGTAATGACGGGATTAGCTATGCCTTAGCTAATCAAGTATCGCAAATACCTGGCGTGCGGGTTGTCCCCATAGATAAAGCTACGCCCACAGAAGAGAAATATGTCTTTTCTCAGCCTTTAGTTTACGTCTACAAGAAAAATCCCAGCCTTGGCGCGGCTAGTTTTTTAGGCTTTGCGATCGCACCTCCAGGACTCCAAGCCATCGAAACAGCCAGAACATCAGAAGCCGCCGCGATCGCTCAAGGACAATTACCTACATTAGCTACCGCTAACGCCCCAACACCAGAAGCTACAACGGTTGCAACTAATACCTCACCTGTATCTGAGGCGACAACTACCACCGCCGATGCAAATACAACTGCTGCGCCTAAGGAGTCATCAGTAAATTCTGCTGCGAGTAACAATGGCACTTTACCAACACCATTGTTAATTCTACTACCTTTGTTGTTACTGGGTGGTTTGGGTAGCTGGTTTGTGTTTTCCCGCAAAAAACCTTCGCCAGAAGAAGAAACAGCAGATAAGGATGTAGAATCAGTACCAACTGCGCCACCATCACAACCAACATTTGCAAGTACATCAACTGAGGATGTTAGTATTAATGAGGACAATGCTTGGGATGCAGAAGCGCCAGCAGCAGTTGTGAATACTTCCTATCCCCATATACCAGAAGCCCCAGCAACTAACAGCGATTTAGCCAAAGAGGAAGAACCATCTCTAGGTACTGATAATTCTGAGCAGCAATTAGTAGCATCAGATACTCAAAACACTGAAGCAGAACAACCACAGATAGAGTCTAACAATGCAGATGCGATCGCGTCCATTGGCGGTGCCGCTTTAGGAGGTGCAGCCATAGTAGCTGGTGTTGCTGATGCAGCAGCAAATTCTACCGAGCAAAGTACTTCTATCGGTAACAGCAATTATGCGATCTGGGATGCACCAGAGTCTGAATTACCTGCGAGCGAAACAACAGAGACAATTCCCACAGATGTAACCCCACAGACAGCAGATGAAAATTTACCCGTGATTGAAACAGCCGCGACAATTCCCGATGTTGCGGATGTGACCGAACAGACAATAGCTGAAGATGTACCTGTGATTGAAACAGCCGCGACAATCCCAGATTTACCAGATGTGACCGAACAGACAGCAGATGTAGATTTACCTGTGATTGAAACAGCCGCGACAATCCCAGATTTACCAGACATTCCCGAACAAACAACAGATGTGGATTTACCTGTCATTGAAACAGCCGCGACAATCCCCGATACAGCTGATGTTCAAGACTTAGCATTAGATGCGGTTGCAGATGCAGCAGAATCATTCCCTGACGATACAGAAGAAGAAATCATCGAAATCGTCTCGAATTTCCCAGAACAGACAGCTGAAACATCAACAAATGCACCAGAAGATGTTTCTCTGGGTAACTTAGGCGCATTAGCTGGTGGCGCAGCAGTAGCAGCAGGTGTAGGAATTGGCGCTTGGGCATCAATTTCCGGCAATAATCCAGATGTGGAAGTTAATGATAATACCAGCGATGCACCAGTAGAGACAAATGTCAAGGATAGCGTTAACCTCAGACCCCATACACCGAAATGGGCTTATGCATCTTGGCACATTTCCGACAATGAAAAACAAGCAATAGAAGATGCTGATTCCCGGTTAGCGCTGCGACTGTACGATGTGACTGATATCGATTTGAGTTATCAGACTCCTCATTTGGTGCAGCAATATGAATGTGATGATACAGCACAGGATCGCTTTATAGCCATTCCCGCAAGCGATCGCAATTACTTCGTTGAAATTGGCTATGTCACAACAGGCGATCGCTGGGTGAAAATTGCCCATTCCCCGACTGTGCGTGTATTTAGCAATCCCGCTTTACCCGGTGAAGATAATGATGATGATTTAGCCGATAATCTCCAAGACAGTATTACCTTCACACATCAAAGCGCAAAATCGGCTCAAGTCTCATGGCAAATTTCTGATGTTAACAAGCAAGTATTGCAACAATCAGGTCGTCAATTAGGCTTGCGGTTGTATGATGTCACAGGAATCGATCTCAGCTACCAAACCCCGCAGTTTATCCAGCAATATGAATTTGATTCCGCAACCGAAAGTAGCGTCATCGAAATTCCGGTTAGCGATCGCAATTACATCGCCGAAATTGGCTATGCAGCAGATGGCGAAAATTGGATAGCGATCGCGCGATCGCAAACCGTGCGCTTTTTCAGTCCAGTTGCTACAGAAGATCCAGAAAATGCTGGCTTACTAGAGACAGATCTTGAACCGCTAGAAAGTACTATTACACTCACACCCCGCACCGCCAAATGGGCTTATGTAACTTGGTACTTTGCTGAGACTGAACAACAACTATTAAATAATAGTGGAATTTCCCAACTGACAATTAAGCTGTACGATATCACCAGTCTTGACTTGAGTTATCAACATCCCCAGCTAGTACAACAGTACGATTGTGAGGTATTTTCAGGCGATCGCTTTGTCGCCATTCCCAACAGCGATAGAGACTACATCGTCGAAATTGGCTATCAACAAGAAAACGAACCTTGGGTAACACTAGCACGTTCCAGCACCGTGCGCGTTTTCAGCCGTCCCTATCCTGATTTTTGGTTTGTCGCCGACGCAGAAATCATTATCCACGGTGCAACCGAACCAGATGCAACCGTCAACATCGCTGGACATCCCATTAAACTCAAGCCAGATGGTACTTTCCATTTCCGCATTCCCTATTCTGACAGCTTAATCGAATATCTGATGACAGCAACTTCTGCTAACGGACAGCAGACTAGAAGCATTCATAAGAAATTCTCACAAGAGAATCCAGAAGTATAGGGCATTGGGCATTGGGCATTGGGCATGGGAAATACAGATTCACAAGGTATTCCTCATCAACAAAGTTCTCTCCCTCAACCCCTAGCCCCTAGCTCCTAGCCCCTAATACAATCTTCCCCCACCAGGCTAAAACTCTGGCTGGGGGATTCTTATACTATAAGACTTACGCACACTCTACTAATTCTTGGCGTTCTTGGCGTCTTCTCTGCGAGACGCTGCGCGAAGGCGGTTAAATAAATCAAGGTTTTTGGTAATTTTTGCGTAAATTCTGACTAATTTAAATAGTGTTTACGGCACATCTCTAATATTCTAGAGGGCATGGCATTGCCCATTGGTGTCAACTTAACGCGAAACCAGCTTTGTAGCAAGCTTTTTGCCCTCACCCCCAACCCCTCTCCCACCGGGAGAGGGGAGCAAGAGATTTAATTCCCCTTCTCCTGGGGGAGAAGGGGTTAGGGGATGAGGGCGAAAGTTTTTGTACAACGCCCGCCCTATATAGCTTTTAGCTTAAGTTGACACAGGTGGGCATTGCCATGCCCCTACCATCTGTCGCATTCTTTTTTCAAATTGGTATTACTGCACCTACTTTTTCCATGCCCAATGCCCCATGCCCTATGCCCCATTCCAATTTTCCCTTTAGCTAATTTAGATATGGATGTACAATACAAATAAAGGTGAATAGACTGCTCAAGCGCTTCAGTCACAGTCCTCTGAACGCCTTGAATCTGCGTGTTCTGTGCAAAACTAACAGTCAGTTTGATTGGATAAATAGCAGTCTACTCATAAATATTGGGGAAGTTTTGTTAAATCTAACTTGACGCTATGTCATGAATTTCAGATATTTCACTGCAAATCTGCACTATCACCAGCAACCAGCTTTATTAGCAGCAATTAACAGTATGGTATTTCCTGTTAGGATAGCAGGTGCATAAATAAACCAACTGGGAGAAATATCTGAAATCTAAAAAGATAATAACGAATTGCCCTTTACAGAAATTTACCTAACTTTGCGGTAAGTAGTGGCAAATCTACAACACCAAGTACCAAGATGGTAAACCTTAATCAATTATTAATTTTTAGCAGCATTGCTAGGCTAATAAATTAGTACTGAATCTTCACCGCTAACTTGCCCAAAAACCTTTTGTACTAGATAATCTAGAGGGATCGGCCAATGAATATTAATACATTTACCACAGAAAAAGAAAAAGATAAACCTCTCAATGAGGATCTATCTGGCAAAGAACAACGGTTCATAAATCATGAACCAGAAAGTTCCCTACTTAAAAAACCAAATTCCACAGCATCAAGTTCACTATTCCAAGGAATTCATCGCGGTCGCGTAGCTATTTTTATTGATGGAATCAATCTCTTTCATGCAGCTTTGCAAGTGGGTTTAGAAATTGATTATCTCAAACTACTTTGTAGATTAACAGAAAATTCCCGTTTATTACGGGCTTTTTTCTATACTGGTATTGATATGTCACGACCACCAGCAATCCGGCTGCGTTCTCAAGAAAAGCAACAGGGTTTTCTGTTTTGGATGCGGCGGAATGGTTATCGCGTCGTCACCAAAGAATTCCAACCTGTAGAAAGTTATAAAAAACCGAATTTGAATGTAGAAATTGCTGTAGATATGATAAATTTAGCGCCCTACTACGATACTGCGGTGTTAGTTAGTGGCGATGGCGATTTAGCTTATGCAGTCAATGCTGTAACTAGCACGGGTGCGAGGGTAGAAGTTGTCAGTTTGCGGGCGATGACCAGCGATAACTTGATTGATGTGGCTGACTATTTTATTGACTTAGATAGCATTAAACAATACATTCAAAAAGATGCTAAATCGGGATACAATTATCGCACTTTATCTAATTCTACTGTTTAACAGGACTCAAGAGATGATGGAAAACTTTTGCTAACGACATATTGACAAAATGCGACAGACAATATGTCAGATGATTAGCTGAAAATTAAAATTTGGGAATTTCTCTGCGTATAATACTTTCTTTAATAGAAATGGATATTTTAATAGTTGAAGATGAAATAGAAATTGCGGAATTAATCCAATTAGCTTTAGAAAAAGAAGGATTTATTTGCCGAATTAGCCGTGATGGTGTCAATGCTTTGCGGATGTTTCAAGAGCAACCACCAGATTTAATCATTTTAGACTTAATGATTCCTGGTTTAGATGGGTTAGAAGTTTGTGCCAGAATTCGTCAGAAACCAGGTGCAAAAGACCCTTATATTTTAATGCTCACAGCTAAAGGTGAGGAAATCGATCGCGTGATTGGGTTATCTACTGGTGCTGATGACTACATGGTTAAGCCCTTTAGCCCCAGAGAATTAGTAGCGAGAGTGCGCGCCTTGTTACGGCGTAGTCTCCGCCAAGGGGGACAAAATCAAGTCAATCGCAGCCAACATTTTATTGTCGATGTAGACCAGCGTACAGCTAGCCGCCAGTTAGATTCCCAACAAGCGGAAGTCTTAGACTTAACAACCCTAGAATTTAACTTGTTAACTACCTTTGTCAGCAATCCCGGTAGAGTGTGGAATCGCAGCCAATTAATTGACAAACTTTGGGGTGATAACTTTTTTGGTGATGAGCGTGTAGTTGATACGCACATAGCACGATTGCGGAAAAAAATTGAACCAGATCCATCTAATCCTACTTTTATTAAAACTGTTGTGGGAGTAGGCTATAAATTTGATGATTCCACCATGAGCTAAACATTATGAAAAAGGGTTGGCCTTGGACAAAGTCCTTACCTTTAACATCACGCCTGTTATTTTCACACTTGGTAGTGATGGTAGTAGGCGTACTTAGTCTGGTGATCATTAGTAAAATCTCCTCTCCTCGGTTCTTTGTTCTCCACCTAGAACGACTAGAAAATGAAGGGGTAGATTTAATTGATATCCGCACTGAATTAGTGCAAGGATTTGAATTAGCTTGGCGACGCAGTACTCTGTGGTCAGTATTAGTGGGGACAACCGCAGCTGGGGGATTAAGTTACTGGGTATCTCGCAGAATTATGCAGGGATTGACCGATATGGAGCAAATTACCAGACAATATGCTGCTGGTGATTTTGACGCCAGATTACCCATGTCTGATATTCCCGAAATTAACCAACTAGGTGCGAGTTTTAACCGCATGGCCAATAGTTTACAAGGAGTGGAATCCAGACGGCGGGAATTAATTGGAGATATGACTCATGAACTACGAACACCCCTAACAGTTGTTCGTGGTTACTTAGAACAACTCGCTGATGGTGAAATTGAACCATCAGCAGATGTTTATCGCAAATTAGCCAAAGAAACTAAGCGTTTAGAACGCTTGGTAAACGACCTGCAAGAACTTTCTAAGGCGGAAGCTGGTTCTTTAGCGATTAATATCCAGCGTGTCAATATTCGTCCTTTATTAGAATCATTAGTAGAAAAATTTACCGACCAATTGTTAGAAGATGGCCCGACTCTGCTGTTAGAATGTCCGCCTGTTCTGCCTTATGTGTTAGCAGATTTAGATCGCACCGAACAAGTACTAGTTAATTTGCTGGGTAATGCAGTCCGTTATACCATTGAAGGTGCAATTACCATTCATATTTGGGTTGACTCACAATACCTATGGATTGCGGTTGTAGATACAGGTATTGGGATTGCGTCGGAAGATTTACCCCATGTATTTGAGCGGTTTTGGCGTGCGGATGCATCGCGTGCTCGCCATTCTGGGGGTACAGGTATTGGTTTAACTATCTCTCAACGACTAGTTGAACTCCAAGGCGGCAAAATTCACGTAGAAAGTCAAAAAGGACTGGGTAGTAAATTTGAATTTTCTCTACCTTTAGCTTGAGACAAGGTTGGTTTAAGCTAATGGGCGTCTAAATTGCATAAATACTAGGCTGTCAACAGTCAACAGTCAACAGTCAACAGTCAACAGTCAACAGTCAACTGTCAACTGTCAACTATCAACTGTCAACTGTCAACAGCCCTCACGATGGATTGTGCAACTTAAAAGCTCAATTCCCAATGCCCCATGCCCAAATCTAATGTTACGCCTTCCACCTTTCTGGGAAAACTAACTCTTAATAAGAAATTAATATATTTCCAGACTGTTATGGTAATGCTTTTGTTTTCCAGGGATGCTAGGCGAATACATAGCGATGCTGAGTCAACTGTTCTCAGTTTTGGCGCGCAAATAACCACAGAAGTTGATCGAGTAGTTGACGATATCAATACAAAATTTTGTCTGAGCGATCGCAGCGAAATCCTTAACTTGCAAAATAGCGGGTTATGGGTGCAACCTATCTGTTGTAGATGAGGTATTTCATGTCCGCAGTTAACCTCAAAAGAATTTTAAATAAACCAGAGTTACCATCTTTGTTGCAAAACTTCGCTAATCAATTCAACATAGCGATCGCGGTGGAACTGGTAGACGGTACAAAAATCTTGACTATGGGAGAGCATCTGGTTGCTAACCGCTATCCCATTGAAGTATCAGGAGAAATCATCGGTTGGGTTGTGGGCGCACAGCCAGCAACTTTAGTGGCGAATTTGCTTTCATTACTAGCCAAGCAAGAAGCCGAAAAGAAAGAATTAGCCAAAGAACTATTAGAAAGATATCAGGAAATTGATTTATTTGAGGATATTTCTACTCAACTTACCACTAGTTTAGATCGGCGACAAATTGCTCAACTCGTGCTGCATGAAATGAGTCAATTAATGGAATCTTCTGGCGGTACAATTTTACTTTTGAATGCAGATGCTACAGCTTTTGAAACTTTGGCTGATTTTGGCGATTTCTGTCGGCA